>NZ_MWLQ01000010.1 GCF_010634855.1 Microbacterium sp. B35-30 | reverse complement strand
AAACCGCGGGGGGCCCCCCCGCCGGCGCGGCGGGGCCGCCCCCGGGGCGGGGGCGGGGGCGGGAAGCGGGGGGGCGCACCCGCCGAGAAGGCCGCCGCGACGCGGGCAGCGTCGAGCGCGGCACCCGCGAGCACCCCGTGGATGCCCGACCAGTCCCCCGCCGGCTCGGCCTCGGGGTCGGCCGGTGACGGCGCACGCTCGACTCCGCACCTCTCGATGAGGGCAGCCACCGCGGCCACCTCGCCCAGCTCGGCCAGCGCGTCCTGCAGCGCCCACGCCACCGCGGCAGCCGCGCGCGGCGGGAGCGCGCCCTCCGGCTCGTCCTCGACGAGGGGCTCCAGCAGTTCTCCGTCGCCGAGAGGTCGCCATCCCGCCCCGTCGCCCGCGAACGGGCCGGGGTGCCACGCGACGAGCGGATCGAACCGTGCCTCGACGGTCACGGCCAGCGGCGTGCCGGTGTCCTCGCCGGCGAGCTCGCCGAGCTGCCACTGCCGCGCGAGCATCCACAGCGGATCCCACACCTGAGCCATCAGTCCCAGCGCGGGGTCTCCGCTGACCGGGTTGGGCTCGATCCTCGTCGTGAACGGCCGGATCGAACCGCGTCCGGGGAACGGGACCGCTCGGAAGAGGCCGGCCATCGTCAGGCTCCTCTCGTGAACGTCGCGACGATGCTCTGCGGCGAGAGGAGCAGCTGCGGGTCCACCACGTGCTCGTCGATCAGCGACCAGTGGTGCACGCCGATGGCGGGCAGGATCTCGCCGAGACCCGGCACGTCGGCCGGCGTCGCGAGTCGCATGCGCAGCAGCAGGCGCACCTCGTCGAAGACGGCGTGCACGCGCTCCTCGGTCCACCCGGCGCCGTCCGGTGACACCGCGAGCAGCAGGGCCTGCGGCGCGCGGGCACCCGGAGCGTTGGCGTGCACGGCGAGGCCCGTCGACACCAGATGCTCGCGCGTGGGCGGCTCGGTCGCGTCGTCGACCGTGCGCAGGGCAGGGCGGTGCTCGGTCCACTGGTCGATCACGAACCCGGCGATCGTGGCCGTCGCCTCGAACCGCGCGGTCGGCTCGAAGACGAGGGCGGTGACCGGCTCCGACGGCGGTTCGGCATCGCCGATCCACCTGTCGGCCCCGAACACGGCCGCGCGGACGGTTGCGCCGCGCCCTGTCGCACGGCGCAGGGCTGCCAGGGTGGCGTACGCCCCGACGGCGGGGCGCACGGTCGACAGGCGTGCGATCCACTTCCGCACGCCGAGTCCGTCGGCGATCGGCAGCAGCGCGCCGGCGAGCTCCGGGGCGGCGGTCGGGTCGAGCTGCGCGACGGCCGGCACGCCGCCCACGAGCTCGCCGAGCGCTTCGCGCGGCGGTGCGGTTGCCGCTGCCGCCAGTCGGCTCGCCAGCAGGCCGTCCAGGCCGGCGACGTACCCCCTGAGAATCTCCAGCTCTTCCACTGTCGTGCCGGCGAGCGTCGCGGGGTCGGTGCCGTCGCCGATCCCGACGAGTGCCAGGGCGTCGGCACGACGGAGGAGCCCTGTCCGGTCGGTGGGCAGATCACCCACGAGGGATGAGAGGTCGTCTCGAGCCTGCTGCGCCCGCGCCGCGAGGTCGGTCTCGTCCACGGCGAAGGCCGGTGCGACGGAGCCGCCGCCGGCGACGAGGTCACCCGGCTCGAGCGGCCGCGCCGCCGTCAGCACGGCCCGTGCGGCCGTCGCGAGCTCCCACGCGTCACCGAGGCTGATGCGACCGTCGCGCAGCCCCTCGCGGCCGGTCGGCGGCTCGGCGGGAAGCGAAGGTCTCACGCGCCGGCACCGGGCCCAGAATCGGGCCAGACCGTCGACGCTGCCGTCGGCGGCGAGCACCAGGTCGAGGGCACCGAGGCGGAGAATGGAGAGGTGGGTGGCGGTGCCGTTCGGTCGCACCTGCACCGCGATCCGGTCGGCACGCCCGAGCACGTCACGACACCACGCTTCGAGCAGGGGGTGAGCACGAGAGCGGATGCCGGGGACCCACCCCTGCCCCTGCTGCATACCGCTCGCGGCGCCGCCGCCCAGCACCGCCACGCGCGACGTGACACCGTGCCGCTCGACCGGCGAGCGCGGCACGTCGGGCTCCTCGGGCAGGGTGTCGCCCGACATCGCGTTCATCGCGGCGGTCGCACGCGCCGCGTCGCCTCCGGCCAGCTGATGAACGCCCTCCGCGAGCAGCAGATCGGCGACGGCGTCGGCCACCTCGTCGAGCCGCGCGATGAGCGACTGCACGACGGCCACCTCGTCAGCGCTCGCGGGGGTCACCCCGGGCCCTGGGCTGGCGAGCCCGCCGGCGACCGCGGACGGCGGCTTCTCGCGCAGCACCACGCCGTCGACCACCGCGCCGGTGTAGGCCAGCGCGTCGCTGCCGGCCGTCGCGGGAGTCTCGCGGCCGACGACGAGCGGAGCGAGGGCGCGCAGGGCGGGCACGAACCGGTTGAGGGAGAGATCGGTCTCGTGCAGCCAGCGCTCGAACCGGTAGCCGAGGAGCGCCCCGAGCTGCTGGCCCTGCCGCATCCCGCGCACGATGTCGATCGCCTCCCGCGATCGAGTGCTGCTGAGGTCGATCTCGAGCGCCTCCGCCGCGCCGTCGCCCGGCGCGTGCGTCAGGCGCGCGCTGCGGAGCACAGCGGCGGTGGCGGCGTGACGGGGCGAAGGCGCCTGCAGCCATCCCACGCCCGGCGAGCGCACGGGCTCGTCGGGGTCCTCGGGCCGCGGCGAGAGCGCGATGTCCTCCAGCCACGCGTACGACGCGACGACGACACCGCGGGGGCGCGAGGCGCGCAGCTGCTCGAGCCGACGCGTCGCGAGCGACGTCGCCCACGCGTCGAGCCGGTGTGACGAGGCGTCCAGCGCCCCGGCGAAGAGCCGTTCGCGGTGCGGCTGATCCAGCCCGGTGAGCCCCGCGACGCCTTGCCGCACCCGAGACGCCGTGTCGAGGGCGAAGAGGTACTCGAGGAGCATCGCGGCGAGCTCACGAACGAGCGACGCCAAGCTGAATGCGGGGAAGAGCCGGTCCGAGAGCGGCGACCGCCGCAGTGCCTCGATGAAGCCCCTCCCCTGGCCGCGAAGCCGCTCCAGCTCTCCGCGCGGTACCTCCGTGGAGGTCATCTCGCCGAAGTCGAAGACATCGGGCCGGGTCACCTGCGACATGAGCGCGTCGAGCCGGATCTCGTCCTCCGAGGCGTCGCGGCCCGGCTGCATCGTCCCGCGCAGTCGTTGGACGAGCGTGTCGCGGAGCTCCGTGCCTGGCCCCGATTGCGGCTCCCGCACGACGATGTCGATCTCCTCGTCGCCGAAGTCCATGCGCCGCATGATCTCCGCGAGCGACGCGCGCGCGGCGGCGAACGAGCTCGCTCGCGCCACGGTCGCGAGCAGCTGCAGCACGCTCTCCTCGAAAGTCTCGTCGGTCGTCTCGGCCAGCACGGCCAGCGCGTCGTCGTCGGTATCGTGCACCAGCGGAAGACCCAGCATGCGCGGCTGCCCGATGTGCGGCACCCCGCGCAGCGCTCCCGGCCTGACGCCGAGTCGCATCTCGAGGTCGCGCGTGACATCGGCGCGTTCCTCTTCGAGACCCGGGGCCGTCCGCCGCAACGACGCGCCGAGGGCGCTGTCGGTGCGCAGGATGCGTCGGACGCGCACGTTGCGGCTCGCCGGCGCGAGCCCGAGGATGCGCGGCAGGGCGCCCGCGAGGTCGCCGCCGGTGACGGTGGGCGGCGCCGCCGCCGACGTCCACGACGGCCAGGCCGCGCGCACCGCGAACGCGACCAGCGCATCCGCTCGCTCCGCCGCCGTGTACTCCGGGGTGACGGTGACGGGGAGCAGGCCGTACGGTTGGCGTCCGGCACGCAGCGTGGGAAGCGGACCGGAAGGACGCACCCAGTCCGCGAGGTGCTCGCGCACGTCCCAGCGATCGAACGCCGACAGGGCACGGGCGGCCACGGCGTCGCGCAGCCATGGTTCCCACGTGACGGGCCACAGCACTTCGGCCATCCGCCTCGGAAGCTCGTCGTCCTCGGCGCCGCCCGCCCAGTCGTCGAAGGCGGCCGGGTCGTCGAGCCCGAGCGCGCGCGCGACGACGGCGCCCCCCGTCGCCGGAACGCCTGCTCCCGGCTCCGTGCCGCTCGCGTGCCACCCGGAGCGCGCGGCCTCGGTGTTGTTGGTCGGCGTTCCCGGGCCGAGCAGCGCCCGATCGCCGTGCGCGCGGAGCGCGGCGAGCACGGCGTCGGATTCGGCATCCGGGTCCGCGCGCCGCAGCCCCGACACGTACAGCCGGTCGATGGTCGCATCGCCGCCCGCCAGTGTCACCGTGACCGCGAGCCCGCGCTGCACCGCGACGTCGTAGTCGCGCATCCAATCGGCGGCGCCGGCAGCCTCGGACGCGAGCGCCTGCAGCGCGAGGGTGCGTTCGCGGAACTCCGCCTCCGCCCGAGCGCGGTCCTCACCCGGCGCGCCGAGATGGCCGAGACGGACGCCGAGGTCGTCGAGCATGACCCGCTCGCCGTCGGCGGCGGACTGCACGTCGCCTTGCCACACGACCACGCGGAACGAGTCCGGAAGCAGCGTCGGCCGTCCGGTCGCCTCGTCGATCGCGATGTCGTCGGGGTAGATCCGCACCCGCAACTCGACGACAGGCTCGCCGTCGCGGATGGCGTGCCGGGACTGGGTCTCCACCCGCACCGGAACGAAAAGCACCGGCACGGTGGGTTCCACATCGCCCCAGGCCTCAGCCATCGTCGTCCTCCCGCTCGGAGAAGATGTCGTCGACCAGCGTCCGCACCCGGAAGCCCACTCGCGCCGGCTTCTGGAACAGCGCCCACGCCACCTTCGCCGAGGTCTCGGGCACGTCGGGGGCGTCGGTCGTGACGGGGACCGTCGCCGGCAGGTGGCGCCCACCCGACGGCAGCCACCGGTCCCACGCGAGATCGTCGCGCTTCGGGGTGGGAGCACCCGCGGGCGTCGCGGTCTCGTCCAGTCCGAACCGCGGCGCACCGACATGCTCGGCGAGGGTGAACCAGAAGGCGCCCGTCGGGGGCTCCGGCGGCCCGGCGTCGGCCGCGACCGCGGCGACGGCGGTGAGATCGACCGCGACCAGCAGCAGGTTCGGGGCGAGGGCGAGCCGGAAGAGGCTCGGCACGGGGCGTGACACGTACCCGACCGGGTAGTCGGCGTTGGTCGAGGCCGCCACGTTGGCAAGCACGTTCGGGAACCGTCGCACCAGCTCGCCGCGTACGACGAAGACGAGCCTGCCCGCGCGCGCCGGGTCGAGATGTGTTCCCAGCCCACCCGTGCGCATCGTGTGGATGCCGGCAAGGAGGTCGGGCGCCGGCGTCCAGAACCGACGCAGGCTCGTCGCCCGCCCGTCGGTGGGGTACTCGCGCCACACGAGTTCGCGCGCGAACTCGTGGTTGGCCCCGACGAGGAAGCTCTCCACGAAGACCGCGTTGGTCTGCAGCGCGGTCACCATCTCGGGCTCCGGAATCGCCGCGACCCCGGGCATCAGCCACTCGCGGTCGTACCTGCTGAGGGCCTCGTAGAGCGGATGCCGGAACTCCGGCGCCGCTAGCACGTCATCGAGGTCGTCGGGGTCACGGCCGAACAGGCCGGCGAGGCCGGGCAGCCGCGTGCGCGCTCGCCGCGGCAGCGTGAGGAACGGCCGGAGCCGCCCGACGAGGTCGAGGCCGGCGATGTCGAGACGTTCCCGCGGCGGTTCGACCGGCTCGGCGAACTCGCCGGTGAACGCCTCGCCGAAGGACGCGGTGATCTCCTCACTCGGCCGTTCGGCGAGTTCCCGCAGCTCTTCGATCGAGGGCTCGGTCTCGAGCGGGTGCACACCCTCGAAGCCCCGCTCCTCGAGCGCCGTCATCACCGGGGAGAACACACCGGCATCGAGCAGATCTGTGTCGAACGGGTCGGGGTGCTTCGGGTCCACCCCGGCATCGGGGAAGCGCGCCACGCTCGGGGCCGGCAGCGCCCAGGGAGAGTCCGACAGTGCGAGCTTCCAGCCCATGCCGAGGACGGCGGCGATGCCCTCCAGGCGCAGCCGAAGACCGGGCTCGTCCTCGAGCGCCCGTACCTCGTCGGGGGTCGGCAGCGCGTCGATGAGTTCCGTCAACAGCGCGACGGATTCGTCCTCCGCGCCGACATCGCTCAGGAGAGACGCGTCTCCCTCCTCGAGCCGAACCATGAGCTCGCTCGTCTTCCGCGCGTCCGGCGCGGGGACCGGCAGCACCCAGTCGGCGCCCAGCTCGCCGTCGGCGATGAGACGTTCGCTCGCCTGCACCCGCTCCCCGGGAGGGATGAACCGGGCGGTGCGCCCGAGGGGTCGAGCGAGCCGGCGCAGCGCTCCGCCGACCGCGGCATGCGGCAGCGCGCTCGCCGCGACGGTGGCCCGCACCGTGACTCCGCCGAGGTCGACCTGGGCGTGCGCGCGCGCCGTGGCCGCCAGCAGGGCGGGCGGCGGCATCCGTTCGATCGTCCGTCTGTGCAGCGCCGTCGACACGATCCGCGCGAACTGCGCCGCGCGCAGCACCTCGTTCGCCTCGCGCACGTTCTGCAGCTGCGACCACGCGGCCGCCATGAGCGGCTCCTGGTCCATCTGCACCACCGCGGTGCCGAGCGCGGCTGCGATGCGGTGGGCGGGATCGAGATTGAGCTCGCTGAGCCAGCCGGGCTCGGCCGCATCCGCAGGGAGCGCGTCCGCCAGCAGATGCGCGCCGCCGTAGAGCGGCGGCCCCACCTCGGGGTCGGCCGCGGGATCGGTGCTCGCATCGACGAGCGCACGCAGACGAGTCGTGGCCGCGGCATCCCACCGTCCGTCGTCGGACGGCTCGGGCTCCCCCGACGCAGTGGGCGCGATGAGCGCGCCGTGCACCGGGCGGGGACCGTCCTCGCCGACGACCGTGATCCCGCTCCCCGGCTGCGAAGTGTCCACCCAGCGCCGGCCCAGGCCGTCCGCGGCCGGCACCGGCACGATCGCCCGCGCAAGCTCCTCGAAGCCGCGAGCCTCGCCGGTGGCGAACTCCCAGCGGTCGTAGACCGGGAGGACGACGGTGTCGGGGCCGTTCGGGTCCCACGCCCACGCGAGCGTGCCGATCGGACTCTCGCGCAGTCCCGCGCGCCGGCCCGCATCGAACGTGGGCACGACGAGAGCCGTCCACCGCTCCCGCGGGCGCAGACGCGTCGGGCTCACCAGGCGCGAGAGGTTGAGCTGCGACGATCCCGACCCCAGATGGCCGGCCAGTGCGGCCGCGTCGTGCCCCTTGCCCGACACCTGCGCGTGCGCCCACGCCCACGCGTCGCCGGGCGGGGGCAGCTCGGCGCGCGGCACTTCGATCGCCGGGGGCAGGTCGGGGCCGGCCGGCGCGAGGTCGCGCACGATGGAGGCGGTGGGCACGACGACGAGACGCAGCCAGGGTGGCAGCCGCCCCGCGGACGGCGCGGCGGGCGTGAACATCCAGGGCAGGTCGGGCGTGTCGAACTCGATGTGGACGAGGTCGCCGGTGGGTGCGTCGCCGGTGCCCGGCTCGGGGTGGCGCCGGATGATCTGCGCGGGATCGACGCCCACCACGTCACCGGGACCGCGCAGCGTGATGGGCTGCGAGACCGTCTCTGTGCCGGCACCATCGGTGAGGGCGAACGACACGTCCACCGTGGTGCGCACGCCCGCGGCGGTCGAGAAGACGGGACGACGGATGCCGGCTGCCGCGCCCGTCCGGTGGTAAGGCAGGAACGTGAAGCTCGCCGCACCCGCATCCTCGGGGGCGATCGCGGCGATCCTGGCCGTGACGTCGAGCACCTTCACGACACGACCACTTTCGTCATCGACGCCAGCCCGCCCAGCGACTGGCTCGCTGTGTGCACCGCGTCGGTCCACGGCGCGAACTCGGCGATGACCGCTCCCGTGCGGACGTCGGTGACGAGCGTCTCGCTCACCGGCCGCACTGCGATGCGCCGCTCTAGGTCGTCGGCGCGGTAGCGGTCGTCGACGCGCAGCCTGGTCGCTCCGGCCGGTCCGGCGTCCAGCACGAAGCGCGCCCAGCCCGACAGGTCGAAGAAGCCCACGCCGGAGCTCTTCTTCTCGGGCGCGCCGGGCCACGAGTCCTCGTACGCCATCGTCGCGCTCGTGGCGAAGCCGCGCAGCACACCCGCATCCGCTGCGGCGTCCGACGGGTCGATCGCGACACCGCCGGTGCGCTCCTCGAACTCCGGCGCGGCCAGCTGCGCATCCTTGGTGAGCGACATGAACTGGCCGACGCCGAACGTTTCGGCGACCGGGGAGTGGTCGGCATCCGTCCGCTCCGGCCCTTCCGGGCCGATGCGGACCGCACCCGCCAGCGCAAGTCGGCACCCTGCGGGTTCGACGGATGCCGCACCCCAGCGCTCGAGCGTCATGTCCAGTGGCGCGAGCCGCTGACTGGTTCTCATGAGCCCCCAAGGCTCGAGCACCAGCGCCCCATCCGGCAGGGGTGCGAGCCGCACCGGCGACGGCGCGCCCTGCCGGTCGATGCGCTGCCACGCGCCGGGCCGGCGCAGGGCGTCGGCGACCAGTCCCAGCGGGCGAACGGGGGGCGGCGGCGGCGCAGCCGGCGCGTCACCGAACTGCACCGGTCCGAACGAGATGCTCGGGTCCGGCAGTGGCCACGGGAGCGTCACCTTGCCGGTGCCGCTCACGCGCCACGGGCTCGGGCCGGACAGGTGCAGTGCGAGCGAGACGCCGAACAGTGCGCACCCGAGGGCCTCGACGTGGGCGCTCGCCGTAATGTCGACCTCGAACCCGAACGGATCGAACTGGATCAGGGCGTCGAGAGTGAGGGCACCGCGCACCGCGGCGATGCCCACCGAGTAGGCGATCTCGATCGCCCCGCCGAACTGCACGGTGTTGGGCGTGAGCGCCACGTACCCCTGCACCCGCAGCTGCAGGCCGATCGGCGGGGACATCTCGGCGCCGATGCGACTGAGGTCGGCGAGCTCGGGAGGCTTGCGCGTGTAGGTGGGATGGAATCCCCCGGCGCTCAGCACCACCGTGCGGTCGTCGCCGAAGCGGATGAGCAGGCCGATGCCGCCGTAGACCGACACGAACCCGATGCGCGACGAGTACAGCTCGGCGCGCACCAGCACGATCCCGCGACCGACCTGGGCCATGACCGCGGCGCGCAGGTCGATGATCGCCACGCTCTCGTCGGGGATCACCGACCGTGCGCGCCCGAGCACGATCATCACCGGATCCGGCACGGCGAGGAGGACGGCGACATCGAGTGTCACCAGGGTGACGGGGCGGCCCCATCCGAGCCGCAGCATGGGCCCGACGACGAACCCGCCGCGCTGGGCGGGGAAGATCCTGCCCAGCGACTGCAGGATCGTGGGCGCTGCCTTGCGGACGTCCTCGGGGAAGAGCAGGTTGTCGAGCACGCCGTCCTTGAGACCCGACGAGATGGCGGCGGGATCGATGCCTACGCCGAGTCCGACGATGCCGCCGACGGCGTTCAACGTGAACAGCAGTCCCAGTTCGATCGGCACGGGGAAGCTCACCGACATCACCGCGACGAACGACATCCCGTCTGCGCCGCTCGAACGCAGCAGGCCGAACGCCGTCACCTTGACCGGCCCGAGCATGATGTCGAGCACACCGCCGTACCCGTCCGGAAGCACGAGCAGGTAGCCCGACCCCCGCGCCGGTCCCGCGGTCAACGACAATCCGATGCCGCGGGGCGGCACCGCCACGACGGCACCCTCCCCCTCGCCGAACGGCGGCTCACCGCGCAGGATGCGGGTGGCGTCGAGCATCAGCCGCACGCCGGAGCCGTCGACCCGGGCGCCGATCACGCCCGCGATGTCGACCGCCAGACGGCTGCGCACCGTCAGCCCCATCGTGGGCCCCCCGGGTTCGAGCGCGAGTTCCAGCCCCTCGAGCTCGACCACCTGTGCGTCCAGACGCGCCGGCAGCGCGATCGGGCCGAGACTGCCGCCGGCCGTCAATCCACGGTGATCCACCGTCAGTTCGAAGTCGGCGGCAGCGCTGCCCGCAGCGCCGATGAGGATTCTCAGCACGCCTGCCGTCGCCTGACCGAGATCGATCCGCACCTGTCCGCCGCGCACCGACATGCGCAGCCCGGTGCCCGAGAGTGCGACGACGAGGCGGACCGTGCCGACGCGGAACAGTGCGACGCGCACGTCGCGCCGCGTCCACGCGAGCTCGACGGCCGATCCCGAGGCGGTCGCGGTGGGCGCAGTCAGGCCGAGCTGGCTCAGCAGCGCCTTCGGCCTCTGCTTCTCCACCGCCCTCTGGGCGGCGCTGCCCGCGTCCACGCCGAGCAGCGCGGCGGCGGCGAAGAACTGTCCGACCGCGTCCCACGTGGCGACGGCTGCGCCGGCGATGTTTCCCGCGGCAAGCAGGGCTGAGGCCTCATCGGCCTTCGCGAGTCCGGCGTCGATGAGCGCCGCGACGGGCCCGGTGTCGGGTGGCAGCGCGCCGTCGACGGCGTCCTTCAGCTTCGCCGGCGTCGCCATGCCACGGAGGCGTCCGAGGACGTAGTCGAGAGCCGCTCGGAGAAGCTGGGCGGGCAGGTCGTCCATCCGACCCCCTGCGGTCGATGGAAGGAACGTGCTGGAGCGGGACGTGCGAGGCACGGACCGTCGCGCCAGCCACGGCACGGCGGTGCGGGAACACCGGACTTCGGGCGCCGTTGCCCCTGACCAGCGGCGTCACTGACGAATCTGGCCTCCGCACGCGCTGTTGTCAACAGCCCGCGCTCGCGGCGGCGTCAGAGCTTGCGGAGCAGCACCTTCTCGACCGTATGGTCGGCGGCCTTCTGCAGCACGAGGTTCGCGCGGTGGCGGGTGGGCAGCACGTTCTCCTCGAGGTTCGGGAGGTTGATCATGTTCCAGTAGCCGAGGGCGCGCTTCACGGCCTCCTCGTCCGACAGCTGCGCGAAGACGTTGAAGAACGAGTTCGGGTTGCTGAACGCGGCCCGGCGCAGGGCGAGGAAGCGGTCGACGTACCACTGCGAGATGTGGGCGGCATCCGCGTCGACGAAGATCGAGAAGTCGAACAGGTCGCTCACCGCGACGTCGTTGGGCGTGGGCGGCGGCTGCAGCACGTTGAGGCCCTCGACGATGACGATGTCGGGGCGGCGCACCGTGACGACGGCGTCGGGGACGATGTCGTAGCGCATGTGCGAGTAGAACGGCGCCCGCACCTCGGGTGCGCCGCTCTTCACCTCGGTGAGGAACGACACGAGCGCCCGGCGGTCGTACGACTCGGGGAAGCCCTTGCGGTCCATGAGTCCGCGACGCTCGAGCTCGGCGTTCGGGTACAGGAAGCCGTCGGTGGTCACGAGCTCGACGCGCGGCGTTCCGGGCCAGCGCGAGGTCAGCTCGCGCAGCAGGCGCGCGATCGTCGACTTGCCCACCGCGACCGACCCGGCGACACCGACGATGAACGGCGTCGTCGAATCCGCCTCGCCCAGGAACCCCGACTCCTCGGCGCCGAGCCGCTTGGTGGACTCGGCGTACAGCGACAGCAGCCGCGACAGGGGCACGTACACCTGCGCGACCTCGGCCATGTCGAGGCGGTCTCCGAGTCCGCGGATCTGCACGATCTCGGTCTCGCTGAGCGGCTGCGTCAGGCCCGAGGCCAGCCGCGCCCAGTCGGCGCGATCGATCTCGCGGTACAGCGAGAGAACGGGGGTGACAGCACCCATGTCATAGGTGGTCGCTTCATCGGCGGACATCGCGTTCATCGTAGCCGCTGGCGGCGGGATGACGGATGCCGCGGCCCGCGGCATCCGTCATCTCCTCGCTGTTCCCACACGGCGACACGGCCGGGCACGCTGCTGCCGCTACTCTGAACGCGTGCGCCTCGGAGTCCTCGACATCGGCTCGAACACCGTCCACCTGCTGATCGCCGACGTCCGTCCCGGCGGCCGGCCTCTCGCGACGACGAGCCAGCGCACCGTGCTGCGCCTGATGCGCTACCTGGCGCCCGACGGCTCGATCACCGAAGAGGGCGTCACCGCGCTGGTCGCCGCTGTCACCCAGGCGCGCGAGGTCGCCGCGTCCGAGCACGTCGACGAGCTGCTGGCGACGGCGACCTCGGCCGTGCGCGAGGCGAAGAACGGCCCCGAGGTCATCGCGCTCATCGAGGCGGCGCTCGGCCAGCCGCTGCAGGTGCTGGGCGGCGAGACCGAGGCGCGGTACACCTTCCTCGCCGTGCGCCGCTGGTTCGGCTGGGCCGCCGGGCAGATCCTGCTGTTCGACATCGGCGGCGGCTCGCTCGAGATCGCAGCCGGGCCCGACGAGCTGCCCGAGGCCGCGGCATCCGTCCCCCTCGGCGCCGGGCGCATGACGATCCAGTTCCTTCCCGACGACCCGCCGGGCGAGGCCGCCGTCGAGAAGCTCCGCCACCATGCCCGCGCCACGCTCGCGCCTGTCGCCGCGACCTTCGGCAAGCTCGACCGCCCCGATCACGTGGTCGGCTCGTCCAAGGCGATCCGGTCGCTCGCGAAGCTCGTCGGCTATCCGGCGCCCGGCTGGTCGGGGATCGAGCGGATGCTGCTCCCCCGCGCCTCGCTCGGCTCGTGGATTCCGCGGCTCGCGCGCATCCCGGCATCCGCTCGACAGGAGCTGCCGGGGATCACTCCGGATCGCACGTTCCAGATCGTGGCCGGCGCCGTCGTGCTGCACGAGGCGATGCGCGCGCTCGACGTCGACGAGCTCGAGGTCTCACCGTGGGCCCTGCGCGAAGGCGTGCTGCTGCGCTACATCGAGTCCCTCAGCTGGAGCGCGCCGAGCGCCTGACCACCGGGCGGCGGCCGCAGGACTACGTCTCGATGCGTTCCGTGAAGGCGGTGTGGATGCCGGAGATCGCGATTCCCGCCAGGTGCCAGTCGCGCGGACCTTCGACACCGAGCGAGACCGTGCGCGCACCGTCGATCATCACGGGGTTGATGCGGCGGTGGTCGCCCATGCCGTCGATCGTGGCCATGACGGCGATCGCGAGGTCGCGCTCGTCGAGCCCCGACCGCATGCGCAGCCCGAACGCGGCGTTGAGCACGCGGTAGAGCTCGGCCATCCGATCCAAATACCGCCCGACGATCTCCGACAGCAGCGCGCGGATTTCATCGCCGCCCGGCACCGCATCCCCGCTCGAGAGCGCCGCAGACATCGTCCGGTACACGCGCCAGGCGACGGTGTCCTCGACGGCGGCCATGTTGTGCGCCACCGTCGCGCGCAGGACTTCGCGAAGCGCCGCCTGCTGCTCCTCGGGCGAGCTCGCCGCTTCGGCGCCCCCGGTCACGGCGTGCTCGATGAACCCGAGCGTCTCGGCGTCGAAGCCGGTCTCGAACCCGGGATCGGCCTCGAACAGCGCACGGACCAGGTCCGCGACGAACGCCGCACGGTCGGGCCAGATGCGGAAGACCGTCGAGCGCGGGACGCCTGCGGCGCGGATCAGGTCTTCGAGCTCGATGTTGGCGTAGTCGAGCTGCAGCCCCTCCGCCTTGACCCGGGCGACGGCGACCTCGAGCATGAGCGCGCGCGTCTGACCCGCGGGTCTCCGCGATCGGGGTTCGGCATCCGGCATCCTCCGATTATCGCCCCGACGCAGGCTGTGTCGGACGGATGCCGCGCCACGGCCGGGATCGCGGTGCCGGGTCCCCACAACCCGGCACCGGCCCGGCTCTCCGCACGACGGCATGAAGCCGTCGACGCATCGCCGTGCTCGTCCCCCCAGAGTCCGAGCACCTTGGTCACTCTAGAGACTGGGAGTCTCAGGTCTCAAGTTACGGGTGTCATCGTTGAGCAGAACCTGATCCTCCGTAACCAGAAGCCGGTCCCCCTCCCACGCCACGGGCATGGGATCGGTGATGCCTCCGACGAACGCCCCGTCGTCGCCGGCGTTGCGGAACGCGAAGAGCAGCCACCGCCCGTCCGAGCGGCGTCGCAGCAGACGCCCGACGTAGAGCCGCTCGTCCGTCAGGGGGTACGCGGCGTCCACGTCGAACGGGCCGAGCAGGCTCCCCGCCGGCACCGCCCAGGTGCCTCCGCCGCCGTCGCGCCGCGCGTCGGTGGCGTGTTCGGCAAGGCAGGAGAAGATCAGCACCGGCCGCCCGTCGACGACCTCGGCCTGCAGCACTTCCAGCTGCCCGAACCCCTGCTCGCTCGGCACGGTCAGTGGAGCGCGCAACTCCCACGTGCGCAGGTCGGGCGACCAGGCGTGACCCACCACGCCTCGCCCGGCGACCGGCCCCTCCGGGGCGCGGGCGGTGAGCAGCATGTGCCACCCGTCGCCGCCCGGGTCGGCGAACACCCAGGGGTCGCGGAAGGCCTCATCGTGCCAGGCGCCGCTCTCTAGCTTCTCGTACCAGGGCGCGCGTGCTTCGAGCACCGGTCCCTTCGCCTTCGTCCAGACGAGGAGGTCGGCCGAGGTGGCGTAGCCGATCCGCTGGACATTCCGGCCGTCGGCGGAGAGCGAGGCACCCGTGTAGAACAGGAACCACGTCCCGTCCGGATGCCGCACCACCGAGCCCGTCCAGGTGGCGAGCTCGTCGAAGGCCGGAGCATCACTGTGCACGAGCGCGTCCGCGACCTGCGTCCACTCGACGAGGTCGGTCGATACCGCGTGGCCGATCGACGCACGATGGTGGCGGGCGTCGGGATCATGGAGCGCGCGCGAGGCGTAGAGGAAGAACAGGTGATAGCGGTCGCCGTCGTCGGCGAACCAGAAGTCCCATACCCAGGAGCCGGGGAGGTCGAACAAGGGAGAAGCCTTTCGAATGAGGCGTGACACAGCACGCCGGATGAAGTGGCCGCTGGACGGCCGGAACTGGGAGTCGCCCCGAAGAAGGAGCGTCGGTCGGTCCGCGTCACGCGATCCGCGCGAGCAGCTCCTCCCGGCGCGGCGGGTCGGCGCCGGGCCGCGACACCGTGATCGCGGCGGCCTCGGCAGCGCGGCGCAGGAGCGCCTCGAGTTCGTCGGGATGGATGCCGCCACCCGGCGCCCGCAGGCCGAGTCCCGCTGCGCGAGCGAGAAGGCCGTCGATGAGCGCGCCCATGAAGGTGTCGCCGGCACCGACCGTGTCGACGACGTGGTTCGACGCGGCGGGAACCACGACCTCTGCGTCCGTCGTCACCGCGGTCGCCCCGTCGGCGCCGCGCGTGACCACGACCAGCGCAGGACCGGCCATCACCCATTCACGTGCGACCTCGATCGCATCCCGACCCGGTTGCAGCCACTGCATATCCTCGTCACTGGCCTTGATGACGTCGGCGAGGCCGATGAGCTCGTCCACTCGGTCGCGGACCACCTGCGGGTCGCGCACGAGCGAGGGTCGGATATTGGGGTCGTAGGTGATGATCGCGCGGCCGTGCGCCGCGCGCACGAGGGCGGCGACCTGGCCGGCGCCGGGCTCGAGGACGGCGCCGACCGAACCGAGGTGCACCAGGTCGGCCGAGGCGAACACGTCCTGCGCGAGTCGTGCGACATCGTCGCCGAGGTCCCACTCCAGGTCGAACGTGTAGGTCGCGGCCCCGCCCGCATCCAGCAGCGCGGTGGCGGTCGACGTTCGCACCGCGGTGACGGCGTCGACCGTGACCCCGGACTCCTCGAGCCAGCGGCGCACGCGGCGTCCGCCGTCGTCATCGGCGAGCCGTGTGACGAGGACCGGAGCGCGGCCGAGGCGACCCAGTGTCAGGGCGACGTTCGCCGGACTGCCGCCCGACGCCTCGTCGACCGCCCCGCCGGCGCGGTGCACGATGTCGACCAGGGACTCGCCGACTACGACGACGCGCGGTGCGGCATCCGTTCTCATCCCTTCACCCCGCTCGCTGCGATGCTGCTCACGAATGCCCGCTGGAAGATCAGGAACACGATCAGCACCGGCAGCGTGATGAGCGACGTGTACGCCATCACCTCGCCCCAGGCGGTGTTGAGCTGGAAGAAGTACTGCATGCCGACCATGACGGGTCGCAGCTCCTCCTTCTGCACCACCATGAGCGGCCAGAGGTACTGGTTCCACGCGGGCAGGAAGGTGAGGATCGCGACGGTCGCGAAGGCCGGTCCCGACAGCGGCACGAGGATCCGGCGGTAGATGGTGAACCAGCTGGCCCCGTCGATCCGCGCCGCCTCGTCGAGCGACTTCGGGATCGTCGAGAAGTACTGCGTGAACAGGAAGATCGAGAACGCGTTCGCGATGAACGGCACGATCTGCACCTCGTAGGTGTTGAGCCAGCCGAAGTCGTACTTGAGCACTCCGCCTTCGATCACGAGCGTCGGCAGCTGCGCCACCCAGTAGACCATCGGCACCGCGATGGTCTCGAACGGCACGATGAGCGTCGCGATCACGATCGCGAGGACGACGATGCGCCCCTTCCACTCCAGTCGCGACAGCGCGAAGCCCGCCATCGAGTTCACGATGAGACCGAGCCCGACGGTCAGGACCGTGACGAACACGGAGTTGAACAGGAACTGTGCGACGGGCACGCGATCGAAGACGCCGAAGTAGTTGTCGAGGCTGATGTCTCCGGTCGGCAGGAACGCGTTCACCGAATCGACGTCCTGCAGGATCTGCGCATCGGGCTTGAGGCTCGAGACGAACATGAACACGAGCGGGAACAGGAACAGCATGCCGAACAGCGACATCGCGATGTACAGGAGGATCTTCCCGCGCCGTCGATGCGACTTCTCGCTGCGGACGGGGCGCGCAGGCGGCGACGGGTGACGTGCGTCGCTCGCCGTGGTGAGGGTTCGGGTCTCGGACATGGGTCAGTCCTTCTCTCGCGTCAGCCGGCGCTGGATGAGCGCGATGATCAGCACGGCGACGAAGAAGATGAGCGAGATCGCGGCGGCATAGCCGATCTCCTGCTGCTCGTAGCCCTTCCGTACGGCGTGGAAGACGATGGTGGAGGTCGAGCCCTGCGGACCGCCCTGGGTCATCACATCGATCTGCACGAAGAGGCCGAGGGCGGCGATCGTGATCGTGACGAGCACGAACACCATCGTCGGGCGAAGGCCCGGCCAGGTGACGTTCGTGAACTGGCGCCATGGGCTCGCGCCGTCCATCCTGGCGGCCTCGTAGAGCTCCTCGGGAATCGTCTGCAGACCCGAGAGCCAGATGATCATGTGGAATCCGACGGCCTGCCAGATCGACATGAAGATGATGGCGCCGAGCGCGGTCTGCGGATCGTTCAGCCAGTCGGCCCCCGACCACAGGCCGAAGGTGAGGGCGTCGATCATCGAGTTGATGAGGCCGTCCTGCTGGTACATGAACTTCCACAGGATCGACACCACGACGATCGAGGTGACGACCGGGATGAAGAAGATCACACGGAAGGCGGTGACCCCGCGCATGCGCCGGTTGACGAGCACCGCCAGCAGCAGCCCGAGAGCCGCCTGCACCGGCACGACCACCAGCGCGAAGACGGCGGTGTTGCCGACGGACTGCACGAACAGCGGGTCGGCGGTGAACGCGCGGGTGAAGTTGTCCAGCCCCACGAAGCGCGGGGGGTTGGGCGAGATGAGCCGCGCGTTCGTGAACGAGAGCGTGAACGCGAGGATCACGGGGATGATGAGGAACAGGACCAGGAGGATGCCGGCGGGGGCGATCATCCCGAGGCCGGCCCAGGTCTCGCGCCCCTTGATGGAGCGGAAACGACGGAGTTCGCGCCGAGGTTCTTCGGCGGCGACCGTCGGTGGAGTGACAGTCATGGCAGGTCTCTCTGAGGATGCGCCGGCGGGGGCATGAGGCCCCCGCCGGCGCGGCGGATCACTGGAAGCCGTACCCGTCGTTCGACGCGATGTTCGCGTCGATGTCCGACACGGCGCGATCGAGCGTCTCCTGCACGTCGGCGCCGCTCATGATGTCCTTCGCGGCGGTCTCGAACGTGGCCGAGATCACGGCGTAGGCGGGCGTCTCGGGACGCAGCACCGCGTACTCCTGCGAGAACTCGACGAACGGGCGCAGGGCGCCGTCGTCGCCGAAGTACTCCGACGCCTGCGCGGCCGCCTCGGTGGCGGGGATCACGACCTGCTTGTCGGCGAACTCGGTGATGTACTCGTCCTGGAAGCTGAACTCGAGGTACTCACGAGCGCCGTCGGCGTCGTTGCACTCCGAGGAGATGCCCCACTGCCACGAGCCGCCGCCGATCTTCGGGCCGTTGCCGAGGTCCGGCGGGGGCAGGATGAGCAGGTCGTCGCCGACAGCGTCGAGCGCGGCGACGGCGTTCCAGACACCCGTGTAGCTGAGCGCCACCTCGTCGTCGACGAACTCCTGGTTGCCGACCGTCCCGCTGTTGTCGGCGTAGCCGTCGGCGAAAAGACCGGCGAACCACTCGCCCCACGCGACCGCGTCGGGTCCGTTGAGCGCGCCGTCCGCGGTGAGCATGGTCGAGCGATCGATCAGGTCACCGCCGAAGCTCTGCAGCAACGGCGAGTACGCGTACGGCCACCATTCGCCGGTGTCCTCGGCGCCGATGTCGATCGGCGTCTCGTACCCGGCATCCTTCAGCGTCGCCAGAGCGGCGCCGAACTCGTCGGCCGTCCACGGCTCCTCCATCGTCGGGATGCGGATGCCGTTGCCCTCGAGCACCGACTCCCGCGCGAAGATGGCGAGCGCGGCATCCCAGTACCCCGCCGAGTAGATCTCGTCCTCCCACACGCCGACCGCGGTGGGCAGCAGCGAGTCGGTGAGCTCGGTGGGCAGCTCGAGCGGCTGCAGGTACCCGGCCCACGCCCAGTTGGGCATGATCGGCCCGTCGAGGTCGAGAAGGCAGGGAAGATCTCCGGATGCCGCGGCGGCGACGATCGCGTCGTTGTAGGCGCCCTGCGGGAACGACTCGTGAACGACCTCGTACTCGTCCTGCGAGTCGTTGAAGTCGGAGATGATCTGCTCGTAGACCTCGAGCTCGGCGGGGTTGCCCGCCGAATGGGTCCACATCGTCAGCTGTGTGCGGCCGTCCGCGGTCGTGGCGTCTCCTTGACCGGCTTGCCCGCAGCCGGTCAAGGCGATCGCCGTGACCAGACCCGCGGACACGAGGATCGGGGTCCTTGTGCGCATTGTTGTGGTTTCCTTTTCTTGGTGACTCACGCCCGCGTGGGTCACCGATCGGTGGCCGCCTCCGGCGGCCTCTCGGTGTGTGAAGCCCGTCGCCGGTTCGGTTTGGCGACTTGCGCCGGCGGCGGGCCTACGGAGTCTCGTCGGATGACGGGACACTCCATGAGGTGCGTGGCGTCCTCATCCCCCTCTGCGCGGACGCCGAGCGCGACCTCCATCGCCCAGCGCCCCATGGCGTAATGGGGCAGGGCGACGGTGGTGAGGGGGGGATCCTGTTCCGCGGCGATGAGCTGCTGGTCGTCGTAGCCGACGACCGAGAGGTCACGCGGAATGTCGAGGCCGCGGCGGTGGGCGGCGATGTACACGCCGGCTGCCATGCGGTCGTTGAAGCAGAAGACGGCGGTGGGGCGTCGCTCGTCGGGCAGGTCGAGCAGGAGGTCCGCCGCGGCGCGACCGCCCAGCGCGGACGTCTCGGCCCGGACGTGGAGGGTTGCATCGACCGGGATGCCGGCTTCGGCGAGCACCTCGACGTAGCCCTCATGACGCAGGGTCGAGGCGATCGGCGTTTCATCGGTGTCGATGTAGGCGATGCGACGGTGCCCGGCCGCGACGAGTTCGCGCACCGCGGCCGCCCCGCCGGCGCGGTCGTCGGGGACGACGCTGCGATGGCCGCCCGCCTCCGGCCGGCAGTCGAGGAACACGGTCTGCGCGGGGAGACCCTGTGGGACGTCGACCACCCGGTGCCACATGCAGGCATAGATCATCGCATCGACCTGCTGCGCCGTGAGCGCGCGGATCGCCTCGCGCTCGATGGTCTCGTCGCCGCCGGTGTCGAGCAGGTAGACGAGGTGTCCGTTTTCGCGGGCGGCATCCTGCGCGCCGGCGAGCATGCGACCGGCGAAGGGCGTCGTCGCGATCTGGTCGGAGATGAGGCCCACCGTGCGCGTCTGCTGGGCGCGCAGACCTCGCGCGACAGAGCTGGGTGCGTAGCCGACCGTGCGGGCGGCCTCGCGCACCCGCTGCCGTGTCTCGTCCGAGATGCGAGACTCCACGTCGTTCATGACGAGCGACACCGTCGTCACCGAGACGCCGGCTGCCGCCGCGACGTCTGAGATCCGTGCCCTTGCCATGTTTGCTCACTCCGGTGTGATAAATCGATTTATCGAACGGGTCGATTATGAACCGACGATCGGCGTCACGTCAAGCACCATGTCTCCGAAGCTCCCTGTCCCCCGAACGGCCGACATGCGCGATCCGCTTGTCCGTGTCACTATGGAGATCGGTGCAAATCGATTTGCATCATCTGATCTCGAAGGAGCTCCAGAAATGAACACTCCCCCGAAGCGCGTCAGGCGCATCCTGATCGGCGGCATCACCGCCGCCGCCGTCGCGGTATCGGCACTGGTCGGCCTGCCCGCCGCTGCCGCCGTCGGCCCGACCACCGCAGCGGCTCTGCCCGACCTGCAGGACGGACCCGAGCCGACCGTCCACACCCAGGAGGCGTATGCCCCCGAAGACGACTTCACCGCCAAGTGGACCCGCGCGGACGCGCGGCAGCTCAAGCGCCTGTCCGACCCGACCGCGGGCTCGAAGCAGAACTCGATGCCCACCGAGCTCACGATGCCTGCCGTCCCGCAGGACTTCCCCGACATGAGCAACGAGGAGGTCTGGGTCTGGGACTCGTGGCCGCTGACCGATGAGGACGCGAACCAGTACAGCGTCAACGGCCAGGAGATCATCTTCTCGCTCGTGGCCGACCGCAACCTCGTGTTCGACGAGCGGCATGTGTTCGCGAAGATCGGCTACTTCTACCGCCCCGCCGGCGTCCCCGCCGCAGAGCGGCCCGAGAACGGCGGCTGGACCTACGGCGGCCTCGTCTTCGACGAGGGCGTGACCGGTCAGATCTTCCCCGACCAGTCGTACAGCCACCAGACCCAGTGGTCGGGTTCGGCGCGCATCTCGAAGGGCGGCGAGATCAAGCTGTTCTTCACGGACGTCGCGTTCTACCGCAACGAGGACGGCAGCAACCGCAAGCCCTACGACCCGCGCATCGCGCTGAGCGTCGGCAAGGTGCACGCCAACAAGAACGGCGTGAAGCTGACTGGATTCGACGAGGTCACCGACCTGCTGCAGGCCGACGGCACGTACTACCAGACCGGCGCGCAGAACGAGTTCTTCAACTTCCGCGACCCGTTCACGTTCGAGGACCCGGCCCACCCCGGTGAGACCTTCATGGTCTTCGAAGGCAACTCCGCCATGCCGCGCGAGAGCGCGACCTGCAACGAGGAGGACCTCGGCTACCGCGAGGGAGATCCCTTCGCAGAGACGGTCGAGCAGGTGAACGCCTCGGGCGCCACGTACCAGATCGGCAACGTCGGTCTGGCGAAGGCGAAGAACGAGGAGCTCACCGAGTGGGAGTTCCTGCCGCCCATCCTGTCGGCGAACTGCGTCACGGATCAGACCGAGCGTCCGCAGATCTACATGAAGGACGGCAAGTACTACCTCTTCACCATCAGCCACCGCGGCACGTTCGCGAACGGCATCGACGGTCCTGAGGGCGTCTACGGCTTCGTCGGCGACGGCATCCGCAGCGACTACGAGCCGATGAACGCCGGCTCGGGCCTCGCTCTCGGCAACCCGACGAACCTGAACTTCGCGGGCGGACAGCCCTTCGCGCCGGACTTCAACCAGCCGATCGGGCACTTCCAGGCGTACTCGCACTACGTGATGCCCGGTGGACTGGTGCAGTCGTTCATCGACACGATCGGCACGGAGGGCGACTTCCGCCGCGGCGGCACCCTCGCCCCGACGGTCAAGATCGACATCGACGGCGCCTCGTCGGCGGTCGACTACTCGTACGGCAACGGCGGGCTCGGCGGCTACGCCGACATCCCGGCGAACATCAACATCAACCCCGGCGGCAACGAGAAGACGCTGCGCTGACCGGAACAGCAGGACGACGGATGCCTCGGCACGGCCTCGTGCCGGGGCATCCGTCCGCCGCATCCCCGCCCGATCCACAACGGAAGGATCCGTCATGCCCGAAGGCGACATCCCCTACACGCCCCGCCGCCGACGCTCCCTCGTGATCGCCGTCGCCGCCGCGCTCGCGGTGCTGGCCGTGGCAGTGGTCGCGGTGCTGGCCATCGGCCTTCCCCGGGAGCAGGACACGCAGACGGCTCCCTCGCCGACCGCGCCGTCGACCGGTGGGTCCGAGCGACCGGCGGAGTGGTCGCCGCATCGGCCGGGGATCCACATCACGCCCGGCGAGAACTGGATGAACGACCCCCAGAAGCCGTTCCTCCTCGACGGCGTGTGGCACTACTACTACCTCTACAACGCCGACTATCCCGACGGGAACGGCACGGCCTGGTACCACGCGACTTCGACCGACCTCGTGCACTGGAAGGACGAAGGGGTCGCGATCGAGAAGTACGCCAACGGCCTCGGCGACATCTGGACCGGCACGGCCGTCGTCGACGAGAAGGGCACCGCCGGCTTCGGCGCCGGCGCGGTCGTCGCCCTGGTCACGCAGCAGGTGGACGGCGTGCAGCGGCAGTCGCTGTTCTTCTCGCGCGACGACGGGTACAGCTTCGAGTCCTACGACGGCAACCCGGTGATGGACAACCCCGGCGTCGCCGACTGGCGCGATCCCCGCGTGTTCTGGGACGAGTCGGCCGGGCACTGGGTGATGGCGCTCGCCGAGCACGACCGGATCGGCCTCTACACATCGCCGAACCTGCGCGAATGGACCTACACGTCGGACTTCGCCACCACCGGGCTCGGAGTGCTCGAGTGCCCCGACCTGTTCCCCATGTCGGTGGACGGGGATCCCGACGACGTGCGATGGGTGCTCGTCGCAGGCGCCAACGGCGCCGCTGAGGGCATGACCACCGGCACCGCCTACTGGGTCGGCGAGTGGGACGGCGAGCGCTTCGTCGCCGACGGCACCGGCCACCAGTGGCTCGATCACGGACCCGACTACTACGCGGCGGTCACGTGGGACGACCCGCGGCTCGGGGAGGAGGAGCGACTCGCGACGCGCTACAGCATCGGGTGGATGAACAACTGGGCGTACGCGGGCCGGTTCCCGACCGAGGGGTGGCAGGGCGGATCCGACTCGATCGTCCGCACGATCACGCTCGGCTCCGAACGAGGGCGAGCCACCTTGCGCTCGACGCCCGCATCCGAGCTCGATGCCCTCGAGGGCGAGTCGCAGCCCATCGACGACGTGCGGCTCGCTGCCGAGAGTGCCGTGGAGCTGGAGGTGCCGGCATCCGGGGCCTACCGCGTGCGGCTCGATGCCTCGGGCGAAGCGGGCGAGCTGCGCGTCAAGGTCCAGACCGGGGACGGGAGCTTCGCAACCGTCGGCTACGACTTCGATGGGCAGGTCGCCTTCGTGACGCGGGACGCCGACGCGGTCGCGGGGAGCATGCCCGACGCGTACCGGCAGGTGCGGACGGCACGCGTCGAGCCGACGGACGGGCGGATCGAGCTCGACATCGTCGTCGACGCCGCCTCGATCGAAGTGTTCGCGGGCAGGGGCGAGGCCGCGCTCACCATGGCGACCTTCGGGACCGCGGGCGAGCGTGGGCTGCTGCTCGAGGGCGCCCGGGGTGAGGTCGTCGTGTCCGACGCGAGCCTCACGCCGCTGCGGGTCGCACCGGTCGCACGCGCACCCGAACGCGGTTAGCGGGACGGGCGGGCAGGCGGCGGGGCGACCGATTCGCGCTCGACGAGCCATCCGCGCACCAGGTGAAGGCCTTCGCCGAGGGGCGGCGCCGTGCCGTCGATCCGGTCGAGCAGGCGCGTCATCCCCCAGCGGCCCATGCCGTCGTGCGGCAGCGCGATCGTGGTGAGGCCCGGGTCGAGGGCATCGGCGACCGGATGCAGGTCGTCGATGCCGACGACCGAGAGTCCGGCAGGAACGGAGATGCCGCGCCGCGCCGCCGCCTGCATCACCCCCATCGCGATCTGGTCGTTGAAGCAGATGACGGCCGTCGGCGGCGCCGGCTGATCGACCAGCCGGCCGCCCGCCTCGCGTCCGCCCGCCGCATCCGAGGAGCAGAACTCGAGTCGGCCGTCGCCCAGAGCGATGCCCGCGTCGCCCAGGGCAGAGCGCACGCCGATCAGGCGTCCTCGGGCCGCGCGGGACTCGTCGATCGTGCCGATGTACGCGACCTCGCGGTGCCCCTCCCTCATGAGCCGCTCACACGCCAAGGTGGCGATCTGCGCCTCGTCGGGCACCACCGCGTCGACCTCCCAGCCCGGCTCCGGCGCGGCGTCGACGAGAACGACCGGCACCTCGTCCGGTACCGCTGGTCGATCGACGCGCTGGTGGTACATGCGCGCGATCAGGAGCCCGTCGACGCGCTGCGCGAGGAAGCGGGCGACGAGGTCGCGTTCCGCTTCCGCGTCACCGCCGCTCTCGGCCACCATGAGCAGCACATCCCGTTCGAGGCCGGCGCGTCGTGCGCCCTCGATGATGCGCCCCGCGAACGGCGTGGCGGCCAGGTCATCGCCGATCAGCCCCACGACGCCGGTGCGGCGCCGACGCAGTCCGCTCGCGACCCGGTCGGGGACGTACCCCAGCTCGCGTGCGACCGCCAGGATCCGTTCGCGGGTCTCGGCATTGACGGCCCGCGCGCCGCTCAGCGCGTGCGAGACGGTCGTCGGCGAGACGCCGGCTGCTGCGGCGACGTCGCTGACCCGCGCGCGTCCACTCCCGGGAGTCGCAGCTGTCGGCATGCATTCAGCCTATGGGTGCGGGTGCGCGCGCCGAGAGGGTGGATTTCCGCACCGGCCGACCACCGGCCGGCCGGAGCGGAGAAGTCATGCCGACGGATGCCGCGGCCGACGTCCGGGCGGCGAGGAGGCCGGTCCTGGACCGCCCCCTCGCCGCCGATGTCAGCCGGAGAACGGCACCACGCTGCCGAACAGCCGGAGCTCGGCGACGCCGAGGATCTGACCGTTCGCGATGCGGATGTAGCGGTACTCGGCCTGTCCCTGCACCGGCCACCGCTGCCATTCGAGCGTCTTCGCGGGAACGCCCGGAGTCAGCCGGGTCCACGTCTGGAGGTCGTTCGAGCCCTCGAGGCGCATATCCGCGATGCGGGACGTTCCGTACCCGTCCTGCCGCACGAGCAGTTCGGCGCCCGTGAGCGTCACGCGGGAGTCGGTGCCGAAGTCCCACACGTTGCCGTAGGTTCCCGCGTTCAGGCGCGTGTCGGAGTGCGTCGCCGCATCGCCGTCGAACATCTTCGCCGCGTACTGGGTCCACGCGGCATCGACGACGCCGTCTGGACGCAGCACGGTCGCGCCGCGGAACGCCTCGTCGAGCAGTCCCTCGTCGGTGGACAGGAACAGCTTCGAGCCGTCGGTGGTCGCGGCGACGGGGTCGGCCGTCCGGCCGTCCGGCGTCGTGAACGCGATCGCGAAGGTGACCGCGGCGCCTGCCTCGGCCGCAGCAGGCACGGCCGCGGAGGCCACCCACTCACCAGGCGCGGGAGACGTGACCTGTGCGGGTTCGCCGAGCAGCGTCACCTCCACCGCGGTGTTGCCCGCCGGGCCCGTCATCCGCAGCTCGACGCGGTCGCCCGCCACCACCCGACCGGCCACGCCGTCCGGCGACGACATCGTGACCGTGTCCATGGCACCGGTCGCCTCGCTGCGCACCCCGTCGATGCGGATGTCGGCGATGCTCCAGATGCCCGGGTACGCCGGATCCGACGGCACCCCCGGCTCGTCGACCTGGAACTTGAGGAACCGGAACCGCTGGTCGCGGACCTCGTCGCGCACCGGGATCCACTCCAGCGCGGCATCCTGTCCCGCATTCGGGTGCTGGGTGAGGAGCGTCCAGGTCGCGCCGTCGTCGGAGCCGTACACATTGGTGCCCTCAGCCCGGTTGGGGAACGTGTCGCGCGCCTGGATTCCGAATGCCTCGGCGGAGACGCGGAAGCCCGGCCCGAAGTCGAACGCGATGCCGGTCACACGCTGATCGCCCCACGACGTCTGGTTGTCGCCGTCTGCGAGCGCCCGGAGCTGCGAGGAGCTGAGCACCGGAGCGGTCACGATCCCGGTGTAGTCGAGCGAGCCGTCCGTCAGCCGCGGGTTGAGCAGCTGCAGCTGCGCGATCGCATCGCCCAGCCGATCCAGCAGATCGGCGAACTCGGCCGGGCTCGCGGTCTTGCGGGCCCGCTGCGCCTGTGACTGGAGATCCTCCACCGGCTGCCACGTCGCCGTCGTGTACAGCTCCGCGCCGCCCTCGATGCGCTCGAGGAGCTTGCCGATCGCCGACGCGCGGTTCGGGGCGACGGTGACCGCGACGGGAAGCGCCGTCACGGTAGTGCCATCGGACGCGGTGACGATCATGTCGGCCCTGCCGCTCTGCGACGGCGTCCAGCTGACGGTGCCACCGGCAAGGTCCGCGCCCGCGGGCGCGTTCTGCAGCTCCAGCTGCGCTTCGCCACCGCCGGTATCCGTGGTCGGGAAGGCCCGCGTCCACGCCTCGCCAGCGACGGCCATGACGTCCACGGCGGGGGCGTCGGCGAACACGGGTGGAGTGAGCACGCCGTTCGCCTGGGCCAGCACGCCCGCGACGTCGACCACGGCGTCCGATCCTGTGGCCTTCAGGAACACGATGTTGTCGCCGACGGCGCCGGGCGCCTTGTCGGCGTTCACGTCGAGCCAGACATAGCGCCACTGGCCGTCGGTGTCGGGCACCACGATCTCTTCGTACTGCTGCTCCTGGGAAGTGCGCGCCACCTGGAGCCGTGCGACCCCGTCGCTGCGGACCCTGACGCCGACCAGGGAGGTCTTCGTCCTGTCGGACCACACCGCACGCCGCACGGCGAGCTGCGCGTCGTCCGCCGCGGCGTCGAGGCGGATGAAAGAGGTGCCGTCCTCGTCCGTGGCGCGCTGCGCTCCCCCGCCGAGCGGCGTGCCGAAGCTCCCCGTCGAGAGCTCGGGGCCGTCGGCGAGCGGCGCGGCCGCGCCGGGGACGTCGGCGAGCTCGGGCGGGAACGCCACCCAGTACTCGGCAGCGGTGTAGTCCGAGCCGCGGTCGTTCCAGAAGTTCTGGACGGCGGAGCCGTAGTAGTACAGCGGTCCGTCACGGTGCGCGTAGAGCTCGGCGACGTGGGGCGCCTCGGCCTCGACGTCGACACCGGCGACATAGCGGTACTGCAGGTACGCCTCGCTCATCGGATCCTGCAGCCGGCCGCGATAGGCCTGCGAGATCGCACCCCCCTCGGTCGCGGGGATGTACGGCACCTCTTCGCCCATCATGAACGCGCCGAAGGTGTCGGCACCGGCGAGGATGCGGTTGTCGAGGAACCGGTAGGGCGACACGGCGTCGGGCGCCGACGAGACGGTGCCGGCGACGGGGTCGAGAGTCGTGCCCTGGTTGTCGACGAGGCGCGCGAGGGCGACGAAGATGTCGACGTCCCCCTGGCCGTGGGCCTGGTCGCGCAGCATCTCCATGTGCTGGACGAACGGCGCACCGGTGGTGTTCCCAGCCGCGTCGGCGGGAATCTCACGGAAGAGCGAGGCGAGGGCGCCGTTGACGTCTCCGCCGTACAGGTCGTGCTCGCTCTGGTAGCCCGCGTTGACCGTGAACCATTCCACGCGCTCCGCGTAGAGGTCGGCGTCGTCGAGGAAGATCGCGGCGGCCACCATGCCGATCACACCGTACAGGTGCTGATTCCACAGCCGGTTCTGGGAGGAGAGGAACGTGTCGAGCACAGGACGCACGAGGTTGTCCTCGAGGCGCTGCTGGTCCTCGTCGGTCCAGCGCAGGTCGTAGCCGTTCAGCGAGTCGTTCGCGGCGTCGGTGCCCCGCACCACCTCGGCGGCGATCAGCATGTAGTACAGCGGCACGCCGGTGTGGATGTGCGCGTCGGCGAAGTAGGCGTACTTGGCCGGGTCGAGGTTGCTCCAGGTGCGCAGCACGTGCAGCGCGTTCGCGCGGTACTGCTCGTCGCCGGTGACGACGTACTCGAGCGCCTGTGCCATGGCACCGAGACTGTCGCGGAGGGCGCTGGAGCGCATGCCGGCGCTCGCGTACGCGTCGTTCTTCGGAGTGTCGGTGGCGTCCTTCGCGTTCTCGGGCACGAAGGTGCGCGCGGCGTACTTGGTCTGGGTCATGGCTTCGTAGTAGCTCGCCCAGGGATCCACGCCGGCGAGCACCTGGGTACGCATGTTCTCGAGGTGGTCCGCGGTGAACCCGACACCGGGATGCGCGAAGCCGGCCTCGCTGATCGTCCGGACGATGGCGGGCACGGATGCCGGAGCCACCGGTTCTTCGGCGGCTGCGGGGCTGGCGACCGCGGGCTGCAGCGCCGTGAGGGCGCCTGCGACCGTCAGGGCCATGACCGTCAGCGCTCCGATCACGCGGCGCGCGGCTCGTCGTTGCTGGATCTTCATCGATCTCTCTTCCTGTCGCCGCGATCGACACCGGTCGCGGATGGAGGATGGATAACGTTTGCCGGTTAACGATGTCGTCCCCGGTGCATCACGTCAAGGGGCAATCAGCGCGCGGGGTCGGGCTCGAAGCGCACGGCGACGCGATCGAGGTCGGCCGTCCAGCCGCGCCCGTCGAGGTCGTCGGCGCGCACGCCGAAGAACAGCCCGGTGAAGCGGAGCCTGGGCCCGTGGTCGTCCGACAGCGTCCATGCGGGATGAACGCCGGGGACCGGCATCCACTCTTCCGAATCGGGCTCGGCCCACGCGCACCGCAGCTCCGGACCGTCGAGCGACAGCCGCAGCCGCAGCGGGCCCGAAGGCACGGAGACAGGCGCGGACCTTGTCGTGGTCGCGCCGTCGCGGCGCACTACGCGCAGGTGCCGGCCGTTGTCGTCGTCGTAGGTCAGCTGCAGCTGGATCCATCCCGACCGGTCGTACCAGGCGATCGGGCCGGCGGTCTCGCGAGGCGTGCGCGGCGCCGCGTCCAGCAGCACCTCGAGCGAGGCGCGGTGCTCCTCGACGCGCGTCAGGATCAGGGATTGGTCGAAGACGGATGCCGCGGAGTGACCGCCCCGCAGCCGCAGCCATCCGGGCCGGGCGCCGAGATCCGCGACCGCGCCGGGCAGTGCTGCCCGCAGCGCCGACCAGCGCCGCGAGTCGAGGGCGTGGGTGTCGAAGTCGTCGGTCCAGCCGCGCGGGCCGGGTGCGGCATCCGTCCCCTCCGCCACACCGGGCGCTGCGACCTCGACGCTCGCATGATGCCCGCCGTCTGCGAGCCGCAGCCAGCCGTCGTCGTCGAAGACGACGTGCTGCAGACAGGTCTCGCGACCGAGCGTGCTGTACCGCTCCCCCAGATGCAGGGTCGGGCGACTCGCCAGGTGCGCGAGCACCCAGTCGCCGCCGGGCGTCTGCACCAGTTCACCGTGCCCCGCCTTCTGGAGCGGATGCCCCGGCGCATCGCGCGTCGTGAGCACCGCTTCGCGCGGGTCGCGCTCGTAGGGTCCGAGCAGGCTGCGGGATCGCGCCATGGTGACGCCGTGGTTCCACCCGGTGCCTCCGGCGGCGATCAGCAGGTAGTACCAGTCGCCGATGCGGTAGAGGTTGGGCCCTTCGACGAGGCCGCTCTCACCGTAGATGCGCACGGCCTCGCCGCTCGTCCGGCGCTCGGCGGGCAGGTACTGCTCCACCACCAGCCCCGAGAACGACGGGAGCTCCGGCCGCTGGTCCCACTGCACGCCGACGATCCAGTGGGTGCCGTCGGGGTCGTGGAAGAACGAGAAGTCGAATCCGCGCGATCCCAGGTGGACCGGCTCGCTCCACGGACCAGTGATGGCCTCGGCGGTGACGAGGTAGTTGTCGATGTCCTTGTCGTCGCCGTCCATGCTGCGCACGATCGAGTACGCGAGCCAGAACTTCCCGTCGGCATGCGTCAGACTCGGCGCCCACACGCCGCCGGAGTCGGGGATGCCGCGCAGGTCGAAGCCGTCGTCGAGTGCGTGGCCGATCGTGGACCACTGCGCGAGGTCGCGCGAATGGTGCAGGCGGACGGCCGGGTGGTATTCGAACGTGCTCGTCGCGAGGTAGTAGTCGTGCCCGACGCGCAGGATCGACGGGTCGGGGTTGAACCCGCGCAGGACCGGGTTGTGGATCACGGGCACGATGCGCCTCCAGGGACGACGGTGTCAGGGCAGGACGGGCATCGGGTGCGCGAAGGGCGCGCCGGCGACGAAGCGTTCGATCTCGGCGAGCGCCACCTCACCCAGGCGTCGCAGTTCGTTGCCCGTCGATCCTGCGAGGTGGGGCGTGAGGAACGCGTTCGGCAGGGTGTAGAGCGGATGCCCCGGCTCGAGCACGTCCGGCTCGGTGACGTCGAGCACGGCCCGCAGCCGTCCGCGCCGGAGTTCGGCGACGAGGGCCTCCTGGTCGACCAGCGCACCTCGTGCCGTGTTGATCACCGTGGCGCCGTCCGGCAGCGCCGCCAGGACGGCAGCCGATACCATGCCGATCGTCGACGGTATCTCAGGTGCATGGATCGAGAGGATGTCGCACCGTGAGGCGAGCGCGCCGAGGTCGGGGACGAGCTCGGCCCCGAGACGCGCCGCGGTCTCGGGGGTGGCATAGGGGTCGTAGAGCAGGACGCGGACGTCGCTGCGCTGAAGCTTCTCGATGACGAGCGTGCCGATGGTCGAGGCCCCGACGATCCCGACGGTCGTGCCGTACAGCCCGGTGCGCGGCAGCTCGGCTTCGCGGTCGATGAACCGCTGCTCGGCGCTGTAGCGGCGCGAGGCCCAGAACGCGTCCTTCGCGGCGAGCGTGATCATCGCGAGGGTGAATTCTGCGACCGGGATCGCATTGGCCACGCGAGCGGTGGAGATGCGGATGCCGCGGCCCGACGCCGGGCCGTCCAGCCCGCCGTTGCCCCCACTCCAGTGCACGATCGCCCGCAGCTTCGGGAACGCGTCCAGGTCGCCGGGGCTGATCTTGGCACCCCAGCCGGCGATCAGCAGTTCGACCCCGGACGGGTCGGGGATGCCGGCGAGCGAGGTGGCGGCATCCGCGGTGTCGATCTCGAGGATCTCGCTCAGCCGCTCCCGCTCGGCGTCGCCGAACACGAACGGCACGAGCGCCGGGTCCATCAGCAATGCGGCCCTCATGCGCCGAGCTCCTCGATGCTCCACCGGTCGCGCCACTCGAGCTCCACGCCGCCATCGCGGATCCGCAGCGGGAGCCACACCGCCGGCGACTCCGCCAGCCGGGACGGATCCCAGCGGTCGCCGATGTACACGTACCCGTCGCCGACGGGCGCCACGACGCTCACCTGCGACTCGAAGGTACAGGTGCCGGGCGGCGCGATGGGTCGCCACGGATCCCACGGGCCCTCCAGCGCCGAGGCACTGGCGTACATGTTGTCGTTCATGCTCCAGCCGGTGAGGTCCGAGCCGAACAGGTAATAGCGGCCCTCGTGACGCACGAGGGTGGGCGACTCGTAGCCGATCGCCGGGTTCGCCTGCTGGCGGAGCGTCGCCACGACCGCCTCGACGCCGAGGTGATCCTCGCGGAGGCGGTAGATGTGCAGGCCGCTGTCGCGGTCCTCCGAGAGCAGGTACCCGACACCGTCCTCCTGGTAGACGCCGATGTCGCGGCTGAGATTGCCCAGCGGACGCTCGCTGCGCACGTAGGTGTAGGGACCCTCGGGGCGGTCGGCGATCGCGAAGCCGACGCGCGCGTACGCGTAGTCGCCCGCCTGCCCTTCGACCGGTCCGTCGACGTGCAGCAGCATCACCCAGCGCCCGTCGGGGCGCTGCAGCACCTTGGGACGCTCGACGACGCGGTCGGGGCCGATGTCGCCGTCAGCCTGGGTCAGTGCGTCGCCCTCGTAGTGCCACTGTGCGAGGTCTTCCGAGGAGTAGCACGCGACGGCCGTGAACCGGTCGCCCGCCGCCTTGTCCTCGCCCCACGCGAGCCACCGGTCGCCGACCCGCTGCAGGCCGATGCCGTGCAGCTGCGCCGTCCGGCCGCGGTCGTCCGTGAACACGCGTCCGGGGACGATCGCGCCGCGCTCAGCCACGGGTCACCCGCAGCACGCGTGCGCCGATCCCTGCGGGCGTCGACACCTCGAGCCCGCCGGGCCCCGCGTCGAGCCCCCACCCGGCTCCATCGGCCGGGAACAGCACCTCGGTCTCGCCCGCGACCCCGGGGATGGTGAATGCGGCGGGAGCGGCATCCCGATCCCACACGAACAGCAGGTCGGCGTCGGCGGTGCGAAGCCCCAGGCAGAGCGCCTCGTCGTCCCACGCGGGAAGCCCCAGCGGCCAGAACGGCAGGGCGGTGGTGAGCGAGTCGCGCAGGTCCTTGTGCAGCGCCACCGCCTCGGCGATGCGCGCCCGCTGGTCGGGCCGCAGCTCGTCGAGGAACCCCGACAGGTACAGCCGGCCGCTCAGCCCCGTCACGAGCGTGAACGCGGTCTCTTCGGCGCTCATGTCGCGGGCCGGGTAGGCCCAGTTGCCGCACTGCTCGGGAAGGATGGATGCCGGCGCCGACGCCGCGATCGGCGGATACAGGCGGAAGTCCTGCTGGTCGCTCGTGGACTGCAGGTGCGTGACCGCCAGCAGCGCGTAGTCGGCGCGCATCGCACCCGAGCTGCAGTTCTCGAGACGCAGCGACGGATGCCGCTCCTGCACCCGCACCAGCCAGTCGCGGAAGGCGCGGGTGTGCGCGAGCAGTCCATCCCCCGCCGTGGTGGCGTGGTGCTCGGTCCCCGCACCCGGGTTGATGTTGTAGTCGAGCTTCAGATAGCGGATGCCGAACTCCTCGACGAGGTGATCGACGGTCGCGTCCAGATGCGCGCGAGCGGCAGGATGCCGGAAGTCCAGGTGGTAGCGGCGGTCCTCCTGCACGCGCTGCCCGAACCGCTGGAAGAACGCCTCGTCGGGGAGCCGTGATGCGGCGGGGCTGTCGACGCCGACGACCTCGGGCTCGAGCCACAGTCCGGGCGCCATGCCGGCGTCGCGGATCGCGTCGATGACGCGCCGCAGCCCGCCGTCGGGGAACCGTGCGGGTGCCTCGCGCCATTCGCCGACGGTCGACCACCAGTCCCCGATCGCGGGGTCGGCGAACCATCCGGCGTCGATGCAGAACACCTCGACGCCCGCCTCGGCCGCGCGGCGCACCAGCGGCAGCAGCTCGTCGGTCGTCGGCTGCCCCATCAGCGTGTTCATGAAGTCGTTGTACACGACCGGAAGGTGCTGCGCGCCGGCCGCACCGCGCAGCCAGCGCCGGTACCGGGTGAGCTCGCCGAGCGCATCGCCTGGGCTGCCCGGACCACCGCGGCTGGCCGGACCACCAGGGCTGCCGGGACCACCGGGGCTCTTCGGCGCGACCGCCAGCACGACCGGCACGGCGGTGAACGCCTCTCCGGGCAGCAGCTCGTGCGCCCACTGGTGCTCGAGATCGGTCGGGCCGAGCAGCGACAGCACACCGCCGTCTCGCGCCTGGCAGAGATCCGCGCGCCATCCCGCACTCGTCTCGATCTGCCACGCCAGCGTCTCGCCGTCGGCGCGAGAGACGTAGCCGCACGGCACGTGCTCGCCGCTCGACCAGCCACCGTGGCTCGTGAGCCCGGCATGCCCGCGCGCGTCCTGCGCGTGGAGGGCGAGCGAGATGTCGGGCAGCAGCGTCCGCAGCGGAACCTCGCTCCACCTGTCCTCGGCGAGCCACTCGCTCGCCGCCGAGCCCCACACCATCTCGTCCAGATCGCGCGCCGAGCGGCCGAACCCGATCGTCGCCGACGAGATCGCGGCGATCACCACGGCCTCGCGTCCGGCGTTGCGGATCTCGCTCTCGATGCGCGCCGTCGAGGTGCCCGTGGGCGCCGTGACGGTGGTGCGCACCTCGATCCCGCTGACGGCGTCGCTCTGCACGACGACGGCGCGCACGGCGTCCGGCTCGGCGATGACCTGCGATCCCTGGACGCGCAGCCGCTCGCCGACGGCCGACCGCCAGTACGCCTGGCTGGTGCGGGCGCGCTGCTCGGTCGACGTGAACACCTCGACGAGACCGACGCCGGGCCGGCCGCTGTGCGTCGACGACGGCACGACCAGCGACGCCGGCGCGTCGTTCCCCCACCGCAGCTCGAACACGCCGACGCGCGCGCGGCTCGTGACCGGTGCCGGTGCAGCGGGTGCGCTCTCGCGCGGGATCAGGACGGAAGGGTGATGGACGGCTTCGGTCACGGAGTCTGTCTCGTCTCGTCGTTCAGCGGAAGACGCAGCGCGTCGTTGCAGATATGGATGCCGGCGCCCACCGTCGCGGGCAGGAAGAGGGCGATCGCGGGACCGATCAGCGGCAGCGCCGTGGCTGCCAGGCCCAGCCCGATGAGGAGGAGCCAGCTGAGCGCGATGTGCGGACGACGCGCGATGGCCTTGGCCGCGGCCGTCACCGTGTCGATCGCGCTGGCGTCGATCGTGCGGTCGGGGCGTTTCGTCTCGCTCGTTCCTCGCTCGCTCAACGACCGGAAGCCGACGACACCCGGTCGTTGAGCGGAGGGCGCTCTAGCGCCCGCAGACGAAACGCCTGCATTCACGGTGGGCGCCGCCGCGACGACGCACACCCCGATCAGCAGCACGACGGCGAGCGCCGCCGCGACCGCGGCCAGCAGCACGACCGCGTCGGCGCCGCCGAACAGGGCCAGGTCGTACTGGAGCACCACCACCACGACGCCCAGCCCGAGTGCGGCCCACCAGAGATCGCGGCATCCGCGCGCGAACGACGTCCAGAACTCCCGCCCGGCGGGCGCGTCGCCGCGTTCTGCCAGCAGCGAGCGGGCACCGCGCAGCAGCGCGTACGTCGCCGGCACGAGCGGCAGCAGCGCCGCCGCTCCCAGCCACACCGCCAGATGCGTGGCCTGCCAGCCGACCAGGGCCGTGAAGGCGAGCACAGGGACGAGGCATCCGATGAACGAGACCGACAGCACGAAGGAGCGGAACACGGTCAGCACTGTGGCCGCGAGCGGGCCATCGAGCGCGAGGAGGGTGCGCACGCGCGACGCCACACCGCCGCGCTGCGAGGTCGTGGGCGCGGCGCTCATCCCTTCACCGCCCCGACCGACATGCCCTTGATGAAGTAACGCTGGAAGGCTGCGAAGATCGCCACCGACGGGATGATCGCCAGGATCGCGCCGGTGTAGATGAGCTGCCACTGCGACGTGAGCAGCCCCACCATCCGGTTGATCGCGACGTTGATCGTGCCGGCCGAGGACGAGTCGAGGAACACCAGCGGGATGAAGAAGTCGTTCCAGAGACCGAGCGCCTGGATGATGACGAACGCCGACGTCACCGGCAGCAGCATGGGGAAGACGATCGCCCAGAACGTGCGCAGGCGCCCCGCGCCGTCCATGTTGGCCGCCTCTTCGACCTCGATCGGGATGCCCTTGATGAAGCTGCAGTAGAGCAGGATGCCGAAGCTCGCCGCCCCGCCGAGATGCACCAGCACCACGCTGGTCAGCGTGCTGTACAGGCCGACCTCGTCGAATCCCTTGACGAGCGGGATCATGCGCACCTGGAACGGGATCATGAGGCCGGCGATGAAGAGGATGTAGACGAACCGCGAGGTGCGGCCGCCGACGCGCTCGATGCCGTACGCCGCCATCGGCACGATCGCGATCAGCAGCACGACCGTGGCGAGCGTGATGATGAGCGTGTTGACGAGCGCCTCGCCGTAGTCCGTCTCCTGGAACAGCTGCACGTAGTTGTCGAGGGTGAACTGCGTGGGCAGCCCCATCGGATCCATCGTGATCTCGCCGTACGACCGGAACGAGTTCAGCAGCGCGTACAGCACGGGGCTCGCGACGATCAGCACCAGCACCGCGAGGACGACCATCACGACGACCTGGCCGGCGGTCAGCCGCTTGCGGCGTCGCGGGCGCCGGCGGCGCGTGTGCTCGGGCGTGACGAGCAGTTCCGTCTCGGTGCTCATGCCTGGATCTCCCTCTTGCGCATGTAGGCGTTCGCCGCCACGGTGCTGACGATCACCACGAGGAACAGCACGATCGCGGCCGCGCTGCCGAAGCCGGCGCGGTACTCGCCGAAGCCGACCTTGTAGATGAAGAACGCCATGGTCTCGCTGACGAAGCCGGGTCCGCCGGACGTGAGGACCATGACCTGGTCGAAGATGGTCCACCCCGCGATCATCGCGAGCGTCATGTTGACCGTGACCGCGCCCGCGAGCATCGGCCACGTGACGTGGCGGAAGACCTGGCGGCTGTTCGCGCCGTCGATCCGCGCGGCCTCGACCAGGTCCTGCGGCACGGACTGCAGGTTGGCGAGGTAGATGAGGGTGGTGTTGCCGCCGAGGGTGAAGCACGTGATGAAGAGGATGACCCACACCACGATCGAGCTGTCGCCCAGCCAGTCCCGCGCCCACTCGGGCAATCCCATGTCACGCAGGAAGACGTTCACGGCGCCGAAGTTGTAGTTGAGCAGGTACTTCCAGATCGTCGCGAGGATGAACGCGCTGACGAGCGAGGGAAGGTACACGGCGGTGCGGAACAGCCCCTGCCACCGGCCGACGTGGTCGAGCATCAGGGCCACGCCGAGCGAGATGGCGTTGATGATGACCGCGGATCCGAGACCCAGGATGAGGGTGTTCTTGACGGCGTTCCAGAACCTGCCGCTCCCGAGGATCTCCTCGTAGTTGGCGACGCCGACGTAGTCGTAGTCGGGGCTGATGCCGTCCCAGTTCGTGAAGCTCAGCTGCAGCGACTGCACCGACGGCACGATCACCATGAGCAGGTACACGACCAGCGCCGGGGCGATGAAGCCGAGCATCACCCAGCGCACTCTCCGGAAGCGGCGTATGCGGCGCCTCTCGCTCGGCGGTCCGGCCGGGACGAACGGGACGTCGTCGGCCGCACCCTCCGGCGCGCCGTCGAGCGGGCCTTCGCCGGTGAGCCGGACGGCGGCGCCGACCACCGCGGTCTGCCCCTGCAGGGCACTCTGATCAGTCATGGAGACCTCCTCGCCTCCGTTCCACGGTGCCCGGGCGGCTGCCCGGGCACCGTGTCACGTGTGGTCTCAGCCCGCTGCGACCGTCTTGTCGAACTCCGCCTGCACCTTGGCGATGGTGTCGTCGATCGACGACTGGCCGTCCTGCATCTCGATGCGCGCCTGCCGGAAGAAGGTGTTGAACGCGCTGAAGGTCGCCAGGTTCGACACGTTCTCGTACCACGCCAGGTTCGGGTTCTCGAGAAGCGCGAAGTAGTCCTTCGAGCCCGGGATAGAGGTGTTGCGCTCGATCTCGTCCGCGGCGACGATGTTCGGCGCCAGCCAGCCCTGCGACTCCATGAGGTTGGCGGTCTCCACCTGGTAGAAGTACTCCAGGAACTCCGTCGCCGACGCGTATTCGGCGTCGTCGTCGGCTGCCTGGGCCGAGATCGCCAGGCCGCCGGCGGTGTCGCCGTTGACCGCGTTCTTCAGCACGTTGATGGCGCCGTCCTCGGCGGGGATGATGAACAGGCCCGCGTTGAAGTCAGGGTCGACCTTGTTGATGTCGTTGAGACGCCCGATGCCGGCCGAAGAGGTCGCCATGACGGCCATGTCGTTCACGAGCAGCGTCGTGGTCTGCGCGTCCGCCGTGGACTGCCAGCCTTCGAGCACGTAGTCGTTGGTGATGTCGAGCAGCTCCTGCAGCGGCTCGCGCAGGTCCTCGACGGTGGCGTCGCCGTTCTGCGCAGCGGTCCAGAACCCGCCCTCGTCGCCGTACTCCGCGAAGTACGGCGCGGCGAGCGGCTTCCACAGCTGGTCGCTCGGCCACACCTCCGCCGCGGCGGTCGCCAGCGGTGCGTCGCCGTTCGCCTTGATGTCGGCGAGCAGGTCGAGGAAGTCGTCGTACGTCTCGGGCACCTCGAGGTCGTGCTCCTCGAAGTAGTCCTTGTTGTAGACGACGTTCAGGCCGATCTCGCCGTTCAGCGCGCTGTACGGCACGGTGTAGACGTTGCCGTCCTCCGCGCTGCCGAACGCCTCCGGCTGGATGAGCTCGGTCACCGAATCGGGGATCGGAGCGAGCTTGCCCGCGTTGACGTACGTGAGGGTGTCGCGCATGTCGACGACGGCCGGCCAGTTGCCGGTGGCATCCATCGTCTTCAGTGCTGTCGCGTAGTCGCTTCCCGCAGGAAGCGGATCGAGCTGCACGGTCGTCGTGTCGCTCTGGTCGTTGAAGGCCTCGACCACGTTGTCGACGACCGAGTTCCAGGTCTCGTCGCCGGTGGCGTAGAGGAAGCGGATCGTGGTCTTCTCGGTCGCCGCGCCGCCCTCGTCGCTGTCGTCCGCCGGGCTGCTGCAGCCCGTCAGCGCGAGTGCCGCGACAGCGATGCCCGCTGCGCCGGCGATCCAGGGCGAGCGGCGGCCCATACGGGCACGCATCCCTGCCCGCGTCATCGCGTCATGCATGTGATCTCCCTTGATTCGTGCCGGAACGTTTCCGTCTCGGAGAGAGTACCTCAAAGTGGACAACGTTTGCCACCTAGTTTCGTAAAGCGCTTTCCACCCTTGCGCACCGGGCCCCGCCGGCCCGCGAGGACCACGGCGGGATGCCGCTCAGGCAGGGACGAGCGGCGTGCCGTGGAGGATGGGCGTCGCGCTGAGCGCGATCGTCTCGGCAGGGTCGACGCCGTTGTCGAGCGCGAGCGCCAGCGCGAGCGCCGCGCCGCCGAAGTGCTCGAGCGGCACCTCCACCGTGCTGAATCCCGGCAGCACATCGCCGAGCATCGGCACGTGGTCGAACCCGGTCACCTCGATGTCGGCCGGCGTCGAGATGCCCAACTCGCGCAGTCGCGCGATCACGCCGACGGCCATCGCGTCACTCATCGCCGCGATCACGTCGAGCTCCCCGAGCCGGTCGCGGAGCTGCTCGACCGCGCGGTAGCCCCCGTCGCGCGAGAACTCGGTGTGCACGATGTCGCGCTCCTCGACCGCGATGCCGCGCGCTGCGAGCCCCTCGGCGAATCCCCCGACGCGTTCCAGGGCGGTCACCTCGATGTCCGGACCTGAGACCATCGCGAAGCGCCGCTTGCCGGCATCCGCGAGTCCTTCCGCGAGAAGTCGCGCGGCGTGACGGTTGTCGACGGTCACGGTCGGGAATCCCAGGTCGTTGTCGCCGATCACGACGATGCGCGCACCGTGGTCGCTCAGCACCTTCAACTGGTCCTTCACGGCGGCCTCTCGCGTAGCATCCGTCGTCCGGCTCGTCGCCATGACGACGGCCAGGTGACGCTCTCCGCGCAGCTGTGCCAGCAGGTCGATCTCGCGCGCCGAGTCGTCACGCGTCGTGCGCACCGCCACCGAGACGCCCTGCTCCTCGGCCGCGTGCATGATGCCGGCGATCATCGTCGCCGAGCCGAAGTCGTCGATGTCGCCGACGATGAACGCGACCGTGCGCGCGCGCCCGCCTTTGATCGCCTGCGCCGCCGGGCTCACCGAGTAGCCGAGGGCGCGAGCCGCCTCTTCCACGCGGCTGCGCAGTTCGGGCGACCCGCTCTGCTTGCCGCGGACGCCGCCGTTCAGCGCCCGCGACGCCGCGGGAACCGACACTCCCGCCAGTCGTGCGACGTCCGCGAGGGTGGCAGGCTTGGCGCTCTTCGACATTCGTCTCCCCGGGGCGTGCGCGTGCAGATAACGCTATCCAGTATCCCGGATCCCGACCCTGGGGTTGCGCTCGCGCAGCCCCAGGCTCGCGACGAGTGCGCGGCACCGAGGTTCAGCGCACGACGGCGGTGACGGTCGCAAGCCGGCTGAGCACGTCCTGGCTGACAGAACCGAGCAGGAAGCGTGCCAGCGCGCCGCGTCCGTGCGACCCGACCACCGCGAGGCGCGCCGAGGCTGCGAGGTCGTTGATGATCTGCGACGGATACCCCCGCTCGACACGACGCTGGATCTCGAGGTCGGGGTACTGCGAGCTGAGCCCGGCGAGCGACAGGCCGAGGGCCTCGGCGGTGAGCTTCTCCATGTTCTCGAGATACTCCGCGGGGTAGACGGCCGCCATGTTGCGCGGCGCCTCGAGCGGGGTCCACACGGCAACGGCAATCAGCGGCTCACCCAGGCGATCCGCCTCCGCGGCCGCGAACGCGATCGCCTTCTCCGACGCGGGTGAGCCGTCGACGCCCACCACCACCCCGGTGCGCTTCGACACGTCCACGTCGGGCACGACCACGACCGGGCACTGCGCCCCGGCGGCGAGCCGCTGCCCGTGCGCGCCGCGGCGTCCCCCGGATCCGCCCTGGTGATCGCTCCCGAGCACCAGCAGCGACGCGTGGGCCGAGGCATCCGTCAACACCTCGACCGGATTGCCGCGATCGACCCTCATGTACACCTTCAGACCGAGCCGAGGGAGAGCGGATGCCGTGGCCTCGACGCGTTCGCGCGCTTCCGCGACCGCGCGCTCGAGGACCTCGTCCTCGCCGATCGCGCCGACCGCGCCGCCCACGACCTCGATGAGCTTGAGGGGAAGGCGATGGGCCGACGCGCGTCTCACCGCCCATTCCACCGCCCGCAGCGCGGCGGGCGCGTCTGTGACTCCGACGACGATGGGTTCGACCACGATGTCTCCTCTCGGATGCCCTCAGAGTAGTGGTGACGAGGAGCGCGGCCGGGAGCGCCGTCTGCGCGCTGTCGAGGGAGCGCGGCCGGGTGCGCCGCCTCAGCCCTGCCCGGGCCACGGCCCCCAGGGCCAGCCATTGCCCGGGCCGGGGTCCGGTCCGGGTTCCGGTTCCGGTTCCGGTTCCGGCTCCGGCTGCGGGTCGGGCTCCGGCTGTGGGTCGGGCTGCGGCTGTGGGTCGGGCTGCGGCGACGGGGCGGACGGCGTCTGCGGCGCAGAACCCTGGTCCGGCGCGGGTGCTGGAGCCGACGTCTGGCCTGTGGACTGCTGTGACCGCTGCCGCTGCGCCGCGCGTTGCTGCTCCAGCTCGCGCAGTCGCTGCTGCTCGGCGGCGAGCCGCTCCTGCTCGCCGCGCAGCGCAGCCACCGCGCCCGCGTACGAGCCCATCGCCGCGAGGGCGCCGGCGTCCTCGCGTGCCGCCGCGGCTGCCGCCGCTGCGCCGAGCACAGCGGCTCGCAGCTCGGCCCCGGGCAGCGGGTTCTCGGCGGCGATCCGATCCGCAGAGGTCGGCAGCGTCGCGCCGAGCGCGAGGAGCGCCGCGTGCAGCGCATCGATCCGGCCCTGCAGCGCCGCGGAGCCGGCGCGAACATCGGACGCCGCAGCGACGAGGTCGGCGCGGAATCCATCGGCGTCGTCCGTGGCAGCGGCGACGGCCTCGACATCCGTCGTGTCGGCTCCCGTCCGCGCCGATGCGTCCGGGCCGGCGACGGGCGAGACGCCGCCCTCCGCGATCAGCTCGTCGAACGCCACCTGCGCTTCCTGAAGCGCCGCGTCGTCGCTGATCCCTCCGAGCTGGGCGAGGACGGGTTCGGTGGCGGCGACAGCGGCGTCGCCGGCAGCGCCGAGCGCGGCGTCCTCGACGATCGCCGCGTCGAGGTCGGCTTGCGCCGCGACGACGCCCGCTTCGGCCACGTCGAGCTCCGCGACGGCGGCCGCGAGGCGGTCGCGGGCCATGGCCGACTGCACGGTGACGGTTCCGGCGGTCGCGAGAGCTCCGACGACGATGACGGATGCCGCCACCAGCCCCCAGCGCGCGGCCGCACTCCGTCGTGCGGGGCGTCTGGTCCGGGGCGCGGTCCCGGCCGAGTTCGGCGGTGCCGGCCGCTGCGCCTCGACGAGTGGTGCGACCGCGAGCGCTGCCGTGCGCGGAGGGAGGACCTGATGGTCGACGGGGGCGGGCGCTCGGCCCTCTGGACCCATCGCGGCGAGCGCGCGGGGACTGTCCCCTGATCCGGGCGCGCTCGCCGCGGGTCCCCCAGTGGCGAGGGAATCGCCGCCGGTTTCGGCGGTTACGGCAATGGCCGCGGCGACGCCTGTCGGCAGGGTCGCAGCGACAATGGGGGGCGGAAGCGGCGGGGCCGACGTCGCCGGGCGAGCGATCGGCGTCTCGGACGATGCCGCCACGGCCGGAGCCGGCTCCGCCGGGCGAGCGCTGGGCGCCTCGGACGCCGCCACGGCCACAGCCGGCTTCACCGGGCGGACGATCTGCGCGTCGGGCGACACCGCGACGGCGGGCGCCGGCGCCGGAGCCGGCGCGACAGCCGTGACACGGGCTGGCGAGACCGCTATCAGGGCGCCCACGGTCGGCGCGGTCGCCGGAACCGACGCCGCGGCGGCACCGTGATGCGCCATGATGCGGGCGCTGGCAGCGGCGACGGCAATCGGCTGCTGCCGTTCCCCCATGCAGAGCGGGCCGAACAGTCGGGCGAGCGCCGCTTCGCGCTCGCGTTCCGCCTCGAGGTCGTCGTCGTGCTCGTCGTGTGGCCGCGACGGACCGCCCTGCGGTGCGCTGGTCTTCCCCCGAAGTCCCATGCTCACCTCCGTCCTCATCGCTGAGAGGACGCCAGTGTACGTCCGCGACGGCGCGTGCAGCATGGGGGTTTTCCCCTGGTCAGTGGGGTCACCAGATCGGGACGGTCACCCTGTCGGGTCGACCGCCCACCGCCGGCGCCGCGCCGGCGCCGCGCAGCCCCAGGAAACAAGACGAATCCCGAGAGGGTAGAGTTCCGCACCGACCGGCGGCGGAAATCTACCCTTTCGCGAATCCTCGGTTACAGGGCCAGTCGCTCCCGCACGACCTCGGCGAGCGCGTCCGCGTGGCGGCGGGCGTCGTCCTCGGACCCCGCCTCGACCATCACGCGCACCATCTCCTCCGTGCCCGACGGCCGCAGCAGCACGCGCCCCGAGAGGCCGAGCTCGGCGGTGGCGCGGGCGACGGCATCCTGGACCACGTCGTCGGAGCCCGCACGCGTGCGGTCGACCCCGCGGACGTTCACGAGCACCTGCGGGTACACGGTCATGATCGAGGCGAGCTCGGCGAGAGTCTTGCCCGTGCGGGCCATCTCGGCGACCAGGTGCAGGCCGGTGAGCACACCGTCGCCGGTGGTCGCGTACTCGCTCATGATGACGTGGCCGGACTGCTCGCCGCCGAGCGCGAAGCCGCCCTCGTTCATGCGCTCGAGCACGTAGCGGTCGCCGACGGCGGTGGTCTCGACGCGGATGCCGTGGGCCGACATGGCGCGGTGCAGGCCGAGGTTGCTCATCACGGTGGCGACGAGCGTGTCGTCGGCGAGGCGACCGCGGCTCTTCATCGACACCGCGAGGATCGCCATGATCTGGTCGCCGTCGACGATCTTGCCGTTCGCATCGACCGCGAGGCAGCGGTCGGCGTCACCGTCGTGCGCGATGCCCACGTCGGCGCCGTGCGCCACGACCGCCTTCGACAGCACGTCGAGGTGCGTCGAGCCCACGCCGTCGTTGATGTTGAAGCCGTCGGGGTCGGCGCCGATGACGGTGACCCGGGCACCCGCGTCGCGGAAGGTCTCAGGAGAGACTCCGGATGCCGCGCCGTGCGCGCAGTCCAGCACGACGTGCAGGCCGTCGAGGCGATTCGGCAGCGAGCCGAGCAGATGCACGACGTAGCGGTCTTCGGCGTCGGCGAACCGGCGGATGCGGCCGACGGCGGCGCCGGTCGGCAGCAGCTTCTGTCCGTCCATGGCGCGCTCGATGCGTGCTTCCACGATGTCGGGCAGCTTGACGCCGCCGCGCGCGAAGATCTTGATGCCGTTGTCGGCGGCGGGATTGTGGGATGCCGACACCATGACGCCGAAGTCGGCATCGATGTCGGCGATCAGGAAGGCCGCCGCGGGCGTCGGCAGCACGCCGGCGTCGTAGACGTCGACGCCCGAGGATGCGAGCCCTGCCTCGACGGCGGCCGAGAGGAACTCGCCCGACACCCGGGGGTCGCGCGCGACGACCGCGCTCAGGCGCTTGCCGGCGGCGCGACGCGCCTCGGCAGTACGGCCCTGGCCCAGGACGACGGCGGTCGCCTGGGCCAGGGACAGTGCGAGATCGGCGGTGAGGGGGCCGTTGGCCAGCCCCCTCACCCCGTCCGTGCCAAAGATCGGCATACGGAGGTGAAGCCGATCAGCGCTTCGAGTACTGCGGAGCCTTGCGGGCCTTCTTGAGACCGGCCTTCTTGCGCTCGATGACGCGGGCGTCGCGCGAGAGGAAGCCGGCCTTCTTGAGGGTCGGGCGGTTGTTCTCGGTGTCGATCTCGTTCAGCGCACGGGCGATGCCGAGACGCAGCGCGCCGGCCTGGCCCGAGGGGCCACCGCCCGAGATGCGCACGATGACGTCGTACGCGTCGGTGAGGTTGAGCACCGTGAACGGGTCGGTGATGAGCTGCTGGTGCAGCTTGTTCGGGAAGTAGTCCTCGAACGCACGGCCGTTGACGGTGATGGTGCCCGAGCCGGGGATGACGCGCACGCGGGCGATGGCCTGCTTGCGACGGCCGACGGCCGCACCCGACACCGAGAGCACGGGGCGCTCGACGGGGGTCACGGTCTCGTCGAGCGGGGTCTCGGTCGAGTAGTTGGTGGTTTCTTCTTCGATGTTCGCCATCAGTGTGTCCTTGTCTCTGCGGCGCTTACTGGGCGACCTGGTCGAAAACGTACGCGGTGGGCTTCTGCGCGGCGTGCGGGTGCTCGGCACCGCGGTACACCTTGAGCTTCGCCAGCTGGTCGCGGCCGAGCGAGTTCTTCGGGAGCATGCCGCGGACGGCCTTCTCCACGGCGCGGACGGGGTTCTTCTCGAGGAGCTCCGAGTAGGTGACCGACTTGAGGCCGCCCGGGTAGCCCGAGTGGCGGTAGGCCTTCTTCTGCTCGAGCTTCTGGCCCGTCAGGGCGACCTTCTCGGCGTTGATGATGATGACGAAGTCGCCCTGGTCGATGTGCGGGGCGAACGTCGGCTTGTGCTTGCCGCGGAGGAGGACGGCGGCGTGCGAGGCGAGACGGCCGAGAACGACGTCAGTCGCGTCGATGACCAGCCACTCGCGCTGGGCTTCGCCAGCCTTGGGGGTGTAAGTGCGCGTCACAGTAGTGCTGCTTTCTTGATTCGAACGGAGAGGTTCGTGAATCCCACTCCGGGGTGGTTCCTTGCTTCGGTCGTTGAGCGAGCGAAGCGAGACGAAACGCCTGGGAACACGCCAGTGGAGGGCTCACGTTCGTGGTGCCGGGTCAGCTGAGCAGGCACCAAAGATCCATAGTACGCCAGACGGATGCCGCAGCCAAACGCGCGCAATACCGCGGGTTCTCACCATGCGAGCAGCGCCACGCCGCTAAGGCGTCGGCTCGGTGGGTGGCGGCGGGGGTGGTGGGGCCGGCGCTGGGTCCGGGTCCGGTGCGGGCGCGGGCGCTGGGTCCGGTGCCGGGGCGGGCGCTGGGTCGGGCGCCGGTGCGGGGGCTGGGGCCGGTGCGGGTGCTGGCGCCGGGGCAGGCGCCGGCTCGGTCCTCGGCTGGGGCGCGGGCGCGGGATTCGGGGCCGTGGAACGGCGCGACGTGCCGACCTGCTCGGCACGCACCTGGTCGGCGCGCAGGGCCGTTACGGCCGCGGCATACGCGAGCAGCTCGCCATCGCCGCTGCCGCCCGCGGCTTGAGCGGCGACGACTGCGGCCGCCGCGGCGATGACGGCGTCGCGGAACGACCGCAGCGCGAGCGGATTCTCCAGACTGATGGCCTCCGCCGTCGCCGGCAGGCTCGCCCCGAGCGCGCGCTTCGCCTCGGCGAGCGCTGTGGCCTTCTGGGTCACCCCCTCGGTCGCGGCGACGACCTCCGCGGTGACGTCTTCGACGGTGGCCGCATACTCGCGCGCGTCGGACGCCGCGGCGTCGGCAGCAGTGGGGTCGTCGATCGTCTCGACGGCCGGCGGGGTGTAGTCCGCGGGCCTCTCGGGCAGCTTCGTGTTGTCGAGAAGCGCGACGAGCGCCACGTGGGCCGCTGTCGCTGCGTCGAGCGTCGGCTGATCGGCCATGCCGGCGACAGCCGCGAGCGCCGGGCCCGCGCTGTCGGCAGCAGCCCGGGCAGCGGCTGCCGTCGTCTCGTACTGGGCGTACGCAGCATCCAGCGCCGAAACGGGCTCCTTCGCGGCGTCGGCGGCGTTCTGGAACTCCACAACGGCCGCGCGCAGCTCTCCCTCCTGCGCGGGAGTGATCTGCGCGACGTAGACGCTGCCCGCGAGGAGAAGACCGACGACGGCCACCGCGACTCCGACGGCCCACCACGCCCCTCTCCTCCAGACGCCCCGGCCGTGGGGCGTCGACGCGAAGTGGCCCTCGAGCTGCGGCGTGGCGGCCGCCGACTTCGCAGCTCGCTTGCTCTGACGTTTCGTGCGCGGCGCGGAGGTCGGCTCGACGGGTGCGACGACCGCAGCCGCGACGGTGGGTCCAGTGATCGGCGGTTCCGCCGGGTCGTCCTCTTCGGCGAGCTCGCCGAACAGGGCCTGTATGTCGGCGTCAAGGAACGGATCCTCCTCGCCGTCAAGAAAGGGATCCTCCTCGCCGTCAAGGAAGGGATCCTCCTCGCGGTCAAGGAAGGGATGCTCGTGGCCGTCAAGGAACGGATCCTCGGGGCCGTGAAGGAACGGATCCTCGTCGCCGTCAAGGAACGGTTCCCCGTCGCGGTCAAGGCGGAAGAGGTCATCATCGCCGTGCGGGGCAATCAACGCGTCGACATCCTCCGGGGGAGTTCGCAGATCCTCCGGCAGCACCGCCGCTTCCGGATCCTCGACTGGGTCGACCCCGATCGACGAGTCGGGGCTCGGCACGGCGGGCCTGGCATCCCTCGACGAGTCAGGCGTCGCCACCACGTGCGCGGCATCAACCGACGGCCCGGGCGCCGGCACCGCGGGCGCGGTAACGACCGCCGAGTGAGGCTGCAGCACGGCGGCCGGCTCTTCGCGATCCGGTTCGGCAGTGCGAGCACTCAATGTCGGCGCATCAGGTTGTGCGGCTTGACCGAAGAATGCTGCGAGGCGCTCGTGGGCGTCGGCCTCTTCGACCGTGTCGGTCGGCCGCCCTGTGCTCGCGGAGGCCCCCCCGAAGAACTCATCGAGCGCGCGCCCGTTACTGTCGGCATCATCCGAGGGGATGCCGCCGTCGCGGCTCGGGCTGCCGCTCTTCGGCTTGCGGACCAACGTCGCGCGCCTTCCTTTGTCAGGGCTGGGCGGGCTAGAGTAACTGTCTCTACGCGGTACCCCACTAGCGCTTGCGGTGAGCGGCCCCATCGTGTACGAGGGCAACGACAACGGATATCGGGCGGTTTATCGCGGCCACCGTTACGCGAGATATACAGGCACCATCGGCACGACCCGAGGAGCCGCGCCCACGCGGTCTTGCGCACAGGCAGCCGCCCCACCGGACCCTGCCCGCGCACTCGCCCCGCTCCCAGGAAAGCGCCCGCCGGTGCGGTATCGTAAAGCGTTCTCACCAGGAAGGGCGATTTCTGTCGCTCACCCCGCCGAGAGTTGGGAGCCTTCGGGGAGATGATCGTCAGGTGACAGTCCGCGCACGCCGCGCATTCATGGAGCGCTGAGCCATGGCCATCGATGAGCTCCCTGCTCACGTTGAGCGGCCGTCCCTCGAGGTCCAGCAGAGGGCGGACCTTCGCGAACTCCTCTCGCCCGCCGCCCGCGTTCGGCGTTGGCAGCGCCTTTTCGCCAGGGTTCTCTCGATTACCGACACACTCGTGATCGCGATCACCGTGTCCGGCGCGCAGTTCATCCGGATCAGGTCCGACACACGTCTCGTGATCGCCGGCATCCCTGACGAGGATGTCGCCGTCGCTTACTCGGTCGTGTCGATCGTGATGGTGCTCGGGTGGGCGCTGTCCCTTCGCCTGTTTGGTACCCGCGACTACAAGGTCATCGGCACCGGAACCCTGGAGTACAAGCGGGTCACCAACGCAACCTTTGCCTTCTTCGGCGTGTTCGCGATTCTCGCCTTCGCTTTGCAGGCGCCGATCGGCCGCTCCTACCTGCTCGTTGCCCTTCCCGCGGGCTGGGTGCTTCTCATCCTCAGCCGTTGGCTGTGGCGCAAATGGCTCATCGGGCGTCGCCGGCGCGGACGACTCCTGAGCCATGCCCTGCTCGTGGGTGATCGCACGAGCTCGCTCCATGTTGCGGAGCAGATCCAGCGTGACCCCGGCTGCGGCCTCGAGATCGTCGGTGCGATCACCGAGCGCGGCACTACCTCCCACGGCCTGACCGCCGATATCCCCGTGATAGGCGGCTGGGACCACCTTCTCAGTCACGTAGACCGCGCGCGCGCCGACACCGTAATCATCACCGGAAATCACACGCTCACTCCTCGGCAGCTGCGCGAGCTCGGGTGGGGCCTTGAGGAGCGTAAGGCCAGCCTGATCGTGGCACCGGCTCTCACCGACGTCGCGGGCCCCCGCATCCATTCGACCCCCGTCGCTGGCCTCCCCCTCATCCACGTCGACTACCCCGAGCTCACCGGCATCGACCGCTTCCTCAAGCGCGCTTTCGATGTGTTCGGCGCGCTCGTCCTCATTTTGCTTGCGTCGCCGATCATGGTCGCCGTCGCGATCGCGGTGAAGTCCACGAGTCGCGGTCCCCTGTTCTACGGGCAGGAACGCATCGGCCGCCACCGCGTGCCGTTCAAGATGTGGAAGTTCCGCTCGATGATCATCGGCGCCGATGACCAGTTGAAGGGTCTGCTGGATGCACAGGGGACCTCCGACCGTCCGCTGTTCAAGGTGGCGAACGATCCTCGGATCACCCCCGTCGGTAAATTCATCCGCCGCCACTCCCTGGACGAACTCCCGCAGTTCTTCAACGTCCTCGCTGGCTCGATGAGCCTGGTAGGACCACGCCCGCAGGTTGCTGCAGAGGTGGCACTCTACGAGGACGGCGCACACCGCCGCCTCTTCATGCGACCGGGAATCAGCGGACTCTGGCAGGTCAGTGGGCGCTCGGACCTCGACTGGGATGACGCCATAAGGCTTGATCTCTACTACGTGGAGAACTGGTCTCTCACGGGCGACTTGGTCATCCTCTGGCGCACGCTGCGCGCGGTTACTGCAAAGGATGGAGCCTATTAGAGGGCAGGCGTGCCGGAAGACGATCAACTTGGTCTGGCCGTGCCAGCTGATTCTCCCATCGAACGTGATTACCAACGGGTCCAAAGCTGATTCCATTCCGCCCCGGGTCCCCGAATACTTCCCCGATTCACACCCGCAGCGTTGGGCTGGTACCGTACCTCCCGACCATCTCCAAGGAAAACTGTGACGTCGACCCCTCAGATCGACGCGACATCGATGTCGCAGGAATCTTCTCCGCCAGGTTCACCCGCTATGAAGCGCGCCCTCTTCAGGGCGGCCGGGGAGCTCGGGGTAGGAGCCCGGCAGGGGCCGCGCCAGGAAGGCAGCGTCGCTCGCGGTCCAACTGACTCCTACTGGGTCGAGAACCGGCCTCTCATCGGAGGCCTCCAGATCCTCGCGAAGACGCTAAGGGCAATCGATGCGGTCAACGAGACCATGCGACGACGGCCAGGTTTACGACACGAAATACGGAGACGGCATGACCGACTGGACTGTGGTTACGGTCACCTACAACAGCAGTAAACATCTTCTTCGGCACTGGACCGGTTCACGTGCTGAACGCGACTTCCGGTGGGTGGTCGTAGACAATGGATCCACCGACGACACGCTTCAGATCGCGATGCAATTCGCTGACGAGGTGATCAAATCTGGTGGGAATGTAGGCTTCTCGGCCGCGAACAACATCGGTCTCCGCAGCGTCGACTCCAAGTTCGTAGCCTTCGCCAACCCCGATGTGGCGGTCCCGGGCCATGGCTGGCAGGAGGATTTTGCACGCGCGATTGAACGGTCCGCCGGCGTTGTAGCCCCGCAGCTTCGCAACGCGGACGGTACGTTTCAAGCGAATGCGCGCGGTCTCCCGTTCTTCTCCTCGAAGGTACGCAACAGGTTATCCCCCAACTCTGCGACAGGACTCCAGTACGCACGCGCAGGCTTCACGCATCAGACGTACTGTGCCTGGGTAATGGGTGCTGCGGTCGGGGCCAAGACTGAAACCATTCGCGCCCTGGGCGGGTGGGACGACGAGTATTTCCTGTACTACGAGGACCACGATCTCGGCCTGAGAGCTTGGCGACAAGGCATTCCTGTCTCGGTAACGCCCGACGTTCAGTGGACACACGACTGGCAGCGAGCGACTACCAGGCTAAGTGCGCCAGCGTGGCGAGCGGAGCTTTTCTCGATGCGGAAGTTCTACGGCGATCACCCCGCATTCAGGTGGGGGACGCTCAATAGCCCGCGCGCTCTTGCGAGAGTCCGCGCCGCCGACTATGGCGAGATGACCAGCCTGCTTTGGCGTTCGTTGGACAAGGCGGAGAGAGTCGTTACATGAGGACCATCGCGTTCTATTTGCCCCAGTTCCACCAGATCCCGGAGAACGACCAGTGGTGGGGGGAAGGCTTTACCGAATGGACCAATGTAAGGAGAGCCCAGCCGCAGTTCGATGGCCACGATCACCCACGGCAAGCAGGCGCCCTTGGTGAATACGATCTCAGCAATCACGACTACCTCCGTGCGCAGGCCGAGCTCGCTCGCGACAACGGTGTGGACGGGTTCTGTCTCTACATGTATTGGTTCAACGGACATCGGCTGCTCGAGCGCCCGTTAAACGGATGGCGCGACGACGGCTCGCTGTTGCCCTACTGCATTAGTTGGGCGAATGAGAGTTGGACCCGGCGCTGGGACGGTAAGGAGCGCGACGTTCTGATGCCTCAGGACTATGCCCCGGGATTCATCGATGGTCTCGTTGCCGACCTCCTTCCGCATTTCCGAGCGCCGCACTACATGTGCCAGGGCGGTGAGCCCATTCTTCTCGTGCATCGTGCGGAACTGATTCCCGATCCCATCGAGTTCACCAGAGCACTCAGACAGCGCGTTCGTGACGCTGGCTTCCAGGGGATTCACCTTGTGGCGTCCGAAACATCCCCGGGACTTCGCCCACAATCGGTGGGATTCGATGCCGTGGCGGAGTTCCCCCCTGTGGGGGCGAACACGCTCGCGTCTGCACACATCGCTCCACTGCCCGGCATTCGTCGAGACTTTCGTGGCCGCCTCATGTCCTACGAGCGTCTTTCTCGAAGATTCTTGTCGCGCAAGCCAGTTCCCTTCGTCCGATACGCAGGAGTCGCGCCGGGATGGGACAACACAGCTCGTCGGGGCACAGCCGCCACCATCTATGTCGGTTCCACTCCCGGGCTCTACCGCGAGTGGCTAGCGCGAGCGCGAGCGAGTGAGCAAGCCGCTCGGGCCGAGCGCGGCCTCGTCTTCATTAACGCTTGGAATGAGTGGGCGGAAGGCGCCTACCTTGAACCCGACCGGTCGAATGGCGACGAATATCTTAAAGCGACAAGGATAGAGGGGAGCCCGGAGTTGATCATGTCCAATCGCAGAGGGGTCTCGCGGGCAGCCCTATGGTCCGTTCCCCACTTGCGCAGTCTCGCCCTTACCGCCGCGGCAAGCGGACTGGCAGCCAAGCGACGTGTCCAGAACTGGGCACGATGACGTTGGTGGACAAGACCGGGGGTCTTGGCGACCGCGGAAGCAGAGGGACGCCAGCTGATGTCGAGTAATCCCGATGAAGCCTCGCTCGGCCGGCATGCGGTCCGCGGTGCGTCCCACACGCTAACCGCACAGCTCGGAAGAGTGGTACTTCAGATAGCGACGACCGTGATCCTCGCTCGTTTGCTCGAAGCGGATGACTTCGGCCTTTTTGCAATGGTAAGCGCCTTCACCGGAGTCGCATTGGTCATCGGGGACTTCGGCCTATCGCTCGCCGCTGTCCAAGCTCGCGAACTGGGGCGCGCAGTTCACTCGAATCTGTTTTGGATCAATCTGTCGCTCGGTTGCGGGCTGTTCGCCGTATATTGGCTTGGCGCCTACCCGCTCGCGGCGTTCTATAACGAACCCCTCGTCGTTGCGGTGACGCAGGGGCTCGCCTTTGTGTTTCTTATCAACGGGTTCTCCGCTCAGATGCGAGTGAACGCAATACGCCAAATGCGATTTGGGCAGATAGCGCTTGTGGACTTCGGCGCGCAAATCGGAGCGCTCACTGGCGGGATCGTACTGGCGCTCGTGGGCGCTGAATATTGGGCACTGGTGGGTGCGCAGATCGCACAAGCGATTGTCGCTGCGATCGGTCTAACGATCGTAGGGCGCTGGCTACCGGGGTGGCCAAATCGCCGTGGGAGCATACGTGCCATGGCGGGCTTTGGCGCTCACACTTCAGCCGCTCAGATTCTCTCGTATGCCGCCGGGACAGTGGATAAGATCCTCATCGGCCGGTTCATCGGCCCGAGCTCACTGGGTTATTACGATCGAGCATTCCAACTTCTTCAGCTTCCGATGACGCAACTCCTTTCCCCATTAACGAACATCGCCGTCCCAATTTTGTCGAAAGTCGACGCCGATGACCAACGATTAGCTCGCACCGCTCGCTCAATTGCTCTCATTCTCAGCTACGGCTTTGGCACACTTTTGTTTCTGATAATCGCGCTAGCAACCCCAGTCGTCGAGATCGCTCTGGGGCATGACTGGTCGCCTTCTGTACCCATTCTTCAGATCCTATGCATCGGCGGCTTGTTTCAGGCTATTGGATACCTGTACTTTTGGCTATTCTTATCTCGAGGGCTGACTGCAATGCAGTTGAGATATAGCGTAATCGGGCGCTCGATCCAGATCGCGCTAATAGTCGCCTGTGTGCCGCTCGGTGTGCTGGGCGTTGCAGGCGGCGTCGTAGCTGGGCAGGCAATTAACTGGCTCATACTCACTGTCTTCGCACTGCGGCACACAGGCGTCGCCGTCAAAGTAATGCTATCTGCAATGTGGCGGCCAATAGTAGCGAATCTGGTTGTCGCCGGCGCAGTGAGCCTAGCAGGCACATTCTGGCTGTCTTCGATGCTTGCAGTTGTATGGCTTGCGATCGGGCTGGCGCTCTATACGGCCCTATTCGCGGTAATTCTGATCGTGCCCGCCTTCAGAGGCGATGTAGCTCATGTCCTTCGTATTGTTAGATCGCGCGGGGCCCAGCTCCCACGCTTTGAGGATGAGGTCTAGTGTCACCTATAGGTCTGTTCTGGTGGTCGCCGATTCATTCGCCCAAACTTCTCCGGATCGAAGCCAGAGATTGCGCACAGGCTTGGTGGAGGCTCGGAACTCGTACCGCGCGTCCATTCATGAATTTTGGGGATGAGCTCTCCCGAGTCGTTCTTTCCTATGCGACAGATCGTCCGGTAAGGTGGTCGCGCGCTCGCAATGCGGATATCGTCGGCATCGGGTCGATTCTTGAGCTTGCAATCTCCGGTCGTTCAGGAGCCTCTGTTTGGGGAACCGGCCTACGCGGACCAATCACTAAAGAAGAGGTCCCCGGTCAGAATGGATTCGCGAACTTTCTCGCGGTGAGAGGGTCACTCACCAGAGAGCAACTGAATCTTCCGTCAACGGTCCCGCTGGGGGACCCAGGGCTGATCATTTCTCAGATGGTCGACCCTCGACCGATCAGTTCCCGGCGCGGAGTCGGGCTCCTGCCGCATTTCAGAACCTGGAACACTGGCGAAGGCAGGCGGCTAATATCTGCGTACGCGGCTTCCGGATCGCACGTACTGGAGCCTTCGATGGCCCCACTCGTGTTAGCCAAGGCGATTGCTCGGTGTGAGTTTCTCATCACTTCAAGTCTTCATGGCTTCATCCTCGCGCATGCCCTCGGTGTCCCAGCTCAATTGGTGCAGGCGTCCGAGCAAGAACCGGAGTTCAAATACGCCGACTATCTCAGCGCGATGGGGACTGCTCACCAAGCGGCCAGAGCATCCGATCTGCTCGATCCGGTCGCTCAGCGCAGGGCGTGGCACCGGCTGGAGCCGGAGGCACCCGCACTTAGGGAAACAGCGCTGCACTTGGCAGAGTCGCTAGTTTCGGCGGCTCGGGCATGGGAGCCTGGCGCAGTTCCCGAGGTTCCCGATGAGTGAGGCCTCCTCTGCCGACGGCAAACTCGGTGCAACCAGCAGTGGTGCCATCTGCCTCGCTGTGTTCAGGCCGAATGCGGTGCTGCTTCGAAGGCAACTCGAGTCCATTCGCGAACAATCACACCGCGACTGGCGATGCCACGTTGGCATCGACGGATCGAATGCGGGCGCCGCGCGGCTTATTCACGAAATTATCGGGGACGACGACCGCTTCGTTGTCCACGAGTATGAAAACAACGTTGGCTTCTATCGCAACTTCGAACGTATCATCCGCCAAATCGACCCCCGCGTCGAGTGGTTCGCGCTCGCCGATCAAGACGATTACTGGTATCCGGACAAGCTTTCGCTTCTCGTTGCGGAACTCGGAGTTGAAACCACGATGGCGGCTTCAGGACAAGCCCGAATCGTTGATTCCGAGGGCGGCACGTTGGGATTCAGCAATCGCCGCGACGTCTCGCTCGCCGGTCTCATGTTTGATAACCAGGTCACGGGTAGTTTGGCGATGTTCCGGACCAGCGTTCTGGCAACCGCCCTGCCCTTTCCAGCCCCAACGCACGCCGCCTATCATGACCATTGGCTGGGGGTTGTCGCGTCATCTGCAGGCCGCGTGACATTTCTTGCTGACATCGTGCAGGACTACGTGCAGCATGACAGCAACGTCCTGGGAGAAGAACAGGATCTGCGCGTGCTCGGTCGGCTAATGCGGCTACGAAACCGCGCTACGAACGACGAACCAATCCTTCGCTATCTGGCGGTACACCGGTGGAATTGGCGAGTGCGCATGGCGAGAAGGATCCTGGCTTCGAACGCTGACCGTGATCGGTTAGCCGCGGTCATCCCAATAGCTGATGGGAGAATCAGTTGGCGGCTCCTGTGGCTGGCTGCTGGCTTATGCCTGGCTGGAGAGGTTTCCCCTTTGCGTGCGACTGGTCTGCTCGCGGGCTCGCTTGCCTGGCGACGCCAAGACATCGAGGAAGACACGACTTCGTAAGGGGGCATCACATTGAGAATCACAAGCATTACACCCTTTGTGCCCTATGAAGGTATTCCCCATGCAGGGGGCGAATACCTCCGCAGGCACATCCAAGCGCTTGAGGCGAGCGGCCACGATCTAACCATCGTGGCACCTGCCAGTAGCGAGAACATCCTCGCCGCAGAACGATGCCAACCGGGTGTTCGGGTGGCGCTCTACCACGTTGATCGTCTGCTAACCGACGCCAAGCGCACCGTTCGTGAGCGCCTCTTCGCATTGCGGCGCCTCGCGCCCCACGCATCCGCGATTATGCGATCGCCAGAGGCGAAGGCAGCCATTGAAGACGCCGACTTGCTCGAGTTTCAATGGACGGAAAGCGCTTGGATTAGGTTCTCGGCTAGCCACGACTCTGTGCTATACGCCAAGCCACACGTCATTGTTGCCCACGATGTCATATCCCAGCGAGAAGCTCGGTCTCGGGATACGGCGCCGCCTTACTCCCCAGTGCGAGCTCTTCGCCAAGTCAAGTATTGGACCTCGATGCGAGATGAGCGCCGCTTGATAGGGGCCGCGAATGGCGTGCTCACCCTGAGTCAAAAAGATGCCGACCTCATGCAAACTTTATACGCACCAAGAGTAGTGAATTGGGTCAATCCCCCGCTCGATTTTCAAATCCCTATCGAGCCCCCATCGGTGAATCAGCCAGCCCGAATATTGTTCGTCGGCGCGTTCGACCGGACCGAGAACGCACACGCAGCGCACTGGTTGTTGGACAATGTCTGGCCGCTCGTTCGGCAGGTCTTTCCTGATGCGAGGGTGGTGTTGGCAGGGTCGTCGCCAGATGTTCGGTTGCAGAAGCGAGGCGAGGCGGACTCTTCGGTCGAAATCACCGGTTATCTGGACAGCCTAGATGGTGAATACCGACGCGCGAGCGTGATAGTTGTCCCGCTACATCAAGGCGCCGGGGTGAAGTTCAAGACAATTCACGCTCTTCTGGCGGGCCGTCCGGTGGTCAGCACACGGATCGGGATCGAAGGAATACTGGACCCTGACTCGCCGCTGCTTTGGGCGATTGCCGACGATGCTGAGTCGTTCGCGCACGGAATTATATCCGCGCTAGGCAGGCCAGATGACGCCGCGCGAGTCGCGACCGAAGCAAAGGCGTGGGCGGGCAAGATGTACAGCGATCGGAACTTCCAGGCTGATATCTCCAAAATCTATTCCGGTTATCACCGGTAGTTGATACCACGGTCACCGGTTGGTCATTTGCGGCCCTCGAGACAAACTGGCGCCCCTTCACACCGCGGGTTTGATTGGAGCCTGTACCGCTTTCTCCGACACCTGATCTGAGGCGCTGATCGTCTCGGACGGGAGTCAGTGGGGATGCCCGCACCATAGTCGCCGGAGTTGCGGCGGAAGGCTTGGACCTGGTCGCGCAGGCTGGGCCAGTCGCGGCCGCGGCCCGGAGTCTCGGAGTCAGTGAGTCGTGTCTGCGCCGGTGGATGGCGCAGGACGAGGTTGGCAGTGGTTATCACGAGACCTTACGAGCGCGGAACACCGTGAGCTGGTTGAGTGCGCCGACGCGGAAGAGCTTCCTCCCAGATAGGGTTCGGGACTACTGCACTAGTAGGTGACATGTTCTGGCTTGCCCACCGGGGGCCCGGAAGGATGTTGCTGTGCCCAAGCCGTACCCGAGCGAGTTCTGAACCGTCCCCGGTTCTGTGCCGCTCCTATGCGGGTTCCAGCACCGGGTGGGCTGGTGTTTCGTGGTCAGCGTAGTACGCGGCCTCGTACTCGTCGGCCGGGACGTCGCCGAGGGCGGAGCACAGCCGGCGCACGCTGTACCAGTTGACCCATCCCGCGGTGACCCATTCGACGTCGTCGATGGTCCGTAGCGGCCCTGATCGGAAGGGGGATCCGTCTCTGATCACTTCGTTCTTGAACAGCACGATCGTTGACTCCGCGAGGGCGTTGTCGTATGCGTCACCGATCGACCCGATCGACACGAGCGGCAAGGATCGCATCGATCACGCCGCGTCCTGCAGAGCACCGTCGCTGAGTTGGGCTCGCTTCCACGCCCCGATAGGTCCGCTCGCGACCCGCACGCCCTGCTCACGCAGGACCTGGCAGATCGACCCGACCGAGCGGCCGTTGGCGCGCTGCTCCTCGATGAACGCGAGGATCAGCGGCGTCGGGGGTCGAGTTCCCCGGCGAAGAAAAGCGCCGCGTCCCGCTGGATCGCGTTCGTCTCACGCAACTCCCGGTTCTCCCGCTCCAGCCGCCGGATCCGCTCCGACTCACTCGAAGACACCCCCGCACAGTCGCCGGCGTCAACCTGAGCCTGCCGCACCCCGCGGCGCAGCGATTCCGCCACGAACCCAGCCGCTTTCGCGACCGACTCGCACGCGGTCGTCAAATTCGGGTAGTCATCGAGGTGATCGAGCACGAGCCGGATCGCACGCTGCTTGGTCTCCTCCGGAATCCTCTTCGGCATGATCAACATCTTCCTTCCAGACTCGAAAGCAACGGCATCAATCCGGGGACGGTTCACACCACGGGACTCGACTCTCATCGTTGGGGTGTAGCACTTCTTGTAGCGAATCGAGCGGGTCTGCTGCATGGCTGACTCCACCTCCCGGCGGGTTGCCTGTACGGCAGCGTCGGGTGGACGGATGCTGGCTCGGCGTACGGTTCTCGATCTGGACTGGGGTACGCAGTCGGAGTCACCGGGGAGGCGCTGGCTATTCCACCACCACACGTGCCCGCCATCTGAAGCCTCCCCGTCGCTCACCGACGAGCCCGAGCGCAGCAGGTGACTTCTTCGGACCATGGGCGTTGCGCGCCTGGTCCGATCAGGCTGGAACTCGATCCGTCGAACCGCACGGCTGCTTCATCGCATATCGGAGAATCAGGTACCAGGTGTAGACGATGAAAATGTTTTCGACGCGAAGAAGGATGCTCTCTGAAACGGCATAAGCCATCGATGCCGTAACGAATGCTAACTCGAGCGTCATCCCACGACTCGACATATTCATCATGGATGCGGCGAAGATCACGCTGAACGCGACAAATATGACAATTCCGCCCCCAACAAGTAGGTGGAGATAAGAATTGTCAACGGTAGAAACCGTACTCGTCTGTTTCACCGTCTCGCTCCATAGCAGATCGAGGGGCTGGACCGACTCAAGGAAAGCTCCGTAGAGGCTGGGCCGATAACTCAACGTCTCATTAAGCGAAAGGACGTATCGCTGTGATGCAATCCAAAGGGAAATTGCCAGGTAGATTGCCGGTTGAATGGCGAGCAAAACCCGTACGATCTTCGATCGGATCGCGAGAGGCATGACAATGGCGAGCCCGCAGAATATGAGCAGCGCAACCAGGCCCCCTCGCCCGTTGGTCTGCGTGTAGTAATAGAACATCGCGGCCAGCGCTCCCGCAGCGACCACCCAGCGGGAGCGCGTGTTCCAACGAAACGCGAAGTAGATGAGCACTGCGGCGGCACTGTAGGCGATATTCATGAAGAACGGTACACCGTCCGTTCCGAAAGTCCACCTCTCGCGATCCATTACAAGCGCCGTGGAGGACACGAGGACTTCATTCTGCGTAACTCCAGTAGCGAGAAACACAAAAACCAAAATAAAGGAGAGCAGGGCGGCGCGCACGGCGGCTTTTCCGAGCGCCAGTTCTGGGATAGACCACAGTGCAGGGATCAAGAGGAGAACAAAGACGATCGAGAGCTGGTCTGTATTGCCTGCTATGAGAAGCAGCGAAAAGCTAAGCAGCGCCAGAATCACCATCCAGACCGGAACTATGGCGCGCCGGAGATAGAGCGCGGCGACGGTGATCGCCAGGACACCTACCCGAACAACGTTCCTCAGCGGGGAATCCTCTGGCACGATCGTTTGGATCAATACGGCGTTGACTGCGATCGCAAGCAACGCGACGTTGACCCATGCCGTCATTCCTCGCTCACCAAGGTGAGGTCCGTCTCGAATGAGTGGCACGGCGCCTGCTCGTGTAATCGTGCGCTCCGACCTCACAGTGTGGGCTCCGCGATCCGGGCGGGCCATATCAAATTAACTCCACTAACGTCGCTAAACTCGGATTAGCAGACACTGGGCCGCTTTGCGCCACCCAGTCCCGGGCGGTGTACGCATTGAGCCCGAGCCCCCAGCTCCCTCCGATTGGTCGCGGCCGGGCGCGTACCGCACCTCCACCCAGCACCGACGTCACGCCGCTATCGTAACCGCTGATTCCTGACGAACGCGGGGCCTGCCGAGTGACGGCGCGTGCGAGTCAGTACTCGACATCACGAGCTTACTTCGCCGCGCCGTCTCGTTACAGCACGGAAACCGCCCTCGCGAGTCACTCCGCCGAAGGCGCACGACCGGTCGCGGGCGAGGCCTCTTGACGGGATCTCACTACCTCCACCGATACAGGCACCCCTTCGACCCCGAGCGTTGGGGCGAATTCCACCAAGTGCCGCCGGACCTCACAAACTCGGCGGCAGGAAACTTGAGACGGGATCAGCGGGCCCGGGGCTGGCCAAGCCGGGTATCTGCTGGGAATCAACCTGGATAGAGAAGGCTGATGGCCCGTCCGCTTCTCACCGGGGGAACCGGTTTAGGCCAAGGCGGGATCCACTCGTCGGTGGGTCGCTCGGGGTCACGTAGCATCGTAACGGGTGCCAGATCACCCCCGGAAGCGAGTCATGTTCGAGATCCTCACCGTATGCACCGGCAACATCTGCCGGTCGCCGCTCGCCGAGACGCTGCTCAGGACGCGGCTCGCCCCGTACCATCCGCTGGTGCACAGCGCGGGGACGATGGGGCTCGAGAGCGCCCCGATGACGCCCGAGGCTGTGCGACTCGCGCTCGGTCTAGGCATCGCTCAAGATCTCGCGGCCAACCACCGGTCGCGGTATCTCACCGACGCCGAACTGCGCTCCCCCGACCTGATCCTTGCGATGAGCCGTGAGCACCGCCGGCGGATCGTCGAGATCGCACCCGGGCGTCTGCGCTCGGCGTTCACCGTGCGCGAGTTCGCGCGGCTCGCGGCCGACACTTCCGACGAACAGATCGCTGCGGCATCCGCCACCGGCGGAGTCGACGGACGGGCACGAGCCCGCGCCGCGGTCGCCGCCGTCGCCGCACAGCGCGGGATGAGCGCCCCGCCCGCAGACCCGGGCGACGACGACGTGATCGACCCCTACCGGCGGTCGTGGGAGACATACCAGCTCTCGGCATCGCAGCTCGTGCCTGCCGTCGACCAGGTCGTGCGGGTCATGTCGATCGCCATGACGGCGCGGTAGCGGGGCTCGACCCGCAAGCTCACTCAGCGGCCGAGACCGGGCGTAAGGCGCGTTTCGTCTCGCTCGTTCCTCGCTCGGTCAACGACCAGGACACGATGGAGATCTCGGGTGGAGACGTCAGCCGCCGGAGCCGTCGCCTTGGCCGGGATCGGCGGGCGGCTCGACCGGCGGATCGGTACCCGGGTCGGTCGGCTCGATCGGGTCGGTCGGGTCCGTGGGTGCCGTCGGGTCGGTTGGCGTCGTCGGGTCGGTCTCCCCGCCGCCGGACTGCTGCTGTTCCTGCCGCCGGCGTTCCTCTTCCTCACGCGCTAGGCGCTCGGCGATCTCTTCCTCGGCGCGCAGCTGATCGTCACGGAGTGCAGTGACCGCGGTCGAGTATGCAGGCAGCAGCGTCACCGACTCCGGCGTCGCGAGCGCGCTCGTGGCGACAGCATCCGCGGTCTGCGTCACGGCCTCGCGGAACGACTCGTCGGCGTCGGGATTCTCGTCGATGATCGTCTGGGCGCTCGCGGGCACCGTCGCCGCGAAGGCCGCCATTGCAGCTGCGAACGTGCGGCCGAGCGTGAACAGCTGCGACCGCAGATCGTCCACCGACTCGGCGACCTCCGACACCTCCGTCGAGCGGGTCGACACCCCGTCGATCGCGGCGCCGATCGATGTCAGAGACTCTTCGTCAACCGGCGGTAGCGCGAACTCGCCGACGGGCGCGGGGACGACGAGCGCTTCGAGCGCCGCGAGGTAGTCGGCTCGCCCTTTTTCGGCCGAAGCGAGCGCGGCATCGTCGCTCATGCCGACGAGCTGCGCGAGCGGGAGCTGGAACTGCTGTGCGACGGCGATGCCGTCCGCACGGGACTGGTCGACCCGGCCGATCGCGGCGTTGACGGCCTGGGTCTCGTTAGCGAGCACCGCTTCGCTCTGTGAGAGCGTGCGCAGGGCATCGGTCTCTGGCGAGGCCGACGCGATCACGATCCACGCAGTGACACTCGCCAGCACGAGCGCCAGCACCGCGAGGAGGGCCGTCACGACGTTCAACACGTCGACGGTGTTGCCGGCTCGGCGTATTCGTGTCGGCCCCGCCACCGGCCCGCTGCCCATGGCCATCGCGCGACCCCGAGCGCCGACGAGCGCCTGCAGTGCGGGAGTGTCGTCGAGAGGGACGGATGCCGCAACGTCCGGGGTGCGCGACTTCGAGAAGAGCCGCTCGACCCGCTCCGACTCCTCGGGGCCCGTCACCGCAGGCACAGCCGCCTGGGCGGAGGTGCCTTCGGGGAAGAGGCGGGAGAGCGAGCTCATGAGGGCCGTTCGGGATGTGCGAGGATCGAATGTGCTGGTGAGCACCGGCATCCGGCGCCGGGATTCAGAATAGCTTGGGGCGCTCGTACGGCCGTAGAACTGTGGGGGACCGTTGCAGCTGAGAGACTACCTTGCGCTGTTCCGACGCAGCTGGCTGCTGATCGTGGCATGCACGGTCATCGGTGGTTCGCTCGGCGCGATGACGGCGCTACTCTCCCCCACGCTCTACCAGTCGACCGTGCAACAGTTCGTCTCGGTCCGCAACAGCGGCGCTGCGTGGGACCTCGCCCAGAGCACCAGCTATGCCCGTCAGGCGGTGACGAACTACGTGCGCGTGGTGCCGACCGCGATCGTGCTCGATCCGGTCATCGAAGACCTCGGTCTTGACATGACCTCAGGCGAGCTCGCCGGGCAGGTCTCGGCATCCGCCCCTCTCAACACCCAGGTGATCACGATCACCGTCACCGACGAGAACCCGAGCCAGGCGGCGCAGCTGGCCAACGCGATCGGCGAGAGCCTCGCGACCGCCGTCGCCACCGAGCTCGAGGCGCCGACCGGCACCGACGCCGAGAGCAAGGTGCGGGTCGAGACGATCTCGGCCGCGAAGGTGCCGACCCAGCCGTCGTCGCCCAATCTTCAGCTCGACCTCGCGCTCGGCCTGCTCGTCGGCCTCGCCGTCGGAATCGGTCTCGCCGTACTGCGCTCTGTGCTCGACACCCGGGTGCGGACGATCCAGGATGTCGAGGGCATCGTCGACGCGCCGATCCTGGGCGGCATCCCCTTCGACCCCGACTCCGCCGAACGGCCCCTCATCGTGCAGGTGGCGCCCCGAGATCCACGCGCCGAGGCCTTCCGCCGCGTGCGCACGAATGTGCAGTTCCTCAGCGTCGACTCCGGTACGCCAGTCTTCGTGGTCACGAGTTCGGCACCAGCCGAGGGGAAGTCCACGACGGCCGCGAACCTCGCGCTGACACTTGCCGAGACCGGGATGCGCGTAGCGCTCGTCGACGCCGACCTGCGCAAGCCTCGCGTCGCCGACAACTTCCACATCGAGGGTGGCGTCGGCCTCACGGACGTACTCGCCGGGCGCGTGCCGCTGTCGGCCGTCATGCAGCCATGGGGGCGCAGCAAGCTGTTTCTGCTCCCGGCCGGCACGTTGCCGCCGAACCCGGCGGAGCTGCTCGGCTCCCGCGCCATGTGGCAGATGCTCGAAGAGATGCGCCGCGCGTTCGACTACGTCATCATCGACGCCCCGCCGCTCCTCGCAGTGACCGATGCGGCTGTGCTGACCCGGCTCACCACCGGTGCGATCCTCGTAGCCGCTTCGGGCTCTACGCGCAAGCCTCAACTCGCCGCCGCGGTGAATTCCATCGCATCGGCCGACGCGAAGCTGCTGGGTGTCGTCATGACCAAGCTACCCACGAAAGGCCCCGACAGCACGGCGTACGGCCAGTACACGTACGGGGTGACGCACACCGCCTCCTAGCGGCCTCTCAGCTGCGCGGCAGGCCCTGTGCGAGAATGGCCGACGGCGCTCGCTCTGACCTTCGCGCCTGACGAAGAAGGAAAACCAGCCACGTGGAACTGCGCGACTACATCAGGATCCTGCACAAGAACTGGGTCATCATCCTGGTGCTCACTGTCGCCGGCGGCGTTGCCGGAGCGGCGTACTCATTCCTGCAGGACCCGAAGTACCAGTCGACCACGCAGCTCTACGTCTCGGTGCGCTCCGAAGGTGCCGCGACCGGCGACCTCGTGCAGGGCACGACGTTCGCGCGCCAGATCGTCGCCAGTTACGTGGATGTCGTGAACACGGCACTCGTGCTCGACCCGGTGATCCAAGAACTCGGGCTCGACATGACCGCGGCTCAGCTGAGCACCCAGGTCTCGGCATCCGCCCCCCTGAACACCGTGATGATCGACATCACGGCCACCGACACCGACCCCGAGCAGGCCGCCGCCATCGCCGATGCGACCGCTGCCAGCCTCACGAGCGCGGTGCAGACGACGCTCGAGCAGCCGGCAACGCCGGATGCGGCCAGTCCGGTGCAGGTCACGACGGTGCAGCCCGCCGTCGTGCCAACGGAGCCGTCGAGCCCCAACGCGCTGCTCAACATCGCGCTCGGGACGCTTCTTGGCCTCGCCATCGGTATCGGCATCGGCGTGCTGCGCACGGTGCTCGACACACGCGTGCGCACGCTGCACGACATCGAGCAGCTCACCACTGCGCCCCTGCTCGGGGGCATCGCGTATGACCCGAGCGCACAGAAACGTCCCCTCATCGTGCACGCTGACCCGCGCAGCCCGCGCGCCGAGTCGTTCCGGTCGCTGCGCACGAACCTGCAGTTCCTCAACATCGAGGGCGGTCCTCGCTCGTTCGTCGTGTCGAGCGCCGGCCCCGGCGAAGGCAAGTCGACGACAACGGCCAACCTCGCGATCGCCCTCGCCGAAACCGGCGCGCGCGTCGCCCTCGTCGACGGCGACCTGCGTCTGCCGCGCGTCGCCGACTACATGGGCATCGAGGGCGGCGTCGGCCTCACCGACGTGCTCATCGGCCGGGTCGAGCTTGCCGACGCCCTGCAGAAGTGGGGACGCGGCCAGCTCTTCGTGCTCACATCGGGTCCCGTACCGCCGAATCCGAGCGAACTGCTCGGCTCTGTGGCAATGGACCATGTGCTCGCCGCGCTCACCGAGCACTTCGACTACGTGCTCATCGACGCGCCGCCGCTGCTGCTCGTCACGGACGCCGCCGTGCTGAGCAAGAAGACGCGCGGTGTGATCCTGGTTGCGGCGTCGGGCAAGACAAATAAACACGACCTCACGGGAGCCATCCGCAGCCTCGAAACCGCCGGCGGCCAGCTGCTCGGCCTCGTCGTGACGATGCTCCCGACGCGCGGGCCAGACAGCTACGGCTACGGCGCGTACACGTACGGCTCGACGCACGACGCCGACGGCACGAAGACGACGTCGGGCAAGCAGCGCAAGAGCGCCAAGGCTCGGAAGCGGACCAAGACCCCGGCCTGAGCCCAGCTCGGAGACTCGGTTCCAGCGATTCGCTGTTCGTCGATGTGGGCGGCGGTGCGTGCGCGGGCTGTGTCTCCAGCGACCTCGCACCGCTCAGGCCGACGCTTCCCTGCGGCTGATCGCCATTGCGGGGGTGGATTGCCCGTGCGCGGTACGTGCCGCGTTTGCCCTGCGGGTGTCAGCCCGCCTGCGAGAACAGCGCCTCGCAACTCGCGTCGACCGTGACGGCCGTGTCGCGCGCCGTCGGTGTGTGACGCAGGTTCAGCGGACCGAGCTCCCCTTCCGGGAACGCCACCGTGTACGACACGGTCACCGTCTCGTCCTTGGGCACGAAAACGGTCTTGCTGACGGCGGTGTTGCCCTTCTCGACACCGCTGCGCTCCCACCGCTGAACGTCGCCGGCCGCCGGGGTCGTCTGCGTGATCTGCGCACCATGCGGCGCGAAGAACAGCACGTCGAGCATCATCGTCGTTCGCGGCAACCCGTAGCTGCCGTTGCGCCAACCGAGCGTGTAGTTGCTGTGGATGTCGTCGGTGATGCTGTTGTGCAACGTCATCGTGGTCGTCATCGTGCGCGCCGCCGCGTCGCACGTCGCCGTGATCGCGGAGGTGAGGTGGTAGTCGAGCTTGCTCACCGATGAGTTGTTCAGGTAGATCCCGACCTGGGTCTGCGCGACGTTGTCGGTCGCGAGGGCGCCGTCTACCCCCAGCTCCACCGCGAGCGCCTGCGCCTCGGGGTTCGTGAAGGCGAGGTTCACACGCTGCTCGTTCGCGGACTGCTCGAGCGCGGCGAGCATTTTCATCGGATCCCACGATGCCGCGGTCAGGTGATCGAAGACGCGCTTCGCGGTATCTGCGAAGAAGATGTCAGACGCGGCGCCGTTCGGAAAGCGCTCATACGACTCGCTGAGCAGCACCGGCACCGCGTTCTCCGCGGTCAGCTGCTCTCCTGAGGCGAGCGTGACCGGGCCGGCCACGGCCAGCATGTGCGACAGCACGACCGGATCGATCGAGATCACGCCGTCGAACGTCGCACCGGTCGTCGCCGTCCACAGCGACTGGAACAGCTGCGCCGTCGTCGGGAAGTCGGGTGTGAACGTGTAGTCCTGCGAATGCCGCGTGAGCGTCGGAAGATAAAGGCCCGTCGTTTCGGCCGGCAGAGACATGTGCTCCTCGTCCTGTGTGCCGGCCGCGTAGAACGTCGCCGAGCTCGCCTGGTCGGCATAGCCCAGCTTTCCGTCGGTCATCGTGAGGATCATGCTCGCCGCCGGGTTTCCGCCCGTCGCGCGGATCTCGGCATTGTTCTGGAAAATGATCAAATATGTCTTCGTTCCGCCCGATCCGGCCATGTCGAGCAGGGTGGGCAGGTACTTCTCGGCGATATCGATGGCAGGTGCCGCCTGATCGATGATCGTCGTGATCTGGTCGATCGGCTCGGCGACCTCCGGCAACAGCGACGATGAGTCGATCGGCGCCACTTCCGCCTGGGCTGCCGTGAAGGCCGCGGCGATCTCGGGGATCGATCCCTGCACCTGCCGGAACGGCTCGAGGTTGATTCCACCCCCCTCGACGGCGAGCTTGTCGAGATCGGCGGTCGCCATGAACTGCATGCCCGGCGGCAGCGCGCGGTCCACGAGGATGTCGACTGCCCGCGTGACCCGCTGCACCGCGTCGACGTTCTGGCCGACGAACGGCACTTTGGCGGCGACGTTCCAGAGCGGCCCTTCGACGATCTCGGCCGCGACGGCGACGTTCTGGGTGATGGCGTCAGCTGTCGCCTGCACCTGCGCCTGATCGGCGGAACCCAGCTCCGTGCTGAGGGTCGAGAGCTGGGTCTTCGCCTGCTCCAGCGCGGCGCGGGCTGTCTTCACCTCAGAGAGGAACTGCATCCCCACGATGGCGGCGACGACGCCGAGGATCAGCAGGACGCCCACAACGACCCATGGCCACACCCGGCGCTTGCGTCTCGGGCGCGGGGTCGCGGCATCCGTCGACTCCACCGGCTCTGCCGGGGCCGACGCCACCGACGTTGCAGGCGCTTCCGCGGCAGCGCGGGCGTGACGGCGCAGCTGACCCTCGGTCGCAGGCAGGGGAGACGTGTCTTCGAGACGCACCGTGCCATGCTAGTGGCCACTGATTGAGAGACCCCGGTGAGCAAGGCGTCGCGCCGAGGCGTCGCTGCGTCTGTCTGCGATCGGATCCAGATACCTCGGCGCGGTCCAAGCCGGCGAGGCGCCGTTGGCGCACTGTTGCCGCACCTGCACCCCGGCGACGTCGTCGCCGCGAAGTCCACCATGCCGGTGGGCACGGCGGTCGAGCGCCTAAGCTTGATGGGCGCCACCACCTCGCCCAACCGTCCCGGAGCCTCGTCCCCACCGTGATCCGAGTCATCGCCACCGTCGCCCTTGCGTTCGTCGCGGTCGCCGCTACCGCGGCCGTCACGCTGTACGCGCTCCTCGTGATCGACTCCCGCGAGTCCGTGCGGCACTACTACGGCGACACCCCAGCACCCGAAAGTCCTGAACACCGGGCTTAACCGAGACGAAACGCGACAGTAACCCCCCGTCGGCGAGATCGCCGTAGCGTGGCACCTAGATGGGGCACTGCCGCCCGGAGCCGGAAGGGAACGGCCCCGGGCGTTTTCTTTGGGCTTGGGGGAGCACCGTGCACACCAGTAGAGGCAGACGAGTCACAATCCTGGCAGCCGCGATCACTCTCGGCCTCGGCGGAGGAGCACTCGCCGTCGTCCACGCGGCGTCGGCCGAGACCAGCGCGGTCATCGGCGAAGCGAGTGTGGTGCTCGACTTCACGACGCCGGGCGAGGTGGACATCTCGGTGTACACCCGCAACCTCTCGTCCGTCCCGGCGTGGGGCGCCGCACGCGTCACCGCTCCCGGCGGCGAGGTGTACACATGGGGGCCGAGCCGCTACGAACCGGGCGAGGTGCGCAACTACGACGCGACCGTCTACGGTCACACTTGCGACGAGTTCCACGACGCGTCCGCGATCGCCTACGGCTACGCCACCCCTGACGACGCCGAGCCGTCATGGACCACCGGACTCATCGCCTACCCGAGCCCGCTCATCACCGTCATCGGCTGTGACGTCACACCGACCCCGACACCGACACCAAACCCGACTGCGACCGTGACCCCAGTGACGCCGGGAGCCACGCCGACACCGACCCCGACCACATCGACCCCGGGAGCGACTCCCACGCCCACCCAGACGGCGACGCCGACTCCCACCCCGACGACACCCGTGTCGACGGGGTCGGCGACGCCTGTGCCGTCGGCGGCGGCGACCCCCACGTCGGCCGCTGCCGACGGCGCCCTTGCAGCCACCGGCGCCGCCGTCGGCTGGACCGTCGCCGCGACCCTCGCCGCCGTGGCGGCCATCACCGTCGGAATCGCGCTGAGCCGGCGCAGGAGAACCTGAGCGCGCCGAACCTGATGACAGCGGTCGAGAAGTCGCGCATCGAATGGATGGACGTCCTCCGCGGGACGTCGATCATCCTCGTGGTGTTCAATCACGCCGTGCTCTTCGCGAGCTCCTCCCCTCTCGGCGCACCCGAGGTCGCGTGGGTGCTCAACACCGTCTTCTCCCCCGTGCGCATGCCGCTGATGGTGTTCCTCTCGGGACTTCTCGTCAGCGCCTCACTCGCCCGCGGCCCGCGCGCCTACGTCACCGGCAAGGTGCGCCGCGTGCTGTACCCCTACCTCGTGTGGTCGGTCATCGCGCTCGCGCTGCTGTACGGGTTCGGCATCCGTGAAGGGATCGTCGGCGGCGTCACCGCGCACGTCGTCACCGCCTGGGACCTGCTGCTGCCGCTGTACGACCCGGTCGAGCACCTGTGGTTCCTGTACGACCTGTTCCTCTTCTATATGATCGCGCTCGTCACGCCCCGCGTGCCGCCGCTGTGGATCGCCGCCGGCGCGCTCGTCGCCGCCGCCCTCGTGCCCGACTTCGGCGCCCGGCGGTTCTTCTTGCTGCTGGTGTTCTTCATGATCGGCGTGTGGTTCTCGCAGCACGTCGGCGCGCTCGAGCGCACCCTCGCGCGCCGCTGGGTCATCTGGGGCTGCGCGGCACTCGCCCTCGCCACCGTCGCCGCGGCGGCCGTGGGCGTCGGCTTGCGGTACACCGCCCTGTCGGCGCCGTTCGCCGCCGGCGGCATCGGTATCGCGATCGTGATCGCGCGCCGCATCGGATCGGCACGGATGCTGCGACCCCTGCGCGCCGTGGGGCGCGACTCGCTGGTGTACTACATCGTGCACTGGTGGCCGGCGAGCGCCGGCGTCGCGCTCGGCGCCCTCACCGGGAACGCCTGGATCGCCCTCGCCGTCGGCTGCGCGTTCGGGCTCGGCGCGGGCGTCGTCATGGTGCGGCTGCTGCGCGTGCTGCCCGCCCTCGACCTGCTGTTCGCGTGGCCTTCCCGCCATACAATCGCGACCACCTCGTCATCCGGAAAGCTGTCCACCTCCGACGGAAGGCCCCCACGATGACCGCGAACCCGCTCAGCCGCCGCTCCTTCGTACGACTGCTCGCCGTCGCCGCGCCCGCGGCGGCCACCGCCATGTGCGCACCCGCCCAGACCGCGGCGTCGCCGTCGGCGACGGCATCCGTCCCCTCGGCCTCCGCATCTTCCGTTCCGACCGCTGCGCCCGCAGCCATCGTCGGCGCTGCCCGCCCCGCGGTGATTCGCTCGTTCGGACCCAACGGCACCCACTGGCCCGCCCACACGCCCTGGATCGGCGACCCCGTCACGACGGTCGAGGTCGCCTGCACGTGGGCGGCCATCCGCACCGCGCTGCTGGCGGTCACCGCATCGAAAGCCGCCGCCGGCGTGCACATCAAGGTGCGTCCGGGCACCCTTCCCGGCCTGGGCGCGTCGTCGGGATCGAAGGCTGTGCTGCAGGGCCTGGGCAGCGCCCAGTGGAGCAAGAACGTGCTCGTCTCGCCCCGCGACGGCTGGGGCTCGGTGATCATCACCGAGCCGGCGCGCCTGCGCGAGGTGTACGGCGTCACCTTCGCCCGCATCAACGGCGTCGACGTGCTGCTGACCAACTGCACGCGCAGCGCCTGGGCGCAGTCCACCATGTCGGACGGCCTCAGCATGGCCTCGTCGTACGGCGCGACGACCCGCGAGTGCGGGGCCTACGAGATCGTCATGGGCAACGCGAAATCCGACATCTCGGACCCGCTCGGCTACGCCGCGGGCGCCGACTGCGTGCTCACCGACAGTGTGTGGGACGGATGCTACTCGGCACCGGTGTTCCGGCCCACCGGCGCCACCGACCACGTCGACACGATCCAGATGTACGGGTCGGGCTGGTACCGGGGGCTCACCGTGCGCGACACGACCTTCTTCGGCTCGCTCAACTGCGCCCTGCAGATCGGCGGCATGCGCAGCGACGACCCGAGCACGGGCACGCCATTCCTCACGCTCGACCACAGCATCATCACGTCGCAGGCCACTGCGATCCGCGCCCGCTACCCCAAGCCCGCCGACGCCGACGCCCCGAAGCTCGCGCAGGCCCTCAACGGGATCGGCGAGGACTTCCAGCTCTACGCCAAGGACTCGTACATCTTCGGCTCGATGTACCGCAGCAAGTGGGGCGGCGTCTCGAACACCAAGGTCTCGTACGCGGAGGCGACCACGCGCAACCCTGTCGCGTCGGGCCGCTGGACCTACGACAGCTCGATGGATTCATGGGGCGCCGGCCAGTTCGACGCCCTGGTGCCCGCCCCCACCGACGCGTACCTGAAGTCGATCTGGAAATGACCGACCTGGCTCACCGCGCGTCGCGCGGCATCGTCGTGACCATGGGCGGGATGTGGGGCAAGACCCTCATCCAGATGGCCGCGATCATGCTGCTCGGGCGCCTCTTGAGCCCCGAAGACTTCGGTCTGGTCGCGATGGTCACGGCGATCTCGGGAATCATCGACCTCGTCCGCGACTTCGGCCTCACCGGTGCGATCATCCAGGCGCGCGAGATCTCGGAGCGCGCCTGGCGGAGCCTCTTCTGGCTCGCATTGAGCCTCGGCGTGGTGATGGGCGGCATCCTCGCGGCATGCGCGCCCCTCATCGCGACCCTCTATGGCGAGCCCCAGCTCGTGCTCATCACGCTCGTGATCGCGCCGAGTCTCATCGTCAACGGACTCACCATGCCGCTGCAGGCGCGCGCGACCCGCGACCTGAAGTTCGCGCTGCTGGCCCGCATCGACGTGGTCTCGATGGTGGGCGGTGTCGCGGCAGCGATCACCGCGGGTCTGCTCGGCTGGGGGTACTGGGCGCTCATCGTCATGGTCGGCACCGGACTGGTCGTGCGGCTCGTGATGCTGTGGCTCGCGATGCGCCCCCGGCCCGGCTGGCCACGCATCCACCGCGACGTGCTGCCCCTCGTCACGCGCGGCGGGAGCATCTTCGGCGCCGAGCTGCTCAACTACGTCGAGCGCAACGCGGACACCGTGATCATCGGCCACCAGCTCGGGCCAGCCGTGCTCGGTCAGTACTCGCGCGCGTACGCGCTCTTCCTCATGCCGCTGCAGCAGCTGAACGGGCCGATCGGGCGCGTCGCCCTGCCCGTGCTCAGCAAGCTGCAGGACGACGGCGACCGCTACCGCCGCTACATCCGCGGCGCCCTGCTCGTGATCGGCTATCTCACGCTGCCCACCTACGCGATCCTCGCGACGGTGTCGGAGCCCCTGTTCGCCATCCTGCTCGGCCCCGGCTGGGAGCAGGCCGCCGTGCTGTTCAGCATCCTCGCCATCGCCGGCATCGCGCAGGGCATCGGCAAGGTGCGCGGCTGGCTGTTCATCACCATGGGCCGCTCGCATCAGCAGCTGCTCTACGACCTCATCGCGCGGCCGCTCGTGGTCGTCGGATTCTTCGTCGGAATCTGGTGCGGCGGGATCTACGGACTCGCCCTGACCTACGGCATCCTGTCGGCCCTGCTCCTGATTCCCGGCTTCGCTTTCGCGATCCGCGGCACCTTCGTGCGCGGCGGCGACATCGTCTACCCCGTGCTGCGCCCACTGCTGTTCGCGCTGCTCGCCTTCGGCTCGGCGTTCGCCGCGACCCGCGCCGTCGACCTCATCCCGATTCTCGAGATCATCGTCGGCGGCGCCGCGGGCGCGCTCGTGCTGGCGCCCCTGCTGCTGATCCCCGCCTACCGGCGCGACGCGGCCCAGATCATGGGCTTCGTGAAGCAGATGCGCAAGCCGAAGGACCGTGCCACGGGTGCGGAGAACGGCGACATGACGGATGCCGCACCCGTCGGCGCAGCGGGAGCCGACGCGTTCGAGAGCGTGCTGCTCGAAGACGCCGCCACCCCCGAGGACGTGCTCGACGCCGAGATCGAGAAGAAGCAGCTCGAGCAGAACCGCTGACACCGTCGACCCGGTCGTTGAGCGAGCGGGGAACGAGCGAGTCGAAACGCCCCGGACACTCCCGCACACTCCAGGCGTTTCGTCTGCGGGCGCCAGAGCGCCCTCCGCTCAACGACCGACATTCCCGGTCGTTGAGCGAGCGAGGAACGAGCGAGTCGAAACGCCCCTGACCCTCCCGCACACTCCAGGCGTTTCGACTACGGGCGCCAGAGCGCCCTCCGCTCAACGACCGGGGGCAGCCTCTCCCCCGGTCGTTGAGCGAGCGAGGAACGAGCGAGTCGAAACGCCCCTGACCCTCCCGCACACTCCAGGCGTTTCGACTGCGGGCGCCAGAGCGCCCTCCGCTCAACGACCGACATTCCCGGTCGTTGAGCGAGCGAGGAACGAGCGAGTCGAAACGCGGCTGACCCTCCCGCACACTCGGGGCGTTTCGTCTGCGGGCGCCAGAGCGCCCTCCGCTCAACGACCGGGGGCAGCCTCTCCCCCGGTCGTTGAGCGAGCGAGGAACGAGCGAGTCGAAACGCCCCGGACACTCCCGCACACTCCAGGCGTTTCGACTGCGGGCGCCAGAGCGCCCTCCGCTCAACGACCGGAAATCCCGGTCGTTGAGCGAGCGAGGAACGAGCGAGTCGAAACGCGCCTGACCAACGAGCAACGCCGGGCTCTCCTATGGCGAGGGCGGTGCCGAGCCGCGCTTGCTCCAACCGATCACAGCGTCGATGCCGCCGGCCATGAACGCCTCGCGCTTGCCGTGGCTCCATCCTTGAATCCGCTTCTCCCAGGCGAAGGCCTCGTCGATGCGCGCGAACTCCTGCGCCCACGCGAGCTCCACCGGCAGCCGACGCCGCGTATACGCAGAGCCCATGCCGGTGTTGTGCGCATCGAGGCGTCGGGCGAGGTCGACGGTGCTGCCGACGTAATACGTGCCGTCGGCGCACCGCAGGATGTAGACGAAACCCATGCGTTCATCCTGCTCGCGGTGGCAAGCCGCGAGCCGGGGCAGTGGCTCTATGTGGATGCGCCGGGGCCGCGGCGCGATGTGGAGGAGTCGCTGGGCCTGAACACTCCCGGACACTCCACGCGTTTCGACTGCGGGCGCCAGAGCGCCCTCCGCTCAACGACCGACATTCCCGGTCGTTGAGCGAGCGAGGAACGAGCGAGTCGAAACGCCCCCAACCCGGCGCACACCCCGACACTCCCGCACACTCCACGCGTTTCGACTGCGGGCGCCAGAGCGCC
>NZ_MWLQ01000009.1 GCF_010634855.1 Microbacterium sp. B35-30 | reverse complement strand
CCGGCCGTCGCCGGCGACGTTGTAGACGCCGCGAGGACCGTCCGTCGCGGCGCGTGCCATGGCGCCGGCGACGTCGTCGACCCACACGAACACGAACGGCGACTCCGAGCCGCGCACCGCCAGCACCGCGCGGCCGTTCCAGAGGGCGGTGATCTGGTTCTGCACGGTGGGTCCGAGGATCGTGCCGATGCGGAACACCACCTGCTCGAGCTCGGGATGCGCGACGCGGTAGGCGGCGAGCAGCTGCTCGACGAGGCGCTTGTGCTTCGAGTACGCGAACTCGTCGTTGCCGCGCACCGGGTCGGACTCGCGGAGCCACTCGGGGCTGTCGGGGTGGTAGCCGTAGGCGGCACCCGACGACGACACCACGATGCGCCGCACACCCGCCTCGACGCAGGCCTCGAGCACGTGGCGGGAACCGTCGACGTCGACGCGGTACTCCAGATCGTGGTCGCGGCCGGGGTTCACGATCGCGGCGAGATGCACGACCACGTCGATGCGGTGGCGCTCGAGCAGCGGCACCAGCCCTGCGGCGCGCGTCACGTCGCACTCGTCGTAGATGACGCCCTCGATCGGATGCTCCGGCCGCCGCACGTCGCCCGCCACGACCAGTTCCACGTCGGGGCGCGCGACCAGCGCTGCGGCCACGTGGGATCCGAGGAAACCGGCGCCCCCGGTGACCAGCACCCGCACACGCTCGTTCGCGGTGTGGCGCGCGGCGCGATCGACCACCGTGATCGGCTGCGTCGAGAGGCTGCTGAGCGCGGCCGCGGCGCGCGCCGCGCCGGTGTGCCCTGTGCGGCTCACTCCGGTGCTCCCGCGGGCGCGCCCGAGTCCGAGCCCGACCCCGACCCCGCGCCCGAGCCCGAGCCCGACCCCGCGCCCGAGCCCGAGCCCGGCCCCGAGCGCGACCCCGACCCCGACCCCGAACCGAAGTCCGACCCCGACCCCGCGCCCGAGCTCGAGCCCGCGTCGGAACCCCGGGCCGCGGCATCCGTTCCCCGCAGCGCGTGGCGTGAGGCGTCCCCCTTGGCCGAGCCGGTCCGGCGGCGGGTGTGCCGGGCCCACAGAGCGGCGACGGCGAGGCCGGCGATGATGTCCCAGATGCCCCACCAGCCGGCGACGATGGCCATCCCGCCGAGGCCTCCGAAGAACGTGAAGACGAGACCGAGCCCGAGGCCGGCGTTGCGGATGCCCACCTCGAAGGTCATGGCCTTGCGCTCGCGCGTGCCGAGACCGCCGACGACGGCGGTGGTGTAGCCGGTGGCGAGCGCGACCGCGTCGTGGATGGTGACGACGAGCACGATGATGCCGAGGAACGCCACGAAGTACGTCCAGTTGCCCGCGAGGGCGGCCACGATGAAGCCGACGAGCGCGAGCAGCGAGAACCACTTCACCCACGGCTGCACCCTGCGGGCGAAGGCGGGGAAGCGGTGCCGGATGAACAGACCGAGGGCGAACGGCACGCCGATGATGAGCAGGATGTCGCCGAGCATCACCCAGGGGTTGAGCTCGACGGCGACCAGCAGCTCGCTCGCGGTCGGGTGCAACGACCCCCAGAAGGCGACCGAGAGCGGCAGCACGAAGATGTAGAGGAGGTTCGACACCGCCGTCATCGACACCGACAGCGCCACGTTGCCGCCGGAGCGGTGCGTCAACACCTGCGAGATGTTCCCGGGCGGGCAGCAGGCGACGAGGATCATGCCGAGCGCCATGGACGGCGTCACCGGCAGGATCAGGGTGAGCCCGAAGGTCACGGCCGGCAGCACGACGAGCTGCGCGATGATCGCGATGACGAACGGCTTCGGCTTGCGGGCGACGACCTTGAAGTCGTCGAGCGTGGTGTCGAGCGCGATGCCGAACATGATCAGCCCCAGCACCACGTTGAGCAGGACGAGCGTGCCCGGATTGAAGTTGAGGAGAACGTCGTCCGGGTTCATACGGTCACCTTCTTCGACGAGGGCCTACGCACGGATGCCGACATCCTTCGGTCCCTGAGCCTGTCGAAGGGGCCGCCCCGCGACGTCGGCGCCGCGGCATCCGTCTTCAGCATCCGGGTGGCGGCGCGTACGGCACCGCGGTAGGCGTCTTTGTTGACGTAGTACGACATGCGCTCGAGGCCGAGGTAGTGGTAGCCGCCGGTGAGGTCGGGCCACGGCTCGCCGGCCACCCGCCGGCGGAAGGCCGCGGCGCGCTCGGGGTGCCGCTCCAGCGCCGCGAGGTAGGCGGCGATGAGCTCGGCCTGCTCGTAGCGGCCCTGCCAGCCGATTCCGGATGCCTCGATCATGCCCATCACGTACAGCCCGTTGAACGACGGGGTGAACGCGTTGAGGTACAGGCGCGGCGCCATGCCGGTCCACGCGAGCTCGCCGCGATCGACGAACGGGTAGTCGAGCTTGTACCCGGTCGCGAGGATCACGGTGTCGTACTCCGAGGAGGACCCGTCGCGGAAGCGGACGGCGCGGCCGTCGAAGCGGTCGATGTCGGGCACGATGCGCAGGTCGCCCTGGCCGAGGTGGTTGAGGATCAGGGTGTTGACGATCGGGTGCGACTCGTAGATCTTGTAGTCGGGCCTCGGGAAGCCGAACCGCACCGGGTCGCCGGTGAACGCGCGGAGCACCCGGGTGTCGACGAACTGCTTGATCCGTGCGGGCAGCGGTCGCCCCTGGTTGAGCGTGTCGGACGGCTTGCCGAAGAGGTACCGGGGCACGAAGTAGTACCCCCGCCGCACACTCATGTCGACGGAGGCCGCATGGTGCACCGCGTCGACCGCGATGTCGCAGCCGGAGTTGCCGGCGCCGATGATGAGCACGCGCTTGCCGGTGAGCTGTGACGCCGACTTGTACGCGCTGGTGTGCAGGAGCTCGCCGGCGAACGCGCCGCGGAACGCGGGAACGTTCGGCTCGGCCAGCGTGCCGTTGGCGAGGATGACCCCGTCGTACCGCTGCTTCAGCGGCTCGCCGGCGTCGGAGCCGGCGGCAGCGGTGGCTTCCAGCATCCATCCGCCGTCGTCGGTGCGCTCGAGGGAGGTGACCTTCGTGTCGAAGCGGAAGCGGTCGGTGAGCCCGAAGTGGTCGGCGAAGTCGCGGAAGTACGCGATGAGCTCGCGGTGGCTCGGATAATCGGCGGTCGTCCGCATGGGGAACTCGGCGAACTCGGTGGTGGTCCGCGACGAGATGAGGTGGGCCGACTCGTACATGGTCGAGCGCGGGTTCTCGATGTCCCAGAGGCCGCCGACCCCGCGGGACGCCTCGAAGCCGTCGAACTCGATGCCGGCCTTCTGCAGGGCACGGGCAGCAGACAGGCCAGACGGCCCGGCGCCGATGACGGCGTAGCGATGGTCGCTCATTGATCCTCACGTTCGTCGATGCGCACGTCCTCGTGCCGGCGTGACGATTCCGCCGACAGAACACTAAGCGTGAAGCAGCATTAACCGAAATCGAGTGTGCTCACGCCCCTGCGCGCCGGCACGACCGCCGCCGAGGGCGGAACCTCTCAAAGGAACAGTGCCAGGATGCCGCGCACCAGCACCACCGTCGCTCCGGCCCAGGCGAGCACGAGCATCGCCGCTCGGGCGATGCGCGGCGAGACGTTGCGGGACAGGATCGTGCCGATCGCGATGCCGGCGATCGTCGCGACGACGAGGGTGCCGACATCCTCGGCGGGGGAGACCGGGAGTCCGCGCAGCGCCACGGACACCACACCGAACACGGTGAAGATCAGCTGCGCGCTCGCCGCGAAGCTGCGCTGCGGCCATCGGTCGCCGACCGCGTAGGCCGCGAGCGGCGGGCCCGACAGGCCGCTCGCGACATGCATGAACCCGGCGGCCGAGCCTGAGACCACGGCGCCCATGCGTCCCGTCAGTGACGCGGAGAGGGCCGAGATCCGTCCCGCCAGCAGCGCGAGGAACGCCATCGCCGCGATGAGGAGCAGGAGGGCGGCGTCAGGCAGCAGGTGCACGAGCAGCGCACCGAACGGCGCGGCGACGATGCCGGGCCAGATGAGCCACCACGAGCGACCCCAGTCGATCTGCCGCCAGACCAGGGGGATGGCGACGAGGGACGCGACCAGCGCCAGCAGCACGCCGAGGGTGACGCCCTCGACCGGTCCGTACAGCAGGACGATCGGGCCGACCAGCACCAGCACGAAGCCGAGCCCGGTGATGCGCTGGATGACGGCAGCGACGAAGGCTGCGATCGCCGCGAGGATGACGGTCACGGGGTTCCAGTCTAGGCGGCGGGCGCGGGTCGTTCAGCCCGGTGTGGCCGGTGTGGCCGGTCGGCTCAAGGCGTTTCGTCTCGGTCGCTGGCGCTCCCTCGCTCAACGACCGGGTGGGTACCCGGTCGTCGAGCGAGCGAGGGACGAGCGAGACGAGACGCCCGGGACGCGGTCGAAACGTCAGCCCGCTTCGTCTCCGGGCGCGAGAGCGCCCTCAGCTCAACGACCGGGAAGCTCGAAGCGCCTCCGCTCAACGACCGGGAAGCTCGACGCGCCTTCGGTCAGCGACCGGCCGTGGTGAGGGCGAAGGGGCCGACGAGTTCGGTGAGCTGGTCGCGCATGTCGTCGTCCGAGATCGTGGGAGTGCCGTCGCCCGGCTGCGGGCCGTAGTCCCCGAACGACGCGTGGCTCGCGCCCTCGATCTCGTGCATCTCCGCGTCGTCGGGGAGGAGGGGCCGCGCGTCGGCGATCTTCTCCGATGTGGAGAGCCCGTCCTCGCTGCCCGCGACGCTGATCACCGGCAGCCCGGACGCCGAGAGGTCGTTCGCGCAGTACGACCCGAACAGGGCGAGGCCGTCGGCATCCGTGGCCAGCTGGCACGCCCGCACGCCGCCGAGCGAATGCCCGCCGACGAGCCAGGTGTCGACGCCCGTCGCGAGGTCGGTGAAGGCGGACAGCGGCCGCAGGTCGAAGAACGCGAGGTTCAGCCAGGGCTTCGTGATGACCACGGTGACGCGGTCCTCGGCGACGAGTCCCGAGAGCTTGTCGGCGTAGGCCCAGGGGTCGACCTTCGCGCCCGGCACGTAGACGAGGCCGACGTCGGCGGACTCGCCGGCGGGTGCGAGCACGATGCCCGCGTCGGTGTCGGTGATCTCGATCGCGGCGTTCGACCGCACCTCGGCGAGCGGCTCGGGCTCGGCGGCCATGACGCCGACCTGGCTCCAGATCACGATGCCGACGATGCCGAGCACGATGAGAGCGCCCAGCGAGCCGAGGATCCACCACACCACCCTGAGGCCGCGCCGGCGGGTCTTGACGGTCGGCTCGGCAGTGGGTTCAACAGTGGGCTCGCTCGGGGTCACCGGAAGAGCGTAGCCCGGCCCGAGCGGCCCAAGCTGCGAACGCGATCAGCCCGCGAGTTCCGCCTGCCGCGCCGCGACGACGGCCTCGACCTTCGGGAAGAGCGGATGCCCCGGCTCGAGGCCGGTCACCGATGCGGTGAAGGTCGCGGCATCCTGTTCCCGCAGCATCCGCTGCAGGTCCACCGACTGTGCGTCCTCGCTGTCGTCGAACGCGAGCGCTGCCCCGATCGCGGCGACCAGCGCATCGACGCCGAGTCCGCGCTCCGCCGCTTCGGCGGCGGGGCCGACGAACCGCTCGTGCCGCGACAGCTTGCGCAGCGGCTGCCGGCCGACCCGCCACACCGTGTCGGGGAGGGCCGTGTTGCGGAAGCGACGCAGGATCGTGGCGCGGTACGCCGCGAGCTCCGCCGCGTCGAGCCCGTGCTTGGCCTCGAGGAGCGCCGAGGTCTCTTCGAGCGCCGCCTCGACTCGCGCGGCGAGCGCGGGATCCGACAGCGCCTGGGCGATGCCCTCGACCCCGGCCCGGGCGCCGAAGTACGCGGTCGCCGCGTGGCCGGTGTTGACCGTGAACAGCTTCCGCTCGATGTAGGGCGCGAGGTCGTCCACGAAGTGGGCGCCCGGGATGCGGGGCGGGTCTTCGCCGAACGGCTGCCGCTCGATCGCCCATTCGTAGAAGGGCTCGACGGTGACGTCCACCCCTCCGCCTTCGGGCTGGCCGGGCACGATGCGGTCGACGGCGGTGTTCGCGAACACGGCGCGGGAGGCGAGCGCGTCCCACGCATCGCCGGCGAGCAGCCTGATCTCCTCATGGAGCAGATCGGTGGCGTTGATGGCGTTCTCGCACGCCATGATCTGCAGCGGCGGACTCGACGGATTCCGCAGCGCCAGTCCGGCGACGATGTGAGGCGCGACGAACTTCAGGATCGTCGGCCCGACGGCGGTCGTGACGACGTTCGCACTCGCGATCTCCTCGACGACCCGCTCAGGATGCTCGGCGCTGTTGATCGCCCGGAAGCCGGTGACCACCGTGTCCTTGCCGCCCTCGCCCACCTCGTGCACGGTGTACCGGGACGCGTGGTTGATCGCGTCGACGAGCGGGGCGGCGACATCCGAGAAGACGAGCTCGTACCCGCCCTCATGCAGCAGCAGGCCGACGAAGCCGCGGCCGATGTTGCCGGCGCCGAAGTGGATGGCCTTCATCAGACGCCTGCCGCGGACACCAGGCCGTACAGCTCTTCCGGTGTCTGCGCCTGCTTGAGGCGCGCGACGTCGTCCTCCTCCGAGAAGAGGATCGCGATCTGCGACAGGATCTCGAGGTGCTCGTCGCCCTTGCCGGCGATGCCGACGACGAACGTCACCGGGTTGCCGTCCCAGTCGACGCCGCCGTCGTAGCGCACCACGGACAGCGCGGACTCGAGGATCTCGCCCTTCGTCTCGTTCGTGCCGTGCGGGATCGCGAGCTCGTTGCCCATGTACGTCGACACGGTCTGCTCACGCTGCAGCATGGCGTCGTAGTAGGCCCCCGTGACGGCGCCGGCCGCCTGCAGGATGTCGGCGGCCTCCTTCATGGCCTCGTCGCGCGTGGCGCTGCCGGAGTGGATGCGCACCTGGCCGATGCTCAGAACCTCGCGTGCCATGTCTTCGCCTTTCCCGCTGTCTTGTCGTACTGGCTGTCGTGTTCACTTGTCGTGCTCAGGGGAACGGATGCCGCCCCCGCCGTTCGCGCCGGCTGCCGCGTGATGGCGCGGCCGGAGCGAGGGCGATGGGGCCGAGGGCATGAAGCGCCCGCCCGGCCCCACCGCGGTCTCAGCTACGCACCATCCTCGTGCTGCGCGCGGACCAGGTCCACGACCTCGTCGTAGCGCGGCGAGTTCATGAAGTTGTCCACCGACACGTGCACCGCGCCGGGCGTCTTCTGACGCGCCCGCTCGGTGAGCTGGTTCTGCGTGATGACCAGGTCGGCCGAGGCGTCCAGGTTCGCGATCGCCTTGTTGACGACCGTGACGTCCTCGATGCCCGCCTTCTTGATCTTGTTGCGCAGCACGCTGGCGCCCATCGCCGACGAACCCATGCCGGCGTCGCACGCGAACACGATGCTCTTGATCTCGCGCTCGGTCATCGTCGCCGGCTCGATGCCGCCCTCGACTCCGGTGGCGGCACCGCCGCGCAGGCCGGTGAGGGCGTCGGACGACTTGCCCTTGGCCGCCTCGGTCTGCGTGATCGCGGCGCCGAAGGCGTCGTCGGTCGCCGCCATCGCTGCGAGGTCGCGCTTGCGCGAGGCCCGCAGGATGAGGGCGGCGATCAGGAAGGTGACAGCAGCGGAGAGGACGACCGACAGGATCACCGCGAAGTACGCGCCCTGCGCGGTCTGTGCGAGCACCGCGATGATGCTGCCCGGGGCCGCCGGCGCGCGCAGCGCACCGCCCAGCAGCATGTTGGTGGTGACACCGGTCATGCCGCCGCCGATGAGGGCGAGGATCAGGATCGGCTTCATCAGCGCGTACGGGAAGTACACCTCGTGGATGCCGCCGAAGAACTGGATGACCGCCGCGCCCGGCGCCGAGGCGCGTGCGGCGCCGAGCCCGAAGAACGTGAACGCGAGCAGCAGGCCGACACCCGGTCCGGGGTTCGCCTCGAGGAGGAAGAGGATCGAGGATCCGGTGTCGGCGGCTTCCGAGACGCCGAGCGGCGTCAGCACGCCGTGGTTGATGGCGTTGTTGAGGAAGAACACCTTCGCCGGCTCGATGATGATGCTGGTGAGCGGCAGCAGGTTGTAGTCGACCAGCCAGTTCACGGCGTTGCTGAGCACCTGCATGATGCCGTTGACGAGCCAGGCGATCGGGTAGAACCCGACGATGGCCATCACGAAGCCCCAGATGCCGGCCGAGAACATGTTGACGAGCATCTCGAAGCCCGCCTTGATCTTGCCCTCCCACAGGCTGTCGAGCCACTTCATCGAGTAGGCGGCGATCGGCGCCATGATCATCGCGCCGATGAACATGTGCACCTGGCCCAGCTGGTTGTCAGCGGGCAGGTCCGCGTTGATCTGCGCGATCAGCAGGTCGGAGCCGGCGATCGCGCCCATCGTCGCGATCGACGCCACCACCCCGCCGCGGATGCCGTAGATGATGCTTCCGCCCGTATAGGCGATCAGCAACGGGAGCAGGTAGTGGATGAACGGGCCGACGATCGTCGCGAGGTCGGCGTTGGGTGTCCAGCCGACTCCGATGAAGAACGCCGTGAAGATGCCCCACGCGATCAGCGCGGGGATGTTCGGCATGATCATGCCGGACAGGAACGTGCCGAAGCGCTGGACTCCGACCCGCGCCTTGCTGGTGCCCGATGCGGGCACTGACGCCGTTGTCATTTTGCTGTCTCCTTCTCTCGTCGCCGCAGCTGCGGGCGGCCTATCGGGTGGCCGCCGTCTGGGCGGTTGTGGGTGTGGTGCCGCTCGCCGCCTGTTGCGCTGCGGCCCGAGCGGATGCCGCGTCCGACGCGGCGAGGGCGGCTGCGGCGATGTCGCGTGCCTGGTCGATGGTGTGCTTCAGCAAGGTGGCGCGCACGTCGGCGAGGGCCGTCGGGGCCATCGACAGGCTGGTGGCGCCGAGGCCCACGAGCACCACCGCCAGGAGCGGATCGGCTGCGGCCTCGCCGCAGATGCCGACGGGCTTGCCGTGCGCCCGACCGGCGTCGCCGACCTCCCGGATGAGCCGCAGCACCGCGGGGTGCCACGGGTCCTGGAGCGAGGCGACCGACCCGAGCAGCCGGTCGGCGGCCATCGTGTACTGCGTGAGGTCGTTGGTGCCGATCGACGCGAAGTCGGTGTACGACAGGATCCGGTCGGAGAGCAGGGCGGAGGACGGCACCTCGACCATGACGCCGGCGGTCTTGATGCCGTAGTCGCGCGCGATGTCGGTGAAGTACTCGGCCTCCTCGACGGTCGCCACCATCGGCGCCATCACCCACAGATCCGCGTCTGTTGCGGCATCCGCGTCGGCCAGCGCCGTGAGCTGCTCGCGCAGGATGTCCTCACTGGCTCGTAGGGCCCGGATGCCGCGGAGGCCGAGCGCCGGGTTCTCTTCATGGGCGTCGTTGAGGAACGCCAGCGGCTTGTCGGCCCCGGCGTCGAGCACGCGCACGACCACCTTCTTGCCGGGGAACGCCGAAAGGAGCTGCGTGTAGGCCTCGCGCTGCTGCTCGACCGTGGGAGCCTGGGCCGAGCTCAGGAAGAGGAACTCGGTGCGGAAGAGTCCGACGCCCTCGGCGCCGAGCGCCACCGCGTCGATCGCGCCCTCGGGCTTGCCCAGGTTCGCGAGCAGCGGCACCGGTGTGCCGTCGGCGAGGGCGCCGTCGGTGATCGGCGCGGACGACGCGGACGCGCGGTCTTCGGCGCGTCGCAGCGCCCGCTCGAGCTCGTCGGACGTCGGTGCCGTCGTGACGACGCCGGCGGCGGCATCCACGATCACGGTCTCGCCGTCGCGGAGGTCCTTGGCGTCGACCGCGCCGACGATCGCGACGATCGACTTCTCGCGGGCGAGGATCGCCGTGTGCGAGGTCGGGCCGCCCTCGGTGGTCACCAGGGCGAGCACCTTGTCGAGGTCGAGGAGGGCGGTGTCGGCCGGTGCGAGATCCTTCGCGACGAGGACGAACGGATGCCCCGGGTCGGGCACACCGGGAGCAGGCTCCCCGCGCAGCCGGGCGATGACGCGCTGCGCCACGTCGTCGAGGTCGGCCGCGCGCTCGCCGAGGTAGCCGCCGAGCGCCGTGAGCTGATCGCGGAACGACGCGAAGGCGTCGAACACGGCGAACTCGCCCGTCTTGCCCTGGGCGATGCGGGCGCCCACCTCGTCGGCGAGGCTGGGATCCTCGGCCATCATCGCCTGCGCCTCGAGCACCTCCTGGGCGGCGCCCCCGGCCTGCACGCCGCGGGCCTCGAGTTCGCGCGCGACGGTGGCCACGGCATCCGCCACGCGTGCCTTCTCGTCGTCGGCGCTCAGCGTGCTGGGCGCGTCGGTCGGAGCCGGCGCCGGTTCCGCCATGCGCGCGACGGGCCCCTGGGCGACGCCGAGGCCGATTCCCACACCTCGCAGCTCGGTCATGTTCACGCCTCCGCGTCGTGGTCGGTGGTCAGGAGTTCGGCGAGCGTGTCGAGCGTCGCCTCCGCGTTGTCGCCGTCCGCGGTGAGCGTCACGTAATCGCCCCGCTCGACGCCCAGCGCGATCACGCCGAGGATGCTTGCCGCGTTGACGGGGCTTCCCGCGTCCTTCGCGATCGTGACCGGGATGCCGGCGTTCTTCGCCGCCTGCGCGAACAGCTTCGCCGGCCGGGCGTGCAGACCGTGCGCCGATCCGATGCGGACGGTGCGGGAGATGGGTGGCATGTTGTCGACCCCTTTTCTGGTTTCTGGTTCAGGACTGCTCTGTCGGTGCGGGTCTGTCTGGCCGTGCGCGCTCTGTCTGCGGGGGCTCGGGTGGGGGTCAGTCCGGGCTTTCGGGCCCTGCCGCATCCGCGGCCGGGAGCGGCCCCCCGAGGCTCCCGGTCGCGGCGCGGACCAGCGCGAGGGTGCGGGTGCCGTCGCGATCTCCGAAGATGTCGGACGGCAGCAGCACGACCGTCGTGCCCCGTGCAGCGGCATCCCGTTCGATGCGCTCCAGCGCGTGAGCGAGATGCGGACCGACGAGGACGACGTCCGCGGCATCGAGGTCGATGGGCAGCGACTGCTCGGTGCCGGCGAAGGCGGAGTAGTCGAGGCCCTCGGCGTGCGCCGCATGGCGCACACGCTGAGCGACGAAGGTGCTCGAGGCACCCGCTCCGCAGACCACAAGGATCCTCATCGACCCGCCTCCTCAATGGCCATTCTTGTGAGAACGCTGAGAGGGGACAACCACTCCTTCTTCCACGGGGGCGGAAACGCACTGTGTCGTGCGGCGGGTTCGGGGCGTTTCGTCTCTGTCGCTGGCGCCCCCTCGCTCAACGACCGGGGATGGGGGCTCCCGGCGCTGGTTTCGGTCGTTGAGCGAGCGAAGCGAGACGAAACGCCTCGGGCCGGCGCCGACGTGCGCGTGGTTGACTGGGCAGGTGACCCGGGCCCGGCAGGATCGTGTGCTCGGACTGCTCCTGCGCGACGGCGACTGGGTGACGGCATCCGCCCTCGCCGACGCCCTGGGCGTCACCCCCCGCAGTATTCGGTCGTACGTGACGGCGGCCAATGCCCGCGTCGCCCCGGGCGTCGCGGTCGAGTCGGGTCCTCAGGGGTACCGGGCCGGTTCCGAGGCCGCCGCAGCCCTCCGAGTCGGCGGCGACGCCGGCACGCCCCGCGACCGCCTGCACACGCTGGTGCGGGCCCTCCTCGACGCCGCCGACGGCATCGAGGTGTTCGAGACCGCCGAAGCGCTGCACGTCTCGCCCGCGACGCTCGACGCCGACCTTGCGCGGGTGCGCGGCCTGCTCGGCGGTACCGAGCTGACCCTCGAGCGCTCCGCATCGCGTGCCCGGCTGCGCGGCACCGAGGGCGCCCAGCGACGGCTTCTCAGCAAGCTCGCGCATGACGAGATGGATGCCGGATCCTTCGACCTCTCGGCCCTCCGGCGCACGCTCGGCGAGGGGTCGGTCGGTGCCCAGGCGTTCGGGCCGTTCAAGACCGAGCTCGTCGCGCGGCTCGGCGAGCTGGGCTGGTTCGTCAACGAGTTCGGCATCGCCGACGTGGTGATGCACATCGCGATCGCGGCGGACCGCACCGCGCGGGACCGCCCGCTCGACGCCGTCGGCGCCGAGGGCGCTGGCGCGCGTGACCGGCCCACGCAGACCCAGGTGGCGGCGATCATCGCCGACCTGTCGGAGCGGCACCTCCAGGTGCAGCTCGGCAGTGCCGACCTGCAGCATCTCGCCACCCTGGTGCTCACGCGCGTCGTCGCACCGGACGGGCTCGAGGGCGCGGCATCCGCCACCGCGCCGTCCACCCTCGATCCCGAGGTCGAGACGGCGGTGCACGACGTCGTGAGCGCCGCCGCCGAGGAGTTCCTGGTCGACATCGCCCACGACGACTTCGTGGCGCGGCTGGCCCTCCACGTGCAGAACCTGCTGCACCGCGCCCGCGAGCAGGCGTGGTCGCGCAACCCGCTCACGCGGTCGCTGAAGTCGACGTATCCGATGATCTTCGAGGTGGCGGTCTTCATCGCGAGCCGCCTGCAGCAGAGGCTGGGCATCCCGCTGCCCGACGACGAGATCGCCTACATCGCCATGCATGTCGGCGGCCGCCTCGAGCGCAGCCGCCGCGCCGACCAGCTGCTGACCGCGACCATCGTGTGCCCCGGGTACTACGACCTGCACGAGCTGCTGCGCTCGAGCGTCGACCGCTCGCTCGGGCAGGCGATCGAGGTCGTCGGCGTCGAGACGCGCGTCGATCCGGACTGGGCGTCGATCGACACCGACCTGGTGCTGACGACCATCGATCCGCCCGTGACGAATGAGCGGATCGTCCGCATCCAGCCGTTCCTGACCGACGGCGACGTCGAACGCGTGCAGGCGGCCGCGGGGCGCATCCGTCGTTCGCGACGGCTGGCGAGGCTGCGTGCCGAACTCGAGCGCTACTTCGAGCCGTCGGCCTTCGTGCGGGGGCTCGAGGACGCGGCCGTCGCCGGCGAGGAGGGTGTCATCCGCGCGCTCGGCGCATTGCTCCGGGAGCGCGGCGTCATCGACGCCGAGTACATCGAGCGCACGATCGAACGAGAGCGGCTCTCATCCACCGCGTTCACGGATGCCCTGGCGGTGCCGCATGCGCTGGAGATGACGGCATCCCGCACGGCCATCGCCATCGGCATCGCGGACCCGTCGATCCCGTGGGGCGACGGCCGCGTGCAGGTCGTGGCGCTCGTCGCCTTCTCGGAGACCGACCGCGAGGCGTTCCAGACCGTGTTCGAGCAGTTCGTCGAGGTGTTCAGCGAGCGCGACAGCGTGCAGCGGATCGTGCGCCGCGGCAGCGACTTCAACGCCTTCCTCGACGAGCTCGTCGCCGTCATCGACGGCTGAGCCCGGCATCCGGCGTTTCTTCTCGGGTTTGGGGCGCACTTCCTCCGTTGGGGCGGAGAATCTACGCCCCAACGGAGAGAACACGCCCCGAACCTCGCGAGCAGGGGACAGTCGGTCCCGCTCGGGGCGGCGGCGCTCTCAGGACAGAGGGCGGATGCCGAACGCCTCGAGCCGTGCGCCCAAGTGGGCGGCCGTGCGCAGGTGCGGCCATCCCCAGCGGGCGAAGCGGCGCTGGGTAGTCCCGCGGATCCAGTCCTCGCGCTGCTTCTCTTCGTCGAGTGCCTGCGACGACGTGCGCCCGTCGAGGAGTCGGCCGTCCACGTACTTGATCGCACCGTCGAACTCGCCGAGCGCGGCGATGTCCTCCAGGCCGAAATCGACGAAGTAGGTGGTGTTCCGTGGTCCTGCCACCGCCACCTGCAGCTGAATCGCTCGGAACCCCAGGTCGTGCAGGCGGATTCGACTGATGCTCTCGCCCGGAAGCTGCGCACGCCCGTCGGCGAACTCAAGCACACGCCGTGCGCGCGTCTGCCCATGCGCAGCTCGTCGCACGATCTCGAACACCCTCTGCCTGAAGTCCTCGGCGCCCTCGAGGTCGTACCGACCAGGGCCGGTCACGAACTGCTGGCGCAGCGCTGCGTCAGTGATGGTCACCCCCTGCTCGAAGGTGGTGGTGCGCGCGACATCGGCCACCGTGCGCATGAGCGAGGTGACGCGCATGCCCTCTAGCTCGACAACGTGGTCGTCGGGGAGTTCCCCGCGATGGCGTATGACCCCTGCGGCGGCACCGGGGCGCCCGGTGGCTGCGATCACATGGACGCGATCCCGGTCATGCGCGCGATACAGGGGCAGACCGTACACAGCGGCCGCCGTTTCGTGGGACACGACCGGAGGGATCGTTGAGACCGCCGTCAGTGCTTGGGCCCGTGCGACGGAGCGGGCTTCGGGTATCGCTGCATTCCACGCGTCGCCTCGCACGAACACGCCGGGCCGAACCTTGACCACTGATCCCGCACGGAGCGCCGCCGCCAGCCGGCGCGGGCTCACACCGAGCAGGACGAGATCGTGGTGACGCAGCAGACGCATCGGTGGCATGCGTCGAGCCTGCTCACAGCCCGCGCGGGTGCGGAGTCCCGTGGCGCTGATCGTGGAAAAGCCCCGTCGAGCCGCGAATAGCCGCGGTCGGGGAGGAGCGGGTGCTGCGGTCCCCGGGTGCAGCATCTGTCCCTCCTCTGGTTTGGGGCGCAGAATCTTCGTTGGGGCGGAGAATCTGCGCCCCAACGGAGAGAACGCGCCCCAAACCCGACAAGTGCCGCGGACCAGGGCAAGGGGACGGATGCCGCTGCGGCAGGTCAGCCGCGGGCGAGGCGCTCGGTGAGGCCGAGGCGCACTGCGGGCCACTCGTGGGGGAGGATCGAGAAGACCACGGTGTCGCGCAGTGTGCCGTCGGGGCCAAGGCGGTGGTTGCGCAGCACGCCGTCCTGGCGGGCGCCGAGGCGGGCGATCGCCGCGCGCGACTGAAGGTTGTGCCAGTGGGTGCGGAACTCGACCGCGATCGCGTCGCACGCCTCGAACGCATGGCCGAGCAGCAGCAGCTTCGACGCCGTGTTCACCGCGGTGCGCTGCGCCTCTCGTCCGATCCAGGTGTGGCCGATCTCGACGTGGCGGTTGGGCTGGTCGATGTTGCAGAAGGTGGTGGTCCCCACCACCCGCCCGGTGTCGAGGCGTCGCACAGCCCACGGATTCATGTGGCCCTCGTCGCGCCACGCCAGACGCTGTGCGATATCGGCGCCGACGCCCTCGGCACGCGGCACCGAGGTGTACCAGGTGTGCTCGAGACCGACGGCCGCCGCGGCGAGATCGGCTTCGTGCTCGGGCGCGAGCGGCTCGAGGCGCACGTACTCGTTCTCCAGCGCGATGGGCAGGGTGAGCAGCATGCTCTGAGCCTAGGGCTCGATGTGCATGTCACCGCGCCGACATACTTCGCAATTGTTCTGCCGATCGGCGCCTGCCTCTCACGGGCCGACCTAGGCTCGAACGGTGCGTTCATTCGGGCGCATGCACAGCGAAGAGGACTCGAACCACGATGAAGACCCAAGGGCTCATGAAGCCGAGACGGCGAGTAATCGCCCCCATCGCACTGGCACTGGCGGCGACCATCGGACTGGCTGCCTGCGCGCAGGGCGACGCGGCACCTGAGACGACCGGCGCCGAGGCGACCGGCCAGTTCACCTACGCGATCGCGAGCGACCCGACGTCGCTCAACCCAATCAACGTCGGCGACCGCTGGGGTCTGACCGTCACCAACCTCGTCTACTCGCCGCTCGCGCGGGTCGAGGGCGACGGCACGGTCGTGAACGAGCTGGCCGAGTCCATCGAGCCCGCCGAGGACGGCCTTTCGGTCACGGTCACGCTGAAGGAAGACCTCAAGTGGTCCGACGGAGAGCCGCTGACCGCCGACGACGTCGTCTTCACCTACACGAACAAGGCGGTGCGTGAGAACGGCAACGCCGACCTGCTGTACGTCGGCGACCAGCCCATCACGGCCGAGGCGGCCGACGAGCGCACCGTCGTCTTCCACCTGCCGAGCGTGAGCGCGGCGGCCCTCAGCAACATCGCGACCGAGACGTACATCATCCCCGAGCACGTATACGGCGACGTCACCGACTTCTCGGTGTCGGAGCTCGACCCGATCGCGGTCGGCTCGGGCCCTTACAAGCTCACCGAGTACGAGCGCGGCCAGTACCTCACGTTCGAGGCGAACGAGAACTACTACGGCGACGCGCCGAAGATCCCCGAGGTCACGCTGCGCATCGTGGCCGACGCCGACACCGTGAAGACGGCGCTGCAGACCGGTGAAGTGGACGCCTCGTTCGCGACGCCCGACCAGATCACCGAGCTCGAGGGCGCCGGACTGAACGTCTACCCGTACGCCGAGGGACGCGTCGCCTACGTCGGCCTCAACGCCGCGAAGCTCACCGACCAGAAGGTGCGCCAGGCGATCTTCTTCGCCCTCGACCGCGACGAGATCAACACCGGGGCGTTCCTGAGCGACGACTACTACGAGAGCGCGTACGCGATCCTCCCGCCGAGCAACGCGTTCGCGACGGACGACGTCGAGCAGTACGAGCAGGACGCGGATGCCTCGGCAGCCCTCCTCGAAGAGGCCGGCGTCTCCGACCTCTCGATCACGCTCGCGTACGCCGGTGCAGATCCCGCGCAGACCACCGAGGCGACGCTCATCCAGCAGCAGCTGCAGGATGCCGGCATCACGGTCGAGCTGGCCGGCATCGAGCCGGCTGCGGTCTTCGAGGAGATCCAGAAGGGCGCCGAATCGCAGTACGACGCGTTCCTCGGCGGCTACATCATGGGCCAGGACCCGGACGCGTACAGCCTGCTGTATCGCACCGGCGCCTCGGCCAACTACTTCTCGTACTCGAACCCGGCCACGGACGCGCTGTTCGACCAGGGCGCCGTCGAGCTCGACCCCGAGGCCCGCAAGGCGGTCTACGCCGACCTGCAGGCGCAGATCGCCGAGGACGCGGTGGTCTTCCCGCTCGCCGACAACCTCAAGATCCTCGCGGTGAACCCGCGGATCGGCGGCGTCGACGACGCGAAGCTCGTGCCGATCTACACCCTCGAGAACTTCGGGCTGCTCACCGAGCAGTAAGGAACGAGTGGATGCCGGCGGCCGAGGTTCGGCCGCCGGCATCCATTTCGTCGTCCGCCCGAAAGGAGAACGATGGCGGTCTACATCCTGCGTCGTCTGCTGCAGGTCCTGCCGATGCTGCTGCTGGTGACGTTCGTCGTCTTCCTGCTGCTGCACGCGGCGCCGTATGACGTCGTCGATACGATCACGACGCCGCAGATGTCGGAGGAGACCCAGGCGGCGATACGCGCCCGCTACGGCCTCGACCAGCCCATCGTCGTGCAGTACGGACTCTGGCTCGCCAACGTGGTGCAGGGCGATCTCGGCTACTCGCTGGTGAGCCGGCATCCCATCGCCGAGGAGCTCGCCGCCCGCATCCCGAACACCATCCTGCTGGTGGCGCCCGCCTACGTCGCCGCTCTCGTGATCGCCGTGGTGCTCGGCCTGATCGCCGGCTCCCGCCGCGGCACCCTGATCGACAAGGCGATCGACGGCATCGCCGGCATCGGCATCGCCACGCCGTCGTTCTGGTTCGCGCTCCTGGTGATCTACGTCTTCGGGTACCAGCTGCGGTGGTTCCCGATCATCGGCATGCATTCGGTGGGCAAGCAGGGTGATCCCGTCGACTTCCTGATGCACTTCGTGATGCCGTTCCTGGTGCTCGTGGTGGCTTTCTTCCCCGAGCTCGCCCGCTACGTGCGCGCGGCCACGATCAGTCAGCTGTCGCAGGACTACGTGCTCGTGCAGCGCGGTTTCGGCGCCTCGCGCGGTCAGGTGCTCACGCGCCATGTCGGCCGCAATGTGATGCTTCCCATCATCACCCAGCTGGGCCTCGCCCTCCCGATCCTCGTGACCGGTGCCATCGTCACCGAGTCGATCTTCGGCTGGCCGGGCATCGGGCCGTACTTCCTGACGGCGACCCGCAGCCTCGACTACCCCGTCGTACTCGCTGTGCTGCTGCTGTCGGCGGTGCTCGTGATCGTCGGCAACCTCATCGCCGACATCCTGTACGTGGTCGTCGACCCGCGCATCCGGATCGGAGGGGGTTCATGACCGCCACCACGCCCAACGTCGCCGCCGCGATCGACGCGACCACGCTGGTGCACCGCACGCGCTCGTTCCGCTCGGTCGCGTCGCTGCTCGCGATCGCATTCCTCGTCGTCGTGGGCGCCGTGTCGCTCCTCGCGCCGCTGCTCCCGCTGGATCCGACCTCGACCGACCTCGCGATCCGCTGGCAGCCGCCGAGCGCCGCGCACTGGTTCGGCACCGATGAACTCGGCCGCGACTACTTCTCGCGCGTCGTCTACGGCGGGCGCATCTCGCTGACCGTCGGCATCCTGGCGATGACGGCAGCCACCGCGATCGGCGTCGTCGTGGGCCTTGTCGCCGGATACGCCGGCGGGCGGATCGACGACCTCCTCATGCGGTTCGTCGACTTCTTGTCGTCGATCCCGTGGATGGTGCTCGTGATCGTCGCCAGCGTGTTCCTCAAGCCGGGGCTCTGGACCATCATCTTCGTGATCGGCGTGTTCTCGTGGATGGCGACGGCACGCCTCGTGCGCGCCGAGACGCTGACCCTGCGGGAGCGCGCGTTCGTGCGGTACGCCCGCTACATCGGGGTGCGGCGCGAACTCGTGATGTGGCGGCACGTGGTGCCCGATGCCGCGCCGACGATCATCGTCGCCGCGACGGCCAGCATCTCGACCGCGATCCTCACCGAGTCGGCGCTGAGCTTCCTCGGCCTCGGCATCCAGCCGCCGATGGCGTCATGGGGGAGCCTCCTCGAGTCGGCGCAGGGCAGCCTGCAGACCGCGCCGTACCTGGCACTGATCCCCGGCATCCTGATCCTGCTCACGGTCCTGTCGTTCAACGTGCTCGGCGATGCGCTGCGGCAGTCGGTCAGCGAAGGAGGAGCGTCATGACGGTCCCCGATCCCGCGACCGCGTCGGCGGGTGCCCCGGGCGCAGCCGAGGATGTGCTGCCCCGCGGCGACGTGCTGCTGAGCGTCGAGGGGCTCGACGTCGACCTCCCCGGCCGCACCGGCGGCCAGGTCCGCGTCCTCGACGACGTCTCGTTCGAGGTGCCTCGCGGCCGCGTCGTCGGGATCGTCGGCGAGTCCGGCTCCGGCAAGACGATGCTGCTGCGCGCGCTCATGGGCATCCTTCCCGACGGTGCGACCCGGGAATGCCGGCGTGTCGTCCTCGACGGACGGGACATCACCGCCGCGGCGTCGAGCGAGCGGCTGCCGGCCGCGATGGTGTTCCAGGACCCGATGACCTCGTTCAACCCGCTCGTGCGGATCGGTGCGCACCTCGCCGAGGTCGCCCGGCGATTCCAGCGGGTCGGGCGGCGCCAGGCGACGGCGCTCGCCCGCGAGGCGCTCGTCGCGGTGCGCATCCCCGACCCCGACCGCGTGCTCTCGCGCTACCCGCACGAGCTGTCGGGCGGCATGCGCCAGCGGGCGATGATCGCGATGGCGCTTCTCGCGCGACCCGAGCTGCTTCTCGCGGACGAGCCGACGACGGCGCTGGATGCCACGATCCAGGCGCAGATCCTCGCGCTGCTGCGCGCCTTGCAGGCCGAGCGGGGGCTCACCGTGCTGATCGTGACGCACGATCTCGCCGTCGTCGCCGCCGTGTGCGACGACGTGCTCGTGATGAAGGACGGCCGCATCGTCGAGTCGGGCGATGTGGATCGCGTCTTCCGCGAGCCGCGGCATCCGTATACGCGAGAGCTCTTGGATGCCGCACCGGACGCACTGTCGTCTGAAGCGTCGTCGCCCGGGGAGGAGGACGCATGAGCGGGCAGGTGACAGACGACCTCGTGCGGGTCGACGGGCTCGTCAAGACCTTCCCCGTGCGCAATGCGTGGGGTCGCACGACGGGGACCGTCCGCGCGGTCGACGGCGTCGACCTCACGATCCGCCGCGGCGAGACGCTCGCCCTGGTGGGGGAGTCGGGCAGCGGCAAATCGACGCTCGGCCGCAGCATCCTGCAGATGGAAGAGCCGACGAGCGGCACCGTCACGTACGACGGCGTCGACCTCACGTCCCTCCCGCGCGCCCGCCGAGCGCCGTACCACCGATCGATGCAGGTCATCTTCCAGGACCCGTTCTCATCGCTGAATCCCCACCGCACGGCGCTGCAGAACGTCATGGAGCCGCTCACCGTGCTCGTCCCCGACGCCGACCCTCGCGCGCAGGCGATCGAGGCGCTCGCCGCGGTGGGGATCGACGGGGATGCCGTCCACCGGCGCCCGCGCGCGTTCTCGGGCGGTCAGCGCCAGCGCATCGTGATCGCGCGTGCCATCGCCGTGCGTCCCGGGTTCGTGGTGTGCGACGAGCCGCTCTCGGCCCTCGACATGTCGATCCAGGCGCAGGTCACCGAGCTGCTGCTGCGGCTGCAGCGGGAACTGGCGCTCACCTACCTCTTCATCTCGCACGACCTGTCCGTCGTGCGCGAGATCGCCACACGTACGGCTGTCATGAACCGTGGCCGCGTGGTCGAGCTCGGACCGACTGCGGAGGTCTTCGCGTCGCCGCAGCACGCCTACACGCGCCATCTGCTCGACGCCGCGCTGTCGACGGACCCGGCCCAGGCGCGGCGCAGGCTCGAACGCATCTCGACGCGACCTGAGCCGGTCGGCCTCGAGCCCGACGGCACGGTGCTCGCCGAGGTCTCACCCGGTCACTTCGTGCTCCGCTGACCGATGCGCGAAGCGTCGGTCGTGCGGTCAGGCGTCCTTCCCGTGCATCTCCGCTTCGACGACCGCGGCCGCGGCGGCCGGGTCGTGATCGGTGACCTCGGACGCGCGCCGGGCGGCGGCGATCGCTCGCTGACCGGCGGGCAGCCAGACGGCGAGTCCGACGACGACGAACGTGAGCAGGCCGGCCGCGATGAGGAGCACCTCGATCGGCATGATGTCGGCGAGGGGACCGAACACGACCATGCCGACAGGCATCGCGACGGCCATCACGATGCCGACGAAGCCGAAGACACGACCCTGACGCTCGGGCTCCACCGTCTCCTGCAGCAGCGTCATCGACGGCGTCGAGAAGAACGGCACCGCGAGTCCGACGAGGAACATGAAGCCGAAGAACACCCACACGTTCGGCGACAGTCCCAGTCCGATCGAGAGGATGCCGAAGACCAGCGATGACACCACGATCAGCCCGACCCGGCTGCGCTTGGCGAAGAAAGATGCCACGAGGATGCCGCCGAGCACCATGCCGATGCTGAACGCGACCTCGAGCACCGCGAGGTTGACGACGTTCTGCGCCTCACCCGCCGGGAACGAGCGGACCAGCATGAGCGGCGTGAGGTTGGAGGGGGCGACGGTGAGCAGGAAGATGATCGCGAACAGCACGAGCAGCCAGCGCACGAACGCGTGGTGCGCGATGTACCGCACGCCGTCGACGAGGTCGGCGAAGTAACCCGTCTGAGTGTCGGCCGCCCGGCGGATCGTGCTCACTGGGATCAGCGAGAGGATGCCGACGCCGATCACCGCGGTCACGACGTCGATGAAGAAGATCGGGATGAGCGATGCTGCGGTGCCGCCGGACGCCGCAGAGGCCCACGCGTAGAGCGCGCCCGCGGCGGCCGGCGCCAGCAGGGCCATCGCCGACTGGATCGAGCCGTTGATGCCGTTGACGCGGATGAGGTTGCGCGTCGGCACGATCTGCGGGATCAAGGCCGAGACCGCGGGCATCTGGATGCCGGCGCCGGCGGAGCGGATCGCCATCGTCGCGAAGATGAGCCATACGGCGTCGTAGCCGGCCATCATGACGAGGGCGAGCGCCAGTGTCGACAGCGCGATCGCGGCGTCCGCGCCCATGATCAGGTACTTGCGGTTGTGGCGGTCGGCCCACACGCCGCCGAAGATGGACACGACGGCCTGCGGAAGGAACCCGAACACGGCCGCGAGCGTCATCACGAGCCCCGACTGGTACGTGATGGTCAGATACCAGAACACCGCGTACTGGACCAGCATGGAGCCGAACAGGCTCACCGTCTGGCCGCCGAGGAAGAGGACGACGTTGCGCAGCCACCCGGGCGGGTCGGGAGTCTCGTCGGCGTCGGTGCCGCCGTCGCCGGCAGCGTCCGCCGCGGCTCTCCCCGGCACGTCCGCCGGGCCGGGCGGGAAGTCCGTCGCGGGAACGGAGCGGGTGCCCTCGGCATCCGTCCTGTCGTCGTCGCGCGCGCCGTTCATCATCGCTCCTCGTATCGAATGCCCGGATGATCGCGAATCCGCCGGCGAGGTGGCGGTCGCGACATCGCGGGCGCGACTGTAGCACGGAGCCCGGACACGCGCCGCGCCCGAAGTCTCAGCCGCCGTACTGCGCGAAGCCTCAGCCGCCGTACTGCGCGAGGAGCGCCCGCGCGCCGTCCGCGAGCGCGCTGATTCGTGCCGCAGCGTCGTCGCGCGACTCACCGCGCACGTCCAGGTACAGCTTGAGCTTCGGCTCGGTCCCGCTCGGGCGCACGACGACGCGCGAGCCGTCGGCGAGCCACAGCCGCAGCACGTCGCCCGGCGGGAGGTCGTCGACGCCCTCTTGCAGGTCGTCGATGCGATCGACCGCGACCTCCCCGACGGATTCCGGATGCCGTGCCCGCAGCGCGGCCATGATGCCCGAGATCTGCGACACGTCGTCGACGCGGATCGAGATCTGATCGCTCGCGAAGGCGCCGAACTGCTCCTCGAACTCGGCGAGGAGGTCGGCGAGGGTCGCGCCTCGGCCGCGCGCCTCGGTCACCATGCCCAGGATCGCGACGGCCGCAGAGATGCCGTCCTTGTCCCGCACTGTGCCGGGGTTCACGAGGTAGCCGAGCGCCTCCTCGAATCCGAAAACCAGTCCGGGCGCGCGGGAGATCCACTTGAAGCCCGTGAGCGTCGCATGGAAGCCGAGTCCGTAGTGCTCCGCGACAGCCTGCAGGCCGGGTGAGGAGACCAGCGAGCAGGCCAGCGAGGCGCCCTCGGGGGCTGCGCCGCCGGCCGCTGCGAGCTGCGCAGCACGCCACCCCAGCAGCAGCCCGACCTCGTTGCCCGTCAGCCGTCGCCAACCGTCTTCGGCCGAATCGTCGGGGAGGGCGACGGCGAGCCGGTCGGCGTCGGGGTCGTTGGCGATCACCAGTTCGGCGCCGGCGTCGCGCGCCGCCTCGAAGGCGAGGTCCATCGCGCCGGGTTCCTCGGGATTCGGGAACGCCACGGTCGGGAAGTCGCCGTCGGGCTCCAGCTGCGCCGACACCGGTACCGGTGCCGGGTAGCCGGCCGCCTCGAGAATGCGCGACAGGGTCTCCCACCCGACGCCGTGCATCGCGGTGTACACCCAGGTCAGCCCCTCCGCGCCGGCGGGCGCTGGCGCGACCGCGGCGGTCGCCGCGACGTACTCGTCGACGACACTCTCGGTGGCGAGCTCGAAGGCGAGCGAACGGGGGAGCGTGCTGATGTCGTCGCCCTCGGCGACCCGGGCGATGTGCGCGGCGATCTCCGCGTCGGCCGGCGCGACGATCTGCGAGCCGTCGTCGTCCCCGCCGAGGTACACCTTGTAGCCGTTGTCGGCGGGCGGGTTGTGGCTCGCGGTGACCATGACGCCGGCGGCGGCGCCGAAGTGGCGCACCGCGAACGCGAGCACCGGCGTCGGCAGCAGGCGCGGCAAGAGGATCGCGCGCAGCCCCGCGCCGGCGAAGATCTCGGCCGAGTCACGAGCGAACACGTCGGAGTTGCGGCGTCCGTCGTAGCCGATGACGACGATCGGCGCATCGTCGAGGATGCCGGGAACCTCCGGGCCCTCCGCCTCGAGCGCGTCCGCCGAGGGAGGGTCGGTGAGCTCGGGCGCATTCGGCAGCCCGACGGCCGTGTCGTGGGCGCCTTCCGCCGCCGGCGATCCGCCCTCCGCATCGGCTGCGTTCGTCGGCGCCACCGCGATGTCTGTGTCGGACGACGCATCGTCTGCCGCGGCGCCTGGCTCAGCATCTGCGTCGGCGTCCGCCTGCTCGTTCGTCTCGGCACCGGCCGCGTCCGTGACGGGCGCCTCTGTACCCACGGGAGGAAGTCCGGCCCGCTCGCGCACGTAGGAGGCCAGCCCGGCGGCGGCCTGGGCGACCAGGACGCGGTTCATGCGGTTGCTGCCGGCGCCGAGCGCGCCCCGCAGCCCGGCGGTGCCGAACGCGAGCCGCGTCGAGAAGCGGTCCACGAGGTCTTCCGCGGCGGCCTGGTCGCCGGACTCGGCGGCCTCGATCAGCGCACGCAGCTCGGTGCGCGTCTCGCCGTCGGGGTCCTGGGCGAGCCAGGCGTGCGCGCGCTCCAGGACGGCGGTGGCGGCATCCGACCCGGCCGGAACCTTGTCGGGTGCCGGCTCCTGCATGTCCGGGCTCGCTGCCGGCACCTCCTTCGCGCCGTTCACAGCGCGCCGATCACGCGCGCGAGGAGCGATGAGATGACGGGCTCGGCCTCGCGGCCGGCGTCGAGCACCTCCTGGTGGCTGAGGGGAGACTTCTGGATGCCGGCGGCCATGTTCGTGATGAGCGAGAAGCCGAGGATCTCCATGCCGGCCTGGCGCGCCGCGATCGCCTCGAGGGCGGTCGACATGCCGACGATGTGCCCGCCGATCGCCTTCGCCATCTGCACCTCGGCCGGCGTCTCGTACTGCGGGCCACGGAACTGGCAGTAGACGCCCTCGTCGAGGCTCGGGTCGATGGAGCGCGCGAGGTCGCGCAGGCGGAGCGAGTAGAGGTCGGTGAGGTCGATGAACGTCGCACCCTCGAGCGGCGAGTCGCCGGTGAGGTTGATGTGGTCGCTGATCAGCACGGGTCGCCCCGGCGTCCACGTGTGCTTGATGCCGCCGGCGCCGTTGGTGAGCACCATCGTGCGCGCCCCCGCCGCGGCCGCGGTGCGCACGCTGTGCACGACCCGGCGCACGCCGTGGCCCTCGTAGTAGTGGGTGCGGGCGCCGATCACCAGCACGCGGCGGCCCTTCGGGGTGACGATGCTGCGCAGGGTCCCGACATGACCGCTGAGCGCCGGGGCGCTGAAGCCCGTCACCTGGGCGGCGGGGAACGTCGCCGTGGTCTCGCCGAGCAGCTCCGCGGCCTTGCCCCAGCCGCTGCCGAGCGTCAGCGCGATGTCGTGACGCTCGACGCGGGTGATGCGGGCGATGTCCTCCGCGGCGGCGGCGGCGACCTCGAAGGGGTCGGCCGTGGGGTCGTCGAGAGGGTTGCCGGTGGTGTCTGACATGCCACCACTTTAGGAACCCCCGGGGCCAAGGGCCAGCGCGGACGCTCCGCCCCGCATCCGGGAGTGTCGCCGGATGTGTCGTGGTGGCGTCGTCCGGCAGGGGAGAATGGAATCCATGTCGATCAGCTTCGAGACCACCCAGAGCGTCGCCATCCTCGGCGGCGGACCCGGAGGCTACGAAGCGGCGCTGGCCGCCGCCCAGCTCGGAGCCGAGGTGACCGTGGTCGAACGAGCAGGCATCGGCGGCTCGGCGGTCATCACCGACGTCGTCCCGTCGAAGTCGCTGATCGCGACCGCCGACGCAGCCGTCGCGATCGCCGGCGCCGGTGACCTGGGCGTGCAGCTGTTCGCCAAGGGCAAGGACGGCAAGCCGCTGAAGCCCGAGATCGCGATCAATCTGAGCGCCGTCAACAAGCGCCTCCTCACTCTCGCCCGGCAGCAGTCCGACGACATGCGCGCATCGCTGGTCGAGGCAGGCGTGCGCATCATCTCCGGCCACGGGCGGCTCGAGGGCGACCACGCCGTCGTCGTCTCGACCGGCCCCGGCGGGACGGACTTCGACCGCATAGAGGCCGACACGCTCGTCGTATCGACCGGCTCCTCGCCGCGCGAGCTGGCGAGCGCCAAGCCCGACGGCGTGCGCATCCTCACCTGGACGCAGCTGTACAACATGAGCGCGCTGCCCGAGCACCTCATCGTCGTGGGCTCGGGTGTGACCGGAGCCGAGTTCGCCGGCGCCTACATGAACCTGGGCGCGAAGGTCACGCTGGTGTCCAGCCGCGACCAGGTGCTGCCCGGTGAAGACAAGGATGCTGCGGCCGTCCTCGAGCGCGTCTTCAAGCGCGGCGGCATGAAGCTGCTGTCGAAGTCGCGCGCCGAGAAGGTCGAGAACACCGGCGATGCGGTCGTGGTGACCCTGTCGGACGGCAGCACCGTCGAAGGCAGCCACTGCCTCATGGCCGTCGGCTCCGTCCCGAACACCGCGGGCATCGGCCTCGAAGAGGCGGGCATCCAGATGACCGAGTCCGGCCACATCCAGGTCAACCGCGTGGCGCGCACATCGGTCCCGAACATCTACGCCGCCGGCGACTGCACGACCTTCGTCCCCCTCGCCTCGGTCGCGTCGATGCAGGGCCGCACCGCCATCTTCCACGCGCTGGGCGACGTGGTCATCCCGCTCGAGCGCCGCCGCATCACGTCGAACATCTTCACCGCTCCCGAGATCGCGACGATCGGGTGGCAGGAGAAGGACATCGAAGACGGCCACATCAACGGCGTCGTGCACAAGCTGCCGCTGGCGGCCAACCCGCGCGCCAAGATGATGGGCATCAAGGACGGCTTCGTGAAGATCATCGCGCGCGAGGGCAGCGGCACCGTCATCGGCGGCGTCATCGTCGCCCCGCGCGCCTCGGAGCTCATCTACCCGATCGCGATCGCGGTCGAGCGGCGCCTCACCGTCGACCAGGTCTCGCGCGTGTTCGCGGTCTACCCGTCGCTGTCGGGCAGCATCACGGATGCCGCCCGGGCGATGCACGTCGTCGACCACAACGTCTACGGCGGCTGAGCCCTACCCCGCATCTGCGCGTGCGGGAACGGATGCCGCGGCATCCGTCTTCGCCCCGCTAATCGAGTCCGGTGCTGGCGGCCCACAGCTCCGCGGCACGGCGCGCGCCGGCGTCGACGAGTGCCCGCAGCTCGGGCCGGTCGGGCATCGCGAAGGAGACGTACGCCCCGCGCCCGCCGGCGATCGGGCGGCCGTACGCCTTCACCGCCAGACTGTGATCGGGCAGCAGCCGCACGGTCAGGGTCTGCAGCTCGAACTCCTCGCCGCGCCGGGAGTCGTGCCAGCGCAGCTCGGGCGGGATCACGACGTTGATCGCCGCCGCAGACACTTCGGGAGAGGTGGGTGAGGCATCCATCCCGCCATCCTGCCCCGGGCACCTGCTCGGCGGAACGGGCGTCAGGAGATCGTCAGCAGCTGGTGACCGGCCGACACCGTGGTGCCGGGGTTCGCGTTGATCGCGCCGATGACGCCGTCCTTGTGCGCCTGGATCGGCTGCTCCATCTTCATCGCCTCGAGCACCACCACGAGGTCGCCCTTGACGACCTGCTGGCCCTCCTCGACCGCGAGCTTGACGATCGTCGCCTGCATCGGGGACTTGACCGCGTCGCCCGAGGCGCCGGCTACGACCGTCGGCGCGTGCGAGCGCCTCGACGGCGGAACGGCGGCGGGACGCCCCGCGACACCGGGCGCCGTGACCACGCGGTCGGGAAGGCTCACCTCGAGGCGCTTGCCGGCGACCTCGACGACGACAGTGTGTCGCGCCTCCGCGGGCGCCGGCGCGTCGAGCTCGCCGTCCCACGGCGGGATGTCGTTCACGAACTCGGTCTCGATCCAGCGCGTGTACACGCCGAATCGGCCGTCCTCGGCGGTGAACGCGGGGTCGCGCACGACCGCCCGGTGGAACGGGAGGACGGTGGGAAGGCCCGAGACCTCGAACTCGTCGAGGGCCCGGCGCGAGCGCTCGAGCGCCTCGGCGCGGTCCCGGCCGGTGACGATGATCTTCGCGAGCAGCGAGTCGAACGCGCCCGACACGCTGTCGCCCGCGGTGACGCCGGAGTCGAGACGGATGCCGGGACCGCCGAACGTCTTGAACACGTGGATCGGCCCGGGCTGGGGGAGGAACCCGCGTCCCGGGTCTTCGCCGTTGATGCGGAACTCGATCGAGTGGCCCTCGGGCTTGGGGTCGTCGTAACCCAGCTCTGCGCCCTCGGCGAGGCGGAACTGCTCGCGCACGAGGTCGATGCCGGTGACTTCCTCCGACACGGGGTGCTCCACCTGGAGGCGCGTGTTCACCTCGAGGAACGAGATCGTGCCGTCCGCGCCGATCAGGAACTCACAGGTCCCTGCGCCGACGTATCCGACCTCGCGGAGGATCGCCTTCGATGAGTCGTAGAGGATCCGGTTCTGCTCGTCCGAGAGGAACGGTGCCGGCGCCTCTTCCACCAGCTTCTGGTGACGGCGCTGCAGCGAGCAGTCGCGCGTGGAGACGACGACGACGTTGCCGGCGGCGTCCGCGAGGCACTGCGTCTCGACATGACGCGGCTGGTCGAGGTACTTCTCGACGAAGCACTCACCACGACCGAACGCGGTGATCGCCTCGCGCGTCGCCGACTCGAACATCTCGGGCACCTCGTCGATGGTGCGGGCGACCTTGAGACCTCGCCCGCCGCCGCCGTACGCCGCCTTGATGGCGATGGGAAGGCCCACCTGCTCGGCGAACGCGACGACCTCGTCGGCGCCCGCCACAGGGCCGGGAGTGCCCGGGGCGAGGGGAGCTCCGACCTTCTCGGCGACGGCGCGGGCCGTCACCTTGTCGCCCAGGGCCTCGATCGCCTCCGGTGAGGGGCCGATCCACACGAGCCCCGCCGCGACCACGGCGCGGGCGAAGTCGGCGTTCTCGGCGAGGAACCCGTAGCCCGGGTGCACGGCGTCGGCGCCCGAGCGGCGGGCGACCGAGAGGATCTTGTCGATCGACAGGTACGTCTCGGCGCTGGTCGAGCCCTCGAGGGCATACGCCTCGTCGGCGAGGCGGGTGTGCAGGGCGTCGCGGTCCTGGTCTGCGTAGACGGCGACAGACGACTTCCCGGCATCCCGGGCGGCGCGTATGACGCGGACGGCGATCTCGCCGCGGTTGGCAATGAGAACCTTGGCGATCTGGGGCATGGATGCCAGCCTACCGACGGCATCCCAGCTGCTTTTGAGCGGTTCATACAAGAACCGATCAGAAACGTGGGCTTCCTACTACAAGGCCAATCGGCCGTCGGAGGCGGCGGCGCGACGTCGGTCGCGTCGCCGCGCGCGCTCTCACCCGACCGTCGTCAGAGAGTGGGCGGCTCGGTCTCCGTCGTCCGGAGCGACGGATCGGTGACGTTCCACAACGACGCCCAGTCCACTCCGACCTCGCGGACCAGCCGGCGCAGCGTCGACACCGACATCCCGACCACCGTCGAGGGGTCCCCTTCGACGCGCTCGATGAAGGCGCCGCCCAGGCTGTCGACGGTGAACGCCCCGGCCACGTGCAGGGGTTCGCCGGTGGCGACGTACGCCTCGATCTCGGCATCCGTCACGTCCTCGACGAACGAGACGGACGCGGCAGCCGTCGCATGCACCTCGCGCGGGGGTGCGCCCGGCTCGATGCGCACGACGGCGTGGCCCGAATGCAGCACGCCGGTGCGGCCGCGCATCGCCTGCCACCGGGCGACGGCGTTCTCGGCGGTGTAGGGCTTGCCGAGCACCTCGCCGTCGAGCTCGAACATCGAGTCGCCGCCGATGACGATGCCGTCGAAGCCGGGGATGTCGTCGCGCAGCCGCGCCGCCACTTCCGCGGCCTTCCGCCGCGCGAGCAGCAGGACGTGCTCGTCGGGCTCCAGCACGCGGCCCTCGGCCGCCTCGACCGCGGTGATGACCGCGTCTTCGTCGACGTCGGGGGCGATCGTGAGGGGACGGATGCCGAACTGCTCGAGCAGCATGAGCCGGGCGGGGGAGGTCGAGGCGAGGCAGACGCGCATGCCCCCCACGGTACGCGGCCGAGAGCGAACGTCGACCGCTCAATGAGCTTTACTGCACGGTCGTTGAGCGAGCTTGCGAGTCGAAACGCACGAGCCCACGAGCGACATCGGACGAACGGGCGCGGCGTAGGCTCGACGGATGAGCGGAACCGGCGACCTCCTCGACCTCGACATCACGGGCGTCGCCCACGGCGGCGTCTTCGTCGCCCGGCATGAGGGCCGAGTGGTGTTCGTGCCGGACACCATCCCCGGGGAGCGGGTCCGAGTCCGGCTCACCGACACGGCCAAGAGCTCGTTCTGGCGCGCCGAGACGCTCGAGGTGCTCGAGGCGTCGCCGCATCGGCAGCTGCACGTGTGGCGGCAGGCGGACGTCGACGTGCCGCCCGAGCAGCGACCCGGCGGCGCCGACTTCGGGCACATCTCGATGGACCACCAGCGCAGGCTCAAGCTCGATGTCCTGATGGACGCGCTGCAGCGATTCGGTGGCATCGCCGGGCCGGTCCTCTCGATGGAGTCGGCGCTGCCGATCCTCTCCGACTCCGACTCCGCCGGCGCGCTCGCCGGCGAGCCGCTCGCGGAAGAGACCGTCGACGGCACCGGGTGGCGCACACGCGTGAGCCTGCACGTCGATGCCGACGGCAACGTCGGCCAGTACGCGGCCCGCAGTCACCGCGTGGTGCCGCTCGAGGACCTGCCGCTCGCGACAGCCGAGGTCGAGCAGGCCGCCCTGGCACTCCGCGCCGGTGAGCCCGGCCGTGTCGACCTCGTGCAGCCGGCGGATGGGCGGGTTCGCGTGCTGCCGCGCCCGGAACGCCGCCCGGATGCCGCGGGCCGCCGGGGCAGCGGTCGCCGAGGCCGCCGTGCCCCCGAGGCGGAGACGGTCATCGAGCGCGTCGACGGTCGCGAGTTCCGGGTCGATGCGGGCGGCTTCTGGCAGGTGCACCGTCTCGCCGCCCACTCACTCACCCAGGCGGTCACCGGGGCCCTGCAGAGTCTGCGTCAGGACGGGCCGATCCGTCAGTCCGGCGGGCTCTGGATCGACCCCGAGGCATGGCATCTCGATCTCTACGGCGGCGTCGGGCTCTTCGCCGCCACACTCGGTCGGCTCGGCGGGCCCTCGACGCGGGTGACCACCGTCGAATCCGACGCCCGGGCCACCGAGCACGCGGGCGAGAACCTCGTCGACTGGGTCGGCGCACGTGCCGAGACCGGGCGGGTCGACCGGTGGCTGACGCGGCTCGGGGCCGAGGCATCCGCATCCGATCGCGAACGGCTGTCGCGGGGCGTCGTGCTCCTCGACCCGCCCCGCTCGGGCGCCGGACGCGAAGTCGTGGAGCAGATCGTCGCGCTCTCGCCGGCAACCGTCGTCTACGTGGCGTGCGATCCCGTGGCGCTGGCGCGCGACATCGCGACCTTCCGGGCAGGGGGCTACGACCTCGCCCGGGTCGACGCCCTGGATCTCTTCCCGAACTCGCATCACGTCGAAGCCGTGGCGGTTCTCACCCGCGGGTGACCCACGTGGCTAGGCTGGCGGAATGACGCGTGTGGCCTTCATCGACGACCACGAGTCGGTACGGCTCGGGCTCGAGGCGGCCTGCCTCCGCGCGGAGGCGATGAACGTCGCGTTCTCGGGCAGCACGGTCACCGAGTACGTCGACTGGCGCGCCTTCTCGCGCCAGCCACCGGCCGACGTCGTCGTGCTCGATCTGACCCTCGGCGACGGCACCACGGTGACCGAGAACGTGCGGCGCCTCGTGCTCGACGGGTCGAGCGTCATCATCCACAGCGTCGCCGATCGGCCCGCAGCGGTGCGCGAGGCGCTCGCCGCGGGGGCGGCCGGTGTCGTCAGCAAGTCCTCGCCCATCGGCGACGTGATCGCGGCGGTGCGCACGGTGGCGCGCGGCGAGCCGCTCAACAACGTGGAGTGGGCCAGCGCCGTCGAGGGAGACCGCGCTTTCGCCGACGCGCAGCTCTCGGCCCGCGAGCGGGACGTGCTGCGGCTCTACGCCGCCGGGCTGCCGCTCAAGGTCGTCGCCGACCGCCTCGGGGTCGCGTACTCCACGGCGAAGGAGAACATCACGCGCATCCGCGTCAAGTACGTCGAGGTCGGACGCCCCGCCCCGACCAAGATCGATCTGCTGCACCGCGCCGTCGAGGACGGGATCCTCGTCGAGCCGTCGGCGGACCCGGGAGACCGCACGCGTGGCCGTTGACGCGCAGACCGGCCTGCTCGACACGGCGTGGGGTCAGATCCCGCACTCGCCTCAGGTCACTGCGGGTATCGGATCGTTCACGCGCTCTCGTGTGGAGCGCATCATCTCGCTCGTCGGCGGCGCGTTCGCCCCCCTCGTCCTCGGCCTGCAGTCGTTCCTGACAGGGCTCGGCTCGACCGACGAGCGGCCGGGCTGGCATGAAGCCCTGATGATCTCGGTGTTCGGCACTCTGGCGGTCATGATCCTCGCGTGTGTGATCGGACGCGGCGTCCGCGTCGCCGCAGCTGTCTTCGGGCTCGTCTACGTGCTCGCGCTGGTCGCCTGGCCGATCGCGACCGCTGGAGTACCGCCCACCTCCGGCGAGGAGCCGTGGATCTGGTACCTGCTCAATCTGTCGACCCTCGCCGCCGTGCTGGCCTTCCCCTTCCCGCTGCAGATCGGCTGGACGATCCTCGCCCCCGTGCTCTTCGGGGTGGTCCGGCTGATGCAGCTGGGCTTCTCGAGCGACTACTGGATCACAGTCGGGCTGGACGTGTCGTTCGCGCTGATCCTCGGCGGTGTCATCGTCACCCTCGGGTGGCTGTTCCGCTCGATGGCGGTCAACGTCGACGAGACGCGCGCCCGTGCGGTCGCATCGTATGCGCGGGCGGCGGCGGCGGATGCTGCGGAGCAGGAGCGCGTCGCGGTCGCGGCGCTGATGCACGACAGCGTGCTGGCGGCGCTCATCGCCGCGGAGCGGGCGAGCACGCCCCGCGAGCGCACGCTCGCGGCGTCGATGGCGCGTGAAGCGCTGACCCGATTGGCCAACACCGAGCAGGATGCGCACGAGGGTACCGACGAGCCGTGGGATGTCGCGGCCCTCGCAGCCGCGATCGACGCGGCCGCCGGCGAGCTGGGCGTCGATGTCGACGTGCAGCGCGACTTCGGCGATGCGGGTCCGCTGATCCCCGGACGCGTCGCCCGCGCTCTCGCGCTGGCCGCCACGCAGGCGGTGGCGAACGCGCTGCAGCACGCCGGGGGAGCGGGACTGGGCGTCGCTGTGAAGGAGGCGGGCGGGCGCGTGCGCGTCGAGGTGCACGACGCCGGCGAGGGCTTCGATCTCGACGCCGTCCCGGACGACCGGCTGGGCATCCGGGCGTCCATCATGGCGCGCGTCGCCGCGGTCGGAGGGCATGCGGACCTCGAGACCGGTCCCCACGGGACGGTCGTGCGGCTCACATGGCAGGAGCCGGCCGAATGATCAGCGTCAAGAACGTGCTCGTCGTGCTCGCGGTCGCCTTCACGGCGTACCTCGCTGCGCGCGGTCTGTCGTGGACCGGTACGGTCACGCAGCCCCTCGTCGTCGTCATCACCCTCGCCTTCTACCTGGCGACGACGTGGCTCTGCATCTTCTGGGAACCGGAGTCCGTCCGTGGCGCACCCCGGGCGGGCGAGGCGCAGGCTCCGGGCGCGCACACGGAAGACGGCGCGAAGGCACTGGTCGACGGCATCCGTGGTCCCCTCCCACTTCCCGCGATCGCTCAGATCCTCGCCCTTTCGTGCGCGGTCCTCGTGCCGAGCGCGATCTCGGTCGCCGTCGGGGCGGCGTCGCGCACGGCGCCGTTCGCCACGTGGTACCTGGGCGGGATCGGCGCGCTCATGACGATCGTCATGGTGCGGCGCCGGCCATGGACCGCGTGGAGCGGGATCCTCGCGCTCACCGTCGCGTCGATGCTCTGGATGGGCCCTCTCAATGCGCTCGCGCTCGGTCTGGTCGGCTCGATCGTGTGGGTGACCTGCGCTCAGCTGCTCGTGTACTCGATGGACCGGGCCGCCCGCGACACCTCGCGTCTCACCCGCTTGCAGCGTGCCGCGACCGGGTGGCAGACGTCGCAGGTCGTGCGCCAGCGCGAACGCCGGGTGCAGGTGCAGAAGGCGCTGGCGGTCGCCGGCCCCGTGCTCACGCGCACGGTCGCGCATGCCGGCATGCTGACCGACGCCGACCGGCTGGAGGCGCGGATCGCCGAGGGCAAGCTCCGCGACGAGATGCGCGGACCACGGCTGCTCGACGACGAGGTGCGCGCGGAGCTCGAACGCGCACGCCGTCGCGGCGCCAACGTCACGGTGCTCGACGAGGGGGGACTCGACGACGTCGACGAGGAGCAACTCGGCGTCATCCGCGCCCAGCTCGCCGACGCACTGCGATCGGCGGCATCCGATCGGCTCTACATCCGCACCTCTCCCGACGAGCGCGTCGCCGTCACCGTGGTCGGGCGCTCTCCGTCGGGGGGAGGACCGAGCGACGAGGACTCCGTGGATCTCTGGCTCGAGATCCCACACCCCGGCAGGGCCTGAAGCGGACCGCCCAGCCTGTGCGGGCCTGAGTCGCGTGCCCCGCTCCGGGTTGAGTCGCGCGTGGGGCGGCCGGCCCACAGCGCCGCAGATGATCAGGGGCGGGTGGAGGGCATAACCGCTCGCCGCCCGGAGGGGGAGAGGATACCGGGCGGGGAGCGGAACAGAGAGAGGCGAGGGGCGGCGAAGCCGCCCGCCCCTCGCCTGCGCGGACGGTTACCCGAAAACCGTCCGCATGGCCGGACCCGAGGAAGCCGCAGAGCGGATTCGGATCGGCCGAACGCAGAAGCGTTCCAGCGGATCCAGTATCTCCAGATCGCAAGTGGTGTGTCTGTAGGTATTTCGGGGGACAAGACTCGTCCCCCCGTCGTTGAGCGAGCGAGGCACGTGGTCGTTGAGCGAGCTTGCGAGTCGAAACGCAGAGACGAAACGGGCCGAGCCGCCGTCGCGCGTCGGGTGAGGGTGTTTCGTCTCGTTCCTCGCTCAACGACCGGTGCAACGGTGCGCACCCGAAGCCTCAGCCGAAGCGGCCCCAGCCCAGATCCCGGTCGAGCGGCTGCCGAAGCGCGCGCTGCGAGAGCTCCCAGCCGGTGCGGCGCGCGCGATCCTCGGCGACCGCCTCAGCGGCCTCGCCGGTGTAGGCCTCGGTCACGACGGCGATCAGCGCCGCGAGCTCCTCCTCGGTGGGAGTGCCGCGCAGCATGTCGATCGTGACGCTGTCGCGCGCGGTGCCCGCGGGTGATGAGGCCTCGCCGGACGAGCCCCGGTCGACCGGAGCGGCCGTCGGCACCGTCTCGCCGTTCGCACCGCTCACAGCGGGATGTTCCCGTGCTTCTTGGGCGGCAGGGTCGCGCGCTTGCCGCGCAGTGCGCGCAACGCCTTGGCGATCGACACACGCGTCTGCGCGGGCTCGATGATGCCGTCGAGCTCGCCCCGCTCCGCGGCGAGGAAGGGCGAGGCCACGTTGTAGGTGTACTCGTTGGCGAGGCGCGTGCGTACCGCCGCGACGTCCTCTCCCGCCTCTTCCGCGCGCTTGATCTCGCCGCGATAGAGGATGTTGACGGCGCCCTGGCCGCCCATGACGGCGATCTCGGCCGTGGGCCAGGCGAGGTTCACGTCGGCGCCGAGCTGCTTGGAGCCCATCACGATGTAGGCGCCGCCATAGGCCTTGCGGAGGATCACGGTCACCAGCGGCACGGTCGCCTCGGCGTACGCGTACAGCAGCTTCGCGCCGCGGCGGATGACACCCGTCCACTCCTGGTCGGTGCCGGGCAGGTATCCCGGCACATCGACGAGCGTCACGATCGGAATCGAGAACGCGTCGCAGAAGCGCACGAACCGGCTGGCCTTCTCGCCCGCCTCGATGTTGAGCGTGCCGGCCATCTGCGACGGCTGGTTGGCGATGATGCCCACCGAGCGTCCTTCGATGCGTCCGAAGCCGATCACGATGTTGGGTGCGAACAGCGGCTGCACCTCGAGGAAGTCCTCGGAATCGACGATGCCGCGGATCACCTGGTGGATGTCGTACGGCTGGTTGGGCGAGTCGGGGATGATCGCGTTCAGTGCGCGATCGGCATCCGTCGTCTCGAACTCGAAGCCGCTCTCGTAGACGGGCAGCTCCGCCATGTTGTTGTCGGGGAGGAAGCCGAGCATCGAGCGGACGTAGTCGATCGCGTCGTCCTCGTCCTCCGCGAGGTAGTGCGCGACGCCGGAGCGAGTGTTGTGCGTGTAGGCGCCGCCGAGCTCCTCCATGCCGACGTCCTCGCCGGTCACGGTCTTGATCACATCGGGTCCGGTGACGAACATCTGGCTGGTCTTGTCGACCATGACCACGAAGTCGGTCAGCGCGGGGGAGTACACCGCACCGCCGGCGGCCGGGCCCATGATGATCGAGATCTGCGGGATGACGCCGGAGGCCCGGGTGTTGAGGCGGAAGATCTCGCCGTACTTGCCGAGGGCGACGACGCCTTCCTGGATGCGGGCGCCACCGGAGTCCAGGATTCCCACGATGGGGATGCCGGAGCGCAGCGCGAACTCCATGACCTTGATGATCTTCTCGCCGGCGACCTCGCCGAGCGATCCGCCGAACGTCGAGAAGTCCTGGGAGTACACCGCGACCGTGCGGCCGTGGATCGTGCCGACGCCGCTGACGACCGAGTCGCCGTAGGGACGGGAGCGGTCCATGCCGAAGGCGGTGGTGCGGTGGCGCACGTACTCGTCCAGCTCGACGAAGCTTCCGGTGTCGAGGAGCATGTCGATGCGCTCGCGCGCGGTGCCCTTGCCCTTCGCGTGCTGCTTCTCCTTGGCGACCTCCTCGGGATCGAGGACGGCCTCCTGGAAGCGTGCGCGGAGGTCGGCGATCTTGCCGGCGGTCGTCGAGAGGTCGGGCTGATCGGTCACGGATTCCACCCTATCGGCGGGTTCGGGGGATCTGTTGGAGGGTTGGTACAAGGGGTCGCGGCATCCGCTGTGCGTCCTCGGGAGTCCGCACTCCGGAATAGCGAAAGGGGAGAGTTCCGCACACAGCGACGGGCGTAGCGTGAGCACCATGTCGTACTCGTCCGAGGGGTTCCCGCTCACCGCCGGCGTGAGCCCGCGCGTCCAGGTCGTGGAGACCACCGACTCCACCAACGCCGATGTCGTGCGCCATTTCGTCGAGGCGCCGCACGAATGGCCGCACTTGTCGCTCCTGCTCACCACCGACCAGCGCGCGGGGCGCGGCCGCCTCGATCGCGCCTGGGTGACGCCGCCGGGCACCGCGCTCGCCGTCTCGGTCGTCATCGACGCATCGGCGATCCCCGCCGCGGCGCGCGGCTGGGTCCCGTTGCTGGCCGGCGCGGCCATGACCCGCGCGATCGCCGCGCAGCTCGCCGGCACCGTGCACACCGCCGCACTGAAGTGGCCGAACGACGTGCTGCTCGATGGCGGGAAGGTCTGCGGCATCCTCGCGGAGGTGGTGCCGGGGCATCCCGATGTCGTCGTGATCGGTGCGGGTGTGAACACACGGATGCCGCGCGCCGACCTCCCCGTCGACACCGCGACGTCGTTCGCTGCCGCCGGCCTGACGTGCGAGGAGGACCGCCTGCTGGCCGACTACCTCGCCGCACTCGACGAGCAGTTGACCGCGATCGTCGCCGCCGGAGGGGATGCCGCCGCGTCGGGCGTGCTCGCCGAGGTCGAAGCGCTCTGCAGCACGCTGGGAAGCGACGTCGCCGTGTCGCTGCCGGACGGCCAGACACTGTGGGGACGGGCGCAGCGCATCGACGCCGACGGACGACTGGTGGTCGTGCAGGACGGCGAGTACGAGAGCGTGGTGTCGGCCGGCGACGTCGTGCACGTCAGGGCGCGTCCCGTCGTCTCCTGAGTCCCGGTCGTTGAGCGCGCGCATCCTGAGCCCCGGTCGTTGAGCGAGCGGGAACGAGCGAGACGAAACGCCTGCACCCGAACCCGAGGCATCCGGTGTCCCGGTCGTCGACCGAGCGGTACGAAACGCGCCGGCATGACGGAAAACGGCGGGTGCGCCCTGAACTGTCTGCGGCTCGTCGCACAATGGGGACATGACGCAGCCGACGAGCTACGGCGGCAGACCGCTCACACCAGCGCCCGGCGCACCGACGCCGGAGCTGCTCGTCGCGCGGTTCCGCCCGCACGCGCGCCGGCTCGCATGGTCGGTGCTGGTGCTCATGGCGGTGGCCGGCGCCTGCGGGTACTTCTACGGCAACCTTCCGGCGCCCTTCGAGAACTGGATGCTGCTGGCCGCTGCCGCCGGCGTGGTGCTGGTGCTCGTCCTCCTTCCGTACCTGGTGTGGTGGGGGCACGTGTACACGATCACGACACGGCGCGTGGTGGAGCGTCGGGGGGTGTTCGCGGTGAAGCGCCGCGAGCTCGCCCACGTCCGGGGGTACACGCTCAAGGTGCATCGCGGCCTGTTGCAGCGCATCTGGGGTGCCGGCACGATCACCCTCAGCAACGGCATCGACGAGCCGCTGCGGCTCGCCAACATCCCCAGCGCCGACCTCGTGCACGAGGCGCTCGTCGATCAGGTCGAAGTGAACCAGATCCTCGCGCACCGCGACGCTCAGCCGTTGCCACCGGGCCCGCCGCCCGGGGTCCCGCCACGGCCGCCCCTCCCGCAGGCCTGACTGCGGCTCGTTCGTCATCCCGTCGTGCGGGATGATGGAGGGAGCTTCAAGGCGAGAGGGAGAGTGCATGGCGCTGCGAGTCGGAGTCGTCGGGGGCGGGCAGCTGGCCCGCATGATGATCGCGCCGGCGGTCGAGCTCGGGGTCGAGCTGCGGGTGCTCGCCGAAGACGAGGGGATGTCGGCATCCCTTGCCGCCACCGCCGTCGGCGACTACCGCGACGCCGCCACGGTGCTCGCGTTCGCGCGCGACGTCGACGTCGTGACCTTCGACCATGAGCACGTTCCGCAGGACGTCCTCGCCGCCCTCGTCGGCGAAGGGGTCGCGGTGCACCCCGGCCCCGACGCGCTGAAGTTCGCGCAGGACAAGCTCGTCATGCGGGCACGCCTGCAGGAGCTCGGGATGCCGCAGCCCGACTGGGCGGCCGTCACGGACGCTGACGAGCTGCAGGCCTTCATCGACGACCACGGCGGCCGCGCCGTCGTCAAGACCCCTCGGGGCGGCTACGACGGCAAGGGCGTCCGCGTGGTGTCGGCGGGCACCGAAGCCGACGACTGGTTCGCGACGCTCGCCGAGGACGCCCATGGCGGCGCCCTCCTCGTCGAGGAGCTCGTCGACTTCACGCGCGAGCTCGCGCAGCAGGTGGCCCGCCGCCCCTCCGGCGCCATGGGGGCCTACCCGGTCGTCGAGACCGTGCAGCGCGACGGCGTCTGCGCCGAGGTGATCGCGCCGGCTCCTCACTCGAGCGGACGCCTGCAGCAGGTGGCCGCCGAGATCGGCGTCGGGATCGCCGAGGGCCTCGGCGTGACCGGGATGCTGGCCGTCGAGCTGTTCGAGACCACCGACGAACGGCTCCTGGTGAACGAGCTGGCGATGCGCCCGCACAACAGCGGACATTGGAGCCAGGACGGCGCCGTCACGAGCCAGTTCGAGCAGCACCTGCGCGCCGTGCTCGATCTTCCGCTCGGCGGGACGGAACCGGTCGCCGAGTGGGCGGTGATGGTGAACATCCTGGGGGGCCCGACCGAGGATCCTCTCGACGCGCGCTTCACCGCGGCCATGCAGGAGCACCCGCAGGCCAAGGTCCACACCTACGGCAAGGCGTCCCGCCCCGGGCGCAAGGTCGGGCACATCAACGTCATCGGCGACGACCTCGACGACGTGGCGTACCGGGCCCGGGCCGCGGCATCCTTCTTCCAGGACTGATCCGAGGCCCGCAGTCGGGCCGATGCTTCGGTCGTTGAGCGAGCTTGCGAGTCGAAACGCGAGACGACAGGGGTTGAGCCCAAGTCGTGCATCGGGTGCGGGCGTTTCGTCTCGTTCCTCGCTCAACGACCGGAACGGCCGCGCCGTTGCGGGGATCTTCCAGCCTTCGCCCCTAGCCTTGACAGGTGACTGCGCCCTCTGCTGAATCGCGGCCCCTCCATTCCTCCGAGGCGCCGCTCGTCGGCGTCGTCATGGGCTCCGACTCCGACTGGCGGGTCATGAGCGATGCCTCGCAGGCGCTCACGGACTTCGGGATTCCGCACGAGGTCGAGGTCGTCTCGGCGCATCGCACCCCCGACAAGCTCCTGCGTTACGGCCGTGAAGCCCGCTCGCGCGGCCTGCGCGTCATCATCGCCGGTGCCGGCGGAGCCGCGCACCTTCCCGGCATGCTGGCCTCGCTCACCGCACTCCCCGTCGTCGGCGTGCCCGTGCAGCTCGCGACCCTCGACGGGATGGACTCGCTGCTCAGCATCGTGCAGATGCCCGCCGGCATCCCGGTCGCCACCGTCTCCATCAACGGCGCGAAGAACGCCGGACTGCTCGCCGCGCGGATCCTCGGGGCCGCCGACGACGCGATCGCTGATCGAGTCGAGGCCTATGCCCGAGACCTCGAAGCGCAGGTCGAGCAGAAGAACCGGCGGCTCAAGGAGTCGCTGTGAGCGTCATGAGCCCGCCGAGCGCAAAAGCACGCCTGGTCAAGCCGGGCGTCGTCGAGGAGCGCCCGATGCGGAATCCGGATGCCTCGTCCCGCGCGGTCATGACGCGCCGCGGGTGGTGGCTGGTCGCGCTGAACTTCCTCATTCCCGGGTCCGCGCAGGTGCTCGCCGGCAACCGCAGGCTCGGACGCTTCGGCATCGGCGCGACGCTGCTGATGTGGGTGCTCCTCGTGATCGCGGTGCTGTTCGCGCTGCTCGCCCCGACCGCGGGACTCAGCGTCGTCACGAGCGCGTGGCTGCCCGACTGGCTCGCATTGCTGCGACCCCTCCCGCTGCTGCTGGCGCAGGGACTGCTCATCGGCTACGCGGTGCTGTGGGGCGTGCTCACCATCGACACGCTTCGGCTCGTGCGTCTCGTCAAGACGGGACGCGGCGCGCGGTTCGGGATCGCGCTCGTCGCCATCGGGCTGATGGTCGTGGCCAGCGGCACCGCCGCGTACGCCGCGACCACCCTCGGCGCGGTGCGCAGCACCATCAGCACGGTTTTCGGCGCCAGCGGCCCGACGGTGGCGCCGTCCGAGGGCTACTACAACATCCTGCTGCTGGGCGCCGACAGCGGCGAGGGCCGCGACTCGATGAGGTTCGACAGCATCTCGGTGGTGTCGGTCAACGCCGAGACGGGCGCGACCACCATCACCGGCATCCCTCGCGACATGCCGAACTTCCCGTTCGCGGAGGGTCCGCTGCAGGACAGATACCCCGACGGACACGAGGGCCACGCCGATCCGACCTGCGGGTGGGGGAGTGGGATCAATCAGCTCCGCACCGAGGTCGAGGTCTGCGAGGACGGAAAGACGCTGTATCCGGATGCCGAGGCCCAGGGCTCGGAGCCGGGCATCGAGGCGACGAAGGACGCGGCCGAGGGCATCCTCGGCATCGAGATCCCGTACTACGTCTTCGTCGACATGCACGGCTTCGCTGCGCTCGTGGATGCGCTCGGCGGCGTCGACATCACGGTCACCGAGCGTCTGCCCAAGGGCGGCGGGCCGTCGTACCCCGGTGAGCCCGCTGAGGACTGGGCCATCGGGTGGATCGAACCGGGCGCGCAGCACATGGACGGCGACACCGCCCAGTGGTACGCCCGCTCGCGGTACACGACGAGCGATTTCGATCGCATGAGGCGTCAGCGCGAGCTGCAGGAGGCGATCCTCGCGCAGTTCACGCCGCAGGTCGTGCTCACGCGCTTCCAGGATGTCGCCACGGCGGGTGCGGACCTCGTCAAGACGGACCTGCCCCAGTCGTTCATCCCGACGCTCGTCGACCTCGGGTTGAAGGCCAAGGAGCAGCCGGTGCAGACGATCGAGCTGACCCCGGCAGAGGGCATCGACGAGTTCAACCCCGACTACGCGTACATCGCCGACCTCGTGCAGACGACCCTCCACCCGCCGACCCCCACGCCGGAGGGCTGACCCGTGGTGGCCACGCTGCGCGTCGTGCTCGACCAGCTCGTTGCGCCGACCGAGCCCGAGCTCGCCGAGGCGTCGCGCGAGCTCGCGCGGGCGCTCGTGATCGGCGCCCCCTCCGGTTGCGAGGTCGAGGCCATCGCGCCGGCCGGCGGCTCGGATGAGGCATTGGCTGCCGTTCCCGGGTTGGCCGGCGTGCGGCGCACGGCACTCCCGCGGCGCGAGCTGTCGGCCGCATTGCAGCTCGGCGTGGGCACCGGCATCGGCGGCGGCATGATCCACGCGCCGTCGCTCTTCGCGCCGCTCGTGCGTCATGACCGCCTGCACGACAACGATCAGACCGTGGTGACCGTGTGGGATCTGCGCCCGTGGGAGTCGCCCGCCGAGCTGCCGCGCCCCGTCGTCGCGTGGCACAAGGCGATGCTCAAGCGCGCGGTGAAGCACGCCGACGCCGTGGTGGTGCCGACGCATTCGCTGGCGGCCCGGGTGGCGGAGATCGCCCCTGGGCTCGGTGACCGGATGCGTGTGATCGCGGGCGCGTCCCCCCTGGGCTTCTCGGTGCCGGTGGACGAGGTCGGCCGCCGTCGCGAACTCGGCCTGCCCGAGGGGTTCATCCTCTTGGCCGGCGGGCCGCTGGGTTCTGAGGGGTTGGATGCCGGACTCGCGGCGGTGGCGGCATCCGGTGTCGACCTGCCTGTCGTGGTGATCGACGTCGAAGAAGGCCACGAGCCGGCGGTTGCGGACCTCGCCTCAGCGGCCGGGATCCCCGAACGCGGGCTGCACGTGCGCGGGGTGCTGTCGGTGGAGGATCGTGCCGCGGTGTTCGGCGCAGCCGTCGCGTTCGTCGCGCCGTCGCGGCGCGCGGCGTTCCCCTGGCGCGTCGTGGACGCCCTGACGCTTGGCGTGCCGGTCATCGCGGCGTCGTCCGGGGTGCACAGCGACGTGGTCGCCGAGGGCGGGGTCCTCATCGCGGGAACCGACGCGTCGAGTCTTGTCGACGGCCTCGGGGCAGCTTTGGCCGCGTCGCTGGGCTCGACCGCCGCCGCCGAGCGACTGGGCGTGCTCGCGGGGGATCGAGGACGGGCGTTTTCGTGGCGTGAAGCCGCCGACAAGGTCTGGATGCTGCACGCCGAGCTGTAGATCGGTCGAGCCTGAAGCGGACAGTTGCAGGCTTGAAAGGCGATCAGATTCTCGAATCTGCTGGTCGTGGGCTTTCACATGCGCCACACTGGTCGCATGCCGGGGGGTCGGAAACGTGCCATGGCCGCGCGAGCGCGGTCTCTGCTGGTGGTGTGCGCAGCACTGGTGTCGCTCCTCGCGGGCGTCCTCTCAGGGGTCGCGGGATCCTCCGAGGCATCGGCGACGGCAGCCGGGGAGTCGGCCGCCGGCATCGTCGATGCCAGCATCGTGCGGGCCGCGGACCTCTCCAAGTTCCAACCGGGCAACATCATCAGCGACGCCGTCTTCTCCGACCGCAACACGATGAGCGAAGGGCAGATCCAGCAGTTCCTGCAGTCGAAGGTGCCGACGTGCCAGTCGGGCTATGTCTGCCTGAAGGACTGGTACGACACATCTCGCGCGACGAGCGCGGACGCCATGTGCGGCGCCTACCCGGGGGGGATGCGCGAACGGGCATCGGCGATCATCTACAAGGTGGCGCAAGCGTGCGGCATCAACCCGCAGGCGCTGATAGTCATGTTGCAGAAGGAGCAGGGACTGGTCACGCACACGTGGCCGTCCGACTGGCGCTACACGATCGCCATGGGGCAGGGATGTCCCGACACAGCCGCCTGCGACACCCGGTACTACGGTTTCTTCAACCAGGTCTACGGCGCCGCGTGGCAACTGAAGCGGTACGCCAACCCGCCCGGAACGAGCCAGTACTTCACCTGGTACGCGCCCGGCAAGACCTGGAACGTGCGCTGGCATCCGAACGCCGCCTGCGGCTCGTCACCGGTTTACATTCAGAATCAGGCGACCGCAAACCTCTACTACTACACGCCATACCAGCCGAACGCCGCGGCGTTGCGAGCGGGTTACGGTGAGGGCGACGGATGCTCGGCCTACGGCAACCGCAACTTCTTCCAGTACTTCACGGATTGGTTCGGCTCCCCGCAGGCAAATTCCGGCGCGTCCGCCATTCGTGCTGCATACCTGTCTCTCGGCGGGGAGAGCGGTGTTCTCGGACCGGCACTGCAGGATGTCGTCTGCGGGATCGCCAGTGGTGGGTGCTACCAAGACTTCCGGAGCGGAAAGATCCACTGGACTGCGTCGACTGGTGCTCATGCGACTTACGGGGTGATCCTCTCGGAGTGGTCGTCGTTGGGTTATGAGGTCGGCAAATTGGGTTACCCGATCGAGGAGCAGGGTTGTGGTCTGCCGAGCGACGGGTGCTACCAGGAGTTCCAACACGGCAAGATCTACTGGTCAGCTGCAACCGGAGCGCATGCCGTGTGGTACGGGATTCTGGCCACGTGGCAAGGGCTCAAGTCGG
>NZ_MWLQ01000008.1 GCF_010634855.1 Microbacterium sp. B35-30 | reverse complement strand
AACCCAACGCTGAGCCCGAGCCCGAGCCCGAGTCATGGGCCTCAGAACCCGCCGCTGCTCCCGAGCCCGACGCCCACGCCTTGCCCGAAGAGTCGGCACCCCAGCCCTCCGCAGACGCGGCCGAAGATGCGCCTGAGCCTGCCGCATCGGCGCCGGACGCGGCATCCGTCCCCCCGCCGACCGACCACGAGGATGCCGACTCCGTCCACTGGGCCGACGCCCGCCACGACGAAGGAGGCGACCGATGAGCCTCACCGCCGCGACACGCTCCGAGACCACGAAGCTGTTCTCGACCAGCATCTGGTGGATCCTCGCGATCGTCCTCTTCGTCTACGTCGCCTTCACCGCAGCGGCGCTGGGCTTCGTCTTCGCCGCGGCGGCGACGGGCTCGCTTCCGGGCGACGCGCCCCCGCTTCCCGAGGAGGGCCTCGCGGCGACGCTGTACAGCACGGCCACCGCCGTCGGCTACGTCTTCCCTCTCCTCGTCGGCACGCTCATGGTGACCGCCGAGTTCCGCCACAAGACGCTGACGCCGACGTTCCTTGCGACGCCGCGACGGGGCCGGGTGCTCGCCGCGAAGCTCGCGGTCGGCGTACTCATCGGCGTGGTGCTCGGCGTGATCGGCATCGCCGCGGCCGTCGGCACGTCGGCGGCGTTCCTCGCCGGCTTCGGCCTCGGCACCGAGATCACCTCGATCGACACCTGGACGATGCTGGGACGGATGCTGCTGGCCTACGTCCTCTGGACGCTCATCGGCGTCGGAGTCGGCGCCCTGGTGCGCAACCAGGTCGGCGCGATCGTCGGCGTGCTGGTCTTCACGCAGTTCGTCGAGCCGATCGGCCGCACGGCGGCCGCCTTCGTCGAGGGACTCTCGGACTTCACGCGCTTCCTGCCCGGCGCCGCGAGCGATGCCCTCGTCGGCGCGAGCGTGCTCGCGGCGAGCATGCCGCAGGGCTCGTCGGAACCGCTCGAGTGGTGGGTGGGCGGCCTCGTGCTGCTCGGCTACGCCGTGGTGTTCGTGGTGCTCGGCCACCTGGTGAGCTGGCGCCGCGACGTCAGCTGAGTGTCCCGGGGGCGATGTCCGGACAACGCCGGATCCGCGGCCCCAAAACCCGCAACTCCCGGACCGCACCCGCGCGACAGCCGGTGCCCGGGGGCGATGTCCGGACAACGCCGGATCCGCGGCCCCAAAACCCGCAACTCCCGGACCGCACCCGCGCGACAGCCGGCGCCGGGGGCCGATGTCCGGACAACGCCGAAACCTGGCGATGGGAGCGGCTGTACCTGGAGACCGGCCGGCCGAACCGAACAGAACCGGCCGAACCGCGAACCAGGACCGGTCAGACAGCGGGGGCGGGCGCCGGTGCCTTCTTCTTGCGCGGCTTCTTGTCGGGCACGACGGGGATGTTGCCCGTCTCGGCCGCGATCTCGACGACATCCGCGGGCTCAGCGGCGACCTCGACGCGCAGCGCCTGCACGAGAGCGAGGCCGTGGCGGGTCGTGAGGATAATCCGCTGGAACTCGGGGTGCCCCTCGAGGTCGATCACGACGCTCGGGCGGCGACGGCGGATCAGGGCGAAGTCCTCGCCACCCGCGGAGCGCCACGTGCCCAAGGCGACGATGCCGCGCACGTGCGTGCCTGGATTCGGAATGCCGCGCAGCCAGGTCCATGCGTCGTCGGTGAGCTGCACCCGCGTGATCGTCGACCGCTCGATGACGACATTTCCCTTACGGAACGACAGTGCGCGCTCGGACCCCGACAGCACGACCTCGAGTCGCGTCGAGTCGAGCAGCAGCGTCACCATGCGACCAGTCTGCCAGCGGGTCGCCCCGGAACCGGTCTCATTTGCTTACGGGAGGGCAACGATCCGCGACCCCGACCCTCCTGCTCGGTGCGAGACTGGATCGGTGACCGTCGTGTCCCCCTCCGTCACCGCGCGTTCCGCAGCGGCCTCCCCCGCCGCCGTCGACGCAGCCCTCGCGCGCGCCGCAGCGGGCGATCGGCTCGCCACGGCCGACGTCGAGGCGCTGCTCGCCGCGACGGGCGAGCGCTTCGAAAGCCTGCTCGCGATCGCCGCGGACGTGCGGGATGCCGGGCTCGCGGCATCCGGTCGTCCCGGCGTGATCACCTACTCGCGCAAGGTGTTCGTGCCCTTGACGACGCTCTGCCGCGACCGCTGCCACTACTGCGTGTTCGTGGACACCCCCGGGCAGCTGCTCAAGAAGCACAAGCCCGCGTACATGTCGCCCGAGCAGGTGCTCGCCGTGGTGCGGCAGGGGCAGGCGATGGGCTGCAAAGAGGTGCTGCTGACCCTGGGCGACCGGCCCGAGGAGCGCTGGCCCGAGGCGCGGGCGTGGCTCGACGAGCACGGGTTCGCCTCGACGATCGAGTACGTCGCGCACATCGCGCGCCTGGTGACCGCCGAGACGGGGCTCCTCGCGCACGCCAACCCCGGCGTCATGAGCGCGGAAGAGCTGCGGATGCTGCGGCCCGTCGCGCCGTCGATGGGCATGATGCTCGAGACGACCTCGCGCCGGCTGTTCGAGGAGCCGGGCCAGGTGCACTACGGCTCGCCCGACAAGGATCCGGCCGTGCGGCTCGAGGTGATCGATGCCGCGGGGCGCGAGCGCGTGCCCTTCACCACCGGCATCCTGGTCGGGATCGGCGAGACCGTGCACGACCGCGCCGAGTCGCTCGTCGCGATCCGCGACACGCACGAGCGGCACGTGATCGAGGGCCAGGGCCACGTGCAGGAGGTGATCGTGCAGAACTTCCGCGCGAAGCCCCGCACCGCGATGCAGAGCGCGCCCGACGCCGATCTGCTCGAGTACGTCGCCGCGGTGGCGGTGGCTCGGCTCGTCATGGGACCCCGCATGCGGATCCAGGTGCCGCCGAACCTCTCGGATGCCACGGAGTTCGGCCTGCTCGTGCGCGCCGGGGCGGACGACTGGGGCGGCGTCTCGCCGCTCACCGCCGACCACGTCAACCCCGAGCGCCCGTGGCCGCACCTCGACGACCTCGCCCGAATGACGGCGGAGCTCGGCTTCGAGCTGCGCGAGCGCCTGACCGCGCAGCCCGAGTTCGTCCTCGCCGCCGAGACCTGGATCGATCCCGGCCTGAGCCCGGCCGTCGCCGCGCTCGCCGACCCCGAGACCGGCCTGGCCGCCGCCCCGAGCCGTGTGCCGGGTACAGGCGTTTCGTCTTCGGGCGCCAGAGCGCCCTTCGCTCAACGACCGGCACCTGACGCCCGGTCGTTGAGCGAGCGAGGAACGAGCGAGCCGAAACGTCCGCAACCCGGCCACGCCGCCGTGGGGGCGGACATCCGCCGCCTGGCCGAGACCGCCGCGGGAGACCCCCTCGCCCTCGACGACTCCGAGTGGGTCGCGCTCCTGGAGGCGACGGGCGACGATCTCGTCGTCGTCGCCGCCACCGCCGACGACGTGCGCCGCTACACCGTGGGCGAGGCGATCACGCTCGTCGTCAACCGCAACCTCACGTCATCCGGGCTGCGCGCCGCCGCCACCGACGACCCCGCGACCTTCACGCTCGACGACGTCGGTGCGATCGCCGCCGACGCCTGGGACCTCGGCGCCACCGAGCTCTGCGTGCAGGGGCTCCTGCCGCCGGAGCAGCACCCCTCGGGCTATCTCGACATCGCGCGTGCCGTGAAAGCCGCGGCCCCCGGCATCCACCTTCACGCCTACCGTCCGCAGGATGTGCGCGATCTCGCCGACCGCTCCGGCATCGGGCTGGACGCCGCCTTGGCCGCACTGCGCGACGCCGGCGTCGACACCGTGCCCGGCACGGGCGTCAAGGTGCTGAGCGAGCGCGTCCGCGGCCTCGTCGCCCCCGGCGACCTCGAGATCGACCGTTGGATCGAGGGCATCACGGCCGCCCACCGCGCCGGCTTCCGCTCGACGAGCGTGCTCTTCTACGGGCACGTCGAGACCGCCGCCGAGCGCATCGCACATCTGCGGCGACTGCGCGAGATCCAGGGCGCTTCGACAAGCTCAGCGACCGGAAGCGGGGCAGCGACCGGGGGCGGCTCGGCGACCGGAGGCGGCTCAGCGACCGGAAGCGGCGCAGGGGCGGGCGGCGGCTTCAGCGAGTTCGTGCCCATCCCGCTGCCCGGTCCCGCGGGCGGCGTGCCGCTCGTCGCGGGGCGGGCGCCGCTGGACGAGCACCGGGCGATGGTGGCCGTCTCGCGACTGCTGCTGTCGGGCAGCATCCCGCACGTGCAGATCCCGTGGACGCGCGTGGGGCGCGAGGCATCCGTCGTCCTGCTGCAGTCCGGGGGCGACGACCTGGGCGGCACGCTCCTCGACGGCCGCGTCAAGCCCGAGGCGGGCATCGAGCACGGCCTCGAACTGCCGATGACGGATGCCGCCGCCATCGCCGCCCGCATGTTCCGGCCGTTCCGCCAGCGCACCACGACGTACGGCCAGGCGTCGCGATGACGCGCGTCGAGGTCGCGATCGTCGGCGCCGGGTTCGCGGGCATCGGCATGGCGATGGCGCTGCGTCGAGCAGGCCGCGAGGACTTCGTCGTGCTCGAGCGCGGCGCATCCGTCGGCGGAACATGGCGCGACAACACCTACCCCGGCGTCGCCTGCGATGTGCCGTCGCACCTGTACGGCTTCGCCGCGCACCCGAACCCGTCGTGGTCGGGCACGTACGCGAAGGGCGCCGAGATCCACTCCTACCTCGAGCACGTCGTCGACGTCGAGGGCCTGGGCGACCGGCTTCGCCTGCGCACGGCGATGCGGGGCGCCGAATGGGATGCCGGGCACGCTGTCTGGCGGATCGCCACGTCGCCCGCAGGGGCGCCTCATCAGCCCCGCGGGCGCCACGGCGCGCCCTCCGGACGCGAGGGCGAGACCGAGGACGACGTCATCGTCGCCGACGTGCTCGTGCTCGCGTGCGGGCGGCTCACGGAGCCGACGATCCCCCGGATCGCCGGCCTCGAGCAGTTCCCGGGGCCGCTGTTCCACTCGGCGCGATGGGATCACGCCGCAGACCTCACCGGCGCACGCGTCGGCGTCGTGGGCACTGGGGCCAGCGCCGTCCAGATCGTGCCCGAGCTCGCGCGCGCAGCGGCCCATGTCACGCTGTTCCAGCGCACGCCCGCATGGATCGTGCCGCGCGGAGGGGACGCGTACTCCGACGCCGACCGCGCCCGATTCGTCACGGACCCCGCGTCGCTCGAGGCGCTGCGAGACGATCTGTATGCCGAGGGCGAGGCGCGCTTCGCGTCGCGCTCGGGCGATTCCGCCGCCGCGGCGGAGGCCGAGGCCGTGGCGCTCGCGCACCTCGAACGACAGGTCGCCGACCCCGCGCTGCGCGCCGCGCTCACCCCTGACTACGCGTTCGGGTGCAAGCGCGTGCTGCTCTCGGACGAGTTCTACCCCGCTGTGGCATCCGACGCCGTGTCGCTCGTGCCGGCCGCACTCGCCGCCGTGGAGGGCTCGACACTCATCGCCTCCGACGGCACGCGTCACGAGATGGATGCGCTCGTCCTCGCGACCGGCTTCGCCTCGACCCGCCAGCCCTACGCGGAGCTCGTCGCGGGTGAGCACGGCCAGACGCTCGCCGAGCACTGGTCGGGCGGGATGACGGCGTTCGCCTCGACCGTCGTCGCGGGCTTCCCCAACCTCTTCGTGCTCAACGGCCCGAACGCCTCGCTGGGTCATTCGTCGTCCGTGCTCATGATCGAGGAGCAGGCGGGCTACGTCACCCGCGTGCTCGACGACCGCTCGGGACGGGTGCTTCGCGTCGATCCCGACGCGGAACGGCAGTACTCCGAGGAGATCGCGCGGGCGGCGGCATCCACTCGCTGGATGACCGGCGGATGCCGCAACTGGTACGTCGACGAGCGCTCGGGCCGGCTCGCCCTGCTGTGGCCCGGCACGGTGGACGCCTTCCGCGAGCGGCTCGCCCGGGCCGACGGCACGGAGTTCCTGCCCGCAGCCGATGACGCACACAGCCGCCGGGAGGACCCCGGCCCGCGCCCCGCTCGCGAACCTGCTCTCGAAGGGAGCCCCGCATGACCGTTCCGCTGCGCTTCGGATACAAGGCGTCCGCCGAGCAGTTCGGCCCCGCCGAGCTGCTCGACTACGCCGTACAGGCCGAGGAGGCCGGGTTCGACTCGGTCTTCATCTCGGACCACCTGCAGCCGTGGCTGCACGAGGGCGGCCACGCTCCGGCATCCGTTCCCTGGCTCGGCGCCCTAGGCGCGAAGACCTCGCGCGTGCTCATCGGCACGTCCGTGCTGACACCGACGTTCCGGTACAACCCCACCGTCGTCGCGCAGGACTTCGCGACCCTCGGGGTGATGTACCCGGGGCGCGTGATCCTCGGCGTCGGCACCGGCGAGGCGCTCAACGAGGCCAACCTCGGCATCGCCTGGCCCGACCCGCCCGAGCGGTTCCAGCGGCTCAAAGAGGCGATCGGCCTCATCCGCCGGCTGTGGTCTGAGGACCGTGTCAACTTCGACGGCACCTACTACCACGCCCGCAACATCACGATCTACGACAAGCTGCCGGAGCCCGTGCCGATCTACATCGGCGCCGCCGGCCCGGCCGCGACGCGCCTCGCCGGACGCATCGCGGACGGGTTCATCACGACGTCGGGCAAGAAGCGCGAGCTGTATACCGACACGCTGCTGCCCGCGCTCGACGAAGGGCTGTCGAAGGCCGGGCGCACGCGCGACGACCTGGACACGCTCATCGAGGTGAAGGTGTCGCTCGATGCGACCCTCGAGGCCGCACAGGAGAAGACGCGGTTCTGGGCGCCGCTCGCCCTCAGCCCCGAGGAGAAGATGGGCGTCGACGACCCGATCGAGATGCAGCGCCTCGGCGAGCAGCTCCCGATCGAGCGCGCCGCCTCGCGGTTCATCGTGTCGGACGACCCCGACGAGCACGTCGAGCGCATCGCGTGGTACATCGAGCTCGGCTTCCGTCACCTCGTCTTCCACGACCCGGGCCACGACCAGAGTGCGTTCCTGGGGCTGTACGGCGAGGAGATCCTGCCGCGCCTGCGCGCGCGGTTCGGCGCGTGAGCCTGCTGTTCGGGCGGCGTCGGCGGCAGGACTCCACGGAATCGGTGTCGCCGTCGTCGCGCCCGGGCCCTCTCGCCGATACGGATACCGAGTCCGTGGCGTTTCGCCACGCCCGCTGGGTCGTCGTGGTGCCGGTCAAGCCGTCGGCGCGTGCCAAGTCGCGGCTCGAGGTCCCCGGTGTCGGCCGTGCCGACCTCGCGCGCGCGATCGCCCTCGACACCCTCGCGGCCGCGACGGCGTGCGAGCTCGTCGCGCAGGTGGTGGTCGTCACCGACGACGCCGCGCTCGCGCGCGAAGCGGCGATGATCCCGGCGCTGCGGTTCGTTCCCGAGGGCGACGCGTGCGGGCTCGATGCCGCGGTGGCGGTGGGCGTGGCCGCCATCGATCCGCAGGGACGGATGCCGCGCGCCGCCCTGCTCGGCGACCTCCCGGCCCTCCGACCCGCCGATCTCGCCGGCGCGCTGCGGGCCGCGGCATCCGTCGATCGCGCCGTCGTGCCAGACGCGGAGGGCACCGGATCGACCCTTGTCACCGCGGCGGCAGGGATGGCGTGGACGTCGTCGTTCGGCGACGGCTCGTTCGCGCGTCACGTCGCGCTGGGGTGCGCGGCGCTGACGATTCCGGATGCCTCCACCCTGCGCCGCGACGTCGACACCGCCGCCCAGCTCGAGGCCGCCCGCGCGCTGGGCCTGGGCCCGCGCACCGCCGCGCTGCTCGCCTGACCCGTCCCCCAGCCTCGCCCTCGCCCTCCCGGGCCGTTCGGGTGCCACGAGTTGCGGCATCCCACACGCCCGTACCGCGTGTCATGACCCCGAACGCCCTCTGCCTCGGCTCGAGGTGCCACGACACGCAGTCTTGCGGGCGCTGAAGCGACGATGTGCGACACGCGAAGCGCGAGCCCGACCGGCGGGCCTCGGTAGCCTGGGCGGATGAGCGACTACGAGGTGCTGGAGATCGGCGGGCTCGACGAGTGGCGGGCGCACTACGGCGGGTTCCGGCCCGACAGCTCCCGAGACGGTCGCCGCGTGATCGACCACGAGCTGACCATGCAGTACATCGGCATGACCGCGAACGCGTACGAGCCGGGTGAGGAAGCGGGCTACTGGCACGTGCACTCGCGCGTCGAGGAGGTCTACGTGTTCCTGGCCGGCCGCGGCCAGATGGCACTCGACGACGACATCGTCGACGTAGGTCCCGGCACCGTGGTGCGCGTGGGCCAGGGCATGCTGCGCACGTGGCGCGCGCTGCCCGACAGCCCCGAGCAGCTGCGGTGGCTGTGCATCCGCGCCGGCGGCCGCGAGCTGCCCCAGTTGCCCGACGACAGCCAGCGCGCCCCCGACCGCCCCTCGCCCTGGACGTGAGGCGGGTCAGCCGACGAGCAGGTAGACAGCGCCGACGATCGTGAAGGCGATCACGAGCTTCTCGAACACGGACTGGGGCATGCGGTCCGCGATCCAGCGGCCGAGGAAGGCGGACGCCACGACGAGCGGCACGAGCACGAGGTCGATGAGCAGCCCGGGCACCGTGATGATGCCGATGCCGATCGAGAACGGCACCTTGAACAGGTTGACGATCGCGAAGAACCACGCCGCGGTGCCGAGGAACGCCTTCACCTCGAAGCGCGCCGCGAGGAAGTACATCGACATCACCGGGCCGGCCGCGTTCGCGACCATCGTGGTGAATCCTCCGAGCGAGCCGTAGGTCGCGGCGGCGATCCGGTGTGGTCCGCCGGTGTCGACCTGCGACGCGAACCGGCGGCGCAGGAGGGTGACCGCGATCACGGCGAGGAGGATCACGCCGATCGACTTCTTCACCCAGAAATCGTCGGCGAACCACAGGAACACCACGCCGAGCAGCACCCCGACCACGACGGCCGGCGCGAGTCGCAGGAGCGTTCGCCGGTCCGCGTGCCGGCGATACATCGTGACGGCGAAGATGTCGGCGACGATCAGGAGCAGCAGCAGGATCCCGGTCGACTGCTTCGCCGGCAGCACCGCGGCGAAGATCGCGACGGCGATGGTGCCGGCTCCGGGGACGGCGGTCTTCGACAGGCCCACGACGACGGCGCCGAGGGCGAGCAGCGCCCAGGCCCACCACGCGAGGTCGGGCACGTCAGCGCGCTCGGCCGTCGGGCGGCGCGGCCGCGAGCGCGGCCTCTGCGAGCGCGGTCTGGCGCGCGGCATCCGTCATCCACAGCGGACGGACGAGCGGACGGATGCCGAGCCCGGCCACCTCGCCGGCGGCGGCCTCGTCCTCTTCGGCGATGAGCCAGGCGTCGAGCAGCCCGCCGTCGGCGCGGGCACCGTAGAGCCCGGCGACCGCGGCGGCGGAGGTCTCGACCCCGATCGCGGTGAGGCACACGTCGGCCATGCCGCGCACGACCTTGCCGCCGATGATGGGCGAGATGCCGACGATCGGCGCGACCGTTGCCCGGAGCGCCTCCCGCACGCCCGGGACCGCGAGGATCGGGCCGATCGACACGACCGGGTTGGAGGGAGCGAAGAGCACCACGTCCGCTTCCGCGATCGCCTCGGCGACGCCCGGAGCGGGTTCGGCGGCGTCGATACCCGGATTCTCGAAGCGGGCGGGCGCGAGCGTCGCGCGGTGCCGCGTCCACCACTCCTGGAAGTGCAGCCGCGCGCCGTCCTCGAGCACCACCACGGTGTCGACTTCGGTGTCGGTCATCGGCAGCAGCCGTGCGCCGAGGTCCCAGCGATGCGACATCCGCTCCAGCACCTGCGTCGGCGTGAGCCCGTCGCGCAGCCAGCCGGTGCGGGCGAGATGCGTGCCGAGATCGAGGTCGCCGAGGGTGAACCACGGCCAGCCGGCGCCCCACTCCTGCAGCTCGTGGTTGACGCGCTCACTGTCGCCCTGACGGCCCCAGCCCCGCTCGGCGTCGTTCACGCCGGCGAGGGCATAGGTGATCGAGTCGACGTCGGGCTGGAGGCGTACACCCGACAGCCAGAGGTCGTCGCCGGTGTTGACGATGACGCTGAGCGCTGCCGCGGTGTCGTCGAGGCCCCGCGCGCGCAGTGCGCCGCGGACGCCCAGCACGAAGCGTGAGCCGCCGACTCCGCCCGCGAGCACGACGATGCGGGGTGTGCCGGTCATGCGGGGGTCAGCCCCGGGTGTCGCGGCCGAGCTGCGGGAGCACCCCGGTGCGGGGTGCGAATTCGTCGGCCGCGTGCGGCAGCGAGAACTTGGCGACCGCGTCGATGAGAGCGTCGACCGTCTGCGCGTCGGCGATGACGTCGACATCGAGACCGGCCCGGCGCGCGTCCTTGGCGGTGCGAGGACCGATCGCGGCGATGAGGGTGGTCTCGGGGATGTGGGAGAACTGCTCGTGCACCTGCTCGGCCACTGAGCCGCTGGTCACGAGGATCGCGTTGATGCGGCCGGATCGGACGTCTTCGGCGATGCGGTCGGTCACCGGCACCCCGACGGTGCGGTAGGCGACGACGCTGCGGACGCGGTGCCCGCCATCGGTCAGCATGCGCGTGAGCACCGGCTTGGCGATCTCGCTGCGAAGGGTGAGGATGTCGCGGGCCTGCGGTTCGAGGCCGATGAGTTGCTCCGCCATGCCGGCCGCCGAGTTGTCGCGCTCGGGCACCAGATCGACGCGGTAGCCGACGGCGAGGAGCGCTGCCGCGGTCGTCTCACCCACGGCGGCCACCTTCGTGGTCGGCGGGACGACGGCCCGGTAGGCGTAGAGCACGTCGACGGTCGTGGCGCTGGTGACGGTGAGCCAGTCGAACTTGCCGGCCGCCAGGTCGGCGAGCGCCTGCTCGAGCGCGGCCTGGTCGTTGGTGGGCGCGAAGTTGATGAGGGGGGCGATGACCGGCGTCGCACCCTGACGGCGCAGGGTGGCCGCGACGCCGTCACCCCAAGGGCCGCCCCGGGGGACGAGGACGCGCCAGCCGGTCAAGGGTTTGACGGACTGGTGCTGTGCTGCGGCGGTGTTCATAAGGGGGTCGACTCTCGATGGTGCTCAGTCGGCCGCCCGAGACGCCGAGCAACCGATGCGCGATTCGAATCGGGCTCGCGCGATCGGCAGCATACGCACCGTTGCACTGCCTGCATCCCGAGCATACCCCCGATCTCGGAAGCCGCGACCCCTGCCTGTGGAGGAAGCGGAATCAGGCAGGCTCAGCGGGTGTACAGACGGACGAACCCCCAGACGGCGGCGCCGATCGCGGCAGCGCCCACGATCACGGCGGCAGCGGTGAGCGCCGGGTTGCGCCGCTGGAAGGCACGAGCCTGCTCGACGCCGTCATCAACGGCCCGGCCGACGCGCCGTGGCACGTTGGCCTTGTCTTCGATCGCGGCGAGCGCGGCCTTCAGCTCGGTGCGCGCCTGCACGACGGGATCGCCGATCCCGAGCGGAACGGCGGTGCGGGGCACGGGCACGGGCACGGCGGCGTCAGAGCTCATCGCGCACCTCCTTCACATCCAGGGCGATCGACTGTACGGGGTTCTGCCGCTCGCCGATCTTCTTGAAGCGGAGGATGCCGAGCCAGGCCAGGACGGCCGTGATCACCAGCATCGCGAAGAACACGACGAGAGCCGACAGCCACACGGGCCACCACGACGACAGGCCGGCGATCACGAAGGTGCCGAGGACGGGCACCGACCAGAACAGCACGAACAGGGCGGCGAACGCCCACAGCGCTCCCCACCCGCCGTCCTTTGCGGTGCGGGAGAGCCACGCCTTGGCGGAGTCGATCTCCGCGATGACGAGGTTGCGGATGAGCTCCGGGATCTCGCCGACGAGGGTGAGCAGGCTGTCGTCCGCGCGGTCGCGGAAGCCACGCGGAGTGGTCATCACGTCAAGCCCCGCCGCGGCCGTTCTCTGGCAGATCGTCGACGGCGTCGTCGACGGCGTCCTTCACAGCCTGCGTCGAGGTCTGCGCGGCCCTGCCGACGTCGTCGGCGGAGTCCTTGCCGACCTTGAGTGCGGCGTCGAGCTTCTGACCGGCGCTGCCCTTCCCGCCGGCGGCCTGCGCGACCTTGACGGCCGAGTCCCAGAGGGTCGACGGCAACGCCATCGTCTGGGACTTCGCGAAGTCCTTCACCTTGGTCACCTGCGTCTGCACCTGCTCGGTGTCCCAGACCTTCAGCCACTGCGATTTGATCTGCTCGTACCGCTCGCGTCCCGCCCGCGTACCGAGGACGTATCCCACCGCAAGTCCGATGACGAGTCCAGCTTTGCCCCTCATGAGGTCTCCTCACGCTTGGTGTGCACCTGACGACTCCCCCCAGAGTAGCCCTGTATGCCGATTCCGGCATCCACCCTTGACACGGGTCGTGGCCGCGTGCTCAGTCCGTCGCTGCCGTCCCCCAGAGCACCCGGCGGCGCAGCCGGTCGGTTTCGTCCCGGGCATCGGCGACGACCTGGGCGAGCCCGCTTCCCGACAGCCAGGCGCCGATCGCCGCGATGCCGTGTTCGCGCCCGACCGTGGCGCGCGCGGTGGCGGTGCGGTCGCGCTGCCCGAGGGCGGACGCCGGCGGGACGAGAGTGTAGGCGTCGCGGTGGGCGGCGACCAGCGCGCGCGCGTCGAGACGCACGCCGAGGAGCACGGATGCCTCCGCCACGGCGAGCGCGGCGGCCTCGGCGTCGGACAGCGTCGCGGTGGCGGGAGCGATGCCCGGCGCACCGAAGGCGACCCGCAGCACGTGCCGGCCGGCGCCCGCTTCGCGGGCGAGCCACTGCCAGCGCGCGGTCTCGTGCACGAGCCCCGTCGCGCGCAGCGCGCCCGGAACGGCGTGCACCTGCGAACCGCGCGGCGCGGAGTCGAGCTCCGGAGCGTCGACGACGATCGTCACGACCTCTCGGGCGATCCCCGCGGCCGCCACGTCGGCGAACGCCGGAACGCCGAGCGCCGGCGCGAGCAGGGCGCGCGCGGCGTCCTCGTCCGTCGCGACGATGACGGCGTCGGCGGGCAGGTCAGCCGGCACCGGGCCGTCCGACGGCAGAGGCGTTTCGTCTCGCTCGTTCCTCGCTCCCTCAACGACCGGGGAATCGGGGCAGTCCTCGACAGCCGCAAGACTCACGGTCCACGCGTCACCCGTACGCGCGAGTCCGGTCACACGGGCGCCGGTGTGGACAGCGGCCCCGCGCTCAGTCAGGCGCTGGGCGAGCGCGGCCACGAGCTGCGGCATCCCGCCGTCCAGTCCTTCGATCGCCGACCCCGTGGCGCCGACGCGCACATCGGCGACGGCGCCGCCCAGCCAGCCCGTGCGAGTGAGGGCGGTGCTGAGTCCCGGCGCCGCGATCTCGACGTCGACGTCGTCGGGGTCGAGGCCGAAGCGGTCGACGGTGAGCGGCGCAACGAGGCGGTCGCGCACCTTGGCTCCCATGCGGCTGCGCACGAGCCGCCCGGCGCTGCGCTGCGCGCCGATCGTCAGCGGCGGTCGCAGGCGGTCGAGATAGGCGCGCCAGGTGCCGCCCCAGCCGATCACGCGGCGAACGCTCTCATCCCACGGATTCGCCGGGATGCCGAGCACCTGGTCGGCCGGGATCGGCGCCGCCGTCCCCTTCGCCAGGCCGGCGATCCACTCGCGGTCGTCGCGGGGAGACGCGATCGCGGCGTCGGGGAGCACCTCGGCGACGAGCTTCCGCACGGCGCCGCCCCGGGTGGACCAGCAGGTGGCGCCGGTCTCGAGGTCGAGGCCGGCGAGACGCGTCGAACCGATCGTGCCGCCGAGGCGATCGGATGCCTCGACGAGCGTGACGCTCATCCCGACCTTGACGCACTCCCACGCCGCGACCAGTCCGGCGATGCCTCCGCCGATCACGACCACGCGCGTGTGCCGGGCATGGTCGACGAGGTCCAGGAACGGTTCGGCGGCTGTTCCGGCACCCCTGGAGGCCCTGGGCGAGGCGCCGGCGGCGTCTGGGAGGGGCGTCGGGACGGTCACGGCATCCATCCTCCCATTCGTCCCTGGCCGCTCAGTCGCCCTGGCGGGACCCCTGATCGCGATCGCGTCTCACGGCGCGGTGGCCGCGGCACCCCGGACGCCGGCCGTCACAGCGGTCACGTGTCCGTCATGCAGCTCGATCACGCGGTCGGCGCGCTGGACGAGCAGGGGGTCGTGGGTCGAGACGACGGCGGCGAGGCCCTGCGAGTGCACGAGGTCGCCGATGAGGTCCATGACGGTGACCGCCGTGCGCGAATCGAGCTGACCGGTCGGCTCGTCGGCGATCAGCACGTGAGGGCGCACCACGAACGCGCGGGCGATGCCGACGCGCTGCTGCTGGCCACCCGACAGCTCCGTCGGACGCTGCGCGGCATGGTCGGCGAGCCCGACCAGAGCGAGCGCCTCGGCGACCCTCGCGTCGCGCTCGGCGGGCGGGGTCCGCGCGATCCGCAACGGCAGTTCGACGTTCTCGGCCGCCGACAGGATCGGGATGAGGCCGAACGACTGGAACACGAACCCCAGGCGTTCGCGGCGGAGGGCCGCGAGATCGTCCTCGGCGAGCGCGGTGGCCTCGACGTCGCCGATCCACACCCTGCCCGAGGTGGGGGTGTCGAGACCTCCGAGCAGGTTGAGCAGCGTCGTCTTGCCGGCGCCGGACGCGCCGCGGACGACCACCAGCTCACCCGCGGAGACCTCGATGTCGATGTCGACGCACGCGTGCACATCACCTGCGGCCGATGAGAACGTGCGGCTCAGCTTCTCGCCGCGCAGTGCAGTGGTCACGAGGGGTCCTCCGTGGGGAGATCGGATGCCGCGGCACGTGGTTCGTCTTCGAGCAGCGGCGTTTCGTCTCGCGCGTTCCTCGCTCGCTCAACGACCGGGACGTCGAACGCCGCGGGATCACCGACCGGGACCTCGGCCTCCGGTCGTTGAGCGAAGGGCGCTCCAGCGCCCGAAGACGAAACGCCCGGGCCGTCGGACGAAGCCGGTGCCGGTGCTCCCGGCCACACTCCGACGTGGTCGGGCTCGAGGGCGAGTCGCACCCGCTCGCGCAAGTCGAGCGCGGTGACGAAATCGTCGGGCAGCTGGAGCCGGCCCACGCGGTCGAGCACCGCGTACTCCTCGGCGACGTGCTCCTCGGCGCCGTGCTCGTCGACGCGCGTCGATCGCAGCACCTCTGTCGACGTGCGGCCGTCACGGATCTGGACCGTGCGAGCCACGTGCTCGGAGACAGCCGGGTCGTGCGTCACGATCAGCGTCGTCACTCCGAGCTCACGGTTCACCGAGCGCATGGCCTCGAGCACGTGTGCGCTCGTCACGTCGTCGAGTTCGCCGGTGGGCTCGTCGGCGAGCAGCACGCGGGGGTCGTTGGCGATTCCGACGGCGATGGCGACGCGCTGCTGCTCGCCGCCCGACATCTCTGCGGGCCGGCGCTCGGCGCAGTGCGACACCTCAAGCAGGTCGAGCAGCTCCGCCACCCGCGCCCGCCGCGGGGCGGCTGCGCGCACGGTGCCGGCGATCGCGAGCGCTGCGGCGACGTTCTCGCTCGCAGACAGGTACGGGAGAAGGTTCCGCGAGGTCTGCTGCCACACGAAGCCGACGCTGCGGCGGCGGAATCCCACGCGCTCCTTCTCCTTCATCGTGAGCAGATCGTGCCCTGCCACGCGCGCGACACCCGCAGTCGGCTGGTCGAGGCTCGACAGGATCGACAGCAGGGTCGACTTGCCCGACCCCGAGGCTCCCACGACGGCCACGAGCTCGCCGGGGTCGACGCGCAGGTTCAGCCCCTGCAGCGCCTGCACCTCGACATCCGCCCCGTTGCCCGACGGCACCTTGAAGATGCGCACCAGGTCGAGGCACAGGATGTCGGCGTCCGTTGAGTCAGTCCCTCCTGCACCGGATCGGCGTGCACCGGATCGGCGTGCGCCGGATCCGCCGGGGTCGGCGCGATGAGCCTGTCGAGCCATGAGTCCTATCCTTCCTCCACCGTCCGCAGCGCTCCCGCCGCGCGGGCGCGGCGGGAGACGAGCAGGACGGCGGCGGTGAGCAGCGCGGCGAGGGCGAGGAACCCGCCCAGGGTGATGAGGAGGATCGCCGGGTCGATCCCGTAGCCCGGCTGCACCGACGATCCGGTGAAGGGCCGCAGGTCGACGGCCGCGAGCACGACGAGGGGCACAAGCGCCCCGAAGACCGTTCCGGCGACGACGGCCGCCACCGCCGGGGGCCCGATCTCCCACAGTGCGAGCGAGGTCGCCGACCGGGGCGGTGCTCCGAGCGTGCGCAGCAGAGCGAGCACACGCGCGCGGGGCGCAGCGGCAAGGGTCAGGGTCATCGCGAGCGCCAGCGCGCTGAGCAGCGCCGTCACGGCGGTCGCGAGAAGCAGCGCCCCGCGCACCCCCTGCACGGCCGGGCCCGACTCGATGGCGTCTGCGATCTCGTCCGAGGTGTCGATGCGCACGGCCGATCCCAGGATCGTGCGCAGATCGTCGGCCACGTCGCCGGGCGCCGCGCCCTCGTCGAGCGCGACGAGCACCGTGCGGTCGGTCGGGTCGCGCCCCAGCGTGCTCTCGGCGTACGCGGAGTCGATCACGACCCAGTTCTCGCGGACGCCGGTCGGCACCGGCCCGCGGGTCACCCCGACGACGGCGACGTCCGCGCCGTCGACGCGCAGGTCGTCCGCTCCGCCGATCGCGTCGGCCGTCGCGCCCGACACCACGACGGGCACCGCGGCGCCGGCACCGGACCCGAGGGAGGCACCGGCATCCGCCACGAGTTCGGCGGGCAGCATCCCGGGTCCATCGCCCTGCACCGCGGCGAGCTCGCTCGCCTCTACGACGAAGACCGAGGTCGCTCGCTTGACGCCGTCGATGTCGAGGGTCGCGGGCTCGGCCCCCGAGATCCCGGCGACGCCGACCACCCCGTCGACGTCCGCGACGCGGCCGAGCTGGTCGCGCGTGAAGCTTCCTCCCGTGACGCGCACATCGGCGCCGATCTGCGCACGGGAGGCGTCGGCCACACCTGTCTGCAGGGCCGAGAGAAGGATGCCGGAGGACACCGCGACGGAGACGCCCACGACGAGGGCCAGCACCGGTGTGAGCCCGATCGAGGGTTCGCGCAGGGCCCGGGCGGCGCCGAGGAACGCGTCGGCACCGGCGCCCGCGCGCGCTCGCGAGAGCACCGCGGTGAGGGGCAGCGGGTAGAGGCGCAGGGTGACGAGGCAGGCGACGAGCGACAGCAGCAGCGGCGTCGCGGCGAGCAGGAGGTCGACGCCGGCGGTGTAGCCCCGGACGAAGAGGAGCACCAGCGCGAGCGCGGCGAATCCGACGAGCACACCTTCGACGACGAGCCGCAGGCGCGAGCCGCGCCGGCTGAGGTCGGCGCGCAGCGGGCGTTCACCGGCCGACGGCGCGAGGATCGCCAGGATCACGACCGGCGCAAGACCGACCAGCAGCGCGGGGACGAGTCCCGCGGCCGGCGGCGCGGCTCCGAACAGGAGCGCCGCCGCGAGGACGACGGCCGACGCTCCCACGATCGCGGGCACGAGCCCCGTGATCGCACCCTCGATGCCGAGCAGGCGGCGCAGCTGCCCCACCGAGGCGCCGCGCGCCGACATCAGGCGCATGGCCGATCGGCGGCTTTCGAGGATGAGCCGACAGCCGAGGGCGAGGACGGCAGCGGCGACGCCGATCGGGCCGGCGATCAGCATCGCGATCACCCCGGCCGTCGACGACTGCTGTGCGAGGGCGAGTTCGATCTCGCCGGTGATGTCGGCGTCGAACTTCAGACTCAGGATGCCGACGCCCTCGGCCGAGCTCGCGATGGTGTGCGACACGGACGTGAGCTTGTTGAGCGCGGCGACGGTCTTCTCGGCGTTGTCGGCATCGATCTCGTCGACGTCCGTGGGATACCACACGACGGTGGCGGGACGGAGCCCGAGGCTGGTGAGCATGGCCGCCGTGGCCGCGGACGCCGGATGGGCGAACGCGGTGCCCGTCACCTCGCGCGCGCGATTGCCGTCGTCGGAGATGCTCGGCTGGAGCACCGAGGGCACGTGCTGCCAGAACGGGGACGAGGCGTCGGCAGGCTCGAACACCCCCGACAGCACGACGACGTAGGGCAGCGGGTCGGAGCCCAGATGCCGCTCGTCGCCGACCTGCCACTCGAGCTCCTGCGCCGTCTCGCGCGACAGGACGACCTCGACGCGGAGGGAGCCGTCGTCCGCGACCACCGCCGGCCCGGGCGCGGCGCCCTCGACCATGCGGATCTCGGACTCGTAGCCCGGCGAGAACGCCATGGTCAGCGCCTGCGTCGCGGGATCCTCGAGGATCCGCGCGCCAGGCACCGAAGCCACCGCGCGCGCCTCGCCGAGCACGTCGGGAAGGGGTTCGTCGGCACCGCGCCGGATGCCTTCGAGCGCGACGAGGAAGTCGACCCAGACGTCGTCGGCGTCGGTCGGCGGGAACGGGTCCGTCTCGGGCATCACCGGGAAGAAGGGAGAGTCGGCGGCGACGTCGCGCCCGGTCGCCGGCAGGGAGTCCAGCCGGTCGCGCAGCGCCGCGTCGCCGAGGAGGCCGAGCGCGATCGGCGCCGCCGTCGCGACCAGCGACAGCACCAGCACGAGGGACGCGACGATCGCCCCGCCCCCGGCGCGGGAGCGCAGATGGTGCGCGACCAGGGCGCGGGTGGACACACGGCGGCTCATCGCGCCTCCTCCCCGACGGTCGCGGACCGCGCGACGCGTCCGGCGCCGGTCGCGGCGGCCGCGACGATCACGCCCAGCGCGACGACGAGGCCGCCGAGCGCGAGCGCGAGCGGCAGCCACGCGAACGACACGGCTCCGGCGAGGGGAAGGATGCCGGCGGTCACCGCCCGCACCAGCCCGGGCACGATCAGCCACGACACCAGGGCGCCCGCGGCCGCACCGAGCACGACGGCCGCTGCGAAGACGCCGCCGAGCTCGGCCGCGCGCATGCGCGCCTGGCGGGACGCGGTCACCCCGAGGGCGCGGAGCACCCCGAGTTCGCGTCGACGCGCGAGGGCGAGGGTCTGCACGATCGCGAAGGCCGCGACGAGCGACAGCACGGCCGATCCCGCCGTGGCGATCCACCAGCCGGGCACCAGAGCGCCGACGACGCTCGCCGAGAGCCCGGGCGTGGCAGTCATCACCGGCCGGTCACCGAGCGCGGCGCTGAGGGCATCGTCGGCGGCCGGGTCGCCGGCGACCCAGACCGAGTTCGGCGGCACGATCGACGTGCCCCGCTGAAGCTGCGACGTCAGCAGCGACTCGAGCGGGACGAACAGGGCGAGCGGATCGGACGCGCCGGGCACGGCGTCGACGATCGACGTGATCACCCCGGCACCCTGCCGCCCTGTCCCGGCGTACCGGAAGTCGATCGGGTCGCCGACGACCGCGCCGAGGCGAGAGGCGAGCGCCGTCGTCACGACGGCCGCCACGGCGGGCCCTTCTTCCGACGCCGCGAGGTCGGGCGCCGCCGCGAGGACGCCGCCGTCGGCGAGCCAGAGCACGGCTTCGCTGCTGCCGCCTTCGAGGTGCGCGGAGCCTTCCACGTCGAGCGGTCCGCCGCCGGCGACCACGACCTCCGACAGCTCGACCGCGACGCTCGACCCCGCGATGCTCGGGCCGGTTCCGGCGCCGATCGCGAGGAGGCGCCACGGCGACGCGCCGTCAGGAAGGTCCGCGGTCGCCACGAGCAGCGCCGTGCCGTCCTCTGCCGACTGCGGTTCGCCGGAGAGACGCAGCGTGACGGGCGTGCCATGGCCATCGAGCAGCAGCGCCACCAGGCTGAAACCGGAGAGACTGCCGGACTCGACGGTCACGCCGACGGTCGCCGCGATCCCGGTGGCGCCGTCGCCGAGCGGCACCGGCTCGGACACGACCACGCCCTCCCCCGTGGCGTCCGCCGCGGCGATGAGGACCTCTTTGTCCACGAGTCCGCCCGCCGAGGTCACCACCGGCTCGATCTGCGCGGACGGCACCGACACCAGGTCGGCCTCGAGGCGGCCGATCTCGATCACGCCCGCGTACGCCGAGGACGAGGCATCCGTTCCCGGCACACCCGCGGCGACCACGTCGCCGGGCGACGCGGACTGCGGCGTCATGTCGACGCGCAGGTCGGCGCCGGCACGCACCGCCGCCGAATCGGTGGTCATCGCCTGCCACGTCGCCGTGTACGCCGAAGCGAAGACCGCCTGCGCGACGGTGAGGGTCACCAGCAGTACGGCGACCGCATAGATGGGCAGGCGTCGGGCGACCTGCCGCGCGGGATACCCGGGCTGCAGCGACGGAAAGGCGGCGGCGGGCCGGGACCACGCCGCGGCGGCGCCTCCGAACGCCGCGAGCGCCACCAGGGCCCCCGCCATCAGCACGACGGCGGGTGCGAGCGCGACGATCGGGTCGAACCCCGCCCCGCGGGCGAGGGGCAGCTGCCACACCACGAGGGCCGACGCCAGCACCACCACCACGACGACGACGGCAGTCGTGGCGCGCGCTGCGCGCCCGGCGGTGCGCCGCTGCTCGCCGCGTCGCAGCGCGATCGCGAACACCGCGGCCAGCGCGAGCGCCATGGCGATCACCCACGGCCAGGACGAGACCACCTCGACCGCACCGGCACCGACCTGGCCGGCCAGCACGACGCCGATGATCGCCCCCGCGAGCGCGACGGCGACGCCTTCCGCGGCATCCGCTCCCCATGCCTGATTGCGTGAGAAGCCGCGTGCCCGGATCGCCAGCGTCTCGTGCTCCCGTGCGGCGGCCACGAGGCGCGCGAGCTGCGCCATCGCCGTTCCGGCGACGAGCGCGACGAGCAGGACGAGCGCCGGCGCGGCCGAGGCCAGTGCCGCCGCGCCGATCCCCACGAGATCCGCCACCTCATCGGCGGTCAACCCCGGAGGGGGCGGCTCGCCGGCCGTCTCGACCGTGCGGCGAAGCCTGGCCAGCACGAGGCACATGGTCGCCACCGCGGCGGCGACGGTCGCGGCCGCGCTGCCGAGAAGCCCGATGCGCGCGCGGGAGCGCGCCCACAGCAGTCGCGCCGACGAGAGCGCGCGGCGATCGGGCATGGGCTCGGTCCTCCGCGGTTCGTTCGACGCTGATGGGGGTTCTGCGAACCTCATCAAATCAGGGTTTCCGTCGATCCTTCCACGGCCGAGCGGCGGTGCCGTCCGCACCGTGGGCACCGGCCTGTTCCGGCGTCGGCCCGGGGTGGGAGACTGGGGGCCATGACGCTCCACATCACGGGTGACGACGAGGCCGATCGCCTGCTGACCGACGATCCGCTCGCCCTGCTCATCGGCATGCTGCTCGACCAGCAGGTCGCGATGGAGACCGCATTCGCCGGTCCGCTCAAGATCTCGGAACGCGCGGGGACGCTGGATGCCGCCGCCCTTGCGAGCTTCGATCCGGAGGCGTTCGCGGGGCTGTTCTCGGCCACCCCCGCGGTGCACCGGTTCCCGGGGTCGATGGCCGCTCGCGTGCAGGCGCTCTGCGCGGCGATCGGCCGGGACTGGGACGACGACGCCGCGGCGATCTGGACGCGCGACGAGCCGGACGGCGCGACCGTGCTGAAGCGGCTCAGGGCTTTGCCGGGGTTCGGGGAGCAGAAGGCGAAGATCTTCCTTGCGCTGCTGGGTAAGCAGTACGGGTTCACCGGCGACGGGTGGCGTGAGGCATCCGCGCCCTACGGCGAGGACGGCTCGTTCCGCAGCGTCGCCGACATCGTCTCGCCGGAGTCGTTGACGAAGGTGCGCGAGCACAAGCGCGCCATGAAGGCCGCGGCGAAATCCGGCGGCGGAGGCGTCTGATGAAGAAGACGGAAGCGGACGTCGGCGAGTTCGTCGCCGGGGTGAGTCCCGCGAAGCGGCAGCGGGATGCCGAGACGATGGTCGCGCTCTTGCGTGAGGTCACCGGGCGCGAACCCGAGATGTGGGGCACGATCGTGGGCTTCGGGTCGTGCCACTACCGCTACCCCACCGGCACCGAGGGCGACGTCCCCATCGCCGCGTTCTCGCCGCGTCGCCAGGCCACCACGGTGTACCTGCTCGACACCGGCGCCCACGCCGACCGGCTCGGCAAGCTCGGACCCCATGAGACGGGTGTGGGCTGCCTCTACATCAAGGACCTCGAGGCGATCGATGCCGACATCCTGCGAGAGATCGTCGCCGAGGACTACCGTCGCGTGATCGAGGGCGACACCGGCTCCGCGGTGTTCACCGTCACCGACTGACCCTCCGGCCTGCACCGTGCACGACCGGAGGGCCGCGCGTTGCGCGAGCCCTCCGAGTCGTCCTGCTCAGCGCCCTCAGCGGGCCACCGTGCGGCTGCCGCGGGTCACTTCAGTGCGATCGCGTCCAGGACCGTCTCCTTGAAGGTGCTGCCGGCGGCATCCCACGCCTCGGACTTGAGCGCGATCTTCGTCGTGCCCTTCGGCGGGGTGATGCTGGCCGAGTACGAGCCGGCCGAGCCCGTCACCGCAATCGTGGTCCACGTGCGCCCGCCGTCGTACGACGCCCACAGCTTGAGGCCGCTGATCGCCGCCCCCGTCGAGCCGTCCTGGTGCGACACGGTCGGGGTCAGGCTGATCCGCTTTCCTGCGGCGACGTTCAGGGCGTCGAGGCCCTGCACGCCGTAGTCGAGCTGCAGCAGCGGCAGCACCGTGAGGGCATCGGTGGTGCTGCTCGTGAAGGACCACTCGGTGCTGACCTCGGTGGACTGCGTCCACCACCGCTCATACCGGTCGGCGTCGAGGAGCACGCGGTAGGTGCGCGCCTCGGCGGGCACCTCGCCGGAGCCGTTCGCGTACTCGCCGGTCACGTAGAGCTCGTCGTCCACCCACAGCTGGAACCGGCTGTCGGTTCCGCCGTCGGGACCGGCGATGTTCGGGTTGCCGTCGCCGTCGACCCGGTATGGCAGGTCGATCATCAGGGTGTCGCCTTCGCGACGCACCGACGACTGGGCCGGCGAGGCCGGGTCGGGCAGCAGCCCGCCGTGCACGACCTGACCGAGCAGCGTCTCGCTCGCGGTCTCGCCGGGCTGGTACGAGCGCAACGCGCCCATGAACGCCGTCGGGAACACCTCGCCCGGGTTCGCGCCGCCCGCGTAGGCCTCCGCGGAGTGCTGATACCTCGCCGCCGGATCGGCGTAGTAGTGGATCGTCCGCTCGGCGATCGGCTCGTCCAGCCAGCGGTTGTAGCCGATGTAACTCTCGTCGGTGACCATCATGTGCCACTCCTGAAGAGAGGTGCCCGCGGTCTGCCCCTTCACCGCGCTGCTGACGGATGCCGTGTTCGATCCATCGAGCGTGTAGTTGAGGCTGGACGGGATGCCGTGCTCCACCTTGGCGAACGCGTAGTCGTACGGCGGGTACCCGTAGCCGGTACCGGTCAGCTTCGCACCCTTCTTCGCCGACGCGAGGGCGAGCAGCTCGAGTCCCTTCTCACGCGACAGCGTCAGCGTCGGAAGCGTCTTGTCGGGGAACTCTCCCATCGCGCGGAAGTCGACATCCTCCCAGTACGGGCCATCGTGGGCGCCATAGGCGATCACCGCGATCGCGCCGGCGTCCTTCGCCGCCTGAGCCTGAGCATTGAGCAGCATCACCCGACCCACCGGCTCGGGGCGCGCCTCGACAAGGGCGATCTTGCCCGCCACGGCCGCCTTCTGCAGCTCGGCAGGCGTCCCGGTGCCCGCATCGACGATGGTGGCACTCACCTTGCCCTTGAGCTCGGGAGACGTGACGGCGTAGCGCAGATCCTCGGCCAGATCGAGGGTCGTCAACGCGGAGACCGCCTGGACGTCGAGCTTCGGTGCGCCGAGCAGCCAGCTCTCGGTGAGGATCTCCTCGCCTGCCAGCTCCCCTTCGGCCAGCACGTAGAGCTGCTCCGGGAGCCCCGGCCGCGTGACGATCGTGCTGAAGCTCGTCGCCTGCTGCACCGGCCAGCCCCAGCCGGGCAGAGTGCGCTTGAGCACCTGCTCGATGTTGGTCACCTGCGCCTTCTTCTCGGTGTCGACGGTGACGGGCAGGGCCTGGGTCGCATCGATGACCACCGTCTGGTCGCCGACCTCCGTCACGTCGAGGTCACGCGTGAACAGCGTCGCACCGCTGATGAGCTCCGCGCCGGGTTTGCTGTTGTCGAGCACGCCGAGGATGGCGTACCGCCCCAGCGGCAGGCGAACATCGGCCTTGCCCTGAACGAACGACACGGAGTGGATCATCGACGGATCGTCGAGGTTGTACAGGGTCGCGGAGCTCCACGAGATGACCGGCGTGCCGTCGGGCTGCAGGGCCTCGAAGTGCAGGTGCGCGAGGTCCTGCTCGACCTGCCAGCCCATGACCGTTCGCACGGGCGCGAAGCCGGGCCCGGCTGCGGTCACCGTGCCCGTGTAGAAGCCGGGGTCGTCGACGCGCGGGTCGACGGTGACGTCGACGGATGCCGTGCCCCTGGCCGGGACGGTGACCACATCGCTCGAGAGCGTCACGGTCCCCTCCGCTGCCGGAGCGCCGTCCGAGCCCGAAGCCGCGGTCGAGAGGTAGAGCGTGAAGGGCGTCCCCGAGGTGTTGGTGTAGTCGATGGTCGTCGTGCGGGGACTCTGCGTGGAACGCGGCGAGGCGAACACCCCGACCGACAGCGAGGCCGGGTCGGCGTACAGCGGCTCGGCGATCGCGGCGGGGATGATGACCTTGCCCGCGCCCTCCCGCCAGATGTTGCCCACCGTCGGCTGAGCGGTGCCCATGAGCAGCGCTTTCAGCGCCTCGCCGTCGAGGTCGGGGCGAGCCGCCTTCAGGATCGCCGCGGCACCGGCGACGTGCGGCGCCGCCATCGACGTGCCCCCGTCGTAGAGGTACATGTCGCCGGCCGGCAGGTCGGGCCGCGTGCCGGCCGCACGGGCCGCCAGGATCCACGCGCCCGGCGCGGTGACGTCGGGCTTGACGCCCGCATCGCCGAAGCGCGGCCCGGTCGACGAGAAGCCCGCGAGCTGGTCCCACTCGTCGACCGCGCCGACCGTCAGGGCGCTGTCCGCGGTGCCGGGGGTTGTGACCGTCGTCGCACCGCGGGCCCCCTCGTTGCCGGCCGCGACGACGACCAGCGTGTCGTAGCGCTGCGAGAGCGAGTCGATCGCCAGGGCTCCGGGGTCCTTGCCGTCGGTGTACTCGCCCCTGACGCCGAGGCTCATGTTGATGACGTCGGCGCCTTCCGCGGCCGCCCACTCCATCGCATCGATGATCCAGGAGGTCTCGCCGAAGCCGGCGGCGTTGAGCACGCGCCCGTTCAACAGCTTGGCGCCGTACGCCACACCGCGATTCGCGCCGCCCGAGGCCTCGCCCGTGCCGGCGACGATCGACGCCACATGCGTGCCGTGGCCGGCAGCATCCTTCGCCGTCCCGCTTCCGGTGAAGTCGCGCTCGCCGATCACGACGCCCTCGTCGAGGTCGGGGTGGGTGGTGTCGATGCCCGTGTCGAGCACGGCGACGACGGCGCCCGTGCCGTCGAGGCCCGCCTCCCACGCCGCGGGGGCGCCGATCTGCGGCGCCGAGATCGCGTCGAGCGCCTCGGTCGGGGCATCCAGCCACACCTTCTCGACCGAGGTTCCCGCGGACGCCGCCTCGATGAGCTCGGGCGCACCTTCGGCGGGCACGTCGCCCGAGATCGCGTCGATCGACTCGAGTGTGCGGTCGGGGTCGACCGAGAGCGCCTCCCACTCGGCGGCGTCGGCTTTCGCATCCGTCGGCTCAGTCGACTGCACGATGACCGGCAGGCGGTCGTCGGATGCGACCTCCGCGAGGGCCTTCACGTCGAACAGGCTCAGGTCGAGCTCCGTCGGGACGAGCCTTGCCACGTCCGAGGGGATCACGTAGTAGTGCTCCTCGTCGCCGTAGCTCGCGTAGCTGACCGGTGCGCCGGACTCGCGCTGCGCGGGAGCGAACTCGACGACCGGACCGTGGGCGCCGTCGTGCAGGGTAACCCGGTCGCCGGTGATGGGGTCACCGCCTGTTGTTCCTCGGGGGGCGTGAGCTGAAACCCCTCGCCTCCTGCGGCCGCCGTCGCGGGCAGCGCCGCTCCGATGAGCGCCGCGCATCCCACGCCCACGAGGAGCGCCTTGCCGATGGTGCTGAATCTCACGCCGAAACTCCTGAAGTCGCGGACGAGACGGACGCGCGGCGGCTGTTCTCTCGGCAGGGGAGGTCACCGGATGCTGCGGCGCACCGTCAGCGTCCATGCCGATCGATGGGTCGACTCAAGCAGGTGTGGGAGCGCTCCCGCAAGCAATCCTGGAGGAATTTACAAACGTTGTAAACGCACCCGAGACACACCGTGTTGCGATATATGTTGTGATCAGCCACTTATGAAGGCGTGGCAGAGGGCGCCACGCGACTGAGTCACAGACCCGTAACACGGGCGACACGCCGAGCCGGAGGGTCGCACCGCCCGCGGGGCCTGCGGCCGCCGCAGGTTCAGCGCAGCACGCGCCCGCTGACCGCCAGCGTGAGTCGCCGCGGCATGAGGCCGGCGAGCTTGGCACTCACCGCATTGGCCCAGCCCGACACCACGCTCGCCCGCCGGCCACGATCGAGCTCGCGCAGCGCGAGGCCGACGACCTGCGCCGGCGTCTGGAATCGGCCCACCGCAGCGTCCTCGGTGCCGACCACGTCGAAGAACTCGGTGCGCGTGGCGCCCGGACTGAGCGCCAGGACGCGGAGGCCGCTCTCGCGCGTCTCGTACGCGAGCGCCTCGGTGAAGCTGAGGACGAAGGCCTTCGTCGCGCCGTACACCGCCATGTTCGGACACGGCTGATAGGCCGCCGTGCTCGCGACGTTCACCAGAGCGCCGCGACCCTCGGCGACGAGCTCCGGCAGGAGCTCGCGCGTCACGGCAACGAGGTTCGCGACGTTGACCTGCACCATCTCGGCGATCCGGCCGGGGTCGGCGTCGGCCAAGGCCCCCTTCATGCCGAAGCCGGCGTTGTTGACGAGGGTCTGGACGCGGATGCCGCGCTCGTCGAGCGAGGCGCGGAGGGTGGCGGCGGCATCCGCCCGCGAGAGGTCGAGCGGGAGCACCGTCGCCCTGATGCCGTGCGCTGCTTCCAGCCGCTCCGCCAGCTCGCGCAGGCGCTCTTCGCGCCGTGCGACGAGCACGAGATCGGCGCCGCGGGCGGCGAGCTGCTCGGCGAACTCGGTGCCGAGCCCGGCGCTAGCTCCGGTGATGAGGGCGGTCGTGCCGCGGTACGTGACGGTCATGTCGCAAATGTAGACACCGACAGCATTGTTGTCAATGCCAACATTGCGCTAGGGTGGGGACCGTGACGGAGCGCTCGTACCACCACGGCAATCTTCGCGCGGCGCTGCTCGACCGGGCGTGGGAGGTCGTCGACGCCGAGGGAACCGACGCGCTGTCATTGCGACAGCTGGCGCGCGACCTCGACGTCAGCCACGGGGCATCCGCCCGGCACTTCCGCGACAAGCAGGCGCTGCTGGACGCCGTCGCGGTGCTGGGGTTCGAGCGACTGAACGCCGCACTGGCGGAGGCCGTCGAGACGGCGGGATCGTTCGCCGTCCGATTCCGCGCCGCCGGCGACGCCTACGTGGGCTTCGCGGTGCGGCATCCGGCGATCCTCCGCACTATGTACACGGCCAAGCACCACCCGGCGGCGTCGCCCGAGCTCGTCGAGGTCAGTCACATCGCGATGCCGGCACTGGTCGCCCTCTTCCGCGCCGCGCAGGACGCCGGCGAACTGCCACCCGGCCCGCCCGAGCGGGCCGCGCTCGTCGCGTTCGCCGCTGTCCACGGCGTCGCGACCCTCGCGACCGACGACCTCCTCGACGGTGTGGCCTGGGGAGATGCGACAGCCGCGACCATCGCCGCCGTGTGGCGCGGCCTCGCCGCGCCACCGCCCGGCTGACGGCCGCCCGCCTGAGGGCCGCCTCCAGCGCCCGAGATCAGGTGATCTGACGAGAACAGGACGATTCCGCAGAGATCAGCCTGCGCTCGTCAGATCACCTGTTCCGGCAACACCCCGTCAGGACGGCGAACGGCCCAGCTTCAGCGCCGGGAACGACGGATGCCGCGACCCCGGCGGGTCGCGGCATCCGTCGTCCTGCGGGTCAGGCGCCCTGGAGGCGCTCCGCGAGGTAGGCGTGCAGGCCATCGAGCGGCACGCGCTCCTGGCCCATCGTGTCGCGGTCGCGCACGGTGACGGCACGGTCGTCGAGCGAGTCGAAGTCGACCGTGACGCAGAACGGCGTGCCGATCTCGTCCTGGCGGCGGTAGCGGCGACCGATGGCGCCGGCGTCGTCGAAGTCGATGTTCCATTCGCCGCGGAGCACCTCGGCCACCTCGCGGGCGATCGGCGACAGCTGCTCGTTGCGCGACAGCGGCAGCACCGCGGCCTTGACGGGGGCGATGCGCGGGTCGAGCTTGAGCACCGTACGGGTGTCGGTGCCGCCCTTCGCGTTCGGCGCCTCCTCCTCGTGGTACGCGTCGACGAGGAACGCCATCATCGCGCGGGTGAGGCCGAACGAGGGCTCGATGACGTACGGGATGTACTTCTCGCCCGACGCCTGGTCGAAGTACGACAGGCTCTGGCCCGACGCCTCACTGTGACTGCCGAGGTCGTAGTCGGTGCGGTTGGCGACGCCCATCAGCTCGCCCCACTCCTTGCCGGCGAACCCGAAGCGGTACTCGACGTCGATCGTGCCGTCGGAGTAGTGCGCGCGGTCCTCTTCGGGCACATCGAACCGGCGCATGTTGGCCGGGTCGATGCCGAGGTCGACGAACCAGTTCCAGCACGCCTCGACCCAGTGGTCGAACCACTCCTGCGCATCGGCGGGCGGCACGAAGTACTCGATCTCCATCTGCTCGAACTCGCGCGTGCGGAAGATGAAGTTGCCCGGCGTGATCTCGTTGCGGAACGCCTTGCCCACCTGGCCGATGCCGAACGGCGGCTTCTTGCGGCTCGCAGTGAGCACGTTCGCGAAGTTCACGAAGATGCCCTGCGCCGTCTCGGGGCGGAGGTAGTACAGGCCGCTCTCGTCGTCGACGACGCCGAGGTACGTCTTCACGAGACCCGAGAACGCCTTGGGCTCGGTGTACTGGCCCTTGGTGCCGCAGTTCGGGCACGGCACGTCGGCGAGGCCGTTCTCGGCCTTGCGGCCCTTGCGCGCCTCGAAGTCCTCGATGAGGTTGTCGGCGCGGAAGCGCTTGTGGCACTGCAGGCACTCGACCAGCGGGTCGGTGAAGGTCGCGACGTGACCGGATGCCTCCCACACGCGCTTGGGCAGGATGATCGACGAGTCCAGGCCGACCATGTCGCCGCGGCCGCGCACGAAGGTCTGCCACCACTGCCGGCGGATGTTCTCCTTGAGCTCCGTGCCGAGGGGACCGTAATCCCATGCCGACCGGGATCCGCCGTAGATCTCACCCGCTTGGAAGACGAACCCGCGGTGACGGGCGAGGGCGATGACTTTGTCGAGGCGGGACTGCTCGGCCACGGTGGCTCCAATGGTCGGGTGGGGGATGCACGAGGGTGCGGATGCCACGGATCGCGGCATCCGTCGATTCTAGTCGCCGTGCGGCACCGGACCGGCGTCGCCGTCCGCCCGCTCGAACGCCCGGTCCCAGTCCTGCAGCTCTTTGCGCCGGCCCATCAGCCCGTCCAGCGACACCTGGAAGTGCAGGCCCCGGCGCGCGTTGACCTGCTTGATGTTCTCGACGAGCTCGGTCGAGAACGACGAGAGCGCGGTGCGGACTTCGCGGACGCGCTCGACCGGGTCGTCCCACAGGTCGGGATGGGTCAGGATGTCGAGCAGGTAGTCGCGGTCGAGCGCGCCGGTCAGCTTGCGCAGGGTCTCGCCGTACTCCACCGCCGCGATGGGGCGCTGGCCCTCCTCGCCCTTGCGGTCGAGGCGTTCGAACAGCTCCGTGGTGTTCTGGGCGATGAGTCCGACCTGCGCGGCGACCTCGCCCGCCTGCGCGACGCCGGCCGCGCCGGCGCGCGCGTACTCGGCCGTCAGGGCCTGCAGGGTCTGCACGTGGGTGCGCACGGGCTCGGGCAGCGGGTGACGGCCGGCGGCCGGCCGATTGCGGCGGCGAGCCCGGGAACGGGCGATGCCGAAGACAGCGCCCCCCGCGGCGACGAGCACAGCCAGACCGAGGGCGATGCCGACGAACGGCCCGGCGTCGGTCGAGCCCGCCGGGAGGTCCGGAGTCGCCGCGATCACGCCCTGAATCGTCTCGGTGAGGGCGATGTCGACGTCGCCGGCCTGTCCCTCCGCCTCGTTGGCGATGCGCATCGCCTCACCCTGCTCGAGCACGCGCGAGCCGGCCGACAGGTCGTCGCCGACGGCCACGATGATCGTCTGGCATTCGGGATGGGCCGCGGCGAGCTGCGCCACGATCTCCGGACCGGATGCCTCGATCCCGGCGTTGTCGGAGAACACCGCCACGCCGATCGACTCATCGCCGATCTGCGCCTCCAGCTGGTCTTCCAACGCCGCCGCGTCCGGCACCTCGGACGAGACGTAGACGCCGTCCTCGCCGATGCCCTCGACGGCGTCGTCCACGTACCCCTGCCCGTCGGCCGCCACGATCATCCGGTCACGCCTAGAAGTTGTTGATCACGGACGCGAACACGAGGTCGATCTTCGCGGCGTCCGACGCGTCGAACCACTGGCCGCCGGTCGCCTCGGCGATTCGCTGCAGCGCGGCCGTGTCCGCACCCTCGCCGTAGGCGATCGGGAAGATCCGCACCGGCGCGTCGTCGCCGCCCTCGCGCGCGGACGCGCCGATCCGGGCGACGAGGGAGTCGAGCGAGATCGTCGAGTCGGTGTCCTGGCCGTCCGACAGCAGCACGATGGCATTGATGCGGCCGGGCTCGGCGCGCGCCATCATCTCGTCGTATGCCGCCGCGATGGCGTCGTAGAGCGGGGTGCCGTCGCGGTGGGCGAAGCGCAGGTCGTCGAGCGAGGCATCCACCGATTCGCGGTCGGAGGCGAGCGGCTCGACATCGCGCAGCACGACGATGTTCTTGCCGGCCTCCGACTCGACACCCGTCGTGAAGGCCCAGACTCCGACCTCATCCGAGGAGCGGAAGTGCCCGAGGGTGGACTGCGCGCCCTCGATGGCACCGTCGAGCTTGGACCGGCCGTCGCCGATCGCCTCGTCCATCGAGCCCGAGATGTCGATCACCTCGAGCACCGACGACGGCTTGCGGATCTGCGTCCACTGATCGATCGCCGCGGACACGACGTCAACGGCCGGCTTGGGGAGGGTGACCGCAGGGCCGGCGGGGTCGACGCCATACTCGGCGGTGAACAGCTCGCCGAGCGGCGCGTCGGCGTCCAGCGGGCGGAAGCCGTACTCGGGCAGGATCTCCTGCGCGGCATCCGTCTGCACGAAGGCGGCGAAGGCGGCGCCCGCGGTGGCCTGCACGTCCGTCACCCAGTCGGCACCGAGCACCGTGATGGGGTTGTCGGACCACATCGAACCGCCCGACGGATAGACCGCGACGAGCTTCTCTTTCGGCGGCGTCAGCGTCTCGCCCGGCTGCACCGTGTGCGAGTCGGGGTTGCCCTGGTTGTAGTTGAGCAGCGACGTCTCTTCGAGCGCCACGGCCGAGACGTAGCCCGATCCGCCGGCGCCGTTCTGGGTCTCGTCGTACAGCCGCGTCAGCACCTTGCCGGTGGTGTCGCCGTAGTGGATCACGCACTCCTCGAAGACGCGCGAGAACTCCGCCGCGGCAGCCACGTCGTCCGCCGTGAGATCGGACGACTTGCCGGACGCCTCGTACGACTGCATCAGGATCGCCGAGAGCCCCGTCGTCGAGGTGTTCGGATTGGTCTTCGAGATCTTGAAGGAGCCCCACAGCGGCTTGCCGACGCTGGCCCAGCCCTGCGGATCCTGGCAGAGCGCCTCGAAGTCGGCGATGCCGATCTCGGTGCCGGGCCAGCCGAGGGCCTTTGCCATCGTCTCGGGCACCCCGAACACGACGGGCGTGTGGGTGAAGGACTCGGGTTCGCCGACGAGGGAGGCGGATGCCGCGGCCGCGACCCGGTCGGTCCAGACCGTCGATGCGGGCGACCACATCGTGGGCCAGCGGCGCGGGTTCTCGTCGGGCCAGTCGCCGCCGGAGGTGAGGAACCGCGTCGCGTCGCCCGACGAGACGTTGATCGGGTGCACGGTGGCGCATTCGTCGAGCTGCTCGTGCTGCGGCGACTCCTTGAAGGCGTCGGCGAGCGCGTCGAGCATGTTGACCTTCTCGGACGAGGTGGCGACGACCACGCTCGTGCAGCCGTCGTCGGCGAAGTCGCCGTCGCCGAAGTCGCCCCCGTCGGGCCCACCGCCCGTGCAGGCCGCGAGCGCGATCGTGGCGACGATCAGCACGGCTCCCGCCCCACTCGCACGGGCGCCGCGGCGACCGCTCGGCGTCGGCATCGACGGGGCGGAAGGGACGGACGGTCGCGGCAGGCGAGGGGCCATGGGTACAGAGTAAGTCCCGCGCCGACACGATGCACGACGGCGAGAGGCGGGTGCCCGCGACCCGCTCGGCGATGGTGGGCAGCACCTACGCAGGGCATGCCGAGCCCGCCGCCGGTGCGGTCCGTATGCGCACCGGCGGCGGGGGTGTGGGAAAGCGCTCGCCGGTGACACTAAGCCAGGGCCGAACCATTGCGCAAGGCTCAGAGGCAAGTTCGTAAAAACGTTTCACAAAGTTCTTGCCTCGCCGCGGGGCGCCGTGCGAGACTGCCAGCGGTCGTCGACGGAATACGCTTTCCGTCGGCGCCGACAACAAACCAGGCCGGGGCGATGCCGCGCCGGCCGACCCGGACAGGGCTCGAGTCCGTACGCGCCCGGTTCACGACGACGATGCCGCGACGCCGCGGCCTGCGCCGTCATCCTTTGCCGATGCTGACAACAGGAGGAACCGTGCCCCACGTGTCCGCACGCGCCGCCGGCGCACCGCGACCCGCTGAACACGCCACCACGCCCCGCGCTCCCCGCCGTGGGCTCCGCCTCACCGCGATCGCCGGCGCTGCCGTCGTCGTGGCGTCGCTGATCACCGCGACGCCCGCCGCGGCCGCGCTCCCGCCCGCCGAGGACGGCGCCTGGCGCTTCGACTTCGGCACGGCCACGAGCGCGGTCGCCGACGGCTACCAGCAGGTGCTCACCTCGACCCGGTACACCGCGGAGTCGGGGTGGGGCATCACCCTCCCCGACGGCGCGACGCTGTTCGACCGCGACCGCAGCACGGACGGCTCGCCCGCCGGCGCGATGGAGGACGACTTCGTCGCCGGCACGAACTGGGGCTTCCAGCTCGACGGCGTGCCGGAAGGCGACTACGAGGTCACCGTGACGATCGGCGACGGTCTGAGCTCGGCATCCGGCACCAACGCCACTGTGACCCTCGAGGGTGTCGCGCAGACGCGGCTGCTCTCGGCGAGGGGGCTCAACCTCACGGAGACGTTCCCGACGTCCGTCACCGACGGCCAGCTCACCATCGGCTTCGCCGGCTCGGGACTCGGCGCGTACGTGAACGGCCTCGTGGTCGCACCCGTCGTGCCCGACGCCCCGACCGGACTCGCCACGGCGCGCGTCGCGTGGAACGGCGTCGACCTCACGTGGACCGCCGTCGACGGCGCCGCGAAGTACCGGGTGCTGCGTGCCGACGTCGGGAACGACGTCACCGGCGAATTCGCGCAGATCGCCGAGACCACCGAGCCCGCCCACACCGACGCGTCGGTGACGGCAGCCGGCTCATACGCCTATGCCGTGGTGACCGTCGACGACAAGGGGCGCACCTCCGCGCCCTCGGCCGAAGTGCGCTCGGGAGTCATCCCCGAACTGGTCGCCCCCGCCGCTCCCGCCGACCTCGCGGTGGCGCAGGTCACGCGCGACGCCGTGGTGCTGACGTGGACCGCGGTCGCGAACGGCGATGAGTACATCGTCGAGCGCGCCGGCGCGGACGGCGTCTTCTCGAGCCGCGCGACCGTCTCGACGCCCGGATACACGGATGCCGCCGACACCGCGCAGCAGTGGACCTACCGCGTCACCGCGCGCAACCAGGCCGGCTCGTCGGCGCCCTCGCCCACGGTGACCTCACCCGCGTACATCGCGCCTGCGCCGCTGCCCGAAGGCGACGTCGTGACCTTCGATTTCGGTCCGGGTCAGGTCGCCGACGGTGCGCTGCCGGTCACGTCGTCGACGGCGTTCAACGCGGAGTGGGGCTACGGCTTCTCGACCGCTCCCACGTCGGCGACGCCGGACGTCGACCGCGGCGGAGACGATGCCCTGCGCGGCGACTTCGTGGCCGCCGCCGGTGCGACCTTCGAGGTGGACCTCGGCGCCGGCGACTACTCGGTGCGGCTCGTCTCGGGAGACGCCGCAGCCGCGACGACGACCACGGTGACGGCCGAGAGCATCGCGAAGGTGCTCGCCAATCCGCAGACGGCGGGCTCGTACCTCGACATGTCGTTCACGATCGCCCTCGTCGACGGCACCCTCACCCTGCAGTTCGCGGGCGACGCGCCGGCCGTCAACGCCCTGACGATCACGCGCCTGCCGGCGCGGGTCGCCGGCGCCATCTCGACGGCGTACCTCACCGGCGACTCGACGGTGCAGACGTACGACCCGATCGCATACGCTCCGCAGGCCGGCTGGGGCCAGATGATCGACCGGTTCTTCGCCGACGACATCGCCTTCGCCAACCACGCCATCGGCGGACGCTCGTCGAAGAACTTCCTCACCCAGGGTCGTCTCGACGAGGTGCTGCGCAGCATCCGTCCCGGCGACTATCTCTTCGTGCAGTTCGGGCACAACGACGCCACCCAGGGTGTCGACGACCGGTACGCGAGCCCCGCGGACTACAAGGAGTACCTGCGGGTCTATGTCGAGGGTGCGCGCCAGCGCGGTGCGACGCCGATCCTGGTCACGCCGGTGTCGCGCCGGTCGTTCAACGCCGAGACGGGCCTCTTCAACGTCAGCTTCCCCGAGTACGTCGCGAAGATGACCGAACTCGCGGTCGAGGAGGACGTGCTGCTGGCCGACCTTTCGGCCTCGAGCCGCGCCTATCTGGACGAGATCGGCCCGGAGGCGGCGAAGGCGGTGTTCCTGCACGTCGACCCGGGCGTCTTCCCGAACCGGCCGGCCGGCACCGTCGACGACACGCACTTCCAGGAGTACGGCGCGATCCAGATGGCTCGCCTCGTCGCCCAGGACGTGGCGTCGCTCGACACCCCTCTGGCGGCCAAGGTCGCCGACATCGCACCGCCCGCCGAGGTGCCGATCGCCCCGCAGAACCTGGTCGCGGGTGCGATCAGCAACGGCGGCGCGACCCTGCAGTGGGACGCCTCGCCGACGGCCGACATCTACAAGATCTACCGCCAGGCCGTCGGGGACCCCGAGCCGACGTGGTCGCTCGTGGGCATGGTCACGCAGACGAGCTCGATCGTGCAGGGCCTCGCCGAGGGCACCGGCTACCGCTACCGGGTGGTCGCGGTGAACGGCCGCGGCGAGTCCGAGCCGAGCGCCGTGGTCACCTTCACCACCAAGCAGGCGCTGTACAAGTACGACTTCCAGCTCGCCGGCAATCCGCTGATGCCCGGCTACACCGAGGTCACTCCCGACCTCGCGTACAACGCCGAGCGCGGCTTCGGGTTCCTCAACACCCTGGCCGCGAACGCGGGCCGCGACCGCGGCGCCGCCGAGGGCTCGAACGACCTCGTGCGGGACTTCGTGCTGCCGGGCGACTCGTCCACCTTCGCACTCGACGTGCCCAACGGCACGTACTCGGTGAAGACGTACTCCGGCGACTGGATCGGCTCGACGCGCACCACCTTCCGCGTCGAGGGCAAGGAGGCCGGCACCGGCAACGCCGGCCGCGGCGCGGTCAACGAGACCCTGCGCGGACCGTTCCTCGTCACCGACGGGCAGCTGAACGTCGAGGCCTACGGCGCCGCGGCGGGCACGCGGCTCAACGGCCTGGAGATCACGCCGATCCTGCTGGGGCCGGTGGGCCTCGAGGTCACCGACCTGAACACCGACCCGGCGGCACCCAGCGTGTCGCTGGCCTGGGATGCCGAGCCCGGCCTCACCTGGAACGTCTACCGCCAGTCGCCCTTCGACGACGAGCCGGTGCTGATCGGCGCCGTCGCGGAGCCGGGGTTCGCGGACACGACCGCCCGCGTCGGACTCGACTACGACTACCACGTGACCGCCGTCGACCAGACGAAGCTCGAGTCCGTGCCGTCCGCCACAGTCGAGGTCTCGTTCGTCGACGCCGACGTGGCGCCGCCCGCCGCGCCCAGCGGCCTTGCTGTGGAGAGCATCGACAAGAACTCCGTGGGGCTGTCGTGGGCCCAGCCGCTCGGCGCGCAGTACTACCTGGTGTTCCGCTCCGAGGTGGACGGCGAGCGCGGTGAACTCGTGGGCGTCGCCGACACGAGCCGCTTCACCGACACCGACGTGCTCACCACGATCCCGTACTTCTACACGGTGGTCGCGGTGAACGCGGGTGGCGCCGGTGCGGCATCCGCGCAGCTGAAGACCGAGGCGGTCACAGTGCTGCAGCGGCAGGCCGAGTACCTCGACCGCGCCCCTGTGGCGGTGGCGACGGATGCCGGCAACCTGGTGTCGTGGCGCATGCTCGGCACCGATCCCGACAGCGTTGCGTTCCACGTCTACCGCGACGGCGCACGCGTCACGACGACGCCGATCACCGACTCGACGAACTATCTCGACAAGGCCGGGGACGCGGCATCCGTGTACTTCCTCACGAAGGTGCTGGACGGAGTCGAGACCACCGAGACCGCCGAGTTCGGCGTGCAGACCGCGGCGTATCGCTCGGTCGCCCTGCAGAAGCCAGCCGACGCGTACACGAAGGACGGGCAGCCGCACGGCTACCGCGCCAACGATGTAAGCGTCGGCGACGCGGACGGCGACGGGCAGTACGAGCTGTTCGTGAAGTGGGACCCGACGAACTCGAAGGACAACTCGTCCGCCGGGTACACCGGGAACGTCTACCTGGACGCCTACCGCCTCGACGGCACCAGGCTGTGGCGCATCGACCTCGGCGTCAACATCCGCGCCGGCGCGCACTACACGCAGTTCCAGGTGTACGACTACGACGGCGACGGCCGCGCGGAGCTCATGGCCAAGACGGGCGACGGCACCATCGACGGCATCGGGCAGCCGATCGGGAACGCGGGCGCCGACCACCGCAACAGCTCGGGCTACGTGCTGCAGGGGCCGGAGTACCTCACGGTCTTCGACGGTGCCACCGGCGCGGCGCTCGACACGGTGGACTACGTTCCGCCGCGCGGCGACGTCGGGGCTTGGGGCGACGCCTACGGCAACCGCGTCGACCGGTTCCTCGCGGCGACCGCCTACCTCGACGGCGAGCACCCGAGCGCGGTCTTCACCCGCGGGTACTACACGCGGGCCGTCGTCGCCGCCTATGACTTCGACGGCGCGCAGCTCACCGAGCGGTGGGTGCTCGACTCGAACGACGCGGGCAACGAGGGGCTCTACGGCGAAGGCAACCACAACCTGTCGGTGGCCGATGTCGACGGCGACGCCAAGGACGAGATCGTCTTCGGCTCGGCGACGATCGACGACGACGGTGACGTGCTGTACGCCACCGGCCTCGGCCACGGCGACGCCCTGCACGTGTCGGACCTCGTCCCCTCGAACCCCGGGCTCGAGGTGTTCGCGGCGCACGAGAACATGACCGCGTCCGAGAACCGCGGGGCCACGATGCGCGACGCGCGCACCGGCGAGATCCTCTGGGACATCCCGGCGGATCGCGACACCGGTCGCGCGGCATCCGCCGACATCGATCCGCGCTACGCGGGTGCCGAGGGCTGGGCCGTCGGCGGTGACGCCGCGTGGAACTCGCGCGAGGGCTACCTCGTGTCGGCCGACGGCGAGCGGATCGGCAACGTGATCCCGGCCGCGAACTTCCTGGCCTGGTTCGACGGCGACCCGCTGCGCGAGATCGTCGACCACGAGTTCGACGACGGCCCGCGCACCGGCGTACCGACCGTCTCGAAGTGGGACGCGGAGTCGCAGTCGGCGGAGGTGATCCTGCGCGCGGACGGCGCCCTCTCGAACAACGACACGAAGGGGACGCCCAACCTGCAGGCCGACCTGTTCGGCGACTGGCGCGAGGAGATCGCGTGGCGCTCGGCAGACTCGAGCGAGCTGCGGATCTACTCGACCACCGACGAGACCGACCTGCGCCTGCGCACGCTGATGCACGACCCGGTCTACCGCCTGTCGGTCGCGTGGCAGAACACCGGCTACAACCAGCCGCCGCAGACCAGCTTCTTCCTCGGCGACGGCATGGCCCAGCCGCCGGCACCGCGCATCGCGGTGACGGGCGACCCCTCGGGGGCGACCGACACCACGGCACCGCTGCTCGCCGGCCTCCCCGCCGACGGCACGCTGCTGCCGAGCACGTCGGACTTCACCGTCGCGGTGACTGCGGACGACCCGGAGTCGGGCGTGCGCAACCTCGACATCGCGTTCGACGGCGTGCCCGTCGCACCGGGTCAGGCGATCGACCTCGCAGACAAGGTGGGCACGCACACCCTCACGGTGAACGCGGTCAACCACGACGGCCTGGTGACCCAGGCGTCGGTGCGGCTGCTCGTGTTCGACGACGAGGGCCCGACAGCGGCACCGGCCCGCGGCATCCTGTCGACCAACTCCGGCTGGGAGGACGGCCTGCACGACGGCACGTTCACGGTGTCGATGAACCTGTGGCACGGGGTCAACGGGGCGGTGTTCAAGCTGTACGAGAACGGCGCGCTGGTCTCGACGAAGCTGCTCGACGCCAACTCGCCGAACGCGCAGGTCTCGACAGTCGACGTGACCGGCAAGCCCAACGGCACCTACGTCTACACGGGCGAGCTGATCAACGCCGTCGGCACCACCGCGACGTCATCGGTCACCGTGAAGGTGGCGGATGCCGCACCCGCAGTGCCGGTGCTGTCCCACGACAACAAGGACAGGGACGGCAATTACACGGTCACCGCCGACCTGTGGTGGGGCACGAACGGAACGAGCTACAAGCTGTACGAGGGCGGCGTGGTGATCGACGAGCAGACCCTCGTCGCCGCGTCTCCGAACGCGCAGCAGGCGAAGACCGCCGTCGCGGGACGCGCACCGGGCACGTACACCTACGTCGCCGAGTTCGCCAACGCGGCCGGGGCGACCATCTCGAAGCCGATCACGGTGACCGTGAGGTAGCCGGCGCCGACACCCCACGGCCGGTCGCCCTCGGGCGGCCGGCCGTTGGCATGCCGTCGACGTCCGAAGCGATCGCTCGACGGGCACCTCGAGCGCGTTCGATCCGACGACCGCGACGTTGAGCCCGGGCCTCGGCCGTCCGTCGAGCGAGCGCCGGCGAGACGAACCCGATCAGCTGCCGAAGCCGCACCAGTCGCCGACCCACGTGAGGATCCGGCCGCGCAGATCGTCGCCGACGAACAGCGTGAACTCGCCGGACTCGCCCTCGTGCTCCACGCGCACATCGAAGATCGTGCCGCGCTTGTCCTCCAGCACCGCGTGCGGGTCGCAGCGGAACGGCAGCAGCGGGATCTGCACGACGACGGGCTCCGTGTCCGTGGCCGCGACGTGCAGGTCGAGCGGATACAGCTCGCCCTGCGCGGACGAGCCGGCGAACTCCAGCAGGTTCGTGCGCTCCAGCCCGACGACGGTGGCCTCGCCCGCGCCGGCGGGGGTCACCGTCAGCTCGAGCGCGGCGGGCTCACCGGGCGCCGACGGCTGGAAGCCGGTGAACGCCAGGGTCGCAGCATCCGACATCCGCTCTTGAAGGCATTCGCGGGCGTGCAGCGGAGCCAGGAAGCCCAGCGCATCGGGAGCGGGCACCGTGACCTCGGCCGACGACGACTCCCCGACGATCTCGAGCACCACCTCCGCCTCTCCGTCGTCGGGCGCCGTGCAGTCGACGGGCGGCAGCTGCACGCGGATGTCGACGAGGCCACCAGGGGGGATCGTGCTCGCGCGATCGGGGATCACCCGGGTCGCCGAGCCTTCGAACCGCGGATCGTCGACCCGCACACCCCTCACCTTGAGGGCGATGTCGGACCCGTTCGCGACGCGCACCTGCGCCTGCCGCGGCGCGACGTCGGCGCGCAGCTGCGCGAGCTCGACGGTCACCCCCTCCGGCAGGGTGGATGCGGGGTCGGGGCTCACAGCGGGCGGAAGGGTGGATGCGGGGTCGGGGCTCACCGCGGGCGGTCCGGCGCATCCAGAGAGCACGAGGCCTGCCGCCACCATCGCCCCCGCCGCGATGCGCCGGGTGCGCGCCGTGACCCGTGCCGTTCTCAGGGCCGCGGCGAGCTGTGCCCCCGGCGAAGCGGCCGGCCGCGGCATCCGTTCCGCCTTCCTGGGAACGGCACTCACGGCGGACATCACGGGGGCTCCGGCGGCTACCGCGTCAGCGTCTCGCGGGCGACGGTGAAATCGTCGAGCGCCACGGGATCGATCTCTACGCCGAGGCCGTGGCCTGTCGGCACGCGCACGTGACCGTCCTCGAGCACCGCAGGCTCAGTCACGATGTCACGCGTGTAGAAACGGCTCGACGCCGACACGTCGCCCGGCAGTGTGAAACCCGGGAGGGCGGCGAGCGCGGCGTTGGCGGCCCGCCCGATGCCGGTCTCGAGCATGCCGCCGCACCACACCGGCACTCCGGCGGCGAGGCAGCGATCGTGGATGCGGACCGCTTCGAGGTAGCCGCCGACCCGTCCCGCCTTGATGTTGACGACGGATGCCGAGCCCAGCGCCAGCGCGTCGGCCGCGGCCTTGTCGGACACGATCGACTCGTCCAGGCACACCGGCGTGCGGAGGCGCCGGGCCAGCGTCGCGTGGTCGACGAGGTCGTCCTCCTGCAGCGGCTGCTCGATCAGGAGGAGGTCGAAGCGGTCGAGCTCGGCCAGGGTGTCGGCATCCGCCAGCGTGTAGGCCGAATTCGCGTCGACCTGAAGCGGGATCGTGCCGAAGGCGTCGCGCACCGCCGCCGTATCGCCGACGTCGCGACCGGGCTTGATCTTGATCTTGATGCGCACGTACCCCTCGTCGAGATACCCGCGCACGGTGTCGACGAGGGCTGCGGGGTCGCGCTGGATGCCCACGGAGACCCCGCTCGGCACGCGGTCGCGCACCGCGCCGACGTACTCGCCGAGACTCCGGCCCTCGGCACGGAGGGCGGCATCGAGCACCGCCAGCTCGAGCCCGGCCTTCGCCATGCGGTGACCCTTGAAGGGCTCGAGCACTCCCGCGACGTCGTCGGGGGCGAGCAGGCCGGGCTCACGGACGGCACGGTCGCCCACGGCACCGTCGAGCAGCGCCGGCACGAGGAAGCGCAGCGCGACGTCCCACGCGCCCTGCGTGTACTCGCTGGAGTACAGCGGGTCGGCCTGTGTGACGATCTCGCCCCACCCGTCGCCACCGGACGTCAGCGCGCGGACGACGATCACCTCGCGCACCGTCTCGGTCCCGAACGACGTCGTGAAGGGGGCGACGAGCGGCAGGTGCAGCACCCGCAGCTCGAATCCTTCGAGGGCGACGGATGCCGCAGGCCGGGCGATGGGCATGCGCTCAGCGTACGCCCGGCCGCCGCCCCCACGGCGGCCGGGCGCACGGCCCTCAGCGGAAGCGCGGGTCGTTGCGCGGTGCGGTGTCGACCTTCAGCCCGAGCGCGTCGGCGATCTCGCCCCACGAGACGTACGCGAAGTTCGTGGCTGACGGGGTCAGTGGGCGAAGCGCGCGTCGACGACGTCGCGCCGGACCGGGATGTAGGTCGACCGTGCGATGCGGGGCCGACGGCGTCGGGGCTCCCGCGGTGCGGTGCGGTGCTCCGTGTGCCGCCACCCGTCGCCTAGGGCGATGATCAGTGTCTCGATGTGCTCGCGCATCTCTTCTCCTCGTTCCCACGAGAAGAGGCCCGCATGCCGGGGCTGATACGTCACACGTACCGCGTCCATGTCTTCACGGTACGAGGGGGTTCCGACATCCGGAATCGCGAAAGGGTAGATTTCCGCGCGCGCGGGCGTGAGGAAATCTACCCTTTCGCGATTCCTGACAGGTCAGGCGGGGAGCTCGGCGAAGGCGCGCACCGGGAACGTGCCGAAGCCCTCGACCGCGGGCGGGGCCGCGGTGAACCGCGCGCCGCGCGGCGGCAGTGCCGCAAGGTTCGTGAGGTGCTCCACGACGTGCACACCGGCGCCGAGCAGCAGGCTGTGCGCGGGCCGCTCACCTCCCGACTCGGTGTCGTCGATGTTGACCGAGTCGATGCCCACGAGCACCGCGCCGGCATCGACGAGCCACTGCGCGGCCTCGCCGGTGAGGTACGGCGCGCCGGTCCCGTACTCCGGCTGCCCGAACCACCGGTCCCAGCCGGTGTGCAGCAGCACGGCGGCTCCACGCACGTCACGATCGGCGAGCGTGGACGAACGGATGCCTCGGCGCCCGACATCCCACGCGTCCTCGAGGTGGAACACCTCGGCGCGAAGGCCGACGAGCGACGAGATGTCGAGGCCTGCCAGGTCGGGGCCGGCGGCGTACCGGTGGAACGGCGAGTCGAGGTACGTGCCGGTGTTGCCGATCATGTGGATGACGTCCATCGCGAACTCGGTGCCCGGCGCGTAGCGGGCACGCGAGTCCTCACGGGTGAGGTGGGGTGTGATTGTCGGCGCGGGGAGCCCCGGGTACGTCACGAGACCGGCCCGGATCGGATGGCTGAGATCCACGATGCGGGTCGACGAGCCGTAAGCTGCGGCATCCGGAACCGTCTCGACGCCGCGGCTGCCACGGTGCGCCTCCTCGACGACCCGAAGGCCGCGCAGCTCCACCTCGTCGACGAGCGCGAGCCCGAGGTGCACGATCAGCAGGCGCGCGATCTCGTCCTGCGTGAGCTCGGGCGAGGGCAGGTCGAGCCGGAACCCCGTGCCCGACAGGCCGCCCCCGTTGGCGAAGCGGATGTCGAAGTCGAAGTGCGCGCGGTACTCGGGTGCGGGAGGCATGGGCGAGAGCCTACGACTGCAGGGGTTGTTGCGCAGGAGATTCACGCTTCCGCAGGACGAAGTGGGCAGGATTCCGCCTGCGGAAGGGCAGTTCAGCTGCGGTGCGCCCGGCCGCGCCACCCGGCACCGCGGGGTGCCTCGCCGGCGGTGTGCGAACCGCCCGTAAGCGCGCCGAGGACCAGTAGCCGGTCGTCGTCCCGATGGCAACCCCGTGCGCGCTCTCCGAGCACGCTCGTAGCGTCGGGCGCATGGACACCTTCGACTTCGCCCCGCGGCACGCGATCGTGACCGCCTCGGACTCGGGCATCGGGCAGGCGACCGCGCTGGCATTGGCCGACGCGGGGCTCGACGTCGGCATCACGTGGCACAGCGACGAGGAGGGCGCCGAACGCACTGCCGCCGCCGTGCGCGAGCGCGGGCAGCGGGCCGAGGTGACGCGGTTCGACGCCACCAGGCTCGACGAGGTCGCGGGCACGATCGACGGGCTCGTCGAGCGTCTCGGCGGGCTCGACGTCTTCGTGAACAACGCGGGCGGCGGTTCGGGCGGACCGTTCCTCGAGGTCTCGATCGAGGACTGGCGTCAGGTCGTCGCCCTCAACCTCGACGGCGCCTTCGCCGGACTTCAGGCGGCCGCCCGGCACATGGTGCGCGCGGGCGCCGGCGGGCGCCTCGTCGCGATCACGAGCGTGCACGAGACGCAGCCGCGCGTGGGGTCGGCGGCGTACGTCGCCGCCAAGCACGGCCTCGGCGGCCTCATCGAGACCATGGCTCAGGAGCTCGGCGAGCATGCGATCACCGCGAACGCCGTCGCTCCGGGCGAGATCGCGACGCCGCTGACCGATCAGGAACCCGAGGACGCCGAGCGCACCCGCCGCCCGGGCATCCCGCTCGGGCGCCCAGGAAAGCCCGACGAGATCGCCGCGGTCGTCGCGTTCCTCGCGTCTCCGGCGGCCAGCTACGTGACCGGCGCGAGCTGGACCGTCGACGGCGGGATGCTGCAGATGGGCCCGCAGGCAGGTTCCCACCTGAAGAGCGACGAGTGGCGGAAAGGATGACCATGAACGCCCCTGACAACACCGACGAGACCGACGGCACCGGCATGACCGACGAGGAGAAGCGGCGCGACCAGCTGACCTCGGCACCGGACGCGGTGGAGTCCGACGCCGACCCGCGCATCGACGTCACGCACCGCGACGGCGTCACACGCATCGACATCCGCGACGACGCCGACGTGCGACCCGGCGACCCCACGAAGGAGCCACCCGGTCGTTGAGCGAGCGAAGCGAGACGAAACGTCTTCGGCGTGCTCGAGGCGTTTCGTCTCGCTCGCTGGCGCTCGCTCGCTCAACGACCGGGGATCGGAGTCCGCGCGCGCTCGCTCAACGACCGGGAATCGGAGTCCGCGCGCGCTCGCTCAACGACCGGGAATCGGAGTCCGCGCTCGCTCGCTCAACGACCGGGGATCGGAGTCCGCGCGCTCGCTCAACGACCGAGAACGAGCAGGTAGCCGCGCGCGTCGTCGAAGCCGCCGATCACGAGGCCTTCGGCCAGGTGCCCGGTGAGCTCTTCGCGTACCCGAAGGCGCCAGGATGCGGCATCCGTCGGCGCTTCGCGCCTCATCGCCTCGATGTCGTGCGGGATCCCGACCGACGCGACCACGCGGTCGTCGCCGGGTGTCGGCACGGGCGGCGCGGCGAGCGCCCACGACACCATGATGCGGTCCGTCTCGTCGCCGCGGTTGACGCCGTCGTCCATCGGACCGTAGTGGTTCACGAGGTACTCGGTGACGCGCGTGCCGAGCACCCGGAGGTTGAAGTGCGCGTTGCGGGCGACGAGCGGGTCGAAGGTCCAGGTGATGTGCCCGACCTCGCGGGAGAGCGCCCACTCCCGCTGATGCTGCTTCAGCACGCGGCCGAGCCCCTGAGACTGGTGGTCGGTCAGCACGCCGGTGATGTGGCTGTGCATCGAGCGCGCCGAGGGCACGGCGAAGAAGGCGACGGATGCCCCGACCATGCGATCCCCGTCGTACAGGCCGACCGCGTAGTTGCCGGAGTGCGCGAGGGCCCGCAGCAGGTTCGGCGGCATGCCGCCGCGGTCGCCGCCCCACACTTCGGCGAGCACCTCCGAGGCACGGTGGACCTCGTCGACGGTGTCGAGCGGGCGGATGTCGATGCCGGGCGGCGTCGCGGTCTCGGCCATCCCTTCACGGTACTCCGGTGCAATCAGACGTCGTTGCGCGAGCGAGGAACGCGGTCGTTGAGCGAGCTTGCGAGTCGAAATGCAGAGACGAAACGCCTGAGCGCGGCGCTGACGGCACACCCACGCGTTTCGTCTCGCTTCGCTCGCTCAACAACCGGATGCCGCGGCGCACCTGCCCCGGAGCCGATGCCCCGGAGCGCCGATAGCCTGAAGCGATGGGCACGGGTGATGAGGACGCGAGAAGAAGACTCACCCGGATGCCTCGGCAGGGCGCCATCGTCGCCGTCCTGGCGGTCGCGGGCCTGTGCTCGTCCTTCATGTTCACCCTCATGGTGCCCATCCAGTCCAAGCTGCCGGAGCTGCTGAACTCCAGCCGCGAGGACACGGCGTGGGTGGTCACTTCGACGCTGCTGGCGGCCGCCGTGATCACCCCGATCTCGGGGCGACTCGGCGACATGTACGGCAAGCGCCGCATCGTGCTCGTGCTCGTCGCAGTGATGGTCGCCGGCTCGGTCGTGGCGGCACTGTCGCCAGGGATCGTCGGCATCATCGTCGGACGCACGCTGCAGGGCGCCATCGTCGGCGTGGTACCGCTCGGCATCTCGATCATGCGCGACGTGCTGCATGAGGACCGCGTCGACTCCGCGATCGCCTTCATGAGCGCGACGCTCGGCGTCGGCGGCGCGCTCGGCCTGCCGATCAGCGCGCTCATCACCGAGCGCAGCGACTGGCACCTGCTGTTCTGGATGGCGGCCGGCCTCGGCGTCGTCGTGTTCGCGCTCGTCCTCTGGATCGTGCCGGTCAGCGTGCTGCGCACCGCCGGCCGATTCGACTACCTCGGCGCCGCTGGACTCGCGGTCGGCCTCATCGGCATCCTGCTGGCGATCTCGCGCGGCAACGAATGGGGCTGGGGGTCCCCGCCGGTGCTGGTGTGCGGACTCGGTGGTCTGGTCGTGCTGCTGCTCTGGGGATGGTTCGAGCTGCGCATCGACGAGCCGCTGCTCGACCTGCGGGTCGCCGCCCGGCCCGCGGTGCTGCTCACGAACATCGCCTCGGTGGCGATGGGGTTCTCGCTCTTCGCCTCGAACGTCGTGTACCCGCAGATGCTCGAGCTGCCCGTTGCGACCGGCGCCGGGTTCGGGCTGTCGCTGCTGGTCGCGAGCCTGATCGTCATGCCCTCCGGGATCGTCATGATGCTGCTGTCGCCGATCGCCGGTCGCATCGCGTTCCGCACCGGACCCAAGCTCCTGCTGCTGCTCGGCGCGCTCTCGCTGATCGCGGCCTACGGCTTCACGCTGCTGTTCTCCTCCGAGGTGTGGCACATCCTCGTCGCGAACATCCTCATCGGTGCCGGCATCGGCTTCGGGTACGCCTCGATGCCGATGCTCATCATGCGCTCGGTCCCGCAGAGCGAGACCGGCGCGTCGAACGGCCTCAATGCCCTGTTCCGCTCGCTCGGCACCAGCACCGCCGCGGCGGTCATCGGCGCGGTGCTGGCCACCTACACCGTCGACTTCGAAGGCGTCCCGGTCCCGACGACGACCGGCTTCACCCTGTCGCTGATCCTCGGCGGGGCCGCCGCGATCGTCGCCCTCGTGGTGGCCCTGTTCATCCCGCGCCATCACGCGCCCGAGGAGCGGCATCCGTCCCTCCGCGAGTGACCTCCTGACGTGCGCGCACCCGGCCGGGGTCGCGTAAGCGCCTGAGCCCGTCAGGACGTACCCGGGTCAGCCCCGCAGGCGCGCGAGGCGGAGGGAGTCCGGGGCGAGCCGCTCGGCGACGGCCACCGCCGACAGGATCGCGCTCTCGTGCGAGTCGGCGTCGGCGGTATAGAGCCCGGCGAGCGAGATCCCGTGGCGCCCCTGGAGCGGGCGCAGCCGCCGCTGGGCGTCGAAGTAGGCGGTGTCGATCAGGCCGTGCTCGTAGGTCGCGGTGGCATAGAGGGGCTCCGGAAGCACGTCGTCGTACGTGACCCAGCTCTTGAAGACCGGGAGCCCGCGCGCCGGATCCCAGATCGACAGCGAGCTGTGCGCGGCATCCGCGCGGATGTTCACCACCGACCACGCCGCCTCGTCGCGCGGCATCAGCCTTCGGTCACCGTGGATCGCGATCGTCGTCGTGAAGTAGTCGAACCTCGCAAGCTGCTGCGTCAGCTCGGCGACTTCGGGAAGGTGAGCAAGCAGCGCATGGGCTTGGCGGGCGCTGCACGCGAACACGAGATGGTCGAACGGATGCCGTACCCCGCCCGCCTCGATCCCGAGAGTGCCGTCGCCTTCCCGCGTGACGGACTCGACCGGTGAGCCGGAGTGCAGCGTCGCCCGCTCGAAGGAGGCGATGAGGGCCTCGACGTAGACGCGGAGTCCGCCCGGGATCTGGCTCTGTACCGGCGGCCGAAGACCCCTCGGGAGGTTGGCTCCGAGGTAGTAGAGCGCGTTGTAGGCCGAGAAGCGGCGGAAGTCGGCGAGGTCGACGCACCAGAATGCGAGCAGGAGCGGGAGCAGGAAGCCGTCGACGAACGACCGAGGCAGCCGCTTGCGCTCGATGTACTCCGCGATGGTGACGGTGGTGTCGTGCTCGGCGAGGAACGCCGGAATCCCGGCGAGGAACGATCGGAAGCGCAGCAGCCGGCCGATCGCTTCGGGACGCAACGACGACCGCACCGGACGCACCCCGCGGAACGGCGGCATCGCGGTCGGTCCGGTGCCGTCGCTGCCGGCCACGGTGAGGGTCGCCGGGTACGACTCGCGGCAGACCTGGAGCGCGTCGAGCAGCCGGTTGAAGGTCGCGTAAGCCGCACTCGGCGCGAAGAACTGGAAGCCCGCGTCGACGGGGATCCGCTGCCCGTCGACCTCGATGTCGACCGTGTGCGCATGACCGCCGAAGCGGTCGTCCCGCTCGAACAGCGTCACCTCGTGATCGCGCTCCAGCAGCCACGCGGTCGCGAGTCCCGCCGCTCCCCCGCCGATGATTCCGATCCGCATGTGGCGCCGTCCTGTGAGGGGTCGTGCTCAGACTAGGGCCCGAGGTGGGTCTATCGGCTCGTGCGCCCGGTCGCTAGCCTGACGTCACCGGGGCGACGGGAGCGGGCGATGAGCGGGCGTGATCAGGGCTTTCAGGACGACGACGGGACTCGACCCGGCAGTGGCGAGCCCGAGCAGGTGCCCGTAGGGCCGCCGGACGGCGCGACGGCGGCGGGCGACGCCACGAGGACCGGCACCGTCGCTGCGGCGAGCGGAACTGACGCAGCGGGAACCACCGCACCGGACGACGGGGCCGACCACGACGCGAGGTTCTTCGGACAGCCCTGGGCGCTCGCGCACATCTTCGGCGTCGAGATGTGGGAGCGGTTCAGCTTCTACGGCATGCAGGGCATCCTGCTCATCTACATGTACTACTCCGTCGCGGACGGCGGGCTCGGCATCCCGGAGGCGACCGCCACCGGCATCGTCGGCGCGTACGGCGGCACGGTCTACCTGTCGACGATCCTCGGCGCGTGGGTCGCCGACCGCCTGCTCGGCTCGGAGCGGGTGCTGTTCTTCAGCGCCTGGGTGATCATGGCCGGTCACATCGCGCTCGCCCTGCTCCCGAGCGTGTGGGGGCTCGGCGTCGGCCTCATCCTCGTCGCCGTCGGATCGGGCGGCCTGAAGGCGAACGCGACCGCGGTCGTCGGCACGCTCTACTCCCCGAAGGATCCGCGACGCGACGCGGGATTCTCGCTGTTCTACCTCGGCATCAACCTGGGTGCGTTCCTCGGGCCGATCGTCACCGGGTTCCTGCAGAGCAACGTCGGGTTCCACTGGGGCTTCGGCGCCGCCGCGGTCGGCATGGCGATCGGCCTCATCCAATACTCGTTCGGGCGCAAGCAGCTTCCCGCGTCGTCGCGTGTGGTGGCGAACCCCCTGCCCGCCAACCGCCGCGGCGTGATGATCGGCATCGGCGTCGCCGGACTGCTGCTCATCGTGGTGCTCGTGCTGACGGGCGTGATCCGTGCCGACAACCTCGCCGGCATCGTGATCCTCGTCACGCTCGCCGCGGCGATCGCCTACTTCTCCGTCATCATCTCCTCGCGCGCCATCACCGCCGACGATCGCTCGCGTGTCATCGGCTTCATCCCGCTGTTCGTCGTGAACGTCGGATTCTGGTCGCTGTACCAGCAGCAGTTCACGGTGCTGACGATCTACTCCGACAAGCAGCTCGATCGGACGATCCTCGGCTGGGAGATGCCGGTGTCGTGGGTGAACTCGATCAACCCGATCTTCGTGATCATCCTGTCGGGCGTCTTCGCCGCCGTCTGGACCAAACTCGGCGACAGGGCACCCTCAGCGCCGGTGAAGTTCTCCCTCGGCGCGATGATCATGGGCGTCGCCTTCCTGCTGTTCCTGCCGTGGGCGAACGGTGCGCCGAACTCCACGCCGCTCCTCGCGATCGTCCTGATCCTCCTGGTGTTCACGATCGCCGAGCTGTTCATCTCGCCCCCGGGGCTGTCGGTGACCACGAAGCTCGCGCCTCAGCGGTTCCACACCCAGATGGTCGCGCTGTACTTCCTCTCGATCGCCCTTGGCACCGCGATCGCCGGCTGGCTCGCGCAGTTCTACGACCCCACGAACGAGGTGCCGTACTTCACGATCCTCGGCGGCATCGCGATCGTGCTCGGCCTCGCGCTCCTCGCCGCCGCCAAGCCGGTGCTGAAGATGATGCGCGGCGTGCGCTGAGGCTCGGCGCCGCCGCGGAGTGACGCTGTCCAGGAGTTGCCGAACACGACCCGCTGCACCGCGCCGACGCACGCGATGTGCCGGGCCGCGGCGAGCGAGATCGGCTCGTCATCGTCGGGCCGGTGTGCGCGGCCGCGGCCGGTGGACAGGTCTTCCTCGCGCACTGACACCACCAGAGTGAGGGCGGCGGCGAGGTTCGTCATGCACCCATTCTGATGGGGGCCTCCGACATTTGAACCCCAGATCAAAGCTCTTTTCTCGCCTGTGGATAGCGCCGTCTGCACAGAGCGCACGACCGCCCTGTGGAGGAGGTGCGCGAGCTATCGGGCGATATCCGCCGGCGGTGTCACGATCCGCCGAGCTCGATCGCGTGGGTGCTGCGCCCCGGCGGGAGCGCGACGTCGACACCACCCGCGACGAGACGGGCCGTGACGCCGAACGGCACGTCGACGGTGACGGTCCCCACGCCCCCTCCGCGTGCCGTCCCCGCGGACCCCCCAAGCGCCGACCCCGCTGGCGAGTAGAGCGGAGCCTCCGGCCGCGTGCGCCCAGCAGCAGCGCCCGCCGTGCTCGTCCACTCCACAGCCAATCGGCCGAAGGGCGTGCCGACATGGGCGCGCACCTCGTCCACGCCCGCATCGAAATCGGGCTCGATCACCGCGGTGCGGTAGCCGGGCGAGGTGGAGCGGATGCCGGCGACCCGGCGGTACAGCCAGTCGTCGACGCTGCCCGGCGCGTAGTGGTTGAACGACATGGGCCGGATCTCGCCGTCCGGTGAGATCGCATCCCACGTCTCCCAGATCGTCGTCGCTCCGCGGTCGATCTCATAGAGCCACGACGGCATCTCGGACTGCCACAGCAGCGTGCGTGCGACGTCGGAGTAGCCGTTGTCGCACAGCACGTCGAGCAGGTACGGCGTGGAGAGGAATCCGGTGTCGAGCCGGTTCCCTCGCTTGCGGATGAGCTCCACGAGCCGCGCCGCCGTGCGGGCACGCAGCCCGGGCGGGACCATGTCGAAGGCGAGCGCGAGGACGTACACCCCCTGCAGGTGCACGGGGAGGACGCCGTCGGCGTCGATGTACTCGGCGGCGAAGGCCGCGCGCACCTCGGCAGCACGCGCGGCGAAGGCTGCGGCTTCCGCATCCCGTCCGAGAACCGCTGCAGCGCGCGCGGCGATCGTCAGCGTCCGCGCCTGGAACATCGGCGCGAGATACTCGCTGGTGAGCGCCGGGGCGATCCCGATCGCCTCGTGCACCGGGCGGCCCTCCATCGTGCTCGGAGTCAGCCAGTCTCCGAAGTGCAGGCCGGTGTTGTAGAGCGATGACTGCGCGCGCCTGCGCTCGTCCGCGAGTTCGGTGCCGGCGAGCGCCTCGGGCAGCTCCGCCGCGGCGGTCGCGCGCTGGTACTCGATCCAGCGGAGCATCGCTTCGTAGTTCTCCTCGAGCACGCGACGGTCTCCGGTGCGCTCGTACAGGGTCCACGGCACGATCGCGATGGCGTCGCTCCAGCCGGCCGCCGCGACGATCGAGCCGATGCCCTGCGCCGCGGCCGCCGCCTCGGCGTCGAACGGCGAGCGCGGCGAGAAGATCGGGATCCGCCCGTCGGGCAGCTGGTCGGCGCGCACGTTGTCGAGCCAGCGCGAGAGGAACGGAACGACCTGCGCGTTGTCGGTCGCGGTGCCGACGAACGCCTGGATGTCGCCCGTCCACCCGGCCCGCTCCCGCTGCGGGCAGTCGGTGGGCACCGAGAGGAAGTTGCCGCGCTGACTCCACACCACGTTCTCGTGCAGGCGGTTCAGGCGCGGATCGGATGACGCGAACGAGCCGGTCTGCTCCAGGTCGCTGGCCAGCACCACGGCGACCACGTCATCAGCGACGAGCGCGGCCGTCAGCCCGCTGATCCTCGCGTACCGGAAGCCGTGGAACGTGAACTCAGGCTCCCACTCCTCGGCGCGTTCTCGACCCCCTTCGCTGGCGCCGCCCGCGGCGACATAGACATCGGTCTGCTCCTTGTTGATGCCGACGATGTTCTCGAACCACGAGCCGTCGGCGGCGAGCGTCTCGGTGTGCTCGAGCACGATCTCCTGCCCCGGCGCCGCGTCGCGCAGCCGCAGCCGCAGGCGTCCGACGAGCACCTGGCCGAAGTCCACGATCGTGCCGTCCGCTGTCTCGACGAGGGCGACGGGAGCGACCTCGAGCACGCGGCGAACGGGCTCGCCGCGGAAGGGCACGAGAAGCCGGTGGTCGGCGCCGGCCTCGGCCACCGGCATCCATTCGCCGTCGTCGAATCCCGGACTGCGCCATCCCAGCGGCTCGGCACGGCGGTCGAAACGCTCGCCGACGAACAGGTCGGCGTACGCCCAGGGCCCCGTCGTGCTGCGCACGTCGGAGCACGATGCCACGACCTGCGTGGTGCCGTCGGCGTAGTCGATGTGCAGCTGCCAGATCGCCGACGTGCGGGTGCCGAACTGCGCGCTCGATCCGGTGAGACCGATGCGGCCGGCCCACCAGCCGTCGGCCAGCGCGACTCCGAGCACGTTCTCGCCCTCGGTCAGCGCCGCCGTCACATCGGACGACGAGAACGAGATGCGCTGCGCGTAGCTGTCGAAGCCCGGCGCGAGCACAGCGTCGTCGGCGCGGTGGCCGTTGACGAACGCCGAGTACACACCGCGAGCGGTGGCGAACAGCCGGGCGCGCACCGCGCCCGGGCCGACCTGGAACCCGTGGCGCAGCAGTTGCGGCGGCCGAAGTCGCTCCTCGGGCGGCGCCTCGGGGCCGAGCCCTCGGACCCAGTCCACGATGCTCCACCGTTCGACGACGGCCTCCTGCTGCGCGGGTTCGACCCATTCCGCCGACCAGTCCGCGGGATCGAGGAGGGACATCTCGAACGTCGACGCCGCCCACTCCGACCAATCGCCCTCGGACGACCTGCTGCGCACGCGCCATCGGCAGGCGCTGTTCGAGGCGAGCCGCTCCCCCGCGTAGGCGACGAGTCCGGCGTTCGAGCCGTCCACCGGACCGCTCGCCCAGACGACCCGTCCGCCGGTGGACACCTCCAGCTCGAAGGCGTCCTGGACGAGGTCGACCAGCCACGAGAACCGGGGCTCGCGGGTGCCGACGCCGATCGGCGCGTGCAGGTACTCGACGCGCAGGTCGTACGGGGTCATGGATCCTCGCAAATCTCGGACGCTTCAACGGGCTCATCGGCCAGGCGGTCGGGAGGTCGCGGCCAGGCGCCTGGGCGGTCAGTCGGCCAGCGGTCAGTCGGCGACGGTGAAGCGTGTGGTGAGCGTGCCGATGCCCTCGATCTCGCTCACCAGCACGTCGTCGGGCGTGAGGAACCGCGGCGGTGTGCGACGGTTGCCGATGCCGGCCGGCGTGCCCGAGAAGACGATGTCGCCGGGCAGCAGCGGGCAGACGGCCGAGAGCCGCACGAGCAGCTCGGGCACGTCGTAGAGCATCATCGACGTCCGAGAGGACTGCATGGTCTCGTCCGACAGGCGGCACGAGATGGCGAGGTCGTCGCGATCGGCGAACTCGTCGGGGGTCACCAGCCACGGCCCGGTGGGACCGAAGCCCGGGAACGACTTGCCGAGGCTGAACTGCGGCGCGGAACCCTGCAGCTGGGTGATGCGCTCCGACAGATCCTGGCCGATGGTCAGCCCGGCGACGTGATCCCAGGCGCTCTCGCGGTCGACCTTGTGCGCCTCGCGCCCGATCACGACGACGAGCTCGACCTCCCAGTCCACGTTGCCTTCAGGCAGCTCGACCACGGCCTGCTGCCCCACGATCGACGACGGGAACTTGGTGAAGGTGACGGGCATCGAGTCTGGCGGGTAGCCCGCCTCCGCGGCGTGCTCGGCATAGTTCAGGCCGATGGCGAACACCTGCCGCGGACGCGGCACCGGCGCGCCGAGGTCGGTGACGTCGAACGCGACGGATGCCGCGGGCGCAGCATCCGGAACCGTCTCAGCCCACTCCGCGAACGCCGGCCAGTCGTCGAACAGCGCCTGGGGGTCTGGGCCGAAGCGTCCGTCCGACGCGGTCTCGACGTCGACCGCGCCGCCGTCGATGACGAGGGCGGCGCGGCCGGCGAGGTTGGCGAGCCTCACCAGTCGACCCGCTGCGGAGCGGGCTCGCCGTAGCGGTCCTCCCAGCTGATCACCCGGTTGCGGAGCGTGCCGATGCCGGTGATCTCGGCCTCGATCTCGTCGCCGGGCTTGAGGTAGAAGTCGAACGGATTCGGCTGCACGGCGGCGACGCCCGAGATGGTGCCGGTCGTGATGAGGTCGCCGGCGGTGTAGGTCTGCGGCGAGTGGTACGCCACCAGGTGCGGGAACTTGATGCGGGTCTGGTTCGTGTTGCCCTGCTGGCGCACCTCGCCGTTGACCCGCAGCTGCATCGGCAGCTCGTGCATGTCGGGCACCTCGTCGCGCGTGACGATCCACGGGCCGATCGGGCAGAACGTGTCGATGGCCTTCGAGAACGAAAAGACGCCGGACTCCATCTCCTTGCGCTGGATGTCGCGCGCGGAGATGTCGTTGAACACCGTGAAGCCCGCGATGTAGTCATCGGCCTCGTCGGGGCCGAAGAACTTGCCGGACTTGCCGATCACGATCGCCAGCTCGAGCTCGTAGTCCATCTCCTTGGTCAGGTGATCGGGGTACACGATGTCGTCACCCGGGCCGATGATCGCGTCGACGTTCTGGAAGAACACGATGCCCTTGTGTACGGGGTGCGACCAGTCCACGGCGGTCAGCTCGTTGTGGTGGTCGGCGAAGTTGCCGGCGGTGTGGAAGAACTTCTTGGGGCGGATCGGCGCCTCGAGCCGGACGTCGGCGTACGCGAGGCGTTCACCGGTCTCGGTGACCTTGCCGCCGCGCTCGAAGTACTCGCGGGTCGAGGGCACGTCGAGCTCGATGACCACGCCCTCCTCGAGTTCCAGACGGCCCACGCGGCCGCCGTCGAAGGTGATGAGCTTCATTGGTTTCTCCTTGGTTCAGTGCGTTTCGTCTCGCTTCGCTCGCTCAACGACCGAAGGAGAGGGGGTGGGCCCGCGCTCAGGCGCCGACCATGTTGAATCCGCCGTCGGCGAGCATGTAGCCGCCGGTCAGATGGGCTGCCTCGTCGGTCGCGAGCCACAGGCAGGCGCCGGTGACGAACTCGGGCGGCGGGATGACGCCCATCGGCGTCTGCGAGAGCAGCACCTCGCGGCGGCCGTTCTTCCAGTCCTCGCGGTTCAGCAGCCGCTCGGTCTCCATGAATCCCGGCGCGAAGGTGTTGACGCGCACCGCGGGGGCGAACGCCTTCGCATACGACTTCGTGATGCCGAGGATGGCGTACTTCGCGGCCGCGTACTGCGGTGCGCGGGCGGAGCCCCGCACGATCACGGTCGAGCCGACCTGGACGATATTGCCGTGCCCCTGGTCCAGCATCCGCTCGCCGAACTCATGGGTCATGAGGAGCGTCCCCTTGACGTCGATGTCGATGACCGCGTCGAGGGCCTCCTGCGTGAGCTCGTCCCAGTTCATCTGCTCGCTCGAGACGTCGCCGACGTTGTTCACGAGCACGTCGAGAGTCCCGAAAGCCGCCCACACCTCGTCGGCCATGCGCTTGATCTGGTCCCACGAGCCGATGTCGGCCTGGACCAGGATGCCGTCGCTGCCCGCCTCGCGGATACGCTGCAGCGTCGCCTCGGCGCCCGCCTTCGACGAGCGGTAGTGCACGGCGACCTTCGCACCCTCCTGCGCGGCGCGAACGGCGATCTCTGCGCCGAAGCCGGTGCCGGCGCCGGTGACGAGCACGGTCTTCCCAGCGAAGCGCGGATAGATCTGCGGGTCGGTCATGGTGTCTCCTTCGTTCCGTCCCTCGACGAGCTCGGGGACCGGCAGTTGTCAGACGAGCGTGCGCCCGCCGTCGATGTACATGACATGGCCGGTGACGAATCCGGCATGACGTGAGGACAGGAAGAGCGCAGGGCCGGTGAGTTCGTCCGGGGTGCCGAGCCGGCCGGCGGGGACGAGGCTCTCCAGCTCCTCCCGCTTGCCCGGCTTGGACAGGTGACCCGCGGTCAGCGGCGTCTCGATGTAGCCGGGGGCGAGCGCGTTGACGGTGACCCCTGCGGACGCCCACTCGCGCGCCATGACGCGCAGCAGCTGATTGATGCCTCCCTTGGAGGCGGCGTACGGACCGTGCGAGTGGTGCGCGAGGAGCCCCGAGACACTCGACAGCGCGAGCACGCGACCGTGGCCCTGGCCGACCATGTGCCGCCCCGCGGCCTGGGCCAGGCCGAACAGCGACGACAGGTTCACGCGGAGGATGTGGTCCCACTCGTCCTCCGTGAACTCGAGGATCGGGCGGCGGTCGTTGACCCCGACGGCGTGCAGCAGCACATCGAGCCCGCCCAGCCGTTCGACGGCTTCGGCGACCACGCGCTTCCCCGCCCCGTGCTCGGTGAGATCCGCCTGGATCAGCTCGAAGGGCGAGCCGGTCGCCGCGAGCTCCGCGCCGATCGCGTCCAGAGCGCGCTGATCGCGGTCGACGACGGCGACGGATGCCCCGGCACCCGCATACGCGAGCGCGCAGGCGCCGCCGATGCCGCCGGCGCCGGCGACGAGCACGCGCGACCCGCCGAGCCCGAGCCAGTCCCCGTTCATGCGTTCGCCTCGGCGGCGCGCTCGTTCAGGAAGCGCGAGATGCGGTCCGCGGTGCGTGCGGCGGTGACGTCGCCGACCACGTTCAGGTATCCGTGGATCGCGCCGCGCTCCTTGACGTACTCGACGTCGACGCCGCTGCCGGCGAGGTCCCCGACGTAGGCCTCGGCCGACGGCCGCAGTTCGTCGCCCTCGCTGGCCACGACGAGCGCCGGCGCCGCTCCGCGCACACGGTGACCACCGGGGAATGCGTAGAGCTCGTCCGGCGACGCGCCGCCGAGGTAGTTCGCGTTGATCGCCCGCGTCGCCTCCGGCGGGAACCGCAGTGCGGGCGGCTGCTGCGCGAGGATCGCGGCGAGCTCGTCGTCCGGCTCGGGCAGCACCGCGTGCAGCACCGGGTACACGAGCACCTGCGCCAGCAGACCGGCCGCGCCCCGGTCGCGCAGCCGCAGCGCGGCGCCCGCCGCGAGATTGCCTCCGGCGCTCGCACCGCCGATCGCCACGGCATCCGTGCGCCCGCCGAACTCCGCCGCATGAGCGCGCGCCCAATCGAACGCCGCGACGGCCTGGAGCGACGCGACCGGATACGGCGCCCGTGCCCGGTCACCGCCGTACGACGCGATGAGCTCTTCCGGGGACGGCATCCCTTCGACCGGCTCGGGTACGGGCAGCGCCGGGATCGCGTCGGTCGGCGCGAGCGTGTAGTCGAGCGAGACGACGGTCGTGCCGCGGCGCGCGAGCTGCCGCGCCGTCTCATCGGCCTCGGGCATGTCGAAGTCGCCGAACATGAAGGCGCCGCCGTGGAGCCAGACGAGCACGGTGCCATCGGGCTGCGGTGCGGGATACACCCGCAGGCGGAAGTCGTGCTCCGCCGCGCTGAGTTCGACGTCCGTGATGGGAAGGGTGTCGGCCATGACACTTCTCTCAGGTGAGTTCATTGGATGAAAGTCAGTTTCGTCTACCGAATGTATGCTGATCGGAGCGGTCCGTCAAATGAAGGAGCACGATGACCGAGCGCCTGCCTCCGTTCCCACCCGGCGCCCTTGCCGGCGCACAACGCGAGCTGTACGACGCCATCACCGGCGGGCCGCGAGCCCAGGGGCCGCAGCACTTCGCGCTGACGCGCGCCGACGGCTCGCTGCGCGGTCCCTTCAACGCCTTCCTCTTGGTGCCCGAGCTCGGCGGCGCCCTGCAGGACGTCGGCGCGACGATCCGGTACCGCGGTGCGCTCAGCTCCCGCGCCCGGGAGATGGCGATCCTGCTCGTCGCCGCGCGGTGGGACAGCGACTTCGAGCGAGAGGCACATGAGGCCGTCGGGACCGCGGCGGGGCTCACGTCCTCCGAACTCGCCGCTCTGCGCGCCGGCGACACCTCGTCGTTCGCCGGCGACGAGGCCGCCGTGGCAGCTGCCACCCAGCAGCTGCTCGACGGAGACCTCGACGACGACGCCTGGCACGCGGCATCCGTCACCCTCGGCCCCGAGGTCGTGTTCGAGCTGACGGTGCTCGTCGGCTACTACGCCACGCTCGCGTTGCAGCTCCGCGTCTTCCGCGTGCGCCCGTGACATTGCAGCAGCCCTGACCAGCAGATACGGTTTCACACGATGAAAGCACCGGACGAGGCGCCCGCTACCGGGGACGGCGACAAGGCCCACAGTCGCTATCGCATCGAGGCCCTCGCGAAAGGCCTCGACGTCTTGCGTCTGTTCGACGAGTCGGTGACCTCGCTCAAGCTGCGCGAGATCTGCGATCGCACGGGCATCCCCATGCCGACCGCCTTCCGCGTCGTCGCGACGCTCGAAGAGGGCGGCTATCTCGAGCGCCTGCCCGACGGCAGCATCCGTCCCGGCGTCGCCGTGCTCCTGCTCGGATCGGCGGCGCTGCGCGGATCGAGCCTCGTCCAGCTCAGCGAGCAGCCGCTGCGTCACCTCGCCGAGGAGTCCGGCGAGACCGTGAACCTCGGCGTCCTCGTCGGCGACCAGGTGCTGTACCTCGCGCGACTGCGCAACTCCGATCTCGTCACCGCGAACATCCAGGTGGGCTCGACGCTGCCCGCCGCGTACACGTCGATGGGCAAGCTGCTGCTCGCCTACCTCAGCGACGCGGAGCTCGCCGCGACGCTGGCGCGCCACGATTTCGGAACGGATGCCGGCCCCAACGCCGCGACCTCGCTCGACCAGCTGCGCGAACGCCTCGCCGTGATCCGCGAGCAGGGCTACGCACTGCAGGACGAGGAGGTCGCCGCGGGCCTGCGGTCGGTGTCGGTGCCGGTGTTCGGCCGCGACGCGAAGCCCGCCGCGGCCATCAACATCGCCGTCGCCTCGTCGCGCCACGACCTCGCGTCGCTGCGCGGCCCGTTGCTGACCCGCCTGCGCGCGACCGCCGACGAGATCTCGCGGCTGCTGCGCGCGACCTGAGCGCATCGCCCTCACCCCGGCTGCGTGCGCGCGGTGACGCGCGCGACGAATTCGATGGCGCGGTCGAACACCGGCCCGGTGTCGTCGAGCCCCTGCCAGAAGTGCCGGCCGCCGTCGACCGGGTGGAACTCGACGTCGGCGCCGGCGGCGCGCAGCGCGCGGGCGAACGACGCGCTCTGCGCGAACGGCACGTGCTCGTCGTCGGTGCCGTGCGAGATGTGGAACGGCGGCGAGCCGGCATGCACCTGGGCGATCGGGCTCGCCTGGAGCGCGGCATCCGGGATCTCCGGCGCCGGACCGCCCAGCCAGCGGGCCTCGCGCGTCTCGGCCGGCGGCTCGCCGGTGTCGTGCTGCGCCAGGGCGATCAGGTCCGCGGGACCGAACCAGTCCACGACCCCGCCCACGTCGTCGCGGCCGAGCCCGGTGAGGGCGGCCAGCGTCGCGCCCGCCGACACTCCCCACAGTACGAGGCGAGAGGCGTCGACGCCGTGGTCCGCGCCGTGCGCGTGAATCCAGGCCAGTGCCGCCGCCACATCGTCCAGCTGCGCCGGGAACAGCGCCTCGCCGCTCAGCCGGTACTCGCACGAGGCGACCGCGAAGCCCGCCGCCACGATCCGGTCGAACGACTCCTCGACGCCGATCCCCGGCGTGAAGACCTTGCGGCTGCCGCGGAGCCACCCGCCGCCGTGCAGGAACACGACGACGGGGGCGTCCGCGGCCGGCGGAGTCCGCAGATCGAGCGACAGCGGTCGGAATCCGGACGGCTGTGCGAAGTCGATCTCGAGGATCGTGGACATGGCGCGGTCAGTCGCGGAACTGGAACTCGGGCATGAAGATCGTCGCGTACTTCTCCCCCGCCGCGCGCATCACCGAGAAGTCGGGCACGAAGATGCCCTGCGGCTCGGCCGCCTCGGTCTTCTGCCCGATGGCGTGGAAGAACCGCTCGAAGCCCGCGGTGCCCGCACCGAACACGGTCGTGGTGTTCTCGATCTTGAAGGCGTGGACGATCCCTGCCGGAACGTAGGCGAAGTCGCCGGTCGTCAGCGTGGTCTTGGAGTGGTAGCCGTCCTGGTCATCCATCCACACCGAGATCTCGCCGTCCACGACGTAGAAGAACTCGTGCGTCTTGAGGTGGACGTGCGCGGGGATGCGGTCGCCCTGACGCGCCTTCATGGTCCAGGCCCCGAACTGGTCGTCGGTCTCGTCGCCCGAGAGCAGGATCTCGAACAGCTGGTCGAAGACGAGGGACTTCTCGCCCTGGCCCTCGCCGAGGACGAACGGACGGGGCCCCGCGGGCAGGACACCGGTGAAGGCGACCTTGTCGGGGTCGTCGACGGGGAAAAGAGTCATGCTTACCTCCTCGTAAAGCAGTGCGTGCCGTTAGGCAGCCGGAACTGTCGGGCCATTCCGATCGGGTGTTCCGGACCTCTCCAGTCTCAGCAGGATGCCGGGAGGAAGGAAGTTCGACATCCCTACCCGGCGTTAGCCGCAGGCTAAGATCCGAGCATGGATGTGCCTATCCACGTGATCCGGTACTTCTGCGTGCTCGCCGAGGAGCTGCACTTCGGCCGGGCCGCGGAACGCCTCAGCATCACGCCGCCGTCGCTCAGCCAGCAGATCAGTCGCCTCGAGCAGCAGCTCGGCGTGAAGCTGTTCGACCGGAGCCCGCGCAAGGTCGAGCTGACGCCCTACGGCCGGGACCTGCTGCCCCTCGCCCGGCGGGTGCAGGACGACCACGACCAGCTGCTCGGATGGGCTCGTTCGGTGAAGCGGGACCGGGACGCCCCGGTGCTTCGGGTGGGCGTCGTCGCGGCCGGTGCGGGCACGCTCACGACCGCTGCCATCGCCGCGACCATGCAGGCGATCCCGCAGGCGAGGATCGAGATGCGGCGCCTGGGGTTCTTCGATGTCGCCGAGGATCTCGAGGCCGGACGGGTGGATGTGGTCTTCGCCCCGTGGCCGATGCACCTGCCCCCGCGTGTGCGCGCCGAGCCGCTCTGGCGCGAGGCGCGCGTCCTCGTGGTCCGCTCGGATCACCCGCTGGCGCACCGCGAGTCGCTCTCGATCCTGGAGACGGGCGACGAGGTGTTCGTCTCCGTCGCGAAGGGCGTGCCCGAGGTCGTGGACTGGTGGCTCGTGGATCCTCGCCCCGACGGCACCCGCCCCCGGCGTGGACCGACCGCCGACAGCGTCGAGGGTCTGCTCGAACTTGTCGCGGCGGGCGCCGGAGTCAACATCGCGGGCGAATCGGCGAGCCGGCACTACCGGCGTGAGGAGCTGGCGTTCATCCCGATCCACGACATCCAACCCGCCACGATCGTGCTCTGCAGCCTCACCGACAGCCTCAACCCCATGGTCAACGCGTTCCGCGAGACCGCGCAGGCGCTCTCACCCCTCGTCGACGCGACGTTCCACTGACCAGCAGCCGGGCCAGTGCCCTGCGGTCAGGCCACTGGCCGCGCTCAGGCGGTGGGCGCCGGGGCGGAGGCCTTGAGTTCCCGCCACGCCTCCCGACGGCGCGCCTGTTCGTCCGGATCGGGAACCGGCGACGCCGCCATCAGCACGCGCGTGTAGTGCTCGCGCGGGTTGCGCATCACCTCCAGCGTCGGTCCCTCCTCCACCACACGGCCGCGGTTGAGGACGACCACGCGCTGGGCGAGGAACTCGACGACGGCCATGTCGTGCGCGATGAAGAGATAGCCGAGGTCCTTGCCGGCCCGGAGGTCGGCGAGGAGGTTCAGCACCTGGGCCTGCGTCGACAGATCCAGAGCGCTCACGGCTTCGTCGCACACCACGAGCCGCGGATCGGTGACGAGCGCGCGGGCGATCGCGATCCGCTGGCGCTGCCCGCCCGAGAACTGGCGCGGGTAGCGGGCTTCCGACCCCGGCGCGAGGCCGACGGCGTCGAGCACCTCCTGCACGCGCCGGTCGCGTTCCGCCCGCGGCACACCCGCCACACGCAACGGCTCGGTGATCGCGTCGCCGATCGGGCGCCGCGGGTTGAGCGAAGAGAACGGATCCTGGAACACGGCCCGCAGGTCGCCCTGCAGGGCACGCCGCTGCGAGGCGCCCAGGCGGGTGATGTCGCGACCGTCGAACAGGATCCGGCCGCTCGTGACCGGCTGGAGGCCCAGGATGGCGCGCCCGATGGTGGTCTTGCCGGAGCCGGACTCGCCGACGAGGCCGAGGGTCTCACCGCGCGCGATCGTGAACGACACATCGTCCACGGCGGCCGGGCCCTTCCTGCCGTAGCGGACGACGAGGTTGCGCACCTCGAGAAGCGGGGTGCCGACGGCATCCCCTCGATCCTGCACAGTGCTCACAGGTCTCCCCCTCCGACGGCGACGGGCTGTCGCCATTCCTCCTGGCGGCCCAGGACCGCGTCCCGGCGGACGCAGCGCACGCCGCCCACGCCCTCGGCACGCGGCAGCAGCGGGATCGCCGTCAGGCACTCGTCGCGGGCGAAGCGGCAGCGCTGGGCGAACCGGCATCCGGTCGTCCACGATCCGGGCAGCGGGACCTGGCCCGGGATCGACGCCAGCCTCGTCGTGCCCTCGAACTCGACGATCGCATGCGGGTCCGCAGCCAGGAGCGCCATCGTGTACGGGTGCTCCGGTCGCACGAGCACGTCACGGACGGTGCCCGTCTCGACGATCTGACCGGCGTACATGACCGAGACGTCGTCGCAGAGGTCGGCGACGACGCCGAGATCGTGCGTGACCAGGATGATCGACATGCCCCGTGCCGCGACGAGACCGCGCAGCAAGGCGAGGATCTCGGCCTGGATGGTGACGTCCAGCGCCGTCGTGGGCTCGTCGGCCACGAGCAGCCGCGGCGAGCCGGCCAGGGCGAGGGCGATCGCGACGCGCTGCGCCATGCCCCCCGAGATCTGATGCGGATAGCTCTTGAGCACCCGTGGGACGTCGACGATTCCGACGTCTTCGAGGAGGCCTGCGGCGATCCGTTTCGCCTCGCGCGACGCTACTCCCCGCAGTCGCTTGACTGCGGCGCCGAGCTGCCACCCGACCGTGAACATGGGATCGAGAGCGCGACCGGGCTCCTGCGAGATGAAGGCGATGTCGTGACCGCGCACCTTGGCGAGGGTGCGCTCGTCGGCCTGGGCGAGGTCGGCCGCACCCCACTGGATGCGGCCGGAGCGCACGGCGAGGCCGGGCGAGAGCAGGCCGAGGATCGCGTACGACGTCACGCTCTTGCCGCAGCCGGATTCGCCGACGAGGCCCATGACGCGGCCGGGCTGCACGCGCAGGGAGACCCCCGTCACGAGCGCCGGCCCGCCCTCGACGCCCAGCACGAGGTCCTCGATGATGAGCTCACCGTCGGCGGCGGCGCGGGCAGGCGTGCGGTCGGTCAGATCCGGCGCGCTGGTGCCCATGTTGTCGGCCGGCAGCGCGGCGACGACCTCAGGCAGGTCGGCGGAGGTCTCCACGGGGAACAGCGCCGTCGCCTCGGCGGGGACGGAGGCCCCGGCACCCGCGGGCGACAGCGCGACGAGGTACTCGTCATCCGACGCGGTCTTCTTCTTGCGCCGGCGCAGCGCGACGAGCGGGGGCGGCGTGGCCGCGCCGCCCGAGAGCACATCGGCGAGCGAGTTCGCCGCGATGATCGTCAGAGCAAGCACCGCGCCGGTGGGCACCATCATCCAGGGCTGCTGGAAGATGAACCGGGCGGCCGTCTGGATCATGCCGCCCCAGGTGGGCTCGGGCGGCTGCGGGCCGAGGCCGATGAACGCGAGGCCGGCCTGCATCATGATGCCGACGCCGAAGAAGAGCACGAACTGCACGATCACCGTCGTGGACATGTTCGGGAGCACGTGGCGGAAGCTCGCCGCGGTCGGCCGCACGCCGTCGACCGCGGCGGCCTCGACGAACAGCTGCTTCTGCAGCGCCTTAGCCTGACCGAAGAAGATCCGGTAGAGGGCACCGAAGAGGAGCACGCCGAGGAGCGTCATGACGAGCGGCATGTTGGTGCCGACCGCCGCGATGAACGCGAGGATGATCACCGTCCCCGGCAGCGACATCACGATCTCGCTGACGCGGTTCATCGTCGCCTCGGCCCGCGGGCTGCGCACAGCCCACAGGGTGACCGGAACGGTGATGAGCACCGCGACGATCGGCGGGATGCATCCGATCGCGAGCGTCGATGCGGCCGCCGTCACGATGCGCGACAGCAGATCGCGACCGAGCTCGTCTGTGCCGAGGAGGTGCGCGGCGGACGGGCCCTGCAGCACGGCGGAGAGGTCCTGCTCGAGCGGCCCGTACCGCAGCCACAGCGGCGAGGTCAGCGATGCGACGACCAGCCCGATGAGCCAGGCGAGGGCGAGGACGGCGGTCGGCGACCGGAACAGCCGGTAGCCCTTCCGCCGCTCGGTACGGCGGATGGTGAGGATGGAGGTGGTCGAGACCGTCATGATGTGCGCAGTTTCGGGTCGAGGGTGCGGTTGAGGGTCTCGAGCACCACGTTGACGATGACGACGACGAGAGTCGCCACGAGCACGAGGGCCTGGACGAACGGCAGATCAGCCGAGCCGACGGCCGACTGCATCGCCTGCCCGATGCCGGGCAGCGCGAACAGGAGCTCGATCATGACCGAGCCGCCGAACAGGACGATGAACTGGACCGCGATCGTCGCGAGGATCGGCAGGCTCGCGCTGCGCAGGGCGTGCACGTAGATGATGCGCCCGCTCGGCGTGCCGACGGCGCGGAGGGTGCGGATGTGCTCCTGCGCGAGCGCCTCCGCCATCGAGGCGCGGGTCTGCCGGGCGATGAACCCGGCCGAGGTGATCGCGATCGTGAGCACGGGGAGCACGAGGGACTTGAACCACTTCTCGGGGCTGACCTCGAACGGGACGAAGCCCGTGGCCGGCAGCAGTCGCAGCTGCACGGCGAAGACGTACACCAGCAGGATGCCGACCCAGAAGGCGGGCAGCGACAGCATGACGCCGGTGAGCACCGTGATGAACCGGTCGACGGCGCCGCGGCGGACGGCGGCGATCACCCCGAGCACGATGCCGAGCACGGCGCTCAGGATCGTTCCCCCGGCGGCGAGCGCCGCCGTGACCGGCAGCCGCTTCGCGATGTCGGGGCCGATCGGGCGCCCGTCGATCAGAGACGTGCCGAGGTTCCCCTGCAGCACCTGCCCGACCCAGGCGACGTACTGCTGGATCCAGGGCTCGTACCAGCCGATGGACTCGTTGTAGGCGACCACCTGCTCGGGCGTCGCGGACTGGCCGAGCGCCACGCCCCCGGGCGTCGAGCCCGAGAGATGGACGAGCACGAACGCGATCCACGACGCGATCAGCAGCGTGAGCAGGGCCCAGGCGACGCGCTTCAGGACGAAGATGAGCATCGGAACTCCTCCTGACGGCGGTGCCGGCGGGATGAGCCCGCCGGCACCGCCATCGGATCAGGATGCGGGCTGGATCGTGGCCAGGATCGGGAAGGCCTCGGCGCCCGGGAAGGTGGGCTCTGCCACCTTCGCGGTGTTGTAGGCCCACGGTGCGAGCTGCTCGAACAGCGGGATGAGCCATCCCGAGTCGACGATCGCGCGGTTGAGGTCCTTCAGCGCCGCGGCCTGGGCCTCTTCGTCGCCCGTCGCCGCACCGTAGGCACCGGCGGCCGCCTGGATCTCTGGGTTCTCCGCACCGTGGAAGTTCGCGAAGCCGAACAGCACGCCGAACACGTTGCCGAGCGGGTTGGTCCAGGTCAGCGGCAGCGGGCCGCCGAGCGGCTCGGTCTGCACGACCGCGAAGATCTCCTCGGTCGAGGCCGCGTTCTTCAGCGTCATGTTCACGCCGATCGCCTCCCAGTACGGCTGCAGGGCCTCGAGATCGCGCTGGCTCGCGGACGAGATCGTGAAGGTGAAGTCGAACCCGTCGGGGTAGCCGGCCTCGGCGAGGAGGTCCTTGGCGGCGTCGGGGTCGTAGGCGTACTCCTCATCGAGCTCAGGCAGGTACCCGGGGTCGTCGGCAGGCAGGGCGTTCGCCGTCGGCAGCTCGCCGGGGTGCACGGCGTTGACGTACGCCTCACGATCGATGGCCATCGAGAGCGCCTGGTAGACGCGCGGGTCCGCCCACTGCGGGCCGAGGGCCCCGGTCTTGTCGAACGCGACGATGTTCTGGACGGTGCCGCCGTTCGCGACGAGCCCGACGCCGGCCGACTCGACCTGCGCCTGCGTGTCCGACGTGATGAACGCGAGATCCACCTCGCCCGAGATCGCCGCGTTGACGCGCGCCTGGGGGTCGAGGATCGGACGGAACTCATAGGAGTCGAACGGGTAGTCCGCTGCCGCGTCGTGGTCGTCCTTCTTCACGAGCAGGTACGAGTTGCCCTTGACGGTCGCATCCTCGTCGACGGTGAGCGGGCCGGAGCCGTCCGGCGTCGTGTCGAGGCTGGAACGGTCCGCGGCCCCCGTGGGGCCGACGATGGCGCCCGCGGGCAGCACGAGGTTCGCCTCGAATCCGGGCTGGGCTGCGGCGAAGGTGAGCGTGACGGTGTCGTCGTCGACGACCGTGACGTCCGAGATCTCGCTCTCACCGCCGGCGGCGAACCCGCTGTAGGCCGAGAGATCGGGATTGCCGCGGGCGTCGAGGTTCTCCTTGACAAGGTCGGCGCTGAGCGCGGTGCCGTCGTCGAACGTGGCGGTGGTGTCGAGGTCGAGCGTCAGCTGCGTCTGGTCCTCGTTGTACTCGAACGACGTGACGAGGTCGGGCACGACCTGACCTTCCTCGTCGAGGAGGAACAGCGAGTCGTAGATGCCCTCGTAGAAGAACCGCTGTCCGCTGCCGTAGCGCACGGGGTCGTAGCCGAGCGCGGCCTGGTCGGAGTCGAGGGCGATGGTGAGCTTCGACGTGTCGGCCGTATCTCCGCCGTCGCTGGATTCGGCAGCTCCGCTGCACGCGGTGAGGGTGAGGACGGTGGCGGCGACGGCCGCAATGACGGCGGCGCCGCGGATGGTGTGAAGGGACATCCTGATCTCCTGTGATCGGTGTGCTGCTGCGGACTTCGGTGTCGCGGATCGCCGTCGGGTGGCGCGATCCTTCGACCAAGGCTGACCCCGGACGACCCGTTTGGCCATTCGGATTCGCCTGCTCACCGTTAGTGAGCGCCTAATGTTGGCGATCTCCTGCGGATCCGCACAGTGAAACATACTTTTATTCAGTGAACAATTGTGGCAGGCTGAGGATGCCGAGAAAGGACTCGCCCATGACATCGCCCGTCTTCCCCTCCGACTTCCTGTGGGGCGTCGCCACCGCCGGACACCAGAACGAGGGCGACAACGTCCACAGCGACACCTGGTTCCTCGAGAACGTGACGCCCACCGTCTTCCAGGACCGCTCAGGCAAAGCGACGAACGGCTGGGAGCTGTGGGAGTCCGACCTCGACCTCGTCGCCGGACTCGGGCTGAACGCGTACCGCTTCTCCGTGGAGTGGGCGCGCATCGAACCTCAGGGGGGCGAGTTCTCGGACGAGGCGCTCGCGCACTACGAGGCTGTGATCGACGGATGCCTCGCCCGCGGCCTGGCGCCGATCGTGACGTTCAATCACTTCACGTCCCCGCACTGGTTCGCGGCGCGCGGTGCGTGGCTCGACCCCGAGGCGCCGGAGCTGTTCGCCCGGTACTGCGGTGTCGTCATGGACCGCTTCGGCGATCGGATCGCCCTCGGCGTCACCTTCAACGAGCCGGACCTGCCCGAGATGCTGACGTGGGCGCACCTGCCCGAGTTCGTCGCCGAACTGGAGCGCCAGACGCTCGAGGCTGCCGGGCGGGAAGCCGGCGTCGAGACCTACCGCGCAGGCAACGTCATGCTGCGCGAGGACTTCGCCGGCATGCGCGCCGGCATGACCGCCGGCCACCGCGCAGGCAAGGCGGCGATCAAGGCGCGTCGCCCCGACCTGCGCGTCGGCCTCTCGCTCGCGCTGGTCGATGACGTCGCCGGCCCCGGCGGCGAGGCGACGCGCGATCGCAAGCGCGCCGAGGTCTACGAGCACTGGCTGGAGCTCGCCCGCGACGACGACTTCGTCGGCGTCCAGAACTACGAGCGCATCGCGTACGGCCCCGACGGCCAACTCCCGCCGGAACCCGGCGCGAGCGTCAACGGCATGGGCACCGCGGTCGAACCCGATTCGCTGCGCGGTGCCGTCGAGTACGCCTACTCGGTCGCGCGCGTTCCGATCCTCGTCAGCGAGCACGGCGTAGGCACGCCGGACGACAGCATCCGTGCCGCGTTCATCGAGCCGTCGCTCGCCGGGCTGGCGCAGGCGATCGCCGACGGGGTGCCGGTGATCGGCTACTGCCACTGGACGCTCATGGACAACTTCGAGTGGATCTTCGGCTACGGCCCGCAGCTCGGGCTGCACAGCGTCGACCGGGAGACCTTCGAGCGCACCGCCAAGCCCAGCGCAGAGGTGTACCGCCGGCTCGTGGATCGGTTCCGCTCCGCAGGCTGAGAGTCCGTCGCGCCGGGGCGGCGCGACGGAACGGGGCCCGCGTGCGGAGCGGGCTGCGAAGGCATCAATGGCATCGATGCCCCGGATAACCGCATCGCTCTTCGCTGATCTCCCCGCACGGCCTTCAATGAAGGTGAGTCAAAGGAGATTCAATGACGAAGCCCAACCTCGAGGTCGCCCCGACGCCGACCCGACGCGCCGGAGCCTGGCAGGCCGCCCTCCTGCTGGCCGGCAGCTGCATGCCCGTGATGGGGTCGGTCCTCATCACTCCCGTCCTGCCCCAGCTCTCGGCGCACTTCGCAGAAGCGCCGGGTGCAGACGTACTGGTGCCGATGATCGTCGCCATCCCGGCGCTGATGATCGCGCTGTTCGCACCGTTCGCGGGGCAGATCATCGACCGCACCGGCCGCAAGACGCTGCTGGTCGTGGCGATGTTCGCCTACGCCGTGGCCGGCACCGTGCCGGCGTGGCTCGACAACCTGACCGGCATCCTGATCAGCCGCGCTTTCGTGGGGCTCTTCGAGGCGGCCATCATGACCGTCTGCACGACGCTCATCGTGGACTACTTCCACGAGGAGAACCGCCGCAACCGGTACCTCAGCCTGCAGACCGTCGCCACGACCCTCGGTGCGACGGTGTTCATCGCCCTCGGCGGCGCAGTGGGTTCAGCCGGCTGGCACGCGCCGTTCTGGATCTACGCCATCGCGATCCCGATCGCCGTGGCCATGGTGTTCTCGCTGTGGGAGCCTGGTCGCGGCGACTCGACCGACCTCCACGTGCCGACCGGCGAGAAGGCGCGCGTGCCGTGGCGCATCCTCGGCCTGCCGCTCGTGGTCACACTCTTCGGCGGCTTCACGTTCTACGTCATGATCATCGAGGTCAGCTACCTCGTCGTGGGCACGGGCGTCGCCGCCGATGACACGGCCACGATCGGCCTGGTCGCGGCGATCGCCTCGCTCGCCACCGCCGCCGGCGCCTTCACGTTCCCCCGCATCGCGAAGGCAGGCACGCGGCTCCAGCTGCCGCTGGCGTTCGGGCTCCAGGCCGCCGGCATGATCATCGTGTGGCTCTTCGGCGGCTTCGCCGGGGTGCTGATCGGCGCGATCGTCGCGGGCTACGGCTCCGGCATCCTGCTGCCCTCGCTCGTCACGTGGGTCGTCTCGCGGACCCGGTTCGAGGAGCGCGGCCGCGCGACCGGCTGGTGGACCGCCGCGTTCTTCTTCGGGCAGTTCGTCACGCCGCTCGTGATGGGCGCGCTCACCGCCGGCACCGGAGCGCCGCTGCCCGTCGCCGTGGGCATCGTCGGCATCGCCGCGGCCATCGTCGCGGTGATCCTCGCGTTCATCCTCCGCCGGCAGCAGCCGGCCCCGGTCGCAGGCGCCTGATCGACACGAGAGGGCCGGATCGTCCGTGGATGATCCGGCCCTTTCGTTCGTGCTCGCGGGAGTTCGCCGTCGGCAGCGGAAACCGCACCGACGGCGAAGGTCTCAGGCGGGGTCGATCTCCCGGCGCCGCAGACGCGCACGCGGGCGTGCGGGCGGCACTTCCGGCGCCGGCACCGCGAGGCCGACCGTGCCGATGAGCTCCCCGATGCCCTCCACGACCATGCGCACCTCGTCGCCCTGCTGCAGCGGCGGCGGCACGAGCCTGCCGTTGCGGCCCCACAGCTCGCCGAGGCATCCGCCGTTGCCAACCGTCCCGCTGCCCAGCACGTCGCCCGGCACCACGCGAGAATTGCGCGACGCGTAGGCGACGAACTCGGGGAACGGCCAGCCGGCGTTGGACACCAGGTCTTCGCCGATGAGCTCGCCGTTGACGTAGACCTCGGCGCGGATCGCAAGGAAGCCGTCGGCGTCGAGGAAGGGCTCGAGCTCGTCGGCCGTGACGATCCACGGGCCGAGCGAGGTCCCGAAGTCCTTGCCCTTCGCGGGCCCGAGGCGCACCTTCATCTCGCGGCCCTGCAGGTCGCGGGCCGACCAGTCGTTCATGATCGTGTACCCGAAGACGACGGATGCCGCGTCCTCGACGGTCAGGTTGGTCCAGCCGGTCGCCGAGCCATCGGTCGCCGCGTCCGACCCGCCGGTCGCTGAGCTTGTCGAAGCGCCCGCTGCACCGCCGATGACCACCGCGACCTCCAGCTCGAAGTCGAGCCGCTGGGTCACCGGTGGATGCAGCACGTCGCCGGGACCGAGGATCGTGTGCGGGTTCGTGAAGTAGAACGTGGGGGCCTCGTACCACTCGTCGGCGACGTGGCTCTTGCCTTCCACCCCCGCGCTCACCCCCTCGACGTGCTCCTCGAAGGCGACGAAGTCGCGGACGGATGCCGGCACCAGCGGCGCGAGCAGCCGCACCTCGGCGAGCGAGGCGCCGAGGTCGCCCTGGACGTGCGCGAACGCCGCGTGCGCGGCATCCAGTCCCCCGGCGAGGATCCCGGCGACGGTCAGACCGTCCGGGAAGCCGACGACGCGATCGTCCACGACGAACCCCTCGTCGACGGCACCGTCGTGACTCCAGCGGGCGATTCTCATTCGGGCGCTTCCTCTCGTGCGATGAGCGGATCAGGCATGGCACTCCAGCGGCTGGGCGCCGTTGTACTCGTACATGTCCTGCCAGGCGGCGGGGATGTCGGGCTGCCCGCCCTCCGCTTCGGCGATCGCGCGATGGAGGTTTCCCACGATCCGCTCCTTCTCCGCGAGTCCGGCGAACCGGCCCAGATCGAGCGTGCGCGCCGCCTCGAGCGGCGAGAGCCCGCGAACGCGCGCATCGGCCGCGGCGTCGATCAGGAACCGGAGGTAATCCGCGACGGGAGCGAACAGCTCCGGCCCGCCGACCGGCCCGTGGCCGGGCACGACGATCTCGGGCTGGAGCGACGCCATCTGCTCGAGGGCGCGCAGCCAGCCCACGGGCGATCCCGACAGCGCGAACGGGGTGCCGCCGTGGAAGACCAGGTCGCCGGTGAAGAGCACCCGCTCGGCGGGAAGCCAGACGTACGAATCCCCCGTGGTGTGCGCGGGCGTGCCCGGATGCCGCACCTCGATCCGTCGCCCTTCGGGCGCGATCGTCAGCGCGTCGTCGAACACGAGCGTCGGGATCCGCGGCGCGACATCCCCCTGCACGAACGGCGTGAAGATGTGCGGTGCCAGCCGGTGGGGCGCACGCAGATCGTCGGCGACCCGGCGGTGCGCGACGATCTCGGCATCCGGCAGCAGCGAAGCGCCGTTGCAGTGATCCGGATGGGAGTGGGTGAGCACCACCCGCCGGATCGGCGAGGACGCGACCTGTGCGGCCGCATCGAGGTACGCGCGCGTCCTCGCGGCCGTGGAGGCGACGTCGATGCTCGTCGCACCGCTCGGATCGTCGACCAGCCCGGTGTTGTTGATCATCCACCCGCCGTCGGGCTGGACGTACGCCCAGACTCCTTCCGCGAGCCGCTGCAGCTGCGGGGCATCGGTCATGCGTCGGTCTCCTTCGAGAAGCGCGGCAGCGTCAGGAGGATGACGGTGGCGACCACCATCATGCTCGCGGCCGTGATGAGGGGGATGTCGTAGCTGCCCGTGGCATCGAACGCGAAGCCGGCGGTGACCGGGCCGAAGGCGCTGCCGATCATGAACACGCTGTAGACGATGCTGTAAAGGGTGCCGAAGGCGCGCGGGCCGAAGTAGCGCGAGCTGAGGTACCCCATGAGGTCGATCTCGGCGCCGAATCCGATGCCGATGAGGAGCGCGGTCAGCGGGGCGAAGCTCGGGCCGGCCCACAGCAGGAGGAGGCACCCCAGCGCGGCAGCGAGGAAGAGGGGGACGGCGACATAGGTGGCGTAGAACCGGTCGAAGAGCCAGCCGATCAGCGGCCGGGCGATGACGGTCCCCACTCCGACCAGCGACGACAGGAACGCGGCCCGCACCGGATCGACTCCGGAGTCGATCAGCAGCGGAACGAAGTGGGGCACCATCGTCAACAGCGCCCAGCCGAGCAGGAAGAAGACGACGCACAGGCTCCAGAACGCCCGGTTGCGCAGGGCGGTCGCGACCGTGAGTCCCGGCAGTGTGGAGCGGTCCACCGCCGCGACGGTTGCCGGTGCGCTGAGGCGGGCGAAGAACACGAGGACGAACGGCAGCGCACCGAGCAGCGCCATCGTGAGGTACGCCGCGCGCCAGCCGTTGTCGGCGATCACGATGCCCATGAGCGGTGGCAGGAACAGACCGGCCGCGCCGAGCCCGCCGGCGACGATGCCCAGGGCGATGCCGCGGCGACGGTCGAACTTCTCGACGACGGCCTTGGAGTACGTCACGGCCGAGGTTCCGGCGCCCAGGATGCCGGCGAGCGCGTAGAACGCGAGGAAGGTCGCCAGGCTCGTGGTGAACAGGCCGATCATGACGAGCATGAGCACGAAGAGCGGGATCGAGATGATCGCGACGCGCTTGACGCCGAACCGGTCGAGGAATCGGCCGACGAAGGGGAGCGCTGCCGCCAGCCCGAGCGAGCTCATCAGGGACGCGAGGTTGATCTCGCCCCGCCCCCAGCCGAACTCCGCCTGCAGCGGCACGACCATCGTGCCCAGGATGTAGCCCAGCGAGCTGAGGCCCACCGCCGCGCCGAACGTGCTGAACACGAGCGTCGGCCATCCGCGGCGGAACTCGCCGGATGCCTTGGCCTGGGATGGGCTGGGTGACGTGATGGTCTCGGCCATGAGGGTACTGCTTCCTTCAACGGTGAAGTCGGATGCCGCGCGTCCGCGTGCGACGTTCCATGGTTTCAACGGCGTAGTATTCATGCAATCTGCAATCGGGCATGCGTGGTATCCACACCATGGATAGGAAGGCGACGTTGGCGACGTTCGATCTGAACCTGCTGCGTCCGCTCCTGGCGCTGCTCGAAGAGCGGAACGTCACGCGCGCCGCCGAGCGGCTGCATCTGAGCCAGCCCGCCACATCGGCCGCGCTGGCCCGGCTGCGCCGGCACTATGACGACGATCTGCTGGTGCGCGCCGGTCGCACGATGCAGCTCACGCCGTTCGCGCGGGATCTGCTTCCGGCCGTGAGTCGCGCCGTGCGCGAACTGGAGCCGGTGATCGACCGGAAGGAGTCCTTCGATCCCACCCAGACAGAGCGGCGCTTCGTCATCGGTGCGACGGACTACATGACGGCGATCCTTGCGGGGCCCCTGCTGCGGACGTTCTCGGAGATGGCCCCGCGCGCGTCCGTCGATTTCGTTCCGCAGCCGGAGCGCGACGGAACGCTCAGTCCCTACAGTCGGCTGGACGTCATCGTCGGGCCGGTCGGGTTCAACATCCCGGGAGACAGCCAAGCGCTGTTCACCGATGACTTCGTGCTCATCGCCGATCCCGGGAACGCCGCGCTGTCCTCTCCGGAGCCCAGCATCGCCCGCCTGTCGGAGCTGCCGCACGCCATCGCGTACCTGAACGACCCCGACCACGACAACATGCAGGACGTCCTCCGCAAAGCCGGCATCGATCACGTCGTCGGCGCGCGGCTGTTCGGTCTCGCCTCGCTTCCGCTGCTCGTGTCGGGCACCGAGATGGTGGCGCTCGTGCCTCGGATGCTGGCCGCGAAAGCGTCGCGCACCCTCCACCTGGCGATCTTCGAGCTGCCCGAGGGAATCACGATTCCGATGAGGGAGTGCGTCTACTGGCACCCCCGCGACGAGGATGACGCAGCCATCGTCTGGCTGCGCGAGGCGCTGATGCGCACCGTCCCCACGCTGTCGCGCGAGCCCAGCGGACCGCTGCCGAAGCGCCTCCGCATGACACCCTGACGATCGGATCAGGCGCCGCCGTCCCCTGCGCGGGAACCGCCCGTGCACCGGGCGTGCCTCATGCCGGCACCTTGGTCGCGAGGAGCGCGTCGGCGTTGCCGCCGAGGATGCGCTGGGTGAGCTCGGCGGGCAGGCCGGCGCCGCGCACGAAGGAGACCGGGTCGTCCAGGCCCATGTCGAAAGGGAAGTCGCTTCCCAGCAGCACGCGGCCCGCGCCGGCCACCTCGACCAGGTGCCGGAGCGCGACCGGGTCGTGCACGACGGTGTCGAACCAGAGCTTCTTCAGGTAGCTCGACGGCTCGTGCACGCAGCCGTGGGCCTCGGGTCGCACGCGCCACGCGCGGTCGGATCGGCCGATCGCGAACGGCAGGTAGCCGCCGCCGTGCGCGGCGACGATCTTGAGGCCCGGGTGGCGGTCGAGGACGCCCGCGAAGATCAGGTGCGACAGCGCGACGGCGTTCTCGGTGGGCTGGCCGACGGTGTTCGACAGGTAGAACCGGTCGAGCCGTTCGTCGAGGCTGCAGCCGAACGGGTGCAGGAACACGACGCACCCGAGCTCGGCCGCACGCGCCCAGAACGGCTCGAGTCGTTCGTCCGACAGTTCGACGTCGCCGGCGAACGACGAGATCTCGACGCCGGCGAGCCCCCGCCCGAGCACGGCGTCGTCGAGATACTCGACGATCCGCGACGGATGCTGCAGTGGCACAACTCCGAGCCCGGTGAGCCGGTCGGGTGCCTGCGCGACGTGCTCGGCGATGAGGCGGTTGGTCTCCATGGCCACCCACACCGCAAGACCCTCAGGCGCCCACGGGTAGAAATGGTTCGGGGATACGCTGACCCACTGCCGCTCAACGCCCTGCGCATCCATCGCGGCCAACCGTGCGTTCACGTCGGTGAGCTTCGGGATGCGCGCGCCGACCATCGCCCCGGAGGCCTGCAGGCTCTCGACGCCGTTGCGGCGACGCTCGAGGTCGGCGGCCTCGGCCACGCCCTCCGGCGCCCGCCGCTCCACCTCCGCATGCAGCGCAGGCAGGAGAAGGTGGGCGTGGACATCGGTGACCGCGGTGCGGGTGATCGCTCCGGCTTCGCCGGCGCTCATGCGGGCTGCGCCATCTTCTGTGCGATGCCGAAGATCAGCCCGCCGGCGTCCGCGTCGCGGTTGCCGTCGATCTGCCACTGGCCCAGCTGGACGGATGCCTCCACCACCGCGGTCGCACGCGGCAGCCGTCGTGCGTGGAACTCGTCCCACAGCCCTTGGTCCACGGCGTCGCGCGAGGTGAGCAGCTCGGTCAGCACGAAGGCGTCTTCGAGGCCCTGCGCCGCGCCCTGGGCGATCGTCGGCGGGCACGAGTGCGCGGCATCCCCGATGATCACCACCCGTCCGCGGTTCCACGGCTCGGTCACGATGTGCTGGGTGAACCAGGTGTAGTTCGCGCGCGCTCCCTTCTCGAGGTCGGCGCGGATGGCGTTCCACGGCCCGCCATACGCACGCGACTCCTCGAGCATGATGCGCGTGGCTTCTTCGTCCGAGACGGCGAAGCGGTCCTGCGCCTTCTCGACGAGGAAGGCGTACATCGTGTCGTCGCCGGTCGGCGTGTAGCCAGCGATGTAGACCGGGCCGCCGTAGTACAGCTCGCTGCGCACGACGTCGGCGGGGCGCGAGACGAAGGTGCGCCAGATGCCCATGCCGGTCGGCTGCGGCTTCTCGTCGATGCCGATGAGCTCCCGCACCGTCGAGTGCAGACCGTCCGCGCCGATCACGAGGTCGTACTCCTCCGCGCTCTCGCCGTCGACGACCACGCTCACGCTGTCGCCGGGGCCGGTCTCCAGCGCCGTCAGCTTCACGCCGAAGCGCACGTGGGCGCCCGCCTTCTCCGCATGGGCCAGCAGGATCTGCGCGAGCGCGGGCCGCGGCATCCCCATCGCCGCCGGATAATCCGGCCCGCCCGTCTTGACGTCCGGGAGCTCGGCGACGATCGGCGCAGCCGGTCCGGGCGCGCGCAGGTTGAGGCCCTCGAAGGGATAGCCGGCAGCGCGGATGTCGTCCCACGCGCCCAGGGCGTCGAAGACGCGCAGGGCGTTGCCCTGCAGCGAGATGCCGGAGCCGAGCGCGCTGAGCTCGGGCTTCGCCTCGAAGACGTCGACCTCGACGCCCGCCTTCGCGAGCTGGATGGCGGCGGCGAGGCCGGTGACTCCGGCGCCGATGACGGCGACCTTGCGTACGGCGGTCATGTCAGAACCTCTCTGTTCTTCAGGATGGTGTGCGGGTCAGAGGATGGCCACGGGGCGGATCGGCGAGCCGAAGCCCTCGCGGCGGGTGCGCCGGTGAGCCGCCGCGCGCGCGGCGATCTCAGCCTCGGGGTTCCGGCGGTCGAGGTCGGCGGGGTGCTCGGAAGGCGTGCTCACGCGAAGCCTCTTGTGCCTGCGGTCAGCATGTCCCGATTTCGATCGATTGCGGTGGGCTGAACCAATCGGAATCGGGACACGATGGGCAGAAAGTGGGACATCATCGGGCGGCCGCGGGATCGGCGACGGGATCCGCGACGCAGCGGACCACCTGGGTGCCCAGACCGGCGATGGTGCCCGTCATGACATCGCCGTCGCGCAGGAACCGCTTCCAGTGCTGGCCGTTGCCGGCAGGGCTGCCGGTGAGCAGGATGTCGCCCGGCAGCAGGGGCATGGTCTGCGAGGCGCCGGAGATGAGAGCCGGGATGTCGAACAGCAGGTCGCTGGTCGAGGCATCCTGCATCACATCGCCGTTGAGCTCGAGCCGCACGGCGAGGTCCGAGCCGTCGACGAACGGCGCCGGCACGAGGAAGGGTCCGGTGGGCAGGAAGCCGGGCGCGTTCTTCGCGCGGTACCAGTCGGTGCCGATCTCCTTCATGTCCTTGCGGAAGACGAGGTCGCGCGTGGTGATGTCGTTGGCGATGGTGTACCCCGCGACATGGTCGAGCGCCTCCTCGCGAGAGACGCGGAACGCCTCGCGGCCGATCACGACGGCGAGCTCGAGCTCCCAGTCGTGCACCTCGCTGTAGGCCGGCAGCGCGAGCGGCACGTCGTCGCCGACCACACACGCGGGCAGGCCGATGAAGAAGTACGGCTCACCGTTCGCGGCACGGTCGTCCATCATCTTCGCCGCGGACTCACGCGCCTCCTCGGGCGTGCGATCGCTGTTGTTCGTGAGCCCCGCCGCGACCAGCTCGATCACGTGCTGCCGGTAGTTCGCACCGGTCTGCAGCACCTGTCGCGGCTCGACCGGCGCCGTCAGGGTCACGTCGGCCAGCGGCATCCATCCGCCCTCGGCGTTCTTCGCGAGCGTCGCCAGCCGGTCCCAGTCGGGGGCGGCGAGGAAGGCGTTCAGTCCGGGCGCACCGAGGTCGTCGGAGGCGAGCGGGCGGATGCGGTCGCCGGCCACGAGGCCCAGGCGCACACCACCCTCCTCCCGGTAGCGGGCGAGGGCGAAGGGGGCTTCGGGTGCGGTCGACGTCGTCGTCATGTCTGCTTCCTGGGGGTTCGAATGGTGCGACCGGGGCGGCGCGATCGGCCGCGCCGCCCCGGCCGGGTCTCAGCCCTGGCCGTGTTTGGCGTAGGGGTTGAAGAGCGCTTCCTTGATCTCGTCGGGCACGCCCTCCTCGGTCGCCGACGGACCGTCGGCGGGCGGGAACGACTCGGTCATCGACATCGGCATGGCGCTGTTGCGGTAGAAGTTGTTCGAGCCCTGCGACGGCCGCCAGGTGTTCGGCTCCCAGTCGGGAACGTAGTTGCGGTAGCCGCCGGTGTTCAGCTCGATGCGGAGGGTCGACGGCTCGCGGTAGTACAGGAAGTTCTGCTCCCCGATGCCGTGGATCGAGGGACCGTACTCGATCGGGTAGCCGTTCTCGCCCAGGACGTCGGCGGCGATGAGCAGCTCCTCACGGGTGTCGACCCAGAAGGCGTAGTGGTTGATGCGTCCGGCGCGGCTCGAGCCGTCGAGCACGACGCCGAGGTCGTGCGACTTCTCGTTCGTGGTGAGCACCGAGAACACCGAGATCGGGGCCTCGTCGAGGACCGTGCGCGCCATGATGCGGAAGCCGAGCACGTCGTTGTACCAGGCCGCGAACGCGTCGACGTCGCTGCACGCGATCGTGACGTGGTCGAGCTGGCGCGGCGCGCCGGCGACCTTGCTGCGCCGCGACGGGCGGTCGGGGTAGATCGAGGCGGACTCGCCCGCGAGCGCGTTCGCGTCGGTGGCGTGGTGGCGGGTGACATCCCAGTGGAGCGTCATCGAGTGACCCCACGGGCCGGTGAAGCGGTACGCGCGGCCGATGTGCGGCACGGCGTCGAGCCATTCGCCCTCGACGCCGGCGGCCTCGATGCGGCGGGCGGCCTCCTCGAGCGCCTCGGCGCTCGAGGTGCGCCAGGCCATCGTGTCGAGGGCCGGCTCGTCGCCGGGCACGACCACGACCGAGTAGGCGTAGTAGTCGCCCCAGCAGCGCAGGTACACGGCGCCGTCGATGCGGTCGACCTCGACGAGGCCGACCTGGTTCTTGTAGAACTCGACGGATGCCTCGACGTCCGGCGACGTGATCGCCACATACGACAGGTGAGACAGGAGTTTGATCATCTTCGATCCCTTCAACGACTTCGGTGTTCCCTGGACCACTCTCGCCGCGGCCAGGTCATCCAGCAACGCGATATCGACTATCCCCTGCATAAATCTCGTGGATACACTGATCCCAGCGTCCCAAACCGAAGGAACACATCGCCGTGTCCGACCGACCGCTGCTCTCCCGCCTCGACCTCAACCTGCTCGTCGCCCTCGACGCGCTCCTCACCGAGCGCAGCGTGACCCGCGCGGCCGAGCGCCTGCACCTCAGTCAGCCCGCGCTGAGCGCGTCCCTCGCGCGCCTGCGCACCCACTTCAACGATCCGATCCTCGCGCGACGCGGCAACACCTACGAGCTGACCCCGTTCGCCCTTCATCTCGCCGACCACACGACGGCGGCGCTGGAGGCCGCGCGCCGGGTGTTCGAGAGCCAGGCGACGTGGTCGCCCGAGGAGTCCACGCGCGAGTTCGCGATCTACGGCTCGGATTACGGTTTCGTGACGGTCGGCAACGTGGTGTCGCGGCTGGCGGAGGAGCGCGCCCCCGGCGTGCGCTTCCGCTTCATGCTGCACAACCCCGCCATCGTGGATGACGCGGCCGCGCGCCTGCGCTCGGTCGACGGCATCATCATCCCGCACGGGCCGCTCTCGGAGCTGCCCTACGCCGACCTCTGGCACGACGACTGGGTGGCCATCGTGGCCGATTCCAACGACGCCGTGGGCGACGTCCTGACCCGTGAGCAGCTGGGCGAACTGCCCTGGGCGATGACGTACCAGTCGCGCTCGGCGTTCACGTCGGCGGCCAGACAGGTGCAGCAGCTCGGCATCGAGCCGCGCATCGAGGTCGTGGTCGAGAGCTTCCTCTCCATGACGCACTTCATCGTCGGCACCTCGCGCGTCGCCATCATCCAGGCTGCCATCGCGCCCCTGGCCCTGCGCGCCGGGGGCGTGCGCGTGGTGGGGTTGCCCTTCGACCCGACGCCCCTGACCAATGCGCTGTGGTGGCACCCGGTGCACGGCCGCGATCCCGAACATGCCTGGATGCGCGACCTCTTCGTCGAAGCGGGACGGATCGTGGATGCCGGAGCCCACGTCCCCGACCGCCCGCTGACCTGAGCCACGGCTGAGCCGCGGCGGCGGCCGCGCGGGACCGGCGTCCCGTCCTCCTCGCTCAGCGCGGATCAGCGCACGCCGGCCGCCTCCTCCCCGACGCCGGGCCCGACTGCGGCGCGCCGCGCGGCGAGGGCCGCACCGACCGCGGTGAATACCGTGGCGATCAGCACCACGACGGCCGAGACCGCCATGTTCGACGTCGGCCCGTAGGTCGCGGCGAGCTGACCGCCCGCCCACGAGCCGCCGGCGATCCCGACGTTGAACAGCACAACGATGGATGCGCTCGCGAGGTCGCGCAAGCGATCGGATGCCGCGCGCATGAGCGCCGTCTGGATGAGCGGGAACATCGCGCCGGTGCCCGCGCCCCACAGCGCCAGGGCGACGACCATGACGGGCGTGACATGCGGCAGCAGCGCAAGGGCGGCGTAGGCGGCGACGAAGACGAGGAGGGTCGCGCTCAGCGCCGTCCGCGGGAACCGGTCGGCGAGGGTGCCGGCGACCGCCACGCCGGCCATCCCGGCTGCGCCGAAGACGAACAGCAGCACGCTCGCCCAGCCGTCGGCGATCCCCGCCGACTCTGCGAGGTACGGCCGGATGTAGACGAAGGCGAGGAACTGCGCGAGGCCGATGAGCAGGCCCGCGAACCCGAAGGCGAGGAGAGGCGGGAGGGAGCGGTCGTTCCGGAGCGGCGCGCGCTCGGCCGCCGGCACCGGGGCCACGACCGATCGGGGCAGCCTGCGGTACACGACGACCGCGAGCAGCAGCATCCCGATGCCCATCGCCGCGAACGAGACGCGCCAGCTGGTCAGCTGCGCCAGAGCGGTCGCGACCGGGAGGCCCAGGACGGTGGCCGCCGTGCCGCCGCCCGTGACGAGCGCCAGCCCGCGCCCCAGCTGCACGCCCGACAGCAGCGAAGACGCGTACACGATCACGATCGCCCAGAACACGCCGTGCGCGATGGCGGCCACCACCCGCGTGCCGAATGCGAACTCGTAGCTCGGAGAGAACGCGGTGGCCACGTTCGCCAGCGCGAACACGGCGAGCGAGGTCGCCACCACGACGCGGCGGTCGATACGGCGGGTGGCGCGGGTCAGCGGAATGCTCGTGCCGATCACGACGAGGGCCCACACCGACACCAGCAGCCCGATGCGCAGCGGGTCGACGCCCAGATCGGCGGCCATCTCGGGCATGAGTCCGGCGGGCAGCGACTCTGCGGTGACGGTGACGAAGACGCCGAGTGAGAGCAGGAGCAGCGGGCCGAGGGGGAACCGCTCGGCCGTGGGGGAACGAGCGGCGAGGGTGGACGTGGTCATGCACCGAGGCTAAACTTTGACATCAATGTCAATGTCAAGCTTTCGTGCCACACGAATCGATCCGAGAGGCAGGACAGCGTGAAGATCGGCGAACTGGCGGAGCGCACCGGCATCCCGCCGAGGATGCTGCGGTACTACGAAGAGCAGGGTCTGCTGGCGTCCGAGCGGTCGGCGAACGGCTATCGCTCGTACGACGAGGCGGACGTCGAGCGTGCCACCCGCGCACGCGGGCTCGTGCAGGCGGGCCTCACGACGCGGCTCGCGAAGGTCGTGCTCGACGTCGAGCGGCAGTGCGCGATGGCAGCGCCGACGTGCTCGCGGGAGCTGGCCGAGATGCTCGCGACCGAGCTGGCCGCCCTCGATGAGCGCCTCGCCTGCCTCACGAAGAGCCGCGACGCCGTCGCCGAGTACCTCGAACTCACCCGCAACGGCGACCTGCTGCGCGGCGGGGTGGCGGCGTAGCGGCATCCTTCCCGCCGTCGCGACGCCCGACGTCCGGTGGCTCAGGGCTCGAGGGTAAGAGATGCCGCGATGGGCGGGATCTGCTCGCGCAGGCGCATGACCCCGCGCACGTGCTCCTGCAGGCGCACATCCTCGGGCAGCGCCGGGGTCCACTGCGGAACCGGCCGAGCGACGCCATCGGCGCCGGGCACGACGAACACGCTCAGGCACTGGGTCGTCAGCATGCGCTCCGCCGGCGTGCGAGGATCGGCCGTCCACACCTGCGTGCTCAGGTGCATGCTGTGCCGGCTGGTGTGGACGATGCGCGCGTCCACATCCACGAGGTGCCCGATGACGACGGGCGCGAGGAAGTGGATGCCGCCGGAGTAGACACCGACCGCCCCGCTGGCGTCGGCGTCCGCCGGCTCGAGTGCCGAGGAACGAGGAGTGCCGAGACCGTCCTTCGCCCACGCCGCAGCGCACGCGTAGCCGGCCTCGTCGATCCACCGCATGACGGTGCCGCCGTGAGCCTTGCCGCCGAAGTTCACGACGCCCGGCGGGGCGAGGAAGCGGAGCGTGGTGCGCGGCGCCCCCGACGCGTCCGTGTACTCCTGCGCCAGCATGAGCCGCTTGATCTCGGCGCGCGACTCGATCCGTTCGAGCGCACCGTCGGCGAGCTTGTGATCCGACCGCGAGACCGGCTCCCACGCGGGCACCTCGGTCGGCCGGCCGTCCTCGCCCTTCGCGACGAAGACGAGGATGCACGTCGTCGCCGGTGTGTAGGCGCGCTCATTCACCCGCGCCGACGAGACGGTGACCACCACGTGCATGCTCGTGCGGCCGGTGTACACGATGCGCGCCTGCACCTCGATGAGGCTTCCCGGGGCGATCGCCCGTCGATGGCGGACATTCCCGACGTACGCGGTGACGCAGTAGGCGCCCGCCCAGCCGACCGCGCACGCGTAGCCGGCCTTGTCGATCCACTCCATGACGCTTCCGGCGGCGACGGATCGTCCGCCGGCGGCGGTGTCGGAGGGGACCGCCATGAACCGCAGCGTGATCCGGTCGTCACGACCCGCTGCACGGGTGGGCGTGGCGGCGTTCATGCCGTCAGGGTATTGGCCGCCGCATCCGCTTGTCGCCTGTGGACCTGCGGATCCGGTGCCAAGAAGCGGCGATCCTTCGCACAGGGCAGAATCGAACGGTGCCCGCCTCACCCAACCTGAAGCCCGACCACGCCTGCCTCATCGTGCACGGCAGCGACCGGCCCGGAATCGTGGCCGCCGTCTCGGCGATGATCACGCGCATCGGCGGCAACATCGTCGCGTTCGACCAGTACTCCGACGACCCCACCGGCGGGGCGTACTTCCAGCGCGTGGTGTTCCACCGCCCGGGCTTCGCCGCCGACCGTCCCGCCATCGAGGCCGAGATCGCGCAGACGCTCGCCGGATTCGAGCTCGAGTGGTCGCTCACCGACCAATCGGTGCCCAAGCGCATGGCGATCCTGGCCTCTAAGCAGGACCATTGCCTGCTCGACCTGCTGTGGCGTCACCGCCGCGGCGACCTGCCCGTCACGATCCCGATGGTGATCTCGAACCACACCACCTCAGCCGAGGATGTCCGCTCGTTCGGGGTGCCGTTCTTCCACGTGCCGGGCGTTCCCGGGCCCGACAAGTCGGCCTCCGAGGCGAAGATCCTGGAGCTGCTCAGGGGCAACGTCGATGTCGTCGTGCTCGCGCGCTACATGCAGATCCTGTCGGGCGACTTCCTGTCGCAGCTGGGCGTGCCCGTGATCAACATCCACCACTCGTTCCTGCCCGCCTTCATCGGCGCGGAGCCGTACAAGAAGGCCAAGGAGCGCGGCGTCAAGCTCATCGGCGCGACGTCCCACTACGTCACCGACGACCTCGACGAGGGTCCGATCATCGAGCAGGACACCGTGCGGGTCACCCACGCCGACTCCGCCGCCGAGCTCGCCCGTCGCGGCGCCGACGTCGAGCGCCAGGTGCTCTCGCGCGCCGTGCTGTGGCACGCCGAGGACCGCGTCATCCGCCACGGCAACCACACGATCGTGTTCTGAGGCGTTGCGCTTCCCGCCCCACGGTTGCAGCGATCAGACCAGGCGCAGCTCGGCGTCGATGGCCGCCGCGGTCCGCTGCAGCGGCGGCAGGTACTGCGCCACGACGTGATCGACGCTGTCGCGGGTCGCGCTGGTCGAGACGTTGACCGCCGCGACCACGTCCCCACGGCGATCGTGCAGCGGCACGGCCACCGAGCGCAGGCCGGGCTCGAGTTCGCCGTCCACCAGCGCCCAGCCCTGCTCGGCCACCCGTGCCAGCTCGTCACGCAGCGCGCCGGGGCTCGTCAGGGTGCGGTCGGTGAAGGCGTGGAGTGCGGATGCCGCGAGCAGCGCGTCGCGCTCAGCAGCCGGCATCCCGGCCAGCAGCACGCGTCCCATGGACGTCGCGAAGGCGGGGAACCTCGTGCCGATCGTGATGCGCACGCTCATGATGCGGCGCGTCGGCACGCGCGCGATGTACACGATCTCCTCGCCGTCGAGGACGGCCGCCGACACGCTCTCGTCGACCTCGCGCGACAGCCGCTCGAGATGCGGCTGCACGATCTCGGGGATCGACAGCGCTGACAGGTAACTGAAGCCCAGTTCGAGCACCCGCGGGGTGAGCGCGAATGTGCGACCGACGCCCGACCCGTTCGCCGGGACGGTTGACGCGCGCACGTAGCCGAGCTCTTCCAGTGTGCGCAGGAACCGGCCCGCCGCGGCACGGGTGATGCCGGCTCCTCGCGCGACCTCGCTCAGCGTGAGTTCGGGATGCTCCGCGTCGAACGCGCGGATCACCGCGAGCCCGCGCGCAAGCGATTGGACGGTGTCGGAGCGCGGCGACGCGTCCGTGGGCGAGGCCTCGGCAGCGTCGCTCATTCGCCGTACTCCTCGAGGGCGGAGCGGACGTCGGTGCGCGAGAAGTCGTCGCCCACGAAAAGCAACGGCTCGTCCGCCGCGGAGGCGAGCGCGTAGCTGTACGCGTCGGCCAAGTTGAGTCGCGCCGGATGCCGCGAGCCTCTCCCATAGTCACGGTAGGCGTCAGCGGCGATGTCCGCGTGCGCTTCATCGAACGCCACGATCTCGACATCGGCCTGGGCGAGGAGTGCGTGCAGCCGACGCAGCCCGATGGGTCCGACACTCGAGGTCACGACGATCCGCGTCTCGACGAGGACGGGCGCCGACATCCGCGCCGGATACGTCAGCAGCAGGCGGAGCAGTCGCTCGTGCCCGTGCTCGCGCTTCAGAACGGCGACGACGGCCGAGGTGTCGACGATCACCGGGGAAGACCCAAGTCGTCGTACATCTCATCTTGTGCTCGCGCCAACGCCCGCCATTGAGCGGGCGTCGTCTCCGCGTGCAGTTCATCGAGGATCCGCTCCACCGCCGCACGCCGTCGTTCGATCTCCGTGGAGGAGAACTTCGGTGCAGGGCGATGGCCTCGCGTCGTCGCATCCGTCCGGAGCTCGTCCAGGCGCCGGCGTACCGCATCTTCCACCGCACTCGTCTGACTCATGCCGGTGAGCTCGGCGAGCTCGCGCACGAGCGCGTGCGTGCGCTCGTTCTTGATGTTCAGACTCATCCGCCGATTCTACCCTGGTAGAGCCTGCCGATCTACCCGTCTACCCGTGCTTCGCATCGCGAGACTTCACAGATGCCATCGAATTCGAGCTGAGAGTGTGCATTCGTGAAGTTTCGACCAGCGGCGCGCGTCAACGCTCCAGCACGACGGCAAGGCCCTGCCCGACGCCGATGCAGATGGCGGCGACGGCCACCCCGCCGCCGCGCCGACGCAGCTCGTGCGCGGCGTGGCCGATGATGCGCCCGCCGGAGGCGCCGAGCGGATGGCCGATCGCCAGTGCGCCGCCGTGCACGTTGAGCTTGTCGGGATCGAGCTCGGGCCAACCGGCCAGGCACGCGAGCGACTGCGACGCGAACGCCTCGTTGAGCTCGACGAAGTCGACGTCCGCCCAGGTGCGACCGGCGCGCGCCAGCGCCTTGTTCGCGGCTTCGATCGGCGCGATCGGGAACTGGTCGGGGTCGACGCCGTGAGCGGCCCGCGCGGTGATGCGGGCGAGCGGCTCGCCAGGCAGCGCACCCTCGCGGGCGAGGAGCACGGCGGACGCGCCGTCGTTGATCGGCGACGAGTTGCCGGCCGTCACCGTTCCCTCGCCGTCGGCCGCGAACAGCGCCTTCAGCCCCGCGAGCTTCTCGACCGAGGTGTCGTCGCGGATGCCCTCGTCGCGGGCGAGCTCCGCCCCTGGCACCTGCACGATCTCGCCGTCGTAATGCCCTGCCGCCCATGCCTCGGCGGCGAGCCGGTGCGAGCGCACGGCGAACTCGTCCTGCGCCTCGCGCGAGATGCCCCACTCGCGCGCGATGAGCTCGGCGGACTCGCCGTTCGAGATCGTCCACTGCTTCGGCAGCTTCGGGTTGGTCATGCGCCACCCGATCGACGTGTTCCACATCGTCTGGTTGCCCACGCTCGGCCACGGCCGCGGGGACTTCTCGACGACATACGGCGCGCGGCTCATCGACTCGACGCCGCCCGCGAGCACGATGTCGGTGTCACCGGCCTCGATCGCACGGGATCCCTGGATCACCGCCTCGACAGACGAGGCGCACAGCCGGTTCACCGTGACGCCCGTGACGGATGTCGGAAACCCCGCCAGCAGCGCACCCATGCGCGCGACGTTGCGGTTGTCTTCGCCTGCCTGGTTCGCATCGCCGAAGATGACGTCGTCGATCCGGGCCGGGTCGAGGCCGGTGCGCTTGACCGTCGCCTTCATCACGATCGCGGCGAGGTCGTCGGGCCGCACGCCCGACAGGGCACCGCCGGCGCGCCCGAACGGCGTGCGGACGGCGTCATAGATGTGGGTCGCCATGTCAGTTCTCCTCCCGGATGCTGCGGGTCGCGGCATCCGCTGTCTCCGATGCATCGGTCAGTTCCAGTCCGGTGAGCTCGGCGAGGAGCTCGACGGTGTTGTCGCCGAACGCCTCCCGCACCGCGAAGCCGTCGGGAGTGACGTCGAAGACGGCGCGGTCGGTGTACACGCGGGTGACGCACCCGACGCCGGTGAGCGGATACGTGCACGCCTCGACCAGCTTGGACTCCCCGGTCTTGGTGAGCAGGTCGGTCATGACGTAGACGTTCTTCGCGCCGATCGCGAGATCCATCGCGCCGCCGACGGCGGGAATGGCGCCGGGCGCCCCCGTCGACCAGTTGGCGAGGTCGCCCGCCTGCGACACCTGGAACGCACCGAGCACGCACACGTCGAGGTGACCGCCGCGCATCATGCCGAACGAGTCGGCGTGGTGGAAGTACGCGGATCCGGCGAGCGCGGTGACCGGCTGCTTGCCGGCGTTGATGAGGTCGGGGTCGATCTCGCCGGCGGCCGGCGACGGTCCCATTCCGAGCATCCCGTTCTCGGTGTGGAGGATGATCTCCTGGTCGTGCGGCAGGTAGTCGGCGACGAGCGTCGGCGCCCCGATGCCGAGGTTGACGTAGGAGCCCTCGGGGATGTCCTGCGCGATGCGCGCCGCGAGCTGCTGGCGCGTGATGCGCGTGGCGGGCGTCGTGGACTCTGTGGCGCTCACTGGTCGCCCTCCGCTCCGGTCGCTGAGGCTGTCGACGCGTCCGCGAGGGCGCGCCCTTCGATGTCCACGCCCCCGACGAAGGCGCCGTCACGCAGCCACGCGCGCTCCCCCACGGCGACCACGCGGTCGACGAAGATGCCCGGCGTGACCACCGTCTCGGGGTCGAGCGACCCGAGCGGCACGATCTCGTCGACCTGCACGATCGTGGTCGAGGCGGCGGCGGCCATGATCGGACCGAAGTTGCGCGCTGTCTCTCGGTAGATCAGGTTGCCCCAGCGGTCGGCCCGGTACGCGCCCACCAGCGCGACATCCGCCTTGATCGGGTACTCGAGCGCATAGGTGCGCCCGTCGATCTCGCGGAGCTCCTTGCCGTCGGCGAGCTGGGTGCCGACGCCGGTCGGCGAGAAGAACGCCCCGATGCCCGCGCCCGCTGCCCGGATGCGCTCGGCGAGATTGCCCTGCGGCACCAGCTCGAGCTCGATCTCACCGGCCCGGTACAAGTCGTCGAACACCCACGAGTCGTGCTGACGGGGAAAGGAGCACACGATCTTTCGCACGCGCTTCTTGGCGAGGAGGGCTGCCAGCCCCGTGTCGCCGTTGCCCGCGTTGTTGTTGATGATCGTGAGGTCGCCGGCACCCTGGGCGATGAGGGCGTCGATCAGCTCCACGGGCTGCCCGGCGCGCCCGAAGCCGCCGATCATGATGGTCGCTCCATCACGGATGCCGGCCACGGCGTCCTCGACGGAGCCCACGGTCTTATCGATCATGCGATCCCCTCCTGTTCGCTCTGCGAACAGTCGTCCGTTGTGCGGCCAGTCTACCGCACCACGCCCGGGTGCGGTATCCGTTCGCGTGTCACGAAACGTGGCAACGGGCACGCCCGTAGCCGCGCGTCGTGACAGCCGAACCCGACGCCGCCGGAGAGGGACGCGGAGGCCGCACCCGGGTCGGGGTGCGGCCTCTCTGTGACTGCGGCGATCTGCGTTGGTCAGCGCCGATCGCGGTCGCCCAGGAACTCGCCGGGCTTCGTCGGCACGAAGGCGGATCCGCTCTCGTCCAGCGACGCCGCGAGGCGGTTCATGAGCTCGGCCGACTGACCACCCCAGTGTCCGCTCTCGACGCGGTCCATCAGCGTCTCGATGCCGGCCGCGATCTCGGCCGGCGTGAAGACGCAGTGCCCGACGTGGTCGACGAAGTACTGACGGAGCAGGTTCTGGTCGCCCGCCGCGCGGACGTCCTCGGCGTACTCCTGCTCGACCTGCACCGGGGCGAGGATGTCGTCGAGCGTGTGGAGCGACAGCACGGGCATCTGCAGATCGCCGGTGAGACCCGACGACGCGCGCAGCGTCTCGACAGATCCCGGGTCTGCGGCGACGTCGGCTGTCTGCGTCAGCGCTGCGAGGTCGGCCTTCAGGTCCAGACCGGCCTGCCGGTACAGCTCCTGGACGAGCGTGCGGTCCGCGGACTGCGCGAAGAGCTTCGCGTAGTCGACGCCGACGTTCCACGTCGCGTTGCCACCCGCGGTCGACTCGATGTCGAAGCGCCCCGGCGTGACGAACCCGATGGTGTCGACCAGCTGCGCGTAGAGCGACTGCTGCGCCACGGCGGGATCGGTGGGAGCGTCCGCCGCGAGCACGCCGTCCGAGAGGTGGAACAGGGCGGCGGCGAGGGCGATCCGCGCACGCCCCTCGGGCGTCTGCTGGCCGGCCTCGACCGCCGCAGTCAGTGCCGACGATGCCGCGAACGCATCGGGAAGCGTGGCGTAGCCCTCGATGTCGATCTCCTGCGCGGGGGCCAGCAGCTGGTCGATCGCGTGCGCACCGTCGAGCTGGTAGTTGTTCAGGTCGACGCCGCCCTCCATCAGCCCGCAGGTGGGCATCGCGCCCTCGATGACGTCGCCCGCGGATTCGGCGATCCGGCCGGTGACGAGGCCGCCCATGGAAGTGCCGTACGCCAGGATGTGGTGGGGATCGAGCCCGGTCTCATCGAGCATCGCGTCGAGCGACTGCAGCTGGTCGTCAACGGCGGTGGGAACCGCCCATCCGCTCGCGGCGTACGACGAGCCGACGAGCGCGTAGCCCTGCTCGAGCAGCAGCGCCTTCGTCGCCTCATTGGGAGCGACGGATGCCGGGTTCCCGGGGACGAACGAGGGCCGGTAGCCGTGACTGTAGAGCAGCACGGTGCCGTTCCAGTCCGAGGGAACCGAGGCGAGCCAGGTCGTTCCCGTGGGGAGCGAGCCGGAGTAATCGACCGGGGCGGCTGCGACGGCGGGCGGGGCGACGAGACCAGCGGAGAGCAGCGCGCCGGCGGCGACCGCTGCGACTCCGAGGACGCGGGTGCGTACGTGCGGGGACATGGGGGGTCCTTCCGTTGTCATCATCGACAGGGACTCCGACATCGGCGACGGAGCTAGGACCAATTATCAAGTTTCCTGATGATGAGTCAATGGGTCAGGGCGATTGCTCGAGCGCGCGCCGAGCATCCTGCAGCCATCGGCCGAGCGCCGAGCGCTCCGTCGACGACAGTCCGGCGAACGCCTCGGCCTCGATGCGGTCAACGTCACTCCGGCATGCGGCCAGCAGCGCGGTGCCCGCCGCAGTGAGCGAGATCGTCATGCGCCGGCGGTTGTCGGCGTCGCGCACGCGCTCGATCAACCCGGCCTCGCCCAGGGCGCGCACGATCCCCTCCATCGCCTGCGCCGACACGAACGCGTGGCGGGCGAGCTGAGCGGAGCTCATACCGGGATGCTGCTCCAGCACCGTGAGCGCCGTGTACTGGGTCACGGTGATGCCGTGGGGTCGCACGACGGCATCGAGGCGCCCGCGGACCGCCAGTTCGACCTGCTTCACCTGATAGAGGATGCGGGGCGCGTGCTCGGCCGTCATGCGGTCCCCGGGTCCGTCATGCGATGAAGCATAGGGGGTCCCACGGGGGACCGACGTCTCGCGCAGTGCCGCGGCATCCGTTCGCGGGTCGCGAAAGGTGTCTTCATGCGGGCGCAGCGGCGTGTCGTGCCATGCGAACGGTCAGGCGGACTCGGCGAAGACCTCACTCGCGATGCGGAACGCGGTGTTGGCGGCGGGGACCCCGCAATACAGGCCGGCCTGCAGGATCACCTCCTTGATCTCGTCGACGGTCAGCCCGTTGCGCAGCGCCGCCCGCAGGTGCATCGCGAGCTCTTCGTGGTGCCCGAGCGCGATGAGCGCCGTGAGCACCGCCACCGACCGAGATCGCCGATCGAGACCCGGCCGCGACCAGACATCGCCCCACGCGACGCGGGTGATGAAGTCCTGGAAGTCGGCGGTGAGCTCGGTCGTGCCGGCGACGGCCCGGTCGACGTGCGCGTCCGACAGCACCTCTCGCCGCACGGCCATCCCCTGGTCGTAGCGCTCCTCGTCGGTGAGGCCCTCCCCCTCCGGGCGGCTCATGCGGCACGCTCCCGGGCGACGGTGTCGAAGAACGCGCGCAGCGCCGCGGCCGTCGCCGCCGGGTCGTCCGCAGGAGGCAGGTGCGCGGCATCCGCGATCCCGGTCGCCTCGCCGTGCTGCACCCCGTCGGCGATCTCGCGAGCGGATGCCTCGGGCGTGACGCCGTCGTGATCGCCCCACACCGCGAGCACCGGGGTGGCGATCTCGCCGAGCCGGTCGCGCACGTCGAAGGCGGCGAGCGCTTCGCAGCACAGTGCGTAGCTCTCGTCGTCGGTGTCCTGCAGGACGTGCAGCATGCGCCCGGTCAGGTCGGGATCTCGCGCGATGGTCCCCGGCGCGAACCAGCGCTGCGCCGACCCGACGACGAGGCTCGACGTGCTCTGCGCCCGCACCTGCGCGGCCCGGTCATGCCAGCCCTGCGGCGCGCCGATCGCCGCGCCGGAGCACAGGATGGCTGCCGCGCCGATCCGCTCACCGTGGCGCAGCAGCAGCTCGAGGCCGACGCACCCGCCCAGGGACACGCCGGCGTAGAGGATCGGGCCGTCGACCGCCGCGGCGACGGCATCGGCGAGGTCTGCCATCGTGAACGGCTCCGTCGCCGCCGGCGCGGCGCCGTGGCCCGGCAGGTCCCAGGCGACGACGCGATAGTGCTCGGCGAGCGCCGGGATCACCCGCTCCCACAGCATCGTCGAGGTGCCGAGCGACGGGCCGAGCACGAGCGTCGGCGCGCCGGCGCCTGCGCCGCTTCCGGCGCCCGAGCCGCTACCGGTGCCTGAGCCGCTACCGGTGCCTGCGCCGCTTCCGGCGCCTGAGCCGCTCCCAGCGCCTGCGCTTGTCGAAGGGCCCACGGGCGCGCTGACGGCGATGGCGGGAAGGGTCACGGGTTCTCCTCCTGGTCCGGAAGCGGGGTTGGGGGCGCGTCACGTCCGTTCGGGGCGTGCGCCGCGCGCCCCGAACGCCCGTCGTGCGCCCCGAACCGGGGACCGACGTCGGCGCCGGTCCGGCCGGAGGGCCTGACCGCGTCGTCGACGAGGGCTCCGGCGAGGCCGGTGTAGTTCGCGGGGTCGAGCAGGTCGGCGACGAACGCCCCGGGCGTCGCACCGCGCTCAGCGGCGAGCGCGGCGATCTCGGGCGTGCCGGCGAGCGTCGACGCCAGGTCGCCGCCCGCGGCGGCATCCGACACCAGCCGCGAGACGCGCTGCGCGCCGAGCGCCGGGCCGAGCACGAGCGAGAGCCGCTCCGCCACGATGAGTCCGCCCGTCGCGGCCAGGTTCCGCGCCACGGCGTCGGTGTCGACGTGCACGTCGGCCACGAGCGCAGCGGCGTTCGCCGTCGCACCCAGCGCCAGCCGCAGGAGTTCCCGGAGCGTCGGCCATTCCGCGTGCCAGGCGCCGTCGGGCCGCTCGTCGGCGGCCAGCGCCGAGGCGAGGTGCAGCGTCGCGCCAAGCTGCGGTGCACGCAGCGCGGCCGAGCGGATGAGCACGGATGCCGCGGGGTTGCGCTTCTGCGGCATCGCCGACGACCCGCCGCCCGAGCCCTCGGCCAGCTCGCCGATCTCGGTGCGGCTGAGGGTGGCGACATCCCCGGCGATCTTGCCCACGGCGTCGATCGCCTGCACGAGCGCGTCGCCGAGCTCGGTGACCGGCCAGCGCGTCGTGTGCCAGGGCGCGTCGGGCGCCGCGAGTCCGAGCTCGCGCGCGAACGCGGCGGGAAGGTCGACCGCCACGTCCGGCCCGGCGATCTCGGCGAACGACGCCAGCGTTCCCGCCGCGCCGCCCAGCTGTGCCGGAAGCCGGTGCTCCACCTCTTCGACACGCTCCTTGGCACGCGCGACGCCCCGCAGCCACCCTGCGGCGCGCAGGCCCACGGTCGTCGGGACCGCGTGCTGCGTCAGCGTGCGAGCCGCCGCCACCTCGTCGCGCCGTGAGCGGGCCAGCGAGCGCAGCGAGACCTCCGTGTGCGCGAGCGCGGCGACGACCTTGCTGGTCGCCGTCCGAGCGATGAGCATCACGGCGGTGTCGACGATGTCCTGGCTCGTCGCGCCGCGGTGCACCCAGGTGCGGGCGTCCTCCGACACCCGCTCCTTGAGCCGCGCGACCAGGGGGATGACGGGATTCCCGCCGGACACGGATGCCGCAGCCAGCGCCGTCAGAGCCACGCCGTGCTCGGGGCATCCACGCAGTCCGCCCTGCCAGCCGAACTCCGTCTCGATCTCGTCCACCGCGTCCGCCGGCGCGATGCCGACCTCGCGATAGGCCCTGGCCAGCGCGACCTCGGCGGTGACCAGCGCGTCGAGGTACGCGGCATCCGTCACCGTCTCGTCGTGACCCACGGTCACCGGCGAGAGCAGGCCCTCATCGAGTGGGGGCCGGTCACGGTCAGAAGGCAAGGAACACGGTCTCCTTCTCGCCCTGCAGGTGGATGTCGTGGTGCAGGTTGCCATCGGGCAGGCGCGTCGCGATGAGCGTAGCGCGCTCGTCATCGTCGAGCGAGGACAGCAGCGGATCGGCGGCGAGGAGTTCCTCGTGCTCGGGCAGGTAGACCCGGGTCACGAGCTTGTCGGGCAGGCCCCGGGCGAAGACGACCACCGAGTAGAACGGGGCGCCGCCGTCGACCGGACCGGGGTTGCGGGTCCAGAACTCGTAGCGGCCGACATCCGTCGTCGCGGCGCGGCCGAAGCCGGTGAACGAGTGGTCGTCGCGGCGGAACGCGCCGTGCGCGCGCGGGATGTCGCCGTTCTCGTCGGCGCTCCAGATCTCGACGACCGCGTCGGGGATCGGCGCACCGCCGCCGTCGAACACCGTGCCGCCGAGCACGATGGCGCCGGGGCTGTGCGGGAAGACCACCTCGTGCTTCTTCGGATAGTCCAGGCCGAAGGCGAAGAACGGACCCACCGTCTGCCCGCCGGTGGCCTCATGGGTCTTCGGACCCAGGTCGCGCTTCACGCGCGCGCCCTGCTGGTCGAGCTCGTCGGCGGCCATCAGTGCTCTCCTTCTTCGGGCTCGAACCAGGTGGCGTCGGGGCCGTCGACGACGATGTCGAAGCGGTAGCCCATCGAGAACTCCGGAACCGACAGGTCGTGGTCGTACAGCCCGATGAGCCGGTCGCGGTCCTTCTGCCGCCAGATGGTGTTGTAGATCGGGTCGAGCGGAAACAGCGGGTCGCCTGGGAAGTACATCTGCGTCACGAGGCGCTGCGTGAATCCCGAGCCGAAGATCGAGAAGTGGATGTGCGCCGGACGCCACGCGTTCACGTGGTTCTTCCACGGGTAGGCGCCGGGCTTGATCGTCGTGAACTTGTAGAAACCGTCGTCGTCGGTGACGGTGCGGCCGGCGCCGGTGAAGTTCGGGTCGAGGGGTGCGGGATGCTGGTCGCGCTGGTGGATGTACCGGCCAGCGGCATTCGCCTGCCAGAGCTCGACGAGCTGGTTGCGGACCGGCCGGCCCCAGGAGTCGAGCACGCGGCCCTCGACGGTCATCCGCTCACCCTGCGGCTCGCCGAGGTGCTGCAGCGTCAGGTCGGACTCGATCGCGGCGACATCGCGCTGACCGAAGGCCGGCGACCACAGCTCGATGGTCTCGGGGTCGACGAGCTTGGGGTTCTTCGTCGGGTGGCGCAGCAGGGTCGAGCGGTACGGCGGGAAGTCGTGCAGGCTCATGTTGAGCCTCTCCCCCGCCTTCTCTCGGCGCGCGGCGGCGGCGTGGTAGTCGACGATCTCCTGAGTGATCTCGCGCTGCGTCAGCTGGTCGGGCGACGCCAGCAGCGACTCGGGCGCTGCCGCGTTCAGGCTTCCCCCGGCGGGCGGCGCTGCGGCGTGCTGCTCGAGCACCACCGATGACGAGAACGCCTCCTCGTCCCGGGGATCGGGCTGGGTCGCGGTCATGAGGTCTCCTTCGACGACTCGGGTGGTCCCAGGTTCGCACCGCCGGGTCGGGTGCGCGTCGCAGATTCCCACCCAGTGGGAATGACGGATGCCGCGGCTCGCGGCATCCCTCTTCCATCGGGGTTTGGGGCGCGAATCGTCCGTTCGGGGCGCGAAACGCGCGCCCCGAACGCACGGCATGCGCCCCATACCGGGGCGACCGCGGTACGGCATGCCGGACGGATGCCGCGGCCGCGGCATCGGTCCCGCTCAGTTGTGTCGGAGGTCGTGGTGGAGGTCCTTCGCGGCCTGCACCACGAGCGGACCAAGCCGGCGCTCGTCGGCGCGCTCGAGGTGCACGACCAGGCCGAGCGCGGTGGGCGGCAGGCCGTCGACGCGGGGCAGCGCGGCGGCGACCGAGACGTTGCCGAGGGTCATCTCCTCGCGGGTCGTGGCGTAGCCGAGCGCGCGGGTGCGGGCGATGTCGGCGCGCAGTTCGGGCTCGGTCGTGATCGAGTTCACGGTCTCGCGCTCGAGCGGCGCCCGGAAGTACTGCCGCAGCCAGCTCTCGTCGCGCGTCGCGAGCAGGGCCTTGCCGACGCCCGTCACGTGCAGCGGCCCGCGCCCGCCCATGCGGCTGAGAGTCGGGATCGACTGGCGTCCGGTCAGGCGCCCGACGTACAGCGCGCTCGTGGTCTCAGGGGTGGCGCCATCGAGCACGGCGAGGTGCACGTTCTCGCCGGTCGCCTCATACAGACGCACCATGTGGGGCAGTGCCGTCTCGCGGAGCCGCAGCGACAGCGGCGAGAGCTCGCCGAGCTCCCACAGCCGCGGACCGATGGCGTACGTGTGGCCGGGGCCTCGCGTCAGCAGCCCCTGCGTCACGAGGGTGGCGAGCAGCCGGTGCAGCGTCGACATCGCGAGCCCCGTGCGGGCCGCGAGCGTGGCGGCGGTGACGGCCGGCTCGTCGTCGGTGAAGCACCCGAGCACGCGCAGCGTGCGCTCGAGCACGCCCTCGCCGTCCGCCATGGATCCTCCCCCGCCCGACGTTACTCCGCGGCCGCGGTCGACGATGCTCGGGGCGAACCGAGGGCTCCTCCCGGTCGTCCGGGGAGCTCGGTCCGACTGGACGCCACCCCCCTCCCGGTCGTTGAGCGAGCGAGGAACGAGCGAGACGAAACGCCTGCACCCGGCGTATCCGTTCGGCTCGAGGCGTTTCGTCTCGGTCGCTGGCGCTCCCTCGCTCAACGACCGGGAACACCG
>NZ_MWLQ01000071.1 GCF_010634855.1 Microbacterium sp. B35-30 | reverse complement strand
GCAGCTCGCCGGCGGCTGAACCGCGTGGTGTGCGCGTGGGGGCGTTCATACCCCCACGCGCTTCCTGTCCAAAGACTCGTATGGGGAGTGAAGAAACGTGTCGGTGAAGATCTCGTACGACGAGCTTGGTGCGCTCTACACCAACCTGCTCGCGACACAGACCGAGTTCGAGGCCGCGTCCCAGCGACGCAGCGACCTCAGCGGTGACATCGGGACGCCGTACGGCCGGGGCGAATTGCGCGACAAGACCGACGACTTCGAGAAGCGCTGGGACGATCGCCGCAGCAAGCTGACCGAAGGCTTGAAGGCGGTCACCGAGCAGACGAAGACGGTTCTCGAAGGCTTCGGTGACTTCGACACGCAGGTCGCCGCGGAGCTGGCACAGCAGATGCAGGAAGTGAACTGACGCATGGCGATCCATCAATCCCCGAAGGGGCGTCCTGTGGAGGTCGTCGAGGGCGACGGCGAGGCGGTGCGCGAGCGCGGCCAGCAGATCGTCAACCTCGGTGCCGCGATGTCGGATGCCGAGTCGCTGCTGACGCGGCTCGTGAACGACGGCGCGGACATGGAAGGCAAGGCGATCGACAAGCTCCGCGATCTCAGCGGTGAAGTCAACGCCGAACTCGGCCGCGCGGCCGAGCTGTACGAGGCCGTCGGCCCGTACGTGAGGGACTACGGTTCCGAGCTCGCCACGGTGAAGACGCTCATGAACACCTCGGTGTCCGACGCCGAGAGCTACTGGCTTCAGTACCAGCAGAAGCTCAGCGAGTGGCAGAGCGCGTCCATGGCGCCGGTCGACTACCCGGAGGATGCCGGAGACGACGTCGAGGCGTCCACCGCCGCGGAGCGCGCGCACGCGAACACCGTCGAGACGGCGGAAAACGACAAGGACGACGCCTACCTGCTGTGGAAGGGCGCCGCAGACGACTTCGACGACCAGTACGACCGTTGGGAGACGGCATTCGACGACGCCGTCACCGGCGTCCGCTCCTCCACCGCGCACGCGATCGAGGACAGCTGGCGTGACAACCTCGACGGCTTCGTCGATTTCGCCCTCGATGTGCTCGCCGTCGCGGGCGTGGTGCTCGCCGTCCTCGCCATGGTCGTCGGCGGGCCCATCGTCGCCCTGCTCGCGCTGACGGTGGGCGTGCTCGCTCTCGCCGGAACGCTCTGGCAGTACTCGCGCGGCGACGCGGAGCTGTGGGAGGTCGGTCTGGCGGTGCTCGGCGTTCTTCCCTTCGGCGCGTTCGGCGAGTTCGCGAGCGGGGGGTTCGGGGCGGGAATGCGCGCCTGGACCGGGTTCTCGCGAGGAGGACTCTCGTTCGGCGACGACGTCGCACGCTGGACGCTCAGCCTCGGCTCGCGCAGTCCTGGCCAGTGGGTGTCGAACATGCGCACGCTCGGTCCGGAGGCGGGATTCGTCGTCAACTCCTTCGACGAGGTACTCAGCACTGCCGTGTCGGGTCAGGACCCGTTCATGTGGGAGGTGATCGGAGAGCTGGGCACCACCGGTCAGCAGATCACATACGCCTTCAGTGCTGTCGGAACCAACCTCAACAACATCGCGACCCTGGCCGGCAGCGCCCAGGGAGCGTTCGAGTTCGCAACCGGCATCGACCGGGTCGCCTACCCGACATGGTGATGGGGTCCGCTGTGGCAGGGTGGTTCGGTGACTTCACTGCGTGAACAGCTGGGTGGCGGCCGGCGGGGGATTCCCGAGTTCCGGATGGCGCTGCCCGACGGCTGGACCATGTACGACACGTCGGGGGACACGGAGCGTTCGCTGCTCGAGAAGGCGCGCGTCCGGCTGCGTGAAGCGCATCGGCCCGACGTGTACGCCGCGCTCGAGACTCACGTGACCGGGGCGCTCGCAGCCGCACGCAAACAGGGCGCCTTCGTCATGATCATGGCGGGCGAGGACGCCCCGGCATGGTCGACCGTACCGGTGAGCATTCTGGGGACTGTCACCGAGGGTGCCGCAGGGTCGACGCTGGACGCGATGGTCGCCGATGCCGTGGAACGGCGCGGCGCGCGGTCGCTGGAGGGCAGCAGACGGTTCTTGCGCTGGGTGGACCGGCGCGTCGTGGAGCTCTCGGGAGACAGCGTTGGCGCGTACACGGTGGTGTATCTGACGCCCGTGCCGGGCACCCGGCGCGCGCAGGCGCTCCAGTTCACCGCGACCCTCGTGCATCCCACCGAGATCGACCCTGCCGAAGACCCGCACATGAGGACGTGGCTCGCTCTCCTCGACGCGCACATGCTGACCTTCGGGTGGACCGGGCGATGACGCGCGTCACCTTCGAGATCGATCGGGCCACCGCTATCGTCCTTCCTGGGCCGGGAATGGCCGGCGGCGACGTCGACGCGTGGGCGGCTGAATCCACCGCGGCTCTGTTGGCGCACCACGATCTGCCGGCTCACCAGCGCGCCGCTCTTCCGCGGGTCCTGGCGCGGGCGCAGCGCTCCGCCGCCGAGGATGCGAGCACCAACGTGCTCACCTTCGAACCGGAGACGGGCGCGTGGGCGCCGCTGCGCCTGACGATTCTCGATCGATCCATCGATACGGATGAGCAGCGACGCTTCCTGTCACCTCCGGCGGTGCTCGAGCCGCGCATCCGGCTCGCCGCATCGACGGGGCTCGGTGAGGGCTGTTCGTCGACAGTCAGGGAGGACGCGCAGCGGGCGAGCGTCCGATGGCTGTTCATGACTTCCGACAGGACGCTGTTCGCGGTGCTGGGTCCGCTCCCCCCGCAGTCCGTCCTGCTCGCCGCCGCCCGCGCCGAGACGCTGATCGATTCGGTGCACGTCGACGACGCGGTCTGGGCCCCTTCCGACGCGTTCGACCCGTCCGGCGTCGTCGCCGCGGCCGAAGGAGAGGATGCGGTGTGGCGGATCTGAGCGCGGGGCCGGCGACGACGTTCGCGCGCGCTGCATCGCAGTGGACGCCCTTGGACTGGTGGAAGCTCGAGGCGCGTGCGTTGCACGGCGTTCCCGAGCTCCGTCGAGCGCTGGCCGCCTTCGCGCCGGCGGCTGCCTGGAAGGACCTCGCGAAGAACGTCGCGCCGGGATGGGGATGCTTGCTCACGCTGTCGCATATCGCGAGCTTCACGCTGCCGGCCGTCGCCCTGCTCTTCCTGCTGTCGTGGGTCTTCGGGCGCAATGACGTCGCGCCGGTGGGCGTTGCCGGGCTGCTCGCAGGCGTCGCGGCGCTCATCGCGGGCATCGGCATCGTGACGGAGATTCGCGAATCGCTGGGAACCGACCCGAAGATCCACCGGATGCTCGGCTCGCTGCATCTCGTGCCGTCGGCGATCGGGTCGCTCGTCGCCGTCGCAGCCATCACACAGGGAGCGGCGGATGGCGTGTGGGGCGTCGTGGGGCTGCTGGCCGACGTGATCGTCGGCATCCTGCACTTCCTCTTGTTCCGCGGGCCCGCCCACACCGGAAGCGATCGCTGGCAGCGCAGCTTCGCCGGGCTCGAGGCGGCGCTGGAGCGCATGCCACCCGACGAGCGGATGCGCATCTACAGCGACATCCAGACGGCGCTCGAGGTATTGAGGGACCGCGGTCTGATCTCGCGCGAGGACTATGCGCGAGCCCGCGAGCTGCGCATCGGCATCCTGGGGATGACGATGGCTCCTCGCGAGGACCTCACGCCGCGTTGACCTCCGCGATCGCCGGTCGCGTCGAGGGCACGCGCATGGGGAATGGTCCCCATGGGCTGATCGCGTCATGCCGATTACCGTGGAGTCGGCGGCCCGGGG
>NZ_MWLQ01000070.1 GCF_010634855.1 Microbacterium sp. B35-30 | reverse complement strand
ATCACCACGCCGATCAAGTTCCTCGACAGCGACCAGAACGTCTGGATCACCATGACGCTCTGGAGCATCTGGAAGGGGCTCGGCTGGGGCGCGATCATCTACCTCGCCGCGATCGCCGGCATCGACCAGTCGCTGTACGAGTCCGCCCGCATCGACGGTGCCGGGCGCTTCCAGCTGATGCGCTACATCACGCTGCCGCAGCTGATGCCCACCTATCTCGTGCTGCTGCTGCTGTCGATCGCGAACATCCTGAACAACGGCATGGAGCAGTACTACGTGTTCCAGAACGCGTTCAACAAGGAGTGGATCCAGGTGCTCGACCTGTACGTCTACAACATCGGCATGACCGGCAACAGCCTGTCGCTCGCCACCGCGATCGGCATGCTCAAGAGCCTCATCTCGGTCGCGCTCCTGCTCACCGTCAACGCGGTCTCCAAGCGCGTCCGCGGCGAATCGATCGTGTGAGGGGCCGGCCATGACGACGACGATGACCAAGACGCTCACCACCACGAAGCGCGGCGACACCTCGGCGCGCTATCGCGCCTCGG
>NZ_MWLQ01000069.1 GCF_010634855.1 Microbacterium sp. B35-30 | reverse complement strand
GGTTCGGGTTCGGGCTCGGCGTTGGGTTCGGGTTCGGGCTCGGGCTCAGCGTTGGGTTCGGGTTCGGACTCGGACTCTGGCTCGCGCTCTGGCTCGGACTCGGCCTCGGGCTCGACCTCAGCCACGAACTCCGCTTCGGGTTCGGTCACGTGCTGGGGACCGGGCTCATCGCCGGGTGGGGGAGCGGCGGAATCGGGCGTGGCGCCGGGTTCTGCAACCCACCCATCGGACTCAGCTTCAGGTACGGGTTGGGACTCGCGTCCGGCTTCGGGTTCAGCCCCGGGGTGGGGAACCGGCGCGGCGTCGGGTTCGCCGGGGGCGTCGGCCGCGGGCGCGGGTTCGGACTCCGGTTCGGGCTGGGGTTCCGGTTCCGCGCCGGGAGCGGGCTCGACGCGGGGGTTGCCATCGGCATCGAAGGCCGCGAAGAACGCATCGGCCTCCATGTCGGAGTCCGTCTTGACGTAGTGCTCCCACGGGCGGTCGTCGTCCGCGTCAGCCGGCTCGGGAGTAGAGAGCTCGTCGTCGATCTCACCCAGAGCTTCGACGTCGGGGTCGGAGTCTTCCGGCGCCCAGGGGTCGTCATCGGCGGGCTCCTCGGCCTCCTCCGCAATCGCTGCAGGGTCTGACGCCCGGTCGTCCGCACGCGCCGCGTCCACCGCGGGGGCGTCATTCGGCCTCGGGTGCTCCGGCGCGACCTCGCCCCGCTGCTCCTGTGCGGCGGCGGGGACGATGTTGATCACGCCCGTGCTCGCGACCGCGTACCACGGGGGCGCGGGCTCCGTCGGAGCGGCTTGGGGAGCCGGCGGCAGGTCGTCGGCCGGCGCGGGCTCCGGGGCTTCCGCAGCACCGCTGTGCTCGGCGGTTTCCGCAGCACCGCTGTGCTCGGCGGTTTCCGCAGCACCGCCGTGCTCGGCGGCTCCCACAGCGCCGCCGTGCTCCGCGGCGCGTGCACCTTCCGTGGTCGCGGCAGGCTCATCGTTCCGAGCCTCGCTCGCCCACGCAGCGCCGGCGGCTGCTCCGAGAGCAGCGGCCGCGCCCGGCGCGCTCGTTCCCTCGGCGTCGAGGACTGCCGTGCTGAGCGCCGACTGCTCGGCCTCGTGCGATCCCGAGTCGTCCTGCTCAGGCGCAGGGGCCGCGACTGCTCCCGCCTCCGACTCCGAGGGCTCTGGATCCGTCGCCACCACCGGCGTCGCCGCCCCTGCCGTCGTCGTCCCCGCCGTCGCCGCCCCGGCCGACGTCGCGCCCGCGGCGAGACCCACGGCGGCAGCATCCGTTCCGGGCACCTGCGACAGCGTGCCCACCCCGCCCGCGGCGCTCGCGTGCACCCGTGCGCCGTTGACGAGGTCGAGGAAGACCTCCTCGAGCGCCGGGCCCCGGCGGTGCAGCGACGACAGGGCCACGCCGCCGGCGGCGGCTGCCGCACCGACCGCGACCGGGTCGAGGCCGCGCACGGTGAGTCCCGAGCGGAGGACCTCGAACGGCACGCCCGCGGCCTTCAGCGCCGCCACCAGCGCCGAGCGATCGGGCGCGTCCACGACGGTGGCGTGCTCGTCCGGGTCGGTGAGCTCGTCGATCGAGCCTTGGAAGACGAGCCGCCCGCGCGAGATGATCAGCAGCGCGTCGACGGTCTGCTGCACCTCGGCGAGGAGGTGCGACGACACGAGCACCGTGCGCCCCTCGCCCGCGAGCTGGCGGAGGAAGCCGCGCATCCAGCGGATCCCCTCGGGGTCGAGGCCGTTCGCCGGCTCGTCGAGCACCAGCACGCCCGGGTCGCCCAGCAGCGCGTACGCGAGGCCGAGGCGCTGGCGCATGCCCAGTGAGAATCCGCCGACCTTGCGGTTCGCGGCATCCGTCAAGCCCACGAGATCCAGCACTTCGTCCACCCGCGCCCGCGCGATGCCGGCGGCCTGCGCGTAGATGGTGAGGTGGGCCGCGGCGGTGCGGCCGGGATGGAAGCTGGATGCCTCGAGCACGGCGCCGACGGTCTGCAGCGGGTGATCGAGCTCGGCGTAGCGCCGGCCGCCGATCGTCGCGTGGCCGTCCGTCGCGCGGACGAGGCCGAGCAGGATCCGCAGTGTCGTTGTCTTGCCCGCGCCGTTCGGCCCGAGGAATCCGGTCACCTGCCCGGGCTCGACGCGCGCGGTGAGCCCGGCGACGGCTGTGACGGCGCCGAAGCGCTTGGTGACACCTGAGAACTCCAGCGAATGGCCGTGGGGCATGCCGAACCCTTCCCGTGGTCGTGAGCGAGACACCCCGCGGGGCAGTGGTCGGGGTCGCTTCATTGCGGGTTCCTCGCGGAACCGAGTTCCATCCTGGCGGAAATCCAGGTCCGGCGTGGGAGAACTTCAGCCGCCCGGTAACGTTGCGCTCGTGACCGACCTCGCCGACGTCAGCGCCGAGCCCACCGTCCTCCTGAGCACGAGCGGAGGGCTCGGGCGGCTCACTCTCAATCGCCCGCGCGCGATCAACGCACTCGACCTGGGCATGGTCCGGCGCCTGCACGACGCCCTCGACGCGTGGGAGCACGACACCGAGGTCGATGTCGTGCTCCTGGACGGCGCCGGCGAGCGGGGGCTCTGCGCCGGCGGAGACGTGCGCGGCCTCGCCGAGCAGGTCACGAGCGGTCGTGCCGAGGACGCCGGGGTGTTCTTCCGCGACGAGTACGCCATCAACGCCCGCATCGCCGAGTATCCGAAGCCGTTCATCGCGTTCGCCGACGGCATCACGATGGGCGGCGGGATCGGTGTCGCCGGGCACGCGGCGATCCGCATCGTCACCGAGCGGTCACAGCTGGCGATGCCCGAGACGCGCATCGGGTTCACCCCCGACGTCGGCGGCACCTGGCTGCTCGCGCACGCACCGGGTCGCCTCGGCGAGTACCTCGGACTCACCGGCGCGGTGATGGATGCCTCGGACGCGATCTACGCCGGATTCGCCGACCACTTCGTACCCCACGCGAGCCTCGACGCCGTCCGCGACGCGCTCGAGACGCGGGCCGACCCGTCCACGCCGACCGAGCTCGTGCTGCTGTTCGACGAGACGCCCGCCCGGTCGAAGCTCGAGGCGGCACGCACGTGGATCGACGACGCCTTCGCCGCCGACACCGTCCCCGAGATCGTCGAGCGACTGCGCGCGCGGCCCGAGCCCGAGGCATCCGCCACCGCCGATCTGCTCGGCGAGCTCTCGCCGACCGGGCTCGCCGTGACCCTCGCCGCCGTGCGCCGCGCGCGTGAGCTGCCGGGACTGCGCGAAGCGCTCGACCAGGAATACGGGCTCGTGATGTGGTTCGCGACGACGCAGCCCGACCTCGCCGAGGGCATCCGCGCGCAGGTCATCGACAAGGACCGCTCGCCGCGCTGGCAGCCGGCGACGCTCGCCGACCTGCCGGCAGACCTGGGGGCGACGGCCCTCGCCCACCGGCCCGACGTTCCGCTCTGGGGCTGACCGCGCGAGCGGCGAGGAGGAACCGTGAGCACCCGCCGCCGCGCCTACTCGATTGGGGTCGCGATCGACTGGTTCTTCTTCGTCTTCGCCGGCCTGGCGGCGCTGTGGCTGGCCTACCTCAGTTTCACCGAGACGTTCCACGTCGGCTGGTGGGGCATCCCGTTCTTCCTGGCGTTCTGGCTGCTGCTCGCCTACCTCGTGCTGCCCCGCCTGCACCGCATCCTCACCACCATCTACGTGCCCGAGTACTTCATCGGACGCACCCGGACCAGCGACGGACTCCTCGGCGATCCGGTGAACCTGGCGTTCCAAGGCAGCGGCGAGCAGATCCGCGCCGCGCTCGAGGCCGCCGGCTGGACGCGCGCCGAGCCCGTCACCCTGGGGTCGTCGTGGCGCATCGTGGCGTCGACGCTCAGGCGGCGCAGCTACGACGAGGCGCCGGTGAGCCCGCTGTTCCTCTTCGGCCGCCAGCAGGACTTCGCATACCAGCAGGAGGTCGACGGCAATCCCGCGCAACGTCACCACGTGCGGTTCTGGCGCTGCCCCGACGACTGGCTGCTGCCCGGCGGCCGCCGCGTCGACTGGCTCGCCGCCGGCACGTTCGACACCAGCGTCGGGCTGTCGCTCTTCACGCTCCAGGTCACGCATCGCATCGACGCCGACACTGACGTCGAGCGCGACCACATCGTCAGGACGGTGACGGATGCCGACCCCCGCGTCGCGGTCGACGTCATCGCCGATTTCGCCACGGGCTATCACGCCCGCAACGGCGGCGGCGACAGCATCCGCACCGACGGCGACCTGCCGATCGTCGACGTCCGGGCGGTCGAGACCCGTGTCGATGCATCGGGGGAGGTGGCCGCGTGAACGCAGAGACGCCCGCCCCGCAGAAGCGGCCCGCGTACGAACCGGCCGCGCGACTGCTGAGGCCGCCCCGGTACGACCCCCACATGAAGCGGCCGATGTCCACCACCGCCGGCGCGGCTTTGATCCTGCTGCGCGTCCTCGCGGGTGTCGCCGTGCTCGTCGGCATCGCGGCGGGGTGGGATGAGCTCCTCGCCGATCCCGACTCCGTGCTCGAGGGCTTCGACCCGAGCCCAGAGGGGACGCAGGCGGCGCTGTGGCTGGTGCTCGGCACGGGTTCAGTGGTGCTGCTGCTCGACCTCGCGATGGCGTTCCTCGTGTACCGGGGCATCAACTGGGCGCGCGTGGTGGTGATGTTCATCTCGATGCTCTCGATCAGCACGTCCTTCACCGCCTGGTGGGCGCAAGGCCAGGAGATCGAGATCGACGGCACGTACGTGTCGCTGAGTCTCGACATCCTGGTCCTCCTCGCCCTGTCGAGCCGCAGCGCCGCGGCCTATGCGCGCCGCAACGAGCGGCGTGACGCGCCCGACGGTGCGGGGGTGACGTAGCCTGATCTGCGGTGTTCCGCGCGGCTGATCCGGGCGGCAGAGGCTCGTGGGGGAGGGTTCGTGTTCGACAGTCCGCTCTCGGCGTCGGCCTACGAGGTACTCGCGGTCGACCCCGGTGTCGACGAGGAGACCCTGCGCAAGGCCTACCGCCTGCGGCTGCGGCAGACGCACCCCGACACCGGCGGCGACGCGGCCGTGTTCATCCAGGTGCAGCGGGCCTGGGAGCTGGTCGGCACCCCCGACGCGCGTGCGGCCTACGACCGCGGTCACGGCTTCGGCGAGGCGGCCGCTCCGGAGTGGTCGGGATGGCGGCCACCCGCGGCCCGCACCGACACCCGCCCGCGTGCGCGCTCGTACGGCCACCCCGGCGGCTGGCGCCGCGAGCGCTACCTCACCCTCATCCGCGAATGGGCGGGCCGCGGCGTGACCCTCGACGACCCCTACGACCCGGCGCTCGTGCGCTCCGCTCCGGTGGCGCTGCGGCGACTTCTCGCCGATGCGCTCGCCGAGGAGGCGACCGCCCGCATCGTGGCCGACCTCGGCATGGGCTACACGGTGTGGCACGACGTCGCGGCGTCCGGGCGCGGTGCCGACCCCGATGCCAAGATCGACCACATCGTGCTCGGGCCGAGCGGCCTGTACGGCCTGCTGTCGGAGGACTTCGGCGGTCCGGCGCGGCTGCGCCGCGGCGAGTTCGTCGGCGACGGCGTGCCCGGCGCACCCCTCGCCGAGCTGCTCGCACACATGCGCGTCGTCGCGCGCGCGGCGGGCGTGCGGTTCAGCGGAGCGATCGTCGTGCTCCCCGACGAAGACGTGGTCGAGCCGATCCAGGAGCTCGGCCGGGTGCGAGGCATGCGGGTCGCGATGGTGTCGCGCAGCGCGCTCGCGACCGTGCTCCGTCGCGGCATCACCGGCGCGCGCGACATCGGCGGCAACGAGGTGTTCGACATCCGCACCCGGCTGCAGCAGACCGTCCGCTTCGCCTAGCCGAGCCCCGCGCCTGCCCTGCGCCGCGCCCGCCGTGCCCCGCGCCGCACCCGGCGCCTGCCCTGCGCCGCGCCCGCCGTGCCCCGCGCCGCACCCGCCGCGCGACGACGGGCGATAGCCGCCCCGGCTCAGGCGCGGTCGCGCGCCTGTCGCAGCCACCGTTCGATGCCCGCGATGTGCACCTGGGCGATCGAGGTGGCGAGCTCGGCGTCGTGGTCGGCGATCGCGTCGAGGATCGCCCGGTGCTCGGCGAGGGTCCGCTCGACGACGCCCGCCTGTGTGAGGCCGCGCCAGACGCGTGCCCGCACCGTCTGGCTGGTCAGGCTGTCCAGCAGGCTGGCGAGGTAGTCGTTTCCCGCGAGCCGCGCGATCGCGCTGTGGAAGCGCACGTCGTGCTCGACCAGGGACTCGATGTCGGTGTCGGGGGCCACGGCGCTGATCTCGGCATCCAGCCCCGCGACGTCGTCGTCGCCCGCCTGCTGCGCCGCGAGGCCCGTCGCGTGGGACTCGAGCACCCGGCGCACGGCGAAGATCTCGAGCAGCGAGTCGTCGTCGTGCAGGTCGACGACGAACGAGATCGCCTCGAGGAGGAGCTTCGGCTCGAGGCTCGTGACGTACGTGCCGTCGCCGCGCCGCACGTCCAGCACCCGGATGACCTCGAGCGCCTTGACGGCCTCGCGCATCGAACTGCGCGAGAGGCCCAGGCGCTCGGCGAGATCCTTTTCGGGAGGCAGGCGGGACCCGGGGCCCAGCTCGCCACGCACGATCATGTCTTTGATCTTCTCGATCGCTTCGTCGGTGACGGCCACGCGCCCATCTTAGACATCGGATGTCCGGCGGGCACGGATGCCGCGGCCCCCGTGCGTCCGCGGCAGAATGGAAGCCATGCGAGTCGTGGACGGACACCTCCATCTCTGGGACCCAGAGGTCCTGACCTACGAGTGGCTGGACGGACCGCTGCTCCGATCTTTCGGACCGGAAGATCTCGATCTCGCCTTGCAGGACGCACCCGACGGCGACTTCGGCTTCGTGTTCGTCCAGGCGGAGTGTGCGCCGGAGCAGTCGGTCGCCGAAGCCGACTGGGTCGCGTCGCTCGCAGCGCAGGTGCCGCTGCGCGGCATCGTCGCGCGCGCACCGCTCGAAGACCCTGCCGCGACCGACGCGCACCTGGAGGCCTTCGCGAGCAAACCGCTCGTGGTCGGGGTGCGCCGCATGCTGCAGTCCGAGGCCGACGGTTTCGCGGCGGAGCCGGGCTTTCGCGACGCCGCCCGGGCCGTGGCATCCGCCGGCCTGCCCTTCGATGCGTGCGTGCGCTGGAGCCAGCTGTCGGACGTGGCGGCGCTTGCCGACGCCGTGCCCGAGCTCACGATCGTGCTCGACCACCTCGGCAAGCCGCCGGTCGGTTCGGCGGATGACGCGGCCCCCGCCGACGGCACGCCGTGGGCGACGGAGCTGCACAGGCTCGCCCGGCGCCACAACGTCGTCTGCAAGCTGTCGGGTCTGCCCGCGGAGTCGCAGGGAGAGTGGACCGCCGCACAGCTGCGCCCGTTCCTCGACGTCGCACTGGACGCCTTCGGCCCGCACCGCCTCCTGTTCGGCGGCGACTGGCCGGTCTCGGGCCCGTACGGCCGCTGGGTCGAGACCGTTGCCTCGTGGCTCGGCGACCGCGTCGGCGCCCACGACCGCAACGCCGTTCTCGCCGAGAATGCCGAGCGGGTCTACCGCCTGGGCTGAGCGGTACAGGCTCACGGTCGTTAAGCCGGCGAAGCGAGACGAATCGCTCTGGACCGATGTCGCGCGCCGGGCTACGGGCGTTTCGTCTCGCTCGTACCTCGCTCGCTCAACGACCGGGGAATCGGCGCGACTCAGCGGGCCCGGTCGTTGAGCGAGGGAGCGCCAGCGACCGAGACGAAACGCTCCGGACCGAC
>NZ_MWLQ01000068.1 GCF_010634855.1 Microbacterium sp. B35-30 | reverse complement strand
TCGTCTCGTCGACCGCGGGCAACTACGAGAAGGAGTGCCTGGCGACCACGTGCACCCTCGACGGCCTGACGAACAACGTGAAGTACAACTTCACCGTCGTGGCGGAGAACCGCGTGGGCCCGTCCGACCCGTCGGCACCGTCGGAAGAGGCGCGCCCCGACGCGCGGCCCGACACCCCGGCTGCACCGACGCTGACCTTCGGCGACAAGAGCCTGAACGTCGCATGGGTCACGCCGTCGACGCCCGGTTCGCCCGTCCAGCACTACACGCTCGAGATCTCGCCGGCACCGCCGTCGGGCATCTCGCAGAAGACCGAGGTCGTCGGCAACTCGATCGTGTGGGACGGCCTGCAGAACGGCGTCGCGTACCAGGTGCGCGTGCAGGCGCACAACCTCGCACCCGATCCGTCGAGCCCGAGCCCGTGGTCGGTCACCGAGATCCCGGCCCGTGCGCCCGATGCGCCGGGTACCCCGACGACCGCTCGCCTCGAACCGGTCGGCGCGCAGGCGCAGATCCGCGTCTCGTGGAACAAGCCGGCCGACAACGGCGACGCGATCGACGGCTACCAGCTCGATGTGATGCAGGGGTCCAGCGTCGTGCGCACGATCCCCGTCTCGGCGAGCGAGACCAGCCAGGCGGTCGTCGTCAACACCTCGACGACGGACTACACGTTCCGGGTGATGGCGCAGAACAAGGCGGGCTGGGGGGCGTTCAGCGCCGCATCGGCCCCGCAGCGCGGGTTCACGCCTCCCGGAGCGCCGCCGAACGTGTCGGCCTCGACACCGAACGGCAACAGCTCGATCACGGTGTCGTACGGGGCAGCGGCCGGCAATGGCGCGAGCGCGGGTGAACTGAGCTACCAGTACTCGCTCAACAACGCCGGCTGGGCGGCGATGCCTGGCAACAACGTCATCGGCAACCTGTCGAACGGCACGAGCTACACGGTGCGCGTGCGCGCCGTCGCCACCGTCGGGGGCGTCCAGGAGCCGGGTGCGGCGTCGGCTCCGTCGAATGCCGTGATCCCGTACGGGCCGGTGCGCAACCCGACGGTCTCGGCCACGGCAAGCGGCCGGAGCATCACGTACCAGTGGAACGCTCCCAGCGCGAACGGTCGCGCCATCACCCAGATGCAGATCCGCATCGACGGTGGAAACTGGCAGAACGTCGCGAACAACGGCTCGACGTCGGCCACCTACGGGTACGCCGAGACGCACCGCGTCGAGGCGCGCGCGCAGGATGCCGCCAATCAGTGGAGTGCCGTCGTTTCCGACTCGGCGCGGACGGTGGATCCGCCGCAGCCGCGCGCGTGGACGAGCCGAGGCTCCAGCGCGCAGGGTATGGAGGGCTGCGGTTCGGCCTCGTGCTCGTACTTCGTCTTCAACGTCGAGAACTGGGTGCCGGGTACCTACACGCTGAGCTGCAACGACTCCGAGGGGCGATGGAGCAGCAACCAGTACCAGGTCGGCGCGAACGACAGCGTGCGGCTGAGCTGCTACTCGGGCTACGCGGGCTCGAAGTGGGTCAGCTACAGCGGACCGGGCGGCTCCGGCAATGCCGAAGCCACGACGTGGTAGCGCGCTGCGCACGCACGATGCCGTCGGATTCCCGGAGCGCCGGTCGATGGGTGTTTGTCCCCATCGATCGGCTCTGATCAGGCGGATTACCATCGTCGTAGTTGACACTTCCCGTCCAATCGCGTTCCCTGTGTCGGGTTAGGCTGGACCGTTCCCTGATGTCTTCGGTGAGCGCCGGACGCCCCACGTCCGGTCTCGGCGCCACGTAGAGACGCACGACACCCCGGAGGAGGCCGAGGTTCGATGAGGTCTTCCGCATGGCTGCGCGCTCGTCCGCGTGCGCTCGCTTCGGCGGGTGCGGTGACGGCGGCTGCGGTCACGCTCACGACGCTCGCGTTCGTCTATCAGGGTGTTCCCACCACCGAGGTCGACCTCCATGACGGCGGTGTCTGGGTGACGAAGCGCTCGAGCCTCATGGTCGGCCACTTCAACCACGAATCGCAGGTGCTCGACGGCGGTCTGCGCACGACGAGCGACGACTACGACATCCTCCAGTCGGGGGCCACGGTCCTCCTCGTCGACAACGCCGGCTCCGCGGTGAGCGCGATCGACCCGGGGATGGTCGCGTTGTCGGGGGCTGCCAGCCTGCCCGGCGACGCGAAGGTCGTGCTGGGTGGCACGACCGCCGCCATCCTCGACCGCGCGTCGGGCGATCTGTGGGTGCTGGCCGCCGAGAGCATCGGATCGTTCCAGATCGAGGGCGCCGATCCGACGACGAACCTCGGCGAGGGGGCGGATGTCGCGATCGGCGTCGACGGCATCGTCCACGGCGCGTCCGCCGAGACCGCGGAATCGGTCACGATCCGGATGGGCGCCGACGACGCCCCCGAAGAGGCGGCGCGCGCCGCCTTGCCCGGTGTCGACGAGAAGTCCAAGCTGTCGATCACCTCGGTCGGCGACAAGGCCGTGGTGCTCGACACCTCCGACGGCACCGTCATCGCGGACGGTCGGGAGACCGAGATCGACGGCGGGCGCGATGCCGTGCTGCAGCAGCCCTCCGCTGCCGCCGACGCCGTCTCGGTGTCGACGGCGTCCGCACTCGTGCGTGTGCCCTTCGACGGCTCCGAGCCCACGACGGTGAAGGCCGGCGGCGATGGCGCGCCGGCGTATCCGGTGTGGCTCGACGGCTGCGCCTACGCCGCTTGGAGCGGTTCCGGCCGCTTCGTGCGCGACTGTGCGGGCGACGCCGGCGATCTGGATGCCGACATCGACGGCGTCGAGCCGACCTCGCTGTTGCAATTCCGCGTGAACCGTGACGTCGTGGTGCTCAACGACATCGTCGGCGGCGCCACGTGGATGGCGGCCGAAGATCTGCAGCGCGTCGACAACTGGGACGAGCTGACCCCGCCCGAGGGTGAGACCGAAGAGGACGAGAAGACCACCGAGGAGACGACCGAGACGGTCCTCCCGGAGCGCTCCGAGATCAACACGCCGCCCGACGCCAATGACGACGACCTCGGCGTCCGTCCGGGCCGCACCACGATCCTCCCTCTGCTCGACAACGACAGCGATCCCGACGGGGACGTGCTGACGACGCGGGTGCTCGAGGGTGGGCCGTCGATCGGCGAGGTCCAGTCGATCGACAATGGCCGTGCGCTGCAGATCGCGGTCCCCGAGGACGCCTCGGGGTCGGCATCCTTCAGTTATGAGGTCTCCGACGGCCGCGGTGGCACCGACACCGCGCGCGTCTCGCTCTCGGTGCACGGCTGGGACGTCAACGCGCCGCCGACCCAGAAACGTGTGACGACCGTCGCCATCGAAGCCGGCGGCACCATCACCTACAACGTGCTGCCCGACTGGATCGACCCGGACGGCGACGACGTCTTCCTCGGCGCGGTGACACCCGCGGAGGGCGACGAGGCCGACTACACCTCGGACGGGCGCATCACCTACCGCGCGGTGGGCGGGACGCAGGGCCGCAAGGATGTCGAGATCTCGGTCTCCGACGGCACCGACGTCACGGTCGGCTCGATCCGCTTCGACGTGCGGCCCGTCGGCTCGATCGACCCCGTGACCAACGCGGACTACATCGCGGTCCGGACCGGGCAGACGGCGACCGTGTCACCGCTCGTCAACGATGTGGGCGCCGGTCGCGAGCCGCTGCGCCTCGCCCGCGTCGATCCCGTCTCGGGCGCCGACATCGTTCCGGACTACGCCAACAAGACGTTCACCTTCCGCTCCGCGACGCCGGCTACGTACTACGTGCAGTACATGGTGGCCGCGGGCGCCGCAGGTGTGCCGGGCATCGTGCGGGTCGACGTGATCCCCGAGGGGGAGACGGACCTGCCCCCGGTGGCGGTGCGCGACGTGGCGCTGCTGCCGAGCGGCGGCGAGGTGCTGGTCAATGCTCTGACCAACGACTCGGATCCGTCCGGCGGCATCCTGGTGGTGCAGTCCGTCACCGTCGAGCCGAACTCCGGCATCGCGGTCGCCGTGCTCAACCACGAGACGCTCCGCATCACCGACCAGGCCGCCCTCTCGGAGCAGGTGCGCATCACGTACCGCATCTCCAACGGTTCCCAGTCGGCCGAGGGGGATGTCATCGTCATCCCGATCCCCGCCCCCGCGCAGCTGCGGCCTCCGGTCGCGAACGACGACCAGGTCGTTGTGCGTGCCGGCGATGTCGTGACGATACCGGTGCTCGACAACGACTACCACCCCAACGGCGACGCCATCCACGTCGCCCCCGACCTCGTTCCCCCGCTGATCGAGCCCGAGGATGGCGAGGTCTTCGTCTCGCAGGACACCGTGCGCTTCCGGGCATCGGACGAGCCCGGCACCGTCTACGCCACCTACGAGGTCGTCGACAGCACCGGGCAGAAGGACGCCGGCTACATCACCATCCAAGTGCTGCCGGTCAACGAAGAGACCAACGCCGCTCCCCGCCCGCGCGACCTCACCGCCCGCGTGCTCGGCGGCACCCAGGTGCGCATCGCTGTGCCGCTGGACGGCATCGACGCCGACGGCGACTCGGTCGAACTGGTCGGTCTGGCCTCCTCGCCGGGCAAGGGACGCATCACCGAGACCGGCTCCGACTATCTCGTCTACGAGGCCTTCGACGACACCGCCGGCGTCGACACCTTCACCTATCGCGTGCGCGACAGGCTCGGCGCGGAGGCCACGGCGACGATCCGGATCGGGATCGCGCCGGCCGAAGGCGTGAACCAGGCGCCGTATGCGGTCAAGGACGCCGTCATCATGCGGCCCGACCGCTCGGTCGCCGTGCCCGTGCTCGCCAACGACTCCGACCCCGACGGCGACGAGTTCGGCATCGTCAAGAACGGGCTGATCCTGCCGGATGTCGCAGGCCTCGAGGCGAAGGTCGAAGGCAACCGCGTCGTCGTGACCTCTCCGTCGGAGACGGTCGAGACGTCGCTGCAGTACACGATCCGTGACGCCCGCGGCGCCGAGGCGAAGGCCGTGCTGCAGATCACGGTGGCCGAGGACGTTCCGCTCCAGCGTCCGATCGCGCGCGACGACGACGTCCGCGCCGCCGACGTCGAAGAGGGCGTCGTCGACCTCGAGGTGCTCGCCAACGACGAGGACCCGGACGGCACCGTCGACGACCTCGAGCTGTCGGTCGCCGACTCCGACTCGCGAGTGCTCTCGGACGGCAAGGTGCGCGTCACCCTCGGCGACGCCGACCGCCTCGCCACCTACACGATCACCGACCGCGACGGCAACGCGGCATCCGCGTTCATCCACATCCCCGCGCTCTCGTCGCTGCCGCCGACGCTCGTCTCCACCGAGCCGGTCGAGGTGAAGAGCGGCGAGACCGTCGAGCTGCCGCTCGCCGATCACGTCCGGTCTGCTGACGGTGGCAAGGTCGTCATCACCGAGGCCGCCAAGGTCACGGCCGCGCACAACGACGGGTCCTCGTTGATCAAGGACCAGACCACCCTCGTCTACACCTCGGCCCCCGGGTTCTTCGGCCCCGACGCGATCACGTTCGAGGTCACCGACGGCACGGGCCCCGACGATCCCGAAGGCCGCAAGGCGACGCTGACCCTGCCGATCACGGTGCTGCCGCCCGAGAACCAGCAGCCGACCTTCGTCAACGGGCAGATGGATGTCGCACCCGGCGAGGACCCGGCCACTCTCGACCTGGGCGGTCTCACCACGGACCCCGACCCCGACGACGCGGACCGCCTGGAGTTCGACATCGTCGGCGGATCGCCGGACGGCATGACGGCCGCTATCGACGACGACGAGCTGCGCGTCAGCGCCGCCGCGGAGACGAAGAAGGGCACCGCCGCGACGCTCCGCGTGCGCATCACCGACGGGACCACCGAGCCCATCGAGGGCACCGTGACGATCCGTGTGATCGCATCGACACGCGAACTGCCCACGGCCAACGACGATGTGATCGACGAGGCCCACCAGGGCAAGACGATCACGGTCCCCGTGCTGAGCAACGACGTGAACCCGTTCCCCGACAAGCCGCTGAAGGTCACCACCGCGGTCCTCGAGACCGGTCAGGGCGACGTCGACGTGGCGGGCGACCAGGTGCAGGTCACTCCCGACGCCAAGTTCTTCGGCACGATGGTCGTGCGCTATCGCGTGCAGGATGCCACCGGTGACCCCGACCGGGAGGTAGAGGGCCGCATCCGGCTCACGGTGCAGGGCAAGCCCGACGCGCCGGGGACACCGACCGTCTCGAGCG
>NZ_MWLQ01000067.1 GCF_010634855.1 Microbacterium sp. B35-30 | reverse complement strand
GTGGCCATTACGCGTTAACACGGTGGATTGCCGAGGCAGACCACATCCAGGAGGATCGAACAATGGCAGAGCAGGAGCCGCGCGACGACAGACGCGCGCCGCGCGAACGATCCGACGGGAAGCAGTCGCCGGCAGGAGCCGACCGCAAGCCGTACCAGAAGCGCGACGGCGATCGGAAGCCGTACGCCAAGCGTGAGGGCGACCGGTCGCACGCGCCCCGCGAAGGTGACCGTAGGCCGTATCAGAAGCGTGAGGGCGACCGTCCGTACGCTGCGCGTGACGGGGATCGCAAGCCCTACCAGAAGCGTGATGGTGACCGTCCCTACGCGCCTCGTGACGGTGACCGGAAGCCGTACCAGAAGCGTGACGGCGACCGCCCGTACGCGCCTCGCGATGGCGACCGGAGCTACACGCCGCGTGATGGCGGCGACCGCAAGCCGTATCAGAAGCGTGATGGTGACCGTCCCTATGCGCCTCGTGACGGGGATCGCAAGCCGTACCAGAAGCGTGATGGCGACCGCCCGTACGCGCCCCGTGACGGTG
>NZ_MWLQ01000066.1 GCF_010634855.1 Microbacterium sp. B35-30 | reverse complement strand
CCGCCGTCGCCGCACGCGAACCCGGAGACCACGCCGCCGACACGCCCGACTCCGACTCCGGCGCAGACGGCGGCGTTGCAGGCGGCGTTGCAGGCGGCGACGACGGCGGGGCGGTGGACGCGCGCACCATGGCTCAACTACGCGCCGACATCGCCACCGACCTGCTGCTCACCGCCGGACCGCAGGACTGCGTCGCCGGGTCCGGGCTCGCGGCGATCCGCGCCACCGTGCAGATCACCATCCCCGTACTCACCATGACCGGCGCCGGCACCGAACCCTGCCTACTCGCCGGCTACGGACCCATCGACGCCGACACCGCCCGCACCCTCGCCGCCGGCAACCCGGGATGGGAACGCGTGATGACCTCCCCCGTCACCGGCGCCGTGCTCGCCGTCGACCGCTACCGCCCCGGCCCCGCACTGGACCGCTTCCTCACCGCCCGCGACGAACACTGCCGCTTCCCCGGCTGCCGCCGCCCGGTCCGCCGCTGCGACATCGACCACACCATCGACCACGCACACGGCGGCCCCACCAGCCACGACAACCTCGCCCACCTCTGCCGCCGCCACCACGTCCTGAAACAC
>NZ_MWLQ01000065.1 GCF_010634855.1 Microbacterium sp. B35-30 | reverse complement strand
CGGAGAAGCTCAGCAGATCGCCGGCGGCGTGCTCGGTGATCCGCAGAGCGGCCGCGAGCTCCAGTCGCACGCCGCGTTCCATGACCTCGGTCAGGACCCGGCCGTTGCGCGTCGCCTCGCGAAGCGCCTCACGCCGCATCGCGTCGATCCGCACCAGTCGTTGGGCGGCGAGCACCGTCATCATGTCGGCCGCCTCGATGACCAGATCGAGCTCGTCGGGGAGCATCCGATCGTCGAAGCTGGTGTCGGGTGACATGCTCCCAACAGTAGAACATACATACGACACTCGCGCGCTCAGAGCTCGTTACGGCGAAAGGTTCCTAGATCGCGCCGAGCGCGCCGGTGGTGAGTCCGACCACGAAAAGTGCCAGTCCGACCGCGACCACGATCACGTGCGGCAGCGCGACGTGCGGCCAGAAGAAGACCCAACGATTTGCGCCCGGCCTGTCGTTGATGTTCTTCCACGGGCGTGGTTCTCGGGGATCGCCCTTGGGCTGTCCCCCGACCAGCCGGGGCGGGGCAGTGTGGAAACTCCAGTCGATGAGCGGCGATGACGCGGGCCCGCTGGCTGTGTTCTGGGACCAGAGCTCGAAGCTGATCGCCTCGATGTCGCCCATCCGTGGGTAGTAGCGCATCTGATGCCGTTTGACTGAGGCTTCGATGAGCCAGAACGCCAGCGCAGCGGCTGCGGCGACGAGGAACAGACCGTAGTGACCTTGTTGGAACCCGAAGCCGAGAGTGGCGAGCGCGAACGTCACGCCCCAGCTCTTGATGGTGAGGAGGCGCTGATCAAAGCCCTCGACGATCCCGACGATCCGGTAATACTCGGTCTGCAGGTCGTCATGAAGCCGGTCCATATTCTCGGCCTGCGGCCGCGATTGGGGGTGCGCAGGCTCGGTCCCATTGTCGTCGCTCATATGTAGGCCCTTTCCGGTGAGCACGACCCTTTCCGCACCACGAATCGATCGTCACGCTTCCACATGCGCTGCGAGGTGTCGATACCTCTGGTGTCGCCGCTTCGCATCGACCAGCGCCCGCCGACGCTGAATGCATCTGAACCCGGTGCGCAAGGCCGTGCCGGCCGCACGACCCGCCTCGACCTCCACGAGGGTGGCGCCGCCCGCCGGAGTGATGGTGAAATCGGCGCATGCGGGGAAGCCGTCTCACGTCCATCGACCGAACACGACCGTGGCGCGCGGTTCTCGCGGGCGTCGGAGGACTGTGGTCTCTGGCGATCCTGCCGTTCCCGGCGGCGGAGTTCGGAGTGCCCTTGTGGAAGTGGGTGTTCCACTACCGTGCGTACTTCTGGGCGCGGGAGGCGGTCCACGATCCGTACATCGTCTTCGGGGCGCTCGCGGCTCTGTCGTTCTTGGCGATCGGACTCGCGCTGCTTCCCGACCTGCGGAGAGCGGGATGGGGCGGCGCCGTCATGGCATGGCTGGTCCTCGTGGGTGCGCCGGTGACGGCGCTGAGCTACCTCAACACGCCCAAGGAGGCGCCTCTGCACTTCCTCTGGGGCGCAGAGGCGCTCGTGCTCATCGCGGTCGGCCTTGCCGGCATCCTCGCCGCGGTCACGGCCGGGTCGCGCTGGCGCCTGTGGGTGCGGATCGTGCTGGGACTGACCCTGCCGCTGCTCGTCGCGGGGACCCTCGCAACGGGCTACTGGCCGCACGGCCCCCTCGTGGTGCTCGGCGTCGAGGCGATCGCCATCATCCTCGCCGCGCCGGAGGCCGCGGAATCGCCGCAGAGATCGCGTCCGCATTCCGATGCGGCAGGGCCGTCATCGGATACCGGGATCACCTCGCGATAGCGTCGGCGTATGGCCGGCAGAAAACCGAGCCCGACGCTCGCCTGGGTCGGTGCGGCCGCGCTCGTCGCGGCGGGTGCGATAACGATCGTGACCGGGCTGTTCACGCCGATCGGGATCGTGTCCTTCGGCTGGTTCGCGTACCAACCTCTCGCCGATGCGACGTTCGTTCCCGGCGGGTCGGCGGTCGTCCTCTCCCGTGTCACCGTGGCGGGATGGGTCATCTTCGCTGTGGGGCTGGTCGCGCTCGCTTTCCTCGTCGGTCGGGTCTCCGGTCGGAGGTCCCTCGAGTAGAACAACAGCCGAGACGGATGACGCGGCCAACCCGCTTGCGCCACTGGTTCGCTCGCAAGCGGACACCGAACAGCCCGTCCTGCCGAAGCGGGACGGGCTGTCGAGGTGATGCGGTGGATCAGCCTGCGACCACCGGGGCGGGGGCCACGACCGGGGTCACCGTCAGCAGGTGGCCGTTGGCGTACAGGCCACCGGTCGAGCTGACCAGGGTGACTGCCGTCCACTGACCGTCGTGCCCCTCGTTGCCCGGGCAAGGCGCGCCGACGACCGGGATCACGCCGGCCCCGGTCACGTCGCCGAAGCCCGCCAGGTTGAAGCCGGTGAACTGGTTCTGGCCCTTGGTCTGACGGGGGTCGCCGTTGACGGAGGCGATGACAGCGGTCTCGGTCGTGTGCGCGACGTTGTGCGTCTTCTCACCGCGCGTGCCCTCGCCGGTCACGAAGGTGCAGACGGCCGAGTAGTCGTCGGTGGACTCGTAGGTGAACACCACGTTGGAGGCGTTCTCCTGGAGCGTCTTGTTGTTCCAGCCCATCACCTGCTGGACCTCGCCCTTGCCCACGAAGCCGGTGCCGGTGCCGGCGTCCAGGGTGTACGCATTCGCCGCGCCGCCCATGAGGGTCGCAGCGACGACTGCCGTGGCGGCCGCGAGGCCGAGGATGCTCTTGCGCATTGCATTTCCTTCAAACGAGGCGCCGCAACCCGCGACGCGAGGGGCGGCACTGCCGCTCGCTATTGGCGAAACGCTAACAGACTTTTGACGAATCGCCAATTCCTGGGAGACTCACCTGATGAGCACCACGCGAAAGGGTGGACGCCTCGACGCCACGCACCGGCGCGAGCAGCTGCTCGACGTGGCCAACGAGCTGTTTGCCGAGCGCGGCTACGAGGAGGTCTCGGTCGAGGACATCGCGCGCTCGGCCGGCGTCACCCGCGGCCTGGTGCACCACTACTTCGGCGGACGCAAGGATGTCTACATCGCCCTGCTCGAACGGCTCGGCGCGCTCCTCGAGGACGAACTGCGGCCGCCCGCCGGTCGCGACGCACACGCACGTGTGGAGAACTCCGTATCACGCTGGCTGGACTGGACGGAGTCCAATCGCATCATCTATCTCGGCACGATCGCGCCAGGTGAAGACATCGCCGACCCTGAAGTGCGACGTGTCGTCACCATTCTCGTTCGACGAGCTGTCGCCGTGCTCACGGTCTTCCACCGCGAGATCGCCGCAGACTCGGCCCGGCTGCGCTACGCGCTCGAGTGCTGGACGGGGCTGAACCGTTCGGCGACACGCCGCTGGCTGCGTGGAGAGGCAACCCGCGAGGCGACCCAGGAATTGCTCACCTCGACTCTCGAACACGTGCTGCGCACGTTCGGAGCACCGCACCAGGCAACCGAGCCGACCTCTCGACCGGCGCGGTGAGCCTACCCGGGTCGCCCGCCCGCCCACGCGGGGCGCGGGCGGGCGGGCAGGCGGACGCCAGCGTCGGTGTCAGGCCGCGAGTTCGGCCCGCTCGCTGACGTCGGGCAGGCCGAGGTTCTCGCGCAGAGTCGTGCCCGGATACTCCGTGGGGTAGACCCCGCGCTGCTGCAGCTCGGGGATGAGCCCGTCGACGATATCGTCGAGCCCCTCGGGCACCAGGTACGGCGAGACGTTGAATCCGTCGACCGCGTGGGCATCGACGTACTGCACGACGCGGTCGGCGATCGTCGAGTAGCCGCCCACGAAGGTGCGCAGCGACGAGCGCTTGATGACGAACTCGCGGATCGAGAGGTTCTCGGCGGCCGCGCTCTCGCGCCACTGGTTCGCCGTGTCGAGTGCGCGGCGCCCCTGGAAGAGGGAGCCGCGGGCGCCATCGACCTCGTCCACGACCGGGTCGATGTCGGGGAGCGGGCCGTCGGCGTCGAAGTCCGACAGATCCCTGCCCCAGATCGGCTCGAGGAAGCGCAGCGCGGTCTGCGGCGAGACCTGGGCGTGCGTGACCCACTCGGCCTTCTCGCGGGCCTCGGCGTCGGTCGGCGCGAGGATGAACTGGGCTCCCGGGAAGAACTTGAGCTCGTCCTCGCCTCGCCCGTGCCGGGGAAGGCGCCGACGCACGTCGGCAGCGAATGCGATGGCATCCTCGAGCCCCGGGTGTCCCGAGAAGATGACGTCGGCTGTGGATGCGGCGAACTCGCGGCCCTCGTCGGAGTCCCCGGCCTGGAAGATGATCGGCCGGCCCTGCGGGCTCGGCGGCAGGGGTGCGGGAGCCGCGAACGACACCAGGTCGCCCTCGACAGTGACCGGCGTGCCGACGCCGTCAGCACCGGCATCCCACAGCTGCTGGGCCGCGGCGACGAACTGCGACGCGCGGCGGTAGCGGTCGGCGTGGTCGAGGTAGCCGCCCTTGCGGAAATTCGCCCCGGTCCAGGCGTTGTCGGTTGTGACGACGTTCCAGCCGGCGCGGCCCTCGCTCAGCAGGTCGAGCGAGTTCAGGCGCTTCGCGAGGTCGTACGGGTCGTTGTAGGTCGTGTTCTGCGTCGCGACGAGGCCGATGCGCTCGGTCACCGCGGCCAGCGCCGCGAGCTGGGTCTGCGCGTCGGGGCGCCCGGCGATGTCGAGATCGTGGATGCGGCCGAAATGCTCGCGCAGCCGCAGCCCCTCACCGAGGAAGAACGCCGAGAAGAGCCCGCGCTCGGCGGTCTGGGCGATGCGGCGGAACGACTCGAAGTCGTACTGCGAGCCGCTGCGGTCGCTCGACCAGATGGTGCCGAAGTTGACGCCCTGGAAGAAGACTCCGAACTGGATGCGGCGGGACGTGGTCATGCGAACTCCTTCACGGCGGGGAAGGGGGAGCGGGCGGGGGGGGGGG
>NZ_MWLQ01000064.1 GCF_010634855.1 Microbacterium sp. B35-30 | reverse complement strand
GTTAACGCGTAATGGCCACCCTTGGGGGGTGGCCATTACGTGAATGGGTGTCCGGCGGTGTCCTACTCTCCCACAGGGTCCCCCCTGCAGTACCATCGGCGCTGAGAGGCTTAGCTTCCGGGTTCGGAATGGGACCGGGCGTTTCCCTCTCGCTATGGCCGCCGAAACTCTCTTGATGTTTCAGTCTTCACAACGTGAAAAAATCTATGTTCTGTTGTGTTCCCGACCGTACATCGGGAACCACTCAGTGGACGCAAGCACCAGAAACGGTGTGTTATCAAGTCATCGGCTTATTAGTACCAGTCAGCTGCACGCATTGCTGCGCTTCCACATCTGGCCTATCAACCCAGTAGTCTGGCTGGGAGCCTCTCACCCGAAGGTATGGAAGTCTCATCTTGAGGCCGGCTTCCCGCTTAGATGCTTTCAGCGGTTATCCATCCCGAACGTAGCTAACCAGCGGTGCACTTGGCAGTACAACTGGCACACCAGAGGTTCGTCCAACCCGGTCCTCTCGTACTAGGGTCAGATCCTCTCAAACTTCCTACGCGCGCAGCGGATAGGGACCGAACTGTCTCACGACGTTCTAAACCCAGCTCGCGTACCGCTTTAATGGGCGAACAGCCCAACCCTTGGGACCTACTCCAGCCCCAGGATGCGACGAGCCGACATCGAGGTGCCAAACCATGCCGTCGATATGGACTCTTGGGCAAGATCAGCCTGTTATCCCCGAGGTACCTTTTATCCGTTGAGCGACAGCGCTTCCACAAGCCACTGCCGGATCACTAGTCCCGACTTTCGTCCCTGCTCGACCTGTCAGTCTCACAGTCAAGCTCCCTTGTGCACTTACACTCGCCACCTGATTGCCAACCAGGTTGAGGGAACCTTTGGGCGCCTCCGTTACTTTTTGGGAGGCAACCGCCCCAGTTAAACTACCCACCAGGCACTGTCCCTGAACCGGATTACGGTTCGAAGTTAGATATCCAGAGTGACCAGAGTGGTATTTCAACAATGACTCCACGAATACTGGCGTATCCGCTTCACAGTCTCCCACCTATCCTACACAAGCCACACCGAACACCAATACCAAGCTGTAGTAAAGGTCACGGGGTCTTTCCGTCCTGCTGCGCGTAACGAGCATCTTTACTCGTAATGCAATTTCGCCGAGTTCGCGGTTGAGACAGTTGGGAAGTCGTTACGCCATTCGTGCAGGTCGGAACTTACCCGACAAGGAATTTCGCTACCTTAGGATGGTTATAGTTACCACCGCCGTTTACTGGGGCTTAAATTCTCAGCTTCGCCTTGCGGCTAACCGGTCCTCTTAACCTTCCAGCACCGGGCAGGCGTCAGTCCGTATACATCGTCTTGCGACTTGGCACGGACCTGTGTTTTTAGTAAACAGTCGCTACCCACTAGTCTCTGCGGCCACCACACCCTTTTTGAGGCAAGCTCATATAAGTGGATGGCCCCCCTTCTCCCGAAGTTACGGGGGCATTTTGCCGAGTTCCTTAACCACGATTCTCTCGATCTCCTTGGTATTCTCTACCTGACCACCTGAGTCGGTTTGGGGTACGGGCGGCTAGAACCTCGCGTCGATGCTTTTCTTGGCAGCATAGGATCACCCACTTTTCATCCGCATCGTGTCTCAGCCTTGATGAGTGGCGGATTTGCCTACCACTCGGCCTACGCACTTGCCCCGGGACAACCATCGCCCGGGATGGGCTACCTTCCTGCGTCACACCTGTTAATACGCTAACCGCACCAGAATGGGGTCGTGCGCTAGGCCCACAGCATCACCCCGAAGGGATCCGTCAATGGGATTCAGACACTTAGCACTACTGGATTAGCTTGGGCGGTTCTTCGCCGGTACGGGAATATCAACCCGTTGTCCATCGACTACGCCTGTCGGCCTCGCCTTAGGTCCCGACTTACCCAGGGAAGATTAGCTTGACCCTGGAACCCTTGGTCTTTCGGAGGACGTGTTTCTCACACGTCTTTCGCTACTCATGCCTGCATTCTCACTCGTGTGGCGTCCACGGCTGGGTCACCCCGCCGCTTCACTCGCCACACGACGCTCTCCTACCCATCAACACGGCTGGACCACGAAGGCCTACCAATAATGTCAATGCCACAACTTCGGTGGCGTGCTTGAGCCCCGTTACATTGTCGGCGCGGAATCACTTGACCAGTGAGCTATTACGCACTCTTTCAAGGGTGGCTGCTTCTAAGCCAACCTCCTGGTTGTCTAAGCAACTCCACATCCTTTCCCACTTAGCACGCGCTTAGGGACCTTAGATGGTGGTCTGGGTTGTTTCCCTCTCGACTATGAAGCTTATCCCCCACAGTCTCACTGCTGCGCTCTCACTTACCGGCATTCGGAGTTTGGCTGACGTCAGTAACCTTGTAGGGCCCATCGGCCATCCAGTAGCTCTACCTCCGGCAAGAAACACGCAACGCTGCACCTAAATGCATTTCGGAGAGAACCAGCTATCACGAAGTTTGATTGGCCTTTCACCCCTATCCACAGCTCATCCCCTCAGTTTTCAACCTAAGTGGGTTCGGCCCTCCACGACGTCTTACCGTCGCTTCAGCCTGGCCATGGATAGATCACTTCGCTTCGGGTCTAGGACATGCGACTGAATCGCCCTATTCAGACTCGCTTTCGCTACGGCTACCCCACCCGGGTTAACCTCGCCACATATCGCTAACTCGCAGGCTCATTCTTCAAAAGGCACGCTGTCACCCCTACTAAGGAGGCTCCAACGGTTTGTAAGCAAACGGTTTCAGGTACTATTTCACTCCCCTCCCGGGGTACTTTTCACCTTTCCCTCACGGTACTTGTCCGCTATCGGTCATCTGGGAGTATTTAGGCTTATCAGGTGGTCCTGACAGATTCACACGGGATTTCTCGGGCCCCGTGATACTTGGGATACTCTCCACGTCAGAACACGCATTTCGACTACGGGGCTGGCACCCACTCTGGCCCGCCTTTCAAGACGGTTCGTCTATACGCTTCTGTCACGTCGACCACTCGGCAGAATGGTCAGGAAAGTCCCGCAACCCCCCACATGCAACGCCTGCCGGCTCTCACACACATGAGGTTTAGCCTGATCCGATTTCGCTCGCCACTACTCACGGAATCACTGTTGTTTTCTCTTCCTGTGGGTACTGAGATGTTTCACTTCCCCACGTTCCCTCTACCCGCCCTATATATTCAGGCGGGAGTCACCAGGTACGCACGCGCCCTGGCGGGGTTTCCCCATTCGGACACCCTCGGATCAAAACTTGCTTATCAGTTCCCCGAGGCTTATCGCAGATTGCTACGTCCTTCTTCGGCTCCAGATGCCAAGGCATCCACCGTTTGCTCTTAAAGACTTGAAATCACATGAGTTTCATCAAGAATCGAACCCGAACCAAAAGGTCCGGGCGAAATTGACTAATGATCTTTAAGATCATCTATAACAAGAACAATCCCGAAGGATCATCCCTGAAGATGCTCGCGTCCACTGTGTAGTTCTCAAAGTACGGGCGGTACCCCCCACCCCCGACACAAAGCCGGCGACAGAAGGCCCAAGAGGAGTGTCCCCCACACCCACCACCCCGAAAGGCAGCAAGCGCAGCGTCCGGTCCCTCAGGACCCAACAGCGTGCCGACGCCCCGCTCACCAGAACCCACCCTCCAACCACACCCCGAAGAGTGCGGCGTACTAGTAGACCCCAGCTGCGCTGACGCCATGTCAAATGTTCCACCCTTGAGCCCCAGCCACACACGAACGGTGTGGTACTGGGTCCTGGAACCCCCGAAGAGGTCCAAGTGCTCCTTAGAAAGGAGGTGATCCAGCCGCACCTTCCGGTACGGCTACCTTGTTACGACTTAGTCCTAATTACCGATCCCACCTTCGACGGCTCCCTCCACAAGGGTTGGGCCACCGGCTTCAGGTGTTACCGACTTTCATGACTTGACGGGCGGTGTGTACAAGACCCGGGAACGTATTCACCGCAGCGTTGCTGATCTGCGATTACTAGCGACTCCGACTTCATGAGGTCGAGTTGCAGACCTCAATCCGAACTGGGACCGGCTTTTTGGGATTCGCTCCACCTCACGGTATTGCAGCCCTTTGTACCGGCCATTGTAGCATGCGTGAAGCCCAAGACATAAGGGGCATGATGATTTGACGTCATCCCCACCTTCCTCCGAGTTGACCCCGGCAGTATCCCATGAGTTCCCACCATTACGTGCTGGCAACATAGAACGAGGGTTGCGCTCGTTGCGGGACTTAACCCAACATCTCACGACACGAGCTGACGACAACCATGCACCACCTGTTCACGAGTGTCCAAAGAGTCCCCTATTTCTAGGGTGTTCTCGTGTATGTCAAGCCTTGGTAAGGTTCTTCGCGTTGCATCGAATTAATCCGCATGCTCCGCCGCTTGTGCGGGTCCCCGTCAATTCCTTTGAGTTTTAGCCTTGCGGCCGTACTCCCCAGGCGGGGAACTTAATGCGTTAGCTGCGTCACGGAATCCGTGGAAAGGACCCCACAACTAGTTCCCAACGTTTACGGGGTGGACTACCAGGGTATCTAAGCCTGTTTGCTCCCCACCCTTTCGCTCCTCAGCGTCAGTTACGGCCCAGAGATCTGCCTTCGCCATCGGTGTTCCTCCTGATATCTGCGCATTCCACCGCTACACCAGGAATTCCAATCTCCCCTACCGCACTCTAGTCTGCCCGTACCCACTGCAGGCCCGAGGTTGAGCCTCGGGATTTCACAGCAGACGCGACAAACCGCCTACGAGCTCTTTACGCCCAATAATTCCGGATAACGCTTGCGCCCTACGTATTACCGCGGCTGCTGGCACGTAGTTAGCCGGCGCTTTTTCTGCAAGTACCGTCACTTTCGCTTCTTCCTTGCTAAAAGAGGTTTACAACCCGAAGGCCGTCATCCCTCACGCGGCGTTGCTGCATCAGGCTTGCGCCCATTGTGCAATATTCCCCACTGCTGCCTCCCGTAGGAGTCTGGGCCGTGTCTCAGTCCCAGTGTGGCCGGTCACCCTCTCAGGCCGGCTACCCGTCGACGCCTTGGTGAGCCATTACCTCACCAACAAGCTGATAGGCCGCGAGCCCATCCCCAACCAAAAAATCTTTCCAACCACCAGCCATGCGACTGTGGTTCGTATCCAGTATTAGACGCCGTTTCCAGCGCTTATCCCAGAGTCAGGGGCAGGTTGCTCACGTGTTACTCACCCGTTCGCCACTGATCCACCCAGCAAGCTGGGCTTCACCGTTCGACTTGCATGTGTTAAGCACGCCGCCAGCGTTCATCCTGAGCCAGGATCAAACTCTCCATAAAAAATGAATACTGCAACCAACCCGGGAAAACGGGAAAGAAGCAGCGAGTTCAACCATGACCAAAAACGAATATCAAACTGACATCCATGAATTGATCCAAAAAGGACCCCCACCAACCAAAAAATGGTCAGCGAGGATACAAAAATTGGCATTTGACAAGTGCACGCTGTTGAGTTCTCAAAGATCGGACGCACCAGC
>NZ_MWLQ01000063.1 GCF_010634855.1 Microbacterium sp. B35-30 | reverse complement strand
CCGCTTCACCACTCGCACCGCAGCGCCACCGCCGCATCCGGCATCCGTTCGAAAGGAGGTCATCGTGACCCAGGCCACCGTGACCGACCTCGCTCCCGATCCTTCGCCCGCGCCCCTGCGCCGCCGGCCCCGCCCCCTCGCCCGCGGTTCTGCGCTGAATCGCGTGCTGCTCGGCGGCATCGTGCCGATCCTGTTCCTCATCGTCTGGCAGGTCGGCCGCGAGCAGGCATGGGAGATCCCCATCGTCGGCATCCGCATGGGGTACCTGCCCTCTCCCGCCGACGTCGTCGCATCGCTCTGGGACTACGCCTTCGGCGGCATCCATGACGATGCGTTCTCGGGCGACCTGTGGATCAACCTGGGCACGTCCTCGCTGCGCGTGCTCGTCGGCTTCACCATCGCGTCGGCGATCGCCGTGCCCCTGGGCATCCTGATGGGCCGCTACTACACGATGGACGCGCTCTTCGATCCGTTCATCAACCTCTTCCGCCCCATTCCCGCGACCGCCTGGGTGCCCCTCGTCGGCCTCCTGATCGGCTGGGGCGACCAGGCCACGATCTTCCTCATCTCGCTGTCGGCGTTCTTCCCCATCGTCCTGGGCGCGATCAGCGGCTCGAAAGAGGTCCCGCCGCGTCTCATCGAAGCCGGACGGATGCTGGGCGCCCGGCGCTGGGAGGTGCTGGCCCAGGTCGTCGTCCCCGCCTCCGCACCGGCCGTCGTCAACGGCATGCGCGTGGGTCTCGGGATCGCCTGGGTCGTGCTCGTGCTCGGCGAGGGGGTCGGGGTGAGTGTCGGCCTCGGGGCCAACATCATCCTCGCCCGCGACGTGGTGCGCACCGACATGGTCGTCGTCGGCATGATGGTGGTCGGTGTCGCCGGCTTCCTCTCCGACCGCATCCTGATGGGCGCCTTCCGGCTGTTCACCCGCGGCCGCCCGCTGATCAAGTGACAGGACCCGCCATGAGCGACATCACCACCAACGCCCACGTCGACATTGCCGGGCTCTCCAAGCGCTACGGCCCGGAGGGCGCGGGGGTGCAGGCGGTCGCCGACGTCGACCTGCACATCGCCTCCGGCGAGTTCGTCGCGATCGTCGGCGCCTCCGGGTGCGGCAAGAGCACCGTGCTGCGCATCCTCGCCGGCTTCGAGCCCGCCACCGGCGGCACCGTGACCGTCGGCGGCGCACCGATCACCGCCCCGGGGCCTGAACGAGGTGTCGTGTTCCAGGACTATGGGCTGTTCCCGTGGCTCACCGTCCACGAGAACGTCGCCTACGGTCCCCGCCGGCGCCGCGTCCCCCGCGCACTGGTAAGGGAGCTCACCGAGCGCTTCATCCGCACCGTCGGCCTCACCCGCTTCGCCGACAAGTACCCGGGCCAGCTCTCCGGCGGCATGCAGCAGCGCGTCGCGATCGCCCGCGTGCTCGCGAACGAACCCACCGTGCTGCTGATGGACGAGCCGTTCGGCGCACTCGACGCGCTCACCCGGTCGGACCTGCAGGCCGAGCTCAAGCGCATCCACATCGAGACGAGGACGACCGTGGTCTTCGTCACCCACTCGATCGAGGAGGCCGTCTTCCTCGCCGACCGCGTCGTCGTGATGACCGGCGGCGCCTCGCACGGAGTGCCCGGGCACATCAGCCGCGTCGTCACCATCGACCTGCCCGGGGAGCGCGACATCACAAGCCCGGACTTCAACGAGTACAAGCGCGAGATCTCCGACCTCGTCCACGCGGTGGCCGGCCATGTGTGAGTGGGCCGCCCGCACGGCAGGGGCGTCGCTGGCGGGAGGGCCGCGATGAACATCGACGACTTCAACGCGCTCGACGCCGACTCGGCCCGGGCCGAAGCCACGGTGTGGGCGGCGATCCCGTCCTGGGTGGACGCCGTCGTCGGCGGCCGGCCGTACCGCGACGTCGACGATCTGGCGGCTGCCGCAGCATCCGCCGCCCGCGACTGGACGCGCGCGGATCTCGATGCCGCGCTCGCACATCACCCCCGGATCGGCGCCCGCGTGACCGGCGAGGATGCGGAGGCCGCGGCATCCCGTCGCGAACAGGCCTCGATGACGGATGCCGCCGACGACGTCGCCGCCCGGATCGCCGCCGGCAACGGGGCGTACGAGGCGCGGTTCGGTCGCGTGTTCCTGATCCGCGCCGCGGGCCGCTCCCCCGAGGAGATGCTCGCGGAGCTCGAGCGCCGGCTCGCGAACGACGACGAGACGGAGGCTCGCGAAGCCGCGGGCCAACTCGCAGAGATCGCGGTGCTGCGCCTGCGGGCGGCCGTGGCGCAAGGATGAACGCATGAGCAGCCACCTGACCACCCATGTCCTCGACGCGGCGAGCGGGACCCCCGCCGAGAACGTCGTCGTGTCCCTCGCGCGGCACCTGCCCGGCGGCGGCACCACCGGCGTCGCCCAGGGATTCACCGATGCCGACGGACGTGCGGCCCTCGGCCCCGAGCGGCTCGAGCCCGGCATGTACGCGCTCACCTTCGGCACCGGGGCGTGGTTCGCCGACCGCGGCATCCCGTCGTTCTATCCGCTCGTCACCGTGACCTTCACCGTCGAAGACACCGACCGGCACTACCACCTGCCGCTGTTGCTCAGCCCGTTCGCATACTCGACCTACAGAGGGAGCTAGTCATGGTCTCGGTGAGCCTCGGCGCCAACAAGTACGGCAAGGCGGAGAACCGCCTCGTGCGGATCTACCGCGACACGCCGCGTCACGAGATCGTCGACCTCAGCGTCACGTCACAGCTGCGGGGAGCGGCCCTCGCCGGCTCGTTCCTCGAGGGCGATAACGCGATGATCGTCGCCACCGACACGCAGAAGAACACCGCGTTCGCCTTCGCGAAGGAGCACGGCATCCCCTCTCCCGAGGAGTACCTGCTGAAGCTCGGCGACCACTTCGTGTCGGCGTTCGACTGGATCGAGGGCGGCCTCTGGCAGGCCGAGCAGTACGAGTGGGAGCGCATCCTCGTCGACGGCGTGCCGCACGACCACTCGTTCGTGCGCAGGGGCCAGGGCACCCGGCTCGCGACCGTGCAGAAGATCGACGGCGCGACGCACGTCACGGGCGGCGTGAAGGACCTCACCGTGCTGAAGTCGACCGGGTCGGAGTTCTCGGGGTTCCCGCGCGACCGGTACACGACCCTGCCCGAGGCGACCGACCGCATCATGGCGACCTCGGTCACGGGGCGGTGGCGCTTCCTGCCCGACGCCGTCGCCGCCGGCATCGACTACAACGGCCTGTACGCCGAGGTGCTGAGCGTGCTGCTGTCGACCTTCGCGTCCGTGCACTCGCTCGCGCTGCAGCAGACCCTGTTCGAGATGGGCAAGGCCGCGATCGAGGCACGGCCCGAGATCGCCGAGGTGCGCTTCGCGATGCCGAACAAGCACCACTTCGCCTACGACCTGACGCCGTTCGGGCTCGAGAACCCGAACGAGGTCTTCTACGCCGCCGACCGCCCGTACGGCCTCATCGAGGGCACCGTCGTCCGGGATGGCGTGGATGCTGCGCCCGGCGCGTGGCTGGATCTGCCGGGCTTCGTCTGAGCCGTCGAGGCTCGTCGGCTCGTTGCGTTTCGTCTCGGTCGCTGGCGCTCCCGCTCAGCGACCGGGCGGCGGTGTTCCGGTCGTCGAG
>NZ_MWLQ01000062.1 GCF_010634855.1 Microbacterium sp. B35-30 | reverse complement strand
CTCGCCAGCTCGGCAGGCAACGCGTCGTCACCGGGGACACCGGGGGAATCGAACGCAGGGGTGCCAGACATCACGACTCGCAGACCAGAGCGGAACAGAAAACGGGAGATCCCGGCGCCCCAGCGCCGCGCACCCTGCCACCATCCCCGCGGCTCCGGCCGCACCCACTCCACCGCCCCGATCACTCGGAGCCCACCCACGTCATCGAATCTCTGAACTACACACTATCGCTGAAGTGAGTAGCAAGCAAGAACAAATATACGAAGACGGCGCACGGCCATCATCTCAGCTCCCGAGATGGCGGTGGCCCGGCGCGCTCGAGATCACACGAAGCGCACCCAGTTCGCCCCGCGACCGGTCTCGGCGCGACGGAGCAGATCGAGGCGGTCATCGTCGACGGAGTAGAGGGAGATCGTCGTCGAGCCCTCTCCCGCCGCAATCAGGTGTGCGCCGTCCGGGCTGAGCGCGAAGCCCCGCGGCTGCGGCTCGGTCTCAACGAACCGCTCGGGAGCCGACACGGAGCCATCCTCCGCGACCGATACCGCGCCGAGCGTGCTCTCCGTCCGCTCCGAGCACCACAGGCGGCGGCCGCCGTCGCCGAAGTGCAGGTCGGCGCCCCAGATGAGGTGCTCTGCGCGCGGATCGGCCCCGAAGCGGCTGTGGCGAAGGCCCTTCGACGGGTCGAACGCCTCTGCGGCGTCCCGGAGCTCGAGCGTTCCCGCCTCGGCGTCGCGTGCGAAGTGGAGCACCTGCCCCGAGAACTCGGTCAGCACGTAGACAGCGTCATGCGCCTCGTTCAGCACGAGATGCCGGGGACCGCTGCCGTCGGGCGCGGCGACCGTCGCCGGCGCCAGCGCGACGAGCCGCAGGTCGTCGGTGAGCGCATACTGCGCGACCAGATCGGCGCCGAGCGACACGAAGTATGCGAATCGGCCGTCCGCGCTCGGCAGCACCGAGTGCAGGTTGGGGAACTCGATACGGGACACGGGGTCGCCGACGACACCATCGGCGACCGCGCAGCTGATCCCGTAGCCGCCGCCGTAAGAGGCGCCTAGGAGACCCGCGCCGTCCCGGCACAGCGCGAGATAGTTCATGCCGCCGTCCGGAAGATCGAGCCGCGACACGGGGTCCAGCCGTCCGGTCTCGCGGTCCAGTCGCAGCGTCACGATGCCCGCCGGCTCGGCATCCGACCCGCCCTTCACCGCCGCGTACACGAGGTCACGAGCCGAGTCCACAGCGAAGGACGAGCAGCCGGCAAGGCCCTCGCTCACCGCGAGCCGCTCGATCGAATCGCCCGAGAGTCGGAAGGTGCTGATGCTGCCGTCGCCCGCGTTGGCCACGAGCACGAGTGAGGAGTCGGTCATGCACCGATCGTAGGCGCGACGTCCCACGCTTGCCGGAGTCCCCGCCCCCCGAATCGCTAGTCGACGAGCTCGGAGGGGTGGGTCAGGCGCCACCACTCGGTCGGGGGGATGATGCTTCCGGCGATCTCGAGCGGGACGGTCGTCGTGTTCGGACCCGCGGTGTACGTGATGCTTCCGACGACTTCGCCGTCCTCGTAGGTCTTCGGCGTCGTCGTCTGCATCGTCGCCGTGATCGGGGTGTCGGACCAGGTGAAGATCGACGCGTCGCCGGCGACGATCATCCGGGCGGTCGAGCCCCATGGCGTCGAGTAGGACCCGACTTCGAGGCCCCGCGACACGAGGGGCACCTGCTGGAAGCCCGCCCGGATGCTGTCGAGCGTGCGGATGACGTCGCTGTTGAGCGACTCGCGGGTCGCTCCGCCCATCGCGACGCCGACGACGGCCAGCGGCTCGGCCGCGCCCACATCCAGCGTCGCTGAGTACAGCAGGTTGTAGCTGTCCTCGCCCAGGTTGCCGGTCTTCAGTCCGGTGATCCCATTGACCCCGAGCAGCGTGTTCGTGTTGGACATCCCTCCGGGACCGGGCAACGACAGCGAGGGGGTCGCTGCGATGCTCGCGATCGTCGGATGGGCGAGGGCGAGCTTGCCGATCGTGAGGAGGTCGGCGGGCGTGCTGGTGTTGCGGGAGCTGATGCCTGTCGGCTCGACGACGGTGGTACCGGTGAGGCCGTGGGCGGCGAGCCACCTCCGGGCCGCGTCGAGGAAGGCGCCCTGGGAGCCGAACGCCCAGGTCGACACGGCCTCGGCGTAGTTGCTGGCCGACGGGATCAGCATGGTGGCCAGCGCGTCGCGCAGCGACATCGTGCTGCCCCTCGGCATGCGGGCGATCGTGGCGCCCATCACGTAGTACTTGTCGTAGAGGTCGTGATCGGCCTTGTCGAAGGTGATCGTCGGCCCTGGGTCGCTCGCGTCGGCGAGCGGCTTCGCATCCAGAATGACCATCGCGGTGATCAGCTTCGTGATGCTGGCCATGGAGCGGGCTTCAGCGGTTCCCGAGGTCGCCCAGATCCCGCTCGCGGTCGGACCGAGGTAGGCGTCGCCGCCTGAGACGCTGATGGCCGCGGCGCCCTGCGACGGAAGGGCGAGAGCGGCGGCAGCAGGCGCCGCCGCCACGGGGGTGCTCGCCACCACGGCCTCGGGCGCGGCCAGCGGAGCGTTCAGCGCCCAGCCGACGTACGCTCCCGACCCGCCGAACAGGAGGGCGAACACGACGGCCGTGATGATCCAGCCACGGCGGCGACGGGCCCGTCGCATTCTCGGATCGATCCCGTAGCCGCGCCCGGGGAACTCCTCCTCGCGCCGCATGAGGTCGGCGAACTCCGACAGCTCGTCGGGCGTCTGCTGGTCTGTCGTCATCGGGCGAACGCAGGGACGAGGCCGGTGCGGAAGGCCGACGAGCTCATAGGATGCGAGTCGCCGAGACCAACCATGAGGCCACACTCTCATGAGTGTTGCGAGGACGCATCGTCGGATGCCGAGCTGTGGATAACGTGAGCCTGCCGTCGCCGCGGCCGGAGAAGCACAGGAGACGGCTCTCGCGCAAGCCCGTGGATCGCCGCGCCGCGGCGTGCCTAGCATCGCCCCATGAGCGCCCCTGACGCCGGCGGCCGGGATGCTGGTGTGCCCAGTGCCGAGGCTCCGCAGCCGCCGAGCACCCCGTTGTGGGCCGTTGACGCACAGACGTATAGTCACTGGCGTCTGGTAACGATGCCACATCTCGACGTGGAGACGACATGACGGACACGATTCGTCCGCGGACCTCGCCGAGCGAGGACTCGCGATGAGCATCACGACGCCGCAGAACGACGCCGTCGTCGAGGCGCTGCACGAGGCGTCCGAGGGGCGGGAGAGTCGTGGTCGCGCGCGCCTTCGCCGCAGCGAGCGGCCACGCAAGGTCAAGGTGCATTACGACAAGCGCGAGGCGCTGGCCGGCTACATGTTCATCTTGCCGTGGGTCATCGGCTTCCTCGTCTTCACGGCGGGAGCGATGGTGTACAGCCTGTACATCTCGTTCAGCAACTACAACCTCGCGACGAACACGGCGAGCCCGGTGGGATTCGACAACTACGCCAGGCTCTTCGAAGACCCCCGCGTCGGCGTCTCGCTGGCGAACACGCTCTTCTACGTCGTGATGGCGGTGCCGCTCGAGATCATCTTCGCCCTGATCCTCGCGATGCTGCTCGACCGCGCGGCGCGGGCGGCGGCGGGCTTCTGGCGCACGCTCTACTACCTGCCGAAGATGACGCCCGCCGTGGCGACGGCCGCGGTCTTCTTCCTCATGCTCAACGGCAACACCGGTGCCATCAACCAGTTCCTGCGGTTCTTCGGCATCGAGGGCCCGCAGTGGCTCGTCGATCCGGCGTGGGTGAAGCCGAGCATCGTGATCATGACACTGTGGACGGTCGCCGGCACCATGGTGATCTTCCTCGCGGCGCTGAAGAACGTGCCGCAGGAGCTCTACGAAGTCGCGGCGCTCGACGGCGCCGGGCCGATCCGGAAGTTCTTCTCGATCACCCTGCCGATGATCTCGGGCGCGATGTTCTTCAACGTCATCGTGCTCTCGATCGCCGCGTTCCAGGTGTTCGACCAGGCCTTCCTGCTGTTCTGGCGAGATCAGAGCAACTCCTCGCCCGAGGCATCCCTGTTCTATGCGATCTATCTGTTCCAGCAGGCGTTCCGTCAGTTCAACTTCGGCTTCGCCGCCGCCATGGCCTGGCTGCTCTTCGTGATCATCATGATCATCACGGTCATCCAGGTGAAGTTCGGCAACAGATTCGTCTACTACGAGGGGGATCGCTGATGTCGGCATCGCTGCAGACCCCGGGCGTCGCCCAGCCGGTTCCCGAAGCGGCGGCCGCCGCGGTCGCGGCACCCCAGCGCTCGCGCTGGCGGCGCCGCTTCGCCCGCCCGAAGTCGCTCGTGGGCCGCATCTTCCTGGCGATCGCCCTGATCGGCTTCGGGATACTGTTCCTCTACCCCTTCGTCTGGCTGCTGTCGGCGAGTCTGAAGCCGCGCGGCGAGGTGTTCGACAACGCGCTCATCCCCAACACGTGGATGCCCGAGAACTACGTCGAAGTGTGGAACCAGCTTCCCCTCCTCAGCTGGATGTGGAACAGCGTCGCCATCGCGGTGCTGGCGGCCGGAACAGTGGCGATCTCGAGCTCGATCGTCGCGTTCGGGTTCGCCTACTTCAAGTTCCCGGGTCGCACCCTGCTCTTCGGTTTCGTGCTCGCCACGATGATGCTGCCGGGCGCCGTCACGATGATCCCGATCTACCTGATCTGGAAGGAGACGGGACTCCTCGGCACGTGGGTGCCGCTATGGGGGATGAACCTGTTCGGCTCGGCGTTCTACATCTTCTTGCAGCGTCAGTTCTACCTGGGTCTGCCCAAGGAGCTGTTCGAAGCGGCGCGGCTCGACGGCGCGAGCTACTGGGGGCTGTTCTGGCGCATCGCGATGCCGCTGTCGATCCCGTCGTTCATCATCGTGTTCCTCTTCGAGTTCCAGGCCAGCTGGAACAACCTGCAGGCTGCCCTGATCTACCTCAACGCCGGCTCGGTCGACGAGTTCACCGCACCGCTGGGGATCGCCTACGCCATGACGAAATACAGCCCGACCGCGGGAGGTCAGGGCGACTACCAGTACGTCATGGTGGCGTCGTTCCTGGTCACGCTGCCGATGCTGATCATCTTCGCGTTCGGGCAGCGGTACTTCATCGAGGGGGTGGCGACGCAGGGCAGGAAGGGATGAGACGGATGCCGCGTCGCGGCTGATCTCGATTCCACAACGTACACACAACACCGGATCGAAAGGGAAACCGATGCGCAAGCGCTTGATCGGAATCGCCGCTCTCGCGGCATCCGCTGTCCTCCTCGCCGGCTGCGGAGGCGGCGGGAACGGCGGCGGCGGCACGGGCGGTGACGTGGACTTCGAGGCCGAACCGACCGGGGCCCTGTCGGCGTGGGGCTTCGAGAACGCCGACGACGTCGGCCAGTCACGCCTCGACTACGCCGAGGAGCAGCTGAGCGACGTCGAGGTCGAACTCGATGCGACCGCCTTCGACGCGCAGAAGTTCACCACGCGCATCGCGAGCGGCGACGTGCCCGACGTCGTGCAGATGGATCGGCGCTACGTCACGCAGTACGCGGCGCAGGACCTCATCATCCCGCTGGACGCGTGCTTCGAAGCGCAGGGCGTCACGCCCGACGACTACTGGTACCCGTTCGTCGTCGACGATGTGCGCTACGACGACGGGGTCTGGGCGGTGCCGCAGTTCTACCAGCCGCCGGCGATCATCCTGAACAAGCGCGTGATGGACGAGGCGGGCGTCATCACCGAAGAGATCGACACCTCCAATCCGGAAGCGCTCCTCGGCGCGATCGACAAGATGTACCAGGAGTCGGGCGGCGTTCCGTCGCGTCTGGGGTTCGATCCGGTGTCGACCGGTCAGGGCGCGCTGTGGATCCTCGGCATGGGCGGCCAACTCATCGACGACGAGGGCGCCCCCACGCTCGACGACCCGAGCAACATCGCCGGCATCGACATGCTCAAGCAGATCAACGACGCACAGGGCGGCTACGCCTCGGTGAAGAGCTTCACCGACTCGTTCGACACCTTCGGCGAGAACAACCAGTTCGTCGCCGACCAGGTCGGGGCGCAGGTCAACGCCCAGTGGTACCCGAACGTGCTGTCGCCGTACGTCGAGCAGATCCAGATCGAGGCGGTGCCGTTCAAGGACAGCGAGGGCAACCCCTTCTCCGTCGCCGGCGGCACGGCCTTCGTCATCCCGGTCGGTGCCGAGAACCCCACCGCAGCCTGCGCGTGGATGATCGAGCTGACCAGCGAGGATGCTTGGAACGCGGCCGGTGAGGCGCGCGCCGCGACGCGCGAGGAGGACGGTGGCATCAACACCGGCCTGTTCACCGGCTCGCCGGGCCCGGACCAGTCGATCCGCGAGCAGCACGTCGTCGAGACCGGCAACGCCGGGTTCGACCAGACCATCACGACGTACTACGACGTGCTGGACTACGGTCAGTCGTTCGGCTCCTCGCCCGCAGGGCAGGACATCCAGAACGAGCTGAACAACGCCATCACCGCGGCGCTCCTGGGCGACAAGACGCCCGAGGAGGCGCTGGCCGACGCACAGGAGGCGGCCATGCGGGCGTACGACAACGCGACGGCCGGCTGACCGGCAGCGCGCAGTTCCTGGGGGGGGCGGGG
>NZ_MWLQ01000007.1 GCF_010634855.1 Microbacterium sp. B35-30 | reverse complement strand
CGATCGAGGAGCAGGGTTGTGGTCTGCCGAGCGATGGGTGCTACCAGGAGTTCCAACACGGCAAGATCTACTGGTCAGCTGCAACCGGGGCGCATGCCGTGTGGTACGGGATTCTCGCCACCTGGGCAAGCACGGGTTACGAGCGCGGACCACTTCGCTACCCGACATCAGGCGAAGGATGTGGTCTGAGGGGCGGTGGATGCGAGCAGACGTTCCAGGATGGAACGATCTATTGGGCCCCGGAAATAGGATCGTTCGCCGTCCAAGAGCCCATGAGAAGCCGCTATGTGCAGCTCGGTTCGGTCGATAGCAAGCTCGGCTACCCGACGGGAACCCGCGTCTGCGGACTACGAGTGGGCGGCTGCTTCCAACAGTTCGAGAACGGGCGAATATATTCAGTCGCGGGTCAAAGCCACGCGGTGTGGTTTGGGATGCTCGCGGCTTGGGCGAATGCCGGGTACGAGAACGGGCCCCTCGGCTATCCAATCGGGGAAGAAACCTGTGGATCGACCGAAGTCGGATGTCAGCAGGCGTTTGAGGGTGGTCAGATACTGTGGAGCGCCCGCGACGGCGCGCGAGTCATCCTTCGGTAGGTGCGACGCGGGCGTCAGACAATCCGGAGTGCGCCGACGACGGTAGGACCGATTGCGCGGAGAACCTCCGCGCTACGCGTCGACGCGGTACACCGTGTAGTCGATCCCGCTCCACGTGAACGTGGACAGTTCAGACAGGCACGCATCATCCAGCGGTTCGCTCGATACTGCGTACTGGAACTCAGGCATTCGTGCGGCAACGGTGCAGGGCGAGGCCTTGACCACGACGGTGTCGTTGGCGGGTTGCTCGAACTGGACGCCAGACTCGTCGGTCCATTCGAACGTGACGTGCAGACCTCCGCGATCCCACATCTCTCGGTGAGCGCCGCCCGGATCGAGCCTCTCCCACTGCTGGACGTCCGGGCCGATCTGCTGGCGGGCGCTCAGAGTCGGCGTTCCGGTCGCCATCATGAGTGAGTCCACGTACTGCGAGTTGGAAGCCCACACAGTTCCGTCCTCTCGGCTCGTCGCACCCCATTCCATGAATGCCTCCGCAGATGCACTCGCTCTCAGGTCGCCCAGTCCGACCACTATCGGCGCGGTCGCGAAGGTGAGCGACGCCGCGGCGACGGAGGCGATGGTGATGGACCACCATCGAAGCGGCCAGGCGATGAGGACGAAGATCACGCCACCTGTAATCAATGCGCTGGCCCAGATCATCGCAGACGTCAACCCGGCTATCTGAGCTGTCTGAAGGGAAGATCCGGCATATGCAGAAAGGAACGCCGCAGTGCCGCCGGCGACGAGGGGTACAGCGACTCGTTTCGAAGGCTTCCACTGGCTCATGTAAAGGCAGAAGGCGAGGATCGCGATGTAGCCGACGCCGAGCATCGCGCGGTTGCTGGGAACGCGGTTCACCAGTGGAATCGCCGCTCCGAAGGACCCCCAGCTCAATGTTCCCCAACTCAGCCAGAACAGCCCGGCGGCCACCAGGGGGATGAGTGCCGCGGCGAGAAGTGTTCCCCCTCGCCATCGGCTGGTCGCGAACAACAGAACGACAATTATCAGCAGGACAGTGAACGACGTCGCAATCTCGGACTGATTGAGCGGAAGCACAGTCCCGAGGTCCTCGAGCCAGCCCAGGTTGGTGGCTCCGAACACCATGCCTGCGGTTAGCGCTCCGCCGGTGCTCTTTCGGTCTCCGGGGTAGACGGTCGACAAACCCGCCGTCACCGCTTCGCGGTTCTCCCAGAACAGGAGGAGAGTCCAGACCAGTCCCGATGCGGCGATCGCCGCGAGACCCCCGAGACGCTGCTTCCACGAGACGTCGCGCCACAGGAGGAAACCGGCGGTGGCGAGCACCACAGGGATCCCGATCACGATCGCGAGTGGCTGATAGTACGTGGGGAAGCGGGCCAGCAGTAGTCCGGCGACGATGATCGCGAGGGCGGCCCTTACCCACCGACGGTCCGAGAGTCGCTGGGCCCCGTAGATCGCAAGCGCGCAGCCGGCGAATATGAACCCAAGCGTGTTGACGGGCCTACCGGACCACCAGACGCTTCCTGGCGCGATGAATATGAGGAAGGCCGCGAAATAACCCCATCGCAAACGGCCAGAGATCTGTCGGAACCAGATCGGCACTCCGATGAAGAGCAGAAGAGTGGGCAGCCACCATTTCGCCGCGAACAGCATCTCGTGCGGGAACCACCCGCCCAGCGCGAGCGCCGTTCCATCGAAGAAGACGACAGCCGATATCGGTCCGCTGGGAAGCTGCGCGAAGAAGTCATTGGAAACGCTGAGGGGGGTGGAGTCCTCGGCGCCGGCGCGGGCGAGCTGACCGAGCCACAGCGGCGATTCTGTGCCCCACTCGTCAGATCGGATGCCTTGCGATGCGCCGATCTGAAGTCCGAGAGGCGCCTCAGGATCCTCTCGAAGTGCGTCGAAACCGATATTCGAGTTCGTGATGCCGAGGAGGACAAGGACGAGATACGCGATCAGAGGGCCGACCCACACCGCCCGGGTTCGTGCGAAGCGACCCCATCTCACCTTGGCGGTGATCAATTCTGTCGTCGCGGATGGAGGTCGCTCAATCGTTGTGTCGGCCATCGGATCCTGCGCCGTTCGCAAAGCATGGAGCCGCGTACAGCAGATAGTTGAGGCGGCTGAACTCACGGCGCGATTTCAGCACGCCATCGAGGATCAAGCCGATCATCCACGCCAGGAAGGCGACGATAACGATGCCGACGGTCAGTATCGCGGTCGGAAGGCGCGGCACGAGTCCCGTCTGGAGGAAATCGAGGACGACGGGGATTCCAACCAGGACACCCAGGAACGCGATGGCCACTCCGGTGAGCCCGTAGAAGAGCATCGGGCGTTCGTGGCGGATGAGTCCGATGATGAGACCCAGGATGCGGAAGCCATCGTGGTACGTCCGCAGCTTGCTCTCGCTTCCCGCCGGACGATCTTTGAAACCGACGGAGACTTCCTTCTGAGGTACGCGCAGGCTCATCGCATGCACGGTCAGTTCGGTCTCGATCTCGAACTCACGCGAGAGGGCCGGAAAGCTCTTCACGAAACGGCGGGAGAAGACCCGGTATCCGCTCAGCATGTCACTCACCGGAGATCCGAAGACACCACTCACAAACCAGTTGAATCCGCGATTGCCGAGTTCGTGGCCAGGGCGATAAGCGCCTGCCTCGGTTTCTCGACGCACGCCGAGCACGTGATCGTACGGGCCTTCCAGCAACGCATCGATCATGTCAGGCAGATCGGCGGTGGCATACGTGTCGTCGCCGTCGATCAGCACGTAGACATCAGCGTCGACGTCGGCGAACGCACGACGAACGACGTTGCCCTTTCCTTTTGTGTATTCGTGTCGGACGATCGCGCCGGCGTTGCGAGCGACGTCGACGGTCTCATCCGTGCTGGCATTGTCGTAGACGTAGATGTCCATATGTGGGACAGTTGCGCGCAGATCCGCGACGACTTTGCCGATGGCGAGGGCTTCATTGTGGCAGGGCACGATGGCAGCAACGCGCATCGCGGGGGCTTCGGGCACGGCTAACGACTCCTTGAACGCGCGGCTCTCTCACGGTGTCCGGCGGCAACCAAGCTATCATGGGGCGGTCGTCGGGTCCGGCACAGGGACGGGCAGAGGAGAGCGAATTGACCAAGGCAGAGCCGGGCGTGTTACGCAAGGGTGGCGCATTCCTTGTCGTCGGCGGACTCGCTTTCGTCGTCGATGCCGCGGTCTTCAACATTCTCGCCTTCGGGTTCACAGGCACGGGGCCGCTGTACGATCTGCCCATCGTTGCGAAGATCATCGCCATCCTGCTGGCGACAGTCGTGACGTACGTCGGCAACCGGTACTGGACGTTCGGCACTCGGCAGCTGACACGCCGCTTCTCGCGATACGCGATCTTCGTCGCGCTCAACATCGCCGCGATCGGGATCCAGGTCGGATGCCTGGCGTTCTCGCGGTATGTACTGGGTCTGGAAGGGCCGGTTGCCGACAACGTCTCCGGGACACTCATCGGACAAGCTCTCGCGACACTGTTCAGATTCTTCACATACGATCGCTGGGTCTTCCCGGACGACCACGGGACGGGCCGGCGGGTAGCGCTCGAGTCAGCGTGACAACCGCTGCCGTGACCGTTGCTGGCGCACGTCGCGCGACTAGCTCGCTCCGAGATACCTCTTCAGCGATTCATCGGCCGAGTGCGAGATGAACCCCGTGCCCTCCAACTTCGTCAGATCGAGAACGCTGTTGCGGGGGCGCGGCGCCACGGGGGTGGCCGCATCCGCGAAATACGTCTCGGTCGTGACGCGATCGACGCTGTTCGGGTCGTGTCCGGTCAGGTCGAATACGCGCCGCGCGATGTCAGCCCAGGTCGTCGGCTCACCGCTCCCAGTCAGGTTGTATGTGCCGTAGGGTGCTCGAGCCTGCAGCAGATGGCGGATGCCGCGAGCAACTTCGTCGGCGAACGTCAGTCGCCCACTCTGGTCGTCGATGACCTTCGGGCTGATGCCACGTTCGGCCAACGAGGCCATCGTGCGCACGAAGTTCTTGCCGTCGCCGATCACCCACGACGTCCGCACGATGTAGTGTCGCGGAACTGTAGCGACGACAGCGTCGCCGGCGGCCTTGGTCTGGCCGTAGACGCCGAGCGGTGAGATCGGATCGTCCTCGCGATAGGGGCGGTCGAGGGATCCATCGAAGACGTAGTCGCTCGAGACGTGCACGAGGGTGATCCCGTTCTCGATAGCGATCCGGGCGAGCGTGGCGACGCCCGAGACATTCGCCGCCCATGCATCGCGGCGCCCGTCAGCGGTCTCGGCGAGGTCGACCTCGGTGTGGGCGGCGGCGTTGATGATGGTGCCGAAATCGCGCCATCGCCATGTTGGTGGCGCGACGAGGTCGAATTCGGCACGAGTCGCGAAGACGACGTTGGAGGATGGGCCGAACTCGGCACGCAATGCGCGGCCGAGCTGGCCGTTCGCTCCGAGCACCAGGGTCTTGCGTGGGGCCATCGGCGTCACGTCTGAGAGACGAGGATGGGCGAGATCCTTGGGTGAGATCTCAACGTCATCGAGGGGGATGGGCCATGCGATGGCGGATGCCTCGTCCGCCAGGTTAAGGAACGTGTAGGTCGCGTCCGGCGACCAGTGGTCGTTCACCAGATAGACGTATGCGGTGTCGGCCTCGAGCGTCTGGTAGGCGTTTCCGACGCCGCGCGGTACGAAGATCGCACGCGAAGGGTCGATCTCGGTCGTGAACACGTTTCCGAAGGTCGGTCCCTCGCGCAGATCGACCCATGCACCGAAGATCTTGCCCGTGGCGACGGAGACCCATTTGTCCCACGGCTCCGCATGGATGCCACGTGTGGTGCCGACGGCGTCATTGAACGAGATGTTGTTCTGGACCGGGAGGAAGTCGGGGAGGCCCGCGGCGACCATCTTCTCCCGCTGCCAGTTCTCCTTGAACCAGCCCCGACTGTCGCCGTGTACGGGAACGTCCCACACGACCAACCCGGGAATCGCCGTCTCGGTTGCATGGAGTGCCTTACCGAAATCGGTCATCACTGACCCTTCGAGGCGTAGAACGCCTCCGTCGAGGCCTTGGCCGGAGCCCACCACTGGTCATGGCTCCGATACCAGTCGATCGTCGCGGCCAGTCCGGCCTCGAAGTCCTGGAAACTGGGCGACCAGCCGAGCTCGGTGCGCAGTCTTGTCGCGTCGATCGCATAGCGCAGATCGTGGCCGGCCCGGTCGCTGACGTGGTCGTAGGCGTCGCGCGGCCTGCCCATCAATTCGAGGATGAGCTCGACGACCTCTTTGTTGTTCTTCTCGCCGTCGGCGCCGATCAGGTAGGTCTCGCCGATCACACCCTTCTCGAGAATGGTGAGCACCGCCGAAGAGTGGTCGTCGGCGTGAATCCAGTCACGGACGTTCTCGCCTTTGCCGTAGAGCTTCGGTCGCACTCCGGTCAGAACATTCGTTATCTGGCGCGGGATGAACTTCTCGATGTGCTGGTACGGCCCGTAGTTGTTCGAGCAGTTGGAGATCGTCGCGCGCACGCCGAACGAGCGGACCCATGCGCGGACCAGGAGGTCGCTGCCGGCCTTCGTCGACGAGTAGGGGCTCGAGGGGTTGTAGGGGGTCGACTCAGTGAAGCGGGCGGGGTCGTCGATTTCGAGATCGCCGTACACCTCGTCGGTCGAGATGTGGTGGAGTCGCGTTCCATGCCGGCGCGCTGCCTCAAGCAGCGTGTACGTGCCGATGATGTTGGTGTCGAGGAACGGGCGCGGATCGTGGAGCGAGTTGTCGTTGTGCGACTCAGCGGCGTAATGCACCACCGCATCTGCGTCGGTGAACAGTTCGTCGACCAGCGCAGCATCTGCGATGTCCCCTTGGACGAATCTGAGACGGTCGTTGGGGAGCCCGTCGAGCGAAGCTCGATTTCCTGCGTACGTGAGCTTGTCGAGGACTGTCACGTGATCGTCCGTGGAGCCGATCACGTGGTGGACGAAATTGGAGCCGATGAAGCCGGCACCCCCGGTGACGAGGAGTCTGCGCATTAGCCCAGCCTACCGGGAGCACCTCCACCGGTTTGGAGTAGCCGTGAGGATGGCCGAGACTAGAGGAATGCGCGGCATCATTCTCGCCGGGGGCACGGGCTCCCGGTTGCATCCGATCACTCTTGGCGTCTCCAAGCAGCTGGTGCCGGTGTATGACAAGCCGATGATCTACTACCCGTTGTCGACACTGATCCTCGCTGGTATCCGCGACATCCTGGTCATCACCACGCCCCACGACGCGGACCAGTTCGCCAGGGTGCTCGGGGATGGCTCGCGGTTCGGCGTCAACATCACGTACAAACAGCAGCCTTCGCCCGACGGTCTCGCCCAGGCGTTCATTCTGGGCCGCGAGCATATCGGCTCCGACACAGTCGCACTCGTCCTCGGCGACAACATCTTCTACGGCCAGGGCATGGGCACGCGTCTTCGCCAGTACAGCGATCTGAACGGCGGAGTCGTCTTCGGGTACCGAGTCGAGGATGCGACGGCGTATGGCGTTGTCGAATTCGACGCGACGGGCAAGGTCGTATCGCTGGAAGAGAAGCCGGCGGTGCCCAAGAGCCACTACGCGGTCCCCGGCCTGTACTTCTACGACAACCAGGTCATCGACATCGCAGCCAACCTCAAGCCTTCGCCCAGGGGTGAGCTCGAGATCACGGATGTGAACCTGGAGTACCTCGCTCGAGGCGAGCTCAAGGTGCAGCTGCTGCCGCGTGGGACGGCCTGGCTCGACACCGGCACATTCGACTCGCTGAGCGAAGCGACGGAGTTCATCCGAACCGTTGAGAAGCGGCAGGGCCTGTCCATCGGATGCCCCGAGGAAGTGGCATGGCGCATGGGTTTTCTCACCGATGACGAGCTGAGGCGAATCGCCGAGCCGCTGATCAAGAGCGGTTACGGGAAGTACCTCCTGTCGGCTCTCGAACAGGGGCGGAGCTGACCCGCTCGTAGGATGGGAAGAGGCGCTGGTGCGCAGCGGGCGGCATCGCAGATGCTGACTCCGACGGCGAATTGAGGGTGAAAATTGCAGAAAAGCGCAGTCTCGGTGGATGAGCCGATCGTCTACCCTGCGAACGGCAAACGGGTCGTCTTCTATCTGTTCCACGATTCGCGGGGCGATGTCGATGACTACATCGTTCACAAATTGGACGCGCTGAGGCCGCACGTCGAGCACATCTTTGTGGTCGTGAACGGAAAACTCACCGATCTCGGCCGCGAGCGCTTGGCTCCTGTGGCCGATACGGTGTGGCAGCGTGAGAACGTGGGCTTCGATGTCGGCGGCTACAAAGACGCGCTCGAGGAGTTCGGTCAGCGTCGACTGGCCGAATACGACGAACTCATCTTGATGAATTACACGTGGTTCGGCCCTGTTCGTCCCTTCGCGCCAGTCTTCGATCGAATGAACGCATCGGCTGTCGACTTCTGGGGTGTCACGGATCACGCGGAGGAGCCGCCGGATCCGTCAACCGGAAGAGGCGGACTGCACCGTCACTTGCAGACCCACTGGATCTCCGTCCGTCGGCGGATGTTCCTCTCTCAGACGTGGTCTGAATACTGGCGCGACATGCCGAAGATGACGAGCTACGCCGATTCGATTCTGCATCACGAGGCGCGGTTCACACACCACTTCGAGGCACTCGGGTTTCGTTCCGCGGTCGCCTTCTCCTCCGCGGACTACCCATCCGATAACCCCGCGATCTTCAATGCGGACCTGCTGCTCGCAGACGGATGCCCGATTCTGAAGAGGCGACAGTTCTTTCACTATCCGCCGTTCCTCGACAGACATGCAGTAATCGGCCGCTGGACGTTGAAGGAGGCTGAGAAATATGACTACCCAGTCTGGATGATCCTCCGAAATCTCGCGCGCAATGTCGCCCCCCATACGCTCAACGCCGACCTCGCGATGCTCGAAGTCCTTCCTGATGTGGATGTCACCGCTCCGAGCAACGCGCCGATGCGCATCGCGGTCGTGGCGCACGTCGATCACCTGGAACTCGCCCGTGACCTGTTGCGTCGCGTCGCGATGTTCCCGAGTCCCTTCGACCTGTATGTGACCACGACCAATCCTGCATGGCCGAGTGAGATCGAATCGATCCTCGGCGGGATGGACGTGGCCAAGATGGAGACGCACGAGATCCGCGTCATTCCCGTGCGCGGAGGAAATGACATGAGCGCCTTCTTCGTCGGGTGTCGCGACGTGCTCAGTGCGGGAGCTTACGACCTCGTAGCCAAGGTTCGCACGATGCCTTCTTCCCGCAGGACGTCAAACGCCGATCGATATGTGGCGCGACAGCAACTCGAGAGCCTGATGAGTTCATCTGGCTACATCGCGAATCTGCTCGCCCTCTTCACGAGGGAGGTCGGTCTCGGTGTCGTCTTCCCGCCGATGGCGCACATCGGTTTCGATCGGATGGGCCGCGGCTGGGGAGTCGACGGCGCCCAGGCGGTCGAACTCATGAAAGCGCTGAAGATCCGGGTTCCTGCCGATGACGTATCGCCATTGGCGCCGGTCGCAGGGATGTGGGTGGCTCGCCCGGAGGCTCTTCGCTTGATCGCGGATTTCGACTGGTCGTATCAGAGCTACGCCAAGGGCTCTTCGAGCAAGGGCACGAGGCTTGCATACGCTCAAGAACTGATCGTCGTACATGCCGCGGGGGAGCGCGGGTACCACACGCGGACGGTGCTCAATGAGTCGCATGCGTCGATCAGCCACACCTCCCTCGAGTACAAGGTCGATCAGCTGCTCTCCACGACCATCGGTTACCCGCATGATCAGATCCAGTTCCTCCACCGCGCAGGCTGGATGGGCCGAGCAGGCCTGCCGGCCCTGTCTCGGATGTATCTGCGCCTGCATTGGCCACGCACGGCGCGGCTCCTGCTGCCGCTCAACAACGTGACGCGCCGGGCAATTTACATGCTCCGCGCTCTCCGGTCGAGCCCTGAGAATCTGTCACCCGCCGAGAATACGCCTGACGAAGGTTCACGATCTTGACCAACCTGTCCGCTGAGTCCACCAGCCGCGCACGCTTCCCCGAGGGTGGGAAGCGCATCATCATCTATGTCGTGTTCGACCGCCGGGGAGGTGTGGACAGATACATCGTCCACGCGCTGGAAGCTTTGCGTGATAACGCGGATCACATCTTCGTGGTGGTCAACGGCTCGCTGAGTGAAGAGGGGCGATCGAGCCTTGAACCCGTTGCGGATACGATCCTGGTTCGGGAAAACGTGGGTTTCGACATCTGGGGCTACAAGGCCGCACTCGACGCACTCGGCGCTGACCTCGAGCAGTATGACGAGGTCCTGCTCACCAACGACACGTGGTACGGGCCGGTTCGTTCATTCCGCGATCTCTTCGATCGGATGGACGCGGAGGCCGTGGACTTCTGGGGATTGACCGACCATCAGATGGAGAAGGTCAACCCATTCACGAACGTCGGCACGCTTCCCGCGCACATCCAGTCGTACTGGACGGTCGTCCGACGCAACATGTTCCAATCCGACGAGTGGAAGACCTACTGGCGAGACCTCCCTCCTATGGAGGGCTACCTCGACGCGGTTCTCAAGCACGAAACCATCTTCACTGAGCGGTTCGCGAACGCAGGGTTCGCCTGGGTTTCGGCGTTCCCGGAGTCTTCGTACCCGACCAAGAATCCAACGCTGTTCAATTCGGAGATGCTCATCGAAGACGGATGTCCGGTGGTGAAGCGACGCCCGATGTTCCACTTTCCACCCCTTCTGGATCGCAATGCCGTCATCGGACGCTGGACGCTCGAGGCAGTCGAACGCCACGGGTACCCCATGCCGTTGATGCTAGAGAATCTGGCTAAGAACGTCGCGCCGAGGGACTTGAACGCGGACGCGAACCTGCTCGAGGTTCTCCCGGAGGTCGACGTCTCGTATGACCCGACGCGCCCCCTCCGCATCGTTGTCGTCGCTCACATCTTCTACGACGAGATGACGGACGAGATCCTTGATCGAGCCGACACCCTTCCCGGCGCCTATGACCTCGTGGTCACGACGCCGGACTCAGAAAAGGCCGAGGCGATCGCCGACATCATCGGCCGACGCCCGCGCGAAGGCCGTCACGTTGACATCAGGGTGCTCGAGTCCAACGATGGACGTGATCAGAGTGCCTTCCTTGTGGCATGTCGCGACATCATCCTCAGCGATTCCTACGATCTGCTGGTCAAGCTGCACTCGAAGAAGACCGTTCAGGACGGCTTCAACATCGGCCGCCATTTCAAGACCCAGCAGTTCACGAACCTGCTCAACAGCGAGGGCTATACAGCGAATCTCCTCGCCCTGTTCCAGAAGGAGCCCGGCCTCGGTCTCGTCTACCCACCGACGATCCACATCGGGTATCCGACAATGGGTCGCGGGTGGTGGTCGAACAAGCCCGGCTTCGCGGCGTTGTGCGACAGACTCGGGATCCGAGTACCGCTGGACGACATCTCACCGCTTGCGCCGTACGGCTCCATGTATATCGCTCGCCCCGAGGCGCTGCGGTTGATGGTTGCGAATGAGTGGACCTTCCAGGACTTCGCCGGCCCCGACGCGTATCGCGACGGGGGCTTGGCGCACATTCTCGAGCGGATGCCGTCATACGCCGCCGGTGAGCTCGGGTTCCACACGCGCACCGTCTCGACGGCAGAGTACATGTCCATCAGTCACACGGCCTTCGACTTCAACCTGGATCACATCGCGATGACGATTCCCGGCTGGATCGATGAGCAGGTGCTGCTGATCCGTCGCGCAGGCTTCATGGGCGAAGGTCGTCTGAAGAACATCGCGCGCATGTATCTGGCCGTGAATCGACCGGAGCTTGCCCCGAAGCTCGAGCGGCTGATACCCAAGGTCGCGCGCGCGCGACATCTGTTCTGGAAGGCACGGCACCCTAGGACGTGGAGGCGCGGCTGACGATTTCGTTGATCCGCTCGGCGTCGCCCCAAATCGCAGGGGAGTCGTAGGGCCGGTCAGGGAACGCCCCGTATTCGAGTGAGATGTCAAGGCCGCGCTGGGCGATGAACTCCTCGACCTTGTCGGCGAGCGACACGGGAACTCCGGTGCAGCAGTTGACGATCCCCGTCGCATCCGGCGCCCCGAACAGCGCAGCGATCTGCACGCCGAGTTCGCTGACCTCGATGAAGTCGAACTTGTTCGTACCCGTCGTGAAGGGGAAGGTGCGCTTGCCGGCATCCGCCGCATCGAGCACTCGGGCGAAGATCGAGTTGTTCCGGCGGTCATCCCCGAAGATGTAGAAGCAGCGGGCCCACGTGAAGCTCGTCGTCGCCGAGATCGCCTGGGCGAGCGATTTGCGCAGTGCGTCCTTCGCGATGCCGTACTGCGACATCGGTGCTGTCGGGGTCGCCGCGTCGATCGCACCCTCCCAGTACCCGACCTCGTGCATCGTGCCGAGGGCGACGATTCTCGGGACGCCCGCTGCGGCAGCGGCGGTCAGAAGCCGGAAATGCGCCGAGACGTTCATCATGTGCGCGGGCGAGTTGTGTGCGAAGCCGTCCTGCCAGGCGAGGTGCACTATTCCGGAGGCTGCGGGGATATCGGTCGCGAACTCTTCCGAGAGCACGTCGATCTCGAGCACGTCGGCGCGCGGATCGAGTGTGGCGCCCGAGCCCGGGCGCACCACCGCGGTGACGGAATGCCCGCGATCGAGCAACGACTCCACCACGTGCGGACCGAGGTAGCCGCCCGCGCCGGTTACCAGGACCGGGGCGGTCATCTGCCGCCTCCGACCGGCGCCAGTGATGTGTACCAGTGCACGTAGTCGCTGATCCCATCTCTCCACCCGATGCTTGGGCTCCATCCGAGTTCGGTCCGTCCGAGCGTCGTCTCGGTCCACGCGTGCCGGACATCGCCGTCACGATACCTTCCGGTGACCGCGGGTTCGGCACCACCGACGATCGAGCTCACGAGTCGCGCGACCTCGAGGATCGGCGTTGCCTCACCCGACCCGACATCGATGACGCGTGCCGCCCCGGGGCGGGGGTTCTGCATTGCTGTCTCGAACGCCCGCGCGACATCCTCCACATGTACGAAGTCGCGGGTCATGAGTCCGTCCTCGAATACATCGATGGGCTCCCCGCGCCCGGCTATCTGAACGAAGAGCGGCAGAAGACCCGTGTACGGGTTGATCAGCGACTGGCCTGGACCGTACACGTTCTGCAGACGGAGAATGGTGAGCTCGACGTCACGCGATCCGCACCACGCAGACAGCATCGTGTCCTGCGCGTGCTTGGTGGCGCCGTAGATGCTCGTGGGGTGGGCGGGTGTCACACCCGCGACCGAGGGCTGAGGGTCGGCATCCGGAAAATCCCACTGGCCGGCGGCCAGTTGCCGATGGGTGCGCTGGCCTGGGGAGAACAAATCGCCGCTCGATCGGCTGCGCCACAGCCCCTCGCCATAGACCGCGCGACTCGAGGCGATCAGGATGTGCGCGGGGACCGCGTCGTGCTGGGCGAGCCGGTCGAGCATCACCGCCGTGCCACCCACGTTCACCGCAGCGAAACGAGTCGCGTTGTCGAGTGAGAGCCCGGTGTCGGTCTCTGCGACGAGGTGGACGACGATGTCGGGTCGGACATCCTGCAGGAGAGCGGACCATGTTTCGGGCTCGGTGATGTCTGCGATGACGAGTTCGGCGGCCTCCGTCAGCCCGGCCGGGCGGCGGGGACTCGCATGGATGCGAGGATTCAGCGAATCCACAGCGATCCACCGATCGGCGGTGGCCGCGAGCCGCGAGGCCAGTGCGCATCCCACGAAACCGGCGCCTCCAGTGACGAGGACGCTGCCCAAGTGCTGTTCGGGCATGGCACTCCTTGCTGATGATGGGAACGGTTCTCATACGAGCCTATAGGTGGCCGCCGCCGGCTTGCCGACGAGGCATCGGGTACAGTAGGTGAGTTGATCTAAGCGACATGAGTGGGGCCCTTGGGAACTTCGGAACGATTCAGCAGGCTGGCCGCGGCCCCCTTCTCGACTATTGACGCGCGCGGTTTTCGAGCCCGCGGAAGGGGCGGCAAGGTCGGGGAGATCTTCACCCGCCGACAGCTCCTCGGGCTCCTCATCCGGCGTGACCTCCAGGCGCGCTATCGCGATAGCTTCCTCGGGTTCCTTTGGACGCTGATCCGGCCGATCATCCAGTTCCTGATGTACTTCATCGTGCTGGGACAGTTCCTCGGCGCGGCGAAGGGGATCCCCGATTTCGCCATCTATCTCTTCTCCGGTCTCACGCTGTACTCGTTCTTCTCGGACATGGTGTTCGGGTCAACAGCGTCGATCCTCAACAACGCCGGCCTGGTCAAGAAGATCTACCTCCCCCGCGAGGTCTTTCCGTTGGCGAGCGTCGGCGCGGCCGGCTTCATGTTCTTCGTCCAGGTCATCGTGCTCTCTGGCGCGGCGCTCCTGTTCAACGCTCTCCCCTCGCCGATCGAAATGCTGTGGTTCGTCCCCTCCGTGATTCTCATCCTGGTCTGGGGTCTGGCCATCGGCATCCTGCTGTCCGCACTGAACGTCTATCTCCGTGATGTCCAGTACTTGACGGAAGTGGCGATGATGCTGGCCATGTGGGGATCGCCGATCGTCTACTCGTGGACGATGGTGCAGAGCGTGTTCGACAGTTTCGGCCTGCCGGCATGGGCGCTCGAGATCTACATCAACAACCCCGTCACTTTGGGCGTCCTCGGCTTCCATCGCGCATTCTGGGGTGCCGGAACCTCGGCAGATTACCCCGACCACCTCGCCTTGCGGATGCTCATAGCGGGAGTGATCGGGTTGATTGTTCTGGTCGTTTCCCACCGTGCGTTCACGCGCCTGCAGGGCAACTTCGCACAGGAGCTCTAGTGAAGAAGTCGAAAGAGACCGGACCCGAGATCGTCCGGATCACCGGAGTGACAAAGCACTTCCGTGTCCGCAAGGACAACACCCTCAAGGAGCGTGTCGTTCATCTGGGGCGCCGCGGACGAGCGCATCGCGAAGACTTCATCGCCATCGACGATGTGACCCTGGCTGTAAACGCCGGTACCACGGTGGGACTCCTCGGCCCAAACGGCTCCGGCAAGAGCACACTCCTCAAACTGATCGGCGGGATCCTCTCGCCGACGTCCGGCGAGGTCCAGTCACGTGGAAGCGTCGCCGCGCTGCTCGAACTCGGCGCCGGCTTCCACCCTGATCTGAGCGGCCGCGAGAACGTCTACCTGAACGCATCGATCCTCGGTCTGTCCCGAGCTGAGACCGACGCTCAATTCCCGAATATCCTCGAGTTCAGCGGGATCGGCGACTTCATCGACACTCAGGTGAAGTTCTACTCTTCGGGCATGTTCGTCAGGCTCGCGTTCGCGGTTGCCGTGCACACAGACCCCGACATCCTCTTGGTAGACGAAGTGCTGGCGGTCGGCGATGAGGCATTCCAGCGGAAGTGCATGGACCGGATCGCGCAGTTCCGTCAAGAGGGACGGACGATCATCCTCGTGAGTCACTCGGCTGCGCAGGTCGCAGAGCTCTGCGACCGGGGTATCGTTCTCAGCGCGGGCAAAGTGGTCTTCGACGGCGAGGCCAACGACGCCATCGGAGCACTGCGCGACATCCTCGAGGGGCGCCGGGTCGGCGAGGCGCGTCCCGAAGAGACGACGCACACGATCGAGGTGAAGCAGATCGAGCTGCTCGATGAATTCGGGGCTCCCTCCAACTCCATCAGCGAGGGCGACGCCGTGACGATTCGCATTCATGTCGACGCGTTGCACGAAGTCGAGGAGTGGGCCGCGGGCTTCAGCATCGACACGCCCCTGGGCCAGATGGTGCTGGCGTCGAACACGACCTGGTTGGAAGTGACGCTCGCGCCGATCATCGGGGAGGTCGCAGTGGACTTCCACATCGACCAAGCCCATTTCGGTCCCGGGCAGTATTACATCAACGCGAATGTTTCAGGCATCAGCGAGCCGAGCTCGCACTCTTTCATGCAGGGTGCGATGCTGACCGTGCACGGAAGTGACACAACCCAGGGCACTGTCTCGGCAGCGGTGGAAATCCGGGAGGCGACCGACCGAGTATGACCCGGTCCTACTGTGGTGCGGGGAGTGAGCGGCAGTCTCCGCGCCCATAGGCTCCTGCGTTCGCCACGGTGTCGGTTGCTGGCGACGGAGTCGGCTTACGACGCGCTTGCCGCGGAACTGGTCCACCGGATTCGATGCGGTATGCGCCGCCGGAGGAGCGCTGTGCACGCAGAGCTTCGAGTGCGGTCAGCGGGTTTCGATCGGCGCCGGGCCAGCGACGAGGCGAGGCCAGATCACTACCGGCTCGTCGGGGTTACGTGCGCCGCGTCCAGCCTCTCGCCGAGCGGAGTGGCGAGGATCGTGGAAAGGGTGTTCGTCAAGTGGGAACCAGGTGTGTCCTGGTACACGATGGCGTTCCCGAGAACGAGCTTGCAGGCCGAATCATCGCAGAAGATGTCGGTCAGATCGATGAGAGGCACGCCGAGCTCGGCGCTGAGGGCAGGGAGTCCATCCGGGTACACGTCGAGCGCGTCCGCGACGGGAGTCGCGCACTTCGCTGCCGCAGCGGCGGACCCCCCGCTATCGTCAACGCACGCGTGGGAATTCGTGGGGTTGAACGGGATGTCGGCAATCAGCGCCAGCGGAACGCCCGCATCATGCAGGGCGGTGACGTAGGACACCCGAGCGTCTGCCGGTGTCGCAGACATCCTGAATGAGCTGTAGAGGACGAGATCGTAGCCACCGTGCACGATCGAGTCGAGCCATTCAGGGCTGCCCGAGCACGCCTCGCCGCTGCCGTTGTCGCAGTTCATGCCCACATAGGTCGTCAGGCGCCAGCCGCGCTGCTCTGCGAGTGCCTTGAGCCCCGGAATCAGATGTGCGGCGTGGGAGTCGCCGGCGATGGCGACTGAGAAATCGGCGTCCGGACTGCCGTACTGGCATGACGACGGCTCTCCACCGCCCATGTCGAAGCAGTCGTACATCACGGCGAAGTCGAGCTTGCGGTCAGCGACCAAGGGCGTCAGCGGCGCATCCGGCACCGTGGTCGCCGCGACGCTCGGTGCCGGCATTGCCGCCTGCTGGCGCGCTGCCGCGGCCGACGTCTGGTTCATCCCGAAGATCACGGAACCCGTGAGGGCTGTCACGGCCAGCATCCCGACAGCCGCCGGATAGAAAGATCGGCGCACGGTGACACGCCACATGGCCCCGAACCGGAAAGGATCCTCGATGAGGATTTTGCTGACGGCTGCCAGCAGAATCGTCAGCGCGATGATCCCGAGCTTGCTGAATCCGTCAAGCGCTGCGCCGAGTGCGAATGGCGCGACGATGATGAGCGGCCAGTGCCAGAGGTAAATGCCATACGAGATGTCACCGAGGTAGGTAAGTGGGCGCACGCGTGACGTGACGGCAGGCGAGAACAGTCCAGGCGCGTTGCCCGCCCAGAGGAAGAGGCACGTTCCCAGTACCGGGACCAGCGCCGCGGTGCCTGGGAACGGCGTCGTCTCGGTGATGAGGAGGGCGGAGCCGAAGATGAGGGCGAGTGACGTCCAGGATGCCACTGTTCGAACCACGATCGCGCGGCGCGGGGGCCCCGTCTCGAAGCCGGCGTTCGGGATGAACGCGAGCAAGCCACCCGCCGCGAACTCCCATGCGCGGGTCGTGGTCGCGAAGTAGGCGAGGCCGGGCTCGGTCGCGGTCAGCCATAGCGACGCAGCGAGAGAGCCGACGAAGACCAAGGCGATGGCGATGAGTCCGAAGAGACGGATTCTGCTGGGCTCCGCGGCGCTGGGGGAGCCGAGCCTGGACCGCCGATCGCGCCCGGTCCTGCGGGCGATGAGGATCGCGACGAGGAGAAGGAGCGGCCAGAAGATGTAGAACTGCTCCTCAGCCGATAGCGACCAGAAGTGCTGCGAGATCACCGGCTGCTGATTCTGCTCGAGGTAGTTCACCGAACTGCTCGCGAGCGACCAGTTCTCGACATAGAAGGCGGAGGCGAGGATGTTGCGCAGGTTTGCGCGCCATTCAGATTGGGGGAGGAAAGCCAGCACCAGCCCGACCGACACAAGGAGGACCACGCTCGCCAGGGGCAGCAAGCGACGGGCGCGGTTTCCCCAGAACGAGAACAGGCGCAATCCGTCGGATTGCGTACTGCTGCGCAGAAGGTGGGAGGAGATCAGATAGCCGGAGATGACGAAGAACACGTCGACCCCCACGAAACCACCGGGCAGGCGGCCGGGCCAGAGGTGGTACACCACGACGATACCGACTGCGACCGCACGCAGTACCTGGATCTCGGGTCGGAAGCCTGACGGGGCCGACTTGCGGCTCTCAGCTCCTGCGCTCACGATCGCGACAGCTGGCTTCCGTCTCGGGGACGACAGAGCGGACTGACGATGCATCCGGTCATCTCGCCTCTCCTGCCCTCGCTTCGCACCACCGAGCGGATCGCGCGGGATCGTTACGTGACGAGTCTACCGGAGGCGGTCCTGAGAGAAGACTCCGGCCGCGGGCGTCAGCGAGGCGTGGGTCTACGACGGTGATGGGTATTATGGAGCGTGCCGAATAGCCCGGCGGCGTGACGATCGGGTGAGCAGCGTGATCGGTGAGGGCGCTCGGATCTGCCAGGAGCTCGACGCGACCGCCAGAGTGTAGGGGACGATCCGTTCATCATGAATCAGGTCTTTATCGCGCGCGATGGACACCTCCCCGAACGCGGATCTTCCGCGTCCAGCGTCATGGGTGCGGATCACGTCAATGACGCTTCGGGGCTGTCGCTGCACGATCATTTTGCAGCCGGCTCAACACCGAGACGACACCGCTAGGGGCTCCATGGATCTGCTCATCGTCGGCTCCGGCCTCTTCGGCCTCACGATCGCGGAGCGCGCCGCGGCATCCGGTCGACAGGTCACGATCGTCGAGCGACGCCACCACCTCGGCGGAAATGCCTATAGCGAAGCCGAGCCGACCACCGGCATCGAGGTGCACCGCTACGGTGCTCACCTGTTCCATACGTCCAACGCGACCGTCTGGGAGTACGTCAACCGCTTCACCGCGTTCACCCGATACGTGCATCGCGTTTACACGACGCACAACGGCGTGGTGTTCCCGATGCCGATCAATCTCGGCACGATCAACCAGTTCTTCCAGGCGGCTCACTCGCCGGATTCGGCGATGGCGCTGGTGAAAGAGCTGGCCGGTGAGTTCGACCCGAAGCGCGCCAAGAATCTCGAGGAGCGCGGCATCGGCCTGATCGGTCGCCCATTGTACGAGGCATTCATCCGCGACTACACGGCGAAGCAGTGGCAGACCGATCCGCGTGCGCTCCCCGCGGACATCATCAGCAGACTGCCGGTGCGGTACAACTACGACAACCGCTACTTCAACGACACCTGGGAAGGCCTGCCCGCCGACGGGTACACCGCGTGGCTCGACCGAATGGCGGACCACCCCCGCATCGACGTGAGGCTCAATGTCGACTTCTTCGACGACAGCCAGCCGCTGAACAAGGCGGCCATCGTCGGACAGCTTCCTGTCGTCTACACCGGCCCGGTCGACCGGTACTTCGACTTCGCTGCCGGCGAGCTGGCCTGGCGAACGCTGGACTTCGAGCAGGAGGTCGTGGCGACGGGCGATTTCCAGGGCACCAGCGTGATGAACTATGCCGACGCCGACGTGCCGTACACGCGGATCCACGAGTTCAAGCACTTCCACCCCGAGCGCGCAGACCGCTACCCAGCAGACCGGACCGTCATCATGCGCGAGTACTCGCGCTTCGCCACGCGCGATGACGAGCCGTACTACCCGGTGAACACGGCGTCGGACCGGAACAGTCTGCTGGCGTACCGAGAGCTGCAGAAGGGCGAGCCGGATGTGCACTTCGGCGGCCGTCTCGGAACGTACCAGTATCTGGATATGCACATGGCGATCGGCTCCGCGCTGTCGATGTGGAACAACCAGCTCGCGTGAGCGCCGAGGATCCCACCCGTCCCGTCGTGGCGCGCGCCGTACTGCCGGTCAGCGATACCACGGAGGTACTTCCGCTCTACTTGGACGGGGAGCCGGACACCGTCGGGTTCGATATTCTCGGGAGGCATTCGCTGCGTGTCGACGCTGGTCGCACAGTGTCGTTCGGCTCGTACTTCAATGCGTTTCCGGCCTCCTACTGGAGCGCACACACCGGGGTGCGCGAGGTGCGATTGACCGTTCGCATCAGGGGAGCCGGAGGCGTCGTCCGGGTGATGCGATCGGATCCCGAGGCCCGGCCGATGCTGGTCGAGGAACGCGGGATCACCGACGTTCGCGAGGAACAGTTCGATCTCGGTCTTGATGGTTTCGATGACGGTGGATGCTATTGGTTCGACCTCGTGGCCGACGATGACGGACTGGTCTTCGACGGTGCCGACTGGACGGTGGCGGCCAGTCGGCCTGCGGGGACGGCATCCGTAGGTATGGCGACGTTCAACCGGCCCGCCGATTGTCTTTCCCAGCTCGACACGATTGCGCGTGACCCTACGGTGCTCGCCGTGCTCGATCGGATCATCGTCGTCGACCAGGGCACTGACCTCGTGACCGCGCAGGCGGGTTTCGAGGACGTCGCGCGCAGCCTGGGCGACCGGCTGGTGCTGGTGCGCCAGGCCAACCTGGGTGGGTCCGGCGGGTTCTCGCGCGCCATGGCTGAGACCCTCGACCGCGGCGAGAGCGACTACGTCCTGCTTCTGGACGATGACGCGATCTGCGAGCCGGAGGCGATCGTGCGGGCCGTGCGGTTCGCCGATTATGCGTCGGCACCCACCATCGTCGGCGGCGGCATGATCCACATCGATGCCCGGACAGTGCTGTACGCGCAGAGCGAGCAGTGGGACACGCGGATCGGGTGGGTCGACCTTAACCGCGCAGACGCCTATGACCATGACTTCGCCCGGACTCCGTTCCGATCGACTCCCTTCGCCCACAGGCTGCATCGCTCCGACTTCAACGGCTGGTGGATGTGCCTCATCCCGGTGGAAGTGCTGCGCGCGCATGGACTATCGCTGCCCCTCTTTCTCAAGGGTGACGATGTCGAGTTCGGGCTGCGGGCCAAGGCCGGAGGAGTGGCGACGGTGAGCGTCCCCGGCATCGCCCTGTGGCATCTGGGGTGGGGCGGCAAGGCGCCGACCCGTACGTGGGAGGCATACTTCCTGCATCGAAACCGTCTGATCGGCGAGCTCTTGCACTCGCCGCAGCGTCGTCCTCATCTCGTCGTCGCGCACTCCTTCTTCGGCGACCTCAAGCCGCTGCTGACACTGCAGTACTCGGCCGTGCGCTTGCGCGCATTGGCCATCCGCGACGTGCTCGACGGGCCGGAGTCGCTGCTACGTCGCCTCGCCACCCGTGCGGGCGAGGTCAGGGCGCTCTGGGCGGGTTTCGCGGACGCGACTACGGTGGACCCCGCCGCCCACGCAGTGGGCACTGGTCGTGTGCGTGCCGTCCCGTCCGGACGGGCGGCTCAAGCGGTTCTGCTGGCAAGGCTCTGGATGCGCCAGCTCCTGGTGCCCGCTGCCGGTTCATCCCGTACTCGTCCCGACGCCCATGTGAAGGCCGACGAACTGAGCTGGTCGACGTTCACCCAGATCGACAGCGCGCTCGTGGACACTCCTGACGGCGCAGCGACGGTGTGGTATCGGCGCAGCCGCGGTGCTACTGTGCGTGCCCTCGGGCGCAGCATCCGCCTGCATGCCCTCCTGTGGTGGCGATGGCCGGCGCTGGCACGTCGGTTCCGAGGCGCCGCCGCGGAACTTTCCTCGCCGCGCCAGTGGGCTGAGATATTCGCGGAGCACTCGTGACGGGTGCTTGGTGGGCCGCCGCGCCCGCGATGCTGGTGAGCGCCGCGATCCTGCTGGTGCCGGGCTTGATCGCCACAGCGCCGCTTCGGCTTGCCTGGGTCGCACGGATCGCGCTGAGTTCCGCTATCAGCATCGCGTGCATCGGCATCGCAGGGGTTGCCTTCTCGCTGTTCGGGGTCTTCTTCGCCGCCTGGCAGGTGGTCCTCGTAGCGCTGGTGCTTGGGGTCGTAGCCTGGCTGATTCGCGGATGGGTGCCCGACGCCCCGCGCGAGCGCGTGCGCTGGTGGTGGTTGGCCTCGGCGTGGGTGCTCTCCGCGCTCCTCATCGCGGTCGTCGCCTTCTGGGGAGTCGCCTCACCGGAGCAGTTCAGCCAGACGTATGACAACGTGTTCCACCTCGGCGCAATCTCGCACATCCTGGCGGGCGGTGATGCATCCTCGCTCACGCTGCGCACACTCATCGAACCGCAACGTGCGTGGGCGCCGTACCCTTCGGCCTGGCACTCGCTGGTCGCGCTGAATGTTCAGTTGTGTGGCGTGAGCGTTCCGGTCGCCGTCAACGCCACCTGGATCGCCGTCTGTGCCACCGTGTGGCTTCCAGGGGTCGCCTGGTTGGCGCAGCTCATCGCGCGCCCCTTCGAGTCCGGCCGTGTGGCTTTGATCGCGCTGCCTCTCGGAACGGCATTCGGCGCGATGCCGTATGCGCTGCTGTCATGGGGCACTCTCTACCCGACTTTCCTCGCGACTGCCCTGGTGCCCGCGGCGATCGCCATACCAGTCGCGGTGTGGCCGCCGCGATTCCGCGTTCGAGTGGGTCGTGCCGTGCTCGCCGGAGCGGCGGGTCTCGCCGCGGTCCTCGCGGCCATCGTGTTCGCCCAGCCTCGGGTGCTCGCGACCTGGGCCGTGATGATGGCTCCGTTCGTGCTGTACTTCGCCTGGCGTGCGTATCGGCCAGCCTGGCGCGCAGGTGGCCGGCATCGCCGACGCGCGGTCACCGCGCTCGTGGCCGCCGTCGGGGCGCTTGTGGTCGCCGCCGGAGTGGGATTCGCGTATGTGGTCTTCCGCCTCGGATTGTTCGAGCGGCCTCTCGACGATCGCCTCGGCGGTCCGCAGGCCAAAGCCTCCCAATCCGTAGCCGCGGGAATCTCCCAGGTCCTCGGTCAGGCCTGGCCGGCGGGCTCCACCGGTACCATCTCGTTCCCCTCGATTCCGCTTGCGCTCTTCGTCATCGTCGGGATCGTCGCGGTGTGGCGCGGGCGCAGGCTCCGGTGGGCGCTGGTGTCGTATCTCGCGCTCGCGATCCTGTTCGTGATCGCTGCGGGGGCGGACGACGTCTTGACCAAGCTGCTCACGGCGCTCTGGTACAAGGATCGCTACCGGCTGAGCTCCGCCCTTCCCGTGTTCGGCGTCGCGTTCGCTGCCCTCGGCATCCTGGTCTCGGCGCGCTGGCTCGGTCACCGCGCGGTTCGCCGGCGAACCGGGGCGGTCGCCTTCGCCTGGGGGACCGCTCTCGTCTCGGCGCTCACGCTCGTCGTCAGCGGGGGCTCGTCCGCGATCGCGGTGGTCTTCGCGCTTCCTGCGGCCAGCGCTGCGGACGAGGTGGTGTCAGTTCGTCAGATTCAATTCCTTCAGGATGTCGGTCGCATCGTGCCGGCTGACGAGCGGCTGCTGGGCGACCCGTGGGATGGGTCGGCGATGTCCCTGCTCTTTGGGGATCGCGAGCCGGTGTTCCCCCATGTCAACGGGCAGTGGGATCCGCACCGACTCCTGCTCGCGCAGCGCCTGGGCGAGATCGAGACGGTGCCTGAGGTCTGCCAGGCTCTCGACGCACTCCGCGTGCGGTACGTCGTCTACAACCCGCACGAGTTCGGCGGAGGAGATCCGATCGGCAACCAGTTCTTCGCGATCCACGATGCGGTCGGGGCTGGTTTGTTCGAACCGTTGCTGACCGACGGCGAGTCGACGCTGTATCGCATCGATCAGTGTGGTCGGCTGCCGGCCCGGTGAGCCGACGGCTCAGTACTCAGTCGTATCGACGACGTTGTCGAGAAGCCGCCCTCGGCGCTCACTCAACTTCTCGCGGACAAGCCTGAAACCGCCGCGTCTGAGGTAGTACGCGAAAAGCGCCGCATCGCGACGGCGGCCCTTGGGCATCAGGAGAATCCGAGCGAATCGGCTGCCGGCCGCATTGGCGCGACGTTGGGCGAGCTGTGCCCGGTCGGCAGCAGGCTGGGGATCTGCACAGAAATCGATCAACGGCCGGAGCGATTCCTTCCAAAGGAAGCGGCTGCGAAGCGCCTGCGCCCGATCGCGCGCCGCAACGAGAGCGTCGGGTGTCGACAGCAGGTCGAGGATAGCCTCCGCCAGCGCGACGGGATCCGCCGGAGGGACGATGCGTCCCGCGCCCGCGCTCCCGATGATTTCCGCGAACGCGTCGCCGTCACTGGCGACGACCGGGAGGCCAGCCCACAGATAGTCCAGGATTCGGGTGCGGAACGAGAAGCGCGTTTCAGCGTGGAGGACGTGGGCGCTCACTCCGAGGTCGGCATCGAGCAGGTAGTTGACTCTGTCGTCGTAGTCGACCCAGTCGTCGTTGAAGAACACCGATCGTCCGGTCAGGCCGAGCCGCTCGGATGCGGCGATGGTGTCGGCGACCGCCTGCATCTCGGGAACATCGGGGTTGAAGTGGGTTGCGCTGAGGAAGAAGAGCTTGATGTCGGGATGATCTGCCGCGAGCAGACCCATGGCCTCGACGAGTGTCACCGGGTCGAACCAGTTGTAGATGCCGCCCCCCCACAGCAGCACGCGGTCGTTCTCGTGGATTCCCTCGACCACGCCCTTGATCGCGGTACGCGTTCGCTGAGGCGGCTCAGCTGGGAGGCCGAAAGGCGCTATGCCGATCAGAGAGCTGAAGGTCGGGTCGTCCGTATAGGTGAGTGGGTTGAGCCGGCCCATCGACGACAGGCCACCTAGCCACAGGTCGCGCTGGCGTTCTGAGGCACACAGGAAGAAGTCTCCGCGAATGAGTTGCTCGTTGAGCAGTGAGACGGCCTTTTCGATCTCCTCCGCCCACATCGCAGCGTCCTGGTACTTGTTCTGCTCGAGCTGCTCGAGCTGGAACGGGTCATAGAGATCCGCCACGACGATCTTTTCCGACTCACGGACCGATGGGAAGATGCGAAACGCCACCCCCTGAACGACGATGACATCCGCCCACTGCTCGTGCAGCGACATTCCGTGATCGTCGGATTCATGCACGAAATGCAACTCGAACCGGTCGGAAGTTCGTGCGATCCGCTGCCATGAGACGATCCGCACATCGCACAGCTCGCTCAGCTGATCGGCCATGTTCCAGACGCGTATCCCCGGTCCGGCCATCTTCTGTTGGATGGGGTCGCCGGTGAGCAGCAGCACGTGCGGCCGCGCGGCAACTTCACCCGTTTTGGACACGGCAACTCCCATCGTGCAACCAGGAAACCCTAACAGGGCTCGGCGGCTGGGTCGGGACGGCTCAACCTCTAAACTCGTCAGGTGACCACTGCCACCGTCGGGGCTCCCGGCTCGCCCCGGCGCTACCTGCACTCCCTGTGGCTCCTCTCGTCACGCGATCTGCGTGTCCGCTACGCCACGAGTGCGCTGGGCTACCTGTGGTCGGTGCTCGACCCCCTCGTGATGAGCCTCATCTACTGGTTCATCTTTACTCAGGTGTTCGGCCGCGGCGTCGGCGAGGAGCCGTACATCGTGTTCCTGATCTCGGTGCTATTGCCCTGGACGTGGTTCAACGCGGCCGTCACCGACTTCACCAAGGCTTTCAACAAGGACGCCCGACTGGTCCGGTCTACCTCGATCCCGCGAACGATCTGGGTCAACCGGATCGTCCTCAGTAAGGGGATCGAGTTCCTCTTCTCGCTCCCGGTGCTTGTTGGCTTCGCCGTGGTGGGCGGTGCGACCGTCAACTGGGCGATCCTGCTGTTCCCGGTTGCGGTACTGCTCCAGACCGTGCTGCTCGTCGGGCTCGGACTCCTGGTTGCGCCACTGTGCGTGCTGTTCGGCGACCTCGAACGCACGACGCGCCTGATCCTGCGGGCGCTGTTTTACGCCACCCCGATCATCTACGGTGTAAGCGATCTGCCGGGCATCTTCGCCGACCTCGTTGCATTCAACCCGCTCGCCGGGATCTTCACGATGTATCGCGTCGGATTCTTCCCGGATCAGTGGAACACGTTGTCCGTGGTCGTGGGATCCCTCATGTGCTTCGTCTTCCTCGGCCTCGGCATGGTCGTCTTCCGGCGACTCGAGCGCCCCGTGCTGAAGGAGCTGTGATGACCGAGCGAGCTGGGCTGACGGCATCCGATCTGGCAATCGAAGTGCGTGACCTCGGTGTGCGCTTCCGCCGCAACAAGCGGGGTCGTCGCAGCCTGAAGGACCTGTTCGGCGACGCTTCCCGGAGGTCGAAGCCGGGGGAGTTCTGGGCCCTGCGGAACGTCACTTTCAGCGTACGCCCGGGCGAGTCGATCGGGGTCGTCGGGCGTAACGGTCAAGGCAAGAGCACTCTGCTGAAGCTCGTGGCCGGCGTGCTGATGCAGGACGAGGGCACCGTGTCGGTGAACGGCGGCGTCGCGCCCCTCATCGAGATCACCGGCGGGTTCGTCGGTGATCTGAGCGTGCGCGAGAACGTCCGGCTGACGGCGGGACTGCACGGCATGCCGAAAGCCGAGGTGGCGCGGAGGTTCGACGGCATCATCGACTTCGCCGAGCTCGGTGAGTTCCTCGACACTCCGTACAAGCACCTGTCCAACGGCATGAAGGTGCGGCTCGCGTTCTCCGTCGTCTCGCAGTTGCCCGAGCCGATCCTGCTCGTGGATGAGGTGCTCGCGGTGGGCGACAAGGCATTCCGTGAAAAGTGCTACAGGCGCATCGACGAGATCCTGGCCGAGGGGAGGACGCTGTTTTTCGTCAGTCATAACGAACGCGACCTGCGCCGGTTCTGTACCCGCGGTCTCTACCTCGACAAAGGGCAACTCGCGATGGACGCGTCGATCGACGAGGTGCTCGACCGATACGACGCGGACTACTCGGTGGGCTGACCCTCCCAGATTGCGGGCCAGGGCGGCGCGGTGGGGTTGACAACGAGCTCCGGGGTCTCGCACGCGCTGCGAGAAGGCCCGGGGGTGCACGGGCGTGTGTGCCTTTGCGGAGCGAGAGAATATGCTTGCTCGGACTCAAGTAATGGAGCAGTCCGAATGGCGTCAGCTGAACAGATTCCCGTCATCCAGCGCGAGGCAAGCGTGCCGTTTTGGTTGACGCCGCCCGCTTACTGGACCCCGACGCATTTTCCGACGTCGGCCTGGCGTACGCACGCACCTTTCGCGGCGTGGATCATGGACGCGCTCCGGCCGACCGTCGTCGTCGAGCTTGGAACGCATTACGGCTACTCGGCTTTTGCTTTCGCTGAGGCTGCGAAGCGCTTGGGGCTCCCTGTCTCGATCCATGCTCTCGACACGTGGATAGGCGATGATCACGCCGGCTTCTACGATGACGAAGTACTCCGCTATGTCGAAGCCATCTCTCAGGAGCAGTATCCGGAGTCGATGCGACTTCACCGTGGACTCTTCACCGAATCTCGCGCCCTGTTCGAGGACTCGTCGGTCGACCTTCTGCACGTCGATGGTCGACATGCCTACGAGGATGTGCTGGCGGACTACTCAGAGTGGAAGAGTAGCGTGCGCGAGGGCGGCGTTGTCCTGTTCCATGACATCGCCGAGACCGAGAAGGGATTCGGAGTCTGGCGCCTGTGGGAGGAGATCGCGACGCCCGGCAGGTCCTTCGCCTTCGAGCACGGACACGGGCTGGGCGTTCTGAGTATTGGCGAACCATCCGAGCCCTCCCTTCGCGCCCTCTTCAACGCCGACCAGGCGACGGCCGATCGCATTCGCGCGGATTTCAGCCGACTTGGTGAGCTGTGTACCCAGCAGGCGTGGTTGCTGACGCTTCCCAAAGAGCTGGAGCAAGTGCGCATGGAGGTGCGGGCGAGAGTCGAGAAGGAAGAACGGCAAGCTGCCGCTATCGACGCGCTGCAGAAGCAGCTCGACGATCTTGAAGAACGGATCGTCGCGATCCATGCGAGCAGGAGTTGGAGGATCACTCGGCCCCTTCGCGCGCTGGCCAGGTTGCTCCCGTCTCGCGCCTAGATGTTCGCGCTGCGACCGTTGTTGATTCGGTCGACGGTGGGGGTCTCCTACGTCAACAACGATCTAGGTCAGTACACCAAGGATGAATCGGGTCAGGACGTCAGCGGCGGCATCGGCTGCCAGGAGGCATCCTTCGCGATCTTGCGGCCGTCGCGCAGACCCCGGAACAGGTTCGATGTTCCCCGCACCGTGCGCTCGACGAACAGCAGGCGAATCAGCTCCTTGCCGAACGTCAGGCTCGTGCCGAGCCCGAACAGCACCGGGTTGTAGACGCCGAGCGTGCGGTAGTACTTCTTGATGTATGCCCGGTTGCGCATGATGTAGTACCGGTAGGCGTTGCTCGACGCGTTCATGTGGCGGATGCCCATGTCCCACTGCTTGATCTCGCGCGTGCGGCGGAGCACGAACTCGTCGACTATCACCGACTGCGTCCTGCGGGAGGCTAGCCAGCCGTATGTCTGGTCGTCCCAGTAGATGAAGAAGCGCGGATCAGGGAGGCCGATCTGCTGGACGATGTCGCGGTGGATGAACATGCCCTCGAAGCATCCGGAGTTCATCGGCTTGTAGCCGGACTCGTCGAATTCCGCAGGCGCGAAGGGGATCGGGATGCCTAGGGGCTCGGCGACGCGGTACTGCCAGTAGAACGCACTGCCGTCGTAGTCGTAGCGGCGGCCCTGGATGCTCTTGAACCGCGGCGCCCACTTGCCCATCTTGGCGAGGCCGTCCGGCAGCACCTCGACGTCGTCATCCATCAGCCAGATCCACTGAGAGCCGAGCTCGTAGGCGACGCGCATACCTTCGCTGAATCCGCCGGAACCGCCGGTATTGGTCTCCATGCGGCGGTATACGAGCGTCGCCGGCTCGAGGCTCTTACGGAAGGACTCGACCACGTCGGTGGTGTCGTCGGTCGACGCGTTGTCGATGACCACGACATGTCCGGGCTTCGGATCCATCTCCGTGATGCTGGCGAGCAGGCGCGTGAGAAGTCCCGAGCGGTTGTATGTCACGACGGCGATGGTCGCGGTGGTGGGATCGAAAGGGGAGATGGGCACAGAGGTCACAGGGGAGATTCTCCGAGTGCGAGGTAGAGGGGCCGCAGATGCGTCGGCCGAGTGCAAAGCCTACCTGGTCGGGGTGTCAGCGCCGGTCAGCATTGCCGGCCGCGGCCTCGGCCCGCTCCACGCGCACCGTCACGACCTGGCCGGTCATCGACGACGCCAGCACGCGGAGACTGACGTCTGCCACGTGGCCGGGCTCGAGCAGGCTCGAAGCCGGCTCGTCGCCGAATGCAGAGGATCGCATCGGGGTGCGCGTGCGCTGCGGGTTGATGCAGTTGATGCGCACGCTGCTCGTAGTCCATTCTTCGGCAAGCGCCTGGGTGAGGTTCACGACCGCGGCCTTGCTCGCCGAATAGACGCCGTAGTTCGCGCGCCCTCGGGTGTATGAGCTGGACGTGAAGAGCAGGACCTGACCCTGAGTGGCGGCGAGGTATCTGTGGGCGGCCCGTGAGACGATCACCGGGGCTAAGAAGTTCGTCTCGATCGTCGTCTCGACATCGCGGATCTTCGTGTCGGTCAACGCCCCCATCTGCAGCATTCCGGCGGTCAGAACGACCGCGTCGATCCTCCCATCGGCGTCGAAGACGTCCTTCAGCGCGCGCTTGACGAGTCCCCGGGAGCGCACATCGGTCTTCGTCGTCGAGCGACTGAACTCGTGGACGCGTGCGCCGCACTGTCGTGCCAGTTCTACGATGCTCCGCCCGATGCCGTAGCTTCCCCCGAACACCACAACAACCTTGTCGGAGAGGTCGGGCAGATCCTCCGTATCGGCCGACAGGCTCTCCGATTGCAGCTGGAACAGCTTGTCGGCGATATGCACGTCGATCGGCTCGGTCACCTTCATGTTCTGTGGAGTGCCGTCCACCACATAGATCGGCACATCGGGGAGGTAGGTGAACACGACGCCGCAGTCGTCCGTCGCGTGGAATGACTTGTCCTGGCCGGCGAGCTCGTACGCACGCGCGATCGTGCCGAGCCGGAACGCCTGCGGGGTCTGCCCGCGGCGGAGTTGCGACCGCTCCGGGATCGCCGTGATATGCGAGGCCGAGTCGACTTCGATGATGGTGTCGGCCGAAGCGATGGCGGTGTCGACGGCGTCGTAGTCGTCGAGAGCGTCGATGCAATCGCGGATGATCCGATCGTCGACAAACGGACGGACCGCGTCGTGGAACAGCACCTTCGTGTCGGGGTCATCTCCGAGCACTGCCAGAGCGGCTTGCGTCGAGTCGTTGCGCGTCGCGCCACCGGGGATGATGCACGTCAGCTTGGGAAAGCGCTCGGAATCCGCGAGTGAGTCGAGTTCGTGGATCGCGCCTGCGTTCATGACGATCATGACCTCGTCGATGTACGGGCTGGCATTCATGATCTCGACAGTGTGCTCGACGATCGCTTTCCCCGCGATCTTGATGAGCTGCTTGGGGATGCCCAGGCCGACGCGCACGCCGATACCGCCTGCGAGGATCACCGCGACGGTTCGAGGTTTGCTGGTCATATCGGGCTTCTCTTCCTTCGGGTGGATGTTCTCAGCCGCTCCTCGATCGACGCCATCACGACCTCGGGTGCGGCGGTGACGACATCCGCGGGCGTGTAGCCGAGGTTCGAATCAGGGGCGATGACTGTGGCCGCCAGATCGATGGTCGTCGCCGCGATCAGATCCACCGCAGCGGATTCCAGCGAGGCCGTTTCGGCGCGTCCAAGCGGACGATCCAAGATCGCGACGCCGATCCAGCGTCGGTACGTGCCCTGGGGATGGCTGACAGCGACCTTCTCTGCGAGGGCGGCGGGACTGATGACAACGGCAGCGTTCAGCATCGTCAGCACCTGGCGGCGGGAGATCCTTCCCACCGAAGCCGTCGCGGCTATCGGCAGCGTGACGAGTGCGCGGCCGTGCAGACGCGCGTTCGCGGTGAGGGCCGCAACAGTGCGCTCCGGAAGTCCGGTGGGGACGATCACCCACCGATCGCGAGGTCTCAGCGCGGCGACAAGCCGCAGTGCACCGATGCGGCTCGCCCAGGTGGCGCGTGCGCGCCGGACGATGGATCGAGCACGCCATGATAGGGACGAGCACTGACGAGGGAGCGGACTCCATCGTGCGAGCGATGCCCCCGTCGGCAGGATGGCCGCGCGGGGACCCACAGCGGAGCTCGGCAGCCACGCGATCCACTCGATGATGTGCTTCTGGCCGAAGTAGTCGGGAACGCGACGCTTGGCGTCAGGGGCGGCAAGCGGTGGCGGAGCATCCGCCACGGTCATCCATCGGCACTCGACCCGGTCCTGACGGACGCGGGTCACGTACGGTCCAGCCGACGGGAGATCACCGCCCTTGAGCGCGCGGAGCAGGAACCTCGTCTCGAGGCCGAGCGGAGTCGCGTTGTACCGGTCGATTGCCGCGTCGTCCACGTACTGCAGGCATGCGCGTGTCACGCGAAGCACTTCCGCGCGTTGCCCGTCGTCGAGTGTGGCACCGTAAGTGGAGCCGCGTGTCTGAGCGTCGAACAGCCACCGGTACTCGTAGAGGAGGACGTGCTGCAGCCATACCGGAACAGCCGTGAGGCTGGCGTGCTGCAACCGAGGCAGGTATCCGTCCCGAAATCGATCGATGTAGGTTGCCGGGCGGCGACGGTATCCGTCCACCGCGGAGGTCCCGGCGGCTCGCTTCCGGTAGAGATAACGCGCGCCGGCGACGAGACCCAGTTGAGGAGCACGGCTGAGCGACAGGAACCAGTCAGCCACGAACAATGCATCTTCGGACGCGTGAAGACCCACCGTGAAGCGGATGCCGGCGCTCATCAACCGCGATCGGGGGAAGAATGCAGTCGCGACGTTGAGGAGGATGACGTCGGGCTCCTGTGAGAGATCGACGACACGTGATCCGCGTGAGAAGCGTGTTCTCAGCGGATGGATGTCGCGAACCCGCTGGCGACCTTCGTCGATCCTCAGGATCGACGAAGTGACCGCGTCGACCCGCGAGCCCTGAGTGGCGAGGAATCGGCGGACCGCCTGGAGATATCCCTCGGCGAGGACATCGTCGGGGTCGGGGAACGAGATCCACTCGCGCGTCGCGGCATCGAGCCCGCGGTTGCGGGCCGTGCTCACCCCCTGGTTGGGCTGTCGGATCAGCCGTGCGCCCATGTGTGGATGGCGGCGCACCCAGTCCTCTATGAGGTCCGGGCCGTCATCGGTCGATCCGTCGTCGACGAAGACGACCTCCAGGTCGCATCCTTCGGTGCGCTGCCGGGCCAGCGAATCGAGGAACGCGGGGAGGTAGTCGCCGACATCGAACACCGGGACGACCAGCGACAGGCTGACGGGCTCAACCTTCATGAGACCACGTCTCATGTGCGGCTGCCTTCGTGGCCTTGCCGATAGCAAAGGGCTGACGACTGGCGAGCATCGCCTCGTAGACGCGCCGGCTGTTCTGCCCGTCCCGTACCGGGAAGGTCGCAGCCGCGCGTGCGGCGTACTTCGAGTCGAGGTCGCCCTCCAACGCTGCACCCACCGCCGCCGCCGCCTCGTCCGCAGTCTCCGTGACGGGGCCGAAGCCGTGGGTGGCGTAGTCGAAGTAGCCGGGGCGCTCGGTGTGGTTGCGGTAGTACTCGTTCGCGTCGAACTGGTAGTACACGACGGGCCGCTGCAGGAAGCCCATGTTGAACGCGATGGATGAGTAGTCCGTGACCATCACTCGCGCCCGCGCGATGACGTCGCGGACGTTCGCGTCGGCGTAGGACAGGATCTGGACATGCGGCGGCACGTCGAACACATCGAGGTGGTCACGCATGTTGGGATGAGGCATGAAGACGAGCCTGCAGCGGTGGTGGTCCGCAGTCCGACGCAGTTCTTCACTTTGCAGCAGCATCCGGATCGATTGCACGTAAAGCGTGTCGCGAATATCAGCTGCGAGCGTCCGTTCCGCCGACGTCGAGCCCATGGCTCCCAGGAGATGATCGCGCCATGTGGGCATGATGAGCACGAGATCCCGCTGGGACGCCGGTGTCTTCTCGTCTCGTTCGAGGAGGTCATCGAACCGGGGCAGGCCACACAGCCGCACCTCTCGGCCACTGAACTTGAACGGCCCGGGGCCACTCACGTAGTCGTACTCGTCGTCGGTCGAGACGACGAACGTGGAGAACGTCTTCGCGTTCAGCCATCGCGAGATGTCGCCCTTGATGACGCCGTGCTGGAGAAATGTGAACGAATAGGAGGGTTTGCCGTACTTCGCGGGCACGGCATCCGTGATGAAGCGATCGGCGTGGCTCGACGCGACGTGGGTCGCGTTCATCATGAGCGCGAAGAATCGGGCGGAGCCATACGGGATAAGCCGGAACCCGTCGCGCCGTAGGCGCCTCCAGTCACTCGTGTTCCGACGGACGACGAACCATGCGTTGACGTCTGGCTGGTGCTCGGCAATCCACCGGTACAGCACCTCGCCGCTGTCGTTCGCGTCGATGTCCCGGTCCATGAGGACCCACGCGTTGCGGAATCGGCTGCGCAGCCGCGTGGACTTGAGAGCGACCCGGGTTGCTGCGCGCGTCGCCCATGCGCGAGCGGCGGTCCCGAATCCGACGCGTCGCATGGTGTGCCATTTCCTGCGGGCCACTGTCGCAGGCTGGTGAAGCGGGCCGAGCCAACGGGGCAGGCTGTCGCCCGGGTTCTCCACCCGGCGTGCACCGATCCGCTTCTCGATGAGAGTGCGGTGGATCGTGTACACCTGCTGGCTCGTCTCGCTCAGGCCGATCCGCTGTTGCACGCCGTCCAGGTCGATTTCGATCGGCCCCGCAGCCGAGATCCATAGGGTGCGCTGATGGATGATCGGTCTGCCGACGAGCTCGAGATCGTAGTCCTTGGTGAAGTGCGCTTCCGCCATTTCACCGCTCACGCGGATCGACTCGCGCGGGGCGGTGCCGACGTAGCGGTAATTGATCTGCACGAGGTCCCGGTGCTTGTCCACGGACGCGAGGTAGGGCATGGAGTGGCCCCTGCCCCGCTTCAGTAGCAGGAGCGCGTCACGCATCCACTGCGCCACGGGCATGAGATCGAACCCGATGATGGCCGCTTCATCGATATGACCCAGCCAGCGGGCGTACAGATCGCCGAGCTGGTCGTACATCGACTCCGGGAACCTCGCGTGGCGTACCGCGGCCGTCTGCGAGCTGCGGAAGATCCAGAGCTGGTCATAGAGGAACAGGTTCTGCACCCATCGTGGGAGCCCTGCCTCGGCGAGCGATGCACCAGCTGCGATGTCGAGAAATCCGAAGCGGATGGGATCGACGTACTTCGCCGGCTGTGAGACCGACTGCTGAATCGTCGAAGAACTGTCCGCGCGTTGGCGATATCGATACTCGGACTCCGCGACGATGCCCACTGAGGGGTCTCCGTCGGCCAGGAGGTAACGGGTGACGAAGTGGCCGTCCTCGAAGCGGTAGCGCAGCCTTTCCTCGAATGAGATCGCGTGGCGGGCGATACGGTCGCGTCGCATGAAGCCGGTCGTGACGTGCGCCTGCACGATCCGAGGGTCGCGCGCCAGGTGGAGCTTGCGCGTGCCGCCGTCGAAGCGGAAGTCGAGTGCATGATCGGCTGTGATGGTGTTGTCCGCCTCGTGCCAGAGAAGCATGCGGGTGGTGTACATGTCGGCCCCGCGACCGCCGGGCGAAGTCATGAAGGCGGCGACGCGCTCGAAATAGTCCGGCGCCAGCACATCGTCCGGATCCGGGAACGTCACCCATTCGCCGGTAGCCACACTCAGACCGAGGTTCCGTGCCGACGCCTGGCCGCCGTTTTCCTGCGTGAGGACGGTGACCGTGTCGGGATGGCGGGCGGCGAACTGGAGCGCAGTGGCATGCGTGTCGTCATCGGACCCATCGTCCACCAGCACGATTTCGAGGTTCTCGATGCCGTAGGTCTGAGACTCGAGCGATGAGAAGTACTCTCCGAGATAACGCGCGACGTTGTACATCGGGCTGATCACCGTGAATGTGCGGGTCACGTCGGTTGTCCGATCCGAGCGGTGGTCCAGCCCTGGGCGAGGGCGGCAAGTGCGTCAGCGGCGGCTGTGGCGGCGGCTGTGGGAGAGTCGGCGACGAAGCGCCGGCGCAGTTCGTTCGACTGCTCGTCCGTTGCTGCGCCGTTCTCGACAGACCTGACGAGCTCATCGATCGTGCGCGCGAGGGGAAGGCCGAGCGCCGTCCGATAGTCGACATAGAAATCGCGCGACAGCGAATACTGGTCGAGGTCCGGCGCCAGAAGGTACGAGGGGACATCCGCCACGGCCGCTTCGAACACCGCGGATGAGTAGTCCGTGATGAAGATGTCAGCGACATGAAGCAGATCCTGAGTCGACATTCCGATGGCCACCGTGAGCTCGGGGTGATCCGTCTCTCCCAGGATGGGATGCAGCTTGGTGACGGTGGTGTAGCCGATACCAGCGAGAGCCCGCGTGAGATGCACCGCATCGATGCCTGGCGGCGTGCCATGTGCACGGAACGTGGGAGCGAAGAGCGCGATCGGGCGAGAGGCTTCGGGGTGGGCCCTTGCGAAGCGTGCTCGCGCGAGAGCACGCGCCTCTGGATCACGGAGGTAGTCGACGCGGGGGAGTGGTGCGACCAGAACCTTTGACTGGTCCACGCCGAAAGCCTCCGCGTACGGTCCGCGGCACGCTTCTGCGCTGGTCAGCACGAAATCGTAGTTCTCGTGCATGCGCAACGCTCTCGCCACCCGGGGGTCCCGGCCTTCTTGACGGCCGAGGATGCTTCGTCCGAACTTCTTGAGCGAACCCAGAGCGTGCCAGATCTGCACGATAGTCAGCCCGTCAGCGTGCCGCGCGACGCTCGCGACGATCGAGTACCCGTCGACGATCAGCGCGCGCGACGTGGCCACGTGGTATGTCTCCACCAGCAGATGAAGGGCGTACCGGATCTTCGGGAAGATGCCAGGCGGGATCATGCGCGCGATGACCTTGACTTCGATGTCCGGATCGCGATGACGTATCGCCCTCTCGAGGAGGACGAAGTCGAGGGGAACGCGATTGTGTTCTCGGGTGAGCATCGTGACCTTCCGGCGTCGGGGAAGGATCCGCATCAGCGCGCTCGCGACGGAGAGAGCAGCGCGCGCAGCGTGGGCGGCGACAAGGTGGAGCCTCAGGACCCCGATGAGAGTCGGCCGGGCGGTGCGACGACTGTCGAGGTGGTGCCCGATGTCGTCGACGACACGCGCCGTGGATCGACCATCCAGTGATCCGCAGAACTCCATGAGGAACCTGTCGTACGCAGCCGGATCGACGCGCGCCTGCGTGATCAGCCCCGCGAGCTCGTCTGCGGAGTCGGTGGTGGGTCCGATCGCATATTCGGCGAACGAGCGGTAGAAGGCGCGTGTGGTCGCGTAGTCCTCGAGGTCTGGGGTGAAGAAGACGATGGGCCGTCGAAGGAGCGCGTATTCGAAGATGGCCGAGGAGTAGTCGGTCACGAGAACGTCGACCGCCGCGAGGAGCTCGTTCATGTCTTCGATCCCGGAGGCGTCGATCAGTCCGGCGGGCACGGTCGCACCCGTGCGAGTGGCGAAGGGATGATTCCGAATGGCGACCTGCCACCCACCACCCAGCTCGCGAGCCACCTGGACCCAGTCGGCGCTCTCGTCGGTGTGAGCGCTGAGCTGCCCGTTGCCACGGAATGTCGGTGCGAAGAGGACCAGTCGTTGATCTCCGGCGACCCCGAGTCTGCTGCGAACGCGCGTCCGCGCCGAGGAGACAGCATCCACGTCGTGGAAGAAGTCGGTGCGGGGTACCCCGAGCGCCCTCACCCGAGCCACATCGATCGCGAAGGCCTCGGCGTAGTGGGGCCGGATTCCCTCCGAGCTTACGTAAACATCGGTGTAGTTCCGATGGATGTCGCTTCCCGGCGTGGGGCCGCCCGGCAGGCCGGCTCGGCTGTGACCGACACGTTTGAATGCCCCGGCCGCGTGCCACACCTGCACCAATCGCGTGCCTCGACGCAGGCGGATCGGGTAGATCAGGGGATAGAAGTCGTCGACGACTATGACGCGACTGGTGGCGAGCAGGGTCGGCAGTCGCAACGCGTCGACGAGGGGACGGCGGGACCCCAGTGACGACTTGAAGACCGCACGGATGTCTGCCTCCGGAAACCGCGCGATGAGTCCGTCGCGCAGGAATGCCATGTTGCCGGTGAAACCGGCATGCGAATCGGAGAGGAAGAGGATTCGGTTGCGGCGCATCGGCGTCAGCGAGGATGCGACGGCATAGGACGCGCGGTAAGGCAGGAAGCGGAGCGCGCGAAGAAGACGCGAGCCACGGAGAAGTTCACGCACTGTTCACTCACTGTGGTTGACGAGGGGATGACACAGATCATATGAGTTTGGATACACCGTTGTATGGGAAGCCTCTCAGGCAGCTCAGTCGAAGAGCCACGGCGCGGACTCGGCAAGCGCCGCGCGCAGCGCCGGCGCGAGCGTTCGCGCATACGTTGCAGTGATGTGGTCCCGGTCGCGGTAGACCAGGACGTTGCCGACGATCGGTCCACAGCTCGACAGAGTGCAGAAGTGGTCGGTCAAGTCCGGCAACGCCACCATCTCGTTCTCCCGCACGGCCGAAGCCACCGGTGTCTGTTCTTCAAAGATCTCACTTCTTGCGCGCGCGCAGGCTTCGGGATGTTCCGAGCGTGAGATGCATGTCGGGATGTCGAGGGTGAATCGGGGGGTGTCCCGGATCGCGACCACAGGGATCCCGAGGTCTACGAGTTGAAGCCACCGATCGGCCTGCGCCGGGTTGAAGGTCTCGCCGGTGTCGTCTTCAGGCGTCCTCGTCGCCACGGTGAACACGGCATCGGGTCCGAGCGATTCGATGGTCGTGAGGGCAGCCCGGTTCCAGGCCGAGCATGAGCGGCCTAGTTCCTCGTCGAGGTCGGGATCGGAGAGCCGGCAGCCGTCCTTATCGACGACGATGATCTGCCAACCCTCCTGGTCGGCGATCGCGGACAGCGCGGGGAGCCACTGGACGACGTGCGAGCCCCCCGACATCACGATCGTCTTCGTCGCCTCCGCCGGGCCGTACGGTTCGCAGATCTCCACGGCGTCGTACTTGGCGTCGCCCCGGTAGTTCTGAACGCAGCCCTCGGAGTAGACGGCAGGCAGGTCCTTCTCGGCCGCGTCGGGCGCCGGGACGAACGGCACCTCCCGTTCCGTCGATGCGCCGACCCCCGCGAGGGCGCCGGGATGATCCGGCCCCGACGACGCGGCGAGAGCGAGATTCGAATTCCTTTCGCGCTCGAGCAGCGCGGCGGCCGACCAGGCGGCACCGGCGATCAGCAACGCGATGGTGGCCATCGCGATGAGGCGAGCGCCGCTGCGCGTGCGCTGCGTGTCGTGCATGAGGGGGTTCGCGATGAAGCGCTGTGTGGCCCACGCCAGTGCCAGGGAGATCGCGAGGACGACGATGGCTCCGCGCCATCCCACACGCGTCTGGTGCTGGCTCTGGATGTAGAAGACGAGGACGGGCCAATGCCAGAGGTACAGCGCGTAAGACATCCCGGCGACGGCGAGAACTGGCCGCGTCGACAACAGGCGTCCGGTGGTCGCGCGGCCTGCGGCCCCCGAGCCGATCACCATGAGCAGGACACCGATGATCGGCCAGAGAGCCGGCGGCCCCGGAAACGACGATGCGCCATCGATCAGGAATCCGCAGGAGATGATCATGCAGAGGCCGGTCCAGCCCAGGATCATCTTCCAGCGACGCCGGATCGAGTGCCTCGCCAGCACGATCGCCGCGACGGCACCGGCGCTGATCTCCCAAGCTCGCGTGAACGAGGAGAGGTAGGCGACCGGCTGGTCGAACTCGCCGAGCCAAGCGGCGTAGCCGAACGATGTGATCGACACGGCTATGGCCACCCACAGCACCACTCGGCGGAGCACCAGGGGCCGGGAGCCTGTGAACATCGCGACGCCGACCACCATCAGCGGCCAGAGCAGCAGAAATTGGCCTTGGACCGAAAGGGACCAGAAGTGCTGCAGCGGGCTCGTCGACGGCCCGGCGGCACCGTACGCGAGCTGGGACTCGATCAGCTCCCAGTTCTCGTAGTAGAGAGCGGATGCCATGACTTCGTGCGCTGTCTGAATCCACTGGGTGCGAGGGGCGAACAGCCACGCCGCGATCCCTACGGCGACAAGGACGGCGGTGGCTGCGGGCACGAGTCGAGAGAGCGACCGAGCGTACTGGCGACGGAGCTGGATCCGCCGCATATCCGCCCGCGCGACCAGCGAGCGCGTGAGCAGGTAACCGGTGATGAAGAGGAAGACGTCGACACCGCCGGAAACACGGCCGTTGCCGAATACGTGGAAGAGCACGACCAGGGTCAGCGCCAGCCCGCGGATGCCTTCGATCTCGGGAATGAACCCGGGGCGCGGTGCGGTCGAACGGCTCCGCGAAGGCTCGACGAGTATCGCCGCCACAGGTGTCTCCCCAGCCGCGTCGCGACCCACTGTGGTCAGAGAGGCGGCGCACCCCAGTGGTGCCGCCCTTGCGTCCGCCAGACGATCCTAAGCGCCGCGGAGCGCTGCTTCTGATGCCTGTGGACGGGGCACTCCCGCGCTAGGCCTTCCCTTCCTCAGCGTGGGGAAGCGCCGCTGCCTCCGCAGGGCCGTCGCCGCCGGCATCCGTCCCGCTGCCCAGCCGCTCGCGCCACGACCGCGACTGTCCCGCCCGCACTGCGCACAGCACGAACATGAGCCAGCCGAGCCCGGTCAGCACGAAGCTCTCGAACATCGAGTCGATCAGGAGGGTGACGAGAATGAGCGGGGTCCAGGCGTAGACGACGGAGCGGCGTTCGCCGGCCACGAGCCAGGATCGTGCCAGGGCCAATGCCGCAACCGCGAGGAACAATACGAGGCCCAGCCACCCGAGTTGCAGTGCGACGTCGAAGTAGGCGTTGAGGCCGGTCGCGTGGTTGGTGTCGAGCAAGTAGTTGATGGCGTTGAACGGGTACTCCTGCTGGTCCCAGACTCCGAACCAGCCGAAGCCCTGCACCGGCTTCTGACGCAGGATGTCGACCATGAGGTTCCACAGTTCGACGCGCATCGAGAAGTCGGTGCCGGCGCCGAGCAGCGCGATGATCGGATGCCGCGCCGCGTAGCCGACGAACACACCGACGACGACGAGGGCCCCGAGTGTGAGCTGCAGGGCGGCACGGCGCTCGGCGCGGGCGTGCCGCACGAGCGCGAGCGCGCCGACGGCGAGGCCGACGCCGAGCGCGAGCACGACGACGGTGGGGGAGTCGCTGAGCGCCGCCAGGCCTCCGGCCAGCACGACGGAGGCCACCGAGACGCCGGGCCGCACCGACTGCGTCCGGTACTCGATGAGGAAGGTGATGAGGGCGATCACCGCGACGAAGCCGAGCAGGTTGCGGGTGCCGAAGATGCCCTGCACCGGCCCGAGCTGAGCGATGTTGCCCTGGATGCCGAGAAAGGTGAAGGGGATGTCGAGAAGGATGCCCGACAGCACCTCGAGCGCGAGCGACACGCTGAGGAGCAGCCGCAGCACGTCGCCGAGCGCGCGCACGGTCTGCAGCGTGTCCCGCACGTGCCCGATGACGACGGCGAGGAATGCCAGCGCCGCCATCGACACCCAGCTCCAGAACGACGCGCTCGCGTCCCCGCTCCACGCGACGCTGGCGAGCGCCCAACCGATGAAGATGAGCACGGTCGTGGGCACCAGCCGCAGCAGCGAGATCTCGCGGCGGCGCGCGATCATGACCGCCAGCCCCAGGACGCAGAGACCGGCGACGATCGTCACGTAGGTGACGTGGCCGGCGATCCGCTCGATCGCGTACGCCGAGAAGACCGTCCCGAAGACGATGAGCGTGAAGGCGCGGGCGAAGGATGCCGAGTCCAGCAGCGCCCCCAGCCACCCGGGCGATCCCTCCCGCGGTGTGTCGGTCACGCGTCGCGCCCTGCCGGGCGGCTTCCCGCCGTCGTTCCGGTCGCCTCGGAGCCGGGCTCCCTGCCCGCGTGCTCGTCGCGTTCGACGGCGTCGCCGCGCTCGATCGCGGCGCTCTGCTCGGCGGGTCCGACGCCGACGTGCGGCGACTGCTTGATCTTGGCGCCGAGCATGACGACGAAGAGCCATCCCCAGAGCAGCAGCGGTGTGGACTCGGCGAGGCCCTGTACGAGCAGGATGGCGCCCACGAGCGTGGGCAGGAGCGTGAGCGGCGAGTAGGGGCGGTCGGCGCGGAGATCCCACCGCGGCCGGTCGACGGCGAAGAACCAGGCCCGCCACACGAAGGCGAAGTAGAGGAAGGCCAGCAGCACGCCCCCGATGATCCCGAGCTGCATCGCGACGTCGACCCACATGTTGTGGGCCTGCATGACGGTCTGGCCGTGGTCGATGATCCACTCGTCGAATGCCGGGTCCGACGGCACCCACGGTGTCGCGAATCCCCAACCGGTCCAGGGGCGTTCCGCCGCGCGTTCGAGCACGTCTTCCCAGATGCCCTCCCGGCCCGTCAGGTCGGCGCTGCGGCCGAGGGCGGTGAAGATCGTGTCGCGCAGCAGCCACAGTGCGAGCAGGCCACCGACCCCGACCACCGCGTATCCGACGTAGTACTTGGTGCGCTCGCCGGGCTTGGTGGCGGTGCGCATGAGGAGCACGGTGACGAGGACGACGGCGACCGCGGCGGCGGTGAGGTAGGCGGTCGCCGATCCCGCTCGCAGGAACAGGAACGCCGAGAGCCCGACCCAGATCCACAGGAACGTCCGCCGAGGTGCACCGGATGCGAGACGGATGCCGAACACGATGATCGCGAGCAGCGCCACTGGTGCCAGCAGATTGGCGTTGCCCATGATGCCCTGGATGCGCTTGTCCCACTCGAAGAGGTTGTTGCGCGACCAGTACTCGATCGGGTCGTCCGCCGTCTCCACGACGAAGCCCGGCATCAGCGGTGCGCGCACGAAGACCCACACCCACAGCTCGAAGACGAACGACAGCGCCATCGTCCACTTGAGCGCCGACGCGATCGCGCGCACGAGCTCGCGCCAGGTGAGCACGCTGCCGATGAACAGCGCCTGCAGCGTGGTGATCCACAGCAGCAGGAGCGTGAGCGCGCTGGCCGCCGGCCACGCCGACCACGCGAGCGACAGCGTCGCCCACACCACGTACGCGACCACGAACCAGGGGAGGCGCCGCCACTGCACGGGCGGGCGCAGGGTGATCCACAGCACGGCCGACAGCACGCCGCCGGCGATGGTGATGATGGTGGCGGTGAGCTCGCCGAACGCGTGCACCCAGGCGGTGCCCGAAAGCGCCATGAACAGCACGAGGATGCACCAGCCGCGCAGCATGAGGTGGCCGGTCTTCTCGCGGACCGGCGGTCCCGGCGGCGCCGACGCCGGATGCTTCGAGTGGACGGCCATCGCTCTCAGGGTACAGCGCGCCCCTGGCGTATCCCGGCCGTTGAGCGAGCGAGGAACACAGGGAGACGAGTGCTCCGTCATAGGCTGTCCGGGTGCTGATCCCCCTTGCCAACGACCCCCGCGACTACGCATGGGGCTCGCTGTCCCTGCTCGCCGAACTCGAGGGACGCGCGGCGTCCGGCCGCCCCGAGGCGGAGGTGTGGTTCGGAGATCACCCGGGCGACCCGGCCGAGATCCCCGACGGCCGCACGCTCGACCGCTGGATCGCCGACGACGGGGCGGCATCGGGCATCGACGAGCCGCTGCCGTATCTGCTGAAGCTGCTGGCGGCGGCATCCGCTCTCTCCATTCAAGCGCACCCGTCGAAGGCGCAGGCCGAGGCGGGCTTCGCGCGTGAGGAGGCCGCCGGGGTCCCGCGAGATGCCGCCGACCGTACGTATCGCGACGCGAACCACAAGCCCGAGCTGATCGTGGCGTTGAGCGACACGTTCCGTGCGCTGGCCGGCCTGCGCGATCTCGAGGCGACACGCCGCCTCGTCGCCGGGCTCGGATCGCGTGCAGTGCCGCTCGCGCAGCAGCTGGAGGCATCGGATGCCTCGCTCTCGGCGGTCATCGGCTGGCTCCTGTCCGATGGCGCCGACGCCGCGCGCGAGGTGATCGCCGCCGCGGTCGCGGCCGAGTCCGACGAGTTCGCCGCGGACCTGGAGCTGGCGCGAACACTGGATGCGGCGTTCCCGGGCGATCCCGGCATCGTGGTGGCGCTGCTCATGAACCTCGTGACCCTTCGTCGCGGCGAGGGGCTGTTCGTGCCCGCGGGCGTGCTGCACGCCTATCTCGACGGCCTCGGCGTGGAGCTGATGGCGGCGAGCGACAACGTGCTGCGGGGCGGTCTGACGCCGAAGCACGTCGACGCGGCAGAGCTCGTGAGCGTGCTCGACCCGACGCCGGGCGTGCCGCCCGTGATCCATGCACGCGCTCTCGGTCACGGCATCCGTCAGTACGACGTGCCGGTCGATGACTTCGCGCTGCTCGCCGTGACCCCGGCCCCGGACGGTGTGGAGGTGGCGCTGGCAGGACCGGCGATCGCCGTCGCCACCGGTGGAACACCGCAGGTCACGGGGCTGACCTCGGGCGGTGTCGCCGTGTTGACCCCGGGGGCTGCCGTCCTCGTCACCCCGGACGAAGGCGGCCTGCGGGTGGTGGGGGAGGGCGAGGTGTTCATCGCTCAACCCGGGCGCTGATCGCTCGCGGACGCGCTTTCTCATCGGACTGTTATCACAGCGCGACACGCCGTCGGCGCGTCGTGAAGGTTCAAGAGGTTGTTGAGCGTTTACTATCTGCGACTTGACCTCGGTGAACTACACGGGTGTAATTATCCGTACACGCACCAGCGTGGAGCAGGATCACGGGGGGTGAGAACGACATGACGGTTTCTCAATACCGTTCCGGCGTTCCCGACGACTGGTTCGTCGATCCGGTTCAACTGGGGGTACCGGGGGTTCGCCGCAACATCGACGCGGAAGAGGACAATCCGCTCGCATGGCAGACCGACGCACTGTGTGCGCAGACCGATCCGGAGGCGTTCTTCCCTGAGAAGGGCGGCTCCACGCGTGATGCGAAGCGCATCTGCACGTCGTGCGACGTGCGAGGCGAATGCCTCGAGTATGCGCTGCAGAACGACGAGCGGTTCGGCATCTGGGGCGGTCTCAGCGAGCGCGAGCGTCGCAAGCTCAAGCGTCGAGCGGGCTGAAACGCACGCCGGTCGGCCGGTTCGATCCGGCCGACCCGGCGCGTTCGCCCGAGGTGAGGGAAGAGCGCGCCTAGGCTGACCAGGACATGCCCACCGCTGCACCGACCCCCGTGCCGCCGACCAGTCCGTCGTCGGACGGTGACACGTCGAACGCGGTCGTGGCCGACGCCAGCCGCTCGGAGACCGCCCGTTCCACTGCCGTGCCGTCGCACGCCGACGGGTCGAATCGGATCCACGCCGTAGTCGTGGTGAGTCCCGACGGGCGCACGCCAGCGGCGTTCCACCTGCGACGCACTCTCGCTGCACTCGCGGATCAGTCGCGGCCCGTCGACGTTCTGACGATCGTGCTCTGCGGCGGCGACGACCATCTCTTCGAGGTCGCCGAGGCCGCAGGCGCGGAGTCCGTCGTGAGGGCGCCCGCCTCGACGGGCTTCGCTGCGACGACCGCCCTGGTGTCCCCCGGCGGCGAAGACGGCGCGTTGTGGCTGCTCGCGCAGGACACCGCGCCGGAGCCGGACGCGCTCGCCCGGCTGGCGGGAGCGCTCGAGCTCTCGCCATCGGTCGCCTTCGTGGCGCCGAAGCTGGTGCGCTGGGACGACCGCTCCGAGATCGTCTCGCTCGGCGTCAGCATGACGCGTTTCGGCCGCACCGTCGGTCTCGCCGACGACGAGCTCGACCAGGGGCAGCACGACGCCGAGGACGATGTGCTCGGCGCGGACGTACGCGGCATCCTCGTCCGCGCCGACGCGTGGCACCGGCTGGGCGGACTGGACCGCGGGCTGGCGGGCGCCGATGAGGGACTCGACCTCGGCGTGAGGGCGCGATTGGCCGGCGGCCGCGTGTCGCTCGTCCCGAGCGCCCTGGTCGCCACGGCGGGCGACGGGGTGGCCGGTCTGCCCGTGCCGCTCACCCCTCAGCGCCGACGGCGTGCGGTCTACGCCGAGCGCGTTGCGCAGCTGCGCCGACGGCTGGCGTACGCACCGCCCTTCGCCGCACCGTTGCACTGGCTGTCGCTGCTGCCGCTCGCCCTGTGGCGCACGATCGTCGACCTGGTGCGCAAGCAGCCGGGCCGAATCGCCTCGGAGTGGGCCGCGGCGGCGGTGGCCCTCATCGGCATCATGCCGGTATGGCGCGCGCGTCGGCGGATCGCGCACGCCCGTGCGGCGTCGTGGGCGCAGCTCGCCCCGCTGCGGACGACGCAGGCGGAACTGCGTGAGAGGCTCGACGACGATCCCGAGGTCACGATCGGCGGCCATCGGCGCAGCGACCTGCGGTTCTTCGCCGGCGGCGGCGCATGGCTCGTCCTCGCTGCGCTCGCGGTCTCGGTCGCCGCGTTCCCGGCGCTGCTGGCCTGGCCCGTGCTCGGCGGGGGCGCCCTCCAGCCGCTCGCGACCACGGTCGGACAGCTGTGGAACGACGCCGCGTACGGGCAGCGCGCACTGGGACTCGACACGATCGGGCCGGCTGATCCGTTCTCGGCGGTGGTCGCCGTGCTCGGTTCGCTCTGGCCGTGGGCGCCCTCGCGCGCACTCGTGCTGCTGTGGGTCCTCGCGCTCCCGCTCGCCGCGCTCGGCGGCTGGTTCGCCGCGACTCGTGTCACCGAGCGGCCGAGCCTGCGACTGCTCGGCGGCGCGGTGTGGGCGCTGTCGCCCGCGCTCCTCGTCGCGCTCACCCAGGGGCGCCCCACCGGCGTGCTCCTGCACCTGCTGCTGCCCTGGCTGTTCTACGCGGGTGCCGTCGCGCATCGGTCGTGGGCCGGCGCCGGTGCGGCCTCCCTCCTGCTCGCCGCGGTGCTCGCGACCGCGCCGTCGCTTGCTCCGGCGACGCTGGTGCTGTGGTTCGGTGCAGTGCTCCTCGCCGTGTTCTTCCGGGCCGGCCGCGGCGTCGCCCGGCTCGTGTGGACGCTCATCCCCGCCCTCGCACTGGCGCTCCCGCTCGTCTGGAACGCGCTGGAGCATGCGGGCGCGTGGGGGCTCGTCGCGGATCCCGGCGTGCCCTGGCCCGGCCCCCAGGTCGCCGCGGACGCCTCGGGCCGCGCCCTCCTCGCCGCCGGCATCCCCACATCCGACCTCGCGGGATGGGCGACCCTGCTGCCGGAAGGGCCGACGTGGTGGGTGCCCCTGCTGAGCGTGCCGCTCGCCCTGCTCGCGCTCGCCGCGCCGTTGACGCAACGGTGGGCAGCCGGCATCGGGCTGCTCGCGATCACGGCTCTCGGCCTCGGCACGGCCTTCGCCGCGGTGGGGGTGTCCGTGTCGTTCGTGCAATCGCTCACCGTGCCGCTGTGGCCGGGCACCGGGCTCAGCCTGGCGTGGCTCGGCGCGCTCGGAGGCGCGCTCGTCGCTCTCGACGCCGGCCTCGCCCCGCGCGTCGCGCTGGTGCGGGGCATCGTGGCCACTCTGGTCTTCGCCGCCGCTGTGACGCTCGCCGTGCCGTCACTCACGGCGTTCGCACGCGGCACCGCGACGATCGCGAACGGCCCGGCGAGCACGCTTCCCGCTTTCGTGGCCGCCGAAGGACGCGATGACCCCGATGTCGGCACCATCGTCCTCACGCCGCAGGCGGACGCCGGGGTCGCGGCCCAGGTCGTGTGGGGCGCGAGCGAGACCATCGGCGGTCAGACCACCACGCTGTCCACGCGCACCACGCCGACCCCGCAGGACGAGGAGCTCGCCGCACTCGCCGCCGATCTGGTCACGCCGTCGTCGGAGGATGTGGTGGCGCACCTCGCCGACCGCGGCGTCGGGTTCATCCTCCTGGCGCCGACCACACCCCCCGAGAGCGATGCCGCCCGTACGATGCGACTGTCGGCCACGACGGCGCTCGGCCAGCGCGACACGCTCGTCGTCGTCGGCGACACCGCGAAGGGCGAGCTCTGGCGGGTCGTGGACCAGATCGCGCCGCGACCGGAGGAACCGGCATCCGTCACCGGCCTTGGGCGCTGGATCGCGTTCGGCCAGCTCGCGATCCTCGGCATCGCCCTGCTGCTCGCGCTGCCCACGGCGACCTCGGTCCGCGAGGCTCGGCGCACGCCGCGCGTCGTGGGACCCCACTGGCAGGAGGGCCGATGAGCGACCGACGCGTGTTCCGCTGGGCGACGACGAGCGCCCGCCTGCTGATCGGCACCGCCGTGTCGATCGTCGCGGTCATCGCCGTCGTCACCGCCGTCTCGGTGCCCTGGCCGACGCTGGTGCGTGAACCGCTGAGTGTGCCGGCCACGCCGGCGCCTGCGGCGTCGGTGATCGCCTGCGACGGTGCGCTGCTGTCGATCGGACGTGATCCGGCGGATGCCGCCGCCATCACGATCGCCGCCCCCCAGTCCGTCGTCGTCGGGGTGGGCGAGGGCCCGCCGCCCGCGGAGCAGCGGCTCGAGACGACCGACGTCGGACCCGGCCCCCTGGCGTTCACCGCCCCGCCGATCGGCGACCGGGCGATCGACGTGGCGGCGATAGGCGCCGCGACCGCGTCGGCCGACGACCTTTCGGGCTTCGCCGCTTCGGCGTGCCGCCCGCCGCTCCTGGACTCGTGGCTGGTCGGCGGCTCGGGCGCGACCGGCGCCGCCGACCTCGTGCTGCTGGCGAACCCGGGGACGGTTCCGGCGACCGTGCAGCTGACGGTGTACAGCGCAGCCGGGGCACAGGCCCCGCCGGGAGGTGTGGACCTCGTGGTCCCGCCCGGCACGCAGCGCGTGGTCCCACTCGCGGGCATCGCGCTCGGTGAGGAGACGCCGGTGGTGCGCGTCTCGGCCGTGGGTGCGCCGATCCGCGCGTCGCTGCAGGCGAGCATCATCCGCACCCTCACACCCGGCGGTGTCGACCAGGTCGGTCCGGTGGCGCGGGCCGCGACATCGGAGGTCATCACCGGCATCACCGTGATGCGTCGGTCCGCCGGGGAAGACGGGGCCGGCGGCGAGGCCGGCGCGCTGGATGACGTGGCCGACGACGTGACGGTGCTGCGGATGCTGGCGCCTTCGGCCGCTGCGACGGCTCGTGTCACGGTGACCGCGGTGGGCAACGGCGCGCCGGTGGGGGAGCCCCAGGAGGTGGCACTCGAGGCCGGCAAGCCGCTGGAACTGGCGCTGGACGCACTCACCGCCGGGTCGTACACGGTCGCCGTCGATGCAGACGCGCCCGTCGTGTCCGCGGTGTGGCAGGCGACCGGCGTTCGAGCGGGCGACGACTTCGCGTGGTACACGCCGGCGCCGGAGGTGTCGGTCGATTCCCTGTTCGCGACGCCCGGAGGACCGACGCCGTCGCTTTCGGTGGTCAACCCGTCGAGCGAACCGGTGGCCGTGGCGGTCACCGCGATCGACGGCGGGTCGCCGATCGCGCTCACGGTGCCGGCGAACGGATCCGTCGCCGTGCGTCTCTCGGCGCGTACCGTGTACCGGCTCCAGCCCGAGGCGCCGGTGCATGCGGGTCTGTCGTTCGCGGGCGACGGCGCGCTCGCGGGTGTGCCGTTGTGGCCCGCAGATGTGGCGACTCCCGAGGTCGTCGTCTACCCCTGAGACTGGGCAGCGCGCGCGCCCGCGCTCACTTCCGGCCGAGCCGTGTCAGAAGTACCGGAAGCGCTCCGGGCCGAGGTCCCACGGGTCGCGATCGAGGTACTCGGCCGCCGCCCGGAAGACGGCGCCCTCGACGAGCATGCGCCGGTGCAGTTCGTCGTCGCGGTGCAGGTGGCTGAGGCGCTCGATCGGCAGGCGGTAAAGGATGATGCGGCCCGCATCGGGCAGCGCCGTCCAGCGGGGGATGCCGTCGTCATCCGTCCCGGCCGGCATGTCGGCCACCTCGAACCGCACGTCGCGCAGCTCCGGCCACGCCGAGCGCAGGAACTCCGCCGCGGTGCCGACCGAGAGGTCGAAGCGGTCGACCCGGGTATCGAGGGGCGGCAGGGGAGGCCGCACGACAGGGCTGCGTCCTTCGCGGCCGTGGCGTCCGTGACGGGACGCACGCGGCTGCGTGCGTTCGCTGATCCGGGTACGCCGCCACGCCATGCTCCCATCCTAGGACGGCGTGCGCGCCCGGGCTTTTCGGTCGTTGAGCGAGGGATCGCCAGCGACCGAGAGGATACGCCTCGCGTTGAGGTTGGCGCCGGTTCAGCGCGTTTCGTCTCTGCGTTTCGACTCGCAAGCTCACTCAACGACCACGTTCATCGCTCGCTTAACGACGGGGGCGCTTTCTCCCGCTTCCTTTGGTGGACGACGAGACGCTGCGGCGCGGCATCCGTCCCCACGCCACCGGTGCACGATAGCGTCGACCCGATGCGTGAGAGAGTCTGCTCCAAGGTCGGCTGCGCCCGTGAGGCGGTGTCGACGCTCACCTACGACTACGGCGACCAGATGGCGGCCCTCGGGCCGCTCGGCGCCGGGGGCGATCCTCACGCGCACGACCTGTGCGCCATCCACACCGACCGCCTGTCGGTGCCCAAGGGCTGGGTGGTCGTGCGGCACGAGACCCTGCGCGCCTGAGCCGGCGTGGGAGAATGGGCGGATGCCGACCCACACGCCTGCCGCCACGCTCTCCGACTCCGCGGTCTCCGACTCTGTCGAGGGATTCGAGTACGAGGTCGCCGATCTCTCATTGGCCGAAGCCGGACGCCATCAGCTGCGCCTCGCCGAGAACGAGATGCCGGGCCTCATGGCCCTGCGGGAGGAGTTCGGTGCGTCGCAGCCGCTGAAGGGCGCACGCATCGCCGGATCGCTGCATATGACCGTGCAGACTGCGGTGCTCATCGAGACCCTCGTCGCTCTGGGCGCCCAGGTGCGGTGGGCGAGCTGCAACATCTTCTCCACCCAGGACGAAGCGGCCGCGGCCGTGGTCGTCGGGCCGGCCGGCACCGTCGACGCTCCGGCCGGCGTGCCGGTGTTCGCGTGGAAGGGCGAGACCCTCGAGGAGTACTGGCGCCTCGCCGATCGCATCTTCGACTGGTCGGCCGAAGGCTTCGACGGTCCGAACATGATCCTCGACGACGGCGGTGACGCCACCCTCCTCGTGCACAAGGGCGTCGAGTTCGAGAAGGCGGGCGCGGTTCCCGATGCAGCCGCCGACGACAACGCCGAGTACCGCATCATCCTCGACACGCTGCGCGCCAGCCTCACCCGCGACCCGCAGCGTTTCACGCGCATCGCGGCGGACCTGCTCGGCGTGACGGAGGAGACGACGACCGGTGTCCACCGGCTGTACGAGTTGGCCGCGGCAGGGGAACTGCTCTTCCCCGCGATCAACGTGAACGACTCGGTCACGAAGTCGAAGTTCGACAACAAGTACGGCATCCGCCACTCCCTTCCCGACGGCATCAACCGCGCCACCGACGTCCTCATGGGCGGCAAGGTGGCCTTCGTGTGCGGCTACGGCGATGTCGGCAAGGGCGCTGCCGAGGCGCTCCGCGGCCAGGGTGCGCGCGTCATCGTGAGCGAGGTCGACCCGATCTGCGCGCTGCAGGCCGCGATGGACGGCTATCAGGTGGCGCGCCTGGCGGATGTCGCCGGCCAGGTCGACATCGTCATCACCGGCACCGGCAACAAGGACGTCGTCACCACCGACGATCTGCTGAAGCTCAAGCACCTCGCGATCGTCGGCAACGTCGGCCACTTCGACAACGAGATCGACATGGCCGCGCTGGAGTCGCTCTCCGGGATCGAGAAAGTCGAGATCAAGCCGCAGGTGCACGAATGGCGCCTGCCGAACGGACGCAGCGTGCTCGTGCTGAGCGAAGGCCGGCTGCTGAACCTGGGCAATGCCACGGGGCATCCGTCGTTCGTCATGAGCGCTTCGTTCACGAACCAGGTGCTCGCGCAGATCGAGCTGTTCACCAAGCGCGACGAGTACCCGACCGCCGTCTACACGCTGCCCAAGCACCTCGACGAGAAGGTCGCGCGACTGCACCTCGACGCGCTCGGCGTGCAGCTCACCGAGCTGACCCCCGAGCAGGCGGCCTACATCGGCGTGCCGGTCGAGGGCCCGTACAAGCTCGACCACTACCGCTACTGACGGCTCGCCCCGTCACGTTACGAGCGTCGCGAGGCGACTCACCGCGTCGGGAACCCGCGCGGCGCGGAGGAGACCGGACCCGCCAGTGCATCCGCGCGCGCGGTCTCGAGCTGGAGCGCGCGCAGCTCTCGCTCGCGGCGCACGGCCACGACGCCGATCAGGAACGTCTCGTTGTCGACGGCAGGCACGGGGGACACGTGCTCGGACGCCTCCTGCGCGAGGGATGCCGCGACCCGCGCGCGTGCGGTGGGCTCCATGTTCACCGCTGAGCGTGCGAACTGCGCCAGGCGCCGCGAGAGCCGCTCCGGCAGTCGCGCGACGTCGGCCACGGCGGCCCACTCCGTGAGCGTCAGCGGGATGCCCAGGTTCACGTCGGGCAGTCGCGGGGTGCGTGTGCGTTCCGAGTAGGTGCCGGCGAGCAGGTCGCCGAGCCGCTGCGAGCGCGGCGTGAAGGCGCCGACCAGTGCGGCGACGGCGCCGACGGTGAACCACAGCTCGAAGACGCCGACCAGTGCGCGGATGAAGGCGTGGCGGAAGCCGGCGGCTCCGCCGTCGACGCGGACGATGCGCCCGCCGACCGCGAGGCGTCCCAGGCTGCGCCCGCGGGTGGTCGTCTCGACCACCGTGGGAATCACGACCATGACGAGCACCAACACGACGATCGTGAGGATCGGCACCACGGCGGGGTCCACGGCGTCGATGCTCAGCAACCACCCGACCCCCCAGGCGAACAGCAGCAGCACGACGACGCCGAGCACCATGTCGATGAGCACGCCGAGCGCGCGCAGGAAGTAGCCGAGCGGCTGCACGTCCAGCGCGACGGCCTCGCCGGTGAGCACCTCGTCCTGATGGATGTCGACGATCGCGGGGCGCTCAGCGGTCATGGCTACAGTGAAACACATGGATCTCGACGCGCTCACGGCCGCTCGCCGCGAGGAGTGGGAGCGGCTCGACGAACTCAGCCGGTCCCGGCGTCTCTCGGGCGCAGAGGTCGACGAGCTCGTCACGCGCTACCGAGCGGGATCCGCCGACCTCGCCGACGCCAAGACATCGGCAGGACGCAGCATCCAGGGCGACCACATCTCGACCATGCTCGGGAGGGCGCGGTTGCGGCTCACCGGCGCGCCCGAGAACGTCATGCGCCAGATCCCGCGATTCTTCGCCCTGCAGCTGCCCGCCGCGCTGTACCGCGTGCGCTGGGCGACGCTCGCCATCGCGCTGGGATTCGTGGCAGTCGCCGTCGTCGTTGCGCTGTGGGTGGCGGGCGATCCGGCGCTGGTCGCGAGCCTCGGGAGCGAGGCGCAACTGGAGCAGTACGCCGAGAACCAGTTCACGGAGTACTACAGCGAGAACCCGGCGGCGGTGTTCGCCGGCACGGTCTGGACCAACAATGCCTGGATCGCCGCGCAGTGCGTGCTGTTCGGCATCACGGGGGTATGGCCCGTCATGGTGCTCGTGCAGAACGCGGTCGGCGTCGGCACCGCCGCGGCGATCATGGCGGCCTTCGATCGCGGCGATGTCTTCGTGCTCTACATCCTCCCGCACGGCCTGCTCGAGCTCACCTGCATCTTCGTGGCCGGGGCGGCGGGACTGCAGATCTTCTGGGCCTGGGTCGCGCCGGGTCCGCGCTCGCGCGGCGAGTCGCTGGCGGCGGCCGGCCGGTCGCTCGCGACCATCGCGATCGGGCTCGTCATCGCGCTCGGCGTCTCGGGGATCATCGAGGGATTCGTGACCGCGCAGCCCTGGCCGTGGCCGCTCAAGATCGGCATCGGCGCGGCGGCGCTCGCGCTGTTCCTCGTCTACATGCTGGTGGTCGGCCGCCGCGCGCACCGCCTGGGCGAGAGCGGCGACCTCACCGAGTACGAGGCCGGCACCCCGACCCTCGTCGCCGGCTGATCCGCCTCGCCTGCGGCGTCTTCCCCTGTCTCCCATCGTTCACTTGCGCTGAACGTACGCTCTACACCGAGATCGACGTACGTTCAGCGCAAGTGAACGATGGGGCGGGGAACGAGGGGGCGGATGCCGCATATCACTGTTTTGAATGGATCAAAACAACGGTAGGCTGAGGGCATGCACCCGCACGCAGCCGTCGACACTCATGCGGTCGACACGGCGGCGCGACTGCGCGCGGCCGGGCTGCGGGTCACCGAATCCCGGCGCGCGGTCGTCGAGGCCCTGATCGAGCGCCCGCACGCGAGCGCCGACGTGCTGTTCGGCATCGTCGCGCGGACGGTCCCCGGCACGAGCCTGCAGTCGGTGTACAACGCGCTCGGCGACTTCGTCGACGCGGGGCTCGCACGTCGCATCGAGCCCGCGGGGCGACCCGGCCTGTTCGAGCTGCGCGTCGACGACAACCACCACCACCTCATCTGCTCCGAGTGCGGCGCCGTGCAGGATGTCGACTGCGTCGTGGGCGAGGCGCCCTGCCTGACGCCGTCCAATGCGCACGGCTACGCGCTGCAGGCGGCCGAGGTGACCTTCTGGGGCGTGTGCCCCGCCTGCGTTACGGCCGGCGAGCACCGCCGAGCCGCTCGTCGCCGCACGCCCCTGACCTCCTGTCCGACCCTCTGATAGCCCATCCCGATTGGAAGGAAGCTCATGACCGACACCAACGACACGATCCCGGAGATCGGCGAGAACCCCACCGACGCCGACCAGGCGGTCACGCCGATCGACACGCCGGTCGACGAGCGCGCGGACGGCGAGACCCGCCCGCGCCCGAACGAGTCGGAGAGCTGCCCGGTGATCCACGGCGGTCAGCCGCACCCGACCACCGGCAACGCCAATAGTGTGTGGTGGCCCAACCAGCTGAACCTCAAGATCCTGGCTAAGAACCCCGCGGTGGCGAACCCGCTCGGCGAGGACTTCGACTACAAGGCGGCGTTCGAAGCGCTCGACCTCGCGGCGGTCAAGGCAGACATCGCCGAGACGCTGAGCACGTCTCAGGACTGGTGGCCCGCGGACTTCGGCAACTACGGCCCCCTCATGATCCGCATGGCCTGGCACAGCGCGGGCACCTACCGCGTCACCGATGGTCGCGGCGGCGGCGGCGCCGGACAGCAGCGCTTCGCTCCGCTCAACAGCTGGCCCGACAACGTCAACCTCGACAAGGCGCGCCGCCTGCTGTGGCCGGTCAAGAAGAAGTACGGCCAGTCCCTGTCGTGGGCCGACCTCATGATCCTCGCGGGCAACGTCGCGCTCGAGTCGATGGGCTTCGAGACGTTCGGCTACGCGGGCGGTCGCGCCGACGTGTGGGAGCCCGACGCCGACGTCTACTGGGGCCCTGAGACCACCTGGCTGGACGACGAGCGATACTCGGGCGACCGCGAGCTCGAGAAGCCTCTCGCGGCCGTGCAGATGGGCCTCATCTACGTCAACCCCGAGGGCCCCAACGGCAACCCCGACCCGCTGGCATCGGCCCGCGACATCCGTGAGACCTTCGGCCGCATGGCGATGGACGACGAGGAGACCGTCGCGCTCATCGCGGGTGGCCACACGTTCGGCAAGACGCACGGCGCCGCGCCCGACACGAACATCGAGCACAACCCCGAGGCCGCCGGCCTCGAGCAGCAGGGCCTCGGCTGGAAGAACAACCACGGCACCGGGCACGGCGACGACACCATCACGTCCGGCCTCGAGGTCACGTGGACGTACCACCCCACCCGCTGGGACAACGAGTTCTTCCACATCCTCTACGCGTACGAGTGGGAGCTCATGCGCAGCCCGGGCGGCGGCCACCAGTGGCGTCCGATCAACGGCGGCGGTGCCGACATGGTGCCGCTGGCGCACTCGAACGGCCGTCGGGAGCCGCGCATGCTGACCAGCGACCTGGCGCTGCGCACCGACCCGGCGTACGACGCCATCTCGCGCCGCTTCAAGGACGACCCCGAGGCGTTCGCCGACGCGTTCGCCCGCGCCTGGTTCAAGCTGACGCACCGTGACATGGGTCCGATCGACCGCTACCTCGGCCCCGAGGTGCCGGCCGAAGAGCTGCTCTGGCAGGACCGCGTTCCCGCCGTCGACCACGACCTGATCGACGCCGACGACGCGGCGGCGCTCAAGGCGCAGATCCTCGAGTCGGGCCTGAGCATCTCGGAGCTCGTCGAGACGACGTGGGCTGCGGCATCCTCGTTCCGCGGCAGCGACAAGCGCGGCGGCGTCAACGGCGCCCGCATCCGCCTGGCCCCGCAGAAGGACTGGGAGGTCAACAAGCCCGCTCAGCTGCAGACGGTGCTGGCCAAGCTCGAGCAGATCCAGGCGGAGTTCAACGACGGTCGCACCGACGGCAAGAAGGTGTCACTGGCCGACCTCATCGTGCTCGCGGGCAACGCGGCGGTCGAGAAGGCCGCTGCAGACGCGGGCGTCGAGGCCGAGGTCGTCTTCCACCCGGGCCGCACCGACGCCACGCAGGAGCAGACCGACGTGCAGTCGTTCGTGTTCCTCGAGCCGATCGCCGACGGGTTCCGCAATTACTACGGGCCGCGCGCGTTCATGCCCGAGGAGCACCACCTCATCGACCGGGCGAACCTGCTCACACTGAGCGCTCCGGAGCTCACGGTGCTCGTCGGCGGGCTGCGGGTGCTCGGTGCGAACTGGGACGACTCGGACTACGGCGTCTTCACCGGCCGCAAGGGCGTGCTGACGAACGACTTCTTCGTGAACCTGCTCGACCTCGGCACCACGTGGAAGCCGCTGGACCCGGGGGCGCACGCGTTCTCGGGCGCCAAGGACGGCTCCGGTGAGCCGGCCGGCATCGGGACCCGCGTCGACCTCCTGTTCAGCTCGAACTCGGAGCTGCGCGCGGTCGCCGAGGTGTACGCCTCGGACGACGCGAACGAGAAGTTCGTGCGCGACTTCGTCAAGGCGTGGGGCAAGGTGACCGAGCTCGATCGCTTCGACCTCGTCTGACCTCATCACACGTGAGAGGGGCCCGTCCCCGGAAGGGGGCGGGCCGCTCTGCGGTACGTGCCGTGACTGCGGGTGCCGTGCCTACGGGAGGCGTGCGGTGGCCTGTACCGGCGGCAGCGTGCCCTTGGGCTCGAAGAGCGCGCGGTGCAGGACGCCCGCGAGCAGACCGCCGACGATCGGGAACACGATGAACACCCACAGCTGCGACAGCGGGCCGGGGCCGCCGTAGATCGCCGCCGCGATCGAACGTGCCGGGTTCACCGACGTGTTGTCGATCGGAATCGAGATCAGGTGGATGAGGGTGAGCGTCAGGCCGATCGCGAGCGGCGCGAGTGCCGCGGTGCCCCGGGTGGAGTGGGTCACGCCCAGGATGATGAGCACGAAGATCGCCGTCAGCAGCACCTCGGCGATGATCGCGGCGCCGAGGCCGAACCCGCCGGGGGAGCCGAAGTCGCCGGTGCCGTAGCCGTTGGACGCGAAGCCGCCGTCCTGGGCGTTCGCGAGCCAGTTGTCAGTGCCGAAGATGCCGATCAGCACGATGAGCGTCGTGCCGAGGGCGCCGCCGATCAGCTGCGCGATGATGTAGCCGATCGTCTTATTCCACTCGAAGCGGCCCGCGGCGGCGAGTCCGAGCGTGATCGCCGGGTTGAAGTGGCCACCCGAGACGGGGCCCCACGCGTAGGCGCCGACGACGACCGTCAGGCCGAATGCCAGGGCGACGCCGACGAAGCCGACCCCGAGGGGATTGCTCTCTGCGTCTGCCGGGAAGTTGGCTGCGAAGAGGGCGGTGCCGACGCCGCCGAAGACGAGCAGAAACGTTCCCAGAGCCTCCGCGACGAGCCTGTTCGCCGTGGTGGGCGGGATGGTGGTATCCGACATGGCGGACTCCTTTCCTCGTCGCGAGGCTAGCGGTCCGCACAGCGGATTCCCAGGAACCCCGCGCGGAGTGTCGGCGTGTGACGCCCGATCTCACGCGATTTCCCTTCGTGTTCAGGCATTCGTGGCCGGCTGTTCCGCTGCGACTCAGAGGCGTCCGGCCGCCTTGAGCGCGAGGTAGCGGTCGGCGATGCGGGGCGGCAGGTCCTCGGGCGTGGCGGCGATCGCCTCGCCGCCTGCGCGGCCGATGGCGGCGGCGACGACAGCGGCGTCCTGGGCCGCGCGCTCGATAGCCGCGGCGCGATACACGTCGGCGGCATCCGGACGCTCCGGCAGCGGTTCCTGCTCATCGGTGACCGCGCCGACGAGCACGTGCGCGCCGCGCGCGAGCGCCGGCAGCGAGCCGAGGAACCCGCGCGCGGCTTCCGCGGCATCCTGCGCAGTGAGGAGCACCACGAGCGAGGGCCGGGAGGTGAGCACGCGCACCTGGGCGAACGCGGCGTCCCAGTCGGTGTCGATGAGCTGCGGCTCGACCGGAGCCATCGCGTCGACGAGCGCCGGCAGCAGGCCAGGGCCGTCGACGCGCGTGACGCGGGCCCGGATGGTGCGGTCGAACATCAGCAGGTGCACGTGGTCGCCGGCCCGGGTCGCGAGGGCCGCCAGCAGCAGCGCCGCCTCCATCGCGGCATCCATCCGCACGCCGTCGCCGACGCGCGCGGCCGCCGTGCGTCCTGTGTCGATCACGATCACGACGTGGCGGTCGCGCTCGGGGCGCCAGGTGCGCAGCATCGTCGTGCTCGACCGCGCCGTCGCGCGCCAGTCAATCGAGCGCACGTCGTCGCCGCGCACGTACTCCCGAAGGGAGTCGAACTCGGTGCCCTGTCCGCGCACCTGCACGCTCGTGTTGCCGTCGAGCTCACGCAGCCGCGCGAGCCGTGAGGGCAGATGACGCCGCGCCGTGAACGGCGGCAGCACCCGCAGTGCTCCGGGCTCGTCGATGCGCGCCTGGCGTCCGGCGAGGCGCAGCGGGCCGTCCGAGCGCACCACGACGAAGCGTGACCGCAGTTCGCCGCGACGACGGGGCAGCAGCGGGATGGCGATCGTCCGTGACTCGCCGGGCGGGATGTCGATCGCCGGGCGCTCGGGCGGCGCGCCCGCGGTCGGCTGCCAGGCGTCGCGCACGCGGCCGCGCACGGTGCGGTCGTTCGCACCGTTGCGGAGCACGAGCTCGGCGCGCACGGCTTGTCCGAGCAGCACGCGGCGCGGCAGCCGTCGCTGCACGGTGATCCGGCGGGGATCCGGCGCTGCCGCCGCGTCGCCGAGCGCCGCGATCAGGCACAGCAGCACCCATGCCGCCGCCGCGAGCCACGCGTCGACGCCCGCCGCCGAGAGCAGCACGACGGGCACCGCTCCGAGGGCGAGGAGCAGCGGCAGGCGACCGGTCACATACATGGGCGTCAGATCGGGACGCGTGTCTGCTGCAGCACCGAGCCGAGCACGGCATCGACCGAGACGCCCTCGAGCTCCGCGTCGGGCCGCAGCCGGATCCGGTGTCGCCAGGTCGGCAGCAGCATCGTCTGCACGTGGTCGGGGGTGATCGCGGGGTACGCGCCGAGCCACGCCCAGGCCTTCGACGCCGCCAGGAGCGCGGTCGCCGCCCTCGGGCTGACGCCGAGCTGCACCGAAGGACTGCTGCGGGTGGCCTGCGCGAGATCGACGATGTAGCCGAGCACGTCGTCCGAGACGGTGACGGATGCCGCGGCCCGCTGTGCCGCGCGGATCTCGGCCGCGCTGGCGGCGCGGCCGAGGCCGGCACCGGCGAGGTCACGGGGGTCGAAGCCGCTCGCGTGGCGGCGCAGGACGGCGAGCTCGGCATCCCGTGCCGGCACGTCGACGATGAGCTTGAGCAGGAAGCGGTCGAGCTGCGCCTCGGGCAGCGTGTACGTGCCCTCGTGCTCGATCGGGTTCTGCGTGGCAGCGACGAGGAACGGGTCGGGGAGCGACCGAGTCACGCCATCGGTCGAGACCTGGCGCTCCTCCATCGCCTCGAGCAGCGCCGCCTGCGTCTTGGGGGGCGTGCGGTTGATCTCGTCGGCGAGCACGACATTCGTGAACACCGGGCCCTCGCGGAACTCGAACTCGCCCGTCTTCGCGTCGTAGACGAGCGAGCCCGACACATCGCCCGGCATGAGGTCGGGCGTGAACTGGATGCGGGTGGTGTCCAGGCCGAGGGCAGTCGAGAACGCCCGCACGAGCAGCGTCTTGGCCACGCCCGGAACGCCCTCGAGGAGCACATGCCCGCGTGCGAGCAGCGCGATCAGGAGTCCGGTCACGGTGCCGTCCTGGCCGATGACCGCCTTGCCGACCTCGAGGCGCACGCGGTTCATCGCCTCGCGGAGTGCGGCATCGTCCAGTGCCTCGGGCGCAGACGTGGGGGCGGTGCCGTCGGGCGTGGTCGTGCTCGGTGCCGGTGGCGTATCCGTCATCGGGGACTCCTTTCGGGGCGGACGGCCGCGCGGGCGGCGTCCTCGAGGTCTCTCAGGCGTGTGCTCAGGGCGACGAGGTCGGCGTCGCTGCGGGGGATCTCGTCGAGCAGGATGCCGCGCACCGCCCGGCGGTCGAGTCCGGTGCGCCCGGCGACGGCGTCGGCGATCTCGGGGGCGGCGGCGTTCGCGGCCAGCCCGAGCGGGGCGGCGAGGCGCCGCAGCGCGCCGATCCGGAGGCGGTCGGCGGCGTGCAGCGGATCTCCGGCGCGTGCGTAGAGGCGCGCACGGCCCTCGGTCGTCTCGGACGCCCGGACCGTCACCGGCAGGCGCTCGGCGACGAGCGGGCCGAACCGGCGGCCGCGCCAGATGCCCGCGGCCACACCCGCGACGAGCAGCAGGACGATGACGGGGCTCACCCAGGGCGGGGTGAGCTCGCCCAGCGAGGGGTTCGCGTCGGCGAGGTCGGTGTCGCCCAGGCCGGGCACGTACCAGACGGCGAGCGGATGCCGCCCCATCAGGTTCGCCGCGAGCGCGGCGTTGCCGTTCTCGGCGAGGTGCTCGTTCGTGAAGAGGGCGCCTGCGTCGACGGCGGCGACGCGGCCGCCTTCGATGGACCGGACGAGCAGCCCGAAGCCGCCGGCGGCCGGATAGCAGGCGGCTGCGCCGTCGCCCGCGCTGTAGAGGCCGCCCGGGGCCACCGCGCCGGCACGGACGGCGTCCTCCACCTCGCAGTCGGGTTCGACGCTCGCGGCATCCGTGCCGCCCGGGGCGACGCCGGCAGGGGCCGACCCCGGCAGCAGGAGGTCGAGCGTCCGAGCACGCGGTTCGATGAGCACGACATCGTCGGCGGCCTCGGCGAGGCCGGCCACGGCGTCGTCGGACAGCGCGGGTGCGTCGGGCAGCACCAGGGTCGCCGGCCCCGCTCCGAGGGCCTCGGACGCCGCGGCCCGATCGCGCGCGACGACGACATCGATGCCGTGATCCCGCAGCACCTCGACGATGGCGCGCGTCCCGGCGGGGCCTGTGGAGTCGGGGTCCAGTGCGCCGCGCTGGGCCCACTGATTGGCGGCCGACACCGCGCCGCCGATGCCGCCCACCACGAGAAGGGCGAGGGCGATGGCGACCCACGCGGTGACGCGGCGGCGGCGCGAGAGCGCGGGCGCCGCGGTGGTGTCAGGCAGTCCGGTCTCGGGCAGCGGGGGACTGGCCGTCGCGCTCACGCGGGCACCTCCTCGCGCGCCGTCGGCCGCGCCGAGACGACCGCGTCGTCAACCCCGGCGACGAGGCGGTAGAGCTCCGCCGTGCCGGGGCGCCGCAGGTAGCGAACGTCGTCGAACGCCGTCGCGGCGTCTTCGAGCCGGGTGGCGAGCGCAGGGAAGGCGCGCGCCGCGGCGCGCGCGAAGGCGTGCACGGTCGCGCCCGGGGGCGGGTCGACGACGCCGCGTTCGAGGCACCCCCGCGCGAGGGCGCGGAAACGGAGCACGATCGCCGCGTCCCAGTCGGACGCCCGGGCGCGCTCGCCGGCGGCGTCGCGCAGCTCGGCCGCGGAGCGGTGCTCGGCGTCGCCGAAGAGCAGGCGAGTGCGCGGGGCCGAACGGCGCGTCACCCGCGGCACACCCCACACGAGGAACGCCGCCACGATGATCACCACGACCACGATGGCGGCGACCAGGGCGAAGGTCGAGCCCCACCCGCCTGACACATCGGGGTTCAGCAACGACGCGATGAAGTCGCCGATCGCACGCGCGATCCGGTCGAACGGTGTCGGCTCGGCGATGTCGTAGGAAGGATCCGACAGCTCCTCCTCCGCCCAGCGCCGCGCTTCGTCGCCGTCCGGCGTGAGAGGCGGCACGGCGTCGGCGGTGCGCCGGAGCGCCGGCAGCACGAGGGAGGTCAGGCCCACGGCGCGTCGCGGTCGGTGCCGCCGGGCGCGGCGCCGGGTGCGGTCCAGGCGGTGGACGAGGGCGGCTCCGCGGGCGGGGCGGCGTCGGGGAAGTCCGGGGTCGCGTCGGTTGCCGGGACCGCATGTTCTGCGGCGCCGTCCGGCGGCGACGAAGTCTCTGCCCCGGCGGCCGCCGCAGCCGGGGAGCCGGACGGACTCGAGACCCCTGGCTGAGCCGGGGATGCGGGAGGCATCGGCGCTGCGCCGTACGCGGGTGGTGCGCCGTACGCGGGTGGTGCGCCGTACGCGGGTGGTGCGCCGTACGCGGGTGGTGCGCCGTACGCAGGTGGTGCGCCGTACGCGGGTGGTGCGCCGTACGCAGGTGGTGCGCCGTACGCCGGGGGGACGCCCTGCCCGGGCTGCGCGCCATAGAGCGGCTGTGCGGGCGCCGGGTATCCGGGCGGGTACGTCGGGTAACCCGCATACCCCGGGAACGCGCCCGGGACGCCCCGCGGTGCGATCGCACGCCCGATGTGCTCGCGATAGGGGTCCGCGAGGCCGGTGGCCCCGGCATCCCGCCGCTCCACATATGCCAGCAGGTCGAGATCGAGTCCCTCGCGCCGCATGCGGCAGTCGATGTAGATGAAGGCGGTCGCGGTCGACTGAACGACGACCGCGACGGACTGGAGCAGCAGGGTGAGCACCTGGGTCAGCAGGGCCGCCGCGATGAAGCCGATGATGGCGGTCGGCTCGGGGTCGCCGGTCGGCGCGATGATCGTGGTCAGGCCCATCGACAGGAAGCTCATCGGCAGGCTCACCACCTGCGCCACGGCGGCGAAGATGACGCTGATGACGACGATGACCCCGAGGGCGGGCCAGAAGCGCCGGCGCGTGAGCGTCCAGGAGCGCGACACGGCCTGCAGGATCGTGGCGTGCTCGACGATGATCACCGCGGGCACGAGCAGCAGCTTGACCATCAGCCACCACGTGAGCGGTATCGCGGCGAGGATGACCAGGATCGTGAGCGCGATCGCCGCCGGCAGCGCCGCCATCGCGATGCCCACGATCGCGAGCACGACGACGGTGACGAGGGCCGCCACGGCGAGGATCACCAGCAGCGAGTACCCGATCAGCCGCCACGCGATCGGCTTGACCTGTCGCCACAGCGCGCCGAGCGAGAGCTTCTCGGCGACCGCCGCGTGCGTCACCTCGACGACCACGATGCCCTGCACGATGACGCTGAGGGCGCCGGCAGCAAGCGACAGCACGATGCCCGCGATCGCGGTCAGGGCGATCGAGCCGGCCAGGATCGTGTCGTACTCTTCGGTGCCCTGCGGCACCGTGTCCAGGCGCGAGAACGTCGCCCACGTGACCGCGAGCACGCCTCCCAGCACCACGACGTAGGCCAGGGTCTGCACCACCAGTGCGAAGCCGAGGAGCACGCGCGGGTTCTGGCGCAGGGCGGCGAACGAGCGGCCCAGGATCGTCCCGAACGACAGCGGGTGCAGCGGGATGATCCCGGGGCGGGACGCCGGCGTCCAGGCCGGGTACGCGGTCACGGTTCCCCTCTCCGTCGGCGCCGGGCGGTCGGTGCGCGGCGATGGTCGGCTGTTCCTATCGTTCCACATCGACCGGATGCCGCACCCGCCGCGCGCGCGGCGCTCCCGGCGTGTGTTCGGGCGAGGCACGGCCGGTGCACAGCCCGTGTCGACTACTCTGTGGGAAGCGCATGGGGACGGCGCGTGCCGTCTGTGCCTGGAGAGAAGGAACGAGCGCGCGCGATGACTTCACGCATCCTGGTGGTCGACGATGACACCGCCCTCGCCGAGATGATCGGAATCGTGCTGCGCACGGAGGGCTTCGAGACGGTGTTCTGCGCGGACGGCGCCCAGGCGGTCGACGTCTGGCGCACCGAGCGCCCCGACCTCATCCTGCTGGATCTGATGCTGCCCGGAGTGGACGGCATCGAGATCTGCACCCGCATCCGCGCCGAGTCCGGCATCCCCATCATCATGCTGACCGCACGCACCGACACGGCCGACGTCGTGAAGGGCCTCGAGTCGGGAGCCGACGACTACATCGTCAAGCCGTTCAACCCCAAAGAGCTGGTCGCCCGCATCCGCACGCGACTGCGCCCGGCGAGCCAGCAGGTGAACGACTCGCTGCGCATCGGCGATCTGACGGTGGATGTCGCCGCCCACGAGGTGCGCCGCGGCGACGGACCGATCGCGTTGACGCCCCTCGAGTTCGAGCTGCTGGTGGCGCTGGCGTCGAAGCCGCAGCAGGTGTTCTCCCGGGAGATGCTGCTCGAGCAGGTCTGGGGCTACCACTACAAGGCCGACACGCGCCTGGTGAACGTGCACGTGCAGCGCCTGCGGGCGAAGGTCGAGAAGGACCCCGACAACCCCAAGATCGTCACGACGGTGCGCGGCGTCGGATACCGCGCCGGCGCCGTCGTCTAGGCGCGCCATGACAGCGCCGATCACGGGCGTGGCCCCGACCCGTGCGCGCGTCGCGTGGTGGCGCCTGTGGCGCGCGTGGCCTGGCAACATCGCCGGGCTGTGGCGGCGGTCGCTGCGCTTCCGGACGCTGCTGGTGACGATCGGCCTCACCGCGCTCGCCGTCGTCGTCGCCTGCGTGTGGATGGGCCTGGCGATCCAGAACGACCTCTTCACCTCGCGCAAGGATCAGGTCCTCATCGATGCGGAGCAGGCGCGCGCGGCGGCGCAGCGCACCCTCGACGCCGCGGTGCAGAGCGATGCCGTTCCGATGCAGAACGTCATGACCCTGGCGTTCACGACGCTCCGCGACCAGTCGTCGGCCGCGATGGTCGCCGCCTATCGGATCGGGCCTCCTGTGCCGAACGCGCCCCAGGACTTCAGCACGGCCGAAGAGGTGATGTCCGACCTGCTCACCACGTCCATGCGCGCGCTCGTGCGCACCAACCCCGATCAGCAGATCTGGCAGCCGGTCGCGCTGCCCGACGGTGCCGACACGAGCGTGCCCGGCATCATGGTCGGCCAGCAGCTCGCCATCGACGGCGTCGCCTCGTACGAGCTGTATCTGGCGTACGACCTCGCCAACGCTCCGCAGACGCTGACCTTCGTGCAGCGCACGCTGTGGGTCGTGGGCATCGGGCTGGTGCTGCTCATCAGCGGAATCGCGTGGTTCGTGCTGCGATCGGTCACCGTCCCCATCAGCGAGGCTGCCGACACCAGCGCCAAGCTCGCGGCCGGGCAGCTGGACGTGAGACTCGAGGTGCACGGCGAGGACGAGTTGGCCACTCTCGGCCGCTCCTTCAATGCGATGGCCGACAGCATCGAATCGCAGATCAAGGAGCTCGCCGAGCTCTCGCTCGTACAGCAGCGATTCGTGTCTGACGTCTCCCACGAGCTGCGCACGCCGATGACGACGATCCGCCTGGCCGCCGACATGATCAACGACCAGCGGGCGGACTTCGACCCCGCCACCGCGCGGGCGGCCGAACTGCTGAACGCCCAGGTGCAGCGGTTCGAGACGCTGCTGACCGATCTGCTGGAGATCAGCCGTTACGACGCGGGATCGGTGCAGCTGGAGCTGGAGCCGACGAGCCTCGCACACCTGGCCGAAGACGTCATCGGCTCGATGCAGCAGCTGGCCGAGCAGCATGGCACCGACGTCCGTCTGGTGGCGCCCGGCGGGTACTCCCCGGTCGAGATGGACCCGCGCCGCGTGCGCCGCGTGGTGCGCAACCTGCTCGGCAACGCGATCGAGCACGGCGAGGGCCGGCCGATCGTGGTCACCGTCGACAGCGATCAGCAGGCCGTCGCCATCGGGGTGCGCGACTTCGGGATGGGCATGAAGCCGGAAGAAATCGAGCACGTCTTCGATCGCTTCTGGCGTGCAGACCCGTCACGCAAGCGCACCATCGGCGGTACGGGCCTCGGCCTGTCGATCGCCCTGGGGGACGCGAAGCTCCACGGCGGCGAGCTGGCGCTGTGGTCGGAGCCCGGCAGGGGCACGAACTTCGTGCTGACGCTGCCACGCCAGGCAGTGCCCCTCAACGGCGCGTCCCCGATCCCGATCGATCCAGGCGAGGACGCGGTCGCCCCGCTGGATGATCTGGGAATCACCGCGCCGATCGATGTGCCCCCGGCATCGGGCGCCGGCGGAGGCCCGGGGCTCGGTACCGCCGCCGCACCGCGAGGAGGAATCGCATGACACGGACACGCGGCATCCTCGCGCTCCTGCTGGCGCTGTGCACGGTGATCGTCACGGGCTGTGCGGGATTCCCGACGGGCGGCCCGCCCGAGTACGGGATGGAGAACGGCGGAACGGGCGACGGCTCGCAGAACGTGGCGTTCATCCCGAACCGGCCGCAGCCGGGTGCCACGCCGCAGCAGATCGTCGAGGGCTTCATCGACGCCGGTTCCGGGCCGGGTGTCACCGGCAACTGGGACGTCGCCCGGGAGTTCCTCGCGCCCTCGATCGCCGACGACTGGGCGCCGGAGGTCAGCGTCATCGTCGATGAGCGTGCCGAACGCGACTACGTCGAGACCCAGGAGGGCGTGGTCGACTTCGCGTCCGAAGTCGTCGCCAGCGTCGACGACAAAGGCGCATACGAGCGCGCGGACCTCTCGCCGGGAAGTTGGTCGTTCCGCCTCGAGAAGCAGTCCGACGGCGAGTGGCGCATCACGGAAGCCCCCAACGGCATCTGGCTCGACGAGGCGCAGTTCCCCACGGTGTTCCACCGCTACCCGCTGATGTACTTCGATCGTTCGTGGCAGTATCTGGTGCCCGACGTCCGCTGGTTCCCGGTGACCAAGGCGGCGGGAAGCATCGCCGACGCCCTCGTGAACAAGCCCCCGAGCGAGTGGCTGGTGGATTCGATCTACACCGCCTTCCCCGACGGTGTGACGGTGGTGCCGTCCGTCCTCGTCGACGACGACGGAGTGGCGGAGGTCGCGCTGTTGGGCGGCGTGCTCGGCGCGAATCGGGAGGCGCTCGACCGCATGCTCACGCAGCTGGAGGAGAGCCTGAGGACGGCCGGCGTGACGGAGGTCGTGATGACCGTCGAGTCCACCCCGGTCGACGCGGAGCCGGTGGCTGTGCGCTCGACCCGTGTGCCGGCGGCGCCACTGGTGCTCACCGAGGCGGGCTTCGGCTTCCTCACCGGCGACGAGATCGACAAGATCCCCGGGCTCTCCGCGGCGGTCGAGAACGTGCCGGCCATCAGCGTTCAGATCGGCCCGGAGCGGGACCTCGCGGCCGCGAGACTGGATTCGGGCGCCGTGGTCCGGCTCAACGCCGGCGGAACGGAAGCCGAGACCCTCGACACACGCAGCGGGCTGGTGGACCCCACGATCGACGGGTACGGGACGGTGTGGAGCGTTCCACGTGACGACCCCGGTGCGGTGCATGCCTACCTGCCCGGCGGCGATGTGGTGGAGGTGGCTGACGCGTGGAGCGGGGCCACCGAGATCGCGGCCATGGCGCTCTCGCGAGACGGCACGCGCATCGCCGCCGTCGTGAGCGCCGGCGGGCGCGCGGCGCTGTGGGTCGCGGGAGTGGTGCGCAACGAGGACGGACTGCCCGTACGACTGGGCACCCCCGTGCCGCAACTTGCGGTGGTCGGCGGTGCGGTGATCGGTGTCACGCGGATCGGGGTCACGTGGATCGACGATGTGACGGTCGGCGTGCTCAGCAGCGGTGACGCCGAATCCGCCGTCCTCGAACAGGTCGTCGGAGGACCGACGTCGTTCTCGACGGCCGCGTCCGACATAGCGTCGATCGCGGGTGGCACCGGCATCTCGAGCCTGCGCCTGCGGGCCGACGACGGCACACTCTACGTCAAGCGGGGCACGGCCTGGCAGCCTACGGCCACCGGCATCCTTCTGCTCGCGACGCAGCAGGGGGCGCCGCAGTAGCGCTCCTCCCCAGCGAGGAGCTTCGGCGGATTCTCCACCGGAGGCGGCTTCGGGGCCTCTGAGAGGCATCCCGACGGCCAGGCTGTTCCCGTGATGAGGGAGCTTTCGATCGTCCTGCGCGAGGCATGCGCCGACGCGCTGGCGCTGCTTCTGCCGGTCTGGTGCGCGGGCTGCGACGAGCCCGATATCGCCCTCTGCGAGCGGTGCGCACTCGCGCTGCAGCCCGACGTCCGACGTCGGGTCGTGGAGGCGCCCGGGGGAGCAATCGAGGTGTGGAGCGGGCTCGCGTTCGACGGTGTCGCGGCGCGGGTGCTGCGAGCGATCAAGGAGGATGGCCGCACCGGCCTCGCCGCCGCACTGGCGCCGACGCTCGCCGCCGTCCTCGATCGGGCGGGCGCGGCCGGCTGCCTGGTGGTGCCGATGCCCACGTCGCGGGCGGCGTACCGCCGCCGCGGGTTCCGGGTGCCCGAGCTGCTGCTCCGCCGGGCCGGTCGCCCCGGGCGTCGCCTGCTGCGCTACGCGCGCCGCACGGCCGACCAGCGCGGCCTCGATCGCGACGGTCGGCACCGCAATGTCGGGCACAGCATGGTGACGACGACGTCCCGCTCCGCTCCCCAGGGCGGCGAGATCACGGGGGATTCCGGTCACCCGGGGCCGGGCGCGGCTCTGAGGGTCGTGGTGGTCGACGACGTCGTGACGACGGGTGCCAGCCTCGCAGAGGCGGTTCGTGCGCTGCGGGCCGCGGGCGTCGAGGTGGTGGCTGCGGTCGCCCTCGCAGCGACCCCGCGGCGGCATGGCAGACCTGAGTGAACGGGACCCGTCGCATTCGAAACTCACAGGTGACAGAGTCCGGACGCCGGGCTACCGTGGGGATGACAAGGCGACTGATGGTCCGCCCTTGGCCGGGCGGACCGGAACAAGGAGGCAGGGATGGAAACCAGCATCGTCGGCGTGGGAGTGGGGATCACGGATCGCTTCCGCGGGGTCGTCGAAGAGAAGGCCGCCCGCATCGAGAATCTCGCCCCCCGCGCGCAACGCGTGGATGTCAAGGTCACGCACCGCGCCTATCACAACGGCCGTGTCGAAGACGAGACAGTGGAGCTCACCGTCAACGGCAAGGGCCCCGTGATCAGGGCCGAGGCGACGGACGGCGACAAGTTCACCGCTCTGGACCTCGCGGTCGACAAGTTGTGCGAGCAGCTGCGTCGTGCGAAGGACAAGCGCGTCGACGCGCGCAACCATCCTCGCGGAGCCAAGTTCGAGAAGGGCAGCGGCGCGATCCAGGGGATCGATCTGCAGCCGGCGTCCGTCGACGTGCTCCGTGCCGTCGCGACCGGCGAGATCCCGATCGTCACCGGCAACGAAGAGGAAGAGGGCTATACGCCGGTCGTCATCCGGACGAAGGAGTTCCACCCCGAATGGATGTCGGTGGAGGAGGCCGTCGACCGCATGGAGCTGGTCGGGCACGACTTCTTCCTCTTCATCGACGCCCGCAGCGACCACCCGAGTGTCGTGTACCGCCGCAAGGGCTGGGACTACGGTGTGATCTCGCTGACCACGCAGGCGCAGCCGGAGGAGCTGGCCTCCTGAGCCGGCGCCGATCCGTCCAGCCGGCGGTGCGCTGAGGAGCGAACGACCTGGCGGAGAATGTAGGGGTGCGGCCGGTTCGGTCGCACCCCTCGCGCTGTCGGTGCGCGGACCAGGCTCCCGGCCGCGCCGCGGCCGGCGGCATCCCCCTCCGGAAGGACTCCCCGTGATCATCCGCAACGTGCGCCCGTGGGGCGCTGACGTCGCCGACATCGTCATCGAAGGCGGCCGCATCGCCGCGATCGCGCCTCACGACGCGGCGACGGCACCGGCGGCGGACGACGTCGACGGGCGGGGACGCCTGGTGCTCCCGTCGTTCAGCGACGTGCACGTGCACCTCGACTCCTCGCGCATCGGCCTCCCCTTCCGCCCGCACAGTGCCGTTGGCGAGAATGGGCGAGCGCCGGGGGTGTGGGGGATGATGCTCAACGACCGGGACAACTGGCGCCACACCGACGTGCCGCACGCCGAGATCGTCGCGGGCACGCTCGAGCAGATGATCGCGAAGGGCACGACGCGTGTGCGCACGTACGCGCAGGTCGACGTCGACTGCAAGCTCGAGAAGTTCGACTCGGTGCTGGCCGCGAAGGAGAAGTTCCGCGGCCACGCCGATGTGCAGATCATGACGTTCCCGCAGGCCGGCATCCTGCGCGAAGCCGGCACGGTCGACTACCTCGAGGAGTCACTCAAGCAGGGTGCCGATGTCATGGGCGGCATCGATCCGAGCCAACTCGACCGGGACCCCGTCAGGCACCTCGACATCGTGTTCGGGCTGGCCGAGAAGTACCAGATCGAGGTCGACATCCACCTGCACGAGCCGGGTGCCCTCGGCGTCTTCAGCACTGAGCTCGTGCTCGAGCGCACGCGTGCGCTCGGCATGCAGGGCAAGGTCACGATCTCACACGCCTACGACCTCGGCTCGGTGTCGGACGCCGTGAGCCGACGCCTCATCGACGAGTTCGCCGAGCTGGATGTCGCAATGGCCACCATCGCCCCCTCCACGACGGGGCACCTGCGCCTGGTCGACCTGATCGAGGCCGGGGTGCGGGTGGGCCTCGGGGAGGACGGCCAACGCGACTACTGGAGCCCCTACGGCAACTGCGACATGCTCGACCGCACATGGCAGCTCGCGTTCGTCAACGGCTTCCGTCGAGATGACCACATCGAACTCGCGCTCGCGGTCGCCACGATGGGTGGGGCGTCGATCATGAGCAATGCCTCGCCGCGCGTGACGGGCGTCGGCGATCGTCCCGGCGTCACCGTCGGCGACCGCGCCGACCTCGTGCTCGTCGACGGCGAGACCCCGACGAGCGCCGTGATGGACCGCGGTGCCGACCGCACCGTCCTCCACGACGGCCGGGTCGTGGCCGACGGCCTGCGCGTCGTCGCCATCTGAGAGCCCAGTCGTCACCGGGGAGCGTTGCGCCGCGCCGGCGCGGCGGGTTCCCCTCAGTCAGTGGGGCTGCAAACCAAGGGCTGGTCACCGGACACGCCGAGGACGGATGCCGTGGCCCGGCGTGTCGCCGTGACCGACCATGCTTTTCGCATCAGGGCAGGACGCGGTGGACCCGCGCACACGATGGCAGCGCCTCAGAGCAGCGGCGCCGTCGGCCGGCGTCAGTCGATGAAGCCGTCGAGGAGGCTGCCGATCACCAGACCGCCGAGGATGCCGCCCATGAGGTCGCTCCCGCCGCCCCGGCGACCGCCGCCCCAGCCCTGCTGACCGTAGCCCTGCTGACCGTAACCCGGCGCACCCCACTGCTCAGGCTGCGGGCGGGCGGCGTCGATGTCGCGCTGGGCCAGCTGCAGTGCTTCGCTTGCGAGGAACGCCGCGCGGCGGGCCATGGCGAACGCCTGCTCCCGATGGTCTTCGTCGATCGTCGTGACTGCGGCGGCCGAGGCGCCGAGGTAGCGATCGAGGTCGAGACGAACGCGCTCAGCCTCGGCGAAGCGGGTGCGGGCATCGGCCCCGATCCAGCCCCGGTGCCCGGCGATCACGTCGCGCGACACGGCAAGCTGCCGGTCGGCGTCGTCGATCGCGTGCCGGACGTGCTCGAGCGGAGGAATCGGGCGCGCGGCGCGCTCGCGGGCCTTGGCGATCGCGGCGTCCAGTCCGGCATTCGCCTCTCGCAGGAGGGTCAGCTGCTCGAACGGATCGGTGTTCACCCCTGCCGCCGGCAGCGCGGCGAGGGCGGCCTGGAGCTCGCTGATCGCGGCGCTGACGGCGGGGGTCTGCGGCTCTCTGAGGGCGACCACGAGGTCGCCGCGCGAGTCCTCGACGATGGCGGCGAGCGTCGATTCGGCGCGCAGCGCCTCGACCTCGAACGTCTCGACGGCGTCGAGCAGCGTCTCGGCCCGGCGCACCGACTCGGTGGCGGCCTCGAGGGCCATGTTCGCCTGCTCGCGCTGCCCAGCCTCACGGCGCCGCTCCGCCACGCCGGCGCTGTGCTCGGCGAAGCCGAGCAGCTGCTCGGCCTCCGCCGGGTTCGCGTCGATCTGAGCGAGAGCGTGCGACGAGTAGCGGACCGCCAGGCGCTCGACGGTCGAGCGGGCATCCGGAAGACGCAACCGCAGCAGCGCGGCATCCGCACGGACCCGCGCGATGATCTCGGGAGCGCGACGCGCCCGCTCGATCTGCGCCGCGAGCGTCTCGGTGCGGTCGTCGAGCAGATCCTCGGCCCACTCGCAGAGCTGCGCGATGCGCGCGTTGCGCGTCCGGAGCTCTTCGGGGGTGTCGGGGATCTCGTCGTGGTTCAGCTGGTGCAGGTGGAACGCCTCCTGCAGGTGGGTGCGCACCGCCGCCACCGCCTCGCGGAGATCCGACGTGGGACCGGCGCCGAGTTCGGCCTCGGCGAAGGCGAGCTCGTCGGTGGTGAGTCGCAGGCGCTCGTCCGCAGCTACCAGCGCCTGCTGCGCCCGGCGCGCCAGATCGGCGTCCTGCGTGTTCAGCTCTTCCTGCTCGCGCTTGCGTTTGCCCCAGAATCCGGCCATGGATCGATCCTACGGGCGCCGCTGGGAGCAACCTGAAGCGCGGGGGCCGCGGAGTGGGATGTTCGCGCACAGCGTGGGCGGGAGCGGCATCGGGCGGCGTCCGGCGACGGCTGCGGCATCCGTCCCGGCTCGCTGTATCAGGAGGGCGCCGTGCATGCTCTCGCAACCGGGTGGGGCGTGTCCATGCGCCCCGGGGAGAAACGGAAACACCATGATCCGCAAGATCATCGGGGCCACGGCCCTGAGTGCCGCGCTCGTCTTCGCCGGCGCGGGCGTCGCATCGGCGCACGAGTGCTACATCCCGCACCGCTCCGACGAGGGCAACGCGGGCGCCAGCCACTCGAAGAACTGGGTGACGCTCGATATCTCGGAGCTGTTCGTGGGCGCGCACGAATTCCTCGGAGGGGAGGCGCTCACGCCCGAGCAGGTGCAGGAGGCCGTGGAGATGACCGCGGCGCGGGGCATCCCGACGTCACTCACGACGTTCGCCCGCGACACCCTGCCCAAGGGCAATGCGCCGGAGTCGCACTCGACCGACGGGAAGGGCATCGATCACTATTTCCACGCGTTCGAGGACGACCTGATCAACATCTTCCTCACGGTGCGCGGCGACATCTGACATCGCGGACGCGGAAGGCGGGCGGGGCCATGGTGGTCCCGCCCGCCTTGCGCGCGCTGTCGCGCACGGCGCGACACGTCGCCCGATCCGCCGTCACGTACGGGGGAGGACGACGGATGCCTCAGCCGTCGGTGCGCTTGTGCCGGGGCTTGCGCGCCGGACGGTCGTCGTACGAGCCGCGTGCCGCCGAGTCGCCGTAGCCGCGGCCGCTCGAGCCCCGGTCGTCGCGGGGGCGGGATGCTCCGTCGGTCCGGCGCTGCGGGCGTCCGCTGTCGGGACGCAGCTCGATGAGCTGCCCGGAGATGCGGGTGTCTGCAAGCCGGTCGAGAGCCTCGCGCGACAGGTTGGCAGGGAGCTCGACCAGCGAGAAGTCCGGCATGATCTTGATCGCGCCGAAGTCATCGCGGCGGAGGCCGCCCTCGTTCGCGAGCGCGCCCACGATCTGGCGGGGCTCGACGCGCTGACGCTTGCCGACAGCGATCCGGTAGGTCGCGAATCCCTCGCGCGGGGCGCGGCGCTCGCCGCGCTCCGGACGGTCGCCGCGATCGGGGCGCTCGGTGCGCTCTCGTGCGGCGGGCGCGGCGTCGGGCTCGAGGAGCAGCGGGGTGTCACCCTGCGCGACGACGGCGAGGGCCGCGGCCACGTCGGCCTCGGGTACGTCGTGGTTGCGGACGTAGTGGGCGACGATGTCGCGGAACGCCTCGATGCGCTCGGCCTCGCCGAGGGCCGCGGTGATGCGGTCGTCGAAGCGCGAGAGGCGGGTCACGTTGACCTCGTCCACGCTCGGCAGCGGGATCTCGGTGAGCTGCTGACGGGTGGCGCGCTCGATCATCTTGACCAGGCCGCGCTCGCGCGGCGTGACGAAGCTGATGGCGTCGCCGGTGCGGCCGGCGCGACCGGTGCGGCCGATGCGGTGGACGTAGGACTCGGCATCCGTCGGGATGTCGTAGTTCACGACGTGTGAGACGCGCTCGACGTCGAGGCCGCGAGCCGCGACGTCGGTCGCGACCAGGATGTCGAGCTTGCCCGACTTCAGCTGGTTCACCGTCTTCTCGCGCTGCGGCTGGGCGATGTCGCCGTTGATCGCGGCGGCGGAGTAGCCGCGTGCGCGGAGCTTCTCGGCGATCTCCTCGGTGACGCTGCGCGTGCGGCCGAAGACGATCATGCCGTCGAAGTTCTCGACCTCGAGGATGCGCGTGAGGGCGTCCATCTTCTGCTGCCAGGCGGTGATGAGGTAGCGCTGCGAGATGTTCGCCGAGGTCTGGGTCTTGGACTTGACCGTGATCTCTTCGGGGTCGCGAAGGTACTGGGACGCGATGCGTCGGATCTGAGCCGGCATGGTCGCCGAGAAGAGGGCGACCTGCTTGGTGGCGGGGGTCTCGGCGAGGATGGTCTCGACGTCCTCGGCGAAGCCCATCTTCAGCATCTCGTCGGCCTCATCGAGCACCAGGTACTGGAGCGCAGAGAGGTCGAGGGTGCCCTTCTCGAGGTGATCGATGATGCGGCCGGGCGTTCCGACGACGATGTGCACGCCGCGTCGGAGCGCCGACAGCTGCACGCCGTAGCCCTGGCCGCCGTAGACGGGGAGGACGTGCACGTCCTTCAGGTGGCCGGCGTACTTCTCGAACGCCTCGCACACCTGCAGCGCGAGCTCGCGCGTGGGGGCGAGCACGAGGGCCTGCGGGGTCTTCTGCGACAGGTCGAGGCGATCGATGATCGGCAGCGCGAACGCGGCGGTCTTGCCCGTTCCGGTCTGTGCCATGCCCACCACATCGCGGCCGCCCAGCAGCGTCGGGATGGTCGCCGCCTGGATCGCCGAGGGAGTCTCGTAGCCGATGCCCTTCAGCGCCTTGAGGACGGGCTGGCTCAGCCCGAGGTCGGAGAAGGTCATCGCTGCGGGCTCGGTCTGAGCCTCGTCTTCGATCTGGTCGGCGTTCGTGTGCACAGTTAAGCGTAGCGGGACACGCCTGTGAGGCGACAGGATGCCGCACCATCAGGTGATCTGGGTGGCCTGGAGGCCCGGCATCCGCCGTCGCCGTGCGAGCGTGGAGCGCACCCCGTCAAGTGATCGCCGTGCGGCGGGTGAGGTCGGGGCGCCGCGGCGGCACGAGCCAGTTGACGAGTGCGATCGCGAGCGACAGGCCGAGACAGAACATCACCAGGAGCTGCCACGGGATGTCGCTGAGCACGAGCGCACCCCGCGACTGGGTCGCGAAGCCGATCGGCGGAAGGATGCCGGCGATGGCGCCTGCCATCGTGCCGAAGCCGGCGATAATGAGGCCCTGCCAGAATCCGATGTTCCGGCGCAGCACCGGCGTGCCGCCGACCGCGGCGAGGGTCGCGTCGTCGGGCCGGCGCTCGAAGCGGGCGAGACCCAGCGCCACGGCGCTGGCTCCGAGCACGAGGACGCCGACGACCGACAGCAGAGGGACCATCCAAGTGGCGTCGCTCGGCGGCCCTGCCTCGAAGCTGTACGACAGCGTGAAATCCTCGCCGCTCGCAAGCTCCAGCTGCGCCTGCAGGCGATCGCGCCCCTCCGTCGATGGCGGCGCCTCGACGGTGGCGATCACGCGCTCGGGGAAAGCGGCGATGCCCAGCCGGTCGGCCGTCGTCGGGGCGATCGCGATCGCCGTCGGCTGCAGCGGGGCATCGACGAGGATCGCGTCCACCCGCTCCTCCCATATGGGGTCGGCGATCCGCTGACCGGTCCAGGGGATCCACACATTGCTCGGCATCCCGTCGATCAGGTCGCCGCCGGACCACGCCGCGATGGAGATCTCGCCGTCGGTGACGAAGCGGCGGTCCGCGACGATCGCCGCGCCGTCGCGGTAGGCGGCGCGCTGGCCGGCGGTCAGCGTGACGCCGAGCACCGTCTCGAGGTCGTCGGGTCGCACGACCGAGAGCGGATTGTCGGGATCCTGGCCGTTCGAGGTGTAGCTGTCGTCCACCTCAGGGTCGAGCAGGTGCTCCGGCGGAAGCAGCGCGATCGCGAGGGTGAGCTCGTCCGGAACCTCCGCGGGCGAGCCGTAGTTCCAGTGGGTCGGCGACTGTCGTGCGACGACGGCGACGTCGGTCGCGCCCGCGTCTTCCGCCACGTCCACCGCGGCGCCCGCACCGGTGCGGGCAGCATCCGGGTCGACCACCCCCGTCGTGCTGGCGGCACCCGGCCAGATGCTGATCGAGAGACTCCCGAGCGGGGCGGCGTAGTACCAGGTGCGGGCATTCTGAGCCGTCTGCATCGAAGACTGCCCGACCGCGAACACCCCGATGAACACCGTCGCCGCGATGGCCGCGAATGCCGGCACCGTGCGGCCCGCGTTGGCCGCGGCATCCCGCGACGCGATTCTCGCCGCAAGCCCGACGCGCGAGAGGAGGCGGGACGTCGTCCACAGGAGCCAGCCGCCCGACATGAGAATGCCCACCTGGGTGAGGATCGGACCGACGACGATGCCCAGGGCGGGGATGTACCGCAGCGGGGAATCGCCGGTGAGGTCGGACACGTTCACGGCAGCGACGACGAAGGCGCACACGATCGTCGTCGCGACGCCGACGAGCAGCACGATGGATCCCCACACCGGCCGCGCCACTCCCGGCTTCTGCGGGCGGCGGGCGCCCCGCAGCGCACGCAGCGGGTCGGTGCGCGCGACCGTGCGCGACGGCACCAGAGCGGCCGCGGTGCCGACCACCACCGCGAACACGAAGATCGCAGCCAGGCCCGGCCAGGGCACGTGGAAGCCCCAGTACTGCGTGGCGCTGCCGTCCGCCGTGACGGCGACGACGAGCGCGGCCACTCCGACGCCGAGGATCAGTCCCGTCACGCCCCCGAGCGCGCCGAGGGTCGTGCCCTGAAGGAGGACGATCCGCGACAGGTCGCCGCGATTCGCCCCGACGCTCGCGGCCACGGCGAGCGACCGCTGCTGACGGCGCGCCGCGACCGCGAAGGCGGCGCCGGCCAGCATGACGACCACATACGCGGCGAACAGGCCGCCGGCCGACACCACGAGCACGGTCGGCCAGACGTTCGCCCACTGGTCGAGCACCGAGCCGCGCACCTCTTCACGCAGCGCGGTCGGCGGATCGAGCACGACGGCACGCGAGTAGGCGACGACGCCCTCTTCGTTGAGCGTCTGCACGTCCGCCCACGACAGCGCGGGCTCGGGCAGGTACCACCTTCGTTCGCCGCCGATCACGCCGCGCAGTTCGGCGGTGCCCGGCAGAAACACCGCGCCGGCGGCATCGGGCAGGATCGCGGCATCCAGTGTTCCGACGATCTCGAAGGTGCCGGCGCCGTCGGCGAGGGTCAGATCTCCGCCGATCAGGACGCCCAGCCGCTCGAGGGTCGCCGGGGTCACCATCGCCTCGGTGGCGTTGGTCGGACGCTCGCCCTCGACGAGGTCGAACGCGCCGGAGAAACGGGGATCCCAGGCGTCGCCCGTCCACGCCGCAACGAGGCCCAGTCCGTCGCGTGTCTCGATGCGCGCACTGGCGCTCGTGAGCAGGATCGTCTCGGTGCCCGCCGGCAGTGCGGCCATCGGATCGTCGGGGATCGCGCCGTCGGGCACCTCCCAGCTGCCGTCGGCGCCCGCCGGATATCCGGTCCACTGCGGCTGGGTGGGCGCCTGCCAGAACCCCTCGCCCGCGACGCCCGCGGGGGTGATCCACGCCTGCATCTCACCCAGTTCGGCCCGCACCCGGTCTGCGGGCGTGCCGAGGGTGCTCGCCGCGAAGATGCCGTAAGCGGTCATCGCCGCGATGGGAAGCGCCACGAGCGTCACGACGAGCAGGCTCGACAGCTTGGTGCGGCCTACCTGCCGGCGCGCGAGCCGGATCGCCACGCGCCACCGGCTGGCGGCTGAGCCGAGGGTCGCGGTGACCGGCCGTGCCTGCGTGCCGCTCACCTTCGGCGCGTCGAGCACCGCGGTCATCGGGCCGTCCGTCACCGCACCCCCGACAGCAGTGTCTCGGCGTCCGGGCGGCGCGACTCGTCGATGATCCGCCCGTCGCGCAGGAACACGATGCGGTCGGCGAAGGCGGCATGCCGGGCTTCGTGCGTGACGAGGATGCCGGCGGCTCCGGCATCCACTCGCGCACGCAGCACCTTCAGCACCATCTCGCCCGTGATCGAGTCGAGTGCGCCGGTCGGTTCGTCGGCGAGGATCAGCCGCCGCCCGCCGACGACGGCGCGCGCGATCGCGACGCGCTGCTGCTGACCGCCCGACAGGTCGTCGGGGTACGCGTCCGCCTTGGCTTCGAGCCCCACCGAGGCCAGCGCGTCGCGGCCGGCGCGGCGGGCGACGCGCAGGCGGAAGCCGTCGAGCTCGAGGGGGAGCGTCACGTTTTCCAGCGCCGTGAGCGTCGGGATGAGGTTGAAGTCCTGGAAGACGAAGCCCAGCGACCGCCGCCTCAGCCGGGCGAGCTCCCGCGGCGACTGCTCGCTGAGGTAGGCCCCTTCGATCACGACCTCGCCCGTCGTCGGCATCGCGAGCCCGCCGGCGATCGTGAGCAGGGTCGACTTGCCCGAGCCGGAGGGTCCCATCACGGCGACGAGCTCGCCCGGCTGCACCTCGAAGTCGACGCCCGACAGCGCCGAGACCGCGGTCGCGCCGGTGCCGTACTGCTGCGTCACGCCGATCAGGCGCAGCACCGGAGCCTGCGCTTCGACAGGCTCAGCAACCGGTCGGACGGCGGTCATCGCCCCGCGCCCGTGGCCGTGGGCGTGTCGTCCCGCTTCGCTCGGCCGACGACCGCGGGCTCCTTGGCGGGGCGTCCGCGCTTGGGCTTGTCGGTCGACAGCTCCAGGGTCATGGCGTGATCGGGATGCAGCGCCAGGCGCTGCTCGGAGTGATCCAGCCACCGCACCTCGGCCTCGGCGGCGAAGATCATCGAGTCGACCACGAGCGACCAGGCGAGCTCCTCCGGGCCGTCCGGATTGGCACCGGCGTACTTCGCGCGGTTCAGCTCCTGCAGCTGCGCCAGCGACGCGCGGCGCTGCGTCTGGACGATGTCCGCCACGTCGACCCCCGGCAGAGTCGCCGCCACAGCCAGCTTGATCGCCAGCTCGTCGCGCGTGCCGTGCCCGCGCTGGACCGGCGAGGCCAGCCACGACCGCACCTCGTCGGCCCCGGCATCCGTGATCTCCCAGTAGACGTGACCATGCTCGTCGATGTCGCCCTTCTCGACCAGCCCGTCGCGTTCGAGGCGGTCGAGCGTGTTGTAGATCTGGCCGACGTTGAGCGGCCACGTCGAGCCGGTGCGGCGGTCGAACTCCGCGCGCAGCTGGTAGCCGTAGCACGGCCCTTGATCGAGGATGGCGAGCAGACTCTGACGAACGGACATGGGTTCTCCTTCGGGATGGAGCGTCGGCGCCTCGGCTAGAAGCGCAGCGCGTCGATCACGTTCGAGCGGACGGCGACGAGGGCGGGGATGAATCCGGCGAGGGCGCCGATCGCGACGGCGGCAACGAGACCGATGACGGCGGCACGCATCGGGAACGGCGGGATGTCCTGCATCCCCTGGAACATGTCGAGGACGAACGGGGCCTTGAGGATCGCGACCGCGATCGCGATGCCGACGATGCCGGCGACCGCAGTCGCCACGACCGACTCGAGCATGACCGACGAGAAGATTCGGCTTCCCGTCGCCCCGAAACTGCGCCGCACGCCGATCTCGCGGATGCGCTGGCGCATGGCGACGAGCTGGATGTTGACGAGCCCGAGGCCACCCAGCAGCAGCACGAGCCCCGCGATCCCGCCGGTGACCAGCTCGAACGTCTGGGCGTACTGGGCCTGATCCGGTCGCGACGCCCAGTCGGTGCGGCTCACCATGACGTCGACGCCGTCGAGACCCGCGCGGAGGTCGGCGGCGAGCGCCGGGCCGATATCCGCCGCCATGTCTTCGGGCACCCACGCCTCCCACATGACAGCCATGTCGGGAGGAAGGATGCCGCGGCGCTCGGTGTAGTCGCCGAACAGCATCGTCACGTGCTTGTCCTCGTCGCCGATGTACTCCCGCGGCGTCACGCCGACCACGGTGTACGACCCGCCCACGTCGCCCTGGAGCTGCAGCGCGAAGCCCGTGGCGAGCGCAGGGCTGCCGTACACGTTCCACAGCGCCTCGGTGATGACGACCGGGGGAGAGGCGAGGTCGGCGTCAGCCTCGGTGAACCAGCGCCCCTCGAGGAGCGGCGTGCGGTGGATCACCGGATAGGCCGGGTCGACGAGACGCGTCGACACCTGTCGCACCTGCTCCGGAGTCTGGAGCGGGAGCATGACGGGATCGACGATCCGCGTGAAATGAGAGAACTCGTATCTCTCGACCACCCGGTCGACGTGCGCCCCGAACTCCTCCCAGTCCATCGGCGCGCCGTCGGTGCTGTTCGCCATGAACTGGATCGTCGCCGGGCGCCCGCCAAACCGGTCGGACTGCTCCGTCATCTGCTGCTGCTGGTACTCGCTGAGCGCGACCACCGCGGTGATCGCCCCGACCGACACCGCGATGCCGATGAGGCTCAGCAGCACGCGCAGCTTGTGATGACGGATCTCGGACCACGCCTCGCCCAGCGCGCCGACCAGGCCGCTCACGACGCCACCTCGAGGGGGTCGGCCGCCTTGGCGGCGGGCTGGGGCTCGGCGCCGTCGGGCTCGGTGTCGGCGACGGCACCAGGCTCGGCGTCGGGGACGGGAGCCGGATCAGCGTGGCCGCCGGAATCGGGCTCGGTGTCCGCGACGGGGTAAGGTCCGGGACCGTCGGGCACCGGCTCGGCGCTGCCCGGGACCGGCACCTCCTCGACGCTGGCGGCGAGCCCCGACGCGTCTGCCGCGGCCGCGTTGGCGGGCATGTCGAGCGCGAAGGCGGTGAGCACGCCGGCGTCCAGGCGGTAGTGGCGGCGGGCGCGGGCGGCGACGTTCAGGTCGTGGGTGATCGTGACCAGCGCAGCGTCGGCCTCGGAGGCGATCTCGTCGAGCAGAGACATCACGGATGCCCCGGTCTCGACGTCGAGCGCGCCCGTGGGCTCGTCCGCCAGGATGAGCGCCGGCCGGCGCACAAGTGCCCGTGCGATGGCGACGCGCTGCTGCTCGCCGCCGGAGAGCTGCTCCGGGGTGGACTCGATGCGGTGGCCGAGTCCGACGCGCTCGAGCATGCGGGTCGCCGCCGTGCGGCGCGTCCAGAAGTCGCGTCCGCGGGCGTACCCGAGCGGCATCATCACGTTCTCGAGCGCGGTGCGCCCGGCGAGCAGGTTGAACTGCTGGAAGACGAAGCCGACGTTGCGTCCGCGCAGCCGGTCGAGCCGGGCCTTGCGCATGCGCCGCACCGGCTCGCCGCGGAACGCGACACTGCCCTCCGAGGGGGCGTCGAGCATGCCCATCAGGTTGAGCAGGGTGGACTTGCCCGAGCCGCTGCGTCCGACGATGGCCACGTGATCGCCCGCCGCGATCTCGAGGTCGATGCCGCGGAGGATGTCGAGGCGCGTGTCGTCGGGCAGGATCACGTGCTTGGCGACCCCCTCGAGCCGGACGAGGCTCACCAGTTCCATCCCTGCGGCTCGCAGTACTCGCCGCCCATGCCGTCGTCATAGCAGACCGGTTCGTCGTCGGCGGCGATCCCGGGAACGTACTGGCGCACCTGCTCGCCCTCCTGCAGGCCGCTCGTGACTTCGACGATGGTGCCGTCGTTCACGCCGAGCGCGACATCCCGCTCCTCCAGTTCGCCCGCGCCGGCATCCACCCACACGACTCCGGTGCCGTCCCCGCCCTTCACCGCGGTCGTCGGGACGACCAGCACGTCCGACACGGTGCCGAGGTCGATGTCGAGCTGCGTCTGGAGTCCCGCGAACACCGTCTGGTCGCCGGGTACCGCGCACGTCACGGTCGTGGTGCCGTCCTCGGCGACCTCGACCCTCAGCCCGGTGCAGGTGAACGGCGCGGGGCCGCCCTGGATCGTCACCGACCCCTCGGCGGGCGCTCCCTGCAGGCGGTACAGCTGCACCGGCTCGACCGTGGCCTGCACGTGATAGCGCGCCGGCGTCAGCTTCGCCAGCTCACCCCCGATCGACGCGGGCTGACCCTTGACGACGGCGAGCTCGCTCACATCTCCCGCCTCGGCCGCGACGACGTCGACATTCTTCACGGGGTCGGCCTGCTTGATGGTGAACAGCTTCTGCCCGGCGACGACCGCCTGGCCGTTGGCGACATGCACGGTGGTGACCGTCCCATCGATCTCGGAGCGGAGCGGGTAGGCGGCATCCCGCGCGATCGTTCCCGGCAGGCTCAGCGCATTGGCGACCTCGGCGCGCTCCACGGCCACCACGGGATCGGCGATCTGCGCGGAGGGGCTGACGGCGGCGGCCGGTGCGGCATCCGGGAAGAACGCGATCTTCACGAGGGCGGCTGCTGCCGCCCCGAGGATGACCACCATCAGGATCGGGAAGATCCATCGCCGCCAGACAACCATGTCGTACCTTTCGGTCAGGGCATACCCAGTATGTAGTCACCGAGTATATGCATACCCGGAATGCAATGACATCGACGGGTTTCCCGCGCGTCGCGCGGCGGGGACGACTCCACACCCAGCGCACACCAAGGTCACGGGTGGATAACATAGGCAGGTATGCCTGGGGCCATGCGCCTGGGCAGCGTCGGCGGCGTTGCAGCCGCACCCCGAAGCTTGAAGATGGAGACACTCCGTGGCCAACCCCCTCGAGAAACTGCTTCGCGCCGGTGAGGGTCGCATCCTCCGGCGGCTCCAGCAGGTCGTGAAGGCCGTCGGCGCCCTGGAAGAGGACTACGAGCACCTCACCGACGAAGAGCTCCGGGGCGAGACCGCCGAGCTGCGGGCCCGCTATCAGGCCGGCGAGACACTCGACCAGCTCATGCCCGAGGCGTTCGCCGCGGTCCGCGAGGCGGCCAAGCGCACACTGGGCCAGCGCGCCTACGACGTGCAGATCATGGGCGGCGCGGCACTGCACCTCGGCAACATCGCCGAGATGAAGACCGGTGAGGGCAAGACGCTCACCGGCGCCTTCCCCGTCTACCTCAACGCGATCGCGGGCCAGGGCGTCCACGTCATCACCGTCAACGACTACCTCGCGTCGTACCAGTCCGAGCTCATGGGCCGCATCTATCGCGCGCTCGGCATGACCACCGGCACGATCGTCGCCGGGCAGACGCCCGAAGTGCGGCGTGAGCAGTACAACTCCGACATCACGTACGGCACGAACAACGAGTTCGGCTTCGACTACCTGCGCGACAACATGGCGTGGCGCAAGGAAGACCTCGTGCAGCGCGGCCACTTCTACGCGATCGTCGACGAGGTCGACTCGATCCTCATCGACGAGGCCCGCACCCCGCTCATCATCTCGGGTCCGTCGTCGGGCGAGGCGAACCGCTGGTTCGTCGAGTTCGCGAAGATCGCCAAGACCCTCGAGGCGGGCGTCGACTACGAGGTCGACGAGAAGAAGCGCACCATCGGCGTCCTCGAGCCCGGCATCGAGAAGGTCGAGGACTACCTCGGCATCGACAACCTCTACGAGTCGGCGAACACCCCGCTCATCTCGTTCCTGAACAACTCGATCAAGGCGCTCGCACTCTTCAAGCGCGACACCGACTACGTCGTGATGAACGACGAGGTCATGATCGTCGACGAGCACACCGGCCGCATCCTGGTCGGCCGCCGCTACAACGAGGGCATCCACCAGGCGATCGAGGCCAAGGAGGCCGTGCCGGTCAAGGCCGAGAACCAGACGCTCGCCACGGTCACGCTGCAGAACTACTTCCGCCTGTACGACAAGCTCGCCGGCATGACCGGTACCGCCGAGACCGAGGCGGCCGAGTTCATGTCGACGTACCAGCTGGGCGTCGTGCCGATCCCGACGAACAAGCCGATGATCCGCAAGGATCAGGCCGACCTCGTCTACAAGAACGAGACGGCGAAGTTCGCCCAGGTCGTCGAAGACATCGCGCGCCGCCACGAGTCCGGCCAGCCGGTGCTGGTCGGCACCGTGAGCGTCGAGAAGAGCGAGTACCTGTCGCGCCTGCTCGCGAAGAAGGGCATCAAGCACGAGGTCCTGAACGCGAAGAACCACGCGCGCGAGGCCGAGATCGTCGCCCGCGCCGGGCGCCTGGGCTCCGTGACGGTCGCGACCAACATGGCCGGCCGCGGCACCGACATCATGCTCGGCGGAAACGCCGAGTTCCTGGCGGTGCAGGAGCTCAAGGCCAAGGGGCTGGACCCGGAGGAGACCCCGGAGGAGTACGAGGCCGCGTGGGGCTCGGTCTACGAGGCGACCCGCGACCTCGTGGCATCCGAGGCCACCAAGGTCGTAGAGGCTGGCGGCCTCTACGTGCTCGGCACCGAGCGCCATGAGTCGCGCCGCATCGACAACCAGCTGCGCGGTCGCTCCGGCCGTCAGGGCGACCCGGGCGAGAGCCGCTTCTACCTGTCGCTGACGGACGACCTCATGCGGCTGTTCCAGTCGGGCGCCGCCGAGGCGATCATCGCCCGCACGAACTTCCCCGACGACGTCGCGATCGAGTCGGGCATGGTGACGCGAGCGATCAAGTCCGCGCAGAGTCAGGTCGAGGCGCGCAACGCCGAGATCCGCAAGAACGTCCTCAAGTACGACGACGTCCTCAACCGGCAGCGCGAGGCGATCTACTCCGACCGCCGCCACATCCTGCAGGGCGACGACATCGCCGACCGCGTGCAGCATTTCATCGAAGACGCGATCAACACCGTCATCGACGACCACACCGGGTCGGGTCACAGCGAGAACTGGGACTTCGACGCGCTGTGGACCGAGCTGAAGACGCTCTACCCGGTCGGTGTGACGATCGACGAGGTGGTCGCCGAGGCAGCGGGACGCAAGGGCGGCATCACCGCCGAAGGACTCAAGCGCGAGATCCTCTCCGACGCGCGCATCGCGTACGAGAATCGCCAGACGACCCTCGGCGAGGCGGCGACGCGGGAGCTCGAGCGCCGCGTGGTGCTGCAGGTGCTCGACCGCCGCTGGCGCGACCACCTGTACGAGATGGACTACCTCAAGGACGGCATCGGCCTGCGCGCCATGGCCCAGCGCGACCCGCTGATCGAATACCAGCGCGAGGGCTACCAGATGTTCCAGGCCATGATGGGGCAGATCAAGGAGGAGTCGGTCGGCTACCTCTACAACCTCGAGGTCGAGGTGCGCCGTCAGGGCGAAGCCGGCGCCGAGCAGGTCACCCAGGTCGAGGCGAAGGGCCTCGGCGCGCAGCCCGTCGAGAGCCAGCGGCTGCAGTACACCGCGGCGAACGACGCCGGCGAGGTCGAGGTGCGCAACGACCGCGGGCAGGTGGAGCAGGCGGCGACGCGGCTGCGTCAGGCCGCTGCGGCCGCTGCCGCCACGCCGGCGCAGCAGCAGGCCCCCGCGGCCGAGCCGCAGCGCGGCGCCTTCGGCCAGCGCACGGAAGCCGACGCTCCGGCGGCGCAGCAGGCTCCGCTGAACCGCGCCCAGCGCCGCGCCGCCGAGCAGCGCAAGAAGTAAGGGAGGATGCCTCGGCACGGCGTACGACGTCGAGCCGAGGCATCCCGTCTCCACGACCGGCCTCGTCGACGTCGGCCGCGCTTCGACGCCGGCTCGCGGCATCCACGCCTCCAGATCAGGTGATTTCGCGGAGGTAGGACGATTTCGCGCAGATCGTCCTACGCCGGTGAGATCACCTGATCTCGCGACCGCCTGGGTCGCGAGCCACGGGGCGTTCATTGGCCCTCGCCGGCCGCGGATATCCTGAAGCGATGAGTCCCCTCCGCACCCTCGATCAGTCGAGCAAGCTCCAGAACGTTCTCTATGAGATCCGTGGGCAGGCACTGGCCGAGGCCGACCGGTTGGAGGACGAGGGCTACACGATCCTCAAGCTCAACACCGGGAATCCGGCGGTGTTCGGCTTCGAGGCGCCGTTCCAGATCGTGCGCGACATGATCGAGGCGGTCCCGCACGCGCACGGCTACAGCGACAGCAAGGGCATCATGTCGGCCCGGCGCGCCGTCGTCTCTCGGTACGAGCAGGTGGCCGGCTTCCCGCAGTTCGACCCCGACGACGTGTACCTGGGCAACGGCGTCTCCGAGCTCATCACGATGACGATGCAGGCGCTGCTCGACGAGGGCGACGAGGTCCTCATCCCGGCGCCCGACTACCCGCTGTGGACCGCGATGACGAGCCTCGCGGGCGGCACGCCGGTGCACTACCGCTGCGACCCCGACGACGACTGGCAGCCCGATCTCGAGGACATCCGCGCGAAGGTGACGCCGCGCACCAAGGCGATCGTCGTGATCAACCCCAACAATCCCACAGGCGCGGTGTACACGCGCGAGGTGCTCCAGGGCATCGTCGAGATCGCGCGCGAGCACTCGCTGCTGCTCCTCTCGGACGAGATCTACGACCGGATCCTCTTCGACGACGCCCAGCACATCCCGCTCGCGACGCTCGCGCCGGACCTGCTGTGCCTGACCTTCAACGGCCTCTCGAAGACCTATCGGGTCGCGGGCTATCGGTCGGGCTGGCTTGTGATCACCGGGCCGAAGCGCCACGCCGCGGGCTTCCTCGAGGGCATCCAGCTGCTCGCCTCGACACGGCTGTGCCCGAACGTGCCCGCGCAGCACGCGGTGCAGGCGGCCTTGTCGGGGGTGCAGTCGATCGACGCGCTCATCGCCCCCGATGGCCGGCTCCACGAGCAGCGGGATGCCGCGTGGGAAGGCCTCGAGCGCATCCCCGGCGTGACCTGCTCCAAGCCGAAGGGCGCGCTCTACGCCTTCCCGCGACTCGATCCGAACGTCTACGAGATCCGCGACGACGCCAGGCTCGTCTACGACTTCCTCGTCGCCGAGCACGTGCTGCTCGTCCAGGGGACCGGCTTCAACTGGCCGACTCCCGACCACCTGCGCATCGTCACGCTGCCGGAGGCTCGCGTGCTCTCGGAGGCGATCGAGCGGCTCGGCAACTTCCTGTCGTCCTACAAGCAGTGAGGATGGGGTCGGCTCGGCGAGCGGACCCGCAGATGAGCAGGGGAGAGGATGCCGCGGGCCGCGGCGTCCGTCAAGAGCCTCGCCGACAGCCGGCCGCCGACATACCGTCGCAGCATGTCCATCGAACTGAACCAGCCGGCGCTGCGCCACGCGCGAGCGCTCATCCGGGACGGCAAGGTCGTTCGCGACGAACGCGACGATTGGTCGGAAGCGGCACCCACAGCCGAGGAGGAGAACTCGTTCATCGAGCGAGAAGGATGGACCCAGTACTCCCACTGGCATCTCGGGGTCGACCGACGAGAGAACGATGAGACCAAGAAGGCGTACTCGTTCCCCTTCGGCGACTTCACGCGCGTGCATCGATCGGGCGTGATCTCGGCCGAGAGCCGCGCCGGCCAATACGACCACTATGAGATCCGCGACGCGCTGCGGTCGCTCCTCGAGCTCATCGACAAGGACAAGGGGGACTGACGGCGGGGCCGGCCGCATCGTCGAGGCCGGCTCCGCCGCCGGGTCAGCTGCCGCGTCGTCCGCGGCGGAGGGTGCGCGGTCTCAGAGGAGCGCGAGGGATGTCGCGCGCCAGCGCCCGTCCATGCCCTCGATCCGCACCGCGAGGGCTCGCGTGCGCGCGGGACCCCGCACGACGACGACCGCTTCGATGATGCCGTCGGCGGGCGAGGACTCGTGCACCGACAGGATCGTGTGCACCGGTCGTTTGGCCGCGACGCCGCGCGCGCTGCGCGCTCTGGCCGCCAGGTTCGCTCGCGCGACGAGCTTGCGGTACGCGTCCTCGGTGAGCCAGCGCGCCAGCTGGTCGACCTCGCGTACACCCGCGAAGACCTCGAGCACGCCGACGGTGAGGTTGCGCAGGAAGGGCTCCGGCACGGGGAGCGCTGTGGAGGGCGTCCGCTGCGGCGCGAAGAACTCCGCGAGCTGCGTACTGCGGAACGCGTGGGGTGCGCGGGCGGTGCCCGCGGGCATCGTTGCCATGGGTTCCTATCTCGACAGGGGGGATGTCTTCCGCACAGTAGAACACACGGCGAACTCACAGGAAAATCGGCACGGCGCACCTGTGGATAACTCACCGGGCGATTCCGTGGCCTGCCCTACTCTCACTGAGTGCGCTGGGACCGATTCTTCGACGACCTCGAGGATCAGCTCGCGTCCGAATGGGAGGCCGAGCGCGCCGCCCTCGACACGGAGGCCGAGCGCCTGCGGCTCTCGCGCGTGCAGCTCGCCGAGCGGCTGACCCTGCTCACGGTGCGTGATGCGACCGCCCCCGCCGTGGCGTCGTTCGACCTCGCGGACGGCGCGACCGTGCGCGCCGTGGTCACGGGAGTGGGTGCGGACTGGGTGGGGCTCGCGCTGGCGGAGGGGCCCGGCGGCGCGGTGATCGTGCCGTTCTCGGCGATCTCGTCGATCGGGATGCCGCATGCCGATCTGCTACGCACCGCACGACCGGCGCCGCCTCGATCCCCGCTGGCCGACCGGCTGACCTTCGGGTTCGTGCTGCGCGACCTCGTACGGCGCCGTGCGGGAGTGGTCGTGCACCTCGTGTCGGGGCGACTGCTCACCGGCACGATCGACCGCGCCGGCGCCGACCACCTGGACCTGGCGCTGCACGAGGCCGGGGCGCCACGGCGGAGCGACGCCGTCGCGGGCTACCGCCTAGTGCCGTTCGGTTCGATCGCCTGGATCCGGGCGGACGAGGCGCCCTCGCTGCCCTGACCGGCCCACCGGGTCGCCCGCGGGCAGCGTCGGCGGCCACACGGGGAGGTGAGTCGGCTCAGTCCTGCTTGCGGACGAAGCCGCTGCCCCACAGTTCCGGGAAGCTGGCGGTCTGCGACTGCCGCCACAGCGCCATCCGCCGCGCCTCCTCCGCCTGCTCGTCGAGGTATTCGCCCACGCTCGCCGCTTCCACGCGCCAGCGCGCGGGAGCGCCCACCCGAAGGCCGCGCAGGCGACCCTCGAGCACGAGTGCCATGACCTCGTCGACGGAGACGCCGAGCACCTCGCCCACCTGAGCGGGGGCGAGCAGACGCACGTTCGACGTCGGGTCATCGGACATGCCCCCATTATGGACCCGCCCCCCTGAGGAGGATCCGGGGCCCGGCGCCCTGTGGATAACGGCTGACGTCGTCTGGCCGAGTCGAGGACGATGGACCCATGACGGCCCACAGCGACCCTGTCCGAACCCCGCGACGCGCCTTCTGGGGCGACGCGCGCTTCTTCCTCGGCGTGCTTCTCGTGGCGGCATCCGTCATCGGCGTGTGGCTCGTGGTCTCAGCGGCGCGGCAGACGGTGCCGGTGTACGCGGCGGCGCACACGATCGTGCCCGGCGAGGCGATCGGTGCCGGCGACTTCACGGTGGTCGACGTCGCGCTCGGGCCGCTGGCCGGCACGTACCTCACCGCCGACGACCTCGACGGCGCCCAGGTCGCGACGCGCACGATCGAGGCGGGCGAGCTGGTGCCCGCGGCATCCGTCGGCGATCCGTCGGACGCGCGCACCACGAGCGTCGTCGTCCGCAGCGCCGTCGATGTGCCGGCGTCGGTCGAGGCGGGCACCATCGTCGAGCTGTGGTCCGCTCCGCTCCTCGAGCAGGGCGCCTACGACGAGCCGCGCATCCTGGTCGCCGACGCGACCGTGGTGTCGGTGACGCGCGACGACTCGATGATGGGGGGCGGGGCTGCCGCCCTCGAGCTGGTCATCCCGAGGGCGGACGTGCCGGCGACGCTCGCCGCGATGTCCGACGAGTCGGCCCTCTCGGTCGTGCCGACGATGGGCGCCGGCTCGTGAGAGTCGTCGTGGCCGTGGATGACGCGGTGCTGCTCGTCGAGGGACTGCGCCGCGAGGGCATCGACGTGATCGCGGTGGTCACGGCCGGCGCGCCCGCCCTCGCCGCGGCGGACGGGATGCTGGGCACCGACGCCGAGACGCTGCTGCGAGCCCTCGCCGACGCTGACGCCCTGGTCGTCTCGGTGTCGCGCGCGACCATGTCGCCGACCGTCGTCGCCCTCTGCGACCGTGCGGGCACACGCGTCGTGCCGCTGGTCGACGATGCGGCGGGGGAGCGCGTCGCGGCGGCGTGCGGGCTGGAAGCGCCGCTGAGCCGGCACATCGAGCCGTGGCGCATCGCCGAGGCGCTGTCCGCCGCTCCGGCTGCGTCGGCGCCCTCGCCCGCACCCCGCCCGCAGCCGCGCGTGATCGCCGTCTGGGGAGCGGCCGGTGCTCCCGGCCGCTCCACCGTCGCCACCGAGCTCGCCGTCGAGCTCGCGCGCGGAGGCCGCCACGTGGCGCTGGTCGACGCCGACACGCACGCGCCGTCGCTCGCTCTCACACTGGGCCTCGCCGACGAGGGGCCCGGATTCGCCGCGGCCTGCCGGCAGGCCGAGCTCGGCGGCCTCGACGCCCGCGAGCTCACCCGCATCGCGGTGCCGCTCGGTCGCACCGGTGTCGACGTCCTCACCGGCATCAACAGGCCGTCGCGCTGGCCCGAGCTGAGCGATCGGCGCGTGGCCGCGGCGCTCGCCGCCTGCCGCGAATGGGCCGACTACACCGTGGTCGACGTGGCGTCGTCGCTGGAGCGCGACGAAGAGATCGTGAGCGACCTCGACGGTCCACGGCGAAACGCGGCCACCCTCGCCGCACTGCGCAGCGCCGATCTCGTCGTCGCCGTCGTTGCCGCCGATCCCGTCGGCATCGCCCGCTTCCTCCGGGGTCACGCCGACCTGCGCGCGACCATCGGGGCGACGCCTGTGGCGGTCGTCGCAAACCGACTCCGTCCCGGCACCCTCGGCATCGACGCCCGCGGGCAGGTGCGGAGGACCCTCGACCGGTTCGGCGGCATCGAAGACGTCTGGTTCCTGCCGCAGGATCCCAGATCGACGGATGCCGCGATCCTCGCATCGCTGCCGATCGCCGAGTTGGCGCCGCGCTCGCCGCTCACCCTGGCGCTGCGTCGCTTCGTCGGCGAGGCGGTCGTGCCCGCGCCCGAGCCGCAGCGGGCGGCGAGCAACGGCCGCCGCGGCGTCGGCAGTGGGCGCGGCCGTCGCGCCGCGCGCCCGGGCGCCGACGAGGTCGCTCGCGTCGGCGCGCCGGTGGGGTGAGCCCGGCGCTCTAGGCTGGATGGGTGTCGACCCTCAGCGATCTCGTCTACGCCCAGGGCCGCTCCAGCGAAGAAGACGTGGAGTGGCTGCACCGTCTCGCGGGGGATGGTCAGCTCCTCGCCGATCTGGCGTTCGCCGACATCGTGCTCTGGGTGCCGACATCCGACGACTCGTTCGTCGCCGTGGCCCACACGCGGCCGGGGGGCGCGGCCACTCTCTTCTACCGCGACATCGTCGGCGACCGGGTGCGGCCGCAGTGGCGCACGCAGGTGCGCGAGGCGTTCCAGACCGGCGGCATCGTCGACTCCTCTTCGCCCGACTGGTTCGAAGAGACGCCGACGCGGGTGCGCGCCGTTCCCGTCACACGCAAGCGCGGCACGGCCGCGACGGTGATCGGGGTGCTCACCCGGCACACGAACCTCGGCGAGGCGCGCATCCCCTCACGCCAGCAGATCACCTTCAACGACTGCGCGGACGACCTCTTCGGAATGATCGCGTCGGGCGACTTCCCCGACCTCGCCGCGCCCACCTCGCCGCGCCGCGGCGCCCCTCGCGCATCCGACGGCCTGGTGCGGCTCGACGTGGACGGCATCACGACGTTCGCGAGCCCCAACGCGCTGTCGGCTTTCAACCGACTCGGGTTCGACGATGAGCTCGAGGGGGAGTCGCTCGTCGAGGTCGTCACCGCCATCCTGCCGACGAAGCGCCAGTTCGACGAGTCGCTGCCGGTGGTCGTCACCGGGCGCGCCCCCTGGCGCGCCGACCTCGAGGCGCGGGGCGTGACGGTGTCGCTGCGCACCATCCCGCTACGCGATCACGGCACGCGCATCGGCGCCATCGTGCTGTGCCGCGATGTGACGGAGATCCGCCACCAGGAGCAGGAGCTCATCACCAAGGACGCCACGATCCGCGAGATCCACCACCGCGTCAAGAACAACCTGCAGACCGTCGCGTCGCTGCTGCGCATCCAGGCGCGGCGCTCGCACAGCGAGGAGGCGCGCGAGGCGCTCACGCAGGCGATGCGCCGCGTATCGGCCATCGCCGTTGTGCACGACACCCTGTCCGAGGGACTGGCGCAGAACGTCGACTTCGACGAGGTGTTCGCGCGCGTGCTGAAGCTCGTCGCCGAGGTTGCGGCGGCTCCCAACACCCGTGCGCGCACGCACTCGTCGGGACGCTTCGGCACGCTTCCGAGCGAGTACGCCACGCCCCTGGCGCTCGCTCTCACCGAGCTCGTCACCAATGCGGTCGAGCACGGGCTGGCCGGTCAGGAGGGCGACGTCGAGATCATCGCCGAACGCGGCGACGAGCGGCTCGAGGTGCGCGTGCGCGACACGGGCTCGGGACTGCCGGAAGGCCAGGTCGGCCGCGGTCTGGGGACGCAGATCGTGCGCACGCTCATCCAGGGTGAGCTCGGCGGCACGATCGACTGGCACACGATCATGGGCAGCGGCACCGAAGTGACGATCGACATTCCGCTGCGCTACATCGACCGCACCCCCGGCTGAGCACGAGAGAAGCGAATGCCGCGGCGCCCTGTGGCGCCGCGTTCGGCGAGGCCGCGGCCCGCCGCCGCCAAGGTCCGCGTGTGCTCGCCCGGCGTAGCCACGGCCCCGGCGTGTGCCTCGCCCGGCGGTCGCCCGGGCCCCCGGCGTCCGTAGATTCTGGCTCGCTCTCACCGAGCCGGGGGATTCGCGGCGAGACCGGGGACATCGCGCTCGGTATCGACGGGAATCTCCTGGCTCGCCGAAGCAGCGGCCCTGGCGTCCGGAGCGAGGAGGCTCCGCGCGCGCAGGCCGCACACGCGACGACACCCGGGCGCCGAGGCGGCCGGGTGTCGTCGTGAAAATGCGTCAGGAGGCGCGGCGGGCGCGAGCGGCGCGGCGCTTCAGGGCGCGGCGCTCGTCCTCGGAGAGGCCTCCCCATACGCCCGAGTCCTGTCCGGTCTCGAGGGCGTACTGCAGGCAGATCTCGGTGACTGTGCATCGAGCACACACCGACTTGGCCTTCTCGATCTGATCGACGGCCGGACCGGTGTTCCCAACGGGGAAGAACAGTTCGGGGTCGACGGTCAGGCAGGCGGCCTTGTCGCGCCAGTCCATGGTGGTGCTCCTTGTAACAGAGGGGTGGGATTCGGGTTCGGTTCGGGTCCGATACCCTGTGGGATGTGCGAGATTGACTCGCCCCACGTCGCTGTGGGAGCACACGGCTTCACCAATCGTCCCATAGCGGTTTACCTGAATCAAGGGTTGATCGGCGGGTTTGTGTAGGACTTGCTGAGTGTTCCCCCTGTGGTGTGGAGGGTTCGCACAAACCACTGGCCGGCGTGAGAGGAAGTCGACGGAGAATGCGGACAAACGTGTCCGGAAAGATCGCCGCGGTGCTGGTCGGGCTCGAGGGACTGGGCCTGATGGCGCTCACGGTGCGCGAGGTCGTCGCCATCGCGGCGGGCGATACCGGATCGATCGAGAGTGCGATCGCGCTCGCCGTGCTGACGCTCGTGGGCGCCGCGGCCGTGCTGGCCTTCGCCCTGGCCATCTGGCGCGGCCAGTCCTGGGGGCGTTCCGGCGGCATCGTCACCCAGCTGCTGATCCTGGCGGTCGCCTTCGGTGCAGCCACCGGCAGCTTCGCCGATCCGTCGATCGCCTGGGCGCTCGCCATCCCGGCGCTCATCGTGCTGGTGCTGCTCGTGCTGGCAGTGCGCGACGCCGGACGTGCGGCACGACGGCAGGACAGTCGCGAGACCGACGGCGATGCGCCGGGTGCGGCATCCCGCTGATCCCGTCTCTGCACCGACGGCTCGGCCGCCGTCACGGAGCGTGAGCCGTCAGACGCCGAGCAGTGTGCGGACGCGCGCCACGTGACCGGTCGCGCGCACGTTGTACAGCGCGTGTGCGATGCGCCCCTTCTCGTCGATGACGAAGGTGGACCGGATGACGCCCATGAAGGTCTTGCCGTAGTTGACCTTCTCGCCCCACACGGCGTACTTCTCGTGCACCTTGTGGTCGGGGTCGCTCAAGAGGTCGTAGGTCAGGCCGTCGCGCTCGCGGAATCGCCGGAGCTTCTCGGGCTGGTCGCGCGAGATGCCGAAGATCGTGTAGCCGGCGGCCTGCAGCGGCGCGAGGCTGTCGCGGAAGTCGCACGCCTCCTTCGTGCACCCGGGCGTCATCGCCTCGGGATAGAAGAAGAGGATCACCGGCCCACCCCGGAGGTCCTTCAGCGTCACGGCCCGCTCATCCTGATCGACGAGGGTGAAGGCGGGCGCGAGGGAGCCGGGTTCGAGGCGCGTCGTGGTCACGCTTCCACTCTAGGCGCGGGCTCGCCGACGAACCGCTGAGCCAGGCAGGGCCGGCCGGGGATGTGTCCGGGCGGCGGATTATGAGCCGGACTTGTGGGACTTTTCGGCGAACGTCTCGAGGAGTCGCTGCAGCGAGTCCAGGCGTGCCGGCCCGCCGGGGCCGAGCCGCCCCTCTTCGACCGCCTCGACGATGGCGCAGTCGGGAGCGTCGGGCAGGTGCGTGCAGCCGCGAGGGCACTCCTCGGCGACCTCGGCGAGGTCGGTGAACGCACGCAGGATGTTGGTGGGGTCGACGTGGCCGAGGCCGAACGAGCGGACCCCGGGGGTGTCGATCACCCAGCCGTTGCCGCCGTCGCCCCGGTAGCGCAGCGACACCGTCGAGCTCGAGGTGTGACGACCCCGCCCGGTCACCACGTTCACGTGGCCGGTCGCCCGCCGTGCGTCCGGCACGAGGGCGTTCACGAGCGTCGACTTGCCGACGCCCGAGTGCCCGACGAACACGGTCGAGTGCCCCTCGAGCGCTGCGCCGATCCGACCGAGGGGCATTTCGTCGCGCCCGCTGGTGAACACCACCAGGTCGAGCCCGTCGAAGTGCGCGAGAAACGCCGCGGGGTCGGCGAGGTCGGTCTTCGTCACGACGAGGAGGGGACGGATGCCGGCATCCAGTGCCGCAACGAGGTACCGGTCGACGAGCCGCGGTCGGGGTTCGGGGTCGGCAGCGGCGACCACGACGAGCATCTGGTCGGCGTTGGCGACGACGACGCGCTCCACCTGGTCGGTGTCGTCGGCGCTGCGCCGCAGCAGCGACGTGCGCTCCTCGATGCCGACGATGCGGGCGAGGGTGCCTTCGTCGCCGGTCGCGTCGCCCACGACGCGGGCGCGGTCGCCATTGACGATCGGGGTCTTGCGCAGCTCTCGCGCACGCACGGCGAGCACCGTGCGCTCCTCGGGCAGGTCTTCGTCGAGGAGAACCGTGTAGCGGCCGCGGTCGACGCCGAGCACGCGGGCGATCTGGGCGTCGCTGTGCGCCGGCCGCCGCTTCGTGCGGGGGCGGTTCGCCTTGGGGTTGGGCCGCATCCGGATGTCGGCCTCGTCGAACTCGGAATCGTCGTCGTCGTCGAGGTCGTCGAGCCAGCTCATTCCGTCGTCCTGGGTCGCTTCACCGTGTCATCCCGATCGCTCCGCCACCGACTCCGCTGCCGCTCACGAGGCGCGCATCGTCTCCTCGGACACGCCGTCCGCATGCTCGCCGTCGAGCATGCGCTGCCAGATCTGCGGGAACTCGGGCATGGTCTTTGCCGTGGTGCCGATGTCGTCCACCTCGACGCCGGGCACGGCGAGCCCGATGAGGGCACCGGTCGTCGCCATGCGGTGGTCATGCGAGGCGTGCCACACACCGCCGTGCAACGGCCGCGGCACGATGCGGATGCCGTCGGGCAGCTCTTCTGCCTCGCCGCCGAGGCCGCGCAGTTCAGCGACCAGCGCCGCGATCCTGTCGGTCTCGTGCCCGCGGATGTGGCCGATGCCGTGGAGGGTCGAGGGCGACTCGGCGAAGGCGGCCAGCGCGAAGATCGTGGGGGTGAGCTCGCCCGCGGCCGACAGGTCGAGGTCGACGCCCTGGATGCCCGTGCTCCCGGTGACGGTGAGTGCGCCGCCGCGGCGGACGGCGCGGGCGCCCATCAGCGACAGGATCTCGGTGAGCATGGCGCCCGGCTGCGTCGAGTGGGCCGGCCATCCGGTGACGGAGATCGATCCGCCGACGATCATCGCCGCGGCGAGGAATGGCGCCGCGTTGGACAGGTCGGGTTCGATCGCGACATCCTTGCCGCGGATCGCGCCTGCCGGCACGATCCATTCGCCGACGCCCGGACGCTCGACGTGCACGCCGCGGTGGGCGAGTGCTTCGACCGTCATGTCGATGTGCGGGATGCTCGGAAGCCGCGCGCCGGCGTGGCGGAGCTGCAGGCCGACGTCGAATCGCGGGGCGGCGAGCAGCAGGCCCGACACGAACTGGCTCGAGGCGCTGGCGTCGATCGTGACCTCGCCGCCGCGGACGTGACCGTGCCCGCGGATGCTGAACGGCAGGGACCAGTGGCCACCGTCGTCGATGTCGACGCCGACGTCGCGCAGCGCCGTGATCATCGCGCCCATCGGGCGGTGCAGGGCGCTCTCGTGCGCCGTGACGGTGACGTCGCCGCGGGCGAACCCGCCGAGCCCGGCGACGAAGCGCATGACGGTGCCGGCTTGTCCGCAGTTCACCTCGGTGCCGCCGCGCAGCGGCCACACCGGCGTCACCTCGATGTCGTCGCCGTACAGTCCGGCGCCGGGGACGAGCTCGATGCCGACGCCGAGCGAGCGCAGGGCGTCGATCATGCGCGCCGAGTCGTCGGAGTGCAACGGCGCGATCAGGCGGCTCGGAGCGTCGGCGAGTGCGGCGAGGATGAGCTCGCGATTCGTCAGGGATTTCGAGCCGGGGACGGTCACCGTCGCATGCAGCGGACCGTCCGCGACGGGGGCGTGCCAATGGCCGCGCTCGATCGGCGCGGAGGTCGGGGAATACGCGTCGGCTGTCATCGGGTTCTACCCTACTGAACGGCTCCGATAGGACGCGTAATGCAGGTCGACACGGGCCGCGAGCCACTCACCGAATGGAGCTGGATGTTCGCCACTCTCGACCGCCTCGACCTCGAGGCGCCGCTGTTGCACAGCGGGCCCGTCGCGCCGGGCCCCGGCGGCCTGGAGGCCGCCGCCGTAGACTGGCGCGTGATGAGCGACCCGATCGACCAGACGGACCAGGTGCAGGATCCGCGCGCGCAGTTCGAAGAGCAGGCACTGCCCTTCATGGACCAGCTGTACGCCGCCGCCATGCGCATGACTCGCAACCCCGCGGATGCGGCCGACCTCGTGCAGGAGACCTTCGTCAAGGCTTTCGCCTCGTGGAAGACGTTCACGCAGGGCACGAACCTCAAGGCGTGGCTGTACCGCATCCTGACCAACACCTACATCAACACCTATCGCAAGAAGCAGCGCGAGCCGTACCAGGGCACGATCGACGACCTCGAGGACTGGCAGCTCGGCGGCGCCGAGTCGACCACCGCGTCGAGCACCCGCTCGGCCGAGGCAGAGGCGATCGACCACATGCCCGCGTCGGTCGTGAAGGACGCGCTGCAGTCCATCCCGGAGGACTTCCGGCTGGCGGTGTACCTCGCCGACGTCGAGGGCTTCGCCTACCAGGAGATCGCCGACATCATGAAGACCCCCATCGGCACGGTCATGAGCCGTCTGCATCGTGGCAGGCGGATGCTTCGTGAACTACTGGCCGACTACGCAAAAGAGCGCGGCATCGCGACTGCCGCCACGAGGAGCACGAAATGACCGACTGCGGCTGTGAGAAGGCGCGGCGCGACCTGGAGGAGTACCTGCGACACGAGGTCTGCAAGACCGAGCAGGGCGACATCGCCGAGCACCTCGAGAACTGTGCGGGCTGTCGAGACGAGGCTCTCGTCGCACGGACGCTCACCGAGGTGATCGCCCGGGCATGCAAGGAGAGCGCACCCGAAGAGCTCCGCGATCAGGTGCTGGCCAAGCTGCGGGCGGTCCAGGCGACGCACTGACGCGCGGCGTTCGCAGCCGCGGTGCGGCGCGGTGGCGCCGGCCGTCAGCCGGACGGTGTGAAGATCGTGAGCGCGCCGGGCACCACGTCGATCGTGAGCGGCAGCGCCCCGATCGGGTCGCCGTCCGCGTAGGCCGTGACGCCCGGTGACGAGAGTCGCACCGAGCGCACGCGCCGGATCGACACCTCGGGCACCCCGACGTGCGTGCCGCGGTAGACCCGCGGCAGCAGCCGCAGCAGACGCAGACGGCCGGCCGGGCGCACCAGCACGAGATCGAGCAGCCCGTCGGCCGGGTCGGCGTCCGGGCAGATCGGGATGCCGCCCCCGTAGGTGCGCCCGTTGCCGACCGTCGCCATCACGAGGTCGCCGCTCAGAGTTTCTCGTGTGCCGTCGGCCAGCTCGACGTCGACCTCGTACGGGATGCCGGCGAGAGTCAGGAACTCGACGAGGATCGCGATGTTGTACCGCGAGCCGCCGCGCGGCCATCGCATCGCGTTGGCGCGGTCGTTGACCTTCGAATCGAAGCCGCTGGCCAGCACCGAGCCGAAGTACTGCGTCGAGCCGTCGCCCCGGGTCACGCGGGCGAGGTCGATGCGCCTCGTGCGCCCACCGGCGATGGTGTCGGCGGCCGCCGTGACGTCCAGCTCACGCAGCCCGAGGGTGGCGGCGAAGTCGTTGCCGGTGCCGGACGGGACGATGCCCAGCGGGATGCCGGTGCCCGCGACCTCCTGGATCGCGAGGTTGACGGTGCCGTCGCCACCCGCGACCGCCACGGCGTCCACGCCGACCTGGATCGCGGCGCGCAGCAGCGCGGAGGATTCGGCTGCGCTGCCGCCGCTGAGGATGGACGTCTGCACGCCGTGGGTGCGCAGGCGTTCGGCCGCGCGGGTCGCAGCGCCCGTGTGCGCCCCGGCGCGTGCAGCGGGATTGACGAGGAGCGCGACCCTCATGCGCGGTCGGCCGTCGGGGCCGGGGTCACGAGAGCGCCGGGGTTCATGATGCCGGTCGGATCGAGGACGCCCTTCACCGCACGGAGCACCTCGACCCCGAGCGCGCCGATCTCGGCTTCGAGGTACGGGCGATGGTCGCGCCCCACGGCGTGATGGTGGGTGATCGTGCCGTGGCTCTCGGCGATCGCGCGGGACGCGGCATCCTTCGCCGTCGCCCACTGCGTCTGCGGATCTCCGGTGAGCGCGGCGACGACGGTGAAGTACAGCGAGGCCCCCGCGGGGTACACGTGGGAGATGTGGCACAGCACGATGGGCTTGGTGCCGATCTCGGTGAGAGTCTCGGTCAGCGCGGCCGTGACGGCGCGCTTGAGCGCGGGCAGGTGCGTCCAGGTGGTCGCGGTCTCGAGGGTCTCGGCGAGGATGCCACTGTCCATGAGTGTGTCGCGCAGCGCCGGAGAGGCGAACCGGCCGCGCTCCCACGATCGGGCGGGATCCTCGCCGCGCGAGGTCGCGCCGTGTGCGGTGAAGACCGCGTCGAGGTCGTCGCGCGTGCCTTCGGCCTCGGAGGCGGTCGCTCCCTCGAAGGTGGCGACGGCCAGGCTCCCGCGCAGGCGGGTGAGATGCCCGCCCATCGCGGCGTTCACGCGCGTCTCGCTCTCGTCGCTCAGCCGCAGCACGGTGGGACGGATGCCGCGCTGCGTGGCTTCGCGGAACGCCGACGCTCCACTGGCGAAGTCCGGGAACGACCATGCGCGGTAGACGGTCGCCGCCGGAATCGGGCGGACGCGGACCGTGACCTCGGTCAGGACACCGAAGGCGCCCTCCGATCCCAGGAGGAGCTGGCGGAGGTCGGGGCCGGCAGCGCTCGCGGGGGAGCGGCCGAGGGTGAGATCACCGGCCGGCGTGGCTACGCGGAGAGCGTGGACGAGATCGTCGAAGCGGCCGTAGCCGCGCGACGCCTGACCGCTCGACCGCGTCGCCGCGTAACCGCCGAGCGAGGCGTACGCGAAGCTCTGCGGGAAGTGGCCGAGGGTGAGGCCGCGCGCTCCGAGCAGCTCCTCGGCTTGCGGACCGGTGGTGCCGGCCCCGAAGGTCGCGAGGAGCGAGACTTCGTCGAGCGCGAGCAGGGCGGCGGTGCGGGTGAGGTCGAGCGCGATCACTGCGCGGTGCGCGCCTCGCGCGGGGTCGACGCCGCCGACGACCGACGTGCCGCCGCCGAAAGGGACGACGGCGATATCGCGTTCGGCGCAGAGGCTGAGCACCGCGGCGACTTCGTCGTGGCCGGCCGGCGAGGCGACGGCGTCGGGGGCGGCCTGGGGGTCGTCCAGCCGGCGGCGCAGCAGGTCGGGGGTGCTCTTGCCTCCGAGGTGCTGCAGCCGCACCTCGTCGTCGGGCGTCACCTGATCACGGCCCACGACCCCGGCGAGGGCGTCGAGATCGGCGCCCGACAGCCGCGACGGCGTCAGGGCCGGCACGGCGCGGCGCCGCACGGGATGCGCCTTGCCGGGCAGGACGGTCGCGACGATGGCTTTTGCCGCCGCGGGCAGACGGGCTGCTTCCGATCCCCAGGCGTCCCAGGCGCCCCGGGGACGCGGTGCCGGCACCGCGAGGGGACGCGGGGGAGCAGCGTCGCTGGGGGGATCGGTGTGCGCCGTCGCAGCCATGGCGACAGTATGACACGATCTGTATGGTTGTCACATGGCCGATGGAGTGCCCGACACCGAGACCGCGATCCTCGACGCTGCGCTCGCGGAAGTGCTGGCGCACGGAATACGCCGGACGACGGCATCCACTATCGCCCGCCGCTGCGGAATCGCACGGCAGACGCTGTACCGCTATTGGCCGGATGCGCAGGCGGTGTTCGCCGCCCTCGTCACGCGTGAGCTGGTGGCGGCGCTGCCCGCGGAGCAGGGGGAGTGCGCCGACCTCGACGAGCTCGCGGGCCTTCTCGTCGAGACCGCCGACCGCGTGCGCCGGCTGCCGCTGGTCGATCGGCTGCGGGACACGGATCCCGAGCTCTTCGCGCACTACATCCTCGACCGGCTCGGAACGAGCCAGCGCGCCATCCACGCCGAGACCGCGCGCCGGATCTCGGCGGGGCAGCGGGCGGGGTTCGTGCGATCAGGAGACCCGGGTCAGCTCGCCGCGATGGTGCTGCTGATCGCGCAATCCGCGGTGCAGTCCGCACCGCTCGTGGCCGAGTGGCTGCCCGAGCGCGCATGGCGCACCGAGCTCGCGCACGCGCTGCGGGGGTATCTCGGGTCCGAGGTCGAGGTGGCGTGAGGCGATGGCGGGTGACATGCATTACGTACCTGAGACATTGTGTTTGATACTCACTATGTTGCACCCCGAGCGATGACCGGGCGCATCGTCGGGCGCACGCCCTTCTCCTCGGCCCTCACCGCGTCCCGGCGCGCGCGAGAGCTCGAGGCGCTTGCCGACGAGCGGGAGATCGATCTGCTCGTGATCGGCGGCGGCATCACCGGGGTGGGGATCGCGTTGGATGCCGCAGGCCGCGGCCTGCGCACCGTCCTGGTGGAACGGCACGACCTCGCGCACGGCACGAGCCGCTTCAGCTCCAAGCTCGTGCACGGGGGCCTGCGCTATCTCGCGTCGGGGCAGGTCGGCATCGCGCGCGAGAGCGCCCTCGAGCGGCACATCCTCCTCACCCGCACCGCACCGCACCTCACGCGCGCGTTGGCGCAGGTCGTACCGCTGCACGGGCGGGGCCACCTCGCACGCGGCGCCTACATCGGCCTCGGCTACGAACTGGGGGACGGCCTGCGCCGGGCCGTCGGAACGCCGGGCGCCCTCCTGCCGGGCCCCGGCGCGATCAGCCGCGACGAGACGCTGCGACTGGCCCCCGCGGTGCGCGCCGACGATCTGCGCGGCGGTGTGCGCGGCTGGGACGGCCAGCTCCTCGACGACGCCCGGCTCGTCGTCGCCGTCGCGCGGACGGCCGCCGGGCACGGGGCATCCGTCCTCACCCGCGTCGAGGCGGTCTCGGTCACCGGTCGCGCGGCGACGCTGCGCGACCGGGTGACCGGCGCGGTCGTCGACGTCCGTGCTCGTGCTGTCGTGAGCGCGACCGGCGTGTGGGCGGGGGACCTCGACCCCGAGGTGCGGCTGCGGCCCAGCCGCGGCACCCACCTCGTGGTGTCGACCGCGCGGCTCGGCGGCTCGGACGTCTCTCTCACGGTGCCGGTCCCCGGGTCGACGAGTCGCTTCGTGTTCACACTGCCCGCCCCGCACGGACGCACCTACATCGGCCTCACCGACGTGCCCGCCGACGGGCCGATCCCGCAGGTGGCGCACGCGACCGAGGCGGAGATCGACACACTCCTGGGCACCGTGAACACAGTCCTCGCCGATCCGCTCGACCACGGGGACGTGCTCGCGACGTTCGCCGGCCTGCGTCCGCTGCTGGCGGGTGCGGACGACGACGACACCAGCGATCTTTCGCGCCGTCACGCGATCATCGAGTCGACGTCGGGCGTGCTCAGCATCGTCGGCGGCAAGCTCACCACCTACCGACGCATGGCGGAAGATGCCGTGGACGCCGTGATCCGCCGCGATCCGGGCCTGCCCTCGCGCCCCTCGCCGACGCGCTCGATCCCGCTCGTGGGGGCGTGGCCCCGGCGCCGACTGGGCGAGATCACGGCTCCCGGCCGCCTCGTGCGCCGGTTCGGCGCCGAGGCGCCGTATGCGGCGTCGCTGCCCGGCGGTCCGGGCGGCGCCTGCGGTGTGACGGCGCAGGAGCTCCAGTGGGGCGTCGCCGTCGAGGGCGCACTGAGCATCGCCGATCTGATCGACCGTCGCACGCGTCTCGGCCTGGTCCCGACCGACGGCGAGGCGTCGACGGATGCCGCGGCCGCCGCATTCGATCGCGCCGGCGTGGAGCCGCTCGAGGAGTGAGCGGCCCGTCGCGGCGCGGTCCTCAACTGAGGACCTGAGCGGAGATGAGAGGCGGCGCGCCGGTGAGGGTCCGCATCTCGGCTCATCTCCCCATCTGAGGACGGGCAACGATCTCCTCATCTGAGGACGGGCGACGATCTCCTCGAGTGGGCACGACGGCGGCGCCCGTGTGACGGCACCGGCCCCGGACGCGCCTACGGAGAGGGGCGTCCGGGGCCGGACCGGTCAGACGCGTCGCCTAGACGGTGAGCGCCTGCTGCATGATGGCGGCCTGCTCGGCGGCGTGCACCTTCGGCGAGCCGGTGGCGGTGGATGCCGCGGAGGCACGCGACACGCGGCTGATGGTGCGACCGCGCAGATGCTTCACGACCTCCAGCGCGATGAACGGCCAGGCGCCCTGGTTCTCGGGCTCGTCCTGCACCCACACCAGTTCGGCGTTCGGGTACGAGTCGATGACGGCGTTGAGCTCGTCGACCGGGGCGGGGTAGTACTGCTCCAGCCGCACCAGCGCGATCGCCGGGTTCGGGTTCTTGTCGAGCTCGGCGCGCAGATCCCAGTGGATCTTGCCGGCGTGCAGCAGCACGCGCTTGACAGCGGATTTGTCGGTCACGCGATCGTCGTCTAGCACCGGCTCGAACCTGCCGTTGAGGAAGTCCTCGACCGGGCTGGTCGCGCCGCGCAGGCGCAGCATCGCCTTCGGCGTGAAGACGATGAGCGGGCGGCGCGGGCGCGCGTACGCCTGGCGGCGCAGGAGGTGGAAATACGACGCCGGCGTCGACGGGCGCGCGACGGTCATGTTGTCCTGCGCGCACATCTGCAGATAGCGCTCGATGCGGGCTGACGAGTGGTCCGGACCCTGGCCTTCGTAGCCGTGGGGCAGGAGCAGCACCACGCTCGACTGCTGGCCCCACTTCTGCTCGGCTGACGAGATGAACTCGTCGACGACCGACTGCGCGCCATTGCCGAAGTCGCCGAACTGCGCCTCCCACAGCACCAGCGAGTCCGCGCGCTCGACCGAGTAGCCGTATTCGAACGCCATCGCCGCGTACTCGCTGAGCAGCGAGTCGTAGACATAGAAGCGGCCCTGGTCCTCGCTGAGGTTCGTCAGCGGAATCCACTCCTGGCCGTTCGCACGGTCGTGCAGCACCGCGTGGCGCTGCACGAAAGTGCCACGACGGGAGTCCTGGCCGGCGAGGCGGACGTTGGTCTTCTCGAGCAGCAGCGAGCCGAACGCCAGCAGCTCCCCGAAACCCCAGTCGATCGAGCCGTTCCGGCTCATGTCCAGGCGCTTGTCGAGCAGCTGCTGCAGCTTGTTGTGCACCGTGAAGCCGCCGGGCTTGTTCACGAAGGTCTCGCCGATCAGGCTGATCATCTCGCGCGCGACCCCGGTGGTCTCAGGCTCCCCGGCCGCGGGTTCGGCCGCGGCATCCGGGACGACCACCGGTGACGACCCGGTCTCGGCCGCGTGCGTCTCGGCGAAAGCGATCTCGAGGCGGTTCTGGAAGTCCTGCTTCGCCTTCTCGTACTCCTCCTCGGTGATGTCACCGCGGCCGACGAGGGCCTCGGTGTACAGCCGGCGGACCGAGCGCTTCGCCTCGATGAGGTTGGTCATGAGCGGCTGCGTCATCGAGGGGTCGTCGCCCTCGTTGTGTCCGCGGCGGCGGTAGCAGACCAGATCGACGACGACGTCGCGGTGGAAGCGCTCGCGGTACGCGAAAGCCAGCTGCGCGACGCGTGTCACGGCCTCGGGGTCGTCCCCGTTCACGTGGAAGATCGGCGCCTGGATCGTCTTGGCGACATCGGTGGCGTAGACCGAGGTCCGCGCGTCGGTGGGCGTGGTGGTGAAGCCGACCTGGTTGTTGACGACCACGTGCACCGTGCCGCCCGTGCGGTAGCCCCGCAGCTGCGACATCTGCAGCGTCTCGACCACGACGCCCTGGCCCGAGAAGGCCGCGTCGCCGTGCACGAGGATCGGCAGCCAGGTGAACGTGCCGATCGGCTTGCGGTCCTGCTTCGCACGGACGATGCCCTCGAGCACTCCGTCGACCGTCTCGAGGTGCGAGGGGTTCGCGGCCAGGTACACCGGCAGCTCGGCCTTGTTGTCGGCGACGAACGTGCCCTCGGTGCCGAGGTGGTACTTGACGTCGCCCGATCCGCTCTTCGAGCCGATGGCGACGGAGCCCTCGAACTCGCGGAAGACCTGGCCGTAGGTCTTGCCCGCGATGTTGGTCAGCACGTTGAGGCGACCGCGGTGGGCCATGCCGATCGCGGCGCCGTCGAGGCCGGCTTCGGCCGCGCCCTGCAGGATCTCGTCGAGGAGGGGGATCAGCGATTCGCCGCCCTCCAGGCTGAAGCGCTTCTGCCCGACGTACTTCGTCTGCAGGAACGTCTCGAATGCCTCGGCCTGGTTGAGCTTGTCGAGGATCCGCAGCTGCTCGTCGTGACCGGGTTTCTGGTACTTGATCTCGACGTTCTCCTGGAACCACGCGCGCTGCCCGGGGTCCTGGATGTGCATGTACTCGATGCCGATCGTGCGGCAGTACGAGTCGCGCAGCACGCCGAGGATGTCGCGGAGCTTCATCTGGCGCTTGCCGCCGAACCCGTTGGTGACGAACTCGCGGTCGAGGTCCCAGAAGGTGAGCCCGTGGTTCTCGATCTCGAGATCCGGGTGGGTGCGCTGCTGGTACTCCAGCGGGTCGGTGTCGGCCATGAGGTGGCCGCGCACGCGGAAGGAGTTGATGAGCTCCTGCACGCGGGCGGTCTTGTCGACGCGCTCGGCGAGGTCGACATTGATGTCGGCGGCCCAGTGGATCGAGGCATACGGGATGCGCAGCGCCGCGAAGATGTCGTCGTAGAAGCCGCGCTGGCCGATGAGCAGCTCGTGCACCTTCTTGAGGAACTCGCCCGAGCCCGCACCCTGGATGACGCGGTGGTCGTAGGTGCTGGTGAGCGTGATCGTCTTGCCGATGGCGAGTTCGTTGAGCGTCTTGTCGCTCGCGCCCTGGAACTCGGCGGGGTACTCGAGCGCGCCGGCGCCGACGATGCAGCCCTGGCCCTTCATGAGGCGCGGCACCGAGTGGACGGTGCCGATGCCGCCGGGGTTGGTGAGCGAGATCGTGGTGCCCTGGAAGTCCGCTGCCGTCAGCTTGTTGCCGCGTGCGCGCGTGACGAGGTCCTCGTACGTCGTGAGGTACTCGTTGAACGTCAGCCGGTCGGCGCGCTTGATGCTCGGCACGAGCAGCGCGCGGGTGCCGTCCGGCCGCGGCAGGTCGATCGCGATGCCGAGGTTGATGTGCGCCGGGGCGACGACCGACGGCTTGCCGTCGATCTCTGCGTAGAACACGTTCTGGCTGGGGAACTCCTTGAGCGCCTGGATGATCGCCCACCCGATGAGGTGCGTGAAGCTCACCTTGCCGCCGCGCGTGCGCGCCATGTGGTTGTTGATGACGATGCGGTTGTCGATCATCAGCTTCGCCGGCACGGTGCGGACGCTGGTCGCGGTCGGGACGGTCAGCGACTCGTCCATGTTGGCCGCGAGGGTCTTCGGCATGCCGCGCAGTGTCGTGACGACGTCGGCCTCGGCCTCGGCCTCAGCCGACGAGGGCTGGGACTTGGGCGCCTGCGCCGGGATGGGCTGCGGGGCTGCGGGCCGTGCCGTGGTGCGTGCCACGGGCTGTGCGCCGATCACCGGAATCGGCGCCGTCACCGGGCGGGGCTCGGATGTCGCGGCCGGCGCTGCTGGTGCCGCCGGCGCGGGTGCTGCCGGTGCTGCGGCGGCCGGGGGTGCCGCCGCCGGCGCTGCGGCTGCAGCCGGCGCCGCTGCTGCTGCCGGCGCGGGGGGCGCCGTCGGTGCTGCGCCGTCGGCAGGGTGGTAGGCCTCGAGAATGGGCCACCACTCCTTGTCGACGGAGTTCCGGTCGATTTTGAACTGTTCGTACAGTTCCTCGACGAGCCACTCGTTGGCTCCGAACTCTCCCTCGTTCGAAACCCCGACGCCCGTCACCTGGCTCGACACGCTGAATCGCCTGCTTTCATCGGTGAAGTTCTGGGATGCGCGCGGGGCTTGCGAGCCCGCACACGCGACAGTTAAGCCTAGCCCAGTCTGCGTGGGCCGTTCCGGCCTGAAGGGGTGAGGCTCCTGAAAGAACCCGCATGATTATCCGCACAGGAACTGTCACTACCCTTGGCGGTCATGGAGTTCTACGGCGAAACACCCGACGTCGACCTGACCTACTCGGACGTCTTCCTCGTCCCGCGGCGTTCGGCGATCACCAGCCGCCTCGACGTCGACCTCTCGCCCGGCGACGGCACGACGGCCACGCTGCCGCTGGTGTCGGCCAACATGAACTCCGTCACGGGTGCACGCCTTGCGGCCACCCTGGCTCGTCGCGGGGGTCTCGGCGTGCTGCCACAGGACATGCCGCTGCAGGAGCTGGATGCCGCGATCCGCTGGGTCAAGGCGCAGCCGGTCGAGTGGGACACGCCGCTGGTCCTGCCCGCCGACGCGACGGTCGCCGACGCCGCCCGGCTGCTGCCCGCGACGGACGGTCACGGCATCGTAGTCGCGGACGCTGCCGCCGGCCGGGTGGACGCCGACGACATCCTCGGCATCGTGCCGGCCACGCGACTCGGCACGGCCCTGCCCGACGCGCGCCTGGGTGACCTCGCACGCGGGCGTGCGGCATCCGTCGACGCCGACGACATCGAGAGCGCGCGCCATGCGTTCGATGTCATCGTCGCCGCCGAGGCGGACACGGTCTGCGTCCTGCACCACGGTCACCTGGTCGGAACGCTCTCACGCCGCAGCGCTCTGCGCTCGACGCTCTACCGGCCCGCGGTCGACGCATCGGGACGCCTCATCGTCGCCGCCGCAGTCGGCATCAACGGCGACGTCGCCGCGAAGGCTCGAGCGCTCGCGGCGGCGGGGGTCGACGTGCTCGTCGTCGACACCGCGCATGGGCACCAGGAGGGCATGCTGCGCGCGCTGCGCACGGTCGCCGACCTGGACCTCGGCATCCCGATCGCCGCCGGCAACGTCGTCACTGCCGAGGGCGTGCACGACCTCGTCACCGCCGGCGCGACGATCCTCAAGGTCGGCGTCGGACCGGGCGCGATGTGCACGACCCGCATGATGACGGCTGTCGGCCGGCCGCAGTTCTCCGCGGTCCTCGAGACCGCCGAGGCCGCGCGACTCATGGGCGCGCACGTGTGGGCGGACGGCGGCGTGCGGTACCCGCGCGACGTGGCGCTGGCGCTCGCGGCGGGCGCGGCATCCGTGATGATCGGCTCGTGGTTCGCGGGCACCATCGAGGCGCCCGGTGAGCTGCAGGTCGACGAGGCCGGCCGCTCCTACAAGGAATCGTGGGGCATGGCTTCGACGAAGGCCGTCCACGAGCGGTTCGGCCGCCTCGACCCCTACGAGCTCGCCCGCAAGGAGCTGTTCGCCGAGGGGATCTCGTCGTCGAAGATCTACCTCGACCCGCTCCGCCCGGGCCTCGAGGACCTGCTCGACATGATCACCTCGGGGGTGCGCTCGTCGTTCACCTACGCCGGCGCGTCGACCGTGGCCGAGTTCCACGGCCGCGCCCGCGTCGGCCTCCAGTCCGCCGCCGGCTACGACGAGGGCAAGGCGCTCCCGGTCAGCTGGTGAAGGCGCCGGAGCGAGCCGCTCCGGCGACCTGACGACGCGCGCGGGCATCGGTCATCCCGTCCGGCGGGACGAGGTGGGGTCGGCGCCGTTCGCATCCGCGTCGTCATCGTCGTTCTCGTCCTCCTCGTGCGCCCTGCGGATGCGCCGACCCTCCTCCACATCGTGGCGCTCCTTCTCGGCCGCCTTGTCGCTCTTGCGGGTATCGCGCGGCGGCAGCTGGATGTCCTCTTCGGCGGCGATGCCCGCCTGCAGCTGGCGCCCGCGCTCCAGCTCGGCGTCGAACTCCGCGCCGAACAGCAGCGCGATGTTCGCGATCCACAGCCACAACAGGAAGATGATGACGCCCGCCAGCGACCCGTAGGTGCGGTCGTAGTTCGAGAAGTTGGCGACGTAGAGGCCGAAGGCCACCGACGCGACGGCGAGGATGAGGATGGCCAGCAGCGACCCGAGGCTGATCCACCGGAACTTCGGCTGCTTGGCGTTGGGCGTGGCGTAGTAGAGGATCGCGACCATCAGCACGACGATCGCCGCGAGCACCGGCCACTTGACGATCTCCCACACGGTCGTGGCGACCTCCCCGAGCCCGAGTGCCGACCCGACGGCGTCGGCCACCGGCCCCGACACGACGAGGATCACCAGGGCGACGACGATCAGCGCGACGCCGATCAGCGTGATGAGGATCTGCGCCGGCTTGAGCTTCCAGAACGGCCGGCCCTCCTCGATCTCGTAGATGCGATTCATCGCTCGGCTGAAGGCGCCCACGTAGCCGGACGCCGACCAGATCGCCAGCGCCAGGCCGAGGACGAGACCCCAGCCCGCGGCGGGGGAGTCCGCCGCCTGCTCGAGGGGGCCTCGCAGGGCGTCCGCCGCGTCGGGGGCGACGGTGTCGACGATGCCGATGATCTGGTCGGTGGCCTGGCTGCTGCGGCCGATCAGCCCGAAGACCGAGAAGACGGCGATGAGCCCGGGGAAGATGGCCAGCACCGAATAGTAGGTCAGCGCGGCGGCGATGTCGGTGCACTCGTCGGCCGTGAACTCGCGTGCGGTCTTGACGAAGACGTACTTCCACGAGCGCTTCTCGATCTCGCGTGGGGTGTCGGGCTTGTCGGGATGCTCGGGATCCGGTGCGTGCCGGTCATCGAGTCCGTGGTCCGTCGTGGTCATGACCTCTCCGATTCCTTCTGCCCTCGGCGGAAGCGCCTGGAGAGCCATCGTGCGAGGGCGGATCGGAGGCGGCGAGGGGCTTGACATCGGCCCGTTGGGCTCCGCACCCCTGCCGTAGACTTGTCGGCACGATGGACGACCCTCCTAGTTGCAGACAATCGCCCCACCGACCCGCTCCCCGATCCCAGGGGGGTGATGCGTGATGGATTACGTCATGTTGGGCGTGGGGCTTCTGCTCACGATCGGCACCGGACTCTTCGTGGCGAGCGAGTTCGCGCTCGTCAACCTCGACCGGGCCGATCTCGAATCCCGCCAGGAGGCGGGCGAAACGCGGCTCTCGCTCACGATCAGCGCGCTGCGGATCACATCCACGCACCTCTCCAGCGCGCAGCTGGGCATCACACTGACCACGCTGCTGACCGGTTACACAATGGAGCCGGCGATCTCGAACCTGCTGGCACCCGTGTTCGACGCGTGGGGCATCCCGTCCGGCATCGCTCGGCCCCTCGCCGCCGTCATCGGCGTCTCGATCGCGACCGTGTTCTCGATGATCCTCGGCGAGCTCGTGCCCAAGAACTTCGCGCTGGCCATCCCGCGCCAGACCGCCAAGCTGGTCATGCCGTTCCAGGTGGCGTTCACGACGGTGTTCCGTCCCGCCGTGGTCGTCCTCAACGGCAGCGCGAACGGCGTGCTGCGTGCGGCCGGCATCGAACCCAAGGAGGAGCTGTCGGGCGCGCGCACGGCCGAGGAGCTGTCGAGCCTGGTCCGACGCTCAGCCAGTGCCGGCGTGCTCGAGGAGGACACTGCGTCGCTCCTCGACCGCAGCCTCACCTTCGCCCGCCTGTCTGCGGCCGACGTGATGACGCCGCGGCCCAGCATCCACGCCCTCGCCGCCGATGACTCGGCCGAGGACGTCATCCAGCTCGCCCGCCGCACCGGGCACAGCCGGTTCCCCGTGTACGGCGAGGACATGGACGACATCACGGGCATCGTGCACCTCAAGGCCGCCGTCGGCGTGCCCCGCGAGCGCCGGGCCGACGTTCCCGCCGCCGCGCTGGCGACCGAGCCGCTGCGGTTTCCCGAGGCGGTCCACCTCGATGCGCTCGTGGCCGAGCTGCGCGCCCGCGGGTACCAGATGGCCGTCGTCGTGGACGAGTACGGCGGCACGGCGGGCGTCGTCACGCTCGAGGACCTCGTCGAGGAGATCGTCGGCGAGGTGCTCGACGAGCACGACCTCCGTCGCGCGGGCATCGTGCGGGTCGGCGACACCGTGATCTTCCCGGGCGAGCTGCGGCCCGACGAGGTGCGCGATCGCACCGGCATCCGCATTCCGGAAGGCGACGTCTACGACACCGTCGGCGGCTACATCATGAGCGTGCTCGAACGGATTCCCGTCGCCGGCGACACCCTCGAGATCGAGGACGGATCTCTCGAGGTGCAGCGCATGGAAGGACGCAGGGTGGACCGCGTGCGGTTCACGCCCACGCCGATGCCCCACGACGACGCGACCACCGAGGCGGGTGATCGCCGATGAACGACTGGGCCGGAATCGCCTGGCTGGTGGTGCTGCTCATCGCCAACGCCTTCTTCGTCGGCGCCGAGTTCGCCGTCATCTCGGCCCGCCGCTCGCAGATCGAGCCGCTCGCCGAGAAGGGATCGCGGTCGGCCAAGACCGCGCTGTATGCGATGGAGCACGCGACGCTCATGCTGGCGACGAGCCAGCTCGGCATCACGATCTGCTCGCTGCTGATCCTGAACGTGTCCGAGCCCGCCATCCACCATCTCCTCGCGGGGCCCCTGGCCCTCACGGGCTGGTCTGAGGGGGTCGTCGACGGCGTCGCGTTCGCCATCGCGCTCCTGCTGGTGTCGTACCTCCACGTCGTCTTCGGCGAGATGGTGCCGAAGAACCTCGCGTTCTCGGTGCCCGACCGCGCGGTGCTCATGCTCGCGACCCCGCTGGTGTGGGTGTCGAAGCTGTTCCACCCGATCATCGTGACCCTCAACTGGATCGCGAACCACGTGGTGCGCCTGTTCCGCGTCGAGCCGAAGGACGAGGCCGCCTCGACATTCACGCTCGAGGAGGTCGCGACGATCGTGAACCAGTCGCGCATCGAGGGGGTGCTCGACGATGCGGCGGGTACCGTGTCGGCTGCGCTGGAGTTCACCGACAAGAAGGCCGCCGACGTCGCGGTGCCGCTGTCGCAGCTCGTGACGCTCCCCGAGACGACGACACCCGCCGAGATCGAACGCGCGGTGGCGAAGCACGGCTTCTCGCGCTACGTGATCGTCGATGAGGTCGGCGTGCCGGTCGGCTACGTGCACCTCAAGGACATCCTGCGGGCGGCGGAGGGACCGGATGCCGCCACCGAGGTCGCCCTCCCGATCCCGACCAAGCGCATCCACCACATGGTGCCCGTGCTGGAGTCGACTGATCTCGAGGACGCACTCGCCGTCATGCGCCGCGCCGGGCGTCACCTCGCCCAGGTGCGCGACGAGGCCGGAGAGATCACAGCGGTGCTCTTCCTCGAGGACATCATCGAGGAGCTCATCGGAGAGGTGCAGGACGCGACCCGCCGACGCGGCTTCTGAGGTCGCCGGCGGGTTCGGCCGTTTGGTCTCGCCCGTCCCTCGCTCGCTCGACGACCGGCAGGTCCCGGTCGTTGAGCG
>NZ_MWLQ01000061.1 GCF_010634855.1 Microbacterium sp. B35-30 | reverse complement strand
TCAAGCTCGGGTTCCTCGCGAACTTCCTGTCGAAACCGATTCTCGTCGGCTTCGTCGGCGGGCTCGCGCTCGACATCATGGTCAGCCAGATCGCGAAGATGCTCGGTATCAAGATCGATTCCGGCGGGGAGTTCGTTGAGAAAGTGTCCGGGCTCCTCGCCGGTCTGGGGACGATCAATTGGATCTCTGCACTGATCGCGGCCGCCTCCGTTGCGATCCTCGTCCTGGGTGCGAAGCTGCTGCGGGTCGTGCCCTGGGCGCTGGTGGTGCTTGTGCTGTCGACGATCGCCGTCACCGTCGGAGGTCTCGATGATCGCGGCGTCGCCGTGCTCGGCGAGGTGCCGTCTGGCCCACCCACGTTGACATGGCCGGTCATCGACTGGGCTCTGTGGCTCGCCCTCATCCCTTCTGCCATCGCGCTGACCATGGTCACGACCGCAGAAGGACTGCTCGTCTCACGCGGGTACGCCGAGAAGAACCACTACAAGACCCGCCCGAATCGCGATCTCTTCGCCTTCGGGCTGGTCAACATCGCGGCAGGAGCGCAGGGCAGCTTCGCCGTCGGGTCCTCCACCTCCCGCACGGCCGCGATGGATCAGGCGGGCTCGCGCACGCAGCTGCCATCGGTGGTGCTCGCGATCGGTACGTTCCTCCTGCTGCTATTCGGGACAGCGCTGCTCGCCGATATTCCATCGCCGGCGATCGGTGCGATCGTCGCGGTGGCGATTATCCCGTTGCTCGGTTTTCGGGAGTTCCGCGCGTTATGGCGACTCAGCAAATTCGAGTTCGCCGTCGGCGCTGTCTGCTTTCTCGTCACCCTCTTCGTCGGCGCCATCGCCGGAATCGTCGTGGCGTTCGTTCTGGCACTCGTGAATCTCGCCCGTCGGGCAGCCAATCCGGCGATCGATGTCCTGGCGACCGACGACGACCCCACGCAGTCGCTGCTGTACGAGGCCCCGATCGGCGCATTGACCGCCCCGGGGATCGCCGTCATCCGGATGTCAGCACCCCTGTTCTTCGCGAATGCCGACGTGTTCAGCCAGGCCGTGCGAAAGGCGGTCAGGGCGCTTCCCCCGGGCGCCATCCACACTGTGGTGCTGGACTTCGAAGCTGTGACCGACGCGGATGTCACGGGATCCGAGACATTCCAGGTCCTCAAGGCTTGGCTCGTTGAGAACAACATCGTCCTGTCCTTCAGTCGTGTCCGACGCGCCATGGATATCCATCTGAGGCGCATGAACATCCTCGAAGACGAACGAGTGTTCGCCACGAACCGCGCCGCGGTCGCCGCCTTCGAATCTCAGGAACCGTGAGCCACGCGACCTCACTCATCCTGTGTGATGCCCTGCCGTCGCACTCCCCCTAGCGTTTGCCATGGGAGCACCCGCTTGCGGCCCTGGGACCAACTCCGCACTTTCTCGCAAACAGACGGGCATTCGCATGGACGGCTCAATCCTCGCCAATCTGATCTGGCTCCTCAGTCTTCTCGCGCACGTGGCGATCATCGTACTGGCGCTGATCTTCATCCCACGCGATCGGAAGCCGACCGCGGCGATGGCGTGGCTGCTGCTGATCATCCTGTTCCCCTTCTTCGGAATCCTGTTCTTCCTGCTCATCGGCAACTTCAAGCTGCCGAAGAAGCGGCAGGACGAGCAGGCCCGCATCGACACGCTCATCAAGGGAAGGTCTGCGAAGTTCGGCAGCGTGGTGGCCGATGAGTCGACCTGGCCGCGCTGGTTCCAGCGGATCGCCCAGCAGAACGAGGACCTGACGGCTCTTCCCGCGATGGCCGGTAATGGCGCGACCCTCTATGGCGATTATCAAGTGTCCATCGACACCATGGCGGCCGACATCGACCGCGCAGAGAACTGGGTGCACGTCGAGTTCTTCATCGTGGGGTGGGATGACACAACCCGCGAGTTCTTCTCTGCGATGGAACGGGCTGTCGCACGTGGTGTGTCGGTGCGGTTGCTTGCAGACCACATCTCGTCTGCCAAGCTGCCGCGTGCGAAGGAGACCTTCGCAGAGCTGGACCGCATCGGTGTGAAGTGGGCGTGGATGCTGCCTGTGATGCCCTTCAAGGGCAAGTATCAGCGCCCCGACCTCCGCAACCACCGCAAGATCGTGGTGGTCGACGGCGTTGTCGCGTTCATGGGTTCCCAGAACCTGATCTCGCGTGACTACGACTCGGAGAAGAACATCAAGCGGGGCTTGAAGTGGCAGGAGCTGGTCACCCGCGTGACCGGCCCGGTGGTGGCATCCATCAACGCGGTGTTCCTGTCGGACTGGCTGATCGAGACCGATGAGAATCTCGTGGACACCGAGCATGTTGGGGCGTCCGAAGTTCCCGTCGTGAGCGGCTCAGATGCGTTGGTCTGCCAGGTGGTTCCTTCAGGGCCGGGATATCAGACCGAGAACAACCTGCGCCTGTTCCTCTCTTTGATCTACGGCGCAACCGAGAAGGTCATCCTCACGAGCCCGTACTTCGTCCCGGACGAAGCGATGGTCTACGCGATCACCACCGCCTGCCAGCGGGGGCTGGAGGTGCAGCTCTTCGTGTCTGAGATCGGCGACCAGGGGCTGGTTTATCACGCGCAGCGGTCCTACTACGACGCGCTGCTCGAGGCGGGGGTGAAGATCTTCCTGTACCCGGCGCCGTTCATCCTGCATTCCAAGCACTTCTCCATCGACGACAACATCGCCGTGATCGGGTCGTCGAACATGGACATCCGCTCGTTCAGCCTCAACATGGAGGTCATGCTCCTCGTCCTCGGCGAGTCCTTTGTCGCAGGCATGCGCGAAGTGGAGCAGGGCTACCGGGATGCCGGCCGCCAACTCACCCTCGAGGAATGGAAACGGGAACCCCTGAAAGCCACCTTCCTGGACGGCATCGCGCGGCTCACATCCGCCGTCAACTAGATTCGGTTCCCTGCAACACGTCAGGACGGTTGCTCAGCGAAGAACTCGTCGGAGTATGGGGCATGCCCCTTTCAGCGGAGGTCTTCTGAGCACGTCACGTGCGCGGCCCCACCGTGGAGTTCGCCCACGACGCGTTTGGTCGCACGGAGCCCCCCTCCCGACTGAAGGCGGTGGGCCGAGGCGGTCGACGCCCGCGTCAATGACCGCAGTCGCACCGAGGCCGCTACCGGCCGCGGGTGACGGGTCAGGGCACGAACCGAACTGCGTTCCCGAGAGGTCAGAGCCGCTCAATGTCCGTAAGGGCCCAGCTGCCGTCGAACAGCGGCGCGGTCGGAGTGTAGAAGCGGACCATCGGGTAGAACCCCCGCCCCGGCACGGTCTCAATCCAGTTCGCGTCAACTGCGGCCGGTTTCTGCGGGCCGAAGATGAAGTCGATCGAACCATCGGCGTTCGCGTGGAACTCGTCGTAGCCCGAACGTGCCGCGTCGTTCATCCCGCTCTGCACCATCGACCGAGTGACCGTGTCGTACAGCGTAAGCGACCAGAATTGCGCTGCCGGCGGGTCCGCCGGCAGCCTGAGGCGGTAGCTCTGGCCTCCGTCGAAGTGCTCGCCGTCGCGGTCGCGGAACGCCTGGATGTAGTTCGCACCGGGCCCGGGCGTTCTCCTGCCGATCGCCGGCGAGAGATAGATCGCCCCGTACGTGTACTGGAGCCGTTCGTCGAGTTGGCAGTAGTACTCGGCCTCGTGGTCGGGGCTGACCTGGATCACCCAATCCCATTGCGTTCCCGCGAATGCCGTTCCGCCTTGGATGCGCTCCGCGCTCTCGTACATGACGTTCCGTGCCATGGCATCACCGATCACCGTCGCCTCTTCGAGAATCGCGATCTGCCTCGCGTCAGGCTCGAACGGCTTCCCCTTCTCCATGCCGAGAGGCTTGAGCATCGCCATGAAGAATCGGTCGTGCTCTTGGACCGGATTGCGCTCGATGACCGCAGCGAGGCGATTCCAGTACTCGATCCCGCCGGGCGGCGTCGTGTCCATCACGGCGCCGGAGATCGAGACGAAGCGGGTCGGACGGGGATCACGTCTGTCGGTCCAGGGGTAAACCTTCACCTTCTGGACTCGATGGACGGCATCTTGTATGTCACCGTCAACGATGATGCCGCGCACCAGCATGTTGTGGTTGTTCATCGTGGCGCGAACCACGTAGTAGCCGTCAGGCTCATCGGCATCGTCATCGCCCGGTGGAAGAAGAAGGTAGCGCCCGCCGTTGCCGGCGTCACGACCTGGGAGCCCGACGTCGGTGAGCGACCGCTCCCAGAAGTCGTCCACCAGCCCGACGATCGCACCCGGCGGGATCTCGACGACGACCGCGCCAGTGCTGAGATCGATGTTCGCGAAGGCGTATATGGTCGTGTCGTTGGCGGTCAGCCAGATCGACTTCGGGTCGACGAACTGATCCGCGATGCCCATCTCGCCATAGTCGATGCCGAGGTCACGCTTGTTGGCTATGCGGATCGATTCGAACGACACCGCGGGGTACGCCCACAGGTACACCTGCACGGCGCGTTGGAAGTCCATCTCGTCGAACAGTTTCCGCGAGGTTTCGGGCGTCGGGCATCCGCGCTCGAATCGCAGTGCGCCAAGACGTGACGCCACGGAGTCCTGATATGGCGTGACGCCATAGTTCACAGCAGGCATGGTTACCCCTCCTAGAGGTTGTTGTCGCGAGCGGTCGCGAGGGTCGCCTTCATGGAACCGGGCGTGCCCGGTCGATTCACGTTATGGCCGGCGATCGGAGCCGACATCACGTCATCTGCATGATTGCTTCCCAACGCGCCCCGCGTGCACGTCCATCGCGAAGCTGCACATGCCCCCTGGCGAGAGATGCAGGAACGCGTGGCACGTCACATCACACGCCGCTCGGTCCATTTACCCGGATGGTGCGAATCGCATGATGCCCTGCACGCCCGTCAGGTCCATCGTTTGATGATCCGCTCCCACTGTGCGAGCCCGTTGCGTGCTCCAAGGCTGCTCGGTGGGGCACTGACTTATCCAAGGAGGACGCCATGCGCATCCGGAATCGCCATCAACTGGCCGAAGTACACGACGAAGTGGGATCCAGCGTGCGACGAACAACGATCCCGTGCGCCGCGCTCATCATCGCAAGCGCACTGCTCGTCGCCGGCTGCTCTTCCGGCGGCGCTGGCGGCCCGACATCCATCGCCGACGCGTGCTCGACTCTGAGAACAACCCTGGACGAAGTCTCAAGCGCCATGCAGAGCGCTCTCGCTGCGGCTAGGACTCCGAGCGAGCTGCAATCCGATCTCGAGGGGTATGTGGAGAGCGTCGATACGCTCGCCGAGAATGCCCAGAACGCGGACGTGTCCGGGGCGCTGGGAACGCTCAGCGAGAAGCTGACTGAAGCGGCCGAACTCGCCGCGACTCTGCCCACTGACGCAGACGGCGAGGTCGACCCTTCCGCGCTGGCGGACCAGAAAGCCGCGATCGAAGAGTCGGTCGAGAAAGTCAATGCCGCCTGCGCCGAGCACACGGGTTAGACCGACGGCTGAAACGTGAGCGGACGCCCCGGGGTCGACCCACGCTTGACCAGCGAGAGGGCCGTGGCACGGCCAGGCTCGGACAACAGTCGTGCACGGCGTCGCACGCCCCTCCGCGGATACAGAAGGAGATTGCCATGACAAACGCACCAAACTCGACGCGCGAGGCCTTCGAGCGGGCACGACCGTTCGCCCTGACGCTGCTGTTCGGAGCTGCAGCCTTCACCATCACCCTCGCCGGGACGAGGATCATCGCCGACATCATCGGGCCGGTCTTCCTCGCCCTCGTGATCACCATCAGCCTGCATCCGATTCGGCTCTGGCTCGGGAGCAAGCGCATGCCGGAGTGGGCGGTCTCGGGCTTGATGCTGCTGGCCGCCTATCTGCTGATCTTCCTCCTCGCTCTCGCCGTGATCGTCGCGGTCGCGCAGGTGGCCGCATTGCTCCCCCAGTACACCGATCAGCTCGACGCGGCGATCGCAAACGCGGGGAACACACTGCACCAGCTCGGAGTCGAGTCCGAGCAGATCCAAGCCGTCATCGCCTCCATCGACCCGGGGCAGATCGCGGCGCTCGCAACGTCCCTGCTGAGCGGCATGGCCGGCGTGCTGACGAACCTCGCGTTTCTCATTGCCGTCCTGTTCTTCCTGGTCTTCGACACAGACGCCACCCGGCAGAGCCTGCGCACCTTGGGTGATCGGTTTCCCAACCCCGTTGCGGCGCTCAACAACTTCGCAGCCAGCACACGCAACTTCATGGGTGTCAATACAGTGTTCGGCTTCGCCGTCGCGGTGATAGACGCGGTCGCCTTGTTGATCCTGGGCATCCCCGGCGCATTCGTGTGGGGCGTCCTCGCGTTCGTCACCTCCTTCATCCCCAACGTCGGCTTTCTCATCGGCATGATCCCACCCGCGCTCATCGCCCTCCTAGAGGGTGGACCAGGGCTGATGATCGCCGTCATCGCGATCTACAGCGGCATCAACCTCCTTAGCGACAGCTTGATCAAGCCGCGCGTGGTCGGCGACACGGTGGGCCTCTCGACGACCGTCACCTTCCTCTCCCTTGTGTTCTGGACCTGGGTCATCGGCCCACTGGGCGCCCTCCTGGCAGTACCGCTCACCCTGCTAACCAAGGCGCTGCTGATCGAAGCAGACCCTCGCACGTGGTGGGCCCTGCCTCTGATCGCCGGCAAACCGAAGCGCACGAAGAAGAAGCCCAAGTCGAAGCAGGAATAGCTGCGCCACCCCGACCCCTTCGGCACACATCACCGCGCGGGCTGAACGCGGCCGACGTCATGACGACGCGGTCAGAACGCGGCCCACCACGCGGCGGTCAGGAACGCCAGCGGAGCGAGACCGGTGCAGACCAGCCCGACGATCCAGAAGGCGTCTGCGTGCCGGGGCAAGCGGCGGTCGCCGATCCGTGTCGTCGCCAGCTCGCCGTGGTGTTCGATGGCCTCCTCGATGCGCTCCGACTCCTCCTGGAAGCGCATCCACGCGAACGCGAGGCCGCTGCCCGCCAAGATCACAAATGTGAGGATCAGCGCCCGCAGCCAGCCTGGCACGTCGCTGTAAATGCCGGCGGCGGCGGCACCCGCGGCCACCGCGACCACGAAGGCGGTGAGCGCCGCACCGACGGCCAGGACGTCGCGCCGGCGTTGCTTGAGACGACTCAGTCGCGTTGCGTAAGTGTCCTCACGCCACGACGTCAGACGGTCGAGAGCCCGTTCCCCGTCATCGCTCATCTCGCCTCCCTCGGCAGCCATCCAGTGACGAGACTGGCAAGCACCTCGTCAACCCTCTCCGGTGCGGAAACCCGTAGCCGAAGCCGACCACCGACTATCTGCATCGAGCAATTGTCTGGCGCCTGCCCGCACGGTGTCCTCATGCACAACGCATGAACCCATCCCCGAACCCCGACGATCGCGTCACCGCTTCGCGTCGCCGAGCCGAGATCGCGGACGCCGGACCATCTTCGAACTCCTCACACAATTCGCATGATGCGGGGGCGTCGGTTGCTCCCGATACTGGGGGGCGAAGAGACCCGAGTCGAGGCGTTGCCGGGTCCCGCTCGTAAGGAGAGGTGGCATGATGCCCAGCCAGCCCCTCGACGTTGGGGAACAAGCCCGAGCCGGCCAAATTCGTGGATGGAGTTGCCGGTTATCGCCGAACGGCGATAGGAGTCCATAAATCATGTCCTGGCGCACCCGGTTCCGCCGACGGGAGAGTGTCGTCGAGAGCCTGTGGGCAATCCCGATTGTCGGCGCGTTGCTCGGCGTGATGCTCGGCGCGGCCGTGTCGATCGTCGACGAGCTTCTTACGACACCATTGTTGTGGCAGTACTCGCCGTCGACGGCGAGCGCGGTACTGACCTCGATCGTGGGCGCGGCGGCAGCGCTGACCGGCTTCGTCGTGACCGTGACTGTTCTCGTCGTGCAGATGGCCACAGGAACGTTCTCGGCCCGCATCATGCGCCTCTGGTACCGCGATCCCCTGTTGAAGGCGACGCTCGCGATTCTGGTCGGCACGCTGACTTTCTCGTTCTCTGTGCTTTCGCGGATCGGCGAGGATTTCGTGCCGAACGTCGGCGTGACATTGGCCGGTGTGCTCATCTCTCTGAGCTTGCTGGCTTTCATCGTCTTCTTCGATCGCTCCGTCCGGCGACTCAGGCCAGCGGCAGTGGCTGCAGATGTCGCGAGCACGGCTCGTGCGACGTTCGAGCAGACAGTGAGGCTGGCCGATCGGGCGGACATCCGGTGGGAGTATGTGTCGGTCTGGACGGATCCGACGCTCGCGGTCGGTGCGAGTCGCGGCGGTGCCATCCAGGCGTTCGACGTCGAGGGTCTCGTCGCTTGGGCGCGCCGTCATGGTGCTGAGCTCGTCCTGCCGCACCCGGTGGGCGATTTCGTGCACAGCGGCGAGACGGTCGTCATCGTGTTCGGCGGCGAGTTCGGAGAGGGCTCGGCAGCCGAGCTCGAAGGGATGGTCGCGCTCGGTGACGAGCGCACGTTCGATCAGGACCCGACATTCGCGATGCGGATGATGGTCGACATCGCGAACAAGGCGCTGTCCCCGGCGGTGAACGACCCGACGACCGCCGTCCAAGTGCTCGACCACATCGGAGAGGTACTCGCTTTCATCGGGAAGACCGACTTCGAGGCGCTCAGGACGAAGGTCGACTCGACGTCCACCGCTGTGGTCGCGATCGTCACCCGCCGTTGGGAAGACATCGTGACGCTGGGCCTCACCGAGATTCGAGAGTTCGGAGCGACCTCAGTGCAGGTCATGCGGCGGCTCCGAGCGCTGCTCGAGGAGCTCCAAGCCACGGTGCGACCCGAGCATCGAGCTGCCATCGACGAGGAGCTCCGCCGCCTCGATGCGACCGTGGCCGCCACGTGGCGCGACTCCACCGACCTCGATCGGGCGGGCGAGATCGATCGCCAGGGCATCGGCGGTATGAAGCACGACCCGGAGCGCTCGAGCTAAGTGGTCTCCGGAGTAGGTCCTTGGCCACGCATCTGGACAGTTGCTTCCGGACGGCCCTGCCTGGCTCCCCTCCGGTGGGGAACATGCCCACGGTAGGACGGCGGATCACCGCCGCCCGTGCCCGCATGCCATCAGCGGCATGATCTCAGACTCCCGGAATTCCGCGGACCGACGCGGAAGATGCGTTCGATGAAGTCCGGCACCTCGCCGCGGACGCTCGCCTCTGAGGCGGTGGAATCGCGGCCGAATGTGGGCGCGATGTGGGCACTCCGCGGTTACGCCAATGGAAAAACCCCTGATCATTATGGGTTTTTCTGGCGGTGACGGTGGGATTTGAACCCAAAGAGATTCGATCCTCATCGATCCGTTCGCGTCGTTGAAGCGCGGGAATTCGCGCTTTCGACCAGTCCAGGCGTCGTTCTGAACCCGCCTCGTTCGTGCTCGATCCCTGACGGACGTGGGCACGATGTGGGCACGCGCCTCCATCGGTGTGAAGTCTGCGCAGGTAGTCGCCGTAGGCGAAGGGCGCTCGTGCGCTGCAGTGTCGGCCGGGCACGCGATGTCATGCAGGGATCGTTGCCTCAAGTTCGTGAGCCCAGGGCAAATCAGCGCCGGTGCGCGAGACGGTGATTGCCGCGGCGGCTACCGCGGCCCGACCGACGTGCTCCAAGGTTGGGCGGTCGAGGTTTTCACTGCCGATGCCGAGGACGGCGTGGATTAGTGCGGCCATGAATGTATCTCCGGCACCGATGGTGTCGACGGCGGTAACAGGCAACGCGGGGATCCGGACGCGATGTTCCGCGTTGGCAATGATCGCTCCCTCCGATCCCAGAGTGATCGCAACCATGTGGGCTCCCAAGCCCAGCACGGCGTCCAGGACGTCGTCGGCTGCTAATTCGGGATACAGCCAGACGGCGTCTTCGTCGCTCATCTTGACGACGGTGCACAGTCGGGTCATTTCCTGGAAGACAGCGAGGGCAACCGTGTGCCCGCCGATCAACGCGGGACGGATGTTGGGGTCGAAGGTGACCTCTTTTGCCGCGGTGTGGCGCAGGAGGTCCTGGACGGTCGTTGCTCCTGGTTCGAGAAAGGCCGCGATGGAGCCGGCATGCACGACGCGTGGGTTCACCGCATCGGGTGCCCGGACATCCCACATGACGTCGAAGTCGTACTCGGCTTGTCCGTCGGGACCGATTGTCGCCACGGCCGTTGACGTAGTTGCAGCGCTGATCGACTCGGCGAGTATGTGAACGTTGGAGGCTTCGAGGTGCCGAACGATGGTGTGCCCAAGTGGGTCGTCGGCCAGGTGAGTGAGCAGCCCCACCTTCGCGCCCCGGCGTCCCAACCCGAGCGCGGCGTTGGCCGGGCTCCCTCCGACGTGTTCAGTCCGGCCGGAGCCGGACTGGACGATGTCGATGAGAGCCTCGCCGATGACCAGCACGTCGAGGCTTTGCCTGTGGATCATCCTGTTGTACCCCTAACACCACTTCTGGCTCGTCCTGATGGTCGTTGAGTCATCCGATCAGTGCGCGTCAGGCACTCGACGGTTCGCGTCGCCCGTCGCCATGTCAACTCAGCGCGAAAAGCTCGACATCTCCTCGGTCCGCCGCGATCTGAAGCGACGTACCGCCGAGATCCGTCGGCAGGCCGAGGAGGCCACCTGCCGAGGACAGTTCGAGGATCGGCCCGTCGATAACCACTCGAACGGCCCCCGAGACCGGCACAGAGCACGTGGTGTTCAGAGCGTGCGCGGTTCGTTCGACCACTGTTGCTTCGCCCGGCTTCCACAGGATGCTCACGACCGCCTCGGTTGACGCGATCGTGAGTTCTCCGCCTTCGCCGTCGCTCCAGACCACGTCGGCTGCGGTCCCTTCGACTCGCACCGACTCCGCCCGACCGCCCCGGTGCTTCTCGACGTCCGGGTGGACGCTGGCCACGAGTCGGTCGTCGTCGAGGGAGAGGAGATACGGAATGCTGTGCGCGCTCGCCCATTCCGCTTGCTCGTCCGCAATCCCCCGCATCCAGAACAGCAGACAAGGGCGGCCTTCTGAGTCGGAGAACAGCGAAGGCGCGTAGTAACTGTCACCGAACGTCAACCGTCCCCAGTTGTCGGCGACGAATCGGCCGTCGTTGTATGAGCCGACGGCGTACCCGGCGTAGTGCAGCACGTCGTTGTCCCAAATGGAAGAGACCATGATGGCGCGGCCGTCGATGCTCAGAATCTGCGGGCATTCCCAGAGCGCCCCCATCCAGACGGGTTCGGTCTCCGCGGTGGACCGTTGCAGCGCGATGCCCGAGTACGTCCAGTGCTGCAGGTCGTCCGAAATGTACGAGAGCGCGACGGCTGTGCCGTCTCGCAGCGCACCGCCGACGAACATCCTCCAGCCTGTCTCCTCCCGCCGGACGAACGGGTCGCGATAGGCGATGAGGTCGAGGTCTGCAGGAGCCTCCACGACGAACTCGTCTTTCGACCACGCCAGCCAATCATCGTCGACGGGTGTAGCCACGCGGATCCGGCCGATTCCGAAATCCGGTGTTGTCGTCGAGGTGTAGAAGGCTCGCGTGTTGTCCTCGTCATCGGTGACCACGCATCCCGTCCAGATGCCGTCATCGCCGTCGCCGGGGACGATCGCGACAGGGAGTTCGCGCAGACTCAGCAGATCCGGACCGGCGGCGTGGCCCCAGTGGCAGTTGGGTCCCCATACCGTCTGGCCCGGAACGTACTGATAGAACGCGTGGTACTGGCCATCGCGATACGTGACACCGTGAGGGTCGTTGATCCATCCGCTGGTGGCGGTGAAGTGCAGTGCGGGTCTCATCCGCGTTCCTCTCTCAATGCGGCGCCAGTGGAGGCGCATCGGCGTCAGCCGACACGCGAACCTTCCGGGTGGTGAGCGGCGGCGCTGCCGTCACGGCGACCCCGGGGCCCGCGTGGCTCAGATGTGTGTACCGGCGGGCGGTGGCGCTACTGACTCCCGCTCCACGAGCGGGCACGCCAACACCGTCGGGTGCGCGGCCAGCAGGGCTTCTTCGCCTTTGCCGTGGACCAGCGCGGCCAATGTGGCCACCGCCCAGGCGCCCATCTCGTAGTGCGGCAGCGATACGGTCGTGAGCGTCGGGAACAGGCTGTCGGGGATGGGCGCCTGGTCGTCGAATCCGACGATGGATAGATCGGTGGGGATGACGAGTCCGCGTTCCCCGGCCGCGCGGTAGGCGCCGATCGCCATGCGGTCGTTGTAGCAGAACACCGCGGTGGGGCCGCGGTCGAGCAATTCGACGGTGGCGCGGTATCCGCCCCGCGCGTCTGCAGTGCCCGACAGGATGAGGTCCCTGGTCGACAGACCCGCCGCCTGCATTGCGTCGCGGTATCCCAGCAGGCGACCCCGGGTGGCGGGGACGTCGTCGCCGCTTGCGGCGAACGCGATCCGACGGTGGCCGGCCCGTGCGAGCATTTCCACGACCGCGGCTGCACCGGCGCGCTCATCTGGGAGCACCGCGGGGATGGTTCCTGCAGCGTCTCGCGCGCCGATCAGCGCGGCCGGCCGCGACCGCATGTTGTCGGGGGCGATGATCTCATCGTGGTAGACCGTCGCGTAGATGATGCCGTCGACCTGTCGATCCAGGAAGGCCTGGATCGGTGCCGACCCCACTTCCGGGTCTGGATTCAATTCGGAGTTGATGATGGCGAGAGTGAGGTTGCGGCGGCTCGCCTCCTCCTGCGCGCCGAGGATGATCCGGCCGGCGTGCGGGGTCGTGGCGATCTCCTCCGTGAGCAGACCGATCATGTCCGACGCCTGGGTGCGCAGCCCGCGGGCAAGCCGGTTGGGGCGATAGCCCAGTTCCTCCGCCGCCGCACGGACGCGGGCCGCGGTGTCTTCGCTTACCCGTGTATGCGGGGTGGCGTTGAGCACGTGCGACACGGTCGTCTGCGAGACGCCGGCGTGTGCCGCGACGTCTCGGATCCCGGCGGTCTTCTCCGTCACCCGGCTTCCCGTCATCGTTTCCCCCTCACGTTCGTACCACTTTTCGGGCAGCCCCGTCGGCCGCGGGAGCCGCGAACCCGACCGACGGCGTGGCACGGAAGGCGTTCACCGCCCGGTTCAGGACGACCTGATCGTCGCGACCGGAGTCGAGGATCGTGTTCCGGGTGGATGCGGCATCCACCATCACGGTGGTGACCGCGAGAGCCTGAGAGGATCCGGTCGTGAGCAGCGCATCAACCTGCGCCTCGAATGCGGAGTCGCTCGAAGCGGTGGCGACATCCTTCGCCACGACATGGTTGGTCGCGACGTGGTTGTCGTTTCCGCGGAGGATCCGGATGATGACCGGGCTGGCGTCAGCCGGCTGGATGCTGCGCGAGTCGACGACTTCGGAGAAGTGGTTGCCGATGACCGAGTTGTCGCTGCCATCGATGGCCAGCAGCCCGGCGAGGTCGTCCACGCCGTTGTCGACGCCCAGGAACGGCGTCCAAGGTTCGTGGTCGCGCAGGAAATGATTGGACGCCACGAGATTCTCTGAGCTTCCCGCCGCCAGCACCACCATTCCCGGGTAGAACGAATGCAGGCGATTGTTGGTCACGCTCGACCGGGTGACCCCGTGAAGGTGGACGCTACTCGAACCCCTGGGGAAGACGTTGTTCGCGGTGATCAGCAGCCCGCCGTGGTTCTCGGCATAGATCGAGCGGCCCTCGGGCCCGGCTCCGATCAGGTTGTCAGAAATCTTGGATGCCTGACCCCAGCCGCGCAGTTCAATGCAGCTGCCGCATTCGGCGACGAAGTTGTCGTGGATGGACAGTGCGTCCGCGTTGTAGATCGTCAGGGCATGCTCGAGGTAGACGAACCCCATGCCGGTGACCCGGAACGAGTCGTTCGCGTCGGCGATATAGATACCTGTCTTGCCGTTCGCGTAGGAATTTTCCGGGTTGTTCGCCGGGCCTTCAGCGGTGAAGTGCAAACCGTCGATGCAGAAGTTGGAGAACTCGACGGAGCTGATCCGCGGGCTTCCGGTCCTCGCAACGAGGAACGCCGTGCCCTCGGATTCGTCACGGGCATGGTCGACAGGGATGTCGACGAGGATTCGGCTGCCGCCCGGCCACAGTTCATGCAACCCGGGCCATTCCTCTTCCGGGACGTTGAACCGGATGCTCGACGATGTGAAGCCATGCCCTGACCCGTGTACCCGCAGGAAGCTGATGTCGATCAGCACCTGCGTGCGAAGGCGGTAGTCCCCAGGCGGAATGTAGATCACCGCCCCTGGCTTCCCACCGTCATTCACATCGGATGCTGCCTGCCTTGCCTTGACATCAGCGATGATGCTGTTGAAGACCTCGCCGATGTCGTCATGGGGATCGCCATGAGGCCACGTGGTCACGTCGTAGGTGTTGTCGTTCGACATTCTTTTCTCCGTTCGCGTCTGCGGCCCTCAGCCTTTGACTGCGCCGAGGGTGAGGCCCGCGACGATCTGGCGTTGGAGGAACAGGGTGAGGAGGATGACCGGGATGGAGTAGACCGCTGCGAGTGCCGTCATGCCGCCCCAGTCCAACCCGAACTGGCTCTGGAAGTTCGCAATCACCACAGGGGTGGTCTGTGCGCGGACGGAGGTCAGCAGCAGAGCGAAGAGGAACTCGTTCCAGGATGCGAGGAATGCGAAGATCGCCGTCACCGCGAGCCCACCCGATACCACCGGCAGGACGACACGCCACATCGCCTGGAGCCGGCTGCACCCGTCCACTTCCGCGGCTTCGCTGAGCTCGTCGGGCACCGCCTCGAAGAAGCTGGCCATCAGCCAGATCGACAACGGCAGCGAGATGGTGGTGTGTGCGAGCGCAAGCCCGAAGGACGTGTCGGTCAGACCGAGAGTGCGCATCACCTCGATCAGCGGGACTCCTACGGCGATCGTCGGGACCATGCGTGTGACGAGGGCGGCGACGATGAAGACGCGCCCGCTCGGTGTCCGGAACCGGGTGATCGCATATGCGGCGGGCACAGCGAGGACCAGTGACAGCGCGGTCGAGATCACCGCTGTCACGACGCTGTTGATGAGTGCGGCCGGCACGCCTTCGCGGGTGAGTGCAGACACATAGTTGTCGAGGGTCCACGTCTCCGGCCATACCGATGGCGGCACGGCGATCGCGTCGAGCGGTGGCTTGAACGACGTCAGCAGCAGGTACAGGAACGGGAATCCGTAGAGGATGATCGCTGCGGCGAGGAGAGCCCACAGCAGGATGCGGCTCTTTCCCTGGGTGACTAGAGGATTCATCGCGTGCTGCTCCCTGGGCGCCAGATCAACATGATTGCGGTGATTGCCACGGCGAGCATGACGATGAGATAGACGGTTCCCATGGCGCTGGCGAGCCCAGGGTCGCCGAAACGTGTCATGGTTCGGTAGATGAGAAGGCTGAGGGTGGTCGTGCTGCCCTGTGGGCCGCCGTCCGTCTGGATCAGGATGATGTCGAATGCTCGAGCGGCGTCGATTCCACGGATGATCAGCGCGACGGCGATCACGGGTCGCAGCAGCGGGATGATGATGCTGAACAGGATCCTCGGGTAGCGGGCACCGTCGATGCGGGCTGCTTCGATCACGTCGCCCGGGATGTTCTGCAAGCCGGCGAACAGCACCAGTGTGATGAACGACGTCGTGAGCCAGATGTCCGGGATCGCGACGGAGAACAGCGCGATGTTCGGATCACTCAGCCAGTGGATCTGATCCGGGCTCGAGAGGATGTGCGCCTCGTAGAGCAACTGGTTGACGATGCCGAAGTTGTCGATGAGGAGGAACCGCCACAGCAGTCCAGCGACGACGGGCGCGATCATGAGCGGGTACATGAAGGCGGTGCGGAACACCGCGGACCGTTGACCGAGCGCCGTGAACAGCAGCGCGGCGGCCAGCCCGAGCACGAACTCGGCGCCGACCACGAAGACGGTGTACACGATCGTGCGGATCGATGCGGACTGGAACGCTTCTGACGCGAACGCGGTCACGTAGTTCGCGAAACCCACGAACTCGCGTGGGGCACCCGCGAACGGTGAGATCTCGAAGAAGCTGTCGTAGACGAACCGGATGAGGGGCCAGAGGACGAAGGCGGCCAGGAACAGCGCGGCCGGCGCCATGAGCAGCAGCGCGAACCGGCGGTCGCCGCGTTCCTTGCTGACATGCCGACGGGTGTGTCGGGTCCCCCGCGTCGGGGCGGCCGAGGCCGCCCCGACGCGGGTGGGAGAAGTTATTGTCTCCATGGAGTGCTTCCTGACAGGGACCGTCTACTCGACGATCGACTCGATCTGGGACTTCGCGTCCGACAGCAGCTGCGCGGTATCCGCCCCAGGCTCGACGGCCTTCTGGAGCATCGGGATCAGCACCGAGTCGACGATCTCCTGCCACTGCGGGGTCGCGGGCCGCGGCAATGACTGGGGGGCCTCCAGCGTCGCTACGAGCGCGGGGTAATTCTCGAATCCGGCTTCAGCCTCTTTGCTCTCGAAGGCGCTCTTACGGGCGACGAGCCCGAGGGAGGTGTCGGCCGAGAGATCGTTGTGCTCGTATGCGAACTGGATGAAGTCCTTCGCGGCGTCCTGCTTGTCTCCAGATGCCGGAACGGAGAGGTACCAGGCTCCGGGAACTCCGGCCACTCCGCCGGACCCGCCGATCATGGGCGCGACGCCGATCTGGTCCTTGATGGGTGAGTCGTCCGGCGTCTGCCGGTAGGCGTGGCCCCAGAACCGCATCATCGCGAGCTTGCCCTGGTAGAAGAGGTTTTGCGCTCCAGCCCAGTCCAGCTGTGCCGCTCCGGAAGGAGCGTAGGGAAGGAGACTCACGTAGAAGTCCAGTGCCTCTTTGTGCTCGGCGTCATCGATCGTCACCTCGCCAGCGTCGGCATCCAACACCATGCTCTCTTCGCCGGCCTGAGACACGGTCGCCAACCACTCCGTCTCGACCGCACCCTTCACGTCGGTGCCGTACAGATCGATCGCACCGTCGCCATCGGTGTCGCGGGTGAAGAACTCTGCGATATCGCGGTACTGCTCCCAGGTCGTCGGGGCGGCCAGCGCGTACCCGTACTCTGCCTCGAAGTCGGCCATGTTGGCGGGGTCCTCGAACAGATCCGTCCGGTAGAACAGGATCTCCGAGTTCGTCCAGACGGGCATGCCAACGAAGGTCCCGTCCACCTGCGCTTCGCTGACCAGTCCACCGAACAGGTCCGACTCGACTTCATCGGTGTACAGATCATCGAGGGGCGCCAGCCCGGGGGCGAATGCGGGCAGCCAGATCGCATCGAGCGCCGCGACATCGAACGATGGCTCTCCGGCCTGCAGCTCCGACGAGATCCGGTCGTACAGCCCTGCGTACGGCAACTCCACCAGAGTCACCTCGGTGCCCGTCTCTTCTTCATAGAGATCAGCGATCGGCTGCAGCTCAGCCTTGCCGCCTCCCTCGACGACAACATTCAGACCAGCGCTGTCGGATGCGTCGTCTCCGCCGCCTCCGGCGCCGCAGCCGCTGAGAGCAAGAGCAGCTGCACTCACCGCTGCTGTCGCGACCAGGGCGCGGCGCGCGCGCCCGGTCAGTTGCATGCGAAGCTTCATCACTTCGACTCCATTCGTTGATGTGTGGTCAGGGTTGGAACTTGGTGCCAATACGATTTGCCAAATCGTCTTGGCATGAGAATAGCCGCCGAACTTGGAGGCGTCAAGACGACGATCTCGCCCACAGGTGTCCGCGGAGGGACGCGCGGAGCCGGTGAACACTCGCCAGTAAGCGCCTCCGCGCCCAGCAACCTCGGCCAAGGCCGTCGCGTGTCGCGTCTTGGTCACGCCCTATCGACCAACGCGCCGTCGGCGGCTCGGCCGCTACCGAACGGCGAGGATCAGTCGGTCGAACGGTCGCGTCCGCGACGGAATCCGCGTCGCGACCGTCCACCCGAATGGGTCGATCAATGCACGCGGCACGATCTTCAAGTGCAGCTACCCGATGCGCGGGAAAGACGTCGACCTCGCGTGCGAAGCCGGCGGCATCATGATCTTCGACGACCGCGGCACGCCCGTCGCCGAGCACAACTGGCCAGCGCGAGGCGTCACCTACATCAGCAACGTCAAGCCCCGAGGCCCCAAGAGCAGGAGGTGTCACCGATGTCGTTGACACCCTGCGGTTGGCCGGATGCCCACGGTAGGGACGGCGGATCACAGCCGCCCGTGCCCGCGTGCGATCAGCGGCATGATCTCAGACTCGCGGAATTCCGCGGACTGAGGCGGAAGATCCGTTCGATGAAGCCCGGCAACCGGCCGCGGAGGATCGCCTCTGAGGCGGTGGAATCGCGGCAAAATGTGGGCGCGGTGTGGGCATTCCGCGGTCGCACCAATGGAAAAACCCCTGATCATCAGGGGTTTTTCTGGCGGTGACGGTGGGATTTGAACCCACGGTAGGGGGTTACCCTACACAACTTTTCGAGAGTTGCACCTTCGGCCGCTCGGACACGTCACCGCCGACAAGCTTACGACACGCGGGCGGATGCCGCGAATCGGCGCCCGACCTCGGCTGCGGCGGCGGCGAACCCGGCACGGCGGCGTCTACCCCGGCCTCACGCGTCGAGGAAGGCCTCGTGGTGGTAGCCCTCCGGGTCGAGCACCGCGACGGTCGACTCGGGCACCTCGAGGAAGACGCCCGGGAGGTCGTTGAGCGGCTCCGACACGACCACCTGCGCGTGGTCGCCGAAGAGCGAGAGCCGGTCGGCGTCCGGGTACATGCCGCGGATGGTGAGAACGTCGGCCGAGTGGAACAGCGAGCGGGAGCGCCCCTGCGACGAGTAGCGGAACGCCCACAGCGTCTCGCCGTCCGACACCGCGAGCGTGCCCTGCATGGGGAACTGCACGCCGGCGGCGTGGCCGGCCTCCTCCACGCGGCGGACGGCGGCTCCGACCGCGCCGATCGGGTCATCGGCGAGACCGAAGGTCAATGCGAGATGGAAGAGCACCTCGCTGTCCGTGGTGCCCTGCATGAGCGGGTACAGCGACGGGTCCACGGCGAGCGCGAGCTCCCGTTTGATCAGGCCGAACTGCGAGATCCCGCCGTTGTGCATGAACAGCCAGTTGTCGTGACGGAACGGATGGCAGTTCGTCTGCTGGATCGGCGGGCCGGCAGCCGCACGCACGTGCGCGAAGAACAGCGGGCTCACGACGGCCCGGCTGATCTCGCGCAGGTTCTGGTCGTTCCACGCCGGCTCGATGCTGCGGAAGACGGACGGATGCCGCGGG
>NZ_MWLQ01000060.1 GCF_010634855.1 Microbacterium sp. B35-30 | reverse complement strand
CATCGGCATCGGCATCGGCCTCGTCGGCGCCGTCGTGATCGGGCACGAGATGCGCATACTCGGCTCCCGCGGCTTCGCGCAGGGCGCGGGCCGCGGCGACGAGGTCGATGTCGCCGGCCGAGGCCGGGGCGGACGCGGCGTCGGGCCCGTACGGGTCGACCGCCGCAGGTGCCAGGACCGGCGACGACGGCCGGCCCGCGGCATCCAGGTCCATCCGGACCACGCGGCCGTCGCCCCAGCAGCTGGCGATCAGGACGCGGCCGTCGGGCGACACCGCCACATGGCACACCGCCTCGCCGGCCGCGACGGGTGCGCCGAGCGGCACGAAGGTGGCGTCGCCGGTGCGGCGGAACGCCTGCACCTGCCGGCGCTTCTCGAGCGCCGCGTACACGACGTGGCCCTTCGTCACGCTCCCCGATCCCGGGTGCGGCGCGAGCCACGACGGCGAGTCGGTGGTCGCGACGTCGCCCGCGAACGCGAGCGCGCCACCGGCGGAGGCGTCGTCGGGCGCGCCGGCGAGCAGCATCCCGATCCCGCTCCCGCGGCCGTCCATGTCGGCGGTGTAGCCGCCCAGCAGGAATCTCATCGGAGCCGCAACCGCGTCAATCGACGAGGTCGTGGCGGACGATGACCGCATCGCGCGAAGCGCCGACGCCGATCACCGAGATGCGCGTGCCGCTCATCGCCTCGAGCGCGAGCACGTACTCCTGGGCCTCCCGGGGGAGATCGTCGAAGCTGCGGGCGCCGGAGATGTCGCGCTTCCAGCCGGGGAAGTACTCCAGGATCGGCTTCGCGTGGTGGAAGTCGGACTGGTTCACCGGAATCTCGTCGAACCGCTCGCCGTCCACGTCGTACGCCACGCACACGGGGATCTGGTCGAGGCCCGTGAGGATGTCGAGCTTGGTCAGGACGAGGTCGGTGATGCCGTTGATGCGGGTCGCGTAGCGCGTGATCGGCGCGTCGTACCAGCCGACGCGACGAGGGCGCCCGGTCGTGGTGCCGAACTCGAAGCCGCGCGAGCGCAGGAAGTCGCCGTTCTCGTCGAAGAGCTCGGTCGGGAAGGGCCCCGAGCCGACGCGCGTCGTGTAGGCCTTCACGATGCCCACGATGCGGTCCAGGCGGTTGGGGCCGACGCCCGAGCCGGTGGCGGCGCCGCCGGCGGTCGCCGACGACGACGTGACGAAGGGGTAGGTGCCATGGTCGACGTCGAGCATCGTGGCCTGGCCGCCCTCGAACACGACGACGTCGCCGGCATCCAGCGCCTCGTTCAGCAGCAGCCCGGTGTCGGCGACCATCGGCCGCAGGCGCTCGGCGTACGAGAGCAGGTCGTCGACGACCTCGTCGACCGTGATCGCACGGCGGTTGAAGATCTTCACCAGGAGGTGGTTCTTCTGGTCGAGGGCTCCCTCGACCTTCTGGCGCAGGATGTTCTCGTCGAAGAGGTCCTGCACGCGGATGCCGACGCGGTTGATCTTGTCGGCGTATGCGGGACCGATGCCCCGGCCGGTCGTGCCGATCTGACGCTTGCCGAGGAACCGCTCGGTGACCTTGTCGAGCGTGCGGTGGTACTGCGTGATGATGTGGGCGTTCGCGCTCACGCGCAGCCGCGACGCGTCGACGCCTCGCGCGTGCAGCGCCTCGAGCTCGGCGAACAGCACCTCGAGGTCGACCACGACGCCGTTGCCGATGACCGCGTTGACACCGGGAGACAGGATGCCGGAGGGCAGAAGATGCAGCGCATACTTCTCGTCGCCGATCACGACCGTGTGGCCGGCGTTGTTGCCGCCGTTGAACTTGACCACCCAGTCGGTGCGCTCACCGAGGAGGTCGGTGGCCTTGCCCTTGCCCTCGTCTCCCCACTGGACTCCGACGATCACGATGCCTGGCATGGGCTACTCCCCCGTTATCGGACGGTTACACCCCATCCTATCGGGGCGACGCCGACACGCCCTCTGCGGGCGGGGTTCCGGCCCGGCGGTTTCGCAGCGCGGCTTTACCGCGGCCCTGTACGGCGCGTGCCCTCAGTGTGCGCCCGCGGAGACCTTCACACACCTCGAGCAGAACTTCTCCGACTGCACGTCCTACACGTTCGAACTGCAGGCGTACGACGTTGTGGATGACATGGCCTATACCGCTGGCCTGGAGCACATCTCAACTTCGGTCAATGGCCAGCCGCGTAGTTTCACACTGCGGGCCACTCAGGTGTACCGCCGAGAAGGCGGTGCGTGGAAGGTCGCTCATCGCCACGCCGACATGGTTACCGAGTAGCTGAACCCCGCGCGGCTTAAGCTGCGTCACTGAGCGACCCTGCCGCGCGCGCATTGCTGTTAGCTCTGCGGATATGCTCGCCGCAGGAGGCAACATGTCAAGCGACGGCCAACACGTTCATCCTGGATCGGACATGGACCTCGCCATTGACCGGGCACTCGAGGCAGCCAAACTTCGGGCGGGGGATGCCTCCACGACATCTACCGCCGTTGTCGGACACCCGGAGCCTTTCGCCGTCGAGGTCGATGGCGATGCCGGTGCCGGTGCCGCGGACGGCGACTAGCCGGGTCCAACTCCCGCTGCCAAGAGAGTGCGCTGCAGGGGGCTCTCATCTGCGCGCCAGACGACCCACGTTCGCACGCGATCAGTCGAGTCGTGCAGGATCGAACCGTGAAGCAAACCGGCTGGAGCGGCGTCGATCTTGCGCGGCACTACCACTCGGATCTGGTGCGCCCAATACTCGCGGAGCGGTTCCCTCACCTCCCATATGCTGCGGGCCGGGTCGGCTCGGGCTCCGACGTCCTTGGATTCGATGACGTCACCTCCCAAGACCATGACTGGGGCCTCCGACTGAACCTGTTCGTACCGGCCGACGCCGTCAACGAGGTAGACCGAGAACTCGAGCGACAGCTTCCCGAAACGTACGAGGGACTCCCGACCCGCTTCGCATTCACCGGTCAGACCGAGCGCCGCCACCACGTGGACGTCACCTCAGTCTCCGAGTTTCTTGACGCACGCCTGGGCTTCGACGCGCGCACAGACCCGTCCGTCGAAGACTGGCTGTCGCTCACCGGACAAGCCGCACTCGAGGTCACCGCCGGTCCCGTGTTCATTGATATCGACGGAGCGCTCATTGCGACCCGGCATGCTCTGGCCTGGTACCCCGACGACGTTTGGCGCTACATCCTCGCGTGCGACTGGATCCGCCTCGCGCAGGAACTCCCGCTGATGAGCCGCGCCGCCGAGGTCGGCGACGAAGCCGGCGCTCGCGTCATCGCCGCCCGCCTGACTCAGATCACCATGCACCTGGCGTTCATGCTCGAACGACGCTGGCCGCCCTACGCGAAATGGTTCGGCACGTCGTTCAACAGCCTCACGCGCGCGAAGGAACTCGGCGAGCCGCTCAACAAGACGCTCCACGCCGACGACGACGCCGATCGACAGTCCGGCCTCACCCGTGCACTCGAGGCGTTGCTGCGCGAGCAGAACACTCTCGGCCTCACCACGGCGACGCAGGCGATCGTGCCCTTCTGGGATCGACCCCACATCCACCCGAACCCATTGATCGTGAGCCAGCTACTCGGTGGCATCGTTCGCGACGAGGTGAGAACACTCCCGTATGGCCGTGGGTCCGCGGAGCAGCGCACCGACAACGTTGACATCCTCGTCAACGCTCGTGCCCGGGCACTTCTCGTGGCAGGCTAGTCCGCGACCCGAACTCAAACGTTCATGACGACGCTCGCAGAGCGACCGGCTTTCGGCCGGCTTCAGCTGGTGCAATGGTGGCCGCATGGAAACCATCGAGTGGTGGGCGAGGCTGGACTCCGACGCCTCGCCATCGTCGACATCCGCGATGGCGCCACACTGACGCTGCCGGACGCGGGCGAACGGTACATGTCCGTGATGGTGGTCAACGAAGACCACTACATCAACCGGGTCTTCCATTCCGGCGGCACGTACGAGCTCACGACGAGTGAGTTCGACACACCATGGGTACTCGTGGCATCCCGCATCCTGGTCGACCCGGCGGATCGTGCCGACGTTGCCGCGGTCAACACCCTGCAAGACGGGCTGAAGATCGACACCTCCTCCACGGAGAGTTCACGATGCCCGAATACGACAAGGACTCGTTCGAGCCGCGCTCGTCCGGGGCGGGTCTCGCCCTGGCGCGCACCCCTGGCCGTGGGGTAGTCGGCAGACGCGGTGGCGCTGACGGGCGGCAGCGCGGCGATATGGGCCGCTTCGAGCTTGATCAAGCGCAACATGGCCGCTGGGTCGGCTCCGATGTCGGGTTCTGGACCATACGCCCGTGCACGCAGGTCATTCAGCTCACGCGCGACGTCGTCTGCTGCGACGTCAGTTGCTCGTTGCCGTCTGCGCTGAAGCTCGTCGGCCTCGCGCCCGGCCGACCCCCGAGGGGCGGCGTCCATGCCCTCACTATCCGCGCGGGTGCAACATGGCGATAGGAGGGGCTGCGGGTCAGCAGCGCACGACACCACTACCTTGAGGCCATGACCTTCGACTTCTCGGATCCGAATCAGGTGCTCCTGTTCTGGGTGATCTACATCAGCGCCACGATCCTTGGCTTGGTCCTGCTGTTCCTGTTCTGCTACTGGGTGATCCGTCTGGCCGTCGCGCATGGCATGCGGTCGTACCGTCGATGGGAGCGCTCGGGCGAGGGGTGAACGTCGTGGCGACGCGAGATGAGGCGCGAGTTTGACCCTCACGCGACGTGAGGACCCAGAGTGTCTCACGTGGCTGACTACTTCAATGCATTCGAGATGAGCCCCGTTCCGGACGGCCCGGACGCGGTCGCGCCCGATCCGTTCCTCGGCATCTACGCGATGCCGATGTTCGTGAAGATCCGGACGAGGGACCTTAGCGCGTCGACCGATTTCTGGGTACGCGGACTCGGCTTCGTCGACTTGTTCAGCGTTCCTGGACAGATCGTCCATCTGCGACGGTGGGCGTTCCAGGATGTTCTGCTGGTTCCCGCGGACGACCACGCGGCTCCGTCAGCGGCGTCCCCGGTTCAGGTGTTCGTCTCCTGCGTCCTCGGCCAGCTCGAGTCCGTGGCCGCGGCATGTCGACAACTGTCACCGGATTCGGTGACAGGACCGTACGACACGGCCTGGAGAACTCGCGACATCGCTGTCGTCACTCCGGAGGGGGCGCACGTCACGTTCACGGCGGCGACGCCGTTCGCGCCCGACAGCGACGTGGCGCGCGATTTCGCGTCTGTAGGGATCTTCGCGCCGGGAGACTCCGAAGGAGGAGCACAATGACATCAACGGTTGACAGCGAGATCGATGAGGATGCGACGGTCGGCGTCGCCGCCGATCTCCTCGGACTGACCGTGCGCACTCTCCACCACTGGGACGAGATCGGTCTCGCATCGCCGTCCCGCCGTACGCCTGCCGGCTACCGCCTTTACACCTGGGATGACCTCGAGCGCCTCAGCCGGGTCGTGGCGTATCGCGAGGCCGGGCTGGCGCTCGACGCGATTCGTGAGGTGCTCGATGATGCGACCGCGGACATCGGAGGCACGCTGCGCGAGCAGCGCGCACAGCTGGCAGAACGGATTCACGATTTGCAGCAGCTCGACGAACGACTCGAGCGCATGACTGACGCGCACGAGCGCGGCATCCTGATGAGCGACGACGAGCAGCGTGAGGTCTTCGGCGAAGAGTGGGACCCGCAGCAATCGCGCGCGGCCCGCTTCGTCTGGGGACGGTCGAGGCAGTGGGCGCAATTCGCGGAGCGCTCCGCGTCTCGATCACCGGCCCAGTGGCGGGCGCTGTCCGAGGCCATGTCCGCACTCCAGCACGACCTCGTCGATGCGGTGAGCCGAGGCGTCGAGCCGGGCAGCGAGGAGGCGGATGAACTCGCCGAGCGCCACCGGGAACTGTTCTCCAACTTCTTCCCTTTGACGCGACAGATGCAGGTGTGCCTGGGGCGGATGTTCGAGGCCGACCCAGGGTTCTCGTCGTACTACAACGGGATGGGAGACGGCCTCGCCACGTGGTTCCGTCAGAGCATCGACGGATCCGCGCGCCACCACGGGATCGATCCGGATACCGCGACCTGGGAGTAGTTCGCGGCCTCACATGTGCAAGAGGCGCATCGCATCGGTGGCCCAGCTTGCCGATTCGATGTGTCTGCCACGCGGTCGCGGCGAAGACCGCCGCAGGACGGCGCGTGCCGGCATCCGATTGACAATCCTCCCGATTGCTCCACGGTCGTGCCATTCCCCTGCGCACGCGAATTCACGGGGCGGATAGTACGCGTCGCCTGCCGTCGTGTCCATCCCGGTGCCGACCCCGAATGTGGGGCCCGAGGGTGTTCCGTACATTCGCCGACACCGGAGGAGAAGCCATGTACTTTCACCTGCAGAACCTGATCAACCCCATCGAGCAGGACGAGCCAGATCCCGCCGCGGCCAACGCCTTGCAGGAAGGGCTGGGTGGTCAGTTCGGTGAGATGCGCACGATGATGCAGTACCTGTTCCAGAGCATCAACTTCCGCGGCGCCAACGCGAAGCCCTACAAGGACCTCCTCCAGGGCATCGGAACCGAGGAGATCAGTCACGTCGAGTTGATCGGCACGACGATCGCCCGTCTGCTCGACGGATCGCCGGCGTATCAGGGGAAGCCGGACGATCCGGTCGACCAGCCCGGCGCGCGCGGCGCGACCCCGCTGAGCATCGCGCTGGACCACGGGAACATCCATCACTATCTGGTGGGGGCTCAGGGGGCACTGCCGGTGGACGCGGTCGGAAACCCCTGGAGCGGCAGTTACGTCTACAACTCCGGCAACCTCGTCCTCGACCTGCTCTACAACCTCATGCTCGAGTCCACCGGCCGCCTCCAGAAATGCCGCCTGTACGAGATGACCGACAACAAGATGGCCCGATCCACGATCTCGTACCTGATCGTGCGAGACCAGGCGCATGAGAACGCCTACGCCAAGGCCCTCGAAACGCTCGGTGTCAATTGGCGGACCGCGCTCCCGATCCCCAAGACCAGCGCGGAGCGGTTCCCCGAGGTGAAGCGGCTGCTGGACCTCGGCCTCCAGAGCAAGCAGTACTCCTTCGACCTCGGCGACCAGTCCGAGGCCGGGAGGATCTTCCAGGGCCTGTCGCCGTCAGACGACGGCACGCAGCTCGACGCCACCGAGCAGGCGCCCGAGGGCGTGCCCATCCAGATCGCCCCCGAGCGACCCGAGGAGTTCTCTCCCGGCGCCGACCCGGAGCTGCTGGCGCTCATCGAAGCCACCGCGGCGATGGAGATGGCCGACATCGACACGACGTTCGGCAGACTCGGCTGACGCCGGCCTGTCTTTCGGTCACCGATCTCGGTGGGCGGCACGTCGCCGGCCCGCCCGATCGGTGGCCGTGCCACTTGTCGAGGGTCCGAGTTCGGTCCCAGACTGGCTGCACCGACGCAAGGATGCTGCCATGGCCGATGAGACCGTCCCGTCCGGCACGCGCGTGACGACTGCGCACGTGATCAAGCCGCTCACTCCCGAGACGTTCCCGGCGTGGCTGGCGCTCGCGCAGAAGCACAACGGCGTCTGGGGCGGGTGCTACTGCTCGTACTTCCACGGCGACACCGAGCAGACGGTCAAGGACGAGTACGACGGGCCGACGTTCAAGCAGCGACTCGTGGCGGAGGGCGTGGCGCACGCCGCGCTCGTCTTCGACGGCGACGATGCGATCGCGTGGTGCGAGTTCGGCAGTCCGGCCGAGTTGCCGAACATCTACCACCGCAAGCAGTACGACGGGGGCGAGACGCAGCCGGCTCCCTGGCGCATCACCTGCTTCTTCGTCGATCGCGACCACCGACGCTCGGGAGTGGCACGCGAGGCCTTGGACGGCGCGCTCGAGCTGATCGCGCAGGCCGGTGGCGGCGAGGTGGTCTCGTTCCCCAACGAGCTCGCCCCCGGGAAGAGGACGTCGTCGTCGTTCCTGCACAACGGCACGAGGGCGATGTTCGAGAAGGCGGGATTCACGTTCGAGCGCCACATCGGCAAGAGCAAGACCGTGATGCGCAGGACGATCCCCGCGGCCGGCGGCTGACGCCGGGTGGGGCCCTTCCCTACGGACCCGGGCACGATCAGTATGGACTTGTCCGCATCCAGTGATGAGGGGTCAGCATGAGCGTTTACCGAGTGATCGATGTCATCGGCACGAGTGCCTCGTCCTGGGAGGAGGCGGCACGAGAAGCCATCGATACCGCCGCGGGGTCGCTGCACGATCTCCGCGTCGCCGAGGTGACGAAACAGGATGTCGTCGTCGGCGACGACGGGACGCTGCTGTTCCGCGCCCGGATCCAGCTCTCGTTCAAGTACGCGCCGGAGTAACCCACCGGGCTGGACTACTGTCCGAGCTGCGTGCGCAGCTCGAGGCCGTTCTCCGAGCCGGTGAACTCCGAGAACCGCCCGCTCGCCACGCGGTACATCGCGAACTCCGCGACGTTGACGTGGCGCCGGGTCGGCGCGATGCCGCGGAACGTGCCGAGATGCGTGCCGCTGCCGCGCAGATGTGCGGCGAGGCGGTCGTCTTCCACGACGAGCTGGATGCGGCGCCACCGCCAATCCGGAAACCCCTGGAAGAGGTCGGCCATGTCGGCGATCCACGCATCGGCGCCACCAGGCAGGTGCGCCCGGCGCACCGACGGATGGACGAACGATCGGACGGCGTCGAGGTCGTGCCGGTTGCACGCGTCGATGTACTCGGCGTACCACTCGCGCATCTCCCACGACTCCATCCCTTCATTCTCCGCGAGCCGGCTCGTGTTCCAGGCCCCCACCGCTGCCCCGCCCGGGCCGGGTCACGGGCAGACGCGGACCCGGCGCCCCTCGAAGCTGACGATGTCGCCGAGCTGCAGCTGCCGTCCGCGGCGGCGATCGACCTCGCCGTTCACGGTCACATAGCCGTCGATGATGGCCTCCTTCACGTTCCCACCGGAGTCGAGGAGCCCGGCGAACTTGAGGAACTGCCCGAGGCGGATGACCTCACCGCCGATCGGCACATCTTCGATCGGCGCGTCTTCCCTCGGAGCGGGCTTCGTCATCCCCGAATGCTAACGTGACGACCCCTCGATCCCGCCTGGCCTCTGGCACTGCCTGTGGTCTTCTGCCAGCATGCACGGCAGCGGTACCCACTCAATGAGGAGGCTCGCCATGCCCAGGGAGATCATCACCACGTCGGACGCTCCGAGCTCGCCGTTCTACAGTCAGGCGGTGCGTGCCGGGACGCACGTGTACGTCTCGAGCACGGTGGGCATCGACGTGGGCACGGGGACCCTGGCCGGCGACACCATCCAGGAGCAGACGCGCCAGGCGCTCGCCAACTGCGAGGCGATCCTGAAGGCGGGCGGGGCGGGACTGGAGGACGTCGTCGAGATCGGCATCCTCCTCACGCGGCCGGAGGACTTCGCAGGGCTCAACGAGGAGTACGCACGCTGGTTCCCGTCAGCCGCACCGGCGCGATACGTCGCGAAGCTCGGCGTCGAACTGCCCGGGATCCTCGTGTCCATCCGTGCGACCGCCGTCACAGCGTAGTTCCATCACGGCGAACATGACGATGAGGGTTCAGTTCAGCGATACCGCTTCGCTGGCCTACGACGCGGTCGGCACCGGCATCCCGCTCCTCGCCCTTCACGGCGCATACTCGGCGAGGGGCGAGGTGCGCGACTTCCTCGAGCCGATGATCGATGCACGGCCAGTTCGTCGGGTGTACCTCGACCTGCCCGGTCACGGCGACTCCCGCCCCTCATCGGGAGTTCGGCAACCAGATGACGTGCTGGAACTCATCGACCGCCTCCTTGACAGGGAAGCACCGACCGGCAGATTTCTCGTACTCGGGCATTCGTTCGGCGGACACTTCGCGCGCGCGATCGCGGCCCGGCATCCCGACCGGATCGCCGGGATCGCGCTGATCTGCCCGGCCGTTCCCGGGGAACAGCGCATTCCTGCGCCGGCAGTGGTTCGAGACGATCACGTGTCCACTGCACTCGATCCGGATCAGCGGGCCGAGTACGAGGGGTACTTCGTCGTTCGGACGGCGGACACACTCGAGCGATTCCGTCGCGCGGTGTTGCCCGTCGTCGGGGAGGTCGACGAGCAGACGCTGGAGAGCGCGATCACCGCGGGACCGCACGCCGCGGATCCCGACACGGTGGCCGTAGAGACTCCGGTGCTCGTGGTCTCAGGCCGACACGATCATTGGGTCGGCTGGGAACGGCAACAGCGCCTCGGAGATCAATACCCCCGTGCCACTGTCGTGACCGCGGGCGACGCCGGACATGCACTTCCTCACGAGCGCCCCGGTCTCATGGCAGCACTCCTCTCCGACTGGCTCGACGAGATCGGCATCCCTGCAGCAGGCGTGGTATCGAATCTCAGCCCCACCGCCTAGAACCGTGTGTCGTACGTATGTTCTACTGTTGAAGCATGTCATACGACCCCGAACTCGACGATCGGATGCTCCCCGACGAGCTCGATCTGGTCATCGAGGCGGCCGACATGATGACGGTGCTCGCCGCCCAGCGACTGGTGCGGATCGACGCGATGCGGCGTGAGGCGCTTCGCGAGGCGACGCGCAACGGCCGGGTCCTGACCGAGGTCGTGGAGCGCGGCGTGCGACTGGAGCTTGCGGCCGCTCTGCGGATCACCGAGCACGCCGCCGGTGATCTGCTGAGCTTCTCCG
>NZ_MWLQ01000059.1 GCF_010634855.1 Microbacterium sp. B35-30 | reverse complement strand
GCCCTTTCGCGATTCCGGGAGGCCGAGGCCCCGGCCGAAGACGCCGCGGGCCCGGCCGACGATGCCGCGAGCCCGGCGGACGGCGCCGCGCCGGGGCATCCGGAACCCGTCCTCTCCTCCGCACCACCCACACCACACAGAAAGAGGTGACCATGTCACAGCACTCCACCGCGCGCCGCGTCGCGGCTCTGGTCGGCGCATCCGCCCTCCTCGTCGCGCTCGCCGGCTGCAGCACGCCCGCCGCCACGGGCAGCCCCGACGAAGACGTCCCGGGCATCACCGACGACACCGTGACGATCGGCACGCACACGCCCCTGACCGGCCCCGCCGCGGCGGGATACTCGTCGATCTCGGCCGCCGCCACGGCCTACTTCGCCTATCTGAACGAGAACGGCGGCGTGCACGGCCGCGAGATCGAGTACATCGTCAAGGACGACGGCTACAACCCGGCGAACACGCAGACAGTCGTGCGCGAACTCGTGCAGGAGGACGAGGTGTTCGCGATCCTGAACGGCCTCGGCACGCCGACCCACACCGCGGTGCTCGACTACCTGAACCAGAACGAGGTGCCCGACCTGTTCGTCGCGTCGGGCTCGACCAGCTGGAACCAGCCCGAGAAGTACCCCTACACGTTCGGGTTCAACGCCGATTACGTCGTCGAGGGCGCCGCGCTCGCGCAGTATGCGGCCGACGAGTATCCCGACAAGGTCGTGTGCCTGCTCGGGCAGGACGACGACTTCGGCGACGAGATGATCGAGGGCGCCGAACTCGCCCTCGGCGCCGACGGACTGGCGCAGGTCGAGCGGTACTCGGTCTCCAACCAGGACGTCGCGGCGCAGATCGGCGCGCTCAAGGCGGCCGGGTGCGAGATCAACATCCTCGCGACCATCAACGGCTTCACGGCGCTGGCGCTCGGCACCGCCGCGCAGCTGGGATGGTTCCCGATGTGGTTCTCGTCGTCATCGGGCGCGAGCTACGAGACGCTCGTCGAATACCTCGGTGCCGATGTCGGACCCAAGCTGCTGCAGGGCCTCGTGGGCACGAACTACCTGCCCGCCGCGGGCGGCGACTCGGAGTGGGTGGCGCTCTTCCGGCAGATCAACGACGAGTACAACGACGGCGCGCCGTTCGACGGCAACACCGTCTACGGCATGAGCGTCGCGTACCTGTTCGCCGAGGCGCTGGAAGCGGCGGGCGAGAACCCGACGCGCCAGTCGCTGATCGACGCCGTCAGCTCCGGCGACCTCGCCGGCAACGGCATCCTTCCCCTGTCGTTCGGCGAGGACAGCCATGCGGCCTACCTCGGCGCCGGCATCACGACCGTCGACCAGGGCGTGCAGGACTACGTCGGCCCGACCTACGCCGTCGACGGCGGAACCGTGACCACGGTCGATCCGTCCCCCGTGGAGCTGTCGGGCGAGGGCGTGCCCGGCTCCTGAGACCCCCCGCTCAGGCATCAGGCCCGGACCCTGCGGGGTCCGGGCCTGAGGCGTCTGCGGCGATGGTCAGCGCACGGGTGAGAACTGGGCGACCAGCTCGCGCTTCAGCACCTTGCCGCTGGAGCCCAGCGGCAGCGCTGGCACGACGTGGACGACGCGGGGGTACTTGTACGCGGCGATGCGGTCGCGCACGAACGCCACGACCTCGGCCGGGTCCAGGTCGACGCCGTCGTGCGGGACTACTGCGGCGTGCACCTCCTGCCCGCGCACGTCGTCGGCGACGCCGAACACCGCCGCCAGGGCGACCCCCGGATGCCGGGCCAGCACCGCCTCGACCTCGGTCGGGTAGACGTTGTAGCCGGACCGCACGATCATGTCCTTCTTGCGGTCCACGATCGTGAGGATTCCATCGGTGTACGTGCCGAGGTCGCCGGTGCGGAACCAGCCGTCGACGACGGCGGCGGCCGAGGCATCCTCTCGTCCGAGGTAGCCCTTGAACAGGTTGTGGCCGCGCACGACGATCTCGCCGAGCGCCTCCGGCTCGTCGAGCAGCACGACGGCGTCGTCGGTCTCGGGGTCGGCGACCGCGACATCGACGCCCCACAGGGCGCGGCCGACGGTTCCGGGCCGGATCGGCTGATGCAGCGGATTCGACGACACCGTCGGGGCGGTCTCGGTGAGCCCGTACCCCTCGTGCACGTCGGCGCCGAACGCGTCGCGGAAGCCCTCGAGCACCGCCACCGGCAGGGCCGCGCCGCCCGAGACGGCGTAGCGCAGCGGCGGCCGGGCGGGCGAGCGCCGCGCGGCCTCGAGCATTCCGACGTACATCGTCGGCACGGCGGTGAACGCCGTCGCACCGAGCGCGGTGGTGAGGGCGAGCGCCTCGTCGGCGTCGAACCGGGGGAGGAGGATGACGGATGCCCCGACCCGCAGCGCGATGTTCATCACGGCGGTCTGCCCGAAGGTGTGGAAGAGCGGCAGCCCGCCGAACACGACGTCGTCGGGGCCCAGGTCGAAGGCGTCGATGAGCGTGGTGTGCACCTGCTCGACGATGGAGAGGTGCGAGCCGACGGCGCCCTTGGGAGTGCCGGTGGTGCCGCTCGTGTACAGGATGGTGGCGGCATCCAGCGGCGAGACCGCCTCGTGGTGGACGATCGGCGTGGCCGTCGCGGCCTCGGCTTCGAGGCGCGGCAGGTCGACACCCGCGTCGGCGGGCAGCAGCACGGTCACCAGGGGCACCCCAGCCGCCGTGGCCGCGGGCACGGCCTCGCCCAACAGCGGCGCAGCGGCGACCAGCACGTCGGCGCCGGAGTCGCGCAGCACGAAGGCGATCTCATCGGCCTTGAAGAGCAGATGCACCGGCACCACGATCGCGCCGAGCGACAGGGCGGCATAGTAGACGCGGGCGAAATCGGGCACGTTGGGCACGAGCATCGCGACGCGGTCGCCCCGGCCGATGCCGCGCGCACGCAGCGCGCCGGCGTACGCGCGGGTCTGATCCCAGAGTTCCCGGTAGGTCGTCGTCGTGCCGGCGAAGTGGAACGCCGTGCGATCCGCGTGGCGGACGGCGGACTCGGCGAGGATGCTCGCGACCGACAGCGTCGCGAAGCCGGGCCCGTCGATGGCGGGGTCGGGGCGGTGGGTGGTCATGATCGTCTCCTTCGACGCTCGAGCCGTGTGATCGGTGGGTGTCAGCCGCGCAATTGCGCGCGACCGAGACCGGCGAGGTGCACCTCGTCGGGACCGTCGGCGATGCGCAGCGACCGCACGCCGGCATAGAGCTCGGCGAGCGGGGTGTCGGATGAGACGCCCGCGCCGCCGTGCAGCTGGATGGCGCGGTCGATGATCTGCTGCACCGCGCGAGGCACCGCGATCTTGATCGCCTGGATCTCGGTCATCGCGTGCTTGTTGCCCACGGTGTCCATGAGCCACGCGGTCTTGAGCACGAGCAGCCGCAGCGCCTCGAGCTGGATGCGGGCCTCGGCGATCCACTCGCGCACCACGCCCTGTTCGGCGAGCGTGCGCCCGAACGCGTGCCGCGCCGATGCGCGCTCGATCATGAGCGCAAGGGCCCGCTCGCCCATGCCGAGCGCGCGCATGCAATGGTGGATGCGTCCGGGGCCGAGCCGGGCCTGAGCGATCGCGAACCCGTCGCCCTCGCCGGCGATGAGGTTCTCCGCGGGGACCCGCACGTCCTCGAAGGCGATCTCGGCGTGACCGCCGTGGTCGCGGTCGTCATAGCCGAACACGCTCAGCGGGCGCACGATGCGCACCCCCGCGGTGTCGCGCGGCACCAGGATCATGGACTGCTGACGGTGGCGTGCGGCATCCGGATCCGACTTCCCCATGACGATGAAGATCGCCGCATCGGGGTTCATCGCGCCGGTCGACCACCACTTGCGGCCGGTGACGATGTAGTGGTCGCCGTCGCGGCGGATCCGGGTGCCGATGTTCGTCGCGTCGGACGACGCGACCTCGGGCTCGGTCATGCAGAACGCCGAGCGGATGCGGGCGTCGAGCAGCGGCTCGAGCCAGCGCTCCTTCTGCGCCGGCGAGCCGAAGTCGTTCAGCACCTCCATATTGCCGGTGTCGGGCGCGGCGCAGTTGAACGCGGCCGGTGCCAGGCGCGGGCTCCACCCGGTGACCTCGGCGACGGGCGCGTACTGCAGGTTGGTCAGCCCCGCCCCGCCGTTCTCGCCGCCGTGCTCGCCGTCCCGCCCGCCGGGAAGGAAGAGGTTCCACAGCCCCTGTGCGCGGGCCGCGGCCTGGAGTTCACGCACCACCGGACGCACGGTCCAGTCCTCGGGGGTGGCGGCCAGCTGCCCGTCGAGCACCGGTTCGGCAGGCAGCACGTGCTCGTCGAGGAACGCGCGTGCGCGCTCCGTGAGTTCGAGCGTTCGTTCGTCGGGCGCGAAGTCCATCAGCGCACCTCCAGTCCCTTCTGTGCGAGCGGCTCGACGAGCGCGCCCATCCGGTCGAAGCCTTCGCCGACGGTGTCGCCGGCCTGATAGCGGTAGTGGATCCCCTCGAGGATCACGGCGAGCTTGTACGCCGCGAAGGCGCGGTACCAGTGCAGATCCGGGATGCCGATCCCGGCGCGCTGCGCGTAGACCTCGACGAGCTCGTCGAACGTCGGGTAGCCGGCGGCGAGGTCGACGGCGCTCGGAACCGCTCCGGCGGATCCTCCCGGGAGGTCGGCGATGTCCCAGTAGAGCGCGAAGATGCCGAGGTCGACGAAGGGGTCGCCGAGCGTCGCCATCTCCCAGTCGAGGATCGCCGAGATGCGCGGCTCGTCGGCGTCGCCGACGACGAGCGCGTTGTCGAGTCGGAAGTCGCCGTGGACGATGCCGGTGCGCGAGGAATGCGGCATCCCGTCGGCCAGGGAATCCTGGAGGGCGTCGAGCGCGGGGGTGTCGCGCGAGCGGGACGCCTCGAGCTGACGGCGCCAGGTCGACAGCTGCCGGGCCAGGTAGCCGTCGGGGCGGCCGAAATCGGCGAGTCCCACGTCCGCGGGGGCGACGGCGTGCAGGTCGGCGAGGCACCGCACCAGGTCGATGCTGAGGCTGCGCAGACCCGCCGCGGTGTAGGCGGAGTTCTGCGACGGGCGGGCGAGCACGATCCCGGGGGAGCGCTCCATGACGAAGAACACGGTGCCGGTGACACGGCCCGCCGCGGTGTCGTCGACGACGTCGACGGTGCGCGGCACCGGCACGGCGGTGCCGGCGAGGGCGGAGATCACCCGGTGCTCGCGCCGCATGTCGTGCGCGCTCGAAAGGACGTGCCCGAGGGGCGGGCGGCGCACGATGAGAGGCGTCCGCGTTCCGTCGACGGCGTACGTGAGGTTGCTCCGGCCGCCGGCGATGACGGATGCCTCCATCGGCCCGTCGACGAGCTCGGGGTGCGTCTCGGTCAACCACGCGGCCAGCCCCGCGACATCCAGCCCGGGAACCTCGGTCATCGTCGACCCTCTCTCCGCCCCGTCCTCGGAGCTCTGATGCACAGCATACCGGATGGTCGGTTTGTTAGCGCACGATCATCCGAAGAGTCCTGGCCCGGTCGTTGAGCGAGCGAGGAACGTGGTCGTTGAGCGAGCTTGCGAGTCGAAACGCAGAGCCGAAACGCCCCGCACCCGGCGTCGAGGGTGGTGCGTTCCGCCCGCTCAACGCCGCGCGATGAGCAGCCGGCCTTCGATCGCTGCGCGGATGGATGCCGGCACCGGCGTCGGGCGCCGGGTCGCGGCATCCACGAAGACGTGCACGAAGCGCCCCGTGGCGATCGGCTGCTCTTCACCGGCGCGAAGGATGCCGAGCGCCCAGGTGACGCTCGTCGTGCCGAGGCGTTCGATGCCGATGCCGACCTCGAGCGGCTCGGGGAAGCCCGCGGCCGCGTGGAACTCGCACGATGACGCCGCACACAGTGCGATCGCGTCGCCGCCGACGGGCTCGAGGCCGCCCTCGCGGATCATGAAGGCGTTCACCGCGGTGTCCATCGCGGCGTAGTAGACGGTGTTGTTGAGGTGCCCGTACTGGTCGTTGTCGTTCCAGCGGGTCGCGAAGGGCTCCCGCACCGGGTAGGCGGGCGCGCTCACTCGTCCACCCGCAGGGTCAGGCGGAACGCGACCCGTGCGCGGTCGGCACTCGGGGTGTCGCCCGAGATGAGGTCGGCGTAGGTGAACGATTCCGAGAGGCGCACCAGGATGTACGCGAGATCGGCGGGCGCGATCGCGCCGCCGAGCGGAGCGTCGCCGAGATCGCGGCGCACGAGCCAGTCCGCCGTCGCGACGTAGCGGCGCTGGATCGGACTCTCCTTCGTCGTGAGGAGCCGCAGCGCGCGGGCGGGCTCGCGGCGCAGGAAAGAGCGGAAGTACTCGGCGGTGATGAGGTCGTCGACGAAGTGCGTGAGGATGCCGGCGATCCGGTCGCCGCCGCTGCGCGCGGCGTTGGCGTGCTCGGCCTGCACCAGCGTCGGGATCGCGAGCGACCAGAGCACCTCGCTCAGCAGCGCGTCGCGGTTTCCGACCCAGCGGAACAGCGAGGTGCGGTCGACGCCGAGGCCTGCGGCGAGAGCCGTCATGTCGATGCGGCGTCCCGCGATGAGCGTGTCGCGCGCCGCCTCGAACGCCCGCCGCGCGTCGGGGTGGGCACCGCTCGCCAGGCGTTCCGACAGCCACGAGGGCGCGGCATCCGTCCCCACTGTCGCAATCGTGACTGGGGCAATCGCGACAGGCGCAATCGTGGGGGCGATCGTGACGGGCGCGGTGCGTGCAGGAGAGCTCGTCGGCGCGGTCGGGGTCATGCCCGAACTCTACCCGTCCGACCGCCGTGGACTGCAACGTTTCTGAGAGTGTTGTGCAACGTTCTGAGAAATGATGCATACTCGACCCGTACCGACGAAGGAGAGACGATGACGTTCACCTTGACCGAGCCGCAGGCCGACGAATCCGCCGAGGGCGACCTCGCCGACGTGCTCGACGCCGACTTCTACGCGTTCCAGACGCTGCTCACGGATGTCGAGCAGCAAGCGCTGCGCGAGATCCGCGCGTTCCTCGAGACCGAGGTGCGGCCCTTCGCCGACGACCACTGGGACCGCGCCGAGAGCCCCCGGCACCTCGTGCCCCGGATCGCGGAGCTCGGACTGTACGGCAACGCCTTCCCCGAGACCCGCACGTTCGAGAACAGCAACGTGTTCCGCGGCTGGGTGGCGATGGAGATCTCGCGCGCCGATCCGTCGACCGCGACCTTCATCGGTGTGCACAGCGGGCTGGCGATGACCTCGATCGCCGTCGGCGGTTCCGACGAGCAGCGCGCCGAGTGGCTGCCGGTGCTCGCCCGCGGTGAGCAGATCGCGTGCTTCGGGCTCACCGAGCCAGGGCACGGCTCCGACACGGCGAAGGGGCTCGAGACGACGGCCGAGCGGCGGGTCGGCCCGGACGGCAGCGACGAGTGGGTACTCAACGGCGCGAAGCGGTGGATCGGCAACGCCGCGTTCGCCGATGTCGTGGTCATCTGGGCGCGCGACGTCGCCGACGACCAGGTCAAGGGATTCCTGGTGCGCACGCCCTCGGTGGGCTTCGAGGCGACCAAGATCGAGCGCAAGCAGTCGCTGCGCACCGTCGAGAACGCCGACATCGTGCTGACCGACGTCGCCGTGCCCGAGCGCGACCGGCTGCAGCGCATCGACGGCTTCCGCGACCTCGCAGCCGTTCTGAGGATCACGCGTGCGCAGGTGGCGTGGCAGGCGCTCGGCGTCGCCGTCGGCGCCTACGAGTGCGCCGTCGCCTATGCGAAGGCGCGCGTGCAGTTCGGCAAGCCGATCGCCTCGTTCCAGCTCGTGCAGCAGAAGCTCGCCGACGCCCTCGCCAACATCACCGCCGGCATCGGCATGTGCGTGCGGGTATCGCAGCTGCAAGACGACGGCGAGCAGAAGGACCACCACTCCGCCATGGCCAAGGCGTTCGTCAGCGCCCGCGTCCGCGAGACCGTCGCCCTGTGCCGCGAGATCTGCGGCGGCAACGGCGTGCAGCTCGGCGGCCAGGAGCAGCTCGGCATCCCAGCCGGCTACGGCATCGCCCGCTACTTCGCCGACGCCGAGGCGGTCTACACCTTCGAGGGCACCTACGACATGAACTCCCTCATCGTGGGTCGCGCCATCACCGGCATCGCCGCGTTCGTCTGAGCCGCGGCATCCGTACCCCGCATCGCCCTCGCCACGCTGCGGCGCGGCATCTCGCATGAAGGAGAACCATGACCGAGGCCTACATCGTGGCCACCGCGCGCTCGCCGATCGGGCGCGCGCGCAAGGGATCGCTCGTCGACGTGCGACCCGACGACCTCGCGGCGCGCATGGTCGGCGCGGCGCTCGAGAAGGTACCCGGGCTGGATCCGGCGCGCATCGACGACCTGCTGCTCGGCTGCGGGCAGCCGGCCGGTGAGCAGGGCTTCAATCTCGCACGCATCGTGGCGGTGCTGCTCGGATGGGATGCCGTCCCCGGCGCGACCGTCAACCGCTACTGCTCGTCGTCGCTGCAGACGACGCGCATGGCGTTCCACGCGATCAAAGCGGGCGAGGGCGACGTGTTCGTGTCGGCCGGCGTCGAGTCGGTGTCGCGGTACGGCGCGGGGGCGTCTGATCTTCCGGATGCCGTCAACCCGGCGTTCGCGCCGTCGCTCGAGCGCACCGCCGCGAGGTCGGCGGCCGGCGCCGAGCCGTGGCCCGACCCGCGCGCCGACGGTGCGCTGCCCGACCCCTACATCGCGATGGGGCAGACGGCCGAGAACGTCGCACAGCTGCGAGGCGTGACCCGCGAGGAGCAGGACGAGTTCGCCGCGCGCTCGCAGCAGCGGGCGGAGGCGGCGATCGCCTCGGGCTTCTGGGCGCGTGACATCACGCCGGTGACGCTCGCCGACGGCACCGTGGTAGCCGCGGACGACGGCCCGCGGGCGGGCGTCACCGTCGAGGCGCTCGCCGGGCTCGATCCCGTGTTCCGGCCCGACGGCACCGTCACCGCAGGAAACTGCTGCCCGCTCAACGACGGTGCGGCGGCGGTCGTGGTCGTGTCGGACCGGGTCGTGTCGGAGTTGGGCCTTGAGCCCCTCGCGCGCATCGTCTCGACCGGCGTCTCGGGACTCTCGCCCGAGGTGATGGGACTCGGCCCGGTCGAGGCATCCCACCGCGCCCTTGCGCTCGCCGGTCTCTCGATCGACGACATGGACCTCGTCGAGATCAACGAGGCGTTCGCTGCGCAGGTGATCCCGTCGGCGCGCGAACTGGGCATCGACCCCGAGCGCCTGAACGTGCATGGGGGCGCGATCGCCGTCGGCCATCCCTTCGGCATGACCGGCGCGCGCATCACGTCGACCCTGATCAACGGCCTCGCGACGACCGGAGGCCGCTACGGCCTCGAGACAATGTGCGTCGGCGGCGGTCAGGGAATGGCGATGGTGCTCGAGCGGGTGTGACACCCTGAGCGGGTGCGTGCGCCGTCGCCGATCATTTCGCTTCGCGGCGGCGCCGGGCGATGACGATCGCGACGCCGATGAGGCCCAGACCGACCAGCAGCACGATCGGGCCGATCGTCGCCCACAAGGCCGAGCCGCTCATCACGGACCCGCCCAGCACGTCAAAGCCCTGCAGGGTCCAGACCGCCCCCACCGCGGTCAGCAACACGCCGGGCACGAGATACGGCCAGATCCGCTTCACGCGACCACCCTAGTTCGCGCGCGCATCTGCCGACAGAGAGTCGGCGTCGCCATCGCTGATGCCGGTGGACGATGCCGGTGGCGCAGGGCATGCCGTGTCCGAGGCGATGCCTAGGGTAGGTGCGTGGCCACCCTCGACGATCTGCGCCGCACCGCGAACGGGCTCCCCGGCAGCGAGGAACGGGCGACCACGGGCGGGGCCGCATGGTTCGTGCGCGGCAAGCTCTACGCGTGGGAGTGCCATCCGTGGCCGAGTACCCCACCCGACGCGCGTGCGATCATCGCGGCCGAGCTCGTGGTGGGCGTGAAGATCGCCGATCCGATCGACGCGCTCGCCCTCCGAGAGATGGCGCCCGATGTGTTCCTGGGCGCCACGACGCCCTGGGGTGAGCCGAAGGTCGCATTCCGCATGGCGGGGATCGATGGCGAGCACCTCGCCGAGCTGGTGACGGAGGCGTGGCGTGTGCAGGCGCCGCGATACCTGCGACGCGAATGGGATGCCGCCGGCACGCTGTAGCCCAGCCGGGCGGCCGTGTCGGCGGTCTCCCGCCCATCACGCGGGTCATCGAAACAGCCGCCGCACACCGCACTACCCTTTGCCCGGACGTTTATCGCCCCGAGCGTGCAAGATCACCGGGCGGGGTAAACGTGCGTCGAGCCGGTCGCGGGTGCCACACCGGGGAGCACCGGCGGACGGCGCGGCGCGCGACCGGCTTCCGGACGAACCGGTACCCCGACAGACGCTCGCAGGTCGTATGAACCAATTGACTGAGCCGCGTCGAGTCTGACGGGCCCTCACCGGGTTGCCGGCTGGGTGAGACTTGTGGTCGGCTGAGTCCGTGCCTCGCCCAAACAGAGAACTGCAACCTGCGCGTCCGTGGCGAGAACCTCCGCTCGATGAAGCTCCCGCAATCCTGCCGACCGTCGAGATCCTCGCATCCACTCCCAGCGTTGCGATCGCCTTTGTCGGCGCGCGGGCATACAGCAACGGTCTTGAACTGCAGCTCGAAATGCATGCCCCGTCGACGCGACGAAGACGACCAAGAGTGGGAGCGAATCCGCGAGGCCTTCTTCAGCAGACCCGGCTGGCTGCTGAGCGATTCAGAACGTGCTCAAGCCCTGGCCATTGCCGTATCTGTAGATGGCGGCGCCGAAGTCATGACAGACGCCCTCGCGCATGCGCGCAGAGCTGTCGACGCGGAACCGAGTGGGTGGTCCCTCTCGCTGACTCGGCTCGGAGGCAGTGGTGGTCCGGCTAGCCTGCAGTCTGCGCCAGGCCTTTGGCTCTGGCGATTGCCCCCTGCTCAATACTTGGACCTCATCATCCGGTGGCCAGCACTGAATATCACCGAAGGCCGAGCCCGTGTCGACATCAGCGGCATCGCCGACCTATCTCGGCAATCTCAGCAACTCTGGCCCTAACTCTGAACCGATCGCTGAAGGACCCGTCTCCGAGCGACGGACATACTGAGACGATTGGTTGGAGACGGACACCTCTAGTGGAGTGATGACGACGTGGTTGGCGGGTGCGGTGAACGATCGAGATGACGTGGGTCTTTCTGCAACCCCTGGCACGCAACACCGAACGTTGTCTCCTCTGCTACTCAAAGGAGTCGTCGCCCTGCTGGGCGCTGGCGTCGTGTGGTTGTTTGCCGTTCCGCTCGGCCCTGACGTATGCGCCCTGATCCTGCCTGCACCCCGCAACTGCTTCACGAGCGATCGTATTCAAGCAGCGATTGCGCCGACGATCGTCCTATTTCTCGTGGCTGTCGGGCTCACCGTCGCCGCGGCCCGCCTGCCCCGGGCGAGGCGGCGGATCGTCATCGTCGGATCCGTAGCCCTGATAACCATCGCTGGATTGTCGTACCTGCACGTTGCTTGGATCCCGGCTCTCGTCTAGCCAGCCCCTCGTGTTCCGCGTGAAGCGCGTCTCAGTCGAGCCAGACGCGCCGGCGGTACACCGCCGATGCGCGCTGACCTACCGACTTGCGGCCGGCCGCTATCGCATACTTGTCGAATGAGCCTCCGTCGCGGCGATGACTCTCGCGCTGCGGGCCGCCGGAAGCGCCAGCGCCGTGAACGGTGGGCGCAGGTCAGACCGAGATCCTGGGACGACTACCGGTGGCTCGGGTGGGGTGCAGCAATCTCATTGCTATTCCTCGCCGTGTACCTCGGTGTTGGTCTTCTTCTCGGTGGCACGTTCGAATGGCGCTGAGCCATCGCGGCCCCAGTTCGGGATGGGTCTAGAGCACTCACAGTCATTGCTGAGCGGGCGTGATGCGCTCAATGCACTGCCTCCACGCCTCCGGGGCTTGGATACAGGCAAGCGTCAGTGTCAGCGACGACTGATCGAGCGCGCGATCGCGCCCAGCACAAACACAGCCCCCGCGGCTACGGCGATCACGACGCCGGGCCGCTCGCGATAGGTCTGCTTCAGCTTGTCAGTCCATTCCCCCGCGACCGTCTTGGTGTGGGCGACTAGGCCGTCGAAATCGACGTCGTCGGCGACATTCTTGATACTCGTGGTTGCGGCCTTCGCGGCATCGACGGCGGCATCCGCGGCCTTTCCGGCAGCGGCCCTCGCTTCGGATGCAGCGCTTTTGGCTCCATCGACGACGTCGCCGACCTTCTCGCTTACCTTGTCTGCGATGTCGCTCACGGTTCCTGTGACATCGCTCTTCGCGGCTTCCGCGCCGGCCGAGACCTCGTCAGCGATCTGCTCCGCCGTGGCGCCGAACGATTCTGCGCCGTCGGCGGCCGATGTGCGCACTCGCTCGGCGGCGTCTCGCGCCGCCTGGGTGGCTTCGGAGTTTCCCTGGATGTCGGTCATTCTCGTCTCCCTTCGTCGTGCGGTCGCGCAATCGTATGCGCGCCAGCCGTGAGCGAGCATGAAATCAAGGTGGGGTTGCCAGCGTCGTGGACGAGTGCTAGGTCCCTCGGTCGGCCACAGCCTCTGCCATCGACGCGAGTGACCATTGGTCCCGTGCCTCCACACGCCGCCACGCAGCGAGATCGGCAATCGGGCCTGCGACCTCGGCATCCAGGCCGCCGTCCGACTCCCGCCGCCCTAAACAACCCCGCAAAGAGAACAGTCGATGACGCACGCAGAGGGATCCCCACTGGACCATCTGGGCCGGTGAGGAGGTTGTCGTCTCGCTCAACGCCACAGTCGCTCGTCAACACGACCAGTTCGTCGCCGTGGCGATGCAGTTGACCATGGAACGCAAGGACACGTCCGCGGAGGGACTACCACGAGACCCGGAGCTCGCACGACGGATTGCTCTCTCAGGGACGCCCCCTGCAACGCTGGTATCTCGCTGCCGAACGCGACCTTCCCGACAACGTCATCGCGCTGCTCCGGGACGACGAAGACCCGGACGTGTCAGCCGCCATGAGGGCCATCCCGCCCGCGATCCCCTCGCACTAACCACCGCAGCCCGGCTGACAACGGCCGCGCGCGAACGCCGCCATAGAGGGCGCCGAAGCGGTCGAAGCGATCGACGAATTCCAGTGCGAGACGTGCCAAGGTCCGGCAACCTATTCCCGCTCGACATTCCCCACCCTTACTAGTGCGCTCGGCGACCCACCTCCCGGCAGCCAAGCAACGCCGAGGAATTGGCAACCGCCGAGCGATCGCCCGCGACCGCGCTAAGTCGCCGCTGAGATAGCGGCCCTGCGGCGAAGGAAGTGCAGGAGAAGATCGGGGAGCTGTGCCCCGCAGTGTGCGTATGGATAGTTGCTTCGCATGGCCGAGGACGGCCCGCTGGCCGCCCGGCGGGCTCCTTGACTGCTTGAGGCCAAGGGTCGCGAGACGAACTCGCCCCGCCGGACGCATCGGCATCTTTGCGAGTGAGGGCACTGTTGCGGGGAGCCAGGGAGGAGTAGACCGAAGACATCACATCGGATGCAGCGATGCGCTGCGACGTCGGCGTCGCTAAATCCTCTTGTGGAGGAGGTGCACGATGGCTGCCGACCGAGTCCGCTTGCGCGGGGTTCTGCTTCTTTTGCTGGGGACGCTGCTTGTGGGTTGTGCGGGCGGTGTCGACTCCGCAGCTACACGCTCCCCGTCGCCGAGCGTCACGACGTCAGCGACGCCCACCGCGTCTGCCACGCCGACGGCATCAGCCTCCGCGGATGAGTCGACCGACGAGGAGTCAGCCGACGAGGAGTCGGCCGACGATGCCTCGACCGTCGATGGAGCTGACGAGTCGGACGATTCTGACGACTCCTCGGCGGTTGGAAGCCCGTTGCGCATTCCCCTCCCAATCGATGCGCTCATGGGCGGCATCTTCGGCGAACGCGTGCAGGAGCTCTACGAAGAGATCGATAAGGCGTGCGGTGGCGGGCAGTGCATCAGTGTGGCGAAGGTCGGCGAGAGTCTGGAACTCGTCGCAGGCCAACGTTGTGACAGGATCTCGCACGTAGTCGGGACCGTTCCCGATGAAGTCCCGCCTTACTCCCATGTCGATGTGCCCCGCGGTGGCACACTCACAGTTCTCGTCAACGTCCGCTGTGAAGACGTGCCGGCGGCACCGCCGGACGAGGAGCCAGCTCCCGAGCCCGCTCCGACCGAGGAAATTCCCACGCCCGGCAGCACTCCCTAACGCCGTGATCCGTCGCACCCGACGCCGGCCGCCAGCCGCCAACACCCCTCAGGGCGCCGCGCCAGCACCGGACGCGCCCACCGCACCAAGCGAGTCCACCACGGTGAACAAGCCGACGACGGGGCCGGGGCCGTGGCAGGTCGTGAAGTCCGTCGCCGCCATCATCACGCCGCTGACGCTCATCACCGCGCTGATGTACTACTTCGGCCTGATCCACGCATACTGGTTCTTCAGCACCTTCGGTGTCGACTACACCGTCTTCAACCTGTCCCCTGAGGACTACATCATTCGCAGCGCCGACGGCCTGATCTTCCCGTTCTGCGTCGCGGCGCTCGCGATACTCGCCCTCACCTGGCTGTTCCAGTTCATCGCGCCCGGAATCGGAGAGCGAGCCATCCACTGGATCACGCTGGTGGTGGTTCCCGTCTTCTCCGTCCTCGGCATCGGGTGCGTTGTGCTGGCCGGCTTCGCCTTCCTGAAACCGCTCGACTTCGTCGACACCCCTGCAGTCGGTGGCCTCGCGCTCGTGTTCGGCGTCCTCCTGCTCACGGGGGCGATCCGCGCAATGCGCCGACTAGCCGAGCGCGCTTCCACGGACCGCCCCCGCGCCTCCGCCTCCTGGGTGGTGGCGGAATGGACGGCGGTCATCATGCTCGTCAGCGTTGGACTGTTCTGGGCCGCGGGAGACTGGTCCGCACGCGTCGGCAAGGAACGCGCCAACCAAGTTGAAGACCAACTCGACACCTGGCCCAGTGTGGTCCTCTATTCCGAACAGAGCCTCAATCTGCACGAGCCTGGCGTAACCGAATCAGTGTGCCCGGGGGTGGAGTCCGCCTTCGGCTACCGCTACGACGGGCTTGCACTCATCACCCAGGAAGGCGGCCAGCTCCTTCTCCTTCCCAGAGCTTGGTCCTCCACGAACGGAACAGCCATAGTCCTGACCAAGACCGACAGTGTGCGGCTGGAGTTCACCCCAAGCACGTCGCCCGCCCCGACGACCTGCTGATCGAGCGGTGAGGAAACGGGCACTCGGCCGCCGCGGTCGTTCTCAACCGCCTGGCCCCACACGGGCAGAGTCCGAAGCGACACCGCGTTCGCGGCACTCGCCGGCGTGAACCCGATCCCCGCATCCAGCGGCAACACGACCCGGCATCGCCTCAACCGCGGCGGAGACCGGCGCCTGAACAAGGCGCTGCACGTCATCGCGATCACACGCATCAGTCGCCACCCGGGGACGAAGGCTTACCTCGAGAAGAGGCTCGCCGAAGGTCGTACTCGATCCGAGATCTGACGATGCATCAAGCGCTACATCGCCCGACACCTCTTCCGAACCCTCAATGCCCTTTACGACGAAGCACTCGAGCACGCGCCCACCTCAGGGCTTCGGCCTCGCTCCGACAATCGGCTGATCTCGCGGGGCGGGGACGACGTAGTGCCGGAGTGAGCGGTTGATAAGCGGAGCGCGCAGCGCAGCGGATAGCGGCGTCTGCAAAGAGCGACCGACAGGAACGGAGTCGTCAACGCTCCGCTACCCTGTCGCCGTCGGAGGAGGGAACGGCCATGACAACTCAGTGGGACGTCGACGCTGACGTGCTCTACATCGTTTCGCCGTCGTACGTCATTCACATGGACGGCAACGAGGTCCTGTACGACGCGATGCTCGTCGTGCGGACGTGGGACGAGTTGATCGAGAAGGACTACCAAGTGCCTCAGTTGGAGATCGACACAGCTGACGTAGCGGTGAGACGCGATGCGGCTCGCCAGCCTCGAAGGCGGCGAAGGGCGGCGACCAACCGGATCCGTCAGGTGTGCACGAGTGATCTCGAACCCTTCGAGATGCAAGGACTGCGCCACCTCACGCCGCTGACCGCCCTTACTGCCATTCCGCAGACATTGCGCAATGCCGCAAGACCCGCGCGTGCGCAGAGGGTCCCGCTCACGCTCGCCGCCCGATTCGGATCCTCAAAGGCACGCGGGTGCACCCGTGCACAACCCACCGCTCACGGCGCGCCAGGCCTACGGGCGCGGCCGTCGGGCTCCGGGCCGTGATCGTGGAGTACCGGAGGTTCGAAGGGTGGGCGAGGGAAGAGCAGGGTCGCATTATCGCCGCACGGAGCGTGGCGGAGTGGAGGGGAGAACCGCAGCGACTCCGGCCGCGCCGCTATGGCGTCCACCACGGCCGCAGCGGAAGGTCGGCATCGTCGCTGTTCCCCCGCGAGTTGACGGCCAGAACGTGGTGCAGCTCGATCCCGCCCGATTCGAAGGCGAGCCGTGATCCGGCCATGTAGAGGCCCCACACCTTTGCGGCAGGCAGTCCGATCTCGGTGACTGCTTCGTCCCAGTGCTCGACGAGATTGGCGCACCAGTCACGGAGCGTCAGTGCGTAGTGAGGGCGCAGGTTCTCCTCGTGCAGCACTTCGAGCCCGGCATCCTGTGCCTCGGTGATGATGCGACCGGAACCGGTCAACTCGCCGTCCGGAAAGACGTAGCGGTCGATGAACCCCTGCGCGGCCGGCTCGGCCTTGTTGTCACTGCGGGTGATGCAGTGGTTGAGCAGCAGGCCTCCCGGCCGTAGCCGCGAGCGCAGGAAGCGGAAGTACGACGCGTAGTTGCGCACCCCGATGTGCTCGAGCAGCCCGATCGACGAAACTGCGTCGAACCCCGTCTCGGCAATGTCGCGGTAGTCGCCATAGCGCACCTCGGCACGCTCTGCGAGTCCCTCTTCGGCGATCGCGCGTTGCGCCCACGAGGTCTGCTCGCGCGACAGCGTCACGCCGACGGCTTGGACGCCCCGACGAGCGGCGTAGCGCACCATGCCGCCCCAGCCGCAGCCGACGTCGAGCAGCCGGTCGCCGGGCTTCAGCCGCAGTTTCTCGAACACGAGCCGGTACTTGTTCTCCTGTGCCTCCTCGAGCGAGGCGTCGAGGCGCGGATAGCACGCACAGGTGTAGGTCATCGACGAGCCGAGCACCCATTCGTAGAAGGTGTTCGAGACGTCGTAGTGATGGTGGATGGCCTCGGCATCGCGGGTCTTGCTGTGCCGCAGGCCTCCCGCGACCCGCCGCCAGCGTGGGGGCACCTCCTGCGGGGGCGGTGCAATCGGGCGCAGATGTTCGAAGCCGATCGAGCGCACGATCTGGGCCATGAGCCGCGCCGGAGGCCGCGTGAACTCGAGGCTCGCGGTGAGCGCTTTGAGCAGCTCGTACGGGTCGCCCGGGTGCACCCCCTCGATGCCCAGATCGCCGGTGATGTACGCGCGAGCGAGCCCAAGATCTCCGAACCCGGTGACGAGGTAGGTCGTGCCGCGGGGCGTCTTCAGATCCAGTCCGAAGGGCGCGTTCTCGGGCCCGGCCGAACTGCCGTCGTACGCGGTGAAACGCAACGGCAGCCGACCTCCGGCGAAGATCTCGAGCACCTCCGCCAGGGTGAGCTTTCCGGACCCCGCCTCGGCCGTGTTTGCGGCGTCGTCACGAGCCGCGGCATCCGTCCTGTCCTTAGGTGTGGTCATCGTCGTTGCACAGCCTTCTGGTAGAGCTCCAGCAGCCGCGCGTCGGGGTCGTACCGCGTCTTCACCGACCGATACTCGGCCCCGCCGTAGAGCCTGTCGAAATCGTCTCGCGTGTAGTAGGCATCGGAGTACAGCGACTTGTGCCCGTCCAGCTCGCTCACTTTGCGCTCGATGAGCCGGTTCGTCTCGCCTTCTGTCGCCCCAATCGGCACGGTCGACCAGAATCCGACGTTGACGTACGTCTCGCGTGGATGCAGCGGGTACAGCGGCCAGGCGTCACCACCGCGCAATCGCAGGGGACAGAGCCACATCGGCGCGATCGGCACGTTCCCGAGGAACCATTCGACGAACTCCACGCACCGTGCGATCGGCACCTCTATGTCCTGGATCACACGCTCACGTGCGGGGCGGCCGCGCAGCTTCTCGAGGCGATCGCCGATATCGAATCGGCGTTCCACCCTCATGAGCCTGCCGTACGCGGCGCTGCGCAAGTGGCGTCGCGGCCACAAGCGACGGACGAGAGGATGCTGCGCCCCGAACGCCACCGAGCACCAGAACCAGTCGGTGTCCCATCGCCACAGGTAGTCGTGGATGGTGAGTCGGTCCGCCTTCGCGAGGTTGCCGTGCTGGATTGACCGGTAGTAGATCCGTCGGCCGGTGTAGTCGCCGACCGGGCCCGGCGCAGACGTCTGGGTGCCGACGCACAAGTAGCTTTCGTCGGCGCTGAACACGACGCCGTCGAGGTAGTCCACAGGCAGGTCGTCCAGCCGATGCGTCGTGACGATGCGGTCCATCGCTGCGATCAGATCTTCGATCGCATGAAAGCGCAGGTGCGTGAGCGCCACGAACGGTTCGACGGTCTCGAGCTCGATCCGCAGTCGGACCGCGTAGCCGAGAGTGCCGTATGAATTGGGGAAAGCACGATACAGGTCGGCGTGCTCGCCGGGCGATGCGGTGACCACCTCCCCTGCGCCCGTGAGGATGTCCATTTCGAGCACCGATTCGTGCGGTAGCCCGTTGCGGAACGACGTCGACTCGATGCCGAGGCCGGTCACCGCACCACCGAGCGTGATCGTCTTCAGTTGCGGCACCACAAGGGGTGCCAGCCCGTGACGCAGCGTCGTGGCCACAAGATCCTCGTAGGTGCACATGCCCGCCACGTCTGCCGTCCGCCTCGCGGGATCGACGTGGATGACGCCGGTCAGCCCTGACGGGTCGATGCCTCGGGCAGCCGTCCTCGAACGTGTGCGGAACAGGTTCGAGGTGCGCTTGGCGAGCCGGACCTGCGCACCCGTCGGCAGCGCCCGATAGCTCTCGAGCAGCCGCCGCACGCCGACGGCGTGAGCAGTGCGGGCGTCAGTCGCAGGAGCGGACACGAATCCACGCTAGTCCGCGGCCGGGTTCGAGTGAAGGATGTCGCTCCCTGCCGGTCTGGGGGCGTTTCACAACCAGCGCCGCACTCGTGTCGAATTCGTTGGCCGAAGTGGGCAAGTGTGGGTCCGACCCACGACGTTGCGTGCACCAGGGAGTCCCTCATCAGGCTCGCGCGCTTGGCCGGCTGCGAACGTGCGCCCGTGGGATGCTTCATCAACTCGAGATCGCCGGCAGGCAGACACGCGGCGGACGCTCCTATTTCGTTCACAGCGCGTAAGCGGATCCATCGTTGAGCGTTGGTTTCCGGTCCCAAAGGTCAGCCGATCGCGGACAATGATCCCGCCGATCGCGCGCCAGCGGCTCCGCTTTCGTGCAAAGCCCGCAAGAGGATCCGCTTGCGGGCTGCCGCGCCATGAGACGACCGAGCCCGGACGGCGTGACGCCCGCCAGGGGGACGGAGCGGTGTCGACGTGACGGCGGAGCTCGAGGCGAAGTCGGGGGTGGCCATGGGGCCACAGCCCACGATCGCATGCGTCTCGTGATGGACCCTCGTGGGCGTCCGCAGTCGGTGGCACGATGCATCGTGAACGTATCGGCCCGATCCGGACACTACTTAACATGAGCGCAAACAACGAAATCATCAGACGGTCGATCGACATCCCGTCCGCCTTCGCCGGACCATTCGAGAGACACGGGAAGGTAGGCGGGGCGTCCCCCGCCAGCCGGGTCAACGCGGACGCCGCGCAAGCGAGCGCCTTCGAGGCCTACGCGGACCTCCCTCGAGCTTCTGGAGGATCCGTGGCAACCATCGACCGGCACGCGGTTCGCACCGCGTCCGCCTTCGCAGGCGTGGCGCTCGTCGTCGCGGCGCTCGCCGCCTGCGCGACGCCGCCGCCCGGGGCTTCCGTCAGCACCCCGCCGACCACATCCAGCCCTCCTCCGTCGAGCGCGGCCCTCTCCTCGCCGGCCCCCCTTTCTGAGGATGAGGCGACCGCGCTGGTGCTTCCGGGAGCGTGCGAGGACATCTACTCCGACGCGATGTTCGCCCATCTGACAGCCACGGCGCCTCCGCTCAACGATCCCGGGCACACCACGCCGTCCACGGAGCTGGCGGCCGGCCGGGAGGTGCTCGATGTGGCCCCGAGCCTCCGGTGCACGTGGGGCGGGCCCTCCGAGTACGGACTCTCGACCAACGTCACCATCGTAGATGCGGCTCAAACGACATCAGTCGAGCAGGCCGCCTTCGAGTCCGGGATGACATGCAAGCCGCACGCCGAGGGTACGATCTGCCGCACCTGGGAAGATCTCTTCGTCGACGGGGAACTCTACGCAACCGTGGGAGAGACGCACTACTTCCGGGATAACGGCTGGGTCGCCACGCACTGGACCAACTTCGCGCCGGAGGGTTACACAGAAGACATCGTCGCCACGTTGTGGCCGTCACTCGCGCCGACGGAGTAAACAACCTCAATGTACGGGCGGGCGAGGATCTTGATCGATGCGTGACGGTCCCCCTCGCCGCCGATCGGCCGCGCTTCTCTCCGGATTCGTTCGATCGCTTAAACAGCGCACCGCCGACCACTTCCGGGCGCAACTTCCGCCGATAGTCGACTCACTGGAATTCGCGCAGTCATGAACCGAGCGGCGCCGCAGTGGCGGCGGTCCCGGCACGGTCACGGTCTCGCCGTTTTGTGCTGAGTCGAGTCCCGTAGGGAACTGCAGCGGAAACGTCGTCTCACCGTCGGTGACGGCGAAGCATCCGGTATCGGTGATCGTCAGCGTTCCGACGATCAGGGCAGCCATGCCTGCGGTTGACTCGCTCGCGGCCGCCATCACTGTGACCCCGTTGGCCCGCTGGGGTGGGCTCGGAGTGTGAACACGCGACGAGGGCAACGGCGATCGTCCCCATCCCAACCGTGACCAGCAGCCGCCTCATGGCGAGAGCCTCGCACGCTGGCTGTAGGCCGCGCCCGGTCGAGGCCGATCGCCGGGCATGACCGATGAGGGACCGGCTTACGGACGGTGGCGGAGGGTCAGCTCTTTGTCAGACGCGTCCTAGGTCGTGTTGATCAAGAGGATGGATCGACTCGTGGCCACGGTGACCACTCTGCGGAGAGTCTCCCGAGGATCGACTTCGCCGCTCTGAGACGCTCGGGTGACATACCTTGCTCGCGGGATCCGCCTGAGCGCGCGCCGTCCGGGTACGTGAATGCGTACCCGATCCAGGGGTCGGGTTCGCGGAGCTCAATGGTCTCGCGGTAGCGCCCAGCGACGACTGCGAGCACTTGTCGCTCGAGGTCGTCGGCTTCGCCCCCCCAGTTCGAGTCGCAGGCGTCGCAACCACAGACCGGATAGTGGAAGTCATTGAGCAGCCCCGCATGCATGTAGATGCCGGGGTAGGCGGTGAAGACCAGTGTCAGGGACGCGCACGCCGGATCATTCGGGCGTATCCGGATGGCGCGCACCACGTCGTGATAGCTGGGGTGCAGCAGATCCGCTGCCACCTCCGCGCCCTCGTTGATGTCGACGTCGTAGGTGTCACGCAGGTGCGCGACAAGGGCATCGGCGACAGCGTGAAGCGGTGCGAACCGCTCCGGGTGCGTGTCGACCGAGTAGGTGTTCTCCGGAGGCGACCCGTCCCATCGGTGTCCGTAGTCGATTACCTCGCCGTTTGAGTCGCGAAACTCCGGCGCGGCAATCGACGGACGCGCGTAGGAGGTCACTTCGTCATCCTGCCGCACCGGTGTGGCATCCCGACAGCTACACGGTGACGGCCGGCGCGCTCAACGACCGGCTTGGGGGCGCAAGCCAATCGCGCAACCTGGCTTATGCATCCACGGCTGATCGGTAGCGAGATAGCGTCGGAGCTGTGGAGAACGAGTGGATAGCGAGGGCCGTCTTGTTCGTCGTGATGGTTGGCGCGGGCATCCTCCTCATCTGGATGGCGAATGCGGCAGCGTCGGGGCGGCTGAAGCGGAATCAGCTCGCGGGCATTCGGATTCCCAGCACGATGGCGAGTGAAGACGCCTGGCTGGACGCACATGGGGGCAACGACGCTTCGGCCTGCTCGATCCCAACGGCCTGTACGTGGACGTCGTCGAGCAGATCGAACCACGTCCGGACTTCTGGCCCCGCCATGGCGTCAGTGGCTGACGCGAATCGCGCTGACGCTCGCCCCTGTTCACCACCGAACCAGTCCTGTCCCGTTGAAAGACCGGTTTGAGGGCGGTGAGCAGCCGATAGCGAGCCGGAACGGACCGGCTGGCCGTGACGTATCTCCAACGGTTTGTATCGCTCTCCCACATGAAGCGAGTGGTAAGGGGGTGAGCGCAAATGAGTGGTCACGAACTTCTGTTGTCCAGTCGTGTCGAACTCTTTAAGGACCGACAGAGCGCAATGTGGGGCATTCGGCTCTTGCAGATCGTGGGCGAGCTGGCGCTCGTGGGCGACGATGGGCAGTTGTCCGTCGTCTTCGTGGAGGACGGCGACAGGGATACCTGGGCCGTCCCCCTATCCGACGTCGCCTGTCTCGGCGACGCGCCGCCGCTTTTCGGAAGCCAGTCACTCGCAGCTCAGGCCATGAGGGTCGACTTCGCGGGCAAGCGTCGCATCGTTGTGTTCCAAGGAGACCGGGGCGAGGGGCAGGCTGCGCTCAACGACCTCAATATCGACCGCGTCATGGGGGACCTGGATCCTGTGTCCATCGTGAGGGGTGTCAAGTCGTTGCTCGACATGCCCGGAACGATGCGCCGCGCCAAGGAAGCCAGGCAAGTCTGGCGCTCGGTTCTGGAGGCGGGTGGAACCGCCCTCGGACTCGCCGCCTCCACTCCGCCGGACGCCCGCCGGAGCGCGGGCAGCGCGCGCCCCGCGAGGCCCAGCGAAGCGTACGAGCCCCGCATCACCGGTTCAACGCGCACAGCTAAGCCGCCGGGCCAGCGCCCGCAAACTGCCAAGATCGGCAGCTCCCTCGACCTTCGGGGGCTGGAATCAACCCGCATGAGAGTGCAAGGCGTCGCAAACTATGTTGCCTACGACGAGCGCAGCAAGCTCATCTCCCCTGAATTGTTTCTCGTCAGGGAGCCCGGCAATGAGCACGACTCCGCGGCGATCGCCGTCATTGGTAGGCAGGGACGGAAACTCGGCTACGTCTCGGCGGCTCGGGCGCAACTCCTGGCACCTCTGCTAGACCAGCTCTCCCCCTCCGCCTTCCTCGTGGCTGGCGCCGCGGACGCAGACGGCGGCTCGCAGTACTGGGTGAATCTTCCCAAAGTCGACGCCCTCCGCCGCTTCGTGAAGTCGGAGAACTCGGGTCGTTGAGCGCCACGCGTCCATGCGGGACCCGCGCGCCGCGGTGGTGCCGTCAGTCGGGCCCCTCCTGATCTTCCGGCTCGAAGCATCGACTGGCCGGTCGGCGACATCGACCGGAGGAGGTCCGACCTAGTTAGGTCACTCCGACAGACTCCGTCTGCGCCCGAGACCAGCACGATGACCCACCGCTATCCGCTCGCGGCCCCAGTGGCACTGATTGTGTCAGGAAGGGTATCGCCGCTGCCAGGCACGACGCGCCGGAACTCGTCGTCGTGCCGGAGGTAGAGACCCGCGACTGCTCCGGTAACGAAGTACTGCGTGGCGGCTTCCCCAGGCAGCATCGTCGGCGTCAAGAAGAGGAAGTACTCCTCGCCGAGCTCGAGCGTCGGCGAGAGTTCCTGTCGCACTTCGACGGTGTCGCCCACCGCTGCGGGCTCCGGGCGGTCTGCGAGGTTTGCGCCGAGTTGCGGGTTCGTCGGCGCATTGGTGACCTTCACGGATGAGATGGTCTCATCGCCCTCCGTCGACTGCGCCGACACGGTGCCCACGACAATCGTCGAACTGTCAGCCGCGAGCGATTCGACGCTGTCGTACAACGTGTGTCGGCTGCCCGAGCTCGATTGCGAGCAACCGGCCAGAACGCTCTACGGAACGAATGTCACGGATCGCGTGATCACTGTCCGCAGAGGTACCGCGAGGACCCCCATGGATTCGAGCAAAACGCGGGTGTCTAATGGTGCACATCGGACCGCGGCAACCACCGGTAAGCCAAGGAGACTCCATCATGCGTCGACTATTCATCACGATAATCGCCTTGGCACTCGTGTGCGCGAGCGCTGTCCCGGCATCAGCGATCACCTTCGGCGACCCCGACGGCGAACTGCACCCGAACGTCGGCGTCGTCGTGATAGACCGGAATGCTGCCAGCCCGGGACCCGACATCACCTGTTCCGGGACCCTGATCTCCGCAAACGTGTTCCTGACCGTGGCTCACTGCGTCGATGTCCTCGAACGGGTCGGGCAGCCGTATTGGGTCTCGTTCGCCACGATGTATGACGAGGACGCGTCCGCGCCCACCGGCCTCATCACAGGAACCGCGATAAAGCACCCCCTCTGGGGTTCGGGGGGTCAGGCCGACACCCACGACATCGCCGTCATACTGCTTGACAGCTCACCTGGCATCACCCCAGCCGAGCTGCCCACGGCCGGCCTCCTCGACGAGCTGAAGGCAAGCGGACAGCTCCGCAGCCAGACGTTCACCACGGTCGGCTACGGCTCCGTACGCACGGACAAGACCGGCGGGCCGAACACAAACGAGGGGCGCGACGGTGTACGCCGCTATGCACTGCAGAGCTTCCAGTCGCTAAGGCCGAACGCACTCGAGCTGTCGCAGAACCCGTCAACCGGCGACGGCGGCATCTGTGCCGGCGACTCGGGAGGGCCTCACTTCCTCGGCGGCGTCGACAGCAACCTCGTAGTCTCAACCACCGTGCGCACCGACCGCTGGTGTCGTGCGACCAACCAGACGTACCGGCTCGACACTCAGTCAGCCCGAGACTTCCTGGCATCGTTCGTCGCACTGCCCTGACCACGGAAGGCCGAACGGCCAACCCGGGGCGCATCCGTAGGCGCGGTAACCCCAACCCGCCCGTCAGGGGCCGCATACGGCCAGCCGGCGCGCCATGCGCAGGGGCCGCCTTCTGAAAGTGCGGACCAGTGAGTAGGCGAACGACTGGGTTCGCGCGGAAGCGGCCCGCTCAACGACCGTCAAGCGGACGCTTCCTACCCGGATAGTGCATGCGAAGAAAGAACGTGTGATTCGGTGATCTCCTACGAATAGGTGATCACCGTGGCGCTCTCGCTGAGTTGTCCGCGCACTCCGCCGCCGACTTGTTGCTCGGCGAACTTGAAGGTCCCCGCCTCGATGCGGGTGCCGCTTTCGAGTTCGATACCTACTCCGAGTCCGGCGCCGCAACCCGTCTGTTCCCACTCCTGGTCGCGGACCTGGATCACACAGAGGGTGTCGTTTTTTCCTCGGGCAAGATAGAGCTCGATTCCTCAGGCCTCTCAATGCGAGGCGTCGACCGGCGCCCTGCCCTTCACGACTCTCATCACTGCGAACACGATCCCTGCGATGAGCAGCCCGAGCACCAGGCCGAACAGGCCCGACAGTGCCGTGTCG
>NZ_MWLQ01000058.1 GCF_010634855.1 Microbacterium sp. B35-30 | reverse complement strand
GTGGCCATTACGCGTTAACGGCGGCATTTCGCCTCGGTAGACTCGGGGGATGCCTGCGCTCGATCTGTCGCTGTCCTCTGCCGAACTGACTCGCATCATCTGCGACATTCCGAGTGAGTCGGGCGACGAGAAGCTCCTGGCCGATGCCATCTTCGATGAGATCTCGGCGTTGGCCCACCTCGAGGTCTACCGTGACGGCGACACGATCGTCGCCCGCACCAACCTCGGCCGTGCTCAGCGCGTTGTGATCGCCGGCCACATCGACACCGTCCCGATCAATGCCAACATCCCGACGAGGGACATCGACGTCGAGGGCGAGCCCTTCATCTGGGGCCGGGGCACCGTGGACATGAAGGCCGGCGTCGCCGTGCAGCTGAAGCTGGCGGCCGAGCTCATCGCTCCCAGAGTCGACATCACCTGGATGTGGTACGACCACGAGGAGGTCGACGCCGACCTCAACGGACTCACGCGCCTGGCGCGGACGCGGCCCGATCTGTTCGCCGGCGACTTCGCGATCCTCGGAGAGCCGTCCAACGGAGAGGTCGAGGGTGGCTGCAACGGCAACCTGCGCGCGATCGTCCGCACGCACGGCGTGCGCGCCCATAGCGCGCGGGCCTGGATCGGCGACAACGCGATCCACCGGGCAGCGCCGATCCTCGGCCGGCTCGCGGAGTACGAGCCGCGTGACGTCGAGGTCGAAGGACTGGTCTACCGGGAGGGCCTCAACGCCGTGCGCATCCGCGGAGGCGTGGCCGGCAACGTGATCCCCGACCTCTGCGAGGTCGAGGTCAACTACCGCTTCGCTCCGAGCCGGGACGTAGCCGAGGCGGCGGGTCACGTCAAGGAGGTCTTCTCGGGCTTCGAGGTCGACATCGTCGACGCGGCGGCGGGTGCCCGCCCGGGCCTCAACGCTCCACTGGCCCAGGAGTTCCTCGCGGCTGTGGGCGCGTCGCCGCGTCCCAAGTACGGGTGGACGGACGTCGCCCGCTTCAGCGCCCTGGGCGTGCCTGCGGTCAACTACGGGCCCGGAGACCCTCACCTCGCCCACCACGACGAGGAGCGCGTGCCGCTGTCTCAGATCGTGGCGGTCGAGCAGGGACTGCGCGCGTGGCTGGCGACCAGCTGACGACCGCCCCCGTGCCGCAGTCCTCGCGCGGTCGCGTCGCGCTCCGCGTCGCCGCGATCTACCTGGCTGCGCGGCTGGTCACCACGCTGTTCCTCTCCCTGGCCGCAGAGCTGTCGGGCTTTCAGAGCCGGATGGGGGCGGATGCCGGCCTCGCGGACACCGTCGTCGCCTGGGATGGTGCGTGGTACTGGCTGGTGGCTTTCTCGGGGTACCCCACCTCGCTGCCGCTGACCGACGCCGGGCAGGTCGCGGAGAACGCCTGGGCCTTCCTGCCGCTGTATCCGTATCTCGCGCAGGGCGTCTCCGTGCCGTTCGGCGGTCAATGGGGCACCGGTGCGCTGATCGTGTCGCTCGTCGCCGGGTACGGGGCATCCGTCGCTCTCTATCACCTGCTCCGCCTGCGCCTGGATGAATCGGCGACCCTGTGGGCGGTGGCCTTCTTCGCCAGCGGCCCGCTCGCCGCCCTGTTCCAGGTGGGGTACGCCGAGGCGCTCAACCTCTTCTGGCTGTTCTGCGCGCTGTGGTGCGTGACGCGGCGACGCTACGTCTGGTTGTACCTGCTCATCCCGCTGATGGCGTTCACGCGTCCCGGCGTGCTGGCCTTCGCGCTGTTCCTGGGACTCTTCGGCATCTGGAGGTGGTTCCACCGGGTGCGCGAACCGCTCCGTGCGCCGGAGATCGCCCACATCATCGCGCTCGGCCTGCTGGCTGCCGTCGCCGGGTTCGCCTGGCAGGTCATCTCCGGCTGGGTGACCGGGGAACCGGGAGCGTACCTCGCGACCGAACTCGCCTGGCGGCGCAACTGGGTGCCCGGCGATCCGACCTTCGCGCCGTTCGAACCGTTCCTCGCCGGGGTGTCGTTCTGGTTCGAGACGATGTGGCATCTTCCGCTGGCCCTCGGCTACGCGTTGGTCGGGGCGGGGATCCTGCTGATCGGCGCGGCGCTGGCGTTCCTCCCGGCGGTTCGCAGGCTGGGCATCGAGATCCGCCTCTGGAGCGCGAGCTACCTGCTGTATCTGCTGCTGGTGTTCTTCCCGCAGTCGAGCATCTTCCGTCTGCTCGTGCCGCTGTCCCCGCTGTGGGGGGCGTTCGCCGTGCCGCGTTCGCCCGTGTGGCGGGTCGGCGTGCTCATCGCGTGCCTCGCCGGCCAGTGGTGGTGGATCTACAACATGTACGCGCTGGGCAACAGCACCTGGCAGGTGCCCTGACCCGCATGAACGGAAATGACGCGTCAGCGGATGCCGCTTTCCCCAGGCGTGCCCGGGGCGGTTGCCCTCACGATAAACTTGACCTGCAGACCATCGATGAAAAGGAGCCGCAATGGCAGCCATGAAGCCGAGAACCGGAGACGGGCCGATGGAGGCCGTGAAGGAGGGTCGACTCATCATCGTGCGCGTGCCGCTCGAGGGAGGCGGTCGTCTGGTCGTCTCGGTGAACGATGCTGAGGCCAAGGAGCTCTACGACGTCCTGAGCGGCGTCGTCAACGCCGCGTAGACGCACGTTACGCGAATGGCCGGTCCGACGGGACCGGCCATTCGCGCTTTTGGCGGAATTGTCAGGGCTGGGCGACGGTGGTGAGCTGCAGCAGCCCCTCACCCGTGATCGACAGCGCGCCGATGACGGCCGATGACGCCTGGGTCTCCTGGATGAGCGAGCGGTACGCGGTGGTCACCGGGTCGCGGCGGACCGGGTCGGCCACACCTCCGCCCGCGAGCACGCGCGGGACGAGCACGGTGCCACCGGCGCGCACCAGGCGAAGGCCGTGCTCGACGTATTCGATGACACCGTCGGGGTCGGCATCCACCAGCACGATGTCGTAGGAGGCCTCGTTCATGCGCGGCAGCACTTCTGCGGCGCGCCCGGTGATGAAGCGGGCACGGGCCGGAGGGATGCGGGCTTCGGCGAATGCCTGACGTGCGGCGCCGAGGTGCTCCGGCTCCTTGTCGATCGTCGTCAGGGTCGCGCGCGGCGAGCCGTGAAGCAGCCAGAGGCCGGACACGCCGGCGCCTGTGCCGATCTCGACGATGTTGAGCGCCTGGGATGCCGCCGCGATCACCGCGCACTGGGCGCCCACCGCCGGGCTGATCGGTGCGGCGCCGAGTTCGAGCGCGTGCGCACGCGCACGCGCGATGTGCTCCGGCTCGCTCGTCGCCTCGTCGACGAACCGCTGGTTCGCGCTCTGCTCTCCCATCGGCATCCTCCCGCGTGCCAGCCTACGGGGCCACGCGGCACTGAACGCTCAGGCACGGCGGTAATCTGAAGGCATGATCTTCGGCCTCACGATCGAGAAGCTTCTGCTGATCGGACTCGTCGCGGCACTCATCCTCGGGCCTGAGCGTCTGCCGCGGTATGCGGAGTCCCTCGCGGGACTGACGAAGCGGGCTCGTGAGTGGGTGTCGACGGCGCGCACCCGGGTGCGTGACGAGATGGGTGAGGACTTCGACGACGTCGACTGGCGCACCCTCGATCCGCGCCAGTACGACCCGCGGCGAATCATCCGCGAGGCGCTGCTCGACGACGCACCCGTGGCGAGCGTCGCCGGCTCAGCGAAGACCACGGCAGACACCACCGCACCGACGCCGCCGACCGCGCCGGTGCGCTCGCCCTTCCGTGGCCCGGCAGACGGCCCGACCCCCTATGACAGCGAGGCGACCTGACGCCGATCCTGCGTCACTGCGGGCGGAACGGGAGCGCGCGTCCCGACAGGCCGCGTGGCGTCCGCGCGAGCTCCGCGGCCACGCCGGCGATCACCTGCGCCGCGGGATCGTCGGGATGCGCGATGACGGCCGGGATGCCGGCATCCGCGTCCGTCCGCAGCGTCGGGCTGAGCGGCACCGAGGCCAGCAGCGGCACCTCGGCATCGGGCTGCGACAGCGCCGCGGCGACGGCGGAGCCGCCACCGGTGCCGAAGAGGTCGATGGTCGTGCCGTCCGGCAGGGTCATGGCCGACATGTTCTCGATCACGCCGATCACACGCTGCCCCGTCTGACGAGCCACCAGGCCGCTGCGCACGGCGACGTCGGACGCTGCGGCCTGCGGCGTCGTCACGACGAGCACCTCGGCGTTCGGCAGCAGCTGTCCGACCGAGATCGCGACGTCGCCGGTTCCCGGCGGCATGTCGAGCAGCAGGACGTCGAGGTCGCCGAAGTAGACGTCGGTCAGGAACTGCAGCACGGTGCGGTGCAGCATGGGGCCGCGCCAGGCGACGGCACCCACGGCTTCTTCGCCGTCGCGGCGGCGCAGGAACATCCCGATCGAGATGACCTTCACCCCGTGGGCGACGGGCGGCAGCATGAGGTCGTCGACCCGCGTCGGCTGCGGCACGGCGCCGTCGGGTCCGACGAGGCCCAGCTGGCCCGGGATGGAGAAGCCGTGCACGTCGGCGTCGACGAGTCCGACCGCAAGGCCCCGGGCGGCGAGCGCGGCGGCGAGGTTCGCTGTCACGGTGGACTTCCCCACGCCGCCCTTGCCGCTGGTGACCGCGATCACGCGCGTGAGCGTGCCGGGGCCGAAGGGCATCTCGCGCGTGCGGCCGCCCCGCAGGCGTTCGGTGAGGGCATGCCGCTCGGCCGGAGTCATGACGCCGACTTCGAGAGCGACATCCGTGATTCCCGGGACGGATGCCGCAGCCCCGCGCACATCGGACGCGATGCGGTCCGCCGCCGGGCACCCGACGATGGTCAGGGCGATCGCGACGTGCGCGACGCCATCGTGGACGGAGATCTCACGGACCATGTCGAGCTCGCCGATCGGACGGCGCAGCTCCGGGTCGGGCACAGCACCGACGGCGGTGCGGACGGCGTCCGCGTGTGCCGTGGTCATCGCGTGGCGCCCTCGTCGACCTCGGGGCTGTTGTCGAGCTTCTCGAGGAGGGCTCGCAGCTCGGTGCGGAGCACCTCGCGCGTCACGACCTGGTCGGCGAAGTCGTTGACCGCCATGCGCAGTGCGACCACCTCGCGGGCGAGGTACTCGGTGTCGGCGAGATTGCGCTCGGCGCGCTGGCGGTCCTGCTCGATCTGCACCCGGTCGCGGTCGTCCTGCCGATTCTGCGCCAACAGGATGAGGGGCGCGGCATACGAGGCCTGCAGCGACAGGATCAGCGTCAGCAGGGTGAAGTTCGTCGCGGACGGGTCGAACTGGAGCGCAGGCGGCATGAAGATGTTCCATGCCAACCACACCGCGACGAAGATCGTCATGCCGATGAGGAAGCCCGAGGTTCCCATCGCGCGGGCGAACGCCTCGGAGAAGCGCCCGAACCTGTCGCTGGACGGCTGAGGGCTGCGCTGCAGCATGCCCGAGCGTCCGCGGGGCGCGTCGAGCGAGGGGTGGCGATTGGTGCGTGCCATCAGCGCCTCCTCCCGCCGCCCTTGCCGGTGCCGAAGGTCAGCGTGCTCGCGGTCGTCGTCGGAACGGCTTCGGACGCCGGACGCCGTTCGTCGTCCTCGGCGTCATGGGATCGCCAGTCCTCGGGCAGCAGGTAGTCCAGCACGTCGTCGACGCTGACCGCCCCGACCAGCCGGTGTGCGGGGTCCACGACGGGCAGAGACACCAGGTTGTACGACGCGAGCAGGCGCGCCACTTCGGCGGCGGATGCGGTCGCGGGCATGGGATCGAGCGTGTCGTCGATGATGGCGCCGAGGCGCTCGTGCGGCGGGTAGCGCAGCATCCGCTGGAAGTGCACCGTGCCGAGCAGCCTGCCGGTCGGCGTCTCGTACGGGGGGAGGGTCACGAACACCGCGGCGGCGAGTGCAGGGTGCAGCTCGTGGCGGCGGATGAGCGCGAGCGCCTCGGCGATCGTGGCGTCGGCGGACAGCACGATGGGCTCGCTGGTCATGAGACCGCCCGCCGTGTCGGGGCCGTATTTCAGCAGGGCGCGGACGTCCTCGGCCTCCTCGGGCTCCATGAGGTCGAGGAACTCCTCGCGCTGGTCCTCCGGCAGCTGACCCAGGAGGTCGGCCGCGTCGTCCGGCTCCATGGCGTCGAGGATGTCGGCGGCGCGCTCGTCGTCGAGAGCCTCCAGGATGTGCACCTGGTCGCCCTCGGGCATCTCTTCGAGGGCGTCGGCGAGCCGGTCGTCGGGGAGCTCGTCCACGACCTCGAGAAGTCGGTCTTCCGGAAGGTCGAGCAACGTATTGGCGAGATCGGCGGGCCGCAGCTCCGAGTATGTCGCGACGAGCTGCTCGGCTGACTGCGCCTCGCCGGGCACCTGGCTCTCGCGCACGGCATCCCAGGTCGCGAACGTCGTCGGACCCTTGGCGAAGGGGGACGCGCTCGTCTTGGGCTTGCGCAGGAAGAGCTGGCCGACATCCCACTCGCCGAGCCGGTTGCGCTCGATCGCGACGTCCTCGATCACCGCCGTGCCGGAGCCGTCGGCGAAGAACACCTTGCGGCCGAGCATCTCTGCCATGACCCGCACCTCGCCGCCGCGCTGCTGGAAGCGCCGCACGTTGATGAGGCCGGTGGTGATGACCTGGCCGGTGGCGATGGAGGTGACGCGGCCGATCGACACGAAGACGTGGCGGCGCCCGGGGATCTCGACCACGAGCCCGATCACGCGGGGCGGATCGTCTTTTCGGTAGATGACGACGACGTCGCGGACCTTGCCGAGACGGTCGCCGGCGGGGTCGAAGACCGAGCACCCGGACAGGCGCGCGACGAAAACCCTCTGCGTGCTCACACGTCCCAGCGTAGTCCGCGTGCCATGGGAGGATGGGGAGATGACCATGATGGGAGGGCGCTCCGCGCAGGGATCCGACGCGGTCGGTCAGGCCGTGGCGAGCTTCCCGACGTACGAGGCGGCGCAGAAGGCGGTGTCGTCGCTCATCGCAGCCGACATCCCGGCGCGCGACATCGCGATCGTCGGCCAGGGGCTCCGATCGATCGAGCGGATCACGGGACGCCTCGGCTACGCGTCGGCCGCGCGCTCGGGTGCCGTCAACGGGCTCCTCCTCGGACTGCTCTTCTCCGCGATCCTCGTGATCGGGTCCCCGTCGGTACCCATCCAGGCGTTCGTCGGCGTGCTGTTCGTGGGCATCGCCATCGGCATGCTGCTCAGCATCGTCACGTATTCGTTCGTCCGTCGTCGGCGCGACTACGCGTCGGTCATGCAGGTCGTCGCCGACCACTACGAGATCACCGTGACCGACAAGAGCATGTATCGCGCGCGTCAGGTGCTCGGCCCCCAGGCGCCGACGGCCCCCGCTGCGTCCGCTCCCGCGGCCGCGCGCGCCGCGTCGCCGGCACCTGCCGACCCTGCGACGCCCGCTGCACCCGCCCAGCCATCCCCGCCGGAGCCGCCGAAGTACGGCGAGCGGGTCGCGCCGACCACGGATGCCGCGGCCGAAGCCGCGCCGACGGACCCCGGCCGGGCTGACACCACGGATCCTCTCCCGGCCACCGCACCGGATCCCGCCCCGGCGGATACCGGGGCCGATCGCGCCGACGCGTCAAACGAGCCGCGCGGCGAGGACGGCGACCGCGCATGATCGCCGCCGGCGATTCCTCGCGGATCGCCGTGGCGCTGCCCAACGGGAGCGCCGACGTCTCAGCCGACCTCGTGGCACCGGCGTCGCCGTGGGCCTTCGCCGCCCTGGCGCACGGCGCGGGCGCCGGGTACCGGCATCCGTTCCTCACCGGTTTCGCCGACGCCCTCGCACGCGAGGGCGTCGCGACCCTGCGCTTCAACTTCCCGTACGTCGAAGCCGGAAGACGGATGCCGGGACCCGCGGCGCACGCGGTCGCGACGTGGGCGGCGGTCCACGCCGAGATGGTCGCGAGGGCTGCTGACGCCCCGGTCTTCGCGCTGGGCAAGTCGTACGGCGGGCGCATGGCGTCGATGGCGGCGGCGGAGGGCGTGATCGACCCATCGGGCCTGGTCTATCTCGGCTACCCGCTGCACCCGCCGGGAAGCCCGGACAGGGCCCGCACGGCGCACCTGCCCGATGTGCCGCAGCCGCAGCTCTTCGTCGAGGGCACCAACGATCCCTTCATCGATCCCCATGACCAGCTCGAGGCGGCGGTCGCCTCGTGCCAGGAGGCCGAGATCATGTGGATCGACGGCGGCGGGCACTCCTTCGAGGTGAAGGGCCGCAAGCGTCCGCCGGCGGAGATCGCCGCTGGGCTCGCCCCGCAGATCGTCGCCTGGATGCGCCGGCCTCACTCGGGGCCGGGACCGACGTAGCGGCCGCGGGGCCGCAGCCGCATGGGGCGCTCGTCGTACTCGTCGAGCGCATGCGTGATCCATCCGGCGATGCGGCCGGTCGCGAAGATGACGGCGCCCGCGTCGTCGGGCAACTCCGCCCAGAGCGTGAGCGCCGCGAGCGCGAGGTCGAGGTTGGGCCGCGCTTCGGCCCGGCGCGCGACCTCATCGGCCACCGCCTCCACCGCCGCCAGCACGTCCGCGCTCTGCGGCATCTCGCGCAGCAGATCGAGCAGCACGATCGCGCGCATGTCGCCGCCGGCATACAGAGCCTGTCCGAAGCCCGGGATGCCGCGCCCGCCGTCGCGCACCGCGCGGGCGATCGCCGTGGACGCCGGCTCGCCGTCATGCACTGCCCGCAGCATGCGGACGGCGGCACGGCTCGCCGTGCCGTGCAGAGGTGCGTCGAATGCGCCCAGCGCGGCGGTGACCACCGCGTAGCCCGATGCGCGTGCCGAGGCCGCCACCCGCGCGGCGAGCGTCGAGACGGCGAGGTCGTGGTCGATCACGAGCACGAGCGCGGCGTCCAGGATGCGGATGCCTTCGGGACGAGCCGAGCCGCCGAGCGCGCGCCAGAGTGTGGGGGCGATCGCCGCCGGAGCGCCCTCTGGCGCGAGCGCTGCGGGAACGCCGGTGAGCAGGCGGGCGCCGACGCGGACCAGCTGCGACCGGTCGGGGTCGTCGCGAAGCGGGTCGGTGGCGCCGAGCGCCGCGACGGCGATCAGCACGCGATCCAGTGCGGAGGCGGTCCCACCGAGCGCCGCGATCGTGCGGCGCGCCACCGTGAGGTCTTCGCTCGACGGTCCCCGAAGTGACCGAATGCCCCAGAGCCACGTCACCACCTGCTCGAACGTCTGCTCGCGCGCCAGTCGCGCCGCGGAGCGCCCGCGGTAGCGCAGCTCGTCGTCTTCGTCGATGTGGGCGAGGCTCGTGTCCAGCACCATGAGCGGCGTGCCCGCTGCCCTCGAGTCGCGCACGGTCGTTCCCGGCGTGGGGCTCGTCGCCCGACGGCGCCGTCGGGCGAACGCCTCGACCTCGAGCGGATCGAAGGACGAGCCCGCGGCGTCGCGTTCGCGCGAGAGCAGCCCTCGCGACACGTACGCGTACAGCGACTCGGGCTTGACCCCGAGTCGCGCGGCCGTCTCGGCGGCGGTGAGGCGCGGCAGATCGCTCATGATATTGATCCGATCAAGATTGACGTACGCATGATCAAGTTCCGACACTGACTGTAGCGGCATCGCCGCGGCGGGGCCGTGTCGACGGTTCCCTCAACGACAAGGAGCCGAAATGAGCGCGAAGACAGGACACAGCCCGATCGACGTGCCGCGGGGTCTCGCGGGCGTCATCGTCGCAGAGACGGCGGTCAGCGACGTCCGCGGCGACGAGGGCTTCTACCAGTACCGCGATCGCTCCGCGGTCGAGCTCGCCGCATCGGCGACGTTTGAGGAGGCGTGGCAGCTGCTGGTGACCGGCGACCCGGCTACGGATGCCTCGCGGGGGGCGTTCGCCGGCCGCGTGGCCGCCGCTCTGGAACGACGCGATGACCTCGAAGCCGTCGTCGCCGCCGTGTCGTCGGCGACACCGGACGTGCTCGCCGGGCTCGCGGCGGCCTGGCCGCTGCTCGGCGCGCGGCGCGGCATCCGTCCGCTCTACGACCTCGACGAGGACCAGCGCCTCGATGATGCGATCTCGCTCGCTGCGTGGACGCCGGTCATCATCGGCGCGCTGTGGCGCCGGGCCCACGGAGAGGAGGTTCTGCCGGCCCTCGGTGGGCGGGGGGTTGTGGCGAACTACCTGCATCAGGTGACCGGCGTCGTCCCCGACGGTGCGACGGAGCGTGCGCTCACCGCCTATCTCATCGCCGTCATGGACCACGGCTTCAACGCCTCGACGTTCACCGCGCGGGTGATCGCCTCGACGGGGGCGGATGCCGCGGCCTGCCTCGTCGGGGCGCTCGGGGCCCTGACCGGTCCGTTGCACGGCGGCGCGCCGTCCCGCGCGCTCGACGGGCTCGAGGCCGTCGGAACGGCGGACCGCATCGAACCGTGGATCCGCGGCGAGCTGGCCACGGGCCGCCGGTTGATGGGGTTCGGCCACGCCGTGTATCGCACCGTGGATCCGCGCGCCGAGCTGATGAAGACGGTCGCGCTGCGCACCGGCGGTGAGCGGGTCGAGCTGGCGGTGCGGTTTCAGGAGACGGCAGAACGGCTGCTCGCGGAGGCGAAGCCCGGGCGCGATCTGCACGCGAACGTCGAGTTCTGGGCGGCGCTCGTGATGGAGCGGTGCGGTCTTCCCCGATCGATGTTCACGCCGACGTTCGCCGTCGGCCGCACCATCGGATGGACGGCGCACATCCTCGAGCAGGCACGGGACCCGAAGATCATCCGGCCGTCCGCGCGGTACGTGGGCCCGCACGTGCGGGCCGCGGCGGCATGAACCGGGCGTGACCGCCACAGCCTTGCTCAGCGACCTGCGGCGCAGCCTTGCTCAGCGACCTGCGGCGCAGCCTTGCTCAGCGACCTGCGGCGCAGCCTTGCTCAGCGACCTGCGGCGCAGCCTTGCTCAGCGACCTGCGGCGTACCCCTGCATGCCGCGCGGGTTGGCCGCGCCCCAGAGGACGCCGGTGGCGGCATCCCGTCCCACGGCGGAAACCCGGCCGAGCGCCCAGTCGCCGGCCCGCGTCACGACGTGGCCGCGGCGCTCGAGGCCGGCGATCAGTGCATCGCCGAGGCGGTTCTCGACGATTGCGCCGGCCGGCGTCCAGGTGCGCGGCCAGAACGACTCGGGGAGCGACGTGGTGTGCAGTGCAGGCGCGTCGATCGCCTGCTGGGGGGAGTAGCCGCCCACGATGATGCGCAGGAGCGCCAGCAGCTGCCATTGGTCCTGCTGGTCGCCGCCGGGGGAGCCGATCGCGAACTCGGGACGCCCGTCGCGGAGCACCAGCGTCGGCGTGAGGGTGGTGCGCGGACGCCGTCCGGGCGCGAGGGATGACGGATGCCCCGGTTCGAGCCACGTCATCTGCAGGCGCGTGCCGAGGCAGAAGCCGAGGGCGGGAATCGTCGGCGAGGACTGCAGCCAGCCGCCCGACGGCGTCGCGGAGACGATGTTGCCCCAGCGGTCGATCACGTCCAGATGGCAGGTGTCGCCCCGGGTCTCGCCCGACGACGACACGCGCGGCTCTGCGGGTGCCACGGTCGGCTCGCCCGTGCCGAGCCGGGGCGCGTCGTATGCGGTGCGCAGCGGCGGACGGAACGCCGTGCGTCCGGGCAGGGAGCCCGGCCGGAACTCCCGAGAGGCGGTCTCGGCGATGAGAGCGCGGCGGGCGTCGAGATAGTCGGCCGACAGCAGCGCGTCCAGGTCGACGTCGTCGTCGCCGAACCAGCCGTCGCGGTCGGCGTAGGCCAGCTTCTGCGCCTCGAGGATGGTGTGCGCGCCGGCCTCCTGCGAGGGATCGAGGAGATCGTCGGCGAGCGGTTCGAGCAGGCCGAGGGTCTGCAGCAGCGCCGGGCCCTGCGTCCACGCCCCGGCCTTGGCGATCGTGCGGCCGCGGAACTCCCGCGTCACCGCCGGCTCGTAGCCCGCCTCGAAGGCGGCGAAGTCGTCCGGCGTAATGACCCCCGCGTGCGCGCCGCCGTCGGAGTGGCGATGCGGCTGCGCCAGGAAGGCCGACGCCTCGTGCGCCACGATTCCGGTCTTCCACTCCCGGCGTGCCGCGTCGATGCGCGCGGCGCGCCCGACCGGGCCGTCGTCGCGCACCGTGCACGAGGCGTGCACGAGCCCGTCGAGAACGGCGGCGTACGCCGGATTGCGCATGATCCGACCCGCCGCAGGCGGCTCGTTCTCCGGCATCCACAGGGCAGCGGAGGTCGGCCAGTCGTCGCGGAACAACTCGGCCACGCGCGCGATCGTCGCGGCGGCACCCGCCACCAGCGGGTGCCCGTCGCGGGCGTAGCCGATCGCGTACGCCAAGACGTCGGTGAGCTCCCACGTGCCGTGGTCGCGCAGCAGCAGGAGCCAGGCGTCGACCGCGCCCGACACCGCCGCGGCGAGTCCGCCGGCGCCGGGCACCAGGTCGAGGCCCTCGCTGCGATAGTGCTCGATCGTCGCTCGGGCGGGCGCGGGCCCCTGGCCCATGAGCACGGTCGGGGCGGCGGCATCCGTCTGCTGGAAGATCGCCACCAGGTCGCCGCCCGGGCCGTTGAGATGCGGTTCCACGACGTGGAGCACGAAGGCGGCCGCGACCGACGCGTCGAACGCGTTGCCGCCGCGTTCCAGCACCGCCTGCGCGGTGGCGGTCGCGAGCCAGTGGGTCGACGCCGACATGCCGAACGTGCCCGTCAGCGTCGGGCGCGTCGTGAACGACGGTGCAGCGGTATAGGTCACAGCGCTCAGCGGGCTCCGCCGGCGATCCAGGCCTCGACCTCGTCGGCGGTGCGCGGGATGGCGGCCGACAGGTTGACGGGACCGTCCGCCGTCATCAGGATGTCGTCCTCGATGCGCACGCCGATGCCGCGGTACTCCTCCGGAACGGTGAGATCGTCGATCTGGAAGTACAGGCCGGGCTCGATCGTGAAGACCATGCCCGGCTCCAGGAGGCCGTCGTAGTACATGTCGCGACGGGCCTGCGCACAGTCGTGCACGTCGATGCCGAGGTGGTGGCTCGTGCCGTGCACCATGTAGCGGCGGTGGTGACCGCCGCTGTCGGCATCCAGAGCCTCTTTCGCCGACACCGGCAGCAGCCCCCATTCGGCGACCCGCGCCGCGATCACCTGCATCGCGGCCTCGTGCACCGAGCGGAACTTCACTCCCGGCTTCGCGGCCGCGAAGGCGGCGTCGGCTGCTTCGCGCACCGTCTCGTAGACCTTGCGCTGCACCTCGGTGAAGCGGCCGCTCACCGGCAGCGTGCGCGTGATGTCGGCGGTGTAGAGGCTGTCGACCTCGACGCCGGCGTCGATCAGGATGAGATCGCCCGGCACGACGGCGCCGTCGTTGCGCGTCCAGTGCAGGTAGCACGCATGTGGCCCGGATGCCGCGATCGTGTCGTAGCCGACCGCGTTGCCGTCGCTGCGTGCCCGCTGATGGAACACGCCCTCGACGATTCGCTCGCCGCGGGGGTGCTCGACGATGGCGGGGAGGTGGGCGACGATGTCGTCGAACCCCGACGCGGTGACCTGGACGGCGAGCTCCATCTGGCCGATCTCGTAGGCGTCCTTCACGAGCCGCAGCTCCGAGACGAACCGCGTGAGTTCGTCGTCCTCATCGAGCACGACGTCGCCGTCGCCGGCCTCGAAGTCGTCGATCTGCGCGGTGGCGACACCGAGATCGGCGGCGACGCCGGCCAGCGCGGGGCGCGGACCGATCCAGAACTCGCCGATCGAGGCATCCGAGTAGAACTCGCTCGTCGTGCGGTCGGCGCGCTCCCGGAAGTACAGCGTGACCTCGTGTCCGCCGGCGGTGCGGGGCTCGAACACCAGGACGGCGCCGGGCTCCGAATCCGACGCCCAGCCCGTCAGGTGGGAGAACGCGGAATGCGCGCGGAACGGGTAGTCGGTGTCGTTGCTGCGCTGCTTGAGTTCGCCCGCGGGGATCACCAGGCGCTTGCCGGGGAAGGCGGCCGAGACGGCGTCGCGCCGCGCGGCGGCGAAAGGCGCCTGGGGGCGCGCAGGCGGCATCGTGTCGGGGCGCTCGGCCCACCCGGTGGAGATGGTGTCGAGGAAGCCCTGACCGAACGGCTGGCGTCGGTTGGTGCTCGTGGAGGGCGGGGTCGCGGTCTCGGTGGTGCTCGTGGCGCCGGTGGACTGCTCGCTGGCTGCGCTGCTCATGCCCTCCAGTCTCGCATGCGGCCGTGGGCGTGAGACAGGCTCAGCCGGCCGGCTCGTACTGCACGATCAGCGGGCGGTGATCGGATCCCGAGTCGTCGAGCGACCGCAGCACCAGCGACCCCGATGCGTGCCACTGAGGCGTGGCCATCACGTGGTCGATGGGTGTGCCGAGGACGGCCGGCATCTGGGCCGACCAGGTGCCCAGCGCGCCGTTGCCGGTCTCGACGGCGGCATCGGTGCAGTGGCCGAGGGTGGCGCCGTCGAGCCCGAGACCGGCCATGTGATCGACGGTCGCGTTGAAGTCGCCGGCCATGATCACGTTGCCGTCGCCGCACTGATCCGCCAGCCACTGCAGGTCGTCGCGCCAGCGCTGCATGTAGCTCGGACGCGGAGCGACGGCGTGAACGGCCACCACGATCGGGCCGTCGCCCGAGACGGGCATCGCGACGGCACTCGGCACCGTGGAGGTGTTGCTGGTGCCGTCGAGGGAGGACTCGATGACCGCGTAGTCGCCCATGTCGGGCGAGATCAGCAGCGTCGTCGACCCGGCATCCCATTCCGTGGACGGGTCGGAGGCGTGGTGCGCCCACATCCGGTGTCCGAGGTCGCGCATCGCGAGGGCGACGCTCTCGCCCGTCTCGATCGTGGTCTCGGGGAGCGCGACGATGTCGGCATCCATCGCCACGGCGATCTTGGCGATGGTCTCGGGCGGCGTCGCCGGGCCCGCCGTGTTCCAGGTCATGACGCGGATGCTCACGTCGGTCTTGGCCGGCAGCGGGTCGGTGCCGAGCCCACCGCGTGCTGACAGCACCGCGACGTTCGCCACCGTCGCGATGCCGGCGAGCAGCGCGATCGACAGGGCGAGCGCGCGCAGCGGCCGCGCGATCGCGAGGAGGAGCGCCAGCAGCGCGGCAGCGGCGAAGGCGAGCGCGAGGACGCCGCGGAACGACACGATCTGGGCGATCGGGTAGACGCGCTCGACGCGGAAGAACCCGGGGAATGTGAGCACCGCTGAGGTGATCGCGCACAGCGCGATCACCAGGATCCCGAGCAGGCGAAGCACGACGGCGACTCTATGCGAGCAGGCTGTGAGATCGGTCAGCGCCACGGGCGTGGCGCCAGTCGGGGCCGCGCTACCCTCGGAGGATGCCCGGCTCCCAGCGCTTCGAAGGACCGAGCGACCTGCACCTGCACTCGGCGAACTCCGACGGCACGCAGCCCCCGGCCGAGGTGATGGCGTCCGCCCACCGGCACGGGGTGCGGACGGCGGCGCTGACCGACCACGACACGACGTCCGGGTGGGCCGAGGCGGCGGATGCGGCGACCTCGCTCGGCATGACGTTCGTCCCCGGCATGGAGCTGTCTGCGCGCCACGAATGGCGGAGCGTCCACGTGCTGGCCTACCTGCCCGATCCGGACGAGCCGGCGCTGCGGGCCGAGACCACCCGCATCCGCTCGTCGCGGCTGGACCGCGCGCGGCTCATGGCGGACCGGATCTCCCGCGACTACGACGTCGTGTGGGACGACATCCTCGAGCAGACGACCGACGGCGCGACCGTCGGCCGCCCACACATCGCCGACGCCCTCGTGGCGCGGGGCCTCGTGCGCGATCGCGCCGAGGCCTTCGACGGAATACTGAATCCCGGCGGCGACTACTACGTCGCGCTGTACGCCCCCGATCCGGTGACCGCCGTGGGGCTCGTCGCCGGCGCCGGGGGAGTGCCCGTCATCGCCCACCCCGCGGGCCGAGCCGGGCTGCTGCCGAAGCGGCTGATGGAGCGGATGCTGGACGCCGGCCTGGCCGGCTTCGAACTGGGACACCGCGAGAACCGGGACCCCGCACTGACCACCCTGCGGGAGCTGTGCCGCGAACGCGACCTCATCGTCACCGGCTCGAGCGACTACCACGGCCTGGGCAAGCCCAATCAGCCGGGCGAGAACACCACCAGCGACGAGATGGTCGCGCGCATCATCGCGCAGGCGACCGGAAACGCCCCCGTCTACCCGTGAGGGCGGACAGGGGCGTTTCGCGGTCGCGATCAGCTCTTGATGCTGATCAGCTCTGAGTACTGATCAGCTCAGCGCCCGGGCCTTCAGCGCGTCGTACTCCGCCTGCGTGATCGTGCCGGCGTCCAGCAGACCCTTGGCCTTGGCGATCTCGTCGGCAGCGCTGGCGCCGCCGGAGCCCGCCACGGACTTGATGTAGGCGTCCTGCGCGCTCTGCAGCTCGGCGGCCTGCTTCGCGCTGCGCTGGGCCATGCCGTTGCCGCGGGCGATGAGGTAGACCAGCAGCGTCAGGAACGGGACGAAGATCAGGAAGATGATCCAGACCGCCTTCAACCACCCGTTCAGCGTGTGGTCGCGGAACAGGTCGCCGATGACGGCGAACAGCGCGAACAGGTACGCCATGAAGAAGAAGATCCAGAGGAACCACCAGATGATGTCCCAGAAGGAGCCCCAGAAGCCCTGGTATTCATATGCGGTGGTGACGGCATCGAGGATGTGCACGATTCGCCTTTCTTGACTGCGAGGTTGCGGCGCCACGTGCGCCGTTCGCGCTCACCATAGCGCGGTCGCGGTGCCGTATGACGGCACCGCGACCGGTGAAGACGAATCAGGCGCCGACGGTGGCGCCGCCCGCGGGGGCGGACCCGCCGCCGCTGCCGCCACGACGGCGCCGGCGCCGGCGGG
>NZ_MWLQ01000057.1 GCF_010634855.1 Microbacterium sp. B35-30 | reverse complement strand
GGGAATCGGCGCGACTCAGGAGGTGGCGGGGCGGAGGCGGAGGGGCGACATCCCGCCGTCCACCTCGATGTAGGTGCCCGTGGTCGACCCAGCACGCGGGCTGACGAGGTAAAGCACGGCTGCGGCGACCTCGTCGGCCGACACCAGGCGCCCGTGCGGCTGCCGGGCCTCCAGCGCCGCCCGCTCGGCCGCGGGGTCGGCCGCGCCGGCGAGCAGGCGACCGATCCAGGGGGTGTCGGCGGTGCCCGGGTTGACGGCGTTGACGCGGATGCCCTCGCGCAGGTGGTCGGCCGCCATCGCGCGCGTGAGGGACAGCACCGCACCCTTCGACGCGCTGTACAGGGCGCGCTGCGGCAGGCCGGCGGTCGCGGCGATCGACGACGTGTTGCAGATCGCCGCGGTGGGCGACCGCCGCAGCCACGGCAGTGCCGCGGCGCTCACGCGCGCGATGCCGGTGACGTTGATCGACAGCACGCGCGCCCACTCCTCGTCGTCGTTCGCGGCGACGTCGCCCTGCGCGCCGATGCCGGCGTTGTTCACGAGGATGTCGATACGGCCGAAGCGCTCGCCGACCGCGGCGATCGCGGCGTCGACGGCGGCGCGGTCCGACACGTCCGCGGTGAACGCGGCGAAGCGGGGGTCGGCGCCCGACGTGTCGCAGTCGAGCACGGCGACCTCGGCGCCCTCGTCGCCCAGCGCGCTCGCGATCGCGGCGCCGATGCCCGAGGCGCCGCCGGTGACGACGGCGACCAGTCCGTCCAGCTGTCCGCTCATCGCGCCTTCTCCCATGCCGTGAACTCCTGGCGCTGCGCGCCGAGGCCCTCGATCTCGATGTCGACGACGTCGCCGGCCTTGAGATACGGGAACTTGCCGCCGAACGCCACGCCCTGCGGGGTGCCGGTGAGGATGAGGTCGCCGGGCTCGAGCGTCACGTACTGCGAGAGATGGTGCACGATGGTGCGCACGTCGAAGATCATGTCGCTCGTGTTCGAGTGCTGACGGGGCTCGCCGTTGACGAAGCTCTTCAGCTCGAGGTTCTGCGCGTCGACTTCGTCGGGGGTGACCAGCCACGGTCCCGTGGGATTGAAGCCGGGGGCGATCTTGCCCTTGGACCACTGCCCGCCCGAGACCTCCATCTGGAACGTGCGCTCCGAGACGTCGTTGGCGACGACATAGCCGGCGATATGCCCGTCGACCTCGTCGAGGCTGTCGAGGTACGCCGCACGGCGGCCGATCACGACGCCGAGCTCGACCTCCCAATCGGTTTTCTCGCTGCCGCGTGGGATCGTCACGGCGTCGTTCGGCCCGACGACGGTGTTCGGCGTCTTCAAGAAGATGATGGGCACGGTCGGCGGCTCGGCGCCGGACTCGCGCGCGTGCGCTGCGTAGTTCTGGCCGATGCAGATGACGGCGCTCGGCCGCGCGATGGGGGCGCCGATGCGGAGGGAGTCGGCGTCCGGCAGCTCGGGCAGGAGCCCGGCGGCGATCGCGGTGGCAGTGCGGCCGAGGGGATCGTCGGCCAGGAACCGGCCGTCGACATCGGATGTGAGCGGGCGCAGATCCAGGCGACGATCGCCGTCGAGGACGACGGGGATCTCGTTGCCGGACTCGCCGAGGCGCGCGAACTTCATTGCTCTCCTGAATTCTCGATGCGGGTGGCGTCGATGCCGTCGCACCCCGCGGGGCGTGATTGACAGTATAGACATCGGATGTTTACACTGCGAGCGGTTCGATCTCGCGAGCCGCAACCGCAGGAGACCGCCCCGTGAGCCGCATCGTCGCGTTCGAGACGACAGACATTCGATTCCCCACATCGCTCAGCCTCGACGGCTCCGACGCGATGAACCCCGATCCCGACTACTCCGCGGCCTACCTCCGCATCGTGACGGACACTGCAGACCGCGCCGACGGGCACGCCTTCGTGTTCACGATCGGCCGGGGCAACGACGTGCAGGTCGCGGCGCTCGACGCCCTCGCCGCGCACCTGGTCGGTCGTGAGCTGGAGCCGCTCCTGGATGACATGGGGGCGACGAATCGCGAGCTCATCGGCGACTCGCAGCTGCGCTGGCTGGGCCCTGAGAAGGGCGTCATGCACATGGCGATCGGCGCGGTCGTGAACGCGCTGTGGGACATCAAGGCCAAGCGCGCCGGGCTCCCGCTCTGGCAGCTGCTCTCACGCATGAGCCCCGAGGAGATCGTTGCGCTCGTCGACTTCCGCTACCTCACCAACGCGCTGACACCCGAGGACGCGCTTCAGATCCTCCGCGACGCCGAGCCCGGCCGCGCCGACCGCGAGCGCGAACTGCTCGCGAGCGGCTTCCCGGCCTACACCACCAGCCCCGGGTGGCTCGGCTACTCCGACGAGAAGCTCGCGCGGCTCTGCCGTGAGGCGATCGCCGACGGCTTCGGCCAGATCAAGCTCAAGGTCGGCGCCGACCTCGAGGACGACATCCGCCGCCTGCGCGTCGCCCGCGGGGTGTGCGGGCCCGACTTCCCGATCGCGATCGACGCGAATCAGCGCTGGGAGGTGTCGGAGGCCATCGCCTGGGTGAACGCGCTCGCCGAGTTCGGCATCGCGTGGATCGAAGAGCCCACGAGCCCCGACGACGTACTGGGCCATGCCGAGATCGCCCGCGGCGTCGCCCCCGTGCGCGTGGCGACCGGCGAACATGCCCAGAACCGCGTGATCTTCAAGCAGCTGCTGCAGGCGGACGCCATCGCGGTCATGCAGATCGACGCCGCGCGCGTCGGCGGCGTCAACGAGAACATCGCGAACCTGCTGCTCGCTGCGAAGTTCGGTGTGCCGGTGTGCCCGCACGCCGGGGGCGTCGGGCTGTGCGAGGCGGTGCAGCACCTCTCGATGTTCGACTTCGTGGCGGTCAGCGGCAGCCGCGAAGGTCGCATGATCGAGTACGTAGACCACCTGCACGAGCACTTCGTCGTGCCGACCGATGTACAGGGAGGCGCCTACCGCGCCCCGCTCGCACCCGGGATCGGCATGGAGATGAAGGCCGCGAGCCGCGCGGAGTACGAGTGGAAGGCCGCTCGTGTCGCCGTCTGAGCCGCGCACGCCCGCGCTGACCCGCCTCGGCTACGGCGCCGCGAACATCGGCAACCTCTTCCGCGAGCTCACCGACGAGCAGTCCTGGGCCATCCTCGAGGCGGCGTGGGAAAGCGGCATCCGCTACTTCGATACCGCGCCGCACTACGGCCTCGGCCTCTCGGAGCGGCGGCTCGGCGCGTTCCTGCAGACGAAGCCCCGCGACGAGTTCGTGATCTCGACGAAGGCGGGGAGACTGCTCCGTGCGAACTCCCACGACGACGGCGCGCTCGACCTCGCCGCCGACTTCCACGTGCGCACGACGCTGCGCCGCGAGTGGGACTTCTCCGAGGCCGGCATCCGCGCCAGCCTCGACGAGTCGCTCGAGCGCCTCGGGCTCGACCGGATCGACATCCTCTACCTGCACGACCCCGAGCGCCACGACCTCGACCTCGCGCTGCAGGAGGCCTTCCCGGCTCTCGAGCAGCTCCGCGCGGAGGGTGCCGTCGACGCCGTCGGCATCGGCTCGATGACCGCCGACGCGCTCGCCGCGGCCGTGCGCAGCGCCGATCTCGATCTCATCATGGTCGCGGGCCGCTACACGCTGCTCGAGCAGCCTGCCGCCGAGGTGGTGCTCCCCGCGTGCCACGAGCACGAGACCGGCGTGGTCGCGGCATCCGTGTTCAATTCCGGCCTGCTGGCGAAGGACGAGCCCTCGCGCGACGACCGGTACGAGTACGGACGGATGCCGGAGCCGCTGTGGCAGCACCTGCAGCGCATCGTCGCCGTCTGTCGCGCCCACGACGTGCCGCTGCCGGCTGCGGCGGTGCAGTTCGCGCTGCGGGAGCCGGCCGTCCGCTCGGTCGTCGTGGGCGGGAGCCGACCCGAGCAGCTGCGCCGGAACGCGGAGCTGATGGCGGTCGACATCCCCGGCGCGCTGTGGGACGACCTGGCCGCCGAAGGCCTCATCCGCTGACGAAGGGAACCGGGCGAGACCCGCACGTACGGCGATGCACTGCTGCGCAAGGGCGTCGTCGGGCATCCGTCCGCCGGCTGACGAGCGGGGCGTCAGCCGTTGAGGCCGAACAGGTCCAGCGGGTGCGTGAGCCGCCACCACGGCGACGGTTCGGTGATGTCGGCGGCGAGCTGCAGGTCGACGGCGGTCTCATCGAGCGGTCCGGTGACGGTGAGCGAGCCGATCACGTCGCCCGCGTCGCGGCTCTCGTCGAGGTCGTAGGCAGGGGTAACCGTGCCGCTGCCGCCGTTCCACAGGATCACCGACGCATCGCCCGAGGTGATGACGTCGACTTCGTCGCCCCACAGGGTCTCGACCTGGCCGGCGACGGTGTTCGCCGTGACCGAGGGCTTCAGCTGCAGCTCCGCCTCGAGCTGTGCGTAGATCGCGCGTGAGGCGGCGAGCCGGGCCTCGTCGTCGGGCTGACCCAGCACCGAGGCGTAGAGGCGCACCGTCGTGTCGCCGACCGTGATGTCCTTCGCCGACAGCAGGTTCCAGGCATCCAGCGTTCCCGTCTTGATGCCGACGACGCCCGGATCGGCGAGCAGGCCGTTCGTGTTCTTGACGTTTCCGGCGCCGGGGAGGTCGACGGACTGCTTCGCGACGATCTCGGCGATCACCGGATGCGCGAGGGCCTTCTGTGCGAGCACCACGAGCGCCTCGGCGCTGGCGGTGTTGCGAGGGTCCATGCCCGTCGGCTCGAACACGGTCACACCGGGCACGCCGTGTGCGGCCAGCCAGGATGACGCCGCCGAGGCGAAGACGGCATCCGAGGGGCAGATGCTCTGCGCCAGGCGGTCGGCGTAGTTGTTGGCGGAGCCGACGAGGATGCCCTCGAGCATCTGGTACTCGGTGAGGGAGCCGTTGACCGGCACGTTGAGGGCCGATTCGCCGTTGCTGAGGTACTGCCAGTAGCGGGAGCGGTCGGCCGACGTGAAGCGGAACTCGGGGCCCTGCTCGCCCAGCGCCAGCGGCATCTCCTCGAGGACGACGAGCGCGGTCACGACCTTGGTGATGCTGGCGATCGCGTCGGGATCGGCGCTGGACGCGAGGGTGCCCGAGATGCCGGCGACACCTTCGGCAGCACTGCCCTCCGCGGGCCACACCGGCGTGGCGGCGGGAGCCGCGATCGGCTGGACCTCCATCGCGATGACGGTGGGGGCGACGGCGTGGAGCGGCCACAGCAGCGTCGTCGCCGCGTAGGCCCCGAACACCGCGGCGATCGCGAGCGTGGGAACGACGACACCGGCACGCAGCGGCGAGCGTCGCGGGGCGTCGGACAGCAGGTCGGCGTCGACGGTGACGTAGGGGGTGGTGGCAGCCGCCAGATCGCCCGGAGCCGCGGCGCGGCCGACGGTCGTCTCGTCGACCCAGGTGAGCGCCATGCGACCGCCGGCTGTCGCGGCGCGCTCGACCCGGTCATCGGCGGTCTCGGGGAGGGCGGTGTGACCGGTGGGATCCCAGGTCGCGACAGGCACCGTGGGCTCGGGGACGAGCCCCGGGATCACCGATCCCGTCTGCGGCGCGGCCTCGAACACCGGCGCCGCCTGAAACACGGGAGCGGCCGCGACCACCGGCGCTGCCTCGAACACGGGCACCGTGGGGCTGGTCGCAGCGGGATCGCCCAGCGGCACGGTGGCGATCGTCGACGGGATGGCCGGCACGTCGTCCGGAGCGGTGCTGCTGCCGGGCGGCGTCACGACCGTCTCGCCCGTGGCGACGGTCAGGATGCCGCTTTCCGAAGGGTGGGACCCGGGAGCGATCGGCACGTCGCCGGTCTGCGCCCGGCGCGCGCGGCGCGTGGGTACAGGGGCGTCGTCGAGGGTCATCCACCCAAAATACCCGTCATCGCGGCGGTATACTGACGTCACACAACCACGGGAGTCCGGTGAGCCGGGCTGAGAGGAAGCGACCCACGCTTCGACCGTCGAACCTGATCCGGATCATGCCGGCGCAGGGAGGAGTTCTTATGCACACGTCCACGTCCGCATCCACCCCCGTTGCGGCCACTCCGCAGAGCGCGCGCAGCCTGCGCTGGCGGGTCGTCGACATCGTCGTCGCCGCCGTTCTCGGCGTCGCCATCGGGCTCGTCTTCTGGGCCTGGAACACGGTGGGATACGCGTGGTTCACGGCCATGGACGGCCTCACGCCCGGCCTCGGCGGCCTCGCCGTCGGCATCTGGCTGATCGGCGGCGTGATCGGCGGTCTGGTGATCCGCAAGCCCGGCGCCGCACTGCTCGTCGAGGTGATCGCCGCGATCGTCTCGATGCTCATCGGCAATGTTTGGGGTGTGTCGACCCTGCTGTCGGGCCTCGTCCAGGGCCTCGGTGCCGAGCTGATCTTCGCCGCCTTCCTGTACCGCCGCTTCACGCTCCCCGTCGCCATGCTCGCCGGCGCCGGCGCGGCAGTGGGCGCCTGGGTGTTCGAGCTCTTCTACGGCAGCTCGCCCAACATTCTCAAGACGCTCGAGTTCAACGCGATCTACCTCGTGTCGCTCATCGTGTCGGGCGCTCTGCTCGCCGGTGTCGTCGGCTGGCTCGCGGTGCGGGCGCTCGCGGCCACCGGCGCGCTCAACCGCTTCGCGGCAGGACGCGAAGCGCGCCGCGAGGTCTGACGATGGTCGCGACCGGCCCGGCTCGCATCACCGCGGCGGGCTGGGGGTGGCGCTACGCCGGACGGCGGGCGCCCGCCGTCCGCGACGTCTCGTTCACGATCGAGCCGGGGGAGCGTGTGCTGCTGCTCGGCGCCTCGGGCGCCGGCAAGTCGACGCTGCTCGCCGGCATGGCCGGCCTCCTCGGCGGCGCCGACGAGGGCGACGAGACCGGCTCGCTCCTCGTCGACGGCGAGCGGGCGGAGGCGCACCGCGGCCGCGTCGGGCTGGTGCTGCAGGACCCCGACGCCGGCGTGGTCCTGTCGAAGGTCGGCGACGACGTCGCCTTCGGCTGCGAGAACCTCGGGGTGCCGGCCGCCGACATCCCGGCGCGCGTGGCTGACGCGCTCCAGGCGGTCGGGCTCGACGTGCCTCTTGCCCGGCCGACGAAGTCGCTCTCGGGAGGGCAGAAGCAGCGCCTCGCCCTGGCCGGGGTGCTCGCGATGCGCCCCGGTGTGCTGCTGCTCGACGAGCCGACGGCGAACCTCGACCCCGACGGCGTCCGTGAGGTGCGCGCGAGCATCGAGCACGCGCTCGGCGAGAGCGGGGCGACGCTCGTGGTGATCGAGCACCGCACGGCGGTGTGGGCCGACCTGATGGACCGGGTCATCGTCGTCGGCGCCGACGGCGGGCTGCTCGCCGACGGCACGCCGGCCGAGGTCTTCGCCCGTCACGGCGAGGCGCTCGCCGCGGCGGGGGTGTGGGTGCCCGGTCGCCCGGTCGATCTGCCGGTGCGGGCGGCGGCGCCGGCCGATGCGCCGGCGGCGGTCGCGGCATCCGCTCTCTCGATCTCGCGCGATGGACGTACGGTCGTGCGCGCCGGACTCGATGTCCGCGTGCCGCGCGGCGCGGCCACGGTGATCACCGGCCGCAACGGCGCCGGCAAGTCCACCCTCGCGCTCACCCTCGCCGGGCTGCTGCCGGAGGCGGCGGGCGAGGTGCTGGCCGCCGCCGAGCTCGCCGGGCGGTCGGGCCGCCGGCCGTCGCGGTGGACCTCTCGCGAGCTGCTCACGCGGATCGGCACGGTGTTCCAGGAGCCGGAGCACCAGTTCCTCGCGTCGACCGTCCGCGATGAGCTCGCGATCGGGCCGCGCTCGCGCGGAGTGGACCCGGCGGCGGTCGACGCGATCGTCGACGAGCTGCTCGAGCGCCTGCACCTGGCGCCGCTGGCGGCCGCGAATCCGTTCACGCTGTCGGGGGGACAGAAGCGCCGCCTCTCGGTGGCGACCGTACTCGCCGACGCGCCGCCGGTGATCGTGCTCGACGAGCCGACATTCGGGCAGGACCGCCGCGGCTGGGTCGAGCTCGTGCAGCTGCTGCAGTCCGAGATCGACGCGGGCACCACCGTCGTCGCCGTCACGCACGACGAGGACGTGCTGCGCCACCTCGGCGGGCACCGCATCGATCTCGGGGGCGTGGGGTCGGCCAGCAGTAGGGGCGTGGGGACGCTGCCGGCGCGGGTGCGATCGTGACCGCCGTCGCTCCGCGCACCGGCGCGGACGATGTCGCGGCCGAGCGGAGGGCGTGGCTGGACGGCGTCAACCCGGTCACCAAGATCGCGCTCGCGCTGCTGCTGTCGGTGCCGCTGTTCGCCTCGATCGACGTCACGAGCGCCGTCGTCGCGATCGCCCTGCAGCTCGCCTGCATCCCGCTGACGGGCCTCGGCGCCATGACGGTGCTGAAGCGGATGCTGCCCATCCTCGTCTTCGCACCCGTCGCGGGCATCAGCATGCTGCTGTACGCCGAGCCGGGCGGGACCGTCTACTGGTCGTTCTGGTACGCGACGATCAGCGACGACTCGATCGCGCTGGCCGTCGCAGTGTGCGTGCGCGTGCTCGCCCTCGCGCTGCCGACGATCCTGCTGTTCGGTCGCACCGATCCGACCGAGCTCGCCGACGCCCTCGCGCAGGTCGCGAAGCTGCCGAGCCGGTTCGTGCTCGGGGTGCTCGCCGGCACGCGCACGCTGGGCCTCTTCCTCGACGACTGGCGCAGCATGGGCCTCGCGCGTCGCGCGCGCGGCGTGGGCGACAGCGGCGCGATCCGCCGCTTCTTCTCCATGGCGTTCGTCCTGCTCGTGTTCGCGGTGCGACGGGGCACCAAACTCGCGATGGCGATGGAGGCGCGCGGCTTCGGTTCCGACATCCCCCGCACCTGGTCGCGGCCCTCGCGCCTGCATCCGCGCGACCTCGTGGCGCTCCTCGGCGGCGCCGCGATCATGGCCGCCGCCATCGGCGCCGCTGTCATCGCCGGGACTTTCCGCTTCGTCTGGTCCTGACCGCGCACCGGTGCGTGCGGCCCGGCACCGGTGGGTGCGTCCCGGCACCGGTTGATGCGTCCCGGCACCGGTGGATGCGGTCCGCCACCGGTGTGCGGTCCGGACATCGCGGGATTCCGGATGCCACAAACCGGCGTTTCCTGGACCGCGCGCCTCACTCGTGCCCAGGCAGCGGGTGCGGTCCGGACATCGCGGGATTCCGGATGCCGCAAACCGGCGTTTCCTGGACCGCGCGCCTCACTCGTGCCCAGGCAGCGGGTGCGGTCCGGACATCGCGGGACTCCGGATGCCGCAAACCGG
>NZ_MWLQ01000056.1 GCF_010634855.1 Microbacterium sp. B35-30 | reverse complement strand
CGACCGAGACGAAACGCTCGGATTACTCGACGACGCCGTGCACGGGCGTTTCGTCTCGCTCGTTCCTCGCTCGCTCAACGACCGGGCAAGAGAGCCTCGGTCGTTCCTCGCTCGCCCAACGACCGGGCAAGAGCCTCGGTCGTTGAGCGAGGGAGCGCCAGCGACCGAGACGAAACGCCTTGGACCGCACGAATGCGACGGGCCGAGGCATCCGTGATTCGCGTCCTACGAGGCGTAGGTGACGAGCCCGAGTTCGACCGGCGACACCAGCTGCGGGTGCGTGGGACGCACGCGGATGGTGTACCCGAACGTGCCCGTCACGGTGAGCGGCAGGGTGCCCGTGAAGGTGCGGACGCCGTCCACCCCGTCGGCGGGGGAGAGGCGGTGCACGGAGTGCTGGCTCGCGAGCGCGTCGTCCTGGTCGGTGCGGCCGTACAGCAGCTCGACCGCGACGTCGTCGGGGGAGAGCCCGTCGAGACGGACGTCGGCGCGGACTTCGAGCACGTCGCCGGCTTGCGCCTGCGCCGGGATGCCCGAGCTGTCGACGCTCGCGATCGAGATCCGGCCCCAGGCGCTCCGGACGCGCACGACGAACGCGGCCACCTGGCGCGCCTGGGCGAACCCGTCGGCGCGCAGCGCCACATCGTGAGCGGCCGCCGGCACGTACAGTCGCTGGACATAGTCCTGCACCATGCGGTCGCTCGTGGCCTTCTTGCCCAGCTCGGTCATGGTGTGGCGCACCATGCCCAGCCACGCGGTCGGGATGCCGCCCTCCCGCTCGTAGAACTTCGGCACGAGCTGGTGCTCGATGAGGTCGTAGAGGGCCGCAGCCTCGACGTCGTCGCGTTCCTCGTCGTTCGCGGCGGTGTCGGCGGTGGGGATGGCCCAGCCGTTCTGGCCGTCGTACCACTCGTCCCACCAGCCGTCGAGGATCGAGAGGTTCAGCGCTCCGTTCAGCGCGGCCTTCATTCCGCTCGTGCCGCACGCCTCGAGCGGGCGCAGCGGGTTGTTGAGCCAGACGTCGCAGCCGGGGTAGAGGTCTTTCGCGAGGGTGATGTCGTAGTCGGGCAGGAACACGATCCGCCCACGCACCTTCGGATCGCGGCTGAACCGCACGAGCTGCTGGATCAGGATCTTGCCCGAGTCGTCGGCCGGGTGCGACTTGCCGCCGATGACGATCTGCACCGGCCGCTCGGGGTCGGTCAGCAGTCGCGTGAGCCGCTCCGGGTCCCGCAGCATCAGCGTGAGCCGCTTGTACGTCGGCACGCGTCGCGCGAAGCCGATCGTGAGCACCTCCGGGTCGAGCAGATCCTCCACCCACGACGGGGTGTGGCCATTGCCGTGGGACGCCGCGACCCGCCGCCGCGCCTCGGCGACGAGCCCGCCCTTCATCTGCTGACGCACGCCCCAGAGCTCGGCATCCGTCACGGAGGCACGATCGGTCCAGTCGTGGGTGTCGGTATGAGCGTCGCCCCACGCCCGCTCGCTCACGGCCTTGAGTGCGGGGTGCACCCAGGTCGGAGCGTGGACGCCGTTGGTGATCGACGTGATCGGCACCTCGTCGGTGTCGACGCCGGGCCACAGCATGCCGAACATCCCGCGGCTCACCTCGCCGTGCAGCACCGAGACGCCGTTGGCGTGCTGGCCGAGGTGCAGGCCGAGGACGGCCATGTTGAAGACCCCCTGGTCGCCGCCGTCCCACGTCTCGAGGCCGAGCGCGATCGCGCGTCCCGCGTCCAGGCCCTGGAAGAGCCCGCTCGTGAGGACGTTCGCGATGAGCTCGCGCGAGAAGCGGTCGATGCCGGCCGGCACCGGCGTGTGCGTCGTGAAGACCGTGCCCGCTCGCACTTGCGCCAGGGCCTCGTCGAAGTCGAGGCCGTCGTGCATGATGAGCTCCGACATCCGCTCCAGACCCTGGAATCCGGCGTGGCCTTCGTTCGTGTGAAAGACGTCGGGGCTGGGGCGGCCGGTGAGGTCCGAGAAGGCCCGCACCGCCCGTACACCGCCGACGCCGAGCAGTAGCTCCTGCAGCAGACGGTGCTCGCCGCCGCCGCCGTAGAGGCGGTCGGTGACGCGGCGCATCTCGTCGGTGTTCGACGGCGTCGCGGAGTCGAGGAGCAGCAGCGGGATGCGGCCGATGTCGGCCACCCAGACGCGCGCGTGCAGGCGACGGTCGCCCGACAGTTCGAGCGTGATCTCGACGGGTGCGCCGTCGCGGTCGCGCAGCAGCGTGAGACCGAGGCCGTAGGGGTCGAGCAGCGGATAGCTCTCGCGCTGCCAGCCGTCGTCGCCGATCGACTGGCGGAAGTAGCCGGCACGGTAGAACAGGCCGACACCGGTCAGGGGCACGCCCAGGTCGGACGCGCTCTTGAGGTGATCTCCCGCGAGGATGCCGAGCCCGCCGGAGTACTGCGGCAGTGACCCGTCGACGCCGAACTCGGGGGAGAAGTACGCGATGTGCGCCGGCTTGTCGCCCTCGAGCCGCTGAAACCAGCGGTCGCCGCCAAGGTAGGCGGTGAGGCGCTCATCCTCGTCGCGGACGCGCGCGACGAACTCGTCGTCACGGGCGAGCTCGTCCAGGCGCGACTGACCCAGGGCGCCCAGCATGCGGGCGGGGTTCGCGCCGATCTCCTCCCACAGGACGGGATCCATCGAGGCGAACAGTGCGTGGGTCGCGCGGCTCCACGACCATCGCCAGTTCGAGGCGAGGCGATCGAGCGGGGCGAGGGGTTCGGCGAGGACAGGGCGGACCGTGAATGTTCGGATGGCCTTCACGCTCGCGATTCTAGGGGCACAAGCTGGAAGCGCTTGCACGGATGCCGGGGCGCGGGCGGTGCGGAACGGCGCAGGTGCACCGACGCGGGCCGGTACGCGAGCAGCCGTACGCCTGACATGTCTCGCGGCGATCCGCAAGTGCGGGTCGGGGCGCCGCTCCGGGGCTACGCTGGGGCCCATGGCCATCGCACGACTGCACGGAGGCCCGCTCGACGGGCAGCTCCTCCCGCTCGAAGATCCCGACCTCGACCGTCTGATCGTTCCCTACAGCGAGACGCAGGTCGTCTACGAACGCAAGGGCGCGCCCGAGAACACGGGCGACGGCGATGGGCCGACCGAGGCCGAGTTCTGGTTCCTCGAGGCCGAGGACGACATCGATCCCTACAGCGACACCGCACGTGAGCGACGCTGACCAGCACCACGCCGATCCCACCCGCCCGACCAGCTCGCTCGAGGTCGAGCTGAAGTTCGACGTCGACGACGACACCCCGCTGCCCGATTGGTCGGGTCTGCCCGGAGTGTCGTCCGTCGGCGCGGCCGAGCCGCGCGAGCTCGATGCCGTGTACCTGGACAGCGACGACCTCACCCTCGCGCACGCCGGCTACGCCGTGCGCCGCCGCACCGGCGGCCCTGACGAGGGCTGGCACATCAAGGGCCCGCGGGGCGCCGACGGCGGTCGTGTCGAGTTGCACTGGCCCCTCGGTACGGGGGAGGGGATTCCGGATGCCGTCGCCGACGCCCTTCCGGCGGCGGCGACTGCCGCGTCACTGACCCCGATCGCGCGCATCCGCAATCAGCGCACCGCCTATGCCCTCCAGAACGCCGACGGGGGCGTCGTGGCCGAGTTCGTCGACGACCGTGTCCGGGCGACCGATGAGCGCGGCGGCGTGGAGCGCACCTGGCGCGAATGGGAGTTCGAGCTCGGGTCCGCCGCCCCCGCGTCGGCGGACGAGCGCGCCGCGCTCTTCGCCGCCGCCGAAGAAGCCGTGCACGCCGTCGGCGGCCGGGAAGCGGCATCCGATTCCAAACTCGCCCGCACGCTCGGAGCATGACGAGTCGTCGCGCGTTTCGTCTCGCTTCGCTCGCTCAACGACCGGTGAGGACGCGTTTCGTCTCGCTTCGCTCGCTCAACGACCGGTGAAGACGCGTGTCGTCTCGCTTCGCTCGCTCGACGACCGGTGAGGACGCGTGTCGTCTCGCTTCGCTCGCGACGGAACAGGGATCCCGGTCGTTGAGCGAGGAGCGCCAGCGACGAGACGAAACGCCCCGGACCTTCGAGAAGGTCCGGGGCGTTCGACGTCGGGCGCTGATCAGAGGTTGATCATGTGACCGGCGAGGCCGTGGAAGGCCTCCTGCACGGCCTCCGACAGCGTCGGGTGCGTGTGGACGTTGCGGGCGGCCTCGAGGGCGGTGAGGTCCCACTTCTGCGCGAGCGTGAGCTCGGGCAGCAGCTCAGAGACGTCCGGGCCGATGAGGTGACCGCCGAGCAGCTCGAGGTGCTCGCCGTCGGCGATGAGCTTGACGAAGCCGATGGGCTCGCCGAGGCCGTTGGCCTTGCCGTTCGCCGAGAACGGGAACTTCGCGACCTTGACGTCGTAGCCGGCGTCGCGTGCCTGCTGCTCGGTGAGGCCGAACGAGGCCACCTGCGGCGAGCAGAACGTCGCGCGCGGCATCATGCGGTAGTCGCCGAGCGTCATGGTCTCGGCCTTGCCGATCGTCTCGGCCGCCACGACGGCCTGCGCCTCGGCCACATGGGCCAGCTGCAGCTTGGCGGTGACGTCGCCGATCGCGTAGATGTGCGGGACGTTCGTGCGCATGTGGTCGTCGATGTCGATGGCACCGCGGTCGGTGAGCTTGACGCCGGTGTTCTCGAGGCCGAAGCCCTCGACGTTGGCGGCGAAGCCGATCGACATCATGACCTTGTCGGCGTCGATCGAGCCGGTGGAGCCGTCCTTGGCGGTGTAGGTCACGGTGACCTTGTCGCCCTGGTCGTTCACGGTCTCGACCTTGGTCGACGTCAGGATGTCGACGCCGTAGCCCTTGTACTGGCGCGCGATCTCCTTGGAGACGTCGGCGTCCTCGTTGGGCAGCGCACGGTCGAGGAACTCGATGATCGTGACCTTGACGCCGTAGTTCACCATGACGAAGGCGAACTCCATGCCGATGGCGCCGGCGCCGACGATGACGATCGACTGCGGCAGGTCGCGGGCGAGGATCTGCTCCTCGTACGTGACGATGTTGCCGCCGATCTGCACACCCGGGAGCAGGCGGACCTTCGAGCCGGTCGAGATGATCGCGTTGTCGAAGGTGACATCCTCGGTCGAGCCGTCGGCCTTGGCGACGCGGATCGCGTTCGGGCCGGTGAACGACCCGCGCCCCTCGTACTCGTCGACCTTGTTCTTCTTCATCAGGTAGTGGATGCCCTTGACGTGGGTGTCGGCCACCTTGCGGCTGCGATCCCACGCGACCCCGAAGTCGAAGTGCACGTCACCCGAGATGCCGAAGAGATCGGCCTTGTGGTGGAACTGGTGCGCGAGGTCGGCGTTCTTGAGCAGTGCCTTCGAGGGGATGCAGCCGACGTTGAGGCAGACACCGCCCCAGTACTTCTCTTCGATGATCGCGACCTTGAGGCCGAGCTGAGAAGCACGGACGGCCGCGACGTACCCGCCGGGCCCCGCGCCGAGGATGGCGACGTCGTAGTGAGGCATGCTTCCAGCCTAGTGGTCGGCTGAGGGCGGGGAGCCGGGCTGCGAGGGGTCGTCGGCGGTGCCCTGAGCCGCGTCGGCGAGTGCCTTCTCGCGCCGCGAACGCGACACCAGCAGGTAGACGACGGCGCCGATCAGCGCGAGGGCGAGTACACCGGCGATGACCCAGGGGAGCGCGCTCGACCCGTCTGACGCGGCGGGCTCGCTCGTCACCGTCGGGGTGGGCGTCGCCGTCTCGCTGGGCGCGGCGGTGGCGCTCGGGCTGGGTGCGGTGGTCTCGGTGGGGGCGGCCGTGGGGGTGGGCGCTGCGGTGACCGTGAACGAGAACTCGCCCGAGATGGGGTGGCCGTCGCTCGAGACCACCTTCCACAGCACTTTGACGGCACCGGATGCCTCGCCCGACAGCGCCTGGGTGACGAGGTTGTCGCGGACGGTCGGCGTGCCGACGGCGAGCGCCGTGCCCGCGGCATCCGTCACCTCCACGACCGAGGCTCCCTCGTCGTCAGCGATCGCGGCGCTGAAGGTGAGCGTGAGCTGGCCGGGAAGTGCGTCGATCGTGGCGTTCGCGGCCGGGTCGCTGCCCAGCAGCTCATCGTGCGCGTGGGCGGAGGATGCCGGTGCCAGCAGCATCGTGAACGCCACAAGCAGCACGGCCGCGACGAGCGCGAAACGGTGGGTCAGAAGGGAATCGCGGGGTCGAAGGGCTTCCACCCGATCGAGCCTAGCCGGTGCGTTTCGTCCATCCGCTCGCAGCGAGGCGAGCGGAAACCCCGGGCGGGCGCGCGCTTCCGGACGCACCCGAAGGGCGCGATGAGCCAAGCGGCGCAGGCCATCTTCTGGGCGGCAGCCCACGACTGACGGCTGGCGACGACTCCCGTTCCCTCGCACGAGGGGGCGGGAGCGGTCGCGCCCGGACGGGTTTGTGAATTCCTTGTGACAACGCTCGATCGAGCCTCGCCGAGGGTTCAAACGGCGCCGTCGCGCGAGTAGCCTGAGCCGCAGGCGGGCACTCCTGCTCGCGGACGAACCCAGAGAAGCGAGGTGGGCAGATGGACTCCATGATGATGGACGCCATGTCGAAGGACATGATGTCGATGCCCGGCATGGACACGATGGACATGTCGGTGATGCAGGCCTGTATGGACGCCTGCTCGGCCTGCGAGCAGGCATGCACGGTGTGCTCCACCCAGATGATGTCGTGCGCCCCGGCGTGCATGAACTGCGCGGACATGTGCAACACCATGATGCGGTCCATGCTGCGCATGCAGGGCATGAACCCGGCCACCATGATGTCGATGCTGGACGCGTGCATCGCGATGTGCCAGCTGTGCATGGACGAGTGCATGGAGCACGCCGACCACAGCGAGGTCTGCAAGATGTGCGCTCAGGCCTGCCAGGCGTGCATGGACGCCTGCATGGCGATGAAGAACTCGATGATGGCGATGGGCTGAGGCCCGTCGCCTTCTCTCACTCGTGCGCGTGCGATCGCGCACGGGCCGCCCGGATCGCGGCGAGGCCTCAGGCTTCGACGAGCTCCGCGCGGAGGACGTTGTAGCGCGTGCCGCCGACGGCGAGCACGTGATAGCGCTCGTGCAGTGCGACGGGCGTGCCGGGCGTCGCCGACGCAGCGGCGCCGACGCCGTTCCACAGCACGATCGACGTCGCGTCCGTCAGCGTCCGCACGATCACGAAGCCGGATCGCTCATCGGACTCCTCGACGATCGCGTCCGCCCATTCCGACGGCGTGGCCGCAGCCAGGCGCGCCTGGATCAGGTGCAGGGCGTGACCGGGAGCGAACGAGGAGCAGCTGGCACCGCGGTCGCACATGCACGCCGCACGCTCACGCACCTGGAGGGGCGGGATGTGGCTGTGCGGGCTGGACACGATGTTCTCCTTCTCATGCGACGAATCGTCTGCGGTCCTGCCAGGCTAGGGGGGCACGCTTGTCAAGGCATCTCGGGTGACACGCGGCGAAACATTGCGGGAGCCGCCGTTTCGGGGGCGCTCCGGCCGGGCGTCAGCGCGCCGCCGTGCCGGAGCTCACCGGGGTACCGGTGCCGACCACCGGCCCCCGCGAACCGCAAAACGGCCTCTTCCGAGCCGAGGGTGATCGGATAGGCTGGCCGAGCAGAGGAGGAAACCGTGGAGCACGACCGCCGACCCGATGAGGGCGACATCCGCCGCGCTGCAGGAGCCGACGCGCACGAGTCAGACCGTGCCGCCGACACCACGCAGACGTTCGGCCACGATTCCGATCTGTCCTTCGTGCCGTTCGGCAGCGAGCTCGGCGATGCGGAGCTCGACGCGATCGACGCGCTCCCGTCCGGTGCCGCGCTTCTGCTGGTCCGTTCGGGACCCACCGCAGGCGCCCGCTATCTGTTGGATTCCGACGTGACCACCGTGGGGCGGCATCCCGAAGCCGACATCTTCTTCGACGACGTCACCGTCTCGCGCCGCCACGCCGAGATCACGCGCTCGGGCACGACCTTCGAACTGGTCGACCAGCGCTCCCTCAACGGCACCTACGTCAACGGCGAGCGGGTCGACAGGGCCGCTCTCACCAACGGCGCCGAGGTGCGCGTCGGAAAGTTCCGCCTCAACTTCTTCGTCTCACCGGCCGACCTCGCCCGGGCGGCGGACGCCTGATGCCCGCGGCTTCCGCCCGTGAAAGGGCGTCGTCCGCGGGTCTTCTCAGCATCGGGCAGGTTCTGGCGCGACTGTCGCCGGAGTTCCCGTCCCTCACGTCCAGCAAGCTGCGCTTCCTCGAGGTGCAGGGCATCGTCACGCCGCTGCGCACCGAGTCCGGCTACCGCAAGTTCTCTCAGGACGACCTCGAGCGGCTGCGGCTCGCGCTGACGCTGCAGCGCGACCACTACCTGCCGCTGTCGGTCATCCGCGACTACCTCGAAGACGTCGACGCCGGCCGAGATCCGGCCACGCCGACGGCGGTGCCGCCGCCTTCGATCGTTCCCGCACCGCGTCGCTACCGCCGGGATGAGATGCTCGCTGCCGCCGGAGCCGCCCCGCAGCTGCTCAACGACGCGATCAGCACCGGCATCATCGCGGGTGCCGACTCGTACACCGACCAGTCCGTCACGCTGCTGCGCGCGCTCGTCGCCCTCGACCGCCACGGCATCGAGCCCCGTCACGTCCGCGCGCTGCGCCAGAGCGCCGAGCGCGATGTCGCGCTCGTCGAGTCGGCCCTCGCTCCCTTGCTGCGGCGGACGGATGCCTCGTCCCGAGGTCGCGCCGGCGAGCTGGCCCCCGAACTGACCCGACGCCTCGACGACGTACGCGCGATCTTCGTGCGTGCCGCGCTCGACCGCATGCTCTCTTGACGCGGCGGGAGTGCCGTCGGCGGAGAGCCCGCCGGAGGGAAGCGTGCGACACGCCGCCCTCCGAACAGCGGATGTCATTGCCGCGAGGGGGAGGCTGATCTAGCGTTGAGGTATTCGATTCCGGAGGGGGGAACGAGCATGACCGGAGACCTGGCCGCAGGTGAGCCGTTCGGCGCCGAACTCCTCTTCACCGACGGACTTCCCGCGATGGACGACGAGGTCGGCTACCGCGGCGCGGTGGCTGCGAAGGCCGCCGGCATCACGTACCGGCAGCTGGACTACTGGGCTCGCACCGAGCTCGTCGAGCCGACCGTCCGTGGCGCCAGCGGGTCCGGCTCCCAGAGGCTGTACGGCTTCCGCGACATCCTCGTGCTGAAGCTGGTCAAGCGTCTGCTCGACACCGGCATCTCGCTGCAGCAGATCCGCACCGCCGTCGACCAGCTGCGTGCCTCCGGCATCCGCGACCTCGCGGGCACGACCCTCATGAGCGACGGCGCTTCCGTCTACCTCTGCACGTCGAACGACGAAGTGATCGACCTCGTCAGCCGCGGTCAGGGCGTGTTCGGCATCGCGGTCGGCAAGGTGCTGCGCGAAGTCGAGTCGGAGCTCGTCGAGTTCGAGGTCGAGAAGCTCGACGCGATGGACGAGCTCGCGGTACGCCGCGCCGCCCGCACCGCCTGACTCACGCCCGCGCCGTCTCCACGCTGTCTCGCGCCTCGGCGCTCGCGGTGAGCGCCTGAGCCACGTCGGCGATGAGGTCGGAGGGGTCTTCGAGACCGATCGAAAGCCGCACCAGAGCGTCCGACGGCTTGGCCTCCGACGCGACTGGCCGGTGAGTGAGTGCCGCGGGGTGCTGGATGAGCGAGTCGACGCTGCCCAGCGACACCGCGTGGGTGAACAGCTCGACCGCTGCCGTCAGCGACGACGCCGCCGCGAACCCGCCGGCGAGCTCGATCGCGATCATCGCGCCCGGGCCTGCCTGCTGCGTGCCCACCAGACCCTGTGGGTCACTCGCCGCGAAGCCGGGGAAGTGCACGCGGGCGACCTCGTCCCTCGTAGCGAGCCAGTCGGCGACGACGCGTGCGCCCTCCTGCTGCGCCCGCATGCGCACCGGCAGCGTCGCGAGGCCGCGGTGCAACAGGTAGGCCGCGAGCGGATGCATGATGGCGCCGGTGATGGCGCGCGTGCGGCGCAGGGCCGCGGCGAGCCGTGCGTCGCAGGCGACGACGCCACCGACGACGTCGCCGTGGCCGCCGAGGTACTTGGTGGCGCTGTGGAGCGACAGTGCGGCGCCGAGATCGAGCGGATGCTGCAGCACCGGCGTGGCGAAGGTGTTGTCGACCAGGACGGGCACGTCGCTCGCCGCCGCGACCACGGCGGCGATGTCGACGAGTTCGAGCGTCGGGTTGGCCGGGGTCTCGAGTACAACAAGCGCCGTGTCGTCCCGCATCGCCGCCGCGACGGCGTCTGGCGCACAGAACGTCGTCTCGACGCCGAGCAGCCCCGATGCCAGCAGGTGGTCGGTGCCGCCGTAGAGCGGGCGGACCGCCACGACGTGGCGGCGCTGCGACTCGTGCGTCAGCGCCAGCAGCACAGCGGTGACCGCGGCCATGCCGGACGAGAACGCCACCGCCTCCTCGGCGTGCTCGAGGCGGGCGAGCGCCTCTTCGAACCGGGCGACCGTGGGATTCCACAGCCGGGCGTAGACGTTCGAGCCGCCTTCGAACGGGTGGCCGCCGGTCGCCAGCACCTCGTAGGACATGCCGCCGAGGTCGATGCCGGGCAGCGGATTGGTCGACGAGAGGTCGAGGGGGAGTGCGTGGACGCCGAGGCTCGCGAGATCGTCGCGGCCGGCGTGCACGGCGAGGCTGTCAGGGTGCAGCGTCATCGATGCCATGGCGATATGTTCAGCGATCGCGCGGCGAATAGCAAGTCGTGATCACCGACTGGTGCACGATCTATACAAAGTGACCATCAGCTGAGGAGGCTGATCACAGAGCGGATGCCGGTGCCACCGGCATCCGTCATCGTCAGGGGCGCGTGTCTTCCGCCACCGGGATGCGACCGGTGCGCATGACGCGGTCGAGCAGCGAGTCGAAGTCGGCCGCGAGCTCCTGCGCCGAGTCGCCGGGCCAGATGTGCAGGGGCTTCGCGGCGCCCTGCGCCTGCTGGAGCGAGGTGCGCTCGGGCAGCTGCGGGCTCAGTACGAGGGGGCCGAACATGTCGCGCAGCTCTTTGATGCGGAACTGGTGCTCGATCGACTGCGGGCGCACGCGGTTGACCACGATGCCGAGCGGCTGCAGGCGGGGGGAGAGACCGCGGCGGATCTCTTCGATCGCGCGGAGCGCGCGGTCGGCGGCGGCCACCGAGAAGAGGCCGGGTTCGGTCACGACGATCACGCGGTCGGACGCCGCCCACGCGGTGCGCGTGAGAGCGTTGAGCGAGGGCGCGCAGTCGATGAGCACGAGGTCGTAGTCGGCCTCGATGGTCGCCAGCGCCTCCTCCATCTTCCAGACGTCGCGGACGCTCGGGTGCGGGCCGTCGAAGTTGATCGCAGACGGGCTGCCGATCATCACGTCGATGGTGCCCGGATGCACCTTCGCCCAACCGCTGGAGGTGATGGCCTGACGGACCGTCTTCTCCTTCGGGTTGGCCAGGACATCGGCGACATTCAGTCGACCGGCGACTTGGATGTCCATGCCCGTCGATACGTCGGACTGCGGGTCGAGGTCGACGACGAGCGTGCGGACACCGCGGGCGAATGCCGCCGACGCGAGTCCGAGAGTCACGGTTGTCTTGCCGACCCCACCCTTGAGCGAGCTGACGGATAGGACGTGCACAAGGCACCACGTTACCGTCCCCTAGGCTGAGAGCACACTCAGCCTGTTCCCCGGGCCCGCCTGCGCCGCCGCACACGGAGGTCGAATGTTCCGCAAGATCCTGGTCGCGAACCGAGGCGAGATCGCCATCCGGGCCTTCCGCGCCGCATACGAGCTGGGCGCCCGCACGGTCGCGGTGTTCCCCTACGAAGACCGCGGCTCGCTGCATCGGCAGAAGGCCGACGAGTCGTACGAGATCGGCGAGAAGGGGCATCCCGTCCGCGCGTACCTCGACGTCGACGAGATCATCCGCGTGGCGAAGGATGCCGGAGCGGACGCGATCTACCCGGGCTACGGCTTCCTGTCGGAGAACCCCGATCTGGCGGAGAAGGCGGCCGAGAACGGCATCGCCTTCATCGGTCCGCCCGCGAAGGTGCTGGAGATGGCCGGCAACAAGGTCACCGCGAAGCACCACGCCGTCGCCGCGGGCGTGCCGGTGCTGCGCTCGACCGAGGCGTCCGACGACGTCGACGTCCTACTCGGCCAGGCCGACGACATCGGCTTCCCCATCTTCGTGAAGGCCGTCGCCGGCGGTGGCGGACGCGGGATGCGGCGCGTCGAGCGCCGTGAAGAGCTCGCCCCGGCGTTGGCCGAGGCGATGCGCGAGGCCGGGAGCGCCTTCGGCGACGCCCGCGTGTTCCTCGAGCAGGCGGTGCAGCGGCCCCGCCACGTCGAGGTGCAGATCCTCGCCGACGCGACGGGCGAGACCGTGCACCTGTTCGAGCGCGACTGCTCGGTGCAGCGCCGTCACCAGAAGGTGATCGAGATCGCACCCGCGCCCAACCTCGACCCCGCCGTCCGGGACGCGCTCCACGGCTACGCCGTCGCCTTCGCGCGGTCGATCGGCTACGAGAACGCCGGCACGGTGGAGTTCCTCCTGGAGACGGCCGGCCCCCGCACCGGCGAGGTCGTGTTCATCGAGATGAACCCGCGGATCCAGGTCGAGCACACCGTGACCGAGGAGGTGACGGATGTCGATCTCGTGCAGTCGCAGATGCGCATCGCCGCCGGGCAGACGATCGCCGAGCTCGGCCTGACGCAGGACCGCATCCAGCTGCGCGGAGCAGCCCTCCAGTGCCGCATCACGACCGAGGACCCGTCGCAGGGGTTCCGCCCCGACACCGGCCGGATCACCACGTACCGCTCGCCCGGTGGCGCCGGCATCCGGCTCGACGGCGGCACGACCGCAGCCGGCTCGCAGATCAGCCCGCACTTCGACTCGATGCTCGCGAAGCTCACGTGCCGCGGCCGCGACTTCCCGGCCGCCGTCGCCCGTGCACGCCGGGCGCTCGCGGAGTTCCGCATCCGCGGCGTCTCGACCAACGTCCCGTTCCTGCGGGCCGTGCTCGACGACCCGGCGTTCGTCGCCGGCGACGTCAGCACCTCGTTCATCGACGAGCGCCCCCAGCTGCTCACCAGCAACCCGTCACGGGACCGGGCGACCAAGCTTTTGAACTGGCTCGGCGACGTGACCGTCAACCGGCCCTACGGCGACAAGCCGCTGTCGGTCTCTCCGGGCAGCAAGCTGCCCGACATCGACCTCACCGCCGCACCGCCGGCGGGAACGCTCGAGAAGCTGCGCGCGCTCGGCCCCGAGGGCTTCGCCCGTGCTCTTCGCGCGCAGAGCGCACTCGCCGTCACCGAGACGACGTTCCGCGACGCCCACCAGTCGCTGCTGGCCACCCGCGTCCGCACCCGCGACCTGGTGCGGGTCGGCCCGCACGTGTCGCGCATGACGCCCGAGCTGCTGTCGGTCGAGGCGTGGGGCGGTGCCACCTACGACGTGGCGCTGCGCTTCCTTGCGGAAGACCCGTGGGAGCGCCTCGAGGCGCTGCGCGAAGCCATGCCCAACATCCCGATCCAGATGCTGCTGCGCGGCCGCAACACGGTGGGCTACACGCCCCGGCCCGTCGAGGTCACCGACGCCTTCGTGCGCGAAGCCGCGGCCACCGGCGTCGACATCTTCCGCATCTTCGACGCGCTCAACGACGTGTCGCAGATGCGCCCGGCCATCGACGCTGTGCGCTCGACGGGCACCGCCATCGCGGAGGTTGCGCTCTGCTACACCTCCGACCTGCTGGATCCGGCGGAGCGGCTCTACACGCTCGACTACTACCTCCGCCTCGCGGAGCAGATCGTCGAGTCCGGAGCGCACATCCTGGCGATCAAAGACATGGCCGGACTCGTGCGTCCCGCTGCCGCCGCCAAGCTCGTCACGGCGCTCCGCGAGAACTTCGACCTGCCGGTGCACCTGCACACCCACGACACCGCCGGTGGTCAGCTGGCGACGCTCCTGGCGGCCAGCGCTGCGGGCGTCGACGCGGTGGATGCTGCCGCCGCACCGATGTCGGGCACCACCAGCCAGCCCTCGCTCTCGGCATTGGTGGCCGCGCTCGCGCACACCGACCGCGACACCGGCCTCAGTCTGCAGGCGGTGGCCGACCTCGAACCGTACTGGGAGGCCGTGCGCCACCTCTACCGCCCGTTCGAGTCCGGGCTCGCCTCGCCGACGGGCCGCGTGTACCACCACGAGATCCCGGGTGGACAGCTCTCGAACCTCCGCCAGCAGGCGATCGCGCTGGGCCTCGCCGACGACTTCGAACTCATCGAGGACATGTACGCGGCCGCCGACCGCATCCTCGGCCGCATCCCGAAGGTGACGCCCTCGTCCAAGGTCGTCGGCGACCTCGCCCTGGCGCTCGTAGCGGTGCGTGCCGACCCCGCCGACTTCGAGGAGAACCCGCAGAACTACGACATCCCGGACTCGGTGGTCGGGTTCATGGCGGGCGAGCTGGGCGATCTGCCCGGGGGCTGGCCCGAGCCCTTCCGCACCAAGGTGCTCGAGGGCCGCACGGTCTCGATCGAGGTGCCGCCGCTCACAGGCGAGGAGCACGAAGGTCTGGCCGGCGACACGGCTCTCCGCCGCCGCACGCTCAACCGGCTGCTGTTCCCCGGCCCGGCGCGCGAGTTCGAGAAGAACCGCGAGGCGTACGGCGACCTCACCGCGCTCGGCACACCCGATTACCTCTACGGCCTGAAGCCGGGGGAGGAGCACGTCGCCGAGATCGACCCGGGCGTACAGCTGTACGTCGGACTCGAGGCGATCGGCGAGGCCGACGACAAGGGCTTCCGGACGGTGATGACGACCCTCAACGGCCAGCTCCGGCCTGTATTCGTTCGCGACCGCAGCATCAAGGTCGAGACGCGCCCGGCCGAGAGGGCCGACACCTCGAAGCCGGGACAGGTCGCTGCACCCTTCTCGGGGGTCGTCACGCTCAAGTCGGCCGTCGGCGACACGGTGACGGCCGGGCAGCCGGTGGCCTCGATCGAGGCCATGAAGATGGAGGCGGCCATCACCGCGCCGGTCGACGGCGTCGTCGAACGCCTCGCGATCGCCGCGACCGCACAGGTCGATGCGGGCGACCTTTTGGTCGTGATCCGTCCGGCCCAGTAGCCTGGAGGGCGGCATACGCCCGAATATGCGCCCCCGGCAGCCTCACAGGCGCCGTCTTCCCAGGAGAACTTCGCAGTGACGCCCGATCGCACCGAACACACGCCCGACGAACCCGAGAACGGGGTGCTCTCCGAGACCGGCAGCATCGACACGACCGGTCTCGGCATCCTGGGCGGTGCAACGGCGCAGGTGAACGTCCAACTGCCGTCCGAGTCCGAGGACGACCTCGCCGACGACGATGTCATCGACGACGAGGTGCCCTTCGTCATCGAGATCCCGGCGGACGCAGACCTTCCCGTCATCGCCCCCGTGCCGGCCGACGAGTATCCCCTCGAGACCGCCGAGGCCGAGATCGTGGAGACGCCCGCAGAACTCGAGGAGTGGACGGTCGAGGGCGAGGGCTTCGCGCCGGCCCCGCCGGTGGAGGACATCGCCGACGCGGATGAGGTCCTCGAGGCGCTCCCGGCCGAGGAGCCGCAGGACCGCCACGGCGAGGTGATCGTCGAGGACGCCGCCGACCTGCACGAGGAGCCCGCTGCCGAGGCCGAGGTTGCGGCGGAAGCACCAGCGCCGGCCGAAGATGTGCCCGTCTCGGTCTCGGCCGAGGCGGAGCCCGGGGCGAGCGCTGAACCGGCCGCAGCCGTCGATTCCGCGGAGGACGAGTTCGACGTCGTGGACTTCGACGTCGCCGAGTTCGAGGACGCGGAGTTCGACGAGGAGTTCGATCCCACCGAGTTCGACCTCATCCTCGCCCAGGGCATCGACGATGTCGAAGGCGAAGCCGCCCTGGCGGAGAACGCCCCGACGGGAGACGATGTCATCGCGACCGACGACACCGCGGAGGAGCCCATGATCGCCAAGACCCCGGCCGACGACGGCAAGGACGCCGGCAAGGACGCCGGCAAGACGGATGCCGCGGCCGCGGCATCCGCCCCCAAGACATCCCCCGCACCGAAGTCGCCCGCACCGCCGTCCGTCTCTGCGAGCGCCGCGGCGGCGAAGACCGCCGCCGGCTCGACCCCGGCGACCCGTCGGGCGGCGAATCACACCGGCGCCCAGCCGGTCGTGGAGCGCTCGGCCGTGGAGCGGGCTCCGTTCGCCCGCTCCGACGTCGCACTCACGTCGAAGCGCCTGGGCGAGTTCGAGGGCGACCGTGAGACCGCCGACCTTCTCACCGCGGATCGGCTGCTGGACCCGCATCAGGTGGTGCGCCCGGAGCCTGAGGGCGCCTGGCAGCACTTCGTCTACTCGATCTCGGGCCGGCGCATCAACCTCGGCGACAGCAAGCGCGCGAAGGCCCGCAAGGAGCTCGACCGCCGCATCGCGGCGCCGCTTGCCGGCGGCGCGCGCTTCGTGCCGGTGCTCTCCCGCAAGGGCGGAGTCGGCAAGACGACTGTGACGACGCTGCTCGGCATGGCTCTCGCCGGCGCGCGCGACGACCGCGTGATCGCGGTCGACGCGAACCCCGACCGCGGCACCCTGGCCGAGCGCATCTCGCGCGACAGCGGCCGCACCGTCCGCGACCTCGTGCGTATCAGCGGCGACGTCGTCGGCTTCAACGACCTGTCCAACATCGTGGCGCGTGACGAGACCCGCCTCGACGTCGTCGCCTCCGACTCCGACCCCCGCGTCTCGGAGGCGTTCAACGACGCCGACTACCGGGATGTCGCGGCTCTCGCCGCGCACTACTATTCGGTCGTCCTCACCGACACCGGCACCGGCATCGTGCACTCCGTCATGGGCGCCACCCTCGACCTCGCCGACCAGCTCGTGATCGTCGCAGGTCTCAGCGTCGACGAGGCACGCCTGGCGTCCGAGACGCTGACGTGGCTCGAGACGAACGGCTACTCCGACAAGGTGCGCAACGCCGTCGTGGTGCTCAACAACGCGCGGCCCGGGCATCCGCTCGTGCAGCTCGACGAGCTCGAGTCGCATTTCCGCACGCGCGTGCGGACGGTGGTGCGGGTGCCGTATGACGCGCACATCGCGGCCGGCAGCGCCATCGTGTTCCGCGAGCTGCAGCCCGCCACGCGGGACGCGGCGCGCGAGCTCGCCGCCACCGTGGTCGAGGGCCTTCGTTCGCTCAGTCCGGCAGCCTGAGGCATCAGATGGCTGTTCGTACCATCCGTGTCTTCGGCGACCCCGTTCTGAAGTCGGTCAGCACCCCGATCAAAACTGTCGACGACGGCGTGCGCGCCCTCGTGCGCGACCTGGTGGACACCGTCGAGCTGCCCGGTCGGGCTGGCGTCGCGGCGCCGCAGATCGGCGTGGGCCTGCGCGCCTTCAGCTACAACATCGACGGCGACATCGGGTACGTGCTGAATCCCGTCCTCGTCGAGGTCTCGGGAGAGCCCGCGGCGATCGGCGAGGGGTGCCTGTCGGTGCCGGGACTCTGGCACGAAGCCGTCCGCTACCCGCGTGCGAAGGTCGTCGGGATGGATCTCGACGGCAACGAGATCGTGCTCGAGGGGGAGGGGCTGCTCGCCCAGGCGCTGCAGCACGAGACCGACCACCTCGACGGCATGCTCTACCTGGAGCGGCTGACGCCCGAAGAGCGCCGCGTCGCGATGCGCGAGATCCGCGAGTCCGACTGGTTCTGACGCCCAGGCGTGCAGCGCGACGGGCAATTCCTGAGCCCGTCCGCTGCGAAAAGTCGGGCCGGTCACGGCGACACGCCGGTGACGGATGCCTTGGCCCGGCGTGTCTCGCTATCGGCCCGGCTTTTCGCGGTGGGTGGAGCGCGGGACGGCCGGAGGGCGGACGCGGCAGCGCGAGGGACACGACGAAGCCCCGGACCCTCGAGGGCCCGGGGCTTCCGGCATCCATCGCCGTGTTACGGGAGCGAGACGTTCGACGTGTTCACGGGGACGGCGTAGATCTCCTCGACGTCGCCCGCGAAGTCGGCGAGGATCACGTTGCGCTTGATGCTCATCTTCGGCGTCAGGTGACCGCTGCTCTCCGTCCACTCCGTGGGAAGGATCGTGAACTTGCGGATCGACTCAGCGCGCGACACGGTCGTGTTCGCCCGATCGATCGCTCGCTGGATCTCTGCGCGCACCGCTTCGTTCTTCGCCGCATCCGTCAGCGACAGGTCGGCCGGCAGGCTGTTGTTCGACAGCCACGCCGGCAGCATCTCGGGGTCGAGAGTGATGAGCGCCGCGATGAACGGCTTCTGGTCGCCGACCACGACGACCTGGCCGACGATCGGGTTGGCGCGGATCGGGTCCTCGAGCGCAGCGGGGGCGACGTTCTTGCCGCCGGCCGTGACGATGATCTCCTTCTTGCGGCCGGTGATCGTGAGGAAGCCCTCATCGTCGAAGGAACCCAGGTCGCCGGTCTTGAACCAGTCGCCGTCGAACGCCTCGGCCGTGGCCTCAGGGTTGCGCCAGTACTCCTTGAACACGTTGACGCCGCGCACCTGGATCTCGCCGTCGTCGCCGAGGCGGATGCCGACACCGGGGATGACCGGCCCGACCGTGCCGATCTTCGACTTGCGCGCCTGGTTCACCGAGGCGGGGGCGGTGGTCTCGGTGAGGCCGTAGCCCTCGAGGATCGTGACGCCGAGGCTGTGGAAGAAGTGGCCGAGCCGGGGTCCGAGCGGGGCGGAGCCCGAGACCGCGTAGGCGATGTTCCCGCCCATGGCGGTGCGGAGCTTGCTGTAGACCAGCCGGTCGAACAGCGCGAACTTGATCTTCGTGCCGAGCGGGACCTTCTTGCCCTCCTGCTGCAGCCGCGAGTGCTCGACGGCCGTGTGCGCGGCAGCGCGGAAGATCTTGCCCTTGCCGCCCGCCTCGGCCTTCTGCTCGGCGGAGTTGTAGACCTTCTCGAACACGCGCGGCACTGCGAGGAGGAACGTGGGCTTGAACGAGCCGAGCGCCGGCAGCAGCTGCTTCGTGTCGGGCTGGTGCCCCGTCTTGACCCCGGCGTGGATGTTCAGGATCGAGATGAACCGCGCGAACACGTGCGCGGTGGTGATGAACAGCAGGGTCGACGCGCCCGGGGTGGCGAAGACCTCCTGGTTCGACAGCGTCGCGTTGCGGGTGAGCTCGACGAAATTGCTGTGGGTGAGCACGCAGCCCTTGGGGCGGCCGGTGGAGCCCGACGTGTAGATGAGTGTGGCGATGTCGGCGCCGTTGGCGATGTTGCGTCGCCGCTCGATCTCGTCGTCGGAGACGCCCGCGCCCTCGGCGATCAGCCGGTCGAGGTCGCCGCTGTGCATCTCCCACGCGGAACGGATGAGGGGAAGCTCGCTGCGCGCCTCCGCGAAGCGGGCGCTGTGCTCCGGCGACTCGGTGATGAGTGCGATCGCGCCGGAGTCGGTGAGGTTCCACGCGATCTGCCCGGTCGAACTGGTCTCGTAGATCGGCACCATCACCGCACCGGCATAGAACAGCGCGAAGTCGACCAGCGTCCAATCGTAGGTGGTGCGGGCGATGAAGCCGACCTTGTCGCCCGGCTCGAGGCCACCGGCGACGAACCCCTTCGCGAGCGCGATGACCTGCTTCTGGAAGTCGGCCGCGCTGATGTCACGCCACCCCTCGCCATCAGGGACGGCGAACAATGCCCGGTCGGGCGTCGCCTTGACGCGCTCGACCAGCAGGTCGGTGATGTTTGCCTGCGGATCGGCGGGGACGATGGCAGGGACTTCGAACTGGACCACGGCAGCTCCTTCGGTACCGGACGAGTGAATCCCGGGCGGATCTGACATGAGTCTAATCGGCTGACACCTCCCCGCCGATGGGGCTGTGGACGAGGACCGCCTGGATAGACTGCAAGGCGCTGTCGTACGTGCGGCGGCCGGAGAGGGAGATCGTGCTCAAGGTCGGCATCGACATCGGCGGAACCAAGATCGCGGGAGGCGTCGTCGATCAAGACGGCCACATCGTCGAGCAGCTCCGCGTCGACACCCCGACCGACACCGACGCGCTCGCCCAGGCCGTCGTCGACATGGCGCGCTACTTCCGAGGGGCGCACCACGTCGCCGCCGTCGGGGTCGCGGCTGCCGGCTTCATCGACCGCGACCGCGCCACCGTCATCCACGCGCCGAACATCGACTGGCACAACGAGCCGCTCAAGGCGACGCTCGAGGACGGCATCGGCCTTCCGGTCACCATCGAGAACGACGCGAACGCCGCCGGCTGGGCCGAGTTCCGCTTCGGCGCCGGACGCGGAGTCGACCACATGATCATGCTCACCATGGGCACGGGCGTCGGCGGGGCCATCGTGCTGGACGGCAAGCTCTTCCGCGGCGGGCACGGCATCGCCGCCGAGCTCGGCCACATCCGATTCATCCGCGAGGGACGACTGTGCGGCTGCGGTCAGCACGGATGCCTCGAGCAGTACGCCTCCGGTCGCGCATTGCAGCGCGAGGCCGGTGAGATCGCCGACGCGGACGGGATCGGCGCCGCGCTGGCGGCCCACCGTGCGGAGCACGGCTCGATCAGCGGACCGGCCGTGTCGCGACTCGTCCTCGCCGGCGACCCCGGCGCCGCCGAGGCGCTGCGCCGCGTCGCCACCGCGCTCGGCGAGGCGTGCGGCGGTTTCCAGGCCGTGCTCGACCCCGAGCTGTTCGTCATCGGCGGCGGCGTCGCCCAGCTCGGCGACGCGCTGCTGGAGCCCATGCGGGTGGCGTACGAGCGTTCGCTCCCAGGCTACGGCGACCGCCCCATCGCGACCTTCGCGATCGCGAGGCTCGTGAACGACGCGGGCCTCATCGGCGCCGCCGACCTCGCGGGGACCGAGGCGTAGCGGTGTTCTACTGGCTGATGAAGTACGTGGTGATCGGGCCGATCGTGAAGGCGATCTGGCGCCCGTGGATCGTCGGCCGCCGCAACGTCCCCGCGGAAGGGGCCGCCATCCTCGCCAGCAACCACCTCTCCTTCATCGACTCCGTGTTCCTGCCGCTCATGATCGACCGGCCGATGTCGTTCCTCGCCAAGAGCGACTACTTCACGGGCAAAGGCCTCAAGGGCTGGGCCACCCGGATGTTCATGAAGGGGACCGGGCAGATTCCGATCGATCGCACCGGCGGTAAGGCCTCCGAGGCATCCCTCAACACGGGTCTTCAGGTGCTGGGCCGCGGGGATCTGCTCGGGATCTATCCCGAGGGCACCCGCAGCCCCGACGGGAAGCTGTATCGCGGCCGCACCGGCATCGCGCGCATGGCGCTCGAAGCGCACGTTCCGGTGGTGCCCGTGCTGATGGTCGACACCGACACGATGATGCCGATCGGCACCACCGTCCCGCGCATCGTGCGGGTCGGCATCGTGGTCGGCGAGCCGCTCGACTTCTCGCGCTTCGCCGGCATGGAAGGCGACCGCTACATCCTGCGCTCGATCACCGACGAGATCATGGTGGCGCTGCAGCGGCTGGGGGAGCAGGAATACGAGGACGTCTACGCGTCGTCGGTCAAGGATCGCCTCAAGAAGAAGAAGAGTCGCTGACCTCCCGGCGAACGGGCGTCACGCGGCGCCGGCGCCGACTCCGCCACGGCTAGACTCGAGGGATGCTTCAGCAGCTCGACGCACTCGACCACTGGCGGACCCTGCCCATCAAGCAGCAGCCGCAGTGGTATGACGCCGAGGCGGCGGTTGCGGCATCCGCAGAGCTCGCGACTCTGCCCCCGCTGGTCTTCGCCGGTGAGGTCGACAACCTGCGCGAGCGCCTCGCCCGTGCGGCCTCCGGCCGCGCGTTCCTGCTGCAGGGCGGCGACTGCGCCGAGACCTTCGCGGGCGCTACCGCCGAGCAGATCCGCAACCGGATCAAGACGGTGCTGCAGATGGCCGTGGTGCTCACGTACGGCGCGTCGATGCCGATCGTGAAGATGGGCCGCATGGCGGGTCAGTTCGCGAAGCCCCGCTCCAGCGACACCGAGACGCGCGGCGATGTGACGCTGCCGGCCTACCGCGGCGACATCGTGAACGGCTACGACTTCACCGAGGGCTCGCGCCAGGCCGACCCGCAGCGGCTGCTGAAGGGGTACCACACGGCCGCGTCGACCATCAATCTCATCCGCGCGTTCACGCAGGGCGGCTTCGCCGACCTCCGCGAGGTGCACTCCTGGAACAAGGGCTTCGCACAGAACCCCGCGAACCAGCAGTACGAGCGTCTCGCGACCGAGATCGACCGCGCGATCAAGTTCATGGAGGCCGCGGGCGCCGACTTCGACGAGCTGAAGCGCGTCGAGTTCTACACCGGCCACGAGGGCCTGCTCATGGACTACGAGCGGCCCATGACGCGCATCGACTCGCGCACCGGCACGCCGTACAACACGTCGGCGCACTTCCTGTGGGTCGGGGAGCGCACGCGCGACCTCGACGGCGCGCACGTCGACTACTTCTCGAAGATCCGCAACCCCATCGGCGTGAAGCTCGGACCGACGACGACGCCCGAGACGGCGCTGGCGCTCATCGACAAGCTCGACCCGAACCGCGAGCCCGGCCGCCTCACCTTCATCACGCGCATGGGCGCGGGCAAGATCCGCGACGCGCTGCCACCGCTGCTGGAGGCCGTGCGCGACTCGGGAGCCACCCCGCTCTGGGTCACCGACCCGATGCACGGCAACGGCATCACCACGCCCACCGGCTACAAGACGCGGCGCTTCGACGACGTCGTCGACGAGGTGCGCGGGTTCTTCGACGCGCACCGGGCCGTCGGCACCTTCCCGGGCGGGATCCACGTCGAGCTCACCGGAGACGACGTCACCGAATGCCTCGGCGGGTCGGAAGAGATCGACGAGGCCGCACTCGCGACGCGTTACGAGTCGCTCTGCGACCCGCGCCTCAACCACATGCAGTCGCTCGAGCTGGCGTTCCTCGTCGCCGAAGAGCTCGAGAAGCTCACCGCTCGCGCCTGACACGCAGAAGATCCCTGGATGCCTC
>NZ_MWLQ01000055.1 GCF_010634855.1 Microbacterium sp. B35-30 | reverse complement strand
CCCCGGGCCGCCGACTCCAAGCTAGCGAAACCCCGCCTGCGGCCACGATGGGGACCATTCCCCATGCCGGTCCCCAGGTCATCGCTGGACCGCGGTCTGCGGCACCTCCAGCGTGGACCCCTCGACGAGCGGCATCTGCACCGTGACGGCGCGCCCCGACTGGACGAAGATGCCGCGGCCCTCGGGGAAGTCCGAGCGCTTGACCTTCGGGAACGGCACCTTGAAGATGGCGTCGCCGTCGAAGGCGTCCGGACGCAGCACGATGCCCTTGCGGCCGCCCTTGAAGTCGCCGATGAGCCCGAACCCGCTGGCGATCTGGCTGACGTCGGCATCGCCGATGAGCAGGTGCTCGCTGCGGTTGACCGCCTGGAACAGCGCCTTGAGCGGGCGCTCGGCGGGCGTGTCGGCGAACTGCGGGACGTCCTCGATGACGATCAGGAGCCTCGCCTCGAGCGACTCGTCGCCGACCAGGTCGGCGAGCTCGGTCGCCAGGTCCTTCGCCTCGTCGGGAGTCGTCGCGCTGCGCATCCACGGCGCGAACTCCTTGAGCTGCGAGCGGCGCCCGCCGAAGTGGAACAGCCGCACGCCGGGATCGAAGCGCGTCATCGAGGTGATGAGCGCCTTCATCGCGTTCGTCTTGCCCGACAGCGGCGGTCCCGTCACCACGAACGTGCCGATGGGATCGAAGTCGCGCGCCGCGAGGGTGTCCTCGGCGACGCCGAGCGCGGGGAAGGCGCCGATGCGATCCGGCATGGCCGTAGACTGCAGCCGTGTGGGGAGCGACCCGATCTCCTCGACCTCGCGGGCGCCCGCAGCACGGAGATCCTGCGCCCACTGGGTGAGCAGCTTGGTCTGCTCCGCCACGTTCGGCGTGCCGCCGAGCACGGCGATCTGGGTCTCGAAGCCGTCCACGATGGCCCGCCCGGGCGCCGAGCGCTCGTCGAGGACATCCTTGGGCGCGTTGAGCAAGGCGTAGGCGTTCTCGTCCGAGAGTCGCAGCACGACCCGGCGGGACACGTTCGAGCTGATGGCGGTCGGGACCGATCCCGACCGGTCGGCGGTGGCGACGACGTGCACACCGAGGGGGCGGCCCTCCCCCAGGATGCGCATGAACGCCTGGTAGAACGGCATCCGTGCGGTCGTGGACTCCCACTCTGCACGGAACTGCGGCAGGCCGTCCAGGAGCACGATGATGCGCGCCTCGTCGCGGCCGGTCAGCTGGCGGTATTCGGCGATGCTCGACGCGTTGGCGGCGCTGAAGCGCTTGCCCCGGTCGTCGAGGATGGCGCCCAGCGAACGCATGATGCGCTGCACGCGCTCGGCGTCATCCCCGGGGATGATGGAGCCGACGTGCGGCAGCACCTCGAGGCTCTTCAGCGCGCCGGCGCCGAAATCGAGCCCGTACACGGCCACGTTCTCCGGGCGGCGGCCCGTCGCCGCTGCGATCGCGACGGTGCGCAGCACCGTCGACTTGCCCGAACCGCTGGTGCCGTACACGAGGAGCGAGCCGTCGCGGTCGGGCTCGAAGTACACCGGCTCCTGCAGCTGACGCTCGGGAACGTCGCGCTTGCCGAGCAGGATGAACCCGGAGCGCCCGGCCCGCAGCTGGCGGATGTCGACCGTGGTCTCGAGGTCGTCGAGCCACGGGCGGCGCGGCGCGGGGATGCGCGCCGCGTCGGCAGCCGCCACGAGCGTCGCCACGATGCGCTTCTGGTCGTTGGGGCCGGGGTCGACGTCGTGCGAATCGGACTCACCCGAGTCGGGGAGCTCCCATCGCTGCACCGACCCGAACCGCAGCTGTGCGACGGCGACGTCCGCCGCGGGTGCCTCATCGCTGCTCCATCCGCCGGCGTAGGCGGACTGGAACGAGACGAGACGACCCGGTCCGGTCTTGGCGATTCCACGGCCGGGGATGCCGGGGTCGAAGCGCGCGGCCACCGGATCGCCCACGACGTCCTTCGAGTCGGACTCGTCGGCCATACGCAGCGCGACCCGCAGGTTGGTGTTGGCGCGCAGGTTGTCCTTGATCACGCCGGCGGGGCGCTGGGTGGCCATGATCAGGTGGATGCCGAGGGACCGGCCGCGCTGGGCGATGTCGACGACGCCGTCGACGAACTCCGGCACCTCGCCGGCGAGCGCGGCGAACTCGTCGATGACGAGGACCAGCGCGGGCGGGGTGTCGGGATCGCGCCGCTTCTCCAGCTCGAGGAGGTCCTTCGCCTTCTTGCGGTTGAACAGGTGCTCGCGGTGGTGCAGCTCGGCGCGCAGGCTGGTCAGCGCGCGGCGGACGAGGTGCGGGCTCAGGTCGGTCACGAGTCCCACGCAGTGCGGCAGGTCGACGCAGTCGGCGAACGCCGAGCCGCCCTTGTAGTCGACGAAGAGGAACGTGACCCGGTCGGGGCTGTGAGCCGCCGCCATGCCGAGCACCCACGCCTGCAGGAACTCGGACTTGCCTGCTCCGGTGGTGCCGCCCACCAGGGCGTGCGGGCCCTGTGTCCGCAGGTCGAGCGCCATCGCGTCGGTGGCGCCCTGGCCGACGATCGCGCGCAGCGTGCCCGCCTTCTTCAGCCGCGGCAGGACGGTGCCCGAGCGATCCAGGATGGTGTTGTTCTCGCGCCAGCGCTCGATCGCGAAGGAGGGCTCCGAGGCCATCTCCGATCCGACGAGGGAGAGGAACATCACGGAGTTCGGGATGTCGGACGAGTCCTCGATCACGGTGCTGGAGTCCACCACCGGCGCGAGCCGCTTCGCGAGGACCGTCATCAGCTCGTTCGAGACACCCTCCACCGCCGTGTCGGGATAGTCGACGCCGCTGCGGACCGTCCCGGCGCGCGCGCGCTCGAGCCCGTTCGTGACGTCGAGGAAGCTGCGGCACACCGCCGGCAGCGCATCGACCATCGGGGCGACGAACAGTCCGTACACGCCGACGTCGGCGCCGCGCTCGAGCACCTGGGTCAGTCGGGCCCGGTCGACGGGCGCGTCGGCGGTGACGATGACGACGACCGCCGTCTGGCCGGGGAAGGTGGCCTCTTCAGCGGCGCGGCGCACGTCGGTGCCGTAGCGCATCGGATCCCAGTCGTCGGCGAGGGGCAGTCGCGGCGACGACGCCGCCTTCGACCGCTGCATCACCAGTTCCTCCAGGCCCGAGAGCAGCGCCGCGCCGGTCGACGCCGAGTCCGACAGCGGCATGTCGCGGAACGGGCTGCGCTCGCTGGAGGTGTGGGGCAGCCATTTGAGCCACTCGAGCTGCGTCGCCCACCGGGGCTCGGTCAGCGCGATGGCGACCAGCTCGTTGGGAGAGTGCAGGCCGAACAGCTGCACGCAGAGGCCGCGCAGCGCATCGGCGGCCTCGCGATCGCCGCCGGCGACGCCGATCACACCCACGCTCTGCAGCGACTCCAGCACCGGGACGCCGTCGATGGTGCGGTAGCGGTCTCGCAGCCGGTCGACGCGATCGACGAACTCCTGCAGTGCCTCCGGCGTCTCAGAGCGCTTCACCGTCGTGCGAGACGGGGCCTCGGTGATGCCCAGCCGCACCGAGAGGAAGTTCCAGTGCTCGGGGCGTCGTGTCCACAGCATCGGGCCGAGCCGCATCGCCTCCTCGAATACCACCGCCACAGGCGGGGCCTCCGCGTTGCGGATCTCGCGCTCGCGCGGGCGCTCGCGGTAGAGCGTCTCTTCGAGCTCTTCGAACGTGCGCTCGAAGATCTCCGTCTCTTTGCGGGCGCGCTGGCCCACCTGTGTGCGCTGGGAGATGAAGTTGCCGAGCAGCATCAGCGGCGACATGATGACGACGAGGAGCGACCGCGGGTTGCCGTTCATCGCGAACAGCGCCATGCCGAGGATGAGCGGTGCGACGAGCATCGGCCACGGGAACAGGCGCGTGACCGGATCCTTCGGCATCCGCGGCTCCGGGAGCTCTTCGCCGATGTAGCGAGGCTCGACGCGCGGGCTGCGGTTGAACAGCAGCGATCCGCCGCGCTCGAGCACCGGGTCCTGCTCTACAGGGGCGAAGCCCTGGACCATGCGGACGACCACGTCGGTGTCGCCGAGCGAGAACCGCTGCCCCGGGATGACGCGGAGGCGCTGGACCAGACCGCCGTCGACCACGATGCCGTTGGCCGAGTTCAGGTCGACGAGCTCCACCGAACCGCCGACCTCGATGCGCGCATGCACCTTGGAGATGAGCGGGTCATCGAGCACGAGGTCGTTGCCGGCGGCGCGCCCGATGGTGAAGTGGCCGCGCGGCAGCGGGAACTCGCGGCCGACGAGCGGGCCGCCGACGACCGAGAGGATGGCGGCCGGCGGGCCGCCGACCGCCCGCGACGTCACGTAGTCCTCTCCGAGGTTCACGATCGATGCGATGAAGCCCGAGCCGACCGCGGCGTCGCTGATCAGCATGTCGGGGGCGAGCATGGTGAAGGTCGACGAGGTGGGCGGTGCCACCTTGAGCGTCAGCACGTCACGCGGAGAGGCGGACGTCTCGCGCGCTGGGTCGGTCTCGACGATGTGCCGGGCCACGTCCTGCACGGTCGCCGTGGTGTCGGAGGTGACGACGATGTCGATCTGCTGCGCGTCTCGCCGCTGGAGTGTGAGTCTGAGTCTCATGCGTTGTCCTCGGGGTCTGCGTCAGCCGATGCGGATGAGGGCTCGCCGGTCGCCCAGCAGGAGCGTGTCGCCGCTGCGGACCGTGACCCCCTGACCAGGCGGAAGGGAGTGCTCCGCGCCATCGCGGATGAGCGCGCTGCCATTCGTCGATGCACGGTCCACGGCGATGATGGCGCCGCCCGTGCGCAGCAGCGCGAGATGGGTCTTGGAGATCGACTTCGTCGGGTCCTCGATCGGGACGAGGGTGAGCCCGTTGTCGCCCGGCGCGGGCGAGGGATCGCGGCCGATCAAAATACCGGCGCCGGGGAGGGCGATGCGCGCGCCGGTGTCGAGCTCCAGCACGACAGCCGGGGACGACGCATCGGCCACGAGCGGCGCGGCGACGGGCGGCTGGCCTGGGCGTGCCGGCGCGGCAGGACGCGCCGCGGCGGGCAGCGGCGGCCCGGCGGGCGGCGCCGCGTCCGGCAGCAGCCGCGGGGGTGTCCAGGGGATGCCGGGGCCCGGCCCCGCTGCCGCCGTCGACGAGGCGACGGCGGGATGGACCGATGCGCGGTTCCCTGGTGCGGGAGCTCCCGCACCAGCGGCATCAGGATCCACGGCCGCTGCGCTCGGTGCGACGGCCGCGGCACCCGCTCCGCCCGGCGCGGTGGTCGCGGGTTGCGCCTCCCCGCGGGGCGCGCCGACGACTCCCCCGCTGCTGCGGGTGACGGGGATGTAGGCGCCGGAGGCAGGGGCCACCGCCGAGGTCGCGAGCGAGGGCAGCTCGCTGCGCTCGTCGGCGAGATCCGTCGCCGCCGTCTTGCGAGCGATCCGCATGCGCTTCACGTCGTAGGGGTTGAGGCCCTTCCGCACGTCTACGAACCAGGTGGCGCCCGCCATGTCGGCCCATCCGCGCCCTCGACGTTCCGGGTCGAACAGTGGGGAGCACGCGATCACGAGAACGGGTCCGACGAGGGGGACGAGGAAGCTGGCGCCGAGCACCAGGTACCGCACGACCGCGCCCCGCCAGAATCCGGGCCGCTCCAGCGTGCGCACGTTGACCGAGCGGATGCCGGTCGCGGCCTTGCCCACAGTGGTGCCCTTGCGCCCATGGAGGATCAGCTGCAGGACGACGAACGCGGTCGTCAGGGCCGATGACGCGGCCGTGCACGCGATCACGAGGCCGAGGTTGCCGGCTTCCGTGAGCGCTGCGGCCGGATCGGCGGACGCGGCGGCGGCGAGGAGCACCGGAAGCGAGACGAGCAGCAGCGGAAGCTGGAGCACCACGAGGATGCCCAGCTCGATCGATGTCGCCAGCACGCGCCGTCCGAAGGGCGCCATGCGCAGCCCGAGGGACGCGGCATACTCCGGCCTCGGCCGACCGCGTCCATCGAGGCCCTCGACGGTGTGTGTCGAGTCGTCGATCTCCCAAATCACCGGATCCTCCTGGCGAACGCTCCGCATCGACCCTATCCGGCCGACAGCACGGCTCCCGCCCGGAGCGGGGACATGGGGAAATGGACCCATGCCGCCGGGAACCGGGCGCCGACCGCGTCGCGAGCGACGGTGGTCTCAGTGGAAGAAGTGACGCTCCCCGGTGAAGAACATCGTGACGTTCGCCGCCTTCGCCGCGGCGACGACCTCGTCGTCGCGCACGGAACCGCCCGGCTGGATGATCGCGGAGATTCCGGCGTCGAGCAGGATCTGGGGTCCGTCGGCGAACGGGAAGAACGCGTCGGATGCCGCAACCGATCCGGCGGCGCGGTCACCGGCCCGCTCGACCGCGAGCCGGCACGAGTCGACGCGGTTGACCTGGCCCATACCGATGCCGACCGTCGCGGAGTTCTTCGCGAGCACGATGGCGTTCGACTTGACGGCACGGCACGCCTTCCACGCGAAGATGAGGTTCGTCATGTCCTCGTCGGCCGGGCGCTCGCCCGAGACGAGCTGCCAGTCCTTCGCGACCGAATCGATGTCGTCGGGGAAGCGGTCGGCGTCCTGCAGCAGCAGACCGCCCGACACCAGGCGCACGTCCATGCGCTCCTGCTGCCAGTCCTCGGGCAGCTGCAGCAGGCGCAGGTTCTTCTTCGCCTTGAAGACCTCCAGCGCTGCCGGCTCGAACGACGGGGCGACGATGACCTCGGTGAAGATGTCCTTGAGGTTCTCCGCCATCTTGAGGGTGACGGTGCCGTTGGCCGCGATCACTCCGCCGTATGCCGACACCGGGTCGCACTCGTGCGCGCGCAGGTGCGCGCTCGCGATCGGGTCGAGCGCGTTGGGGGCCGTGACCGCGATGCCGCAAGGGTTCGCGTGCTTGATGATCGCGACGGCGGGCTTGACCATGTCGAACGCGGCCCGCAGCGCGGCGTCTGCGTCGACGTAGTTGTTGTACGACATCTCCTTGCCCTGCAGCTGGGTCGCCTGGGCGATGCCGTGGCCCCCGTTGCGGGTGTAGATCGCGGCGCGCTGGTGCGCGTTCTCGCCGTAGCGGAGGGTCGCCAGGCGCTCGGCCTTGATCGTCAGGTGCTCGGGCAGGTCGGTCTGGGTGAGCGTGCCTTCCGAGAACCAGGTCGCGACCGCCCGGTCGTACTCGGCGGTGTGGGCGAAGGCGCGTGCGGCGAGCTCGCGACGCTGCACCAGGCTCGTGCCGCCGGCGCGCACCGCGTCGATGACGGCCGGGTACGACGACGGCGACACGACGATCGCGACGTTGGCGTAGTTCTTGGCCGATGCCCGCACCATGGCCGGGCCGCCGATGTCGATCTGCTCGACGACGTCGTCGCCCTGGGCGCCGGAGCGCACCGTCTCGACGAACGGGTACAGGTTGACCACGACGAGCTCGAACGGCGCGATCTCGAGCTCGTCCAGCTGGCGCTCGTGGTCTTCGAGCCGCAGGTCGGCGAGTAGGCCGGCGTGCACGCTCGGGTGCAGCGTCTTGACGCGGCCGTCGAGCGACTCCGGGAAGCCGGTGACGCTCGACACGTCGGTGACGGTGTGACCCGCCTCACGCAGCAGGGTCGCCGAGCCGCCCGTCGACACGATCTCGACGCCCGCCGCGGCGAGCGCCTCGCCGAGGGCGAGCAGATCTGTCTTGTCGCTCACCGAGACGAGGGCACGGCGCACCGGGACGACGTCGCGGGAGCGGTACAGGGCGGGGTCGTGGCTCGGTCCGGCCATGGCGGATCTCCTCGGTGGGATAGGGGTTCAGAGCTGGGCGTTCGCGGACGCCGCCGCGAGATCGAGGTCGCCGGTCGCGACGCGGCGCACCACGTCGATGAGCAGGCGGCGTTCGACGGGCTTGATGCGGTCATGCAGCGCGTGCTCGTCGTCACCGGGGAGCACGGGCACGCGCTCCTGGGCGAGGATCGGCCCGGAGTCGACGCCGTTGTCGACGATGATGACGCTGGCCCCGGTCTGCGCCACGCCGGCGGCGAGTGCGTCGCGGACGCCGTGCGCGCCGGGGAATTCGGGCAGGTACGCCGGGTGCGTGTTGACGATGCGCGGCGACCAGGCGTCGACGAGCTCAGCGGGCAGCAGCCGCATCAGCCCGCTCAGCACGACGAGGTCGGGCCGCCAGACCTCGAGCTGGGCGCCGAGCTCGGCGCCCCACTCCTCGCGGCTCGCGAACCGCGAGAACGGCACCATGAACGTCGGGATGCTGTACTCCTCGGCGTGCGCGAAGCCATCGGCCTCGCGATCGGCACCGACGGCGACGACGCGGGCGGGGAACTCGGGATCGGCCGCCGCGTCGAGCAGAGCACGCAGATTCGACCCTGTGCCCGAGATGAGGACGGCGACCGTGAGCACCCGCCTAGTTTAGTGGGAACCATCCCTCTCGCCGGGCGGCGTCACTGGGAACCGTCCGTCTCACCGGGCGGCGGCAGCAGGGGCAGGTCGATCGGCTCGGTCCGCGCGTCCGCCGCGGCAGCACCGGCAATCGGCGTCGGTGCCGCCTCGCGGGCCGCGTGGACGACCTTCGGCCGGTCCGACGCCTCGTCGGCGGCACGGCGACCGGTCCACCCCGCAGCGAGCGCCGACAGGGCCGGATCATCAGCGGCCGCCGGCTCGACGGTCGGGGGTTCGTCCGACGCCGCAGGCGCGGACGCCGCGTCGGCCGCCCTCCGCTCTCCGCGCACGCTCCGCGGGGCGAGCAGCAGGATCGAGGCGCCGAGCAGAACCTCCAGCCCCACGGCCAGAGCGACTGGGCCGGGCTCCGGGCCGAGGCTGCTGAGCCGGCCGGGGCCGAGTGAGCCGGAGGCGGCGAAGGCGAGGAGTGCGGCCGCACCGCCGGCGACCAGGGCGATTCCCCCCGTGACCACGACGCGCGCGCCGATCGGGTCCTCCGGAGCGGGCTCGCGATCGAAGGGAGCGGACGGCTCCGCGGTCGGAGCACTGTCGGCCGGCGGCGAGGTGGAGAGCAGTCCACTGAGCGCCGCCGTCCTCGACGGGTCGAGGCGGGAGAACGCCGTCGCCGGGGCCGGCGAGGTCGAGGGCTGCCGGGACCTGTCCGACGATGTCCCGCTCGGATGCAGCAGCCGCGAGCGTGCGATCCACCCGGCGAATGCGCCGACGGCGACCGGCAGCAGCGCGAGCAGCAGCAGCCACGACGTCGTGGAGTCCGGCACGGCGCCCAGCGCGGGAAGCCCGGGCACCACGCCCACCTGTGTACCGGCGGGCGACACCGAGGTGCCCTCGCCGACCGCGAACCCCGGGCCCGCGACGAAGCTCAGGCCCCACACGGCGAGAGTCGGCACGTAGGCGAGCTGCGCGATCGTGAGCACCGTGGCGCCGAGCGCATCGACGTCGCCGGCCTGGAAGAGCGCGACGATCTGGCCCGCGCGTGCGAACAGCGCCACGGCGGCGATTGCGGCACCCACGCCGATGAGACTCACGACCACCACCGCGGAGCCGCGCGCGATCAGCGCAGGCACCTCACCCCACCCATGAGGGAGGGCTTCGGTCCGGTCACGCAGCCGGGCGATCGCCCCAGAACCGGCTTCCGACCACTCCGTCACGACCGCCGCGGCGAGCGCGGGAAGGGCGAAGACGAGCGTCGGGATCAGGATCGCCTGCCACGTCTCGGCGTGCGCGACATCGTTCGCGCCCGAGAGGGCGGCGCCCGTCGCCAGCGCCGCGAAGACGACGGTGGACGTCGCCACGCCCGTGAGCCAGGCGTCCGCGTGCGAGGCGCGTGCGCCCGAGCGGGCGGCGAAGATCGCCGTGAACCCGGCGAACGCGAGCGGGGCGAGCGACAGGACGAAGGATGCCGCATCCCCGCTGATCCCGGTCGCCGCCAGGTAGTCGGGCGGCAGGGCGATGTGCAGCGGCACGAGGTTGCCGAGCTGCCACACCGACACCGCGGAGGGCCACAGCACTCCCCAGTCCGCTTCGCCGCCGAACCCGAAGACCCACAGCAGCGTGAGCGGCGCGAGGGTCGCGGCAAGGCCGACGGCGACCGCGATGGCGGCGTCGACGGCGGCAAGGAGGGCGACGATGAGGCGATGCATGCGCCATCGACCCTACTTCGAGGGGCGGCGCCGTCCCGGGCGCGTCCGCGCCGTGGTGCGGCATCCGCCAGCGAATCCTCAGCTTCGCGCGCGAACGACTAACGTTTCAGGTCGGAGGTCCACAGACATGAGCACAGCCCCGTCCTCGGCATCGAACGCGCCCGAAGCGCCCGAGAACCCCGAGCCGGCACAGCCGAAGAACGGCTTCGACAGCTTCTTCGAGATCACGCGTCGCGGTTCGACCATCGGCACCGAGGTCCGCGGCGGTGTGGTGACCTTCGTCACGATGGCGTACATCGTCATCCTGAACCCGATCATCCTCTCGAGCGGAACGGATGTCGCGGGCGACACCCTCGGCTTCGCCCAGGTCGCCGCGACGACGGCGCTCACCGCCGGTGTCATGACGGTGCTGTTCGGCCTCGTCACCCGCCTGCCGTTCGCGTTCGCGGCGGGCCTGGGCATCAACTCGTTCCTCGCCGTGTCGGTCGTCGGCCAGGTCACCTGGCCGGAGGCGATGGGCCTCGTCGTCATCAACGGTCTGATCATCGTGCTGCTCGCCGCCACGGGCCTCCGGCGCATGATCTTCGACGCCGTGCCGATCCAGCTGAAGCTCGCGATCACCGTCGGCATCGGCCTCTTCATCGCCTTCATCGGCTTCGTCGACGCCGGCTTCGTCACCTCGACGGGGGCCTCCTCTCCCCCGGTCGGTCTCGGCGTCAACGGCTCGGTCGCCACCGTGCCGACCCTGATCTTCGTCTTCACGCTGCTCCTCACCGGCGTCCTGGTCGCCCGCAAGGTCAAGGGCGGCATCCTCATCGGCCTGGTCAGCGGCACCGTCGTCGCCCTGATCGTCGAGGCGATCTGGAACATCGGCCCCAAGTTCGACGGCGACGAGGTCAACCCGGGCGGGTGGGGCCTGTCGGTTCCTGAGCTGCCGGCGTCGCTCGTCAGCGTGCCCGACCTGTCGCTCGTCGGCCAGGTCTCGTTCGGCTCGTTCGAGCGCATCGGCGTGCTCGCCGCGCTGATGCTGGTCTTCACGCTCGTGTTCACGAACTTCTTCGACGCGATGGGCACCATGACCGGCCTGTCGAAGGAGGCGGGCCTCGCCAACGAGAAGGGCGACTTCCCGCGCATCAAGTCGGCGCTGATCGTCGAGGGCGTCGGCGCGGTCGCCGGTGGCTTCACGTCGAGCTCATCGAACACCGTGTTCATCGAGTCCGGCGCGGGCATCGGCGAAGGCGCCCGCACGGGCTTCGCGAACGTCGTGACCGGTGCACTGTTCCTCATCGCCATGTTCTTCACGCCGCTGGTCTCGATCGTGCCGACAGAGGTGGCAGCATCCGCGCTGGTGATCGTCGGCGCGCTGATGATGTCGCAGATCCGCTTCATCGACTTCTCGGACTTCTCGGTTCTGCTGCCGGTGTTCCTCGCGGTCACCGTCATGCCGCTGACGTACTCGATCGCCAACGGCATCGGCGCGGGGTTCATCGCGTGGGTCGTGGTGCGCTCGCTCTCGGGCAAGGCGCGGGAGATCAGCCCGCTGCTGTGGATCGTCGCGGCCGGCTTCGTGCTCTACTTCGCGCGCGGACCGCTCGAGGCCCTGCTGGGCTGAGCACCGCCCCAGGCGCTCAGCGCAGCGGGGTCCAGCCGGGCGGCGTCGGGCCGTCGTACGCGGCGCGCTCGGCGTCGGCCTGCGCCGACCAGCCCTGCGCGGCGTCTGTGGCGTCGAAGCCGCCGCGGGCAACGCGGAACCCGACGTCGTCGTGGTGCATGCGCGGTGCGCCGCCGCGGCGGGTCGACGCGCGCACGCTCCAGGCGTCATCGGCGAAGCCGCCGCCGCGGAACACCCGGTAGTCGGCGTAGCGGGCCGGGTCCAGGAGGTCCCAGCACCACTCCCACACGTTGCCGAGCGTGTCGAACAGGCCGTTGAGGTTGGGGAGCTTGCCGCCGACATTCTGCGGGGCGGTCACGCCGTCGGCGCTCGTCCAGGCGATCTCGGCCAGGGGCCCGTACTGCGGGCCGGTGGAGCCGGCGCGGCAGGCGTGCTCCCACTCGGCCTCGGTCGGCAGGCGGAAGCCGTCGGCATCGACGTGCCACGTGACGTCCTCGCCGTCGAACGTGTACGCCGGATCCAGGCCCTCCCATTCCGACGCCGCGTTGCAGAACCGGATCGCCCGCAGCCAGCTGACGTCGGTCGCGGGACGTCGCGGGTGCGACCCCGCCTCGCCCAGCAGTTCGGCGAGCTGCACCTGCGTCACGGCGTAGACCCCGATCTCGAACGGCTCCAGCTCGACGCTCCAGCGGGCCTTCCGGCGCGCGTCGTGCAGCGTCACCGTGCCGCCCGCGATGCGGGCGAGCTCGATGTCGGTCACCCGTCGCGCGGCTCGAGCACGAAGATCGCGATCTGGCGGTCGGTCTTCGTCTGGTAGTTGTCGTAGTCGGGCCACACGGCGGTCGCCCGCGCCCACCATTCGGTGCGCTCGTCGCCCGACAGCTCGCGGGCCGTGTAGTCACGGCGGACGTCGCCATCCTGCAGCTCGACATGGGACCGGCGGCGCATGTTCTCAGCCCACTTGGGTTCGTCGGGCGCGCCGCCCTTCGACGCCACGACGGCGTACCGGCCGTCGTGCTCGACGCGCATGAGGGCGGTCTTGCGCAGCGCCCCGCTCTTCGCGCCGACGGTGGTCAGCACGATGATCGGCACACCGCGCAGCGTGTTCGCCTTCTCGCCGTTGGTCTGCTCGAACGTCTCGGCCTGCTTGCGGGCCCAGTCGGACGTGGACGGCTTGTACTCTCCGGTCAGCGGCATGGCACCAGCGTAAAGCCGCGGCGATGAGCTTCGGGTCGTACGGACCCCTATCGTCGAGGTATGCCGAACATGAGAGTCGAACTCCTTCCCGGGCGCACCGTCGAGCAGCGCCGCCGCTTCGCCGAACTGGTGACCGACGCCGCTGTCGAGGCGCTCGGCGCCCGCCGCCAGGACGTGCGGATCATGTTCGAGGAGGTCGCCGCCGACTTCGTCGCGAACGGCGGCGTGCTCGCCAGCGAAGACGCCGACCGCGCAGGGCAGGTGTCGCACTTCGGCGGCGCTCCGTCGGCGGGCTGAAACGACGAACGGATGCCGCGACCGAGGTCGCGGCATCCGTCCTCGTGTGTGGAGCTCAGAGCCCCTGGATGATCTCGCGCATCAGGTCGGCGGTCTCGGACGGGGTCTTCCCGACCTTGACGCCGGCGGCCTCGAGGGCCTCCTTCTTCGCCTGTGCGGTGCCCGCCGAGCCCGACACGATGGCGCCGGCGTGGCCCATGGTCTTGCCCTCGGGAGCGGTGAAGCCGGCGACGTAGCCGACGACCGGCTTGGTCACGTTCGCCTTGATGAAGTCGGCCGCACGCTCTTCGGCATCGCCGCCGATCTCGCCGATCATGACGATCGCCTTCGTCTCGGGGTCGGCCTCGAACGCGGCGAGCGCATCGATGTGCGTGGTGCCGATGATCGGGTCGCCGCCGATGCCGATGGCCGTCGAGAAGCCGATCTCGCGCAGCTCGTACATCATCTGGTACGTGAGGGTGCCCGACTTCGACACGAGGCCGATCGGGCCCTTGCCGGTGATGTTGGCGGGCGTGATGCCGACCAGCGACTCGCCGGGCGTGATGATGCCGGGGCAGTTCGGGCCGATGATGCGGGTGGTGTCGCCCTTGGACTGCGCGTACGCCCATGCCTCGGCGGTGTCGCCGACGGGCACGCCCTCGGTGATCACGACGAGCAGCGGGATCTCGGCGTCAATGGCCTCGATCATCGCGCTCTTCGTGAACGCGGGGGGCACGAACGCGATCGACACGTCAGCGCCGGTGGCGTCGATGGCCTCCTGGACCGATGCGAAGACGGGGAGCTCGACGGGGTTGCCGTCGGCGTCGGTGTGGAGCACGGTGGTGCCGGCCTTGCGCGCGTTGACGCCGCCGACGACCTGGGTGCCCGCCTTGAGCATGAGAGCGGTGTGCTTGGTGCCCTCGCCGCCGGTGATGCCCTGGACGATGACCTTGGAGTCCTTGTTGAGGAAGATCGACATTTCTCTAGGTTCCTTGTTCTCGGCTGTCTCAGGCGTTGGCGAGCTCGGCGGCCTTGTCGGCGCCCTCGTCCATGGTCTCGGCGAGGGTCACGAGGGGGTGGTTCGCGTCGCGGAGGATCGCGCGGCCCTCCTCGACCTTGTTGCCGTCGAGGCGGACGACCAGCGGCTTGGAGGCGCTGGAGCCCAGCTCGGCCAGTGCGCCGACGATGCCCTTCGCGACGGCGTCGCATGCCGTGATGCCGCCGAACACGTTGACGAAGACGCTCTTGACCTGCGGGTCGCCCAGGATGACGTCCAGGCCCGCGGCCATGACCTCGGCCGAGGCGCCGCCGCCGATGTCGAGGAAGTTGGCGGGCTTCACGCCGCCGTGGCTCTCGCCGGCGTAGGCGACGACGTCGAGCGTCGACATCACGAGACCCGCGCCGTTGCCGATGACGCCGACCTCGCCGTCGAGCTTGACGTAGTTGAGGTCGTTGGCCTTGGCCTTGGCCTCGAGCGGGTCGGCCGCGTCCTTGTCTTCGAGCAGCGCGTGCCCGGCGTGACGGAAGTCGGCGTTCTCGTCGAGCGAGACCTTGCCGTCGAGGGCGATGACGTCGCCCTCCTCGGTGAGCACGAGCGGGTTGACCTCGACGAGCGTGGCGTCCTCACCGGTGTAGACGTTGAAGAGCTTGACGAACACGTCGCTCACCTTGTCGACGAGCTCGGGGGCGAAGCCGGCGGCCTCGGCGATCTCGACGGCCTTCTGCTTGTCGATGCCCTGCAGCGGGTCGACCGCGATGCGCGCGAGCGCCTCGGGACGCTCGACGGCGAGCTCCTCGATCTCCATGCCGCCCTCGACGCTGCAGAGCGACAGGTACGAGCGGTTCGCGCGGTCCAGCAGCACCGAGAAGTAATACTCCTTGTCGATGCGGGCGCCCTGGGCGACCATCACGCGCTTGACGACGTGCCCCTTGATGTCGAGGCCGAGGATGGCCTTGGCAGCCTCGTACGCCTCGTCGGGGGTCTTGGCGACCTTCACGCCGCCGGCCTTTCCGCGGCCGCCGGTCTTGACCTGGGCCTTGACGACGACGACTCCGCCGATCTTCTCGGCTGCGGCTCGCACCTCCTCCGGCGTGTCCGCGACGATGCCGGCGAGCACCGGCACCTCGTACTTCTCGAAAAGGTCACGTGCCTGGTACTCGTACAGATCCACAGTGCATTCCTTCGCAGGTGGCGAATGGGGTGGGATGACGCGAAAAGCGTCTCGACGTCGAGATATCGACCAGTGCCCCAGCCTACTACCGGTCATCGTCCGGTTCTGACCGCAGCGACGCGCCCGCCGTTCAGCACAGGCTGAGCGCGAGGGCGCCTCGCGCGGCTCCGGGGGGGGCCGGCCACGATCAGTCGGCGCTGTCCGATCAGTGTGCGACGGCCGTCTGGTGAGCGGATGCCGCCGGCCCGTCGTCTTCGATCTCCTCGCCGGGAACCCGGGGCAGCCGGGTGAGGTCGCACAGCGCCGGACCCTCGATGCGCTGCCCGTTCGCGGTGAACCGCGACGCGTGCAGGGGGCAGTCCCACGAGCGCTCGGCGTCGTTCCAGCGGAGGACTCCGCCGAGGTGCGGGCAGACGGCGCTGACCGCGCGCGTCACGCCGTCGACGGTCGAGATGCCGACGGGGTGCCCGGCGCGGCTGGCCACGACACCCTCGCCTTCCTCGGGCCGGCGGACGGGCGCCGGCGTCGCCTGGGCGCCCGCCCATCCGGATGCCGCCTGCCATCCGACGCGCAGATTCTCGACGCCGCCGCGCGCAAGATCGGCCGGCACGGTGAACCGCGTCGAGATCACATTCATCCAGTCGGGTCGTTCGCGCCGCGGCACGCGGCCGATCTCGGCCACGATGCGAAGAGCCGCGGCGGGGGCGTTCGAGAGCCCCCACTTCGCGTAGCCGGTGGCGAAGCGCACGCGGCCGAGTCCTCGCGGCATGGCGCCGACGAACGGGACGAGGTCGTGCGACTGATAGTCCTGCGCCGCCCAGGCGGCGACGGGCTCGGCTCCGGGGAAGTGCTCCTGCGTCCACGCGATGAGGTCGTCCCGGCACGCGCGGGGCGACGGGGAGCGACCGACCGGGAACCCGTTCCCGCCGACGATGAGCTGGGCCGCGCCGGCCGGTCCGTCGGCGGGGGTGATCGACCGGATCGACTTGGTCGCGCCGTCGACGGACAGATACAGCCCCTCGGGCAGCGGCGCGTCGGTGGCGAACGCGACGCACGCCGAGCGCAGTCCCCGAGTCTTCGCGAAGTACAGACCACGGTCGATGATCGGCGTCGCCGTCGCGAGCACGACCTGGTCCGCGGCAACGAACCCGGCCGACGTCTCGACGCCCGCGTGCGGCACGATGTGCGCGTGGGTCACGCGCACTCCGGTGTGGAGCACGCCTCCGGCCTCGAGGTACGCCCGCGCCATCGCCGTGAGCAGCTGCTGCGGGTCGATCGCGACCTGGCGATCGAGGGCGACCGCGTCCACGATGGGGAACGGCGACTGGGCGAGCAGGTCGGGCTCCACGCGGCGCACCGGGAGACCGGCCTCCGTCGCCGCGTCCAGTTCTGCGGCGACGGTCTCGATGCCGTCGGGGGTCTGCGCGTAGGAGTACGCGGTACGCCGCGAGTACGGCACCCCGAGCTCGTCGGCCAACGAGGTCAGCCACTGCGCGCCGTCGGCGTTGGCCTCGACGTACGCCTGCACCAGCCGTGCCGGATGATGACGGCGCAGCGTCGACAGCACCGAGCCCTGCAGCAGCGTCAGCTTGCCGGTGTTGGCCCCCGACGCCAGCTCGCCGATCTCACCGGCCTCGAGCACCGCGACGTCGCGGCCCTGCCGTGCGAGCAGCAGCGCGGTCGCGAGGCCCGTCAACCCGGCGCCGACGACGACGACCTCGCGGCGCCGGCCGGGCTCGAATGGCGTGCCAGTCACGCGGACGGGGTCGAGCTTCCAGATCGGCGTCATCTACACAGTGAACGCGCGCACCCCCGAGATGCTCCACCGGGTTGACACGCACTCGGCGGGGTGGGAAGCAGGGCGAGTGGGGAGCAGGGCGGGGAGAAGACGGCGTGTAAGACGGATGCCGTACTGGACGCACGCGCCGCGCACTAGGCTCTCCCCCGAGATGTCCGACACCGCCGCCGCCTCCGCCGCCCAGAACCTGCTGACGGGCCAGGGCGCGGCGCGCGCGGCCGTGGTCGCGGCCGCTCTCGAGCTGTTCGCCGAGCAGGGGTTCGATCAGACCTCGGTGGAGCAGATCGCGCAGGCCGCCGGTGTGTCGCGCTCGACCTTCTTCCGGCAGTTCGGCGGCAAGGACGACGTGGTCTTCACCGACCACGAGGCGCTGCTCGACCGCCTGCGGGAGTTCCTGGCGCAGCCGCACCCCGACCCGTGGGCCGCGGTGTGCGAGGCGTCCCTCTTCGTCTACGCGCACTTCGCCGCCGACCCCGAGCTCGCACGACGGCGCTATTCCGTGGTGCGCGGGGTCCCGGCGCTGCGCGATCGTGAGATCGTGACGGTCTTCCGCTACGAGCGGCTGTTCGACGAATACCTTCGTGCGTCGCTGCCTGGCCTCGATCCGCTCGACGCGGTCGGGTTCTCGGCGCTGGTCACGGCGATCCACAACCACGTGCTGCGGCGTCTCATCCGCGGACCGAAGAAGGTGCCGGTGTCAGTGTTGCGCACGGCGCTCGACGACGCCCGCCGGCGCTTCGGCGTCCTGCCGGACGGAGAGGCGGATCCTGCCGCCGAGCAGGTCGTCGTCGCCGTGTTCCCCCGCACGATGCCGACCGCAGAACTCGCACGGCGGCTCCGGGCACAGCTCGACGACTGACAGCCGCGGCGCGCCGGTCGATTCCCTGTCGAACGGCGGCGGCACGGCTGTATGTTCAACCTATGAGCGCCGTGGAGACCACCGCCGGAACGCCCGCAGAGACCGCGTGGTACAGCCAGGACCCAGATGCCGTCGTCGCCGCATTCCGCAGTGATCGCGACCGCGGGCTGACAGCCGCCGACGCGGCCCAGCGGCTCGCCGAGCACGGCCCCAACTCGATCGCCGCCGAGAAGCCGCCGTCGACGTGGCAGGTGGCGCTGAAGCAGCTCGCCGACCCCATGAACGTCATGCTGGTCGCCGTCGCGATCATCAGCCTCTTCATCAACCAGGTGAGCGTCGGCATCCTGGTCGGCGCGCTCGTGGTGCTCAACATCGTGCTCGGCACCCGGCAGGAGCTCAAGGCGAAGGCATCCGTCGACGCCCTCGCGAAGATGCAGATCCCGCAGGCGAAGGTCGTCCGCGACGGCACCCTGCTGCAGGTCGGTGCGACCACCCTCGTCCCCGGTGACATCGTGACGCTCGAGGCAGGTGACCTCGTGCCCGCCGACGGCCGCATCATCCGGTCGGCGACGCTCGAGACGCAGGAAGCGGCGCTCACCGGAGAGAGCGCGCCGATCCCGAAGGATGCCGGAACCCTCGCCGATCCCGACACCGCGCTCGGCGACCGCACCGACATGGTCTTCCAGAACACCCAGGTCACGCGCGGCACCGCGACGGTGGTGATCACCGGCACCGGCATGCAGACGCAGATGGGCCAGATCGCGACGATGCTCTCGTCCGTCAAGCCGGGGAAGTCGCCGCTGCAGCGCGAGCTCGACTCCCTCACCGGGGTGCTGGGCTGGATCGCGTGGGGCGCCGTCGCCATCATCATCATCACGGGCCTGCTGCGCGGACAGGAGATCGCGTCGGTCATCCTGCTCGGCATCTCGATGGCGATCTCGGCGATCCCGACGGGCATGCCGTCGTTCGTCCAGGCGATGCTGTCGTACGGCTCGCGGCAGCTCGCCGAGCACAAGGCGGTCGTCAAGAACCTGACGGATGTCGAGACGCTGGGTGCGACCAGCGCGATCAACTCCGACAAGACCGGCACTCTCACCATGAACGAGATGACGGTGGAGACGCTGTACTACCGCGGCGAGTGGTTCACCGTCGCCGGCAGCGGCTACGAGAAGGCCGGCGAGGTGCGCCACACCGCCGGTCTGCCGGTGCCGCAGTTCACGCAGCTCGCGCTCGGGCTGACGCTGTGCAGCGACGCGACGGTGTCGGACGACGGCGCTGTGATCGGCGACCCGACCGAGGCTGCGCTCGTCGTGCTCGCAGCGAAGCTCGGCGCCGACGCCGAACTGACCCGCAGCACGTTCCCGCGGGTCGCCGAGGTGCCGTTCGACTCGGCCTACAAGTTCATGGGCACCTTCCACCGGATCCCGGTCGACGGCAACGAGCTGCTCGTGGGCTACGTCAAGGGCGGCCCGGACGTGGTCCTCGATCGCTGCAGCTCGGTGGCCACGATGGAGGGCGTGGTGCCGATCGCCGACCAGCGCGACGAGATCCTCGAGGCCAACCGCAAGCTCTCGGAGCAGGGGCTGCGGGTGCTCGCGTTCGCGTTCCGCCGTTTCGCGCCGGACGCACCGGTGGCGGACGATCCGATGGCCGCCGTCGCCGATCTCACCTTCGTCGGCCTGGTGGGCATCATCGACCCGCTGCGCCCCTCCTCCAAGGAAGCGGTGCGGATCGCACGCCTGGCCGGCATCGAGGTCCGCATGATCACCGGCGACCACGCCATCACGGCCGCCGCCATCGGCGCGAAGCTGGGACTCGGTGAGGGGTCCGCGAGCGGCGCCGAGATCCAGGCGATGAGCGACGAGGACCTGAAGGCGGCGCTGCCGCGTCTGCACATGTTCGGCCGCGTCACCCCCGAAGACAAGCTGCGGCTCGCTCGCCTCATGCAGGAGGACGGCGCCGTCGTCGCGATGACCGGCGACGCGGTGAACGATGCCGCCGCGCTCAAGCAGGCCGACATCGGCGTCGCCATGGGCTCCGGCAGCGACGTGACGAAGCAGGCGGGGAAGATGATCCTCGTCGATGACAACTTCGGCACGCTCGTCACCGCCGTCAAGCTCGGGCGCGGGATCTACGAGAAGATCGTCAGCTACGTCCGGTTCCAGATGTCGCAGCTGTTCTCGCTCGTTCTGCTCTTCCTCGTCGCGAGCATCTTCGGCATCAACGACGGCGTGCCGCTCACGCCGATCATGGTGCTGTTCCTGAACTTCTTCGTCGCGATCTTCCCGGTCATCGTGATCCTGCTCGACCCCGTGCCGGACGGCATCATGCTGAAGCCGCCGCGCGACCCGAAGAAGACGATCGCGAACCGCGGCGCGGTGACGCTCTGGTTCGTGTACGGCAGCCTCATCTTCCTGACGACGCTCGTCCCCCTGCTGATCTACCCCGATGAGCTCAGCTCGACCGAGCCGAACGTGCCGGTGACGATGGCCTTCGTGGTCTGCGCGCTCGGCTCGATCTTCGGCGGGCTCGTCATGCGGCGCGACCCTGAGTCGGGGCTGTCCGCTCCCATCCTCACCGCCGTCAAGTGGCTGTCGATCCCGCTGGCGCTCACCGTCGTGGCCGTCGAGGTCGGCTTCATGCAGCGCCTCATCGGCACGACGAGCCTCTCGGGCGACCAGTGGCTGACGGCGCTCGGCCTGGCGCTGCTCGTGCCGGTGCTGATCGAGATCGAGAAGTGGATCCGTCGCGCTCGCCTCGCGCGCCGCGCGGCCGCCGTCGCCTGACCTGCCGGAAGCCGAACGCGCGCCGCCCGACATCGGGTGGCGCGCGTTCCCGCGTTCGGCGCCGAAGTCAGAGCGCGTCGTACACGGCGCGCAGGTAGGTGCGCCCACGCTCGGACGCCAGGATGCCGTCCGACATGCGGTTCATGACGTAGGCGAAGGTCACGCCTCGATCGACGTCGGCCGTCACGAGCGATCCGCCCCAGCCACCCCAGAACGCCACGCGCCCGTCGGGGATGTACGAGGTGGAGAGCGGATGCCGCAGCCCCCAGCCGAGTCCCCACCGAAGCGGCAGCCCGAGCACCAGGTCGACGCCGTCGACCGGCGCATCGAAGATCAGGTCGATGGCCTCGGGCGACAGCATCCGTTGTCCGTCGATCTCGCCGCAACCGGCGACGAGCGCGTTCAGCACCGCGACGGAGCGCGCGTTGCCCTGGCCACCGGCCGCGCCGATGCCCGCGGCGCGCCAGGCGCGGGTCCAGGTGACCTCGGCGCCGAGCACGGGTCCGGTGAAGGTCCGCGCGGCGGGCGAGTCGGGTGGGAGCGCCGACAGGTCGAGCTGCGAGGGCGGCGGCGGGACGACCGGTGAGACGCGGTGGTCATGGTCGGCGGGGAGGCCGAGCCAGAAATCTGCGTCGAGCGGTCCCGCCAGCTCGTCGGCGACGAAGGCGCCGAGCCCCTGGCCGGTCACGGCGCGCACCAGGCCGTGGATCAGATGCCCGTAGTCGAGCAGGTGGTAGCCCGACGCCGCCCCGGCCGGCCACCACGGCGCCTGAGCCGCGAGGCGGTCGGCGGCGGCATCCACGTCGATGATGTCGTCGGGTGAGACCGGCTGATCCCAGCCCGAGACGCCGGACGAGTGCGTCAGCACGTGGCGCACGAGCACGCCCTCCTTGCCGGCGGCACCGAATTCGGGCCAATACGCGGCGACGGGAGCATCGGGGTCGAGCAGGCCGCGATCGATCAGCAGCAGTGCGGCCAGCGATGAGACGGTCTTGGAGAGCGACCAGACGTTGGTGATGGTGTCGCGCCCCCATGCCCTGGTGCGCTCGGGATCGCTCCATCCGCCCCACATGTCGACGACCGGGTAGCCGTCGACGAGCACGCACAACGAGCCGCCCAGTTCCTCCCCGCTGGCGAGATTCGTCCGGAAGGCGTCGACGAGCCCGGCGAACCGGGCATCGGCGTCCCCGTCCACCGTCACTGCGGGCGCAACGCTGCTCGACATCCTGGTCTCCTTCGACGCTCGGGCTCCGGCGGCACTGCCGGGTGGACGCGAGCATACCGCGCGGTCGGTATGCTTGTCACTCATCGCCCCTGGAACGATTCGCGAGAGGCTGGTGTTCCGCCGCCGATTGCCGGTGGCGTCACGACGAGGAGGTCGGATGAAGATCATCGGAGCGGTACTCGAGGTGTCGGGCGCCCAGCCGCCGTTCGCGCAGACCAGGCCGTTCACCGTCGGGGAGCTCGAGCTCGACGAACCAGGCCCGGGCGAGCTGCTCGTGCGCATCGAGGCCGCGGGCGTCTGCCACTCCGACCTCAGTGTCGTCGACGGCAACCGCGTGCGGCCCGTCCCGATGCTGCTCGGCCACGAGGCCGCGGGCATCGTCGAGCGGGCCGGCGACGGCGTCGACGACATCGCGTCCGGCGAGCGCGTCGTCATGACGTTCCTGCCGCGATGCGGCGACTGCGACGGATGCCGCACCGACGGGCGGCTTCCGTGTGCCCCCGGCACGGCGGCGAACAACGCCGGAACGCTGCTTGGCGGCGGCATCCGCCTGCATCGTCTCCGCGGTGGGGACAACGGCGGCGGCGAGGGACACGGCGCCGGCGGCCAGGTGCAGGACGTCCGCCATCACCTCGGGGTCTCGGCGTTCGCGACGCACGCGGTCGTGAACCGCGCGTCCGTCGTGCCGGTGGATTCCGACGTGCCGGCCGAGATCGCGGCGCTCCTCGGCTGCGCGGTGCTGACCGGCGGCGGCGCAGTGGTCAACGCGGGCCGCCCGGCGTCCGGCGACCGCGTCGTCGTGGTCGGGCTCGGCGGGGTCGGCATGGCGGCGCTCCTGGTCGCCGTCGCCCTCGGGCACGAGGTGGTCGGCGTCGACAACGTGCCGGGCAAGCTCGAGCACGCGCTCTCGTGCGGGGCCGTGGAGGCCCTCACGCCGGCGGAGGCCGTGGACCGCGGCATCCGTGCTCCCGTCGTCATCGAGGCGGCGGGAGCCGTGCGCGCCTTCGAGACCGCCCTCGCGCTCACCGCACCGGGCGGCACCACCGTCACAGTGGGGCTGCCGGCGCCCGACGCCCGCGCGAGCGTGTCGCCGCTCGTGCTCACGGCCGAGGCGCGCACGATCGTCGGCAGCTACCTCGGATCCGCAGTGCCCAGCCGCGACATCCCCCGCTATGTCGAGCTGTGGCGCGCGGGACGCCTGCCGCTCGAGCTCCTCGTCTCGTCCCGCATCGGCCTCGAAGACCTCGACGCCGCCATGGACCGGCTCGCCGCGGGCGGCGAGCTGCGCCAGTTGATCCAGTTCGACCAGCAGAGAACCTCCGAAGGGAACCACGCATGACCAGAACCGCCATCGTCACCGGCGCCGCGCGCGGCATCGGCGCCGCCACCGCCCAGCGCCTCGCCGCCGACGGCAACGCCGTCGCCGTGCTCGACCTCGACGAGGCGCAGTGCGCCCAGACCGTCGGTGCGATCACGGATGCCGGGGGCCGGGCGCTCGCCGTCGGCGCCAACGTCGCCGATGCGGCGTCGGTGGAGCGCGCCGTCGCGCACATCGCCGAGGAGCTCGGTGCGCCGACGATCCTCGTCAACAACGCCGGGATCATCCGCGACAACCTGCTGTTCAAGATGACCGAGGACGACTGGGACGCCGTGCTGGCGGTGCATCTGCGCGGCGCGTTCCTGATGTCGCGCGCGGTGCAGGAGCACCAGGTGAAGGCGAACTGGGGCCGCATCGTGAACCTGTCGTCAACCTCGGCCCTCGGCAACCGCGGGCAGGCGAACTACGCGGCCGCGAAGGCCGGCATGCAGGGCTTCACCAAGACCCTCGCCATCGAGCTCGGCCGGTACGGCGTCACCGCGAACGCGATCGCACCGGGGTTCATCGTCACCGACATGACGCGATCCACGGCCGACCGCCTGGGCGTCGCATTCGAGGACTTCATCGCGCACAACGCCAACGAGATCCCAGTGCAGCGCGCCGGCTACCCCGACGACATCGCCGCCGCCGCGTCGTTCTTCTGCTCCGAGGAGGCCGGATTCGTGTCGGGCCAGGTGCTGTACGTCGCCGGGGGTCCGCGCGCATGAGCATCGTCGTCGACTCCCCCGCCGCGCTCGCCGACGCCGTCGGCAGCACCGCCATCGGCGACTGGTTCGCCATCGACCAGCAGCGCATCCAGGCGTTCGCCGACGCCACCGAGGACTGGCAGTGGATCCACCTGGACGCCGACCGCGCCTCATCCGGCCCCTTCGGCGCGACCATCGCGCACGGATACCTCACGCTGTCGCTGCTGCCGCGGCTGACCGCGGGACTGCTGTCGGTCGACGGCACCGCGATGGTGGTGAACTACGGGCTCGACAAGGTGCGGTTCCTCCAGCCGGTGGTCGTGGATTCGCGCGTGCGGGCCGTCACCGAGGTCGCCTCGGCCGAGCCGTCGCCGCAGGGGTACCGGGTGAGCCTGCGCACGACCATCGAGCTCGAGGGCTCGGAGCGCCCCGCGCTCGTGGCCGACACGGTGGCGCTGTTCGTCCCGGAGGCCTGAAGTCGGCGCAGAGCCGGGGGCTGGACCTCCGGCTCTGAGCCGCCGCGGCTCGGAGGACTCAGGGCCTCTCGCCCGGGCTCACCGCGCTGCCCGGCTCGTGGCCGATGCCCGAGCCGGGCGGGCGGAAGTGGATGGGCGAGGCGACGAAGAGCGCCACGGCGAGCAGCGCGGCGATAGTTCCTGTGACGCAGATCCGGATCAGGATGCCGCGGCCACCGGCCGGCAGCCGGTGTCGTGCGAGGGCGACGAGGCCGAAGCCGATGAGAGCGCCGGCGGTGTTGACGAGGACGTCGGTGACGTCTGTGCTGCCGATGGCCAGCACGAACTGGGTCGCCTCGAGCGCGAGGCTGACGACGGCAGTGACGCCCGCGAGGCGGCGCCAACTCCACCGCGGTGCGAGAAGGCCGAGAAACGGGCCGAACGGCACGAAAAGCAGCAGGTTGATGAGGACCTCGGACGGTTTGCTGGCGCCTTGCTCGGCCGTCGCGAGGAACGGCACGAGCTTGATCACGCGATCCACGCCGCCGACCCATGGGAGCTCGAGCTTCCAGAGCACGATCCACACGAGCAGGAGGATGTACACCGCGAACGCCGTGATCAGGCGGAATGGGGCGGCACCTGCGGTGGTGGCTTCCCGCTCGGACGGCAGTGCGGTGGTCGTCATGGCGTCCCGGTCTCCGGATCTGATCGGGGCTGGAAGCCCGTCGTGCGCCCCTTCTCGACGAGGAGGGTGATCCCAGTGAACGGCACCGGATGTTGCGTCCGCGTATGCGAATCCGCGGGGCGCAGCGAAACATGGTGCGATGCGGTGGCCCCGCGGCTCCTCAACGACAGGATCGCCCGGCCTCTCCCCTAGCTTTCGTCCGGGAACTTCCCCCTGACAGTTCCGTCCATGGCATCCGCGAGGGCGTAGACCACCGGCCAGGCGCCCTCAGAGCTGTTCCCTAGTACGGTCACCGTGGTGCGTGTCTCCGGAATGTGCGTGGACCGGAACGATGCGCCTGCGTCGTAGCCCTCCAGTATCAGAGACGAATTCCGGCGGCCCAGCCACAAGCCCATCCCGTACCGCTTGTGCTCGGCCGGCACGTCGAAGCGGGGACGGATCATCTCGGCGAGTGTGTCGGGCGACACGATCCGGCCATCCAGCAATGCGTTCCAGAACCGGTGCAGGTCGTCGGCGGTGAAGTACATCCCGCCGTCGCCGTTGCCCCGCACCGGGAGGTGCAGCACGTTGGTGCGGTTGCCCTCCTCGTCGAGGTAGCCGAGGGCGGCATCCGCAGGGAGGTCATCGGAGCGGAGAAATGCGGAGCCGGCGAGTCCCGCCCGGTCGCACACTTCGGTCTGGACCAGTTCATGGAAACCGCGGCCGCTGACGCGCTCGGCGACGAGCGCGAGCACCACATAACCGCCGTTGCAGTAGGAGAATCGCTCGCCGGGCGGGAACTTCTGCGGGAAGCCGTCGAGGGCGGGCAGGAACGCCTCGGTGTCGGCGAGCGCATGCAACGGCAGAGAGAAGATGTAGTCGTCGATCTCACCGTCGTCTTCCTCGTCGAGGTAGTCGCCGATACCGGAGGTGTGGGTGAGCAGGTGCTCGATCGTCACCGCGTCGTCGATCAGGGGCAGGTCGTCGCCCAGAATCGGACGCACGAGGTCCTGCAGACCGAGCAGGCCGCCCTCGACGAGTCGCAGGATCGCGAGCGCGGTGAAGCCTTTGTTCCCGCTGGCGGCCGAGATGCGAGTGCTCGGCGTATTCGGAACCCGGAGGGCACGGTTCGCGAAACCCTCGCAGCGCTCGAGCGTGCGCCGGTCGCCGACATCGATGGTGAGCACCCCGCTGAACGACTCCACTTCGATCGCGGCGTCGAGCGCCTCGGAGGTGATGGGAATGGTCATTGTGGGATCTCCAACCGGCTGAGCTGACGAGGGGAACACCGCGAGTGATTTCGAGTCCATCACGGATCGGATCCGAATACTCAGCACTCTCGGTTCCGTGCTTTATCTCCGAGCACTCCCGGTGGTAGTGGCGGTATGGCCGGTGCGGCAGCCGGTCGTTCATCGTGCCGCG
>NZ_MWLQ01000054.1 GCF_010634855.1 Microbacterium sp. B35-30 | reverse complement strand
CGCTCAACGACCGGGGTGAAGGCCTCGCTCGCTCAACGACCGGGGTGAAGGGTCAGAGGCGGCGGAGCACCTCGGCGACGCCGCCCTCGTGCACCGACGACGTGGTCTCGCCCGCGGCATCCCGAACCTCTTGCGGTCCCTGGGCCATCGCGACCGCGCGGCCGCCGTTGTCGAGGGCCCAGCGGAACATGCCGACGTCGTTGCGGCCGTCGCCGATCACCAGCACGTGGGCGGGGTCGATGCCGAGCTCGGTGCGCACGAGTTCGAGTCCGGTGCTCTTGTCGATGCCCTGCGGCGCGATGTCGAGCCAGGCCGTCCAGCCCACCGCGTACGAGACGTGGTTGAGTCCGATGCGGGCTACCAGATCGACGAAGTCCTGCTCGCGCTTCTCGGGCGACACGACGACGATGCGGCACACCTGCTGGGCCCCGAGCTCTTCGAACGGCACGCGGCGGGCGTTGGTGAGGTTCCAGTCCGCGAGATACTCCGTGTACAGGCGGCGGCCGTCGGGGAGCTCTACGAGATAGCGGGCGTCGGGCAGGTGCTCGCGCAGCTGCTCGAGCACAGCGCTCGGATCGAAGGTCTCGACGTGCCAGCGGTCGTAGCGCAGCTCGTCTGCCTCCATCCGCTTGAGCACGACGGCGCCATTGGAGCACACGACGAACTCGGGCGCCACGCCCAGCACGCGCATGATTCCGCGGGTACCCTCCCAGCTGCGACCGGTCGCGATCATCACCTCATGCCCCGTGCGGTGCGCATGCTCGACGGCGTCGACGACGCCGGGGCTCAGCGACTCGTCCTCGAGCAGCACGGTGCCGTCGATATCGAGCGCGATGAGGAGCTGCTCGGTAGCGACGGCGGGGTTCTCGGTGTCGCGCGCGACCCGCTCGACGAGCTTCGCGGCCTTCTTCGGCGCGACGACCTTGATCGACCCGGTCGCGGGCAGATGCGCGTCGGTCACGCGATCGGCTCCATGACCTCGAGTCCGCCGAGGAAAGGTCGCAGCACCTCCGGCACCGTGACCGAGCCGTCCTCGCGCTGATGCGTCTCGAGCAGGGCGACGATCCACCGAGTGGTGGCGAGCGTGCCGTTGAGCGTCGCGACCGGCTGCGTCTTGCCCGTCCCCTTGCCGTCGACCGCGGGCGTGCGGTAGCGGATGTCGAGCCGCCGCGCCTGGTAGGTCGTGCAGTTCGAGGTCGAGGTCAGCTCGCGGTACGCGTTCTGCGTCGGCACCCAGGCCTCGACGTCGTACTTGCGGGCGGCGCTCGCACCGAGGTCTCCCGCGGCGACATCGATCACACGGTACGACAGGCCCAGGTCCTGCAGCATGCGCTCCTGCAGCTCGACGAGGCGCAGGTGCTCCCCCTCCGCCTCTTCGGGCGTCGTGTAGACGAACATCTCGAGCTTGTTGAACTGGTGCACCCGGATGATGCCGCGGGTGTCCTTGCCATACGACCCGGCCTCGCTGCGGTAGCAGGTCGACCAGCCGGCGTAGCGCTTCGGGCCGCGCGAGAGGTCGAGGATCTCGTCCATGTGGTAGCCGGCGAGCGGCACTTCGCTGGTGCCCACGAGGTAGAGGTCCTCGTCGTCGAGGTGATAGACCTCGGCGGCGTGCTTGCCCAGGAATCCGGTGCCGCGCATGACCTCGGGGCGCACCAGCGTGGGCGGGATGATGGGCGTGAAGCCCGCTTGCAGGGCGCGGTCGAGCGCCAGGTTCATCAGGGCGATCTCGAGACGGGCCCCGATGCCGGTGAGGAAGTAGAACCGGCTGCCCGACACCTTGGTGCCGCGCTCCATGTCGATCGCGCCGAGCCGCTCGCCCAGCTCGAGGTGGTCGCGGGGCTCGAAGCCGAAGGCGGGGACCTCGCCGTGCGTGCGCAGCGTGACGAAGTCGTCCTCGCCGCCGGCGGGTACACCCTCGATGACGATGTTCTCGATCGCTGAGAAGGCTTCGGTGGATGCCTCCTCCGCGGCCGTGACCGCGTGCTGGGCCTGCTTCACGCGCTCGCTGAGCAGCTTGCCTTCGGCGACGAGGGCGGCCTTCTCTTCCTTCGGGGCCTGCGCGACGCGCTTGCCGTGCGCGTTCTGCGTCGCGCGAAGCTCTTCGAACGTCGTGATGGCGGCGCGCCGTCCGCGATCGGCCTCGACGGCGACGTCGACGGTGTCGGGCGACTCGCCCCGCGCCTCCTGCGAGCGCTTGACCAGCTCGGGATTGTCGCGAAGCAGCACGGGATCGATCACTCTGCAAGCTTAGTCGGCACCCCCGTGGCGGCACCCCGCCCGGCTGGTTCGGCACTGTGCGGCGGCCTCCGCCGGGTGGGACGGGCAAGCCGTTCGAGCCGGAGAGGCGTTTCGCGTCCTACTCTGGACCACATGGCGGCATCTGGAACGGGCGAGGACGCGACAGCCGACGACGACCTCATTCCTCACCCGGCCGACGCGATCTACGCCGACGGACCCAGCACCGCCGAACTCGACGTCGCCGCGGCGCAGGTCGAGGCGCAGGTCGAACAGTCGACCCCCACTGCCACGCCGGAGGGCGAGGAGGGCGAGGACCCAGCCGCGGGTGCGGCATCCGTCCCGGGCGACCGGCGGGAGCACGACGCCCCCGACCCGGCCGCGGCGGCGGAGCCCGACGACGTCATCCGTGAGCCCGACGACATCGAAGCCGACACCGCCGACGACGAGACCGGCTACGCGCGGCGCGTGGATGCAGCGGGGCGGACGCGTCCGCTGGAGACCGATGGTGAGCGCCCCTCACCCAAGGCCGCGCTGGTGTACAACCCGATCAAGGTGGACGCCGACGTGCTGCGCGACACGGTCACCCGCCTGTCGGCGGATGCCGGATGGGCCGAGCCGCTCTTCTACGAGACGACGGTCGACGATCTCGGCGACGACGTCACCCGGCAGGCGCTCGACGAGGGCGCCGACGCGGTGCTCGTGGCGGGCGGCGACGGCACGGTGCGCGCCGTGTCGGAGGCGATGAGCGGCAGCGGCGTGCCCCTGGCGATCGTGCCCAGCGGCACCGGCAACCTGCTCGCCCGCAACCTCAGGCTGCCGCTGACCGAGCCGACCGCGATGGTGCAGGCCGTGTTCGACGGCGACACCGTCCCGATGGACGTCGGCTGGACCGAGCTCAGCCGCCCCGACGGCACGACCGCCGAGCACGCCTTCGTGGTCATGGGAGGCATCGGACTCGATGCCGCGATGATCGCCAACACCAACCCGCAGCTGAAGAAGACCGTCGGATGGGTGGCCTACGTCGACGGTGCGGCGCGGGCGCTGCCCAACGCGAAGCCGTTCCGCGTCGTGTACGAGCTGCCGGGCCACCGGCTGCATTCCTCGCGCGTGCAGAGTGTGCTGTTCGCGAACTGCGGCAAGCTTCCCGCCGGCCTCGACCTCATTCCCGAGGCCTCGATCACCGACGGCGCGCTCGACATCGTGATCTTCCAGCCCAAGGGGCTCTTCGGCTGGCTGTTCGTCTGGCGCCGCGTGGCGTGGGACAACAGCTTCCTCCGCCGTTTTCGGACCGGGCGCCGCGTACTGTCGCTGCGCACGAAGGACAACGCCGTGGTGTACTCCCGCGGTGCCGGCATCGAACTGGCGACGCATGACGCGCAGCCGGTCCAGCTCGACGGCGACGAGTTCGGCGAAGCCCTCTCGGTCAAGACCCGCGTCGAGCCCGCGGCGCTCCTGATGGTCGTGCCCCACGGACACAGCACCGACGGCCTCTGACGACGCACCGCACGCTCGAGCGCGCCAGCACCGCATGACGAACAGCACGCCGATCGACCCGCAGGTGTCAAGACCGCGCCGGCGTTGCCCTCGCGCGGCAGGATGAGCGCATGCCCGGTCCCTCGGTCGTCTGGTTCCGCGATGATCTGCGCCTCGCCGACAACCCTGCGCTGCGTGCAGCTCTCGACCGCGGTGAGCCCGTGATCGCGCTGTACGTGCTCGACGAGGAGAGCCCCGGCATCCGCCCGCTCGGCGGAGCCGCCCGCTGGTGGCTGCACCACTCGCTCGCCTCGCTCGGCGAACGGCTGCGCGAGCGTGGCGGCACCCTGGTGCTGCGACGGGGCCCCGCCGATCGCGTGGTGCGCGAGACGGTGACGGATACCGCAGCCGGCGCCGTCTTCTGGAACCGGCGCTACGGCGGGCCCGAGCGCGAGGTCGACGCCGGGCTCAAGTCCGCGCTCCGGGACGACCGTGTCGAGGTGTCGTCGTTTGCCGGCTCGCTGCTGTTCGAACCGTGGACGGTGCGGACCGGCGCCGGTACCCCGTTCTCGGTGTTCACGCCCTTCTGGCGCGCCTGCCTCGCGCTGCCCGCACCGCGCGCGCCGCTGCCCGAGCCGCGTGAGGTCGGCGGGCCGCTCCGGGGTCCGGCATCCGAGTCCCTCGACGAGTGGGCGCTGCTGCCGACCCGGCCCGACTGGGCGTCCGGACTTCGCGAGGCGTGGGAGCCGGGCGAGCCGGCTGCGCACCGGCGGCTGCACGAGTTCCTGCACGACGACCTCGCGCAGTACGACCGCGCGCGGGACGAGCTGTCGGCCGGCGCGACCTCGCTGCTGTCGCCGCGCCTCCGCTGGGGCGAGCTGAGCCCGCACACGGTGTGGCACGAGACCGTCGCGGCCGGGGCGGGAGGCAGGTTCCTCTCGGAGCTCGGGTGGCGCGAGTTCGCGTGGCACGTCCTCTTCCACCACCCCGACCTCGCGACCCAGAACCTCCGGCGGGAGTTCGACGCGTTCCCATGGCCCCGCTTGAAGCCGACCCACCTCGACGCCTGGCAGCGCGGCCGCACCGGCGTCGCCCTCGTCGACGCGGGCATGAGGGAGCTGTGGCACACGGGCTACATGCACAACCGGGTGCGGATGGTCGCGGCATCCTTCCTCGTCAAGAACCTGCTCATCGACTGGCGGCGCGGGGAAGAGTGGTTCTGGGACACGCTGGTCGACGCCGACGATGCCAGCAACCCGTTCAACTGGCAGTGGGTGGCGGGGTCGGGCGTGGACGCGGCGCCGTACTTCCGCATCTTCAACCCGCAGCTGCAGGCGAAGAAATTCGACGCCGACGGGCACTACGTGCGCGAATGGGCGCCGGAGCATCTCGGGGAGCAGCCTCCCGAGCCGATCGTCGATCTCGGCGAGACACGGATGGCCGCGCTCGACGCGTACGAGCACGTCAAGCGCGCCGCTCGCGCGTGACCGGCGCCGGCGCGTGTGACCGGCGTCGCCGCACGTGACCGGCGTCGCCGCACGTGACCGGCCCGGCCGCGAGCGCTACCAGGCGTACGCTTCGGGCGCTTGTCCGCCGGGACCGGGGAACAGCTCGTCGAGCGCCGTCAGATCGTCGTCGCTGAGCCGGATCTCGAGCGCCGAGACTGCGGACTCCAGCTGCTCGACAGTACGGGGGCCGATGATCGGTCCGGTGACGCCCGGCTGGTGCAGCAGCCACGCCAGGCCGAGCGCCGACGGCATCCAGCCGCGCTCCTGCGCGAAGCGCTCATACGCCGCGAGCTGATCCCGGCGCTCCTCGCGGCGCGAGGCGACGCCTGCCGTCGCCGACCGGGCGTTGGCGTCGGACGACCCACCGCTCAGGAGTCCGCCCGCCAGAGGCGACCACGGCAGGATGCCGAGGCCGTAGTTCTGCGCGGCGGGGATGACTTCGAGTTCGATGGAGCGCTGGACGAGGTTGTACAGCGACTGCTCGCTGACCAGCCCCAGGAAGTTGCGCTGCGTCGCGATCTCGTTGGCCTGCGCGATGTTCCACGCCGCGAAGTTCGAGCTGCCGGCGTAGATCACCTCGCCGCGGGCTACCAGCACCTCCATCGCCTGCCAGAGCTCGGGCCACGAGATGTGCCGGTCGATGTGGTGGAACTGGTAGAGGTCGATGCGGTCGGTCTGCAGCCGTCGCAGCGACCCGATCGCCTCGCGGCGCACCTGCCAGGCCGACGCTCCTCGTGCGTTCACGACGTCGCCGTCGGGTGTGGGATCCACCATCGGCGAGTGCACTTTCGTCGCCAGGACGATGTCGTCGCGCACACCGGGGCGGGCGGCGAACCACCGGCCGATGATCTCCTCGGTGGTGCCGCGGCCGCCGGCGCCGCCGTACCCGTTCGCGGTGTCGAAGAAGTTCACGCCGAGCTCCAGTGCGCGGTCCATGATCGCGAAGGCATCCTCCTCCGAGGTGCGGTCGCCGAAGTTCATCGTGCCGAGCACGATCCGCGAGACGGAGGTGCCGGTTCGTCCGAGTTGCACGTAGTCCATCCCGACATCGTCACACGGCATCCGGACCATCGGGTCGGGTTTCCGAAAACGTTTCCCGGATTTCCTCCCGTGTCGACGCGCGGAATGCGCGCGGCCCTCGCCCGGTTGCCGCCCGTCATGACAACGATCGGAATCATCGGTGCAGGACACATCGGCAGCGCGCTCGCCCGCGCCTTCTCAGGACTCGGCTACGACGTCGTGATCGCCAACTCGCGCGGGCCCGAGAGTCTGGCCGACCTGGTCGCCGAGCTCGGACCGAAGGTCACCGCCGCCACCGCCCTCGACGCGGCCGCGGCCGGCGACATCGCCGTGGTGACGGTGCCGCTGAAGGCGCTGAAGGATCTGCCGGTCGAGCCGCTCGCCGGGAAGATCGTGCTCGACACCATCAACTACTACTTCGAGCGCGACGGACACATCGACGCCCTCGACCGCGGCGAGGCGACGACATCCGGCCTCGTGCAGGCGCATCTGCCCGCATCGAAGGTGGTGAAGGCGTTCAACCAGATCCTCGCCGCGGACATCGACACCACGGGGCTGCCTGCGGGCACCCCCAACCGTCGCGCGCTCGGCACCGCGAGCGATCACGAGGACGCCGTCGAACTGGTCACCGGCATCTACGACGCCCTCGGCTACGACACCGTGAGCGCCGGACCGCTCAGCGAGTCGTGGCGGCTCGAGCGCGACCGGCCCGCGTACACGGCGCGCCAGACCGCCGCCGAGCTGCGCGAGAACCTCGCGAAGGGCAACCGCCTCCCCTGACCCGCCACGGTCGTTGAGCGAGCGAGGAACGAGCGAGACGGACGCCCAGAACACGGCACTGACCGTGGACCCCGCGCGTTTCGTCTCGCTTCGCTCGCTCAACGACCGGAAGGAATAGAGCTGATGCCGCAGCGGGTTGTCGAAGGGGATGAGTACCGCCATCTCCACCCCGGCCCTGTCCGTCCTCGACCTCGTCCCGGTGCGCACCGGCCAGACGAGCGCGCAGGCGGTCGCGGCATCCCTGTCCGTCGTCGACGCCGCTGATCGGCTGGGCTACCGCCGTTACTGGTTCGCCGAGCACCACAACATGCCCGCGGTGGCCTCGACGACGCCACCCGTACTGGCGGCGGCCGCAGCGGCACGGACCTCGCGCATCCGCCTCGGCTCGGGCGGCGTCATGCTGCCGAACCACTCTCCGCTCGTGGTCGCCGAGCAGTTCGCGGCGCTCGAAGCGCTGGCTCCGGGCCGCATCGACCTCGGTCTGGGCCGCGCGCCGGGGTCGGACCCGGTCATCACGCAGCTGCTGCGCCAGAGCGGCACCACGAGCGACGTCGAGCGCTTCCCCGACCACGTGCGCGACATCATGTCGCTCGTCGCCCCGGACGGCGCCTCGCTGCGCTTCACGTCGGGCGGCACCTACGACGTTCACGCGACTCCCGCGGCGACCACGACGCCCGAGGTGTGGCTGCTCGGCTCCAGCGACTACTCGGCGCAGCTGGCGGCATCCCTCGGCCTGCCGTACGTCTTCGCCAACCACTTCTCCGGCGAGGGACTCGAGCGCGCGCTCGACCTGTACCGGACGGCGTTCGTCCCGTCCGAGACTCTCGCCGCGCCCCGCACCTTCCTCACCGCCAACGTGCTCGTCGCCCCGACGGCCGAGGAGGCCGAGGCCCGCGCCCTGCCGAACCTGCGCATGACCGCGCGCCTGCGCACCAACAAGCCCCTCGTCGCGCTCGAGACCGTGGAGCAGTCGATCGCCGGGGCGGCCGACTTCGCCGGCCTCGGTGACACGTTCATGGCGTCGGCCCGGGCGAAGTGGTTCGTCGGCACCGCCTCGGCCGTGGCATCCGATCTGCGATCCTTCGCCGCCCGGCACGAGGTCGACGAGGTCATGATCTCGCCGATCGCCGGTTCGTACGAGAACGAGCCCATGGATGCCGCCCCCGGCCGCCTGCAGACGCTCGAGCTGCTCGCCGCCGAGCTCGGCCTCGCGTCCTGACGCGCGGGGTGAGCCTGGTTACCAGGCGACGAGCTTGTGCGGGGTGGCCTCGATGAGCACCGAGTAGCGCTCGGCCATGGTCGCGGTCGTGAGCCCCAGACGCTGCAGCCACGCGTCGTACTTCGCCGTGTACGCGTCGCCGATGCGCTCGACCCACGCGCTCGAGGGCTCCGCAGAGATCGCGGCCGTACCGCGCAGCACGGTGAGCTGCTCGCCGTCGGCGCCCGCTTCCAGGTGCAGGAGAACCCGGTCGTTCGCGCGGAGGTTGCGGACCTTCGCGGTCTCGGGCTCGCTCATGATCAGCGCGCGCCCGTCGCGCCACAGGAACCAGATGGGCACGGCGTGCGGGTAGCCGTCGCGGCCGATCGTTCCGAACCAGGCGACTTGCTCGGTCTCGAGGCGTCGGAGCGCGCGGGCGTGGACGTCGTTCACGGGGTCGAAGGCGAACGCCGCCGCGGTCACTCCTGCACCTCGGGCTCACCCGAGATCAGGCCGCGCAGCCAATCGCGCGCCTCGACGAACACGTCGTCGGCGTACCGCTCCGGGTAGCGGACGACAGCGCGGTCCGCGCGCGGATACGACCCCAGGAACGTGACGCGCGGGCTGAAGCGACGCAGCCCGAGGAGGGCGTCGGCCATGCGCTCGTCTTCGAGGTGCCCATCGGCATCCACCACGAAGCGGTACCGGCCGAGCTCGTCGCCGATCGGGCGGGAGGCCAGCAGCGACAGATTGATGCCGCGCGTCGCGAACTGCTCGAGCATCTCGAGCAGGGCGCCGGGGTGGTCGTCGGGCAGCTCGACGATGAGCGAGGTCTTGTCGGCACCGGTCGGCGGCGGCGGCACGACGGTGCGGCTCACGAGAACGAAGCGGGTGACCGCGTTGGGGTTGTCACCGATGTTCGAGGCGAGCAGCTCGAGCTCGTGGTGCTCGAGGATGCCGGGCGGCGCGATCGCGGCATCCGCGTCACTGGATCCATCGAGAAGGCTCATCGCACTGGCGACGTTGCTGGCCGCGGGCACATGGGCGTGGGCCGGCAGCGCGTCCGAGAGCCACTGCAGGCACTGCGCATAGGCGACGGGATGCGCCGCGATGAGCGACACGTCCTCGAGCCGCGCGCCCGGTCGCCCGACCAGCACGAACTCGACCGGCACGAGGTACTCCCCCACGATCCGCAGGCCGGGCACCGTCGCGAGGGCATCCTGCGCTGTCGACACACCGCCGTCGACGGAGTTCTCGATCGCGATCATCGCGGCGTCGGAGCGGCCCTCGACGACGTCGGCGAGCGCCTCGCCGACGTTGCGGACCGGCCGCCACTCGTGGCCGCGCGCCTCGGGCACCTGAGCGAGCGCCGCCTCGGTGAACGTGCCCGCCGGGCCCAGATAGCTGTAGGTACGGCGGGTGGGAACGGATGCCTCGGCGGAGGCGACGACCTCGGAAGTCACGCGTGCCAGCCTAGCCCGGGCCGTGTGGGCCGGTCCCGCAGCCCGCCGCGTCGGCATCACATCCCGTAACGGGCGCAGGATCGCCGGCGCCGGCCGCGTTCGCAATTCAGGCAGACCACCCCGGATGGGCCGATTCCGCCGCCTCACGGGCGTGTCTGCCTGAGTCATGCGCACCCCCCAGCCGCATAAGAAACACCCGTATTGCGTCAAGCCCGTGCGAGCACAGGCCCGCGACAGGCAGACTGGGACGCATGAGTCGCGCAGGACAGCCCGCCGAAGCATCCGATCTCGTCGACATCGATGAGGTGATCTCCGCCTACTACGACATCACCCCGGATCCCGCGGTGCCCGAGCAACGCGTGGCGTTCGGCACCAGCGGCCATCGCGGCTCGTCGCTGACGGGCAGCTTCAACGAGACCCACATCCTCGCCACGACCCAGGCGATCGTCGACTACCGCCGGGCGCAGGGCATCGAGGGGCCCCTCTTCCTGGGCCGCGACACGCACGGCCTGTCGCTTCCCGCCGAGCGCAGCGCCATCGAGGTGCTGGTCGCCAACGGCATCGACGTGCGCGTCGACGCCCGCGACTCCTGGGTGCCGACTCCCGCGCTCAGCCACGCCATCCTCACGTACAACCGCGGGAAGGATGCCGCCGACCCGAGCCGCTCGGACGGCATCGTGGTGACCCCGAGCCACAACCCGCCCCGCGACGGCGGCTTCAAGTACAACCCGCCGAACGGCGGACCGGCCGACACGGACGCGACCGGCTGGATCGCCGACCGGGCGAACGAGCTCATCGCCGCGAACCTCGAGGGCGTGGCGCGCACGCCGTTCCGCGACCTCGACGCCGACACGCTCGGCGAGTACGACTTCCGCGACGCCTACGTGCGCGACCTGTCGAACATCATCGACGTCGAGGCGATCCGCCGCGCCGGCGTGCGCATCGGGGCCGACCCGCTGGGCGGCGCCTCGGTCGAGTACTGGGCCCTGATCGCGGAGGTGCACGGTCTCGACCTCACGGTCGTGAACCCCGACGTCGACCCGACGTGGCGGTTCATGACTCTCGACTGGGACGAGAAGATCCGCATGGACCCGTCGTCGCCGTCCGCGATGGCGGGCCTGATCGGCCGCCGCGACGAGTACGACATCCTCACCGGCAACGACGCCGATGCTGACCGCCACGGCATCGTCACGCCCGACGCGGGGCTGATGAACCCCAACCATTACCTCGCCGTCGCGATCGACTACCTGTACTCGCACCGCCCGGAATGGCCGGCGGATGCCGCGATCGGCAAGACGCTCGTCAGCTCGATGATCATCGACCGCGTGGCCGCGTCGCTGGGGCGCGAGCTGCTCGAGGTGCCGGTCGGCTTCAAGTGGTTCGTCCCCGGCCTTCTCGACGGCTCGGTGGCGTTCGGCGGCGAGGAGTCGGCGGGCGCGTCGTTCCTGCGCCGCGACGGGAGCGTCTGGACGACCGACAAGGACGGCATCCTGCTGTGCCTCCTCGCTGCCGAGATCCTGGCGGTGACCGGCAAGACGCCGTCGCAGCGCTACGCGGAGCTCGAGGCCGAGTTCGGCGCCTCGGCCTACCAGCGCGTGGATGCTCCGGCATCCCCCGCCCAGAAGGCCGCGCTCGGAAAGCTCGCACCGGAGGCGGTGACGGCGACCGACCTCGCCGGCGAGCCCATCACCGCGAAGCTGTCGCATGCGCCTGGCAACGGGGCCGCGATCGGCGGTCTCAAGGTGCAGACCGAGCACGCATGGTTCGCCGCGCGCCCTTCGGGCACCGAGGACGTCTACAAGCTCTACGCCGAGTCGCTCCGCGGCCCCGAGCACCTGGCGCAGGTGCAGGCCGAGGCGCGCGAGGTGGTGTCGCAGGCGCTCGCCGGCGCCTGACCCCCTGGTCGTTGAGCGAGCGAGGAACGAGCGAGACGAAACGGGCCCGACCGCGTAAGGTCGGGCCCGTTTCCGTATGCCCGCAGACAGACGAATCGCCCGAACCCACGCGAGGGACGCGTGGGTTCGGGCGACGTGCGTCAGGCCCGGGAGCCTGTCAAGAGCGCGTGACGCCCCGGCGACGCGTGAACAGGACGTACAGTCCGAGCACGATGATCGATCCGAGGATGGATCCGATGATGCCTGCCGGCTGCAGGAAGCCGCCGTTCGGGTCGCTGCCGAAGATCAGGAAGCCGAGGAAGCCGCCGACGAACGAGCCGATGATTCCGAGCACGATGGTCAGCAGGATGCCCATGCTCTGCTTGCCGGGGATGACGGCGCGAGCGATGAGGCCGGCGATGAGGCCGATGAGGATCAGGCCAAGAATTGTCCAGAGCATTGTTTCTCCTTCGTCTCGTGGACACCGCGGGGGGTGCGGTGTCTCGGGTGAGATGTCACGACGCTAGCGCCCATCCGAATGACGATGCTCCCCCTACCGCCGCGGCGCGAAAAGCGCTATATGCGCGCCGCGCGCCCGCCGGGAAGCGTTTTCCGGAAATCTGCGACACAATGAACGGGTGCCCGATCTGACGCTCCGCCTCGACGAGGCCGACCTCACCGTGACCTTCGCCGGCGTGGACATCGCCCGCTACGCCTTCGCCCCCGGAGGTGCACCGTCGGAAGGGCCGAAGCCGTTCCTGCACCCCGTCCGCGCGCTCGACGGCGCCCCGCTCACGGCCTACCGGCCGTGGGACCACCGCTGGCACAAGGGTCTGCAGATGACGTGGACCCACGTGTCGGGACAGAACTTCTGGGGCGGCAACACCTATCGCCCCGAACACGGCGACTACGCCCTGCTCGACAATGTCGGCCGCATGCGCCACGACGGGTTCGCGGCGATGACCGCGGAGGGACCCGAGGTGTCGTTCACCGAAGACCTCACCTGGATCACGGCGGACGGCGAAGACTGGGTCGCCGAGACGCGGACCCACCGCTTCCACGGCGTCGACGCCGCGCGCGGCCTGTGGATTCTCGACTTCTCGACGACGCTGCGCAACGTCTCGGGGCGGGACCTCGAGTTCGGGAGCCCGACCACGCAGGGCCGCCCGAACGCCGGCTACACCGGCTACGTGATCCGGATGCCGCGCGCCTGGACCGGCGGCCGTGTGCTGGCGGGCGGGTTACCCGACGACGCCGGTGCCGACGCGGTGATGGGCCTCGAAAGCCCGTGGGTCGCCGTGTCAGGATCGCACGACGAGTACGACGGCGGAGGCACGGTGCTCGCGTTCGCCGGGACCTCGTCCGGCGGGCCGGCGATCCGGTGGTTCGTGCGCAGCGAGCCCTTCCCGATCCTCGCGCCCTCCCCCTCGTTCAACGAGCACATCGTGCTCGCACCCGGGGCCGACCTCTCGCTCGCGCACCGCCACGTCTTCGGCGACCGCATCTGGACCCCCGAGGAAACGCGGGCCTTCGCGGCCGATCTCGCGCCCTGACGCGCGCCGAGGTCTCCGCCGGGTGCAGGCGTTTCGTCTCGCTCGTTCCTCACTCGCTCAACGACCGGGGGTGGAGTTCCGGTCGTTGAGCGAGGGAGCGCCAGCGACCGAGACGAAACGCGCCGAACCGAACGGATACCCCGGGTGCAGGCGTTTCGTCTC
>NZ_MWLQ01000053.1 GCF_010634855.1 Microbacterium sp. B35-30 | reverse complement strand
GGGGTGGGGATGTGGGGGTGTGTGGGGGGGGGGGTGGGGGGGGGGGGGGGGCGGGGGGGACGAGTGGCGGGGGGGGGGGGGGGGGGGGGGGGATCATGGACAACGCACACCACGACGAGCCGACGGCGGCCGCGGCGGCGGCGCCAGAATCGGCGGTGGGCTCGAAACCCGAGCTCGGAGATGCGCCGCTGGCGGCGGCTGATGACCACGCGCCCACGAGTGCGAGCGCAGGGGGCGCGGCTGCTGTCCCGTCGACTGGTCCGGCGTCGTCAGAGCCTGCGACGGCGGCGTCCGGGCCGGCCGCGGTGATCGGCGAGGATGGCGGTGCGATGGCTTCCGCACCACCGCCCCCCGCGCCTGCGCCGGCTCCCGCGCCGACGCCCGCCAAGCCGACGCTGACGCTGTCTGCCGTCGTCCCGCCGAAGCCGCCGGTGACGGCGCCGCTGCCGTTGACGGCAGTGGCGCCGGGGGTGGCCGTTCGGTTCACCGTCAGCTCGACGCTCCCGATCACCGCGCCTGCTCTGAAGTCGGGCAGCGTACCGATCGAGGCGACCTTCGTGAATGCGGAGCGGGCAGCCCGTGCGACCGAGTGGGTCGCGAACGTCACCTTCGCGACACAGCCGGCCAACGATGTGTACGCGACCGCCGGCGAGGGAGCGGACGCGGTCATGTCTCCGGCGATGAGAGTGACGGTCGGGGCGCCGTCCCCGGCACCTCCGGGAAACGGCGCGGGAGGCGTCGCAGGACCCGCCGAAGTGGCCGTGGGCGAGTACGACGCCGACTTCGCCCGGCGCACGGGTGCCGTCTTCCGTGGGCTCGCGTACCTGTTCGCCGGACTGGCGGCCTGGATGCTGCTGTGGATCCTGCCGATGGGAGGTCTCGCCGACGAGGCGACCGACATCACCGACAGGGTCGTCGCCGCGGCGAGCACGATCGCTTTGGCGGTGGGTGTCATCGCGATCCTGGCGGGGGTCTGGATGGCACTGCTCGAGGCGAGAGGCCGACAGCGGGCTCGCGTCGCTCTCGCCGAAGGCGGCTTTCGGGGCGCCGGCGGTGGACTTGGAATGAGCATCGCTGATGTCGAGAAGCTCGCCGCAGCTCTGAGCAAGGTGCGCGGCACCATCGCCGCCTTCGTCATCGGCGTGCTGCTCATCGTGCTCGGACTGGCGGCTCTCACCGTCGATCAGCTCGTTCCGGATCCTGCAGCGACGACCCAGACCGAGGAGCCAGAACAGACGGGCGACGACGAGCCATGAGCGAGGTGCATGCGGTGCTGATCGGCGTCGCCGAACCGGCGCCGGTGCGATGGTCGGATCAGCTCGCCACTTTCGTCGCGGCATCGGAGCCGTTCCTCGACAGCGACTACAGATTCGCGACGCTGGGCGGCGTGCACGAGGACCTCGACACCTACACCCGGATGATCGTGGACGAGGTGCCGGACGCCGTCATCTCGCGCCTCGAGGGGACGGAAGAAGCAACGCTGGCGAGCGTCACCGCCGAGCTCGAGAGGCATGTTCGTCCCGATACGCCCTGCAGCTGCTCCGCGCTCGTGATCGTCCTCGTGGGGCACGGATTCCAGGTGCAGACATGGGATGCCAGCGAGCCCGACCGCCTGGACGAATTGTTCGCCCTCGCCGACCTGCCTCTCATCGACGACTGGTGGGTGCCGTTCTGGCGCGCCGCGCGCCGCGATCTCACGGCCACCATCATCGTCGACTCCTGCCATTCGGAGACGATCGTGCGAGGCCTGTTCGTTCCCGACCCCGTCATCGTTCGCGAAACGGTGAGCGATGGCCCCCGTCGGCTCATCATCTCTGCGTCGATGGATGCTCAGCTTGCCCGCGAGTTCTCCATCGGCGGCCGGGTGCAGGGCGTGCTCACACGCGAGCTCGCGCAGGCGTGGGCGTCGCCGCCGAACCGCGCCAGTTACGAGGCCTGGTTCGTCTACGCGGCTCCGTTCGTGAATCAGACGATGACGCAGACAGCTGTGTTGAGGATCATCGATCCTCAACAGACGATTCAGCTCGCCCGACCTTTCACAGCGTGAGGCCTTTGGGCCCCCCGACTACACGCGGATGTCGTCGATGTGGTCGCGGTACCAGGCGACGGTGCGGTCCAGGCCGTCTGCGAGGCTGATCTTCGACGTCCAGCCGGCGTCGGCGAGCTTGGAGACGTCGAGCAGCTTCTGCGGGGTGCCATCGGGCTTGCTGGTGTCCCACTCAGTCTCGCCCTCGAAGCCGACCACGCCGGCGATGGTCTCGGCGATCTCGCGGATGGTGACGTCCGAGCCGGTGCCGACGTTGACCTGCTCGGGCCCGTCATAGTGCTCCAGCAGGTGGAGCACGGCATCCGCCATGTCGTCCGAATGCAGGAATTCGCGGCGGGGCGTGCCGGTGCCCCAGTTCGTCACTGCGGCCGCGCCGGACTTGGCGGCCTCGTCGTAGCGGCGGATCAGCGCGGGCAGCACGTGCGAGCCCTGCGGGGAGAAGTTGTCGTTCGGCCCGTACAGGTTGGTGGGCATCGCAGAGATCCACGGCAGCCCGTACTGGCGTCGCACCGCCTGCACGTTCAGGATGCCGGCGATCTTCGCGATCGCATAGGCGTCGTTGGTGGGCTCGAGGTGCCCGGTGAGCAAGGAGTCCTCGCGGATCGGCTGCTCCGCGAACTTCGGGTAGATGCACGACGACCCGAGGAAGGCGACTCGTTCGACGTCGTTCGCTAGTGCCGCGTCGAGCACGTTCGACTGGATGCGGAGATTGTCGCTGAGGAAGTCGACCGGGTAGGTGCTGTTCGCAAGGATGCCGCCGACCTTCGCCGCGGCGAGCACGAGGTATCGCGGCTTGATGTCGGACATGTAGGCGAAGACCGCGTCACGGTTCTTCAGGTCGAGTTCGGCCGACCTCTTGCCGACGACGTCGGTGAAGCCCTCGCCTTTCAGCCTCCGGACGATGGCTGAACCCACGAGCCCGCGATGGCCTGCCACGTAGAAGGTGGCGTCCCGGTCGAGCTGCGCCGGGACGTACTGCACGGTGTCTGTCGCTGTCGTCACTTGCCGACCAGTGATGGCTCGGATGTCCAGGAGACCAGGTTGACGGAGTCGATCCACTCCGGGCGCTTGTCCAGCGCCTCCACATCGGCGTCGACCATCAACTCGGCGACGGAGATTCCGTCCAGTGAGGTCTTCCAGCCGAGCTTGTCGTGGGCCTTCGTGGGGTCGCCGATGAGTGCATCCACCTCTGTCGGTCGCAGGTACCGCTCGTCGAATTTGACGAACTGCTGCCAGTCCAGGCCGACGTGGCCGAATGCCGCCTCGAGGAAGTCTCGGATCGTGTAGCCGATGCCCGTGGCGAGCACGAAGTCCTCCGGCTCTTCGACCTGCAGCATCCGCCACATCCCTTCGACGTACTCCGCCGCATACCCCCAGTCTCTGATGGAGTCCAGATTGCCGAGATAGAGATCCTTCTGCTCGCCCGCTTGGATCCTGGCGACCGCGCGGGTGATCTTGCGCGTGACGAAGGTTTCGCCACGACGCGGTGACTCGTGATTGAAGAGGATGCCGTTCACCGCGAACAGGTCGTAGGCCTCCCGGTAGTTCTTCGTGATCCAGAAGCTGTAGAGCTTGGCCGCGGCGTAGGGCGAGCGTGGATAGAAAGGCGACTCCTCGTTCTGGGGTGGAGGGGTGGCTCCGTAGAGCTCAGACGTGGAGGCCTGGTAGAACTTCGTGTCGATGCCCGAAAGCCGCACCGCTTCGAGCAGACGGATCGTGCCGATGCCCGTGGTGTCGGCGGTATGCACGGGCTCATCGAACGACACCCTCACATGTGACTGAGCAGCCAGGTTGTAGACCTCGTCCGGATGGATCTTCATGAGCAGAGTCACCAGGCCCGCCCCGTCGCTGAGATCCCCATAGTGAAGGAACAGCCTGGCGCTCGGGTCGTGCGGATCGACGTAGAGATGGTCGATGCGATGCGTGTTGAAGGTCGACGCACGGCGTATGAGACCGTGGACCTCGTAGCCCTTTCCGAGCAGCAGCTCGGCGAGGTAAGAGCCGTCCTGACCGGTGATACCGGTGATGAGTGCACGCTTCACGTCGTACTCCGTCCCCCAGCGACTCGCGGAGGCCGTACGGCGGTCTCCGCGCAAGTCACGGAATCCGCGACGCCGGCAGCCAGGCTCGGTGAACCTGTCGGGAGCTGTCCCATCGTCGAGAACAGTGCGACGATACCGCAGTCCGCGCGGCGAGAATAGGCCTCTCGTCAGGCGCTCTCGCGACCGTCGCCTGGGCGCTCGCCCCAGCGGCGGTCGCGAGAGCGACGCTGCCTGGGTGCTACGGGCGTCCCATGCCGTAGTACGTCCACCCGGCGGCGCGCCAGGCGGCGGCATCCCATCCGTTGCGTCCGTCGATGACGACGCGGCCCGATGTGAGCGACGACGCGTGTTCGGGGGTCAGATCGCGGCGGTACTCGTCCCATTCGGTGACGAGCACGATGGCGTCGGCCTCACGGAGCGCTTCGTCGCGGTCGGCGACGTAGTTCAGCTGCGGGTGCAGGCGCTGGGCGTTCTCGATGGCGGCGGGGTCGGTGATGGTGACCCAGGCTCCGAGGCCGTGCAGGCGGATGGCGACATCGAGGGCGGGGGAGTCGCGGATGTCGTCGCTGTAGGGCTTGAAGGCGGCGCCGAGCAGGGTGACGTTCTTCTTGAACACCGAGCCGCCGAACGCGTTGATGACGAGATCGACCGCGCGGTCGCGGCGGCGGAGGTTGATCGCGTCGACCTCGCGGAGGAAGGCGACGGATTCGCCGCGGCCGAGCTCCTCGGCGCGGGCGGAGAACGCGCGGATGTCCTTCGGCAGGCAGCCGCCGCCGAACCCGATGCCGGCGCCGAGGAAGCGGCGGCCGATCCGCACGTCGTGCCCGATCGCGTCGGCCAGCTGGGTGACGTCGGCTCCGGTGACCTCGGCGATCTCGGCCATCGCGTTGATGAACGAGATCTTGGTGGCGAGGAAGGCGTTGGCGGCGACCTTGACGAGCTCGGCGGTGGCGCGGTCGGTGACGATGAACGGTGTGCTCTTCGCGACGGCCGGGTGGTAGACCTCGCGCAGGATGTCGGCGGCCCGTTCGCCGTCGTCGCCGGGGTCGACGCCCACCACGAGGCGATCCGGATCGATCGTGTCCTTGACGGCGTAGCCCTCGCGCAGGAATTCGGGGTTCCAGACCAGCGTCGCGCCGGTCGCCTCGATGCGCGGCGCGAGGTCTGCCGCCGTGCCTACGGGCACCGTCGACTTGCCTGCGACGACGTCGCCGGCAGACAGATAGGGGAGCAGGCCGTCGACCGCCGCGTTCACGTAGGTGAGGTCGGCGGCGTAGCCGTCCTTCTGCTGCGGGGTGCCGACGCCGATGAAGTGCACTGTCGCGCCGGCGGCCTCGGCCATGTCGGTCGTGAACTTCAGGCGGCCCGACTCGACGCCGGCCGTGAGCAGTTCCTGCAGGTCGGGCTCGAAGAAGGGAGCCTCGCCGCGTGAGAGGGCGTCGACCTTCCGCCGATCGACGTCGATGCCGACCACGTCGTGACCGATGGACGCCATAGCGGCCGCATGCACGGCTCCGAGGTAGCCGCAGCCGATGACAGACAAGCGCATGACAGTGCCCCTTCCAGGGATGGGACTAGGCCGTCGTCCGGACGGACGACGGGGGACGGGAAGGGGCAGCAGCGACCCAGCTGACAGCGATCCTCGCATGAGGAACTCCCGATGCAGGAGTCAGCACACCGCGAACGGCGTCGTTGCGACGCAGGTCGGCGACCGCGAGCTGGCGGAAATCCAGTGCGAGACCCGCACCGACCGCCTTGGCGTAGGACTCCTTCACCGCCCACAGCTGGGTGAGCCAGGCCCTCCGGCCTGCTGCCTCCAGGCCGTCGGCGTGGCGGCGCTCCGCCGGCGTGCAGAGGCGCCGCACCAGCGCCGGCTGGTCGAACACCGGCGCGACGAGCTCGATGTCCACTCCGATGAGGCCGTGCTCGACGACGCCGACCACGAGCCGGTCACCCGCGTGGGCGATGCTGACGTCCAGCGTCGAGCCCTCGAGTCGCGGCTTGACGCCGCGCGGAGTCGCCTCGAACCCCCGCCAGGCGCGCCGCAGGCGCACGGTGACGATGTCGCGCACCCACCTCCTCGCGGTCAGGTACGACGGGAGTCGTGATTCGGGTAGCGAACCGAGGGCTGCGGCATCCGCCCCGAGCAGGTGCGCGGCGTCCTCGGGGTCGTGATCGAGGTCGTCGCGCGCGGGAATGCGACCCATCACGACGTGCACCCCTCGCGCCGAGACGAGGCTTCGACGCGCGCCGGTCGCGGGGTCATTCGTCGACACGCTGGCGGATTCCCTCGGCGAGCTCGCGAATGGTGGGGTGGTCCCACACGATGGTCGGGTCGACCTCGAGCTCGAACTCGTCCTCGATGTCTCCGCAGAGCGTGAGGGCGTAGACCGAGTCGAGCCCGAGTTCGGCGAGCGGCGTGTCGACGGTGAAGTCGTCGGCCTGCATCTTGCCGTAGGCGACGACGCGTCCGACGAGCCACTGCTCGATCTCGGTGGCGGTCAGTTGTGTGGGCATGGTGTCGTCCTTTCGGTGGTCACAGTGGCGCCACTGTCGCGCGTGCGGGGCCGATCGCCATCTCCTCGCCGCTGGCGGCGCGTGCTTCGGCGTGCGCGACGAGCCGCGCCACGAGGTCGGTGGGAAGCGGAGGCTGTCGTCGCACCACACGTCCACGGATGCGTCGGAGACACGCCTCCATCGCGAGGGGGTCGGCCGCGATCGCCTCCGAGCCGCGCGCCTGCCTCCAGCCGTTGATGACGGCTGCGGCCGCGGTGAGCAGCGCGACGCAATGGGCGAGCTCGAGCATCTGGTGCGGGTCCGCCGTCCCATGCCCGCCCGCTTCCACGGCGGCGACAGCAGCCTCGGCAGCGGCCGCGAGATCGGCATGCACCTCGACGGCGCCGGGCGCGTCGGACGCGATCGCCGCGGCGACGGCCGGCTGAAGGAGCGCGCGCGGCGCCGTGGCACCCGTGTCACCGCACCACGCGTCCACTGCGGCGGCCGCCGACGGCAGTGCGTCGGCGAGGTCCGGTACGAGGATGGAAAGTGCGGAGAGGTCGCGCACATGCTGCTCGATGAGCTCGAACGGCGCGATCCGCGCATAGAACGTCGAGCCGGCGAGCACCGACACCTGCTGGGCCGCCTCTGCCAGCAGCAGGCAGGTCAGGTGGGCGCTCAGCGCGACCGCGATGGCGGCCGCGGGCGCGTGCGCGTCCGCCAGGCACACGGCGGCGCTGCTGAGCGCGTCGGCAGTCAGGGCGTCGGCCAGAGCCGCCGCCAGCAGCGAGCGGGCATGCGGGATGTCGAGCACGGTCCCGCCGTAGAGCTGACGGCTCTGGGAGTAGTGGACGCACTCGCTCAGCGCGGCGTCGAGCGCTCCGAGCGCCGCCGCAGGCACCGCGGCCCGGATCGCGATGACCCGGGCGAACCCGGACCCCGGCACGACAGCCACCGGGACGATGCCGGATGCCGGCTGTGCCGTCGTGTCGAACCGGTAGGTCCGCAGCGCGCTCGTCACCAGATGGCCCTCAGCGGGCGCTGTACCCCCGACGGCGGTACCCCCGACGGTGAGGCGCCCGATGAGCGGCTCGAGTGCATCGAGTCCTGCCGAGACGTCGCGCCCGAAGGCGGGACGCGCGTGCTCCACGCTCTCCGCGATGCTCACGATCGCTCCGTCCACGAGGGCAGCAGCGTGACGGCGCCGCTTCCACCGGCGTGCGCGCGCAGCGCGGCGTCGAGGAGCGCGTCCGCGACCGCGGTGTCGACGGTGTCCGCCCCGAGCCGGTTCGCCACCCGCTGCAGCGCGGCCGCGAGCCAGGCGTCGCTCTCCCCCAGCGGACCCGGGATCGCGCCCAACCGTGCGAGATGGACGGCCAAGGCGCACGCGGCACCGAAGATGAGCGCGAATCGTTCGGCGAGGTGGAAGGCGAGCGGATCGGGCTGCGACTGCCGGGGCAGGTCGCCGGCCTCGGCGAGCAGCGCGGTGTATTCGTCGCGGATCCAGCGCGCCGCATCGACCGCGGCGCGGGACGTGCGACCGTCGTCCACCGCGTCGACGAGCGCCGGCAGCGAACGCAGCAGCCGGGAGCCGTGCCGGGTGACCAGGCGCAGCGACGCCGTGTCGAGCGCGTCGTGCTCCACGTCCGCGCGGAGCGGCGCGAGCACCTCCGGCAGCGGCGGCGGTGCTGCCGGACGCAGCTGGTTCGGCAGCTCGTTGACGATCATGTTGAGGTTGACCACCGAGTTGCCGTCGAAGATCCCGACGACGCGGCTGTCGCGCGCGGCCTTCTGGAACGCGCCGAAGGCGGACGGATGCAGCCCGCCCGAGCCCTCCGAGCCGACGATGAGCGCTTGCGGGCCCAGCAGACGGGTGAGGTCGCGGAAGAGCAGGTCGGCAGTGTCGGGGCCGAGGAACTTCACCAGCGCGCTCACGAGCGCCATCTCGCCGGGCACGGCGTGCGCAGAACGCACGCCGACCAGCATCAGGCACTCGACCAGGAGCGCGTCGGCGACGGCGACTCCCAGTGCACGCCGGGACGCGGGCGCGTCGAGGAGCCGACCGCGCACGCCGTCCGGCACGGAGGCGGCATCGAGCGCGGTCTGCAGCGCCCGGTCGACGGCTCCCAGCGACAGGCCGGTCGTGAACGGGCGGGTCAGCTGCAGGCTCTTCAGCACGATCTCGAGTCCGTGCCCGGCGGGGCCGACGAGGGCGTCCGCGCCGACGACGGATCCTTCGAACCGGATGCCGGCGAGGTTGGCGCCGCGCAGGCCGTGCGAGGCGACCTTGGCTTCGTACCCGATCGTGGCGGGGTCGGCCTCTTCCTTGTCGACCAGCACGAGCGACAGCGAGCGGGGACCTGGCCGTTCGTCGGAGCGGGCGAGCACGGTCATCGCCCGGCAGCGGACGGCGTTGTTGATCGGCCACTTCCCGCCGTCGACGCGTACGGTGCCGGTGCCGATCTGCGCGGACGTCGCCGACCGCGACAGGTCCGAGCCGCGGCCGCGTTCGGTCAGTCCCCACGACACGGGGCGTCCGGTGTCGACGACGCCCGCCATGCGGGTCGCGATCTCGCCGCCCGCGACCCAGGCGCAGATCGCGCCGAGGAAGGTCTTGCCGTGCACGGCGGCGACGGTGAAATCGCGCCGCGCGAGGTGTCGGATCATCAGCAGCGGCACGAGGGCGTCGCCCAGCATGCCGCCGTGCGCCTCGGGTACGTACCACTGCTGCAGCCCGAACGCGGTGACGGCCGCGATCTCGTCCTCCGGAAAGGCCGACCTCTCGTCGAGCAGCACCGATCGCCTCGTCGAGACGACCGCCTCGTCATCGGCGGGGTCCCCGAGGAACGCGTCGAACGCGCGCACGGGGGCGAGCGTGCCGGCGTCCGCGCCGGTGGCGACCGCGGTCATGCCGGGACCGTTTCGAACCCGTCGAGGTGGACGAGCTGCAGTCGCTGCTGGTGGAGAAGCCGGCGCGTGAGTGCGCGCTGCACCTTGCCGCTGGTGGTGCGCGGCAGCGTGCCCTTGCGGATCAGCGCCACGCCCAGGGCGGGCAGCGTGAACTCCGTCGCCACCCGCGCGCGCAGCGCCGTGGCGAGTGCGTCGAGGTCCTCGGCGGTCGCCGAGGGGTCCACCTCGGCGACGATGCCCACCTCGGGAGCCACGCCCGGGCGCTCGAACGCCGCGCTGAGGCATCCTGCGCCCAGCAGCTCCGCCGCGCTGTGCTCGAGGTCCTGGGGGTAGATATTGCGCCCGCGGACGATGATGAGGTCTTTGAGGCGGCCGGTGATGACGAGTTCGCCGTCGACCATCGCGCCGAGGTCGCCGGTGCGCAGGTACACCTCGTCGGCGACACCGGCGAGGGTCGCGCCGAATTCGGCTGCCGTCTCCTCCGGCCGGCGCCAGTAGCCCTGCGTCACGCTCGTGCCGCGCACCCAGATCTCGCCGATGCGTCCGTCGCGGAGCTCCACGGCCGTGGCCGGATCGACGATCGCGATCTCCATGCCCGCACCGGGCCGGCCGCACGGCACCAGCTCGGCGGTGCGCTCGCCCGGGCTCGCCGGCAAGATGTGGTCACGCTCGAGCGCGTCGGCGCTGACGACGATCGCCCGTGGCGGCACGGTGTCGCGATGCGCGGTGATGAGCAGCGTCGTCTCGGCCATGCCGAATGCGGGCACGAAGGCCTCGCCGCGGAACCCCGCGGCGGCGAACCGCGCGGTGAACGCGTCGAGGGTGTCGATCCGCACCGGCTCCGCGCCGGTGATCACGGTCTGCAGCGATGACAGATCGAGTTCGGCGAGCTGTTCGTCCGTCACGAGACGGCTGCACAGGGCGAAGGCGAAGTCCGGTCCGACGGTGTGAGTCGCCTTGTGCTCGCTGATCAGCCGCAGCCACAGCACCGGCCGGCGCAGGAACTGCGAGGGCGACGTCAGGTGCAGCGTGCCGCCGGCGAAGAGGGGTTGCAGGATCTGCCCGATGAGGCCCATGTCGTGGTAGTGCGGCAGCCAGCCGACGGTGATCGATTCCGCCGTCAGGCCGACGATGCCGCCGATCGCCTGCTGGTTCGCGTATAGGTTCGCGTGCGACACCATGACGCCCTTCGGCAGCCCGGTCGACCCCGATGTGTACTGCAGGATCGCGAGCGCCGACTCGTCGATGGTGGGCATGCTCCAGTCCTCCGGAGAGGCTGCGGCAGGTCCGTCGACGGCGATCACGGCGGCGTCGGCGATCGACGTCTCGCCGGCGAGGCCGAGTCCGTCCAGGGCGCCTGTCTCGGTGAGCACGGCCTTCGCCCCCGCGTCCTCGAGGATCGCGAGCAGGCGCTGGCGCACGGCATCCGCATTCCGCATCGCGGTGATCGGCACCGGGGCTGCCGCGACGCCCGCGTAGAGGCACGCGAGCAGCGCACGCACGAACGGCAGGCCCGGCTCGAAGGCGAGGATCACGACGTCGCCGGGCGCGAGCCCGGCTCGGGCGAGCTCGACGGCACGGGCGCGCGCATCGGCATCGAGGTCGACATACGACACCTCGCCGACGTCGACGGGCGAGCGATAGAAGCGGATGCCGCGGCCCGCGGCATCCGTCGCCGCCCGGCGCAGCCTGCGCACGAACTCGGTCCCGCTCTCTGCCGCGCCGCCCTCCCTCGCGGGCGCCCCGGCCCGTGGCACGTGCACTTCACTCTCGGTCATCGCGGACTCCCCTCGGTCCTGACGCCTTCGCACCCCGCGAGTTCCGTCCACTCCCCACAGCCGTACCAGCCGACGGATCCAGCGGCGACACTGCGGCACCCTCGTGGTACAGACTGACCGACGCAGGCGACGTCGCTGTTACACGCGCGTTAACTCTGCGGCACCCTCCTCGTGGTGCCGATCGCGGCGGCTAATCTGAGCGGCGTGGGGCGGATCAATGGGTATGGGGTGCTGCTGGGGGTGCAGCGGGTGCGGGATTCGGTGTACAGCCGACTCGTGGCCGGCGGCTTCCAGTCGTTCGGCGCGGGCTCGCGCATCATGCTGCCCGCGCGCATCGCGAACCCCGACCGGATCGCGGTCGGCGCCGGCGTGCTCATCGGCGCGGGCTCGTGGCTGATGGTCCCGTCGCGTGACGAGCCCGGACCCGTGATCGAGCTCCACGACCGCGTGCGCATGCGCGGAGCGTCGATCTCGGCGGTGCGCAGCGTCGTCATAGAGGAGGCCGTGGGCATCGCGGCGGGGGTGTACATCTCCGACCACAGCCACGGCTTCGACCTCGTCGACGTGCCGATCCGCGACCAGCCGCTGACCGAACCCCGCCCGGTGCGGATCTGCCGCGGCGCATGGCTCGGTCAGAACGTCGTGGTGATGCCCGGCGTCACGATCGGGGCGGGGGCGGTCGTCGGCGCGAACGCGGTCGTCACGCGCGACATCCCGCCGCGAACGGTCGCCGTCGGCGCGCCGGCGCGCGTGGTGCGAGAGCTGGTGCCCGGGTGACGGAAGCGGACTCGCGCTTCCACCGCACGACGGCCGGGAGCACAGCCGAAGGCACCGACGACTTCGTCTTCACCTTCTCCTTCGAGACCTACGCCGACGCCGTGCGTCGTGGCATGATGCGGCCGCCGGATCGCATCGTCTCCAGCCTCATGCGCAGCCCGAACGTCGGCCGCTTGGTGGTGGCGAATCCGTTCCGCTGGCTGCCCCGCGTGACGATGTCGCCGGTGCTCGACCGGGACGCCCGGTTTCCGGCATCCGATCGGATCTGGCTCCATTCGCCCGCCCGCCGCAGGCGCGCAGACCGCCTCGATGCGACGGAGGTCGCCGCCGAGTACGCGGAGTACGACGCGTCGCTGCGTCGAGAGGCGCAGCGGCGCGGGCTCAGCGAACCGGTGGCGCTGACCTGCAACCCGCTCGTCGCCGGCTTCTCGCCCTTCGAGTGGACCCGTCACACCACGTTCTTCGCGCGCGACGACTGGCTGAGCTCGCCGGGCCGCAGCGAGTACTGGCCGGCCTTCCGCGAGGCGTACCGTCGCATCTCGGCGTCCGGCCGCAGCGTGGTCGCCGTCTCGGCGCAGATCCTCGAGCGCATCGAGCCGACCGGGCCCCACGAGGTGGTCCCCAACGGCGTGGAGCCCGCCGAATGGCTGCAGGCGCCGCCGCCGGAGCCCGACTGGCTCGCCCGCGTGCCGCGATCGCGGGCCGTGTACGTCGGCACGCTCGACAGCCGGCTCGACGTGGAGGGGATTGCCGATTTCGCGCGTGCCCGGCCCGACGTGCACACCGTGCTGCTCGGTCCGCTGCCCGACGCGGCGTACATCGCGCCGCTGCGCGCGCTGGCCAACGTGCACGTGCACGGCAGCGTCGGCCGCGCAGAGCTCATCGCCACCCTGCGCAACTGCGATCTGGCCCTTGTCGCGCACCGGCGGACGCCGCTGACCGAGGCGATGAGCCCGCTGAAGCTCTATGAGTACCTCGCCGCGGGTCTGCCTGTGCTGTCGATCGATCTGCCGCCGGTGCGCGACATCAGTGACCGCGTGTGGCTGACGCCGGCGGTCTCGGACTTCGTCGACGTGGTGGACGACGCCCTGCGGGCCGGTCCGGCCGACGAGATCGCGAGGATCGCCTTCGTCGAGGGCAACTCGTGGACCGCTCGCCACGAGCGGATCATCGCGCTCGCCCGCGGCTGCTGACGCCGCGGTGTTTCGCGCGTGTCACGCGCACCCGAAGCCTGTGTAAACAGGTGGTGACCTTCCTGGCATCGGGCCGATGGCGAGGCTAGCGTGGCCTTCGCGAGCGGGGATCGCATCGACGGGCACTGGGGCCGATGGCCTCGTTATGCGTGTCGGTTGCGTTCTTGGGGGTGCGCCCGTGTCATCTGCTTTTCTCGATCTTCGTTCGACGGCCCGACCGGCGTCTCCCGTCGAGTTGTTCTCGACGGTCGCCGAGATCGCGCCGCAGCCGCGCAGGCTGGGCTGGCGTCGCCGTCTCGCCTGGGGCATGATCGCGACGGATGCCGCCGCCATCGCGGTCGCCGTGTTCACCGCTCAGCTCCTGAGGTTCGGCGACCCGGTTCGCGCCGGTGCCGTCTCGACCGCGGACGTCGCTTACGGGCTCATCAGCATCGCGCTCATCGTGGTCTGGCTGGTCGCGCTCACCGCGACACGCAGCAGGCTGCTGCGCAACACCGGCACGGGCATGGTGGAGTACCAGCGCGTGCTGCAGTCGACGCTGCTCACCTTCGGCGCCTTCGCGGTCGTCGCCTACCTGTTCCAGCTGCAGCCGGCGCGCGGCTACCTGGCGATCGCGCTGCCGTTGGGGCTCGTGCTGCTGATCGTGGGGCGCGGCGTGTGGCGCACGTACCTGCACGCGCTGAGGCGCGCGGGACGGTGCATGACGGGCGCGATCGTCGTCGGCGAGCAGGACGACGTGCTGCGCGTCGTGTCGCAGCTGCGCAGCCATTACCGCATCGGCTATCGCGCGATCGCGGTGAGCACGCCGGGGTCGCCGCACGCGGGCCCGGTCGAGGAATCGACCGAGGTGCTGCCGTTCGTGCCGCTCGACGAGGTCGCGCGGGTCTCGAAGAACCGCCGGGCGCGTGCGGTCATCGTCGCGGGGAGCCTGCCCGGCGGCAATGATGCGATCCGGCGGCTCGGATGGGAGCTCGAGAACTCGCAGGTCGAGCTGATCCTCATGTCGCGGCTTACCGACGTCGCCGGCCCACGCATCCATATGCGGCCGATCAGCGGCCTTCCGATGGTGCATGTCGACCTGCCGCAGTACTCGGGGTACAGCCATGCGGTCAAACGACTGTTCGACGTGTCGGTCGTCACGGTGGCGCTCCTGCTGCTTGCGCCGGTGTTCGCCGCCATCGCGGTGGCCGTGCGCCTCGGCAGCCCGGGTCCGGTGATCTTCCGGCAGGAGCGGGTCGGGGCCCACGGCGCACGGTTCACCATGCTCAAGTTCCGCTCGATGGTGGTCGACGCCGAGGCGCGGCTGGCGGAGCTGCGCGCGCTCGACGAGGGCAACGGCGTGCTGTTCAAGCTGAAGGACGACCCGAGGGTCACCCGCGCCGGCCGCTTCCTCCGTGCGTACTCGCTCGACGAGCTGCCGCAGCTGTGGAACGTGCTGCGCGGCGACATGAGCCTGGTCGGCCCGCGTCCGCCGCTGCCGAGCGAGGTGGAGCAGTACGAGGGCCCGGTCAGTCGCCGCCTGCTCACCCGCCCGGGGATCACCGGGCTGTGGCAGGTCAACGGCCGCTCCAACCTCTCGTGGGAGGACAGCGTGCGGCTGGATCTGTACTACGTCGAGAACTGGTCGATCACCGGCGACATCGTCGTACTCGCGAAGACTGCCAAAGCCGTGCTGCACCGTGACGGCGCCTACTGAACCACCCGAGAGGTCGTAGGAACATGCCAGGTCTCATCGTCCAGGAATGGATAGAGCGCTCGGGTGGCGCCGAACAGGTGCTGGACGCCTTCCGGCTGGCGCTGCCCGACTCACGGATGTTCGCGCTGTGGAGCGACGACGGCGAGCGGTTCCCTCGCAGCTCGGTGCACGAGTCGTGGATGGCGCGCACGCCGCTGCGCCGCCACAAGGCGATGGGGCTGCCCCTCATGCCGGCGACGTGGCGTGCCGCCAAGGTCGGCTCGCTGCCGGACTGGGTGCTGACGAGCAGCTATGTGTTCGCGCACCACTGCGACTTCGGCACGCGTCGCGACGGTGTGCCCAAGTTCTCGTACGTCCACTCGCCCGCTCGCTACCTGTGGGAGCCCGAGCTCGACGGGCGCGGGAGCTCCGCGGCGCTGGCCGCCGCGCGCAGCATGCTCAAGCGCGTGGATCGCGCAGCGGCGGTGCACGCCGGCGATCTCGCGGCGAACAGCGAGTTCGTGCGCCGGCGCATCCTCCGCTCGTGGGAGCGCGACGCGCGCGTGATCCACCCGCCCGTGAAGGCGCGCGAGATCATCGAGGGTGGCGACTGGGCTGAGGCGCTCACCGGCGAGGAGCAGGCGGTGCTCGAGGCGCTCCCCGAGCGCGGCTACCTCATGGCGGCGTCGCGATTGGTGCCGTACAAGCGCCACGACGCGGTGATCCAGATGGGCGATCGGCTGGGCGTGCCCGTGGTCGTGGCCGGCACCGGGCCCGAACGCGAGCACCTGCAGGCGCTCGCCGCGTCGGCGTCGGTGCCCGTGCACATGCTGGGGTTCGTGTCGGACGCGCTCATGCGGGCCCTGTTCCAGCGCGCGCTCGCCTTCGTGTTCCCGCCGGTCGAGGACTTCGGCATCATCCCCGTCGAGGCGATGGCGGCAGGATGCCCCGTCATCGTGAATCGCGAGGGCGGCGCCGCCGAGTCGGTGATCGACGGCGTGACCGGCTTCACGGTCGATCCCGACGACCCGGTCGAGCTCGCCGCGGCGGTGGCGGGCCTGGAGCGCATCGACCCTGCTGCCGCGCGGGAACGCGCCGCGGAGTTCGACATCTCACGCTTCGTCGCCGAGGTGCGGACGTGGGTGCTGGGCGAGGGCGCGACGGATGCCGGGTCCCCACGTGCTTCGTCGGCGCCCGCGTCCCCGCGCGCCGACGCCGCGCGGGTCTCAGCCTGACGCAGGGCGCGCACGGCCCTTTCCCGGTCGTTGAGCGAGCGAGGTACGAGCGAGTCGAAACGCGCCGCTCTGCCCTGCTGCCGGTCGTTGAGCGAGCGAGGAACGAGCGAGTCGAAACGCGCCGCTCTGCCCTGCTGCCGGTCGTTGAGCGAGCGAGGAACGAGCGAGTCGAAACGCGCCGCACCCGGCGCACTCCGACCCCGACATTCCCGCACACCAGGGGCGTTTCGACTGCGGGCGCTAGAGCGCCCTCCGCTCAACGACCGACGGGGTGTTCCCCTCTGCCGGTCGTTGAGCGAGCGAGGAACGAGCGAGTCGAAACGCGCCGCACCCGCTACGCGGCGGCGGGCTCGGGCAGCGGCCGGCCGAAGAGCGCCGCCTCGGCGTGGGGGTAGCCCGATGCCCAGTCGGCGCGGCGCCGCCAGACCGTCGTCCACGGCCGGTTCGCCCGGCGCGTCACGGTCTCGAGGGCGGCGCGCACGGCGACGCCCGTCCTCAGCAGCAGCACCCCGACGGCCGCGCGTCGCGGCGGCCAGGACTTCTGGAGATAGGTGACCTTGCCGGCGAGCACCATCGAGCCCTTCGAGCTGCCCGCCGACGATCCGCCCACGGTGTGGATGATCGCCGCCGGGGGATAGACGACCCGGGCCATGCCGCGCGCCGCCGCCCGCATGCTGAACTCGGCGTCCTCGCCGTAGAGGAAGAAGTCCTCGTCCATGCCGCCCAGCTCGACGAAGTCGTCCCGGCGGATGAGCAGCAGGCATCCGGTGATGATCGGGACCTCGCGGATCGTATCGCGGGGCCACGTGCCCAGCGACTCGGGATCGAACAGGCGGGAGCGCCGGAAGACGGTCGACAGCATCGTCGCGTACATGCTGAGCGACCACAGCGTCGGCGCGCCCCAGCACGAGGAGGGCTCGAGCGTGAGGTCGGCGCGCAGCGTGCGCCCGCCGACGATGCGGTACTGCGGATGCTCGCGGGCGAACCCGATCATCCGTGGCAGCGAGTGCTCGAGCATGAGCGCGTCGGGATTGAGCAGCAGCACGAACTCGCCGCGCGCGAGGGCGGCTCCGCGGTTGACCGCGCGGGCGAACCCGAGGTTCTCACCGGCCTCGACCACGTCGATGCCCGGGTGCGCCGCGCGCAGCGCGGCCGCGCTGCCATCACCCGATCCGTTGTCGACCACGACGATTTGCGCATCGAGACCGCCCAGGTGCGCGAGCACCGAGCCGACGCACGCGACCGTGTCGTCGCGGGTCTCGTAGTTGACGATGACGACGGTGACGTCGGGGGCCGGGGTCTGCACGGGGTCCTCCCAGAGGTGATCGCGGCGGATGCCGGTGCTCAGAGCGGCACGGGGGCGAGGTCTTGCGAGCTCACCGCGCGCCAGCGGCGCGCGGTGTCGAGGGTGGACGCGCGGAGCGAGGTGGGCTCGCACACGATGGCCAGCCCGCGCTCGCCCAGGAACCGCGCGAGATCCTGCTGGTGCGCGTCGACGTGCTCGCCGTGCTCGACCGAGCGCGGTGCGAGCACCGGTACCTTGCCGGCGGACAGCGCGGCCAGGGCGGTGCCGGTGCCGGCGTGCCCGATGATCACGTCGGCCTGCCGCAGAGCCGCGCCGAGCTCGCTCGAGGGCAGCGACGAGACCGCTGTGATCGGAAGGTCCGACACGTCCGTGGCTCCGACCTGCCACAGCGTCTCGACGTCGCCGTCGAGGTCACTGAGAGCGGCGCGGGCGCCGTCAACGAGCCGTCGGTACCCGAAGTCGCCGTTACCGCCGACGGTGACCACGGCGCGGCGGATCGGCGCGGGGTCTTCGACCGGCTCGACGCGGAAGCCGTCGAACACCGAGAGCGCGTACCGCCACCGGGCGTTCACCGCGTGCGGGTACTGCACGTAGCGGTCGACCCACGGCACCCGCTCCATCACCTTGCCCGTCGCCGAGATCCCGGTGACGCGCGTCGCGCTCTCGATGTAGGTGAACGGCACGCGCCGCGCCGACGCGGGCACGAGCGCCGACAGCGCGATCTGGGCGCCCGTGCTGATGACGCGATCGACACGGTGGTCCCGCATCGCCTGCAGCGCGATGCCCGTGTCGCGCATGACGCCGGCGTAGTCGCGCGGCGGCCGGGTGGGCACGTGGTACACCGTCTCGCCCTCGAGCAGCGACCGGCTCTGCGCGGTGTCGTCGGTGAGCCAGACGACGTCGTCGCCGTCGGCGACGCGGGGGGCGAGCATGGTCAGCTGCGTGAGGTGGCCGCCCGAGATCGCGACGAGGAGCGTGGTCATGGTGCGGCCTCCATGAGGGTGTCCCAGGCGATCTCGGCGATCACCTGCTGGCCCGCCACGGACGGGTGGAAGTGGTCGATCGCCGAGATCTCGGCGGGCGAGAACTCGTAGGCGAACACGGCGCCGCCGTCCGAGATGCAGGCGCTGTCGGCGGCGCACACCTCGGCGATGACCGCGTTGAGCTCGTCGGTGCGGGCGGCGACGGCGTCGCGCCGTTCGGTCGAGGCCGCGTCGGTCGCGGCGGCGTCGCCGAGCAGGTTGCTGCACGACGGACTGCTGTCCCAGACCTGACGGGTGCCTTCGTCGTCGCGGCCGACCTCCCACAGCCGGTGGAGGTCGGGGATCGACAGCGCGAGCACGCGGGCGTCCGGCAGGCCCTCGCTCAGCGCGGCGAGCAGTGCTGTGTACGACGCCCGGAAGTCCTCGACGCTCGTCATGCCGTCGACGTCGGCGGCGCAGACGTCGTTGCCGCCCAGCAGCACGAGCACGAGCTCGGGCGCGGCCACGATCACCTCGTCGACACGCGCGACCGCGTCCGCGACCGTGCCGCCGTCCTTCGCGGCGTTGACGGTGTCAGGAACGCTGCCGTTGGCTGCGCCGATGCGCATCGCGACGGAGCCGACGGCGGGTTCGTCACCCGTGGCCCAGCTCGCGGCGGTGCAGCGCCCGGGCTCGGCGCAGGCGTTCACGCCCAGGGTCATCGAGTCTCCGAGTGCGCCGATCGTGGAGACCTGCGAGAGCGTGGGACTCGACTCGAGCTCGTCGAGGTCGACCGGCTCGGGTGCGGGCGCACCCGCGCAGGCGGTGAGCACCGCCAGGAGGAGTGCGATCGCGGCGGTCGTCGCGGCTGGTCTTCTCATGCCATCACCCGGCTCGTGTCGTCTCGGTTCCAGGTCCGTGTGCGCGCGCGAGCGATGTCGCGACGGGCGAGCACGTTGGGAAGCGTCCAGCTGACGCAGTACACGGCGAAGGGCACCCAGAGGCCCGGCCGTGCCGCGACCCGACGCGCGAGCCCGCCGCGGGATGCCGCGGACGGCCGCGCGGCATCCTGGTGTTGCATCCGGTCGGGCAGCTCGCGGTTGCCGCGGGCGATGCGGACCGAGCGGCGCAGGTGCGCGCGCATGTCGGCCGCCGAGCGCACACTGAACGTGTGGTCCGCGAGCATCGCGCGCTCGGCGGGAGCGAAGAGCTGCTGCACGAACCGGTCGTCGGCGATGACGTCGGGCCAGCCGTCGAACCGGGCGCGGCCCGCCCGCGTCAGCGCGTAGACCCCAGAGCCGATGTGGTCGCTGCGGCGGTAGTCGCTGAGCTCCCATATCCGGTAGTGCTGACGCACGAGCCACGACGCCCCGGAGGTGTCCACGTGCAGCCGAGGAGATGCGACCTCGATCCCGGGCGCGTCGAGGGCGTCGGCGAGCGCCAGCAGCGCGTCGGGGTCGATCCGCACGTCGGCGTCGACGTAGGCGCGGGGGAAGGCGGTTGCGGCGTCGTCACCGGCCTGCAGCGCGGCGACCTTCGAGGTCTCCGGTGTCTCGACGACCTGGACGCCGTCGTAGGCGCGTGCGCGGGCGGCGGTGTCGTCGGTGCAGCCGTTCGCCGAGACGATGATCTCGAACTCGTCCCTCCGGCCGGAGCCGCACAGTGTACCCAGCACGCGGTCGATCACTGCGGCCTCGTCGTGCGCGGGGATGACGATGCTCAGCCGCGCGGTCATCGGCGGGCCCCCGGCGTCCAGGCAGCTCTGGGTGCCACGGCCGTGCGCGTTCCCTCGGTGACGACCCACGCGGCGACCGCGAGCAGCATCATGTGCACGAGGAACGACTGGAAGAAGCCGAACGCGTCGAAGAAGAACAGCGCCGCGCTGTACCCGGCGATCGAGACGGCGAGGGCGAAGGCGAGCAGCGCGTGCCGGGCCTCGGCCGCCCAGCGCAGGGCGTAGACGAGGAGCATGACGACCGGCGTGAGCATGAAGATCGCGTAGCCGATGACGCCGAGTGCGCCGCCTTCCATCAGGATGCTGAGCACCTGGTTGTCGAGGATGAAGGAGTTCGCCTCGTCCCCGACGACGATGCGACTGCCGAAGCCCTGCCCGAAGAAGGGGTACTGGCGCACTTCGACGAAGGCCGGTTCCAGGTCGGCGAGACGCCCGGCTCCGGTCATCCCCGCCGAGGTGTACTGCGACGCGATGAGCGTGTCGACGTCGAGGAACGACAGCAGCATCGACTCGACCTGGGCCGGCACGAGGAACATCGCCAGCAGCAGTGCCGGCACGGCGAACGCCGCCAGCAGCAGCGCGACCTTCGGTCGCAGCACCAGGGTGAGCAGGAACATCACGCCCATCACCACGACGGCCGTGCGCGAGATGGCGGCGACGATTCCGCCGAACACGATGACGGTCCCGATTCCGTACGCGATGCGCCGATTCCACACGTTGCGCGGCCAGATGGCGTACTTCGCCAAGTAGATGAGGATGGGCAGGAACATGCACAGCATGACCGCGAGGGCGATCGGATGCTGCGCCGAGCCGTATGCGCGATTCACCCCCGCCCGCATGGCGTCGCCGCCGTCGTCACGGATCACGACCAGCGGCAGGAAGTTCGCGAGCATCAGGAACACATTGGTGCGGGCGACGCGCTCGAAGACGGCGAGGAAGGCCACGATCACGGCCATCCACGTGAGCACCATGAGGAAGCCCATCACCATGCGCTCGCTGGTCAGCAGCTGGCGCACCGAGAAGAACACCGACAGCAGGACGCCGAGCTGGAAGAAGCCCGACAGCGCGGTCGTGGCCAGCCCCTCGTTCACCAGCCGCGTGCCGTTCGCGATGAACGACACCAGCAGGGTCGCGAGGAAGATGCCGATGGGCCAGCCGAAGGCGACGGGCCGCCAGCGCCGTGACCGGTCGAACAGGAACGCGAGCCCGAGCGCGACGATCGCGACGAAGATCATGAGGCGGTACGCCTCGAGCGCGAAGGGCAGAGGGATCGGCAGCGCGTAGCGGCGGGCCGGGATGAACATGATGGTCGCCGCGAGCAGGAACAGCAGCGCCGGCCACGTGAACAGGATGCGGCGCAGCAGCACGATGAGCGCGATGCCGAGGAGGGCGGCCCCGACCGCGATCGGCGGAAGGAGGATCACCCCGGCGATCACGATCGCAGCGAACAGGACCGCGATCCCGGCGACGGCGCCCCAGCGGGGCCGTGTTCCGTCGCCGGGCGCGCCCTGGACAGGTGGAGCGTCGGTCTCGTCGGCGGGTGTGACAGGCGGTGCGCTGCCGGACGACATGTCGTGGCTCCGAAGCCGCGCGACCGACGCCTACGCGGTCTCGTTCTCGTCGACGGCGCGCCCGGCTCGGCGCGAGGGCGGGCCCGCGCCCACGAGCTCGCCGACCTCGGTATCGACCGCGATGCCGGTGGGCTCGGCTGCGGCGACGCCGGGGTCGGCATCCGTTCCGCTCGCCGGTTCTTCCGCCGCGTCGCCGGCCGCCTGTGCGCGAGCGGCCTTGCGCCGGGCGGAGCGCGAGCGCAATCCGGCGATGATGAACACCAGGACCACGAAGGCGAGGAACACGCCCACGAAGGTGACGACGACGGGGATCGCAGGGTTCGAGGAGTCGCCCTCGACGGCGTCGCTCGCGCCGAGCGGCTCGATGAGCACACGCAGCTCGGGCGCGATCTCCTGTTCGTCCTGCTCGGCGACGACGTAGGCCGTGAAGGCGGTCGCGGCGGCGCGCGAGATCTCCTCGGCGCGCGGGGCGGTCTCGGCGGTGCCGACGGCCTCCAGCACGGGCAGGTCGTAGCGACCGGGGAAGCGTTCGTCGCCGGTGGGCTGCGTGGTGCGTCGCAGCGCCGTGATCGACTCGGTGTCGTCGTCGAGCGGACCGATCTCGGCTTCGACCGTGTCCTGGATCATGTCGCTCGACAGGATGTACGCGTACACGAGCGCGATCGACGACATGTCGATGACCTGCGGGTCGGACGTCCCCTGTTCGATGGGAACACCCGGCACCTGCGACTGGTACAGCCGGTCGGACTCGCTGGTGAGCAGCATGGTCGTGGCGGCCGTCCACGTCTGCTGCGCTCGCGAGACGACCTGCCCTTCGACAATCGCGAAGCCGGCGAAGAACGCGGCCACGGCGGCGACGAGCGCACCGAAAGCCAGCACCCACTTGTAGTTCCAGAGGACTTGCAGATACTTCGGAGTCTCCATGAGACACCCTCTCTCCGTGTGCTTTCGGACGCAGACCGTCCGAACCCCCAGCACGCCATCGGGCCGTCCACGTCGCGCACCGGTCCCAGATGTGGTGTCGCGACAAGACTTGCTCTGCCATAGTCGCCCCGCATTGTTAACGGCGCCCTGTGCGTTTGTTGCACGGGTGTAAAGACTGAGCGACATTCGCCAGCCCGGGTTGTGTCCGTCTTGACGGCTCCCACAGAGTGGTCAGCGAGAGCCGGCATGGCTCCGTTGGTGGCGGGCCTCGTCCTGGGGGAGGTGGCGTTCTGGCAGTCCTGTACAGCTTTCCGTTTGCGCTCGGGTCACCCGGCATCGGCTGGACCGCATGGAACCAGGCGAATGAACTGGTGCGTGCCGGAGTCGAGGTGCACATCGTCGCCGCATCGATCGCGAAGCCGATCGAGGGCGCGGCATCCGTGCGTACAACCCTGACCGTGCGCGGCCGGCGCGTGCCGCACCGTGTGATCGGACGCGACCGTGCGATGCGCCTCCATGACGCCGTCGCTGCCGGTCTCGTCGGCCGGCTGCTCGACGGCGGCGCGGACGATGTCGTGCACGCGTGGCCTCTCGCGTCGGCCCGCACGCTGCGGGCGGCGCGGCGGCGCGGCATCCCGGGCGTTCGCGAGGTGCCCAACACCCACACGGCGCATGCGTACGAAGTTGTGGCGCGCGAGTACGCGACGCTCGGCCTCGAGCCCCGCCGAGGCGAGAGCCACACCGTCGACACGCGACGGCTCGCCACCGAGCAGGACGAATACACCGCGGCAGCGGGGCTGCTCGTGCCGAGCGAGGCCGTCGCCGGCTCGTTCCTGGAGCGCGGGTTCGATGACGACCGGCTGCTGCGGCACCGCTACGGCTGCACGGTCGCCGCGCCACCTGCCCGCGCCGACGGCGGCAGGCCGTTCACCGCGGTGTTCCTCGGCCGCGGGTCGCCGCGCAAAGGACTGCATACCGCACTGCGGGCGTGGACGGCGTCGAGGGCGGCTGCCGACGGTCGCTTCCTCGTGTACGGACTACTCGACGAGGACTACGCGGCGATCCTGGCGCCCCTGCTCGCTCACCCGAGCGTCGAGGTGCGCGGCGTCACCGCCGAGCCGATGAGCGTGCTGGCCTCCACGGATGTCCTGCTGCTCCCGACGGTGGAGGAGGGCAGCGCCCTCGTGACCTACGAGGCGCAGGTCGCCGGATGCGTCCCGCTCGTCTCGACGGCGGCGGGCGCGGTGATCGACGAGGGCGTGACCGGGATGACGCACGGCGTCGGCGACGTCGATGCTCTGACGGCGCAGCTCGATCTCCTGGCCGACCGACCCGAGCTGCTCGCCGCGATGTCGAGTGCCGCGATGGCACGGGCGGACGAACTGAGCTGGGCCGCGGCGACGCAGGCGACGCTCGCGGCCTACCGCGAGGCGGCGCGTCTGGTGAGGAGATCGTCGGATGCCGCGGCCTGAGGACGTGACGCTCGCGATCTGCTCCCGCGAGCGGGCGGAGATGCTCACCGCGGCGCTCGCCTCGTTCACGGCGGTGACTCCGCCTGGCGTGCAGATCCTCGTGATCGACTCGGCGTCGACGACGACGGCGACCCGGCGCGTGGCGGACGCTGCGGGCGTCGACTACGTGCGCAGCGACATCAAGGGACTCTCGATCGCCCGCAACCTGGCGCTCCAGACGAGCCGCCGCCCGATCATCGTCTTCACCGACGACGACTGCGCCGCCGTCGACGGCTGGATGGCGCCGATCCTCGAGGGCTTCGAGGCGCCCGTCGTCGGAGCGGTGACCGGACGGATGCTGGACCACACACTCGTCGGCACGCAGCCGGCTCCGCCGCCCCGGCGCTTCACCCGCACGATCGAGGGCATCGACGCCGGGCACGGCGCGATCATGGCGTTCCGGCGCGATCAGCTCGTCGCGCTGGGAGGCTTCGATCCGGTGCTGGGCGCGGGACGCCGGCTCGCCGGCGCGGAAGACCTCGACATGTTCTGCCGCGTCCTCGATGACGGCGCGCACATCGTCTACGACCCCTCGTGCGTCGTGCACCACGTGCACACCCGCGCGGACGACGCCTACACCGCGCTGCACCACGGGTACGGACTGGGGCTCGGGGCGCTCACGGCGAAGTGGGTGCGCCTGCGCGCGATCGTCGGGGTGCGGCTGTTCGCGGTGGCGACCAAGCGCACACTGTCGCGCGCGCTGCGCAATCGGCGCGAACCGCGGCGACGGGATGCCGACCTCGCACTGTTCCGCGGAATCCTCAGGGGGTTCTTCACCGCCGTGCGCTTCGCGCTCGACGGGCGCGTCTTCGTCGACGGCGACCCGCCGGCGCCGATCTCGCTCGGGGTCCCGACACACAGCGGAGGCGACGACTCATGAGCGCGCACCCCGATCTCCCGCGCCGGGCCGAGCTGATCAGCTCGCTCGACGAGAAGTACGTGTCGAATGCGGTCACCTTCGCGGCGATGCACGCGGCGGGCACGATGATCGTCGACGGCGCTGCGCTGCGCAGGCCCGACGGCACGCTCGACCGTGCCGCGATCCGCCGGCGGGTCGAGCGGCTGAGCTGGTTCGCGCCGGCGATGCGCCAGCGCCTGGTGCAGACTCCGCTGCGCTTCACGACGCCGGCGTGGGTGCCGGTGTCGAGTCTCGACCTCGACTATCACGTGCGGTTCGCCGACGGCGTCGAGCCCGATGACCCCGCCCGCGTGGAGCGGTTCACGGGGCGGCTGAGCCCGACCATGGATCCGTCGCGCCCGCTGTGGGACTTCGAGTTCGTCGAGCTGGATTCCGGGCGCGTGGCGATCGTCATGCGCTACCACCATGTGGTCGGCGACGCGCTGTACGGCCTGCGGATCGGCGACGTGATCGCCGGCACCGCGGCGATGGCCGAGCCGCCCGAGCCGGGCGAGGAGCAGTACCTCGAACTCGGCATCCCGCCCCGCAACGGCGTCGAGGTGCTCGCGCTCGCGTTCGAGCAGTGGCGCTCGCGACACCCGGGTGTGCGGCAGGCGTGGCGGGCGTACTGGCGCAAGTCGTTCCGCATGCGGCTGCGCCGGTGGGGCGGGCGCCTGCTGCGCCCGGTCAAGAACGCGCGCATCGCGCGGACGGGGCTGCTCGACGACGTGCGTGAGGGGCGCCGCTCGGCCTACGAGGCGGTCGACCTCGCGGCGGCCACCCGCCGCGCGTACAAGCTCGGCGGCACGGTGAACGACCTGGTCACGGCGGCGACGCTCATCGCAATGGCGCGCCAGCGGCCCGACGCCGAGTCCCTGTCGATCCTCGTGCCGATCTCGCGGCGCAGGGCGGGCGACGGCGTCGTGCGCAACGACATCAGCGTCGTCAAGGTGGTGGCGGCGGCATCCGCCCCGCTCGAGCAGATCGTGCCGAGCGTGCGCGCGCAGGTGCAGGCCGCGGTGGATTCCGGCGGCTCGGTGGTCGAGGGTGCCGAGGACTGGGTGGGCTATGCCACCTCCGTGACGTGGGGGCGCGACGACCGGTTCTTCGGCACCGCCCCCGTCGAGACGGTGACCGGCTGGCCGGCGGGCGATCCGCGCGACGAGGTGGCGTGCCTGGCGTGCTCGTACCGCCGCGAACTCGTGATCAGCGTGACGGCGCGCTCGTCGGTCGACCTGCCTGCGCTGATGGCGGTCTACCGCGAACTGCTGGCGCCGGCGCCGGTCGCGGCGGCGCCGGTCGCGGCGGCGACGGATGCGGGGGCGGCGCGATGAGCCGCCTCTGGGGTGCGCTGGCGTCGGTGTTCGACCCGCGCACGCTGCTGCACGGTCTGCGCCTGGCGCACTTCCACGGCTACTCGTTCGTGCGGCAGGTGCCGCTGATCCGGATGGGGCCGGGGGTGTCGATGGCTCCGAACGTGTCGTTCCGCAACGCGGAGCGCATCTCGATCGGCGCCGGCACGCACATCGGGGAGTTCAGCCTGATCTGGGCGGGCAACCAGACCGGCCGCATCGAGATCGGTGAGAAGTGCCTGTTCGCCCCGCACGTGATGGTGACGGCGTCGAACTACGGCATCGAGCGCGGACCGGTCCCGATCATGGATCAGCCGAAGATCGAGGCTGATGTCGTGATCGGTGCGGGCTCATGGCTCGGCGCGAACGTGGTGGTGCTGGCGGGCGTGACGATCGGCGAGGGCGCCGTCGTCGCTGCAGGGGCAGTGGTGACGAAGGACGTTCCGGCGTTCGCGATCGTCGGAGGGGTTCCGGCGCGCGTCATCGGCGAGAGGCCATCCGGCCAGAAAGTAGGGGCGAGCAGTGGGGAAGCTCAGCAATAGCGCCAGGTTCTCGGCGCGCGGGAGGAAGCACTCGACTCGGGTGATGCGGTTCGCGGGACTGGCGGTGGGGACCGCCGTCGTGGCGTCCCTTCTCGGCGGCGGCGTGGTGTCGGCATCGTTCGCCGCCGGTGACGCGGCGGGCGTGTACACCGTCAGCTTCAGATCGATGGAAGGGCTGGATGCCGCGCTCGCGGGCATCGCATCAGAGCCCGACGCCGTCTACGACAGTGTCGTGAAGGGCTTCACGGGATATCTCACGGCCGACGAGGTCGCCCTGCTGCGGGTGTCGCCCACGGTGCGGGGGCTGTCGCCGAACAAGGTGGTGACCGGCGCCGCGCAGACGGTGCCGCCGGCGGTGGGGACGGTCGAGGCCGATCTGCCGCCGACCAGCGCCCCGTCGGCGGGAGCGTGGGATGGCCCAGGACTCGCCATCATCGACTCGGGCGCGAGCGTGCACTCGGATCTCAACGTCGCCCGGCAGATCAACTGCTTCGGCAGCGGCGACGGCACCGACGCGAACGGGCACGGCACGGGTGTCGCCGGCGCTGCGGCGGCGATCAACAACAGCGTGGGGCTGGTCGGCATCGCGCCGGGTGCGCCCATCACGTCGGTGCGCGTGCTCGACAGCAAGATGCAGGGGACGCTGGCGACCCTCATGTGCGGCCTCGAGTGGGTCATGGACAACCACGAGCGCTACGACATCGCCGTGATGAACATGAGCATGCAGTTCGGACAGGCCGACGACGGCAACTGCGGCTACACCAACGGCGACGTCATCCATCAGGCGATCTGCGCGCTCGTCGACGACGGCGTCGTCGTGGTCGCGGCGGCGGGCAACTCGACGCGCGACCTGGCGCAGTACTCGCCCGGCAACTTCGACGAGGTGATCACCGTGACGAACGTCGCCGACTACGACGGCAAGCCGGGCTCGCGCGCCGCGAAGCAGTGCGCCGAGACGTCGGCTCCGGTCGACGACACGATCAACCCGAAGAGCAACTGGGCCGTGAGCGCGGCCGATCGCGCGCACACGATCGCGGCTCCCGGCACGTGCCCGTACACGACGAAGAAGGGCAACCGGTACGGCTACATCGCGTCGGGCACGAGCATGTCGGCGGCCGTGATGTCGGGCGTCGTGCTGGCGTGCTTCGCCGAGGGCTCGTGCGAGGGTCGCACGCCGCGGGAGGTGTTCCAGGTCCTCGAGGCGCAGGCGCAGGCGGCCGCGACCACGCGCGGCAAGCGCTTCGCGGGCGACCCGCTCAGCCCGATCTCCGGGCGGTACTCCGGCTGGCTGGCGTCGACGGTGCCCACAGGCACCACCCCGACCCCGACCCCGACCCCGACCCCGACGCCGACCCCGACACCGACGCCGACGCCGACGCCGACTCCCATGCCCACGCCCACGCCCACGCCGACGCCGACACCGACGCCGACGCCGACGCCGACGCCTGACACGCAGGCGCCCACGGCGACGATCACCGCGCCCACGGCAGGCTCGACCGTCTCGGGCACCGTCGCGGTGCGGGTGGTCGCCACCGACAACGTGGCGGTCACCGGGGTGACGCTGTGGTCGGGTACGACGAGGCTCGGCACGCTGGCGAAGCAGACCGACGGCTCGTGGGGCGGCACGCTGTCGTCGCGCAGCTACCCGAACGCGACCTACCCCGTGCACGCAAGGGCGGTGGATGCCGCGGGCAACACCGGGTACAGCCCGACGATCTCGCTGACGCTGCTCAACTGACGGGTGCTTGTGGGTGCGGCGCGTTTCGACTCGCTCGTTCCTCGCTCGCTCAACGACCGGGAATCCCGGTCGTTGAGCG
>NZ_MWLQ01000052.1 GCF_010634855.1 Microbacterium sp. B35-30 | reverse complement strand
CCACCACGTCCTGAAACACATCACACCCTGGACCGTCGAACAGACCACCCCCGGCGTGCTCGTCTGGACCAGCCCCACCGGCCGCCCACACACCGACCGACCCGAACCCGCCATCCGCTTCGTCCCCGACGACCAGGCGCAACGCCGACGACAGATCATGCGCGAACCCTGGCTGTCCACCGACCACAACCCACCCGGTTCGCCAAGCGCACCACCCTTCTAGCCCAGCGATCGCCGCGGACCGCCGCGGACCGACCGCTGCAGATGTCCGCGGACTGCAAGCGCTTACACCCGACCTCGACATGTCCACCGTCGCGGGCATACGCTCACAGGTATGGACAGCACGTTGGCGTGCCTGGCGGCGTGGATGCCGAGGCAGCGGTGGTACGCCGCGAAGGGCCGCCCACCCAGCCTCCGCCTGGTGTCGTGGTGGGACATGGCGGTCGACTCCGATGACCTCGGTGAGTCCGACGGCGGCGTGCGCGTCCGGACGTTCCTGGTCGCCGACGAAGGCGCGCTTCCTGCCGTGCTCTACCAGATCCCCGTCGTCGAGCGGGCGACGGAGACGGTGAGAGCCGATCCCCTCCACACGATCGGCAGCCCGACCCCGGGCACGACGTTCATCGACGGACCCCACGACCCGGCGTACGCGCAGGCGCTGCTGCGTCTCATCGCCCGCGGCGGCACAGCCCGCGGCCCGCAGACGACCGCGATCGCACGCGCGGTGGCAGCCGACAGCGTCCCGGCCCTCGCCACAGCGCGGGTGGTCAGCGGAGAGCAGTCGAATACCTCTCTCATCTACGAGGGCGTCGGCACTCCGGTGATCTGCAAGGTCTATCGCCAGCTCCACGCGGGCCTCAATCCCGACATCGAGCTGCAGGAAGCACTGGCACGAGCCGGATCGACGCACGTGCCGCGGCCGATCGGCTCGATCGAGGGGACCTGGCCCGACCTGGCCACCGCGCACGGCAGCGTCCGCGGGTCGCTCGCGTTCGCCCAGGAGTACCTGCCGGGCGTCGAGGACGCGTGGCGCGTCGCCCTCCTGGCCGCCGCGCGGGGCGAGGATTTCCGTGTCCAGGCGGGCGCGCTCGGCGCCGCGACCGCTCACGTGCATGTCGCCCTGACCCGCTGCTTCCCCACCCGCAACCCGACTGCGGCCGACCGCGACGCTGCGGCTGCCACCTGGGAACGACGGTTCGCGATCGCGATCGCCGAGGTGCCGGAGGTCGCGGGACAGCGGGATGCCGCAGTCGCCGTGTATCGCCGCGCACTCGAGGTGCCCTGGCCGCCGCTGCAGCGGATCCACGGCGACTATCACCTCGGGCAGGTGCTCCACTCCCCCGAGCGCGGCTGGCTCCTCGTCGACTTCGAAGGCGAACCGCTCCGCCCGATGGCCGAGCGCAGGCAGCCGGACTTCGCCTTGCGCGACGTGGCGGGCATGCTCCGCTCGTTCGACTACGTGGCGGGGTCGCTGCGGCTGGACGACCCGGACCGCTCGGCCGATGCGGTACGGGCTTGGGCGCTCGACGCGCGTGCAGCTTTCGTCGAGGGATACGCAGAGACCTCCGGCAGCGGCCTGGACCCCCGGCATCCGCTGCTGGCGGCACTCGAGCTCGACAAGGCCGTCTACGAGGCGATCTACGAAGCCCGCAACCGCCCGACCTGGGTCGCCATCCCGCTGCGAGCGATCGCGCGGCTGGTCGAACGCCCGGCACCCGTCACCTGAGCGCGTCGCATCAGGAGCGCATGCCGAGGATCACACATCTGCGGCCGCCCCGTCGCTCACACCTCGTCGTCGAGCTCAGCCTCGTCGTCGGTCTCGTCGTCGTCCTCGACCGCCGAGCGCGCGTACCAGGTCTCCCAGTCGTCCATGAGCCCCTGCACCGCCGCATGGAACCGCGCCGATGCCGCACCGGGCGTCGTGTCGCCGAAGTAGCGCGTGACCCACTCCTCGAGACGCGCGACCGCCTCCGGATCGCCGAGCACCCGCTCCGTCTGGGCGACGATGTCGGGCGCGGCGGCGGCATCAAGCCACTCGCACGCGGAAAGGTAGCCGTGCATGTCGATCGCCGCCGCCGGATCCGCAGGACGGGTGATGAGGAGCGGCTTGTCGGCCGCCAGCCGGTCGTAGACCATGGCGGAGATGTCGACGATCGCCACGTCGGCGGCCGACAGCTGCCAGCCGAGTTCCGGTCCATCGTCGAAGAAGTGGTGAGCGCCCGGGTCCGCGGCATTCGCCGCGGCGAGTGCCGCGATGATGCGCCTGTTGGCGGCGCCGTATTCGTGGTCCACCACCCCGGATCGCGGGTGCGGACGATAGATCACGCGGTGCCGCCCGGTGGCGAGCAGCGCACGGACCAGCGCTTCGCCGTGCGTGGCGATGGACCCGTAGTGCGCTGAGGGCCGGTCGCCCTCCCAGGTGGGCGCGTACAGCACGACGATGCGCTCGTCCGGCGTGTACGGCAGCGTGCCGGAGTAGTGGTCGGCCTGGGGACGGCCGATCTCGATCGTGCGCCGATCGATGTCGTAATCCCACAGCACCCGCGAGAGCCGCTCGCGCGCGGCGTCGCCCGCGATCATCGCGTAGTCGTACGCCTTGTACTGGTTGGTGGTCATGTACATCTTGTCGGACTCGCCGTGGTTGATGAACACGTGCCACCGGCGCCCGTACCGGAACATCTGGAAGTTGCGCGTGTTCTGGTTCACGTACAGCACGACACGGATGTCCTGCTTGGCGATGAAGCGCTCCAGGTCGCGCACCGTCGGCACGAAGGCGACGGGCAGCGCAGCGTCGTCCAGCAGCGCCTCGGCACCGGTCGCCGCCCGGCTGAGCACGACGACGGGCCACGTCTTCGCGAGAGCGGCGAGAGGCTTGTACCACTGCCGCATCTGGTACATGTTGACCGCGCCGTCGGCGAAGTAGACGGCTACGCGGTAGTGGAACGGCGGATGCTGCGGCCGGGCCGCGAGCGCCCGCCGCACGTCGATGACGGCCGAGCGGTTGCGCACCGCCTTGCGGACGAGGGCGACCGCCTTCTTTCCATCTGAGACCAGACCCACGCCTCCAGCCTACCCAGCGGCACCCGTGACATGATCGACGCGTGCATGTCGAGCAACACGGGCGCAGGGACGCTCCGGTCCCTCCCCCCGACGCCGGCGTGAGTTTCGTGATGCCCGTGCTCAACGAGCGCGACTACCTCCGACACGCGGTCGAGACCGTGCTTGCGCAGGATGTCGCGGGCCCGACCGAACTGATCCTGGCGCTCGGCCCGTCCACCGACGGCACGACCGAGCTCGCCCGCGAGCTCGCCCACCGCGACGACCGCATCGTGCTGATCGACAACCCCGCCGCCGACATCCCGATCGGCCTCAATCTCGCGATCGGCGCCGGCCGGTACCCGACGGTCGTCCGTGTCGACGCGCACTCCGAACTCGATCCCAGCTACGCTCGCAGCGCTCTCGCGACCCTTGAGAGGGTGCGCGCGGCGAACGTGGGCGGAGTGATGCGCGCGGACGGACGCACACCCTTCCAGCGTGCCGTGGCGCGCGCCTACAACTCGCCCATCGGCCTCGGCGGCGGCGCCTATCACGGCGGCACGCAGGAGGGTGAGGCCGAATCGGCGTACCTGGGTGTGATGCGGCGCGCGGTGCTCGACGAGGTGGGCCTTTTCGACGAGACCATCCGCCGCGGCGAGGACTGGGAGCTCAATCTCCGCATCCGCCGCGCCGGCTTCCGCGTGTGGTTCGATCCGACGCTCGCGGTCACGTACTGGCCGCGCGAGAGCTGGACGCGCCTGGTGCGCCAGTTCTCGGCCACCGGGCGCTGGCGCGGGGAGCTCGTCCGCCGGTTCGGGCGGGGCAACTCGCTGCGCTTCTTCGCACCCCCGGCGCTCGTCCTGACGATCCTGCTCGCGCTCGTCGTCGGCGTGCTGCAGCTGACGGGCGTGCTGGAGGGATGGTGGGCGGTCGCGGCATCCGTCGTCTATCTGCCGGTGATCGCCTACGCCATCCTCATCGTCGGCGTCGCCGTCGGGCCCGGCGGCGGGCACGGCTGGCGCGACAAGCTGTGGACCACCGCGGTGCTGCCCAGCATGCACCTGGCGTGGGGCTGGGGGTTCGTCCTCGGCGTCGTCGGCGGCGCCCACGATACGGTCGACACCTCCCGACTGGGCAGCCGCAACACGCCGCTGCCGTGAGGTCGGTCGGACCGACATGCGTCAGACGTCGATGAAGCCCTGATCGAGAATCCGCGTCACGACCCTCTCGGCGGCGTGCCCGTCGTCGCGCGCGTTGAACTTGTCGCGCCAGCGCCGGTAGCGATCGGCGTAGGCGGCATCCCCGCCGGCATCCCCGCCGGCGGCGAGCGCCGCGACCAGTTCGTCCTGTGTTCGCACCATCGGTCCCGGGGCGTGGGCGGCGAGGTCGAAGTAGAACCCGCGCAGCTCGCCGCGGTAGTGCTCGATGTCGGGAACGAGGAAGTACATCGGCTTGCCGGTCACCGAGAAGTCGAACATCACCGACGAGTAGTCGGTGACGAGGGCATCGGCGACGAGCAGCAGCAGCGCGGTGTCGGGGAAGCCCGTCACGTCGATCACACGGGGCCCCTCGGCATCCCGCCCGGGCAGCAGCGTGCGCGAGTGCCCGCGCACCAGCACGACGGCATCGGCCGCGGCGGCGAGCGTCACCGGGTCGACGAAATCCACGATCTGGTCGCGGTCGTCGCGCCACGTCGGCGCGTACAGAATCACCCGCTCACCGGGACGGATGCCGAGTGCCCGGCGCGTCGCCGCACCGTCGCCGGTGGTGAGCACGTCGTTGCGCGGATAGCCCTCGACCCAGACCGGGCGGCTGAGGAACGCGTACGCCTTGCCGAGGATGCGGGCGGCATACGGGTTCTGCGCGAGCAGGATGTTCCAACGGCGCGACTCCCGCACCACGGCGGCCATGCGCCGGGGGTCGAAGCCGGGGCGATGCAGCGCGAGGCGCTTGAGCGGTGTGCCGTGCCAGGTCTGCAGCACCACCTGACCCTTGCGGCGTGCGAAGCGCCGGCGCAGCCAGTCGTTCACCACGAGCAGCCGGGCAGCTCCCCGCGCGCGCCACCACTCGGGGCTGCCCTCGACGACCGGGATCGCGCCGTCCGGCACCGACACCGACAGGTCCACCACACTCCAGTACCGCGTGACCTCGGGCGCACGCCGAGCGAGCTCGCGATCGATCGCGAGCGGGTTGCAGCTGGCATTGCGCCCGTAGAAGCTCTCGAAGAACACCGCGTTCTCGAACCCTGATGCCGGGCGTGTGGCATACCGGCGTTCGAGGGCGTCCTGTCCCTCGCCGGAGTCGTACGCGGGGTCCATGGGCGGACCGACGCGTAGCGTCCAGCCGTCGAGCGTCGCCCGCAGCGTGCCGAGCTGAGTGACGGGCAGCGCCTCGGGCGGGTGGATGCCGCCGGTCGCAGCACCGGCGATCTGCACCTCGTACGTCCCCGACGGCAGCGGCAGTTCGGGACCGCCCCAGCGCGCCGCGCGCAACGGCAGCGTCGCCTTCCAGGTCTTGCCACGGCCCGTCACACGGGCGGCGACGCGGGCCCGGGAGCCCACGATCTCGACGGTGTCGGGCCGCTCCCCCTCGCCCGCGAGCACGAGCGCAGGAACGCCGTCCGTCGTGAAGCTCGCCTCGGTCATCCGGTTCCTTCCTCGGCACGCACATCGTCGGCCGTTCCGGCCAGAATCGCACGGTACACCCTCTCGGCATTGCGTCCGTCGTGGAACGCATGCACGCGCGCGCTCAGCGCGGCGGCGCGATCGATCCGATGCGCCCGCTCGGCGGAGTCCCCCAGGACAGCGTCGAGCTGCGTGGTCGTCTGGGCCCAGTCGACCGCCCAATCGTCGCCCGCGACGTCGGAATAGCGGCCGTAGAACCCGCGGCTCCGCGCGTACTCCTCGACGTCGGGTGCGAGGAAGATCGTGGGAAGCGGCACCAGCGACGCGTCGAATGCGAGCGACGAGTAATCCGTCACCAGCGCGTCGAGACCCGGCAGCAGCGGCGTGACGTCGCTCACCCGCTCGCTGCCGAGCGGCTGCACGCGATCGGTCGGGAACGGGGGCCGGTAGTCGCCGGCACCGAGCGGATGCGAGCGCACCAGCAGCGTCGCGTCGTGGCGGTTCAGCACCTCGACGATCCGCGTCCACTCGTCGCCGGTCGGCACGGCGGGGTCGGGCGCGCCGTCGCGCCACGTCGGCGCGTACAGCACGAATCGCGCCTCAGGCGTCGCCCGCGGAACGGCGCGGCCGATGACCGACCGAGCCTCGGTCCGGCGGTCGGCGGCCGTGCCGCGAGAGAGCACGTCGACGCGTGGTTCGCCGGTCACCGGCACCCGGGCATCCGGCAGCGCGAAGGCGGACTCCAGGCGACCTCGCACGGTGTGCGACGCGGCCGGCACCACCCGGATGCGCCGCGCCGCGCCGCGGTACATCGCGCGCAGCAGACGTCCGACCGCGCCGGCAGCCGGCGTGCGTTCGATCAGGCCGGGTACCCGCAGCGTCTCGGGAGAATCGACGCCGATGCGCTTGAGGGGGATCCCGTGCCACAGCTGCACCACGAACGCCCCCGACACGGCGTACCGGTTCACGTCGCCGAAGCCGTGCGTGACCACGATCACCCGGGCGCGGGCGGTGCGCCAGAGGCCCCGCAGCGAACGCTTCGGAAGAGCACGGATGCCGCGGGCCGCGGCATCCGTCGCCTCCTGCTTCGAGCCGACGAGCCAGACCGCAGTGCGACCGTGCGCGGCCGCGACGTCCCAGAGGGCGAGGGCGCCGTCTCCGATGCCGACCGCACAGCCGAAGACCCATTCGTCCCGCGTGCGCGGCACGAGGATCGTGAAGATGCGTCCTGCGGCATACAGCGGCACCGTCGCGAGCTTTCGCGCGTTGCCCGCGCCGAAAGAGAAAGACGCCATCCCGCGAGCCTACCTGCGGGCCCGCATGGGGCACCGCTGACTCGCGAGATGGCGTCCTGTGGTGTGCAACCGGTCGTGCGGCTACTGGAGCGAGCCCAGCGTCACTTCCGCCGTCTGCGTCTTGCCGTCGCGGACGTAGGTGACCTCCGCCTGGCTGCCGGCCGCCGCACCGCGCACCTGCGCCGTGAGATCGGTCGAGTCGGTCACGGGGACGCCGTTGAAGGCGACGACGACATCGCCCGCCTGGAGGCCGGCGTTGGCCGCCGCGCCGCCGTCGGTGAGCGACTTGATGTAGGCGCCGGTGGTCGTCGAGCCCTCGACGGATGCTGCGGGCTGCACCGTGGCGCCGAGCAGGCCGTGGGTCGCCTCGCCGTTCTCGATGAGCTCATCGGTGATGCGCTCGACGATGTCGGAGGGGATCGAGAAGCCGACGCCGATCGAGCCCGAGCCGTCGGCGGACGAGCCACCCGCGCTCGCGATCGCGACGTTGATGCCGATGAGCTTGCCGTCGGAGTCGACGAGCGCGCCGCCGGAGTTGCCGGGGTTGATCGCCGCGTCGGTCTGGATGACCGCGATCGAGATGGTCTCGGTTGCGGAGGACTGCTGGTCGCCCTGACCGAAGTCGAAGCGGAACGGGCCTTCCTGTCCGTTCTCCTCCGGCTGCTGCTCGTTCTCGTCGCCACTGTCGGGCGCAGCCGACGATGCGATCTGGATGGAGCGGTTGAGGGCGCTGACGATGCCCTCGGTCACCGAGTTCGCCAGCCCCAGGGGTGCGCCGACCGCCACGGTCGTGTCGCCGACGTTGAGTTTGCTCGAGTCGGCGAACTCGATCGGGGTCAGGCCCTCGGCATCCTGCAGCTTGATGACCGCCAGGTCGTACGTCGGGTCGGTGCCGACGACCTCGGCGTCGTACACGCGGCCGTCGGAGGTGGTGACGCGGACCGTCGCGTCGCCCGTGGCACCGTCGAGGGTCACGACGTGCGTGTTGGTGACGACGTAGCCGTCCTCGGTGAGGACGACGCCCGAGCCGGTTCCCGCTCCCGACGAACTCGTCGCGGCGATGGTCACGACGCTCGGCAGCACCTTGGCGGCGATCCCGGTGGTCTCGTTGACCTCGTCGGTGTCGTTGACGGTGACCGTCGCCGGTCCGGCGACCGGAGAGGCGCTCACCGGCGCGAACCACGAGACACCCGCGTACGCGCCGCCGAGGCCTGCCGCACCGCCGACGATCGCGGCTGCAACCATCAGACCTACGATCTTGCCGGCGGCCGACGGCTTCTTGTCCTTCGTGGTGCGCGCCGCGGTCGAGGTCGGCATCGCGCCCGTGGCGCCGCCGATCGGAAGCGTGGGCTGCGTGTCCGCCGGGTTCACGCCGAAGGACGCACCCGGTGCGGGAGCGGCGGGCTGCTGCTGTCCGGCGTACGAATGGGGGTACGCGGCAGGCTGGCCCGCGTAGCCCTGGGGGCGCGCGTATGCCTGAGCACCGGCCGGGTACCCGGCGGGCGGCGTGGGAGGGGTCGGCGCGGCCGGCTGGGTCGGCGCGGCGGTCGCGGCGTCGGCAGCCGGCGTGGGCGGCACCGGCGGAGCAGCGGGAGCGGCGGACGGCGCGGGCGCGGCGGACGGCGCGGCCGCCTCCGGCTCGGCGGGCGTCTGCGCGGCGGCCTCCGCGGCCGGCTGAGTCGGGACGGCGGGGGTCTGGTCTTCCGGGCGATCGCCCTGGATGTCGCTCATGATTGCTCCTTCTGCCAAGCACTCACCACTGTGCCCACCGATGCTGTGCGTTTCTTATGTCGCGAATGGGACTCGCCTATGCAAGAGGGATGAGCCCGCCCGGTACGGTGAAGCGATGCGACAGATCTCCGGAGCCTGGCACCGCACAGCCGCAGGTGCTGGACTCGTCGGCGACGACGGGTCGATCCACCCCACCATCTTCGCGGAGATGTCGGCGCTAGCGGCGCAAACCGGTGCGATCAATCTCGGGCAGGGCTTCCCCGACGAGGATGGACCTTCATCAGTGCTCGAGGTGGCACGCGAGGCCATCGCGAACGGTGTCAACCAATACCCGCCGGGCCGCGGCATCCCGGATCTGCTCTCCGCCATCGCGGAGCACCAGGAGCGGTTCTACGGCCTCCGGCTGGATCCCACCCGGAATGTGCTGGTGACCGCCGGTGCCACCGAGGCGCTCGCCGCGGCACTGCTGGCACTGCTCGACGACCCCGACGACGAGGTCGTCGTCTTCGAGCCGTACTACGACTCGTACGCCGCGATCGCGGCGCTGGCGGGTGCACGGCTGGTGACGGTGCCGCTGCGGTGGCCGGACTTCCAGCCCGACCTCGATGAGCTGCGCGCCGCTGTCGGCGATCGCACCCGCATCATCCTGGTGAACGACCCGCACAATCCCACCGGTGCCGTGTTCGGCGCCGACGTGCGCGACGAGATCGTGCGTCTCGCCGAGCGCCATGACGCCGTCATCGTCACGGACGAGGTGTACGAGCATCTCGTCTTCGATGAGCCCCATGTGCCCCTCGCGACGCTGCCGGGAGCGTGGGAGCGCACGCTGACGATCTCGTCCGGCGGCAAGACCTTCTCGACCACCGGCTGGAAGATCGGCTGGATCTCAGGCCCCGCGCCGCTCGTGGACGCGGTGCTCGCCGTCAAGCAGTTCCTCACCTACGTGAACGGCAGCCCGTTCCAGCCCGCGATCGCGACCGGACTCCGCCTCGGCGATGACTTCTTCCGCGGCATCGCCGAGACCCTGCGAACCAAGCGCGACCTCCTCGGCGCGGGTCTTCGCGCGGCGGGCTTCGACGTGTCGGAACCGGCCGGTTCCTATTTCACGGTGGCCGACGCCGGCCCGCTGGGAGCAACGGATGCCGGGGCCTTCTGCCGCGCGCTCCCCGCGCGCGGCGGGGTCGTCGCCATTCCGCTGACCGCCTTCGCCACTCCGGCGCGGCGCGCCGAGTACGCGACGCTGGTGCGGTTCGCGGCGTGCAAGCGCGTCGACGTGCTGGAGGAGGCGGCATCCCGTCTCGCCCGGCTCGTCTGAACTCCGGGGTTCGTCGGACTCCGCGCTCAGCGCGGCCGGATGCCGAAGCGGCGGAGGGCCAACGAGGGGTTGACCCGCCGCACCCGCTCGATCGCCCCGACGTCGAGGTGCGCCACCGCCACATCGGTCGCGGTGCCGACCGCGGCGAGCTCGACCCCGAGCGGATCGACGATGAGGGAGTTGCCCACGCCCAAGGGCGGCGGATGATCCGCGGCGGCGACGAACACCGTGTTCTCGATCGCCCGCGCGTGCAGCAGCGTGCGCCAGTGATGCTCCTTGAGCGGCCCGCGCACCCACTCGGCCGGCACGAGGAACACGTCGGCGCCCGCGTCGACGAGGAGCCGCCCGACCTCGGGAAACCGCAGGTCGTAACAGGTCATGAGCCCGAACCGGAGTCCGGCGAGCTCGAAGGTCTGCGGTGGGGCGGACTCCCCCGGCTCGACCCAGTCCGACTCGCGCTGCCCGAACGCGTCGTACAGGTGCAGCTTGCGGTAGTGCGCGATCAGTCCGGTCCCGTCGACCGCCACCGCGGTGTTGCGGACGCGTTGCTCGTCGCTCCCCCGCTCCAGCAGACCAGCGACGATCACCGCTTCGTGCGCGTGGGCCATCTCGGTGAGGGCCTGCACGAACGGGCCGTCCAGCGGCTGCGCGTGGGCTGCGAGCGACTCGTCGAACGGGTCGACGAAGTAGCTGGAATACTCCGGGAAGACGATCACGCGGGCACCGCGAGCGGATGCCGTCGCCACGAGCTGAGCGACGGCCTCGAGATTCGCCGCGGCGTCGGCCGTCGGGGCGAACTGCGCGACCGCGATCGGCAGGGTGTCGGTCATCGTGGATCTCCGTTCGCCCGGATGCGGAGGCGCATGATGGCGGGCACCACCAGCCAGAGCACGAGGATCAGCAGCGCCAGCGGGATCAGCGCCCACCAGGCGGCCGCGCCACCCAAGACGACGTCGAACACGAACGCCACAACGCCGACGACGAGCACCGACACCGTCAGCAGCGCGGTGATCAGCGCGGCGTGGCCGTAGCGGACGACAGCCGGCTTCGCGCGCTGTTGGAAGAGCACGCGATGCAGCGCCACCGGCGCGAGAGCCACGATCGAGCTGATCGCCGAGAGGACAACGAGCCCGAGGTAGACCGCGCGCTGGGTGTCGGAGAGGTCGGCGAACGCCGGCTGGAAGGCGAGGGCGAGCAGGAAGCCCGTGAGGATCTGGGTGCCCGTCTGGAGCACGCGCAGTTCCTGCAGCACCTCGCTCCAGTTGCGGTCGGCCCGCTCGTCGGGCGTCTCGTCACGGCCATCGGCGCGGGCATCCTGAGGGAGGGCATCGCGGTCGCCGGACATGCGCCCAATCCTGTCGCGCGAGACGTGAGCACGGCAACCCGTCCACCCCGTGTTCATGAGCACTCCAAAGCCGTGTTAGGCTATTCCTTGTGCCGCGGGGTGGAGCAGCTCGGTAGCTCGCTGGGCTCATAACCCAGAGGTCGCAGGTTCAAATCCTGTCCCCGCAACAGAAGATGAAGAAGAGGGCGTCCCGCCAGGGATGCCCTCTTCTTCGTTATCCGGGGTCCCGCGCCAGCGACCGGGTGTCAGTCCGGCGGGTCCATCGCACCGCTGAGGTCGTCGAGGAAACGCTCGATGACCAGGAGTTCGGATTCGTCGTAGCGCATGGCGATCGTGCGCATGGCTCGCAGGCGCTCGCCGAAGACGCGGAAGAACGCCTGCCGGGCCGCCTCCGTCAGCACGACGACGCGACCGCGGCGATCGGTCGGGTGCGGACGGCGCTCGACGTGTCCGGAATCGACCAGCCGATCCAGGAGCTTCGTGGTCGACGCGGTGGAGATCCGCAGGTGCCGTGCGATGTCGCGCGGGCTCACCGACTGCTCCTGCCGCTCCCGGATGACCAGCAGCCGCAACGCCGCCACATCGGTGGCGTTCATGTCCATGTCGTCCTTCATGCCACTGTGCATGCGCTCCATGGCGTCGCTGACGGCGCGGATCGACGTGAGCACACGCATCACCGCGTGCTCATGATTCGTCTGCGGTTGCCAGCGCTCGGACTTCATGGACGTTCCCTCCGACCCGTTGTAGCATCGCATAGGAGGAATTGCTAGTTTGGCTAGCAATTACGAGAGGAGTGATCGGATGCCCGACACCGACCACGTGGTGCTGCTGGACGACGACGGCAACCCCATCGGCACGGCGCCGAAGTCCAGCGTGCACGGTCCTGACACCGCCCTGCATCTGGCGTTCTCCTGCCACGTCCTCAACAGCGAAGGACAGGTGCTCCTCACCCGCAGGGCGCTGAGCAAGCGCACCTGGCCGGGCGTCTGGACCAACTCCTTCTGCGGCCACCCGCGCCCCGCGGAACCGGTGCTCTCCGCCGTGCGCCGGCACGCCGACTTCGAGCTGGGCCTCACGCTGAGCGACATCCGCGTCGCACTCCCCCTGTTCCGCTACCGCGCCACCGATGCGAACGGCATCGTCGAGCACGAGGTATGCCCCGTGTACATCGCGTACACCGACGACGAGCCGGTGCTGAACCCGCTCGAGGTGGTCGACTCACGCTGGGTCGAGCCCGAAGCGATCGCGACCTCGCTCGAGGCGACGCCGTGGGCGTTCAGCCCGTGGCTGGTGCTGCAGGCCGAGCAGCTTCACCTGTTCGACACACCCGCCCGTCAGCGCCGCGCATCATGATCCCGGGAGCGACCGATCCGCGTCTGCAGATCGCGATCGACGGGGCGCTGGCGCGGATCCGGGACCGCGCCGCGGAGCTGGGTCCCGCGTTCGGAGCCCTGGCCGATGCGATCACGCGGGCCGCGCACGGCGGCAAGCGGCTGCGCCCCGCACTGGTCACGGCATCCTTCGACGCATTCCGCACCGACGATGCGAACGCCTCTGCCGCCCTGTCGGTCGCGGCCGCGTTCGAACTGCTGCACACTGCATTCGTCGTGCACGACGACGTGATCGACCACGACACGATGCGCCGCGGCGTGCCGAACATCGGCGGCGAGTTCCGGCTGCGCGCGCAGGACGGCGGCGCCGACGCCGACGGCGCTGCACTGCTGGGCGACGCCGCCGCCATCCTCGCGGGCGACATCCTGCTCCACGAGGCGTTCCGGCTCGTGGCCATGGCACACACCGACGATGCGACCCGCGACCGCCTTCTCACACTCCTCGACGACGCCATCGTGGTCTCCGCGGCCGGCGAGCTCGCCGATGTCGAGAACAGCGTCGCGATGCGGCATCCCTCGCGTGGGGCGACCCTCGATACCGCCTTCAACAAGACCGCGGTGTACTCGTTCCGCGCTCCCCTGCAGGCAGGGGCGGTTCTCGGAGGTGCGGACGCCGAAGCGCTGCGCGTGCTCGGAGAGGCCGCAGGAGGCCTCGGACTCGCCTTCCAGCTCGTCGACGACCTCATCGGAGCGTTCGGCACGACGCAGCAGACGGGAAGGGACACCGGCCCCGACCTCCGAGAGAACAAGCGGACGCCGCTGGTCGCGCTCGCTCGCGAATCCGCCTCCGCCGGCCGCGTCGACGAAGCGCTGGCGCTGGCCCGCACCGGTCCTGTGGCGGTCCGCGAGGCGCAGTCCGTGCTCGAATCGAGCGGTGCGCGCGAGCGTATGGTCGCACTCGTGACCGAGACTCTCGCGTCCGTGCGCGCGGCGTCCGACGATCCAGCCCTGCCGGATCGCGCAGGCGTCCTGCTGCGCGCCCTCGCCGACGGCATAGAAGCGAGGATTCCGTGAGCGACGCACACCGGCGCACCTCGACCGGACTCGCGCTGTACGACCGGGCGGCCGCGGATGCCGCCGCCACGGTGATCGCGCGCTACTCGACCTCGTTCGGGCTGGCGTGCCGCCTGCTCGGGCCGCGTCCACGTCCCCACGTCCGCAACATCTACGCGCTCGCGCGCATCGCCGACGAGATCGTCGATGGGCCGGCTGCCGAGGCCGGGCTCACCCCAGAGGCCATGAACGAGGTGCTGGATCAGCTCGAGCAGGAGGTCCTCGATGCCACGAACCGCGGGTTCAGCGCGAACCTCGTCGTGCACGCGTTCGCCGGCACGGCCCGCGAGTGCGGGATCGGTCCCGAGCTCGTCGCTCCGTTCTTCGCCTCGATGCGGACCGACCTCCACACGCACCGACACGATGCCGCGTCGCACGACACCTACGTCTACGGCTCTGCCGAGGTCATCGGCCTCATGTGCCTGCAGGTGTTCGTGAACGCCGGGGCGCCGCATCCGATCACTCCCTCTCCCGAGCTGACCGACGGAGCGCGACGTCTCGGCGCGGCGTTCCAGGACGTCAACTTCCTGCGGGATCGGAATCACGACGATGCAGTGCTCGGGCGGGACTACCTCGGACTGGGGGGGAACGAGGTCGGGCGCTCGGCGATCCTCGATCGCATAGACGCCGACCTCGCCGCGGCCGCCCGCACCATCCCGGCCCTTCCGGCCGACTGCCGTCGCGCCGTGACTGCGGCGCACGACCTGTTCGCCGAGCTCGCCGTCCGCCTGCGCGCCTGCGCCGACGAAGACGCCAGAGTGCGTGTGCCCGACGCCGTCAAAGCGCGTCTCGCGGCACGGGCCCTGCTGGGATTCGCACCACGGGAGGCCCGCGCATGACCGCGACCGAAGGATCCCGGTGCGCCGTCGTCATCGGCGGCGGCATCGCCGGGCTGGCCGCGGCGGCGCTGCTGGCCACCGAGGGCTGGGACGTCACGCTGTTCGAGGCACGCGACGAGCTGGGCGGCCGAGCGGGATCGTGGGAGCACGACAGCTTCCGCTTCGACACCGGCCCCAGCTGGTATCTCATGCCCGAGGTGTTCGACCACTACTTCCGTCTCCTCGGCACGACCGCCGAGCGCGAGCTCGACCTGGTTCCGCTGGATCCGGCGTACCGCGTGTACTCCGATCCGTCCACCGGTCTCGAGCCGCTCGACATCCGGTCCGGACGCGCCGAGGCGACCGCCCTGTTCGAGAGCGTCGAGCGGGGCGCGGGCGCAAAGCTGGACGCGTACCTCGACTCCGCCGCCGACGCGTACGAGCTCGCCGTCAATCGCTTCCTCTACGACACGTACGAGACGACGGCCGGGCTGCGAGACCCCGCCCTACTACGACGGATGCCGCGCCTCGCGCCGCTTCTCACGCGCAGCCTCGCCCGCCACGTCGAGAGCCGCTTCCAGGATCCGCGGCTGCGCCAGATCCTCGAGTATCCGGCGGTGTTCCTGGGCGGCTCGCCGTACGGCGTGCCGAGCCTGTACCACCTGATGAGCCACCTCGACCTCGACGACCGCGTGCTGTATCCGCGTGGCGGATTCACCGAGCTCATCGGCGCGATCGCACGTCTTGCGGAGGCATCCGGAGTCGTCATCGAGACGGGAGCGCGCGTCACGTCGATCACGACGGATG
>NZ_MWLQ01000006.1 GCF_010634855.1 Microbacterium sp. B35-30 | reverse complement strand
GCGGGCCCGCGGCATCCGTATTCTCGACGGGATACCAGCCGAAGCCGAAGCCGTCGCCGTTCACCGTCTGGGCACCCAGTGGCGAGTTCTGCGCCATGGCTACAACCGAGTGCTGGGCGTCGAGGATAAGGGCGGCCGGTTGCAGCGGCTCCCCGGTGTACGCCAGCCAGCGGCACATGGCAGCTCCCGTGGGTCATCTGTACTTCGCCGCAGCGCGACGCTGCCGCCATCGTAGGGCGGCGCCGTCCTGACCGATACCCGCATCCGGCGAAGCGGCCCTCGGTGTCGTCAGCCGGGTCTAGCGTGGGCTGGTGACCGATCATCAGCCCGCCCCCGGCACGTCGGCGCCGATGAGCGGCATGACCACCATCCAGCGGTCGGTGCTGTGGATCGCGGTGCTCGGCTCCTTCGTGGCGTTCCTCGACGGCACGATCATCAACGTCGCCCTCCCCTCGATCAGCGACGAGCTTGGCGGCGGAATCACGACGCAGCAGTGGGTCGTCGACGCCTACCTCATCACGCTCGGCGCGCTCATCCTCGTCGCCGGCTCGGTCAGCGACGCTTACGGGCGCGTGCTCGTGCTGCGCATCGGGCTCATCGGCTTCGGCATCGCCTCTATCGCGATCGCGGCGGCGCCCACCGCCGAGTTCCTCATTGTGGCCCGCGCGGTGCAGGGTGCCGCGGGCGCGTTCCTCGTCCCCAGCTCACTGGCGCTCATCACGTCCAACTTCAGCGGTGCCGCGCAGAGTCGAGCCATCGGCATCTGGACCGCGATGACGACCTCCGCGATGATCGTCGGGCCGCTCGTCGGCGGTGTGCTCGTCGACCTGGCGTCGTGGCGGCTCGCCTTCCTCATCAACGTCGTGCCCATCGGCGTCACCCTCGTGCTGCTGGCGCGCGGCGGCTTCCGCGACACCCGGCATCCTGGCGCATCGATCGACTGGATCGGCGCAGCGCTGTGCACACTCGGCCTCGGCGGCATGGTCTACGCCCTCATCGAGCAGCCGAACCTCGGCTGGGGCTCGCCCGTCATCTGGCTGACGCTCGTGCTGGGCGCCGGTATGTTCACGGCGTTCATCCTCCGTCAGCGCACGGTGCGCAACCCGATCCTGCCGCTCGACCTCTTCCGCGTGCGCAACTTCTGGACGGGCAACGTGGCGACCGCCTTCATCTACGGAGCACTCGCGCTCAACGGACTCGTCGTCGTGGTCTACCTGCAGGAGGGCGCGGGGCTTCCGGCAACGCTCGCAGGGCTCGCCAGCCTGCCCATGACGATCCTCATGATCCTGTTCAGCTCTCGCGTCGGCGCGCTCAGCGGCAGGTGGGGCCCGCGCTTCTTCATGACAGTCGGCCCGATCACGATGGGCATCGGGGCACTGCTGCTCCTCACGACCACCACCGAGTTCTCGTACTGGTGGCAGGTGCTGCCGAGCATGATCGTGATGGGCGCGGGCCTCGCTCTCACCGTGGCACCGCTGACGTCCGCGATCCTCGGCGCGATCGAGCCGGAGCGCTCGGGCATCGCATCGGCCGTCAACAACGCCGTCTCGCGGGTCGCGGGGCTCATCGCGGTCGCTCTGCTCGCCACGATCGTCGGCGGCAGCCTCGACCTCGAGGGCTTCCACCGCGCCGCTGTCGTCACCGCGGCGCTGATGATCGCCGGTGGCGTCACGTCGTTCCTCGGCATCCGCAATCCCGATCGCACGGGCACCGACCGCCCCGCACCGTGACGGGCGACGGATGCCGCGACCCCGCTTCATCCGTCACACCGGCCCGGCCTGAGGTATAGCCGGGCGGGTGAGGAGCGGCCGCGGCATCCACTCGCCGTCGTCCATTCTTCCGGCGCCATGCTGGCCGCGCCGTGCCGCCCCCTGCAAGACTGAGCCCATGGCCGTCATCGAGAACTCGAAAGTCACCATCGTCGGAGCGGGCAGTGTCGGCTCGAGTGCCGCGTACGCCGCGCTGATCCGCGGGTCCGCCCGCCATGTCGCGCTGTACGACATCGCGACCGCGAAAGTCGAGGCCGAGGTGCTCGACCTCGCGCACGGCACGCAGTTCACCGGCACGAGCGACATCATCGGCGGCAGCGACCTGTCGGTGGTCGAAGGCTCGCAGGTCGTCGTCATCACGGCCGGCGCCAAGCAGAACCCCGGCCAGACCCGCATCGAGCTGGCCGGCGTCAACGCCGGGATCATGAAGAAGATGATGCCGCAGCTGCTCAGCGTCGCCCCCGACGCCATCTACGTCATCGTGACGAACCCGTGCGACGTGCTCACCGTGCTCGCCCAGGAAGACACCGGACTGCCGCCGGAGCGCATCTTCGCGTCGGGGACGGTGCTCGACACCTCGCGCCTGCGCTGGAAGCTCGCCGAGCGCGCGGGGGTGTCGACCTCCAGCGTGCACGCCTACATCGTCGGCGAGCACGGCGACACGGAGTTCCCGCTGTGGTCGAAGGCCACGATCGGCACCGTCCCGATCCTGGAGTGGGTGACGCCCCACGGCGACCGGCTGACGGTCGAGGAGCTCGACCAGATCGCCATCGACGTGCGGGATGCGGCCTACAAGGTGATCCAGGGCAAGGGTGCGACGAACTACGCGATCGGGCTGTCGAGCGCGCGCATCATCGAGGCGATCCTGAACGACGAGCGCGCGGTGATGCCCGTCTCGCCGGTGCTGCGCGACTTCAACGGCGTCGACGGAGTGGCCCTCTCGGTGCCGTCCATCGTGAGCGCCACCGGCGCGGTGCCGATCCGCGAGACCCAGTTCGACGCGCACGAGCTCGAACTGTTCCACGCCTCCGCCGACGCGCTGAAGCAGGTCGCCGACTCGCTGCGGGGCTGACAGCGGAATGAGTGGATGCCGCGGCTCGGGGCATCCACTCATCCCACGGTCAGCCGCCGGGGTCATGTCGTGCCCTCGCCGTACGCTGAACCCATGCCCGCAGCTCGACGCCCCACGCAGACCGCGCCCTACCGGTGCACCGAGTGCGGCTGGACCACCCTCAAGTGGGTCGGGCGGTGCGGCGAGTGCCAGCAATGGGGAACGGTGGTCGAGGCGGCCGAGCAGACCGGCATCCTGCGTTCGATCACGCCGGTCTCCCCCGGCGCCGGGCGGTCGGCGCAGCCGATCACCCGCATCGACACGTCCGATGCGCCCCGGCGCACGAGCGGCGTCGGCGAGTTCGACCGGGTTCTCGGCGGCGGGCTCGTGCCGGGCGCCGCGATCCTGCTCTCGGGCGAACCGGGCGTCGGCAAGTCCACACTGCTGCTCGAAGTCGCGGCCCGCTCCGCGAAAGCGGGGCGTCGGGTGCTGTACGCGAGCGCCGAGGAGTCGACCGCACAGGTGCGCCTGCGCGCCGAGCGCACCGGCGCCCTCCACGACGAGCTGTACCTCGCGAGCGAGACCGATCTCGCGACGATCCTCGGCCACGTCGACGAGGTGGCGCCCGACCTGCTGATCGTCGACTCGGTGCAGACGGTGTCATCGGCGCTGTCCGAGGGCATGGCGGGGCATCCGTCACAGGTGCGCGAGGTCGCGGCGACGCTCATCCGCGTCGCGAAGGATCGCGGGCTCCCCACCATCATCGTCGGCCATGTGACGAAAGACGGTTCGATCGCCGGGCCCCGCATCCTCGAGCACCTGGTGGACGTGGTGTGCCAGTTCGAGGGCGACCGGCAGACCTCCCTGCGCTTCGTCCGCGCCCTCAAGAACCGCTTCGGCCCGACCGACGAGGTCGGATGCTTCGACATGACCGGCGCCGGGATCGCCGAGGTGCCCGATCCGAGCGCCCTGTTCCTGGGGCACGGCAGCACCGAGCCGGGCACGTGCGTGTCGATCGCGCTCGAGGGACGTCGCGCGCTCCCGGTCGAGGTGCAGGCGCTGACGATCGACAGCAAGTCGGGCAACCCGCGGCGCATCGTGAACGGTGTCGATGCCGCGCGCGTGGCGACCGTGCTGGCGGTGCTCGAGAAGCGAATGAAGATCAAGACCTCGGATCAGGACGTGTACGTCTCGACAGTCGGCGGCGTGAGATTCGCCGAACCGGCTGCCGACCTCGCCATCGCGCTCGCCGTGGCCAGCGCGGTCGAGGGATGGACGATTCCCCGTCACATCGCCGCGGTCGGCGAGCTGAGCCTGGCCGGGGAGGTGCGTCCCGTCACCCAGGCGACGCAGCGGCGCAGCGAAGGCGCGCGTCTCGGGTATCGAGACGTCATCGACCACCGCTCGGGGTCGCTGGGCGGCGCCGTCAGCGACGTGCGGGCTCGGTCCAAGGGCCGCCCAGGGGAAGACATCCCCGAGTTCTGAGGTTCGGCCGGTCCGCTGCTCAGCGACCCCGAGTCCGGCGTCGACGCGAAGGGTCGACGTACCCGAGCACGATGGGGATCACCAGTCCGGCCGCGCACACGATTCCGACGAGCAGGAATTCCACCCGGCGAGTCTGCCCCGTTGTCCGCGAGGATGCAACCGCTCGCCCGGAGAGTCTGACTTCTGTCGCGCGGGTGCCCACCCGGCGCCTCAGGGTTTCGGGGCGCAGAATTGTCGTTCGGGGCGCACCGGACGCGCCCCAGACGGGCGCGACGCGCCCCGAACCCGGTGAAGCTCGCCGCGTGACGCGGTCAGGCTTCCAGCGCGGCGATGAGGTCGGTGGGCGAAGCCTGCATGGGGTGCGGACCCGCGATGTCGAAGAAGACCGTGGTGATCTCGTCCTCGTGCGCCCCGAGGAAGGCGCGCAGCCATGCCGGCGACTGCAGCGCGACCCCGGGGGGCAGCGTGGCGGGTTTGTGCGCGGCGTCGCTGAACAGCAGCAGCGCGATGTCGCCCGTCTTGGGATCGCGGTAGGTCCACACTTCGCCGACGTCGAGCGGGTTGTCGCGATCGCCGGGACGCATCAGCGGTGCGACCGTCGGACCATGGCGCAGCGCGAACGCGACCGCGGCCATGTCCTGGGTCTGCAGCGCGTCGGCGAGCTGCGTGTTGCGGAACTCCAGCGGTTCCCTCGGCTTGTTCGCGCGCTTCTTGCCTGCCACCCGTCCAGCCTAATCGGCGGTTCAGGCGTCATCGCCCGGCAACGGGGCGACCGCAGCGACCGGGCGTCCGGTCAGGCGAGGAAACCTCGCAGCAGCGCCTCTGAGCCGGCCAGGTGTTCCAGGATCGCCGCTTCGGCGGCATCCGGTCGCCCGGCGAGGATCGCCGTCACGATCTGCTCGTGCTGCGCGTTGGAGTGCTCGATGTTGCGCGGCAGCAGCGGGAACGTGTCGAGCCATTCGTTGACACGAGCCCGGTTCTCGGCGGCGAGCGCGACGAGCGACGGGATGCCGGCGAGCTCGGCGATCGACAGGTGCAGCAGCGTGTCGAGGCGGCGATAGTCGGACGTGGATGCCTCGGCGACGACCTCGTACCGCGCCCACAGCTCGTCGCGCGCAGCGGCGTCGAGGCTGCGGGCCGCAGCGGCTCGGGCGGCTCCTGCCTCGAGCACGCGGCGGAGTCCCAGCACGTCCTCGAGCTCGGCGGGGGTGACCTCCCGGGGATGCGGGGGCTGCGGGAGCGGATCGGCGATGAACGTGCCGCCGTACCGGCCGCGGCGACGCACGAGGTAGCCGGTGTCGGCGAGCTCGCGGATCGCCTCGCGCACGGTGTCGCGGCTCACGGCGTACAGCACAGCAAGCTCTCGCTCCGACGGCAGGGACTCCCCCGGGGCGACGACGCCCAGCCGGATCGTCTGCACCAGGCGGGCGACGGTGTCTTCGAGCGCGTTGCCCTCCCGCACCGGCCGGTACACGGCCCTGCGCACCTCGTGCAGCGGGGCATCGGTCATGCGGTTCCTCCATCGTCGGCAATCGGTCGTTGAGCGAGGGAGCGCAGCGACCGAGACGAAACGCACCGGACCCTCCGCACCACCCCGGGGCGTTTCGACGCGCTTGGCTCGCTCAACGACCGACCTTTCTCACAGGGGCGTGACGTACGCGTTGGTGATGCCGCCGTCGACGACGAACGCGGTCGCGGTGATGAACGACGCATCGTCTGAGGCGAGGAACGCGACGGCGGCGGCGAGCTCTTCGGGCTCGGCGAAGCGACCCATCGGAACGTGCACCAGCCGGCGCTGGGCGCGCTCAGGGTCCTTCGCGAACAGCTCCTGCAGCAGCGGGGTGTTCACCGGGCCGGGGCACAGCGCGTTCACGCGGATGCCCTGCCGCGCGAACTGGACGCCGAGCTCGCGCGTCATGGCGAGCACGCCGCCCTTCGACGCCGTGTACGAGATCTGCGAGGTCGCCGATCCGAGCAGCGCCACGAACGACGCGGTGTTGATGATCGAGCCCGTGCCCGCCGGCACCATGTGCCGCAGCGCCGCCCGTGAGCAGAGGTAGACGCTCTTGAGGTTGACGTCCTGCACGCGGTCCCATGCGGGCAGCTCGGTGGTCTCGATGGAGTCGTCGTCGGCGGGCGAGATCCCCGCGTTGTTGAACGCGATGTCGATGCGGCCGAACTCCGCCGCGACGCCGTCGAAGACCGCGTTCACTTGGGCTTCGTCGGCCACGTCCAGGGCGCGGAACACACCGTCGACCTCGTCGGCCGCGACCTCCCCGGTCGCCGGGTCGAGGTCGGCGATCACGACGCGCGCGCCCTCCGCGGCGAAGCGACGCGCGGTGGCGAGGCCGATCCCCGATGCGCCACCGGTGATGATCGCAACCCGGTCCTTCAGTCGCTGGGTCAGGTCCATGGGAGTGGGCTTCCTTTCTTGAGCATGTCCCGATTTCCGCCGCTCGAGGGGCACTCGATCGATCGGTTCTGGGACATGAAGGCGTGAGATCGGGACACGCAGAGGGTGACGGGCGACATGGGGCTAGGCATCCGTCGCGAAGAAGACGTTCTTGGTCTCGGTGAAATGCTCCGCCGCATCGGGGCCGAGCTCGCGCCCGAGGCCCGATGCCTTCATGCCGCCGAACGGCGTCCAGTACCGCACCGACGAGTGCGAGTTGACCGACAGCACGCCGCTCTTCACGCCGCGCGAGACCCGCACGGCCCTGCCCAGGTTCTCGGTCCAGATGGAGCCGGCGAGCCCGTACGCCGTGTCGTTCGCGAGGCCGATCGCATCGGCCTCGTCGTCGAACGGCAGCACCGCGACGACCGGTCCGAACACCTCTTCGCGCGCGATGCGGTCGGCGCGGTCGGCGAGCACGACCGTCGGTGCGAACCAGAAACCATCTCCCTCGGGCGCCGCGCCGCGGAAGGCCACGTTCGCGCCGTCGAGGAATCCCGCGACGGTGGAGCGATGGGATGCCGAGATCAGCGGTCCCATGTCGGTGCCCTCGTCTGCGGGGTCACCGACGCGCCATGCCTGCACCGCCGGCTCGAGCAGTTCGAGGAACCGGTCGTACACCGAGCGCTCGACGAGGATGCGGCTGCGCGCGCAGCAGTCCTGCCCGGCGTTGTCGAACACGGCGCCCGGCGCGGCGGCGGCCGCCTTCTCGAGGTCGGCGTCGGCGAACACGATGTTGGCGCTCTTACCGCCGAGCTCGAGGGTCACCGGCTTGAGCTCGCGGGCGCAGCCGGCCGCGACATCCGTCCCGACCGAGGTGGACCCGGTGAAGACCACCTTGCGCACATCCGGGTGCGACACGAACCGCTGCCCGACGACCGAGCCCGACCCGGTGATCACGGTGAACAGCCCCTCGGGAAGCCCCGCGTCGAGCGCGAGCTCGCCGAGCCGGATCGCGGTCAGCGGTGTCAGTTCGGCCGGCTTGAGAACGACGGCGTTGCCTGCCGCCAGCGCCGGCGCGAAGCCCCACGACGCGATCGTCATCGGGAAGTTCCACGGCACGATGATGCCCACGACGCCGTACGGCTCGTGGAACGTGACGTCGAGTCCGCCCGCAACCGGGATCTGCTGACCGCTGAGGCGCTCCGGTGCGCCGGCGTAGAAGTTCAGCACCTGGGCGACGTGCGACGCCTCCCACCGCGCCGATCCGATCGGGTGCCCCGAGTTGCGCACCTCGAGCTGCGCGAGCTCCTCGACGTGCGCCTCGACAACCCGGGCGAACGCGCGCAGCGCATCGGCACGTGCGACCGGCGCCAGCGACCCCCACGCACGCTGAGCGATCACCGCACGCGCGATGGCGGCATCCGTCTGTGCCACATCCGCCCGCGCGATCTCGCGGATCGGCTGCGCCGTCGCAGGGTTGATGAGGGTGAACGTCGACGTCATGCCAGCACTCCGTTCGACGGCTCGGCGCGCCTCGTCTCGCTGGTCTCTCGCTCGCTCAGCGACCCGGGGCGCGGATCGCGCGGGCGGGCCACATCCGGTCGGCGAGCGTGCGAAACGCGACGAAACACGGATGCCTCGGCCACGAGTCCGGCGAAGAGCCGCCGGTCTTCGCGATTCTCCTCGGGGTGCCACTGCACGCCGAGCACGTACCCCTCGCCGTTGGACTCGAACGCCTGCACGAGCCCGTCGTCGGTGTGCGCGGTGGCGACGAGCCCGTCGCCCAGTCGGTCGATGCCCTGGTGGTGGTAGCTGTGCACGTCGAGCTCGCCGGGGCCGACGAGCTCTGCGAGGCGCGACCCGTCGTCGACCGCGACCTCGTTCGTCGCGAACACGCCGCCGCCGACGCGGAACCGCTCGGTGCCGAGCGCCTCGGGCAGGTGCTGGTGCAGCGTGCCGCCACGCGCGACGTTGACGAGCTGGAGCCCGCGGCAGATCGCGAGCACCGGCATCCGTCGCTCCTCAGCCCCCCGGAACAGCGCGAGCTCCCACGCGTCGCGTTCGGGACGCGCCGCGTCGGTGAGCGGATGCCGCTCCGCACCGTACAGCGACGGGTCGACGTCGAGCCCCCCGGTGAGGATCAGCCCGTCGAGCCCGTCGAGCACCGCGGCAGCCGCGGCATCCGGCTCGGGCTGCGGCGGCAGCAGCACGGCGATGCCGCCCGACGCGGTCACCGAGTCGAAGTACTGCTGCGGCAGGAATGCGGCGCGGACGTCCCAGACCCCCTGCTTCGCCTGCTCGAGATAGGTCGTCAGGCCGATGACCGGCCGACGCCCTTCCCCGTCAGAGCCGTTCGAAACCACGGACCCTCTCCCAATCGGTCACGGCCGCGTCGTAGGCCTCGACCTCGATGCGCGCCTGGTTCAGGTAGTGCTCGACCATGTCGTCGCCGAACGCCGCACGGGCGATGGCCGACTCGTCGAACAGCTGCGCGGCCTCGCGCAGGGTGGTCGGCAGGTGATCCACGCCGGACGTGTACGCGTTGCCCTCGAGCCGGTCGGGCAGCGGCAGCTCGTGCTCGATGCCGTGCAGGCCGCCGGCGATGATCGCCGCGATGCCGAGATACGGGTTGACGTCTCCGCCGGGCACCCGGTTCTCCACCCGGAGCGAGTGGCCCCGGCCGATGACCCGCAGGGCGCACGTGCGGTTGTCGATCCCCCACGCGATGCCGGTCGGCGCGAACGACCCCTTCGCGAACCGTTTGTACGAATTGATGTTGGGCGCGAACAGCAGCGTGAACTCGCGGAGCGTGGCGAGGATGCCCGCGATCCAATGCTCCATGAGGGGGCTGAAGCCGTGCTCACCGTCGCCCGCCATCACGGGCTCGCCGGACGCCGACCGCACCGACAGATGGATGTGGCAGCTGTTCCCCTCGCGCTCGTTGAACTTCGCCATGAAGGTCAGCGCCTTGCCGTGGTGCTCGGCGATGGCCTTCGCGCCGTTCTTGTAGATCGCGTGCTGGTCGGCGGTCTCCTGCACCTCGGCGTAGCGGAACGCGATCTCCTGCTGGCCGAGGTTGCATTCGCCCTTGACGCCCTCGGTGTAGAGCCCCGCCCCGTCCATCGACAGGCGGATGTCGCGCAGCAGCGGCTCGAGGCGACCTGAGGCGAGCAGGTCGTAGTCGACGTTGTAGTCGGTCGAGGGTGTGAGATCGCGGTAGCCCTTGGCCCAGGCATCCCGGTACGTGTCGTCGAAGACGATGAACTCGAGCTCGGTGCCCGAGAACGCGACGAGCCCCTGGTCGGCAAGACGGGCGCGCTGGCGATTCAGGATGTCGCGCGGCGACTGCACGACGGGCTCGCCGTTCTCCCACGTGAGGTCGGCCATGACCAGCGCGGAGCCGGGGAGCCAAGGGATGCGGCGGAGCGTGGCCACGTCGGGCCGCAGCATCATGTCGCCGTAGCCGGTCTCCCAGCTGGACATCGCGTAGCCGTCGACGGTGTTCATGTCGACGTCGACCGACAGCAGGTAGTTGCAGGCTTCGGCGCCGTGGGGCAGCACCTCCTCCTGGAAGAGCCTGGCCGAGACGCGCTTGCCGACCAGCCGCCCCTGCGCATCGGCGAAGGCGACGACGACGGTGTCGATGTCACCCGCGGCGATCCCGGCGTTCAACTGCTCGACGGTGAGGTTTCCCGGCATCCGCCCTCCTCCTCTGATGACGTGCGACTGTCGACGTGCGACGAACTCGTGAGCGCGGTCCCCCCGAACCGCGCTCACCCGCACACTCTAACGAAAATCCGCTTCAAAGGTAGACACAGCCCACCAATAAGCACCACAATCGGCGAAAAGCGCATCCGCGCGACCCGAGCGCACCTCCCTTCGCAAATCCCTGGAGGACCGATGTCCCAAGCGAGCAGTGCACCCAAGCCGGAGTCCCCGGCATCCACACCCGATCGTTCTTCGAAGGTCGCCGGGGCGACCTATACCCGAGCCGGTCAGGACTACTTCCAGAAGCGCACCCTGAAGCGCTCCGCCGGCGTCTGGGGCCTCTGGGGCCTCGCCGTCGCCGCCGTCATCTCCGGCGACTTCTCGGGATGGAACTTCGGCATCGGCGCCGCCGGCTTCGGCGGCATGCTGATCGCCTTCGCCATCCTCGTCGTCATGTACTACGGCATGATCTTCTCGATCGGAGAGATGGCGTCCGCCATGCCGCACACCGGCGGCGCATATTCGTTCGCACGGTCCGCGATGGGACCGTGGGGCGGCCTCGTGACCGGAGCGGCCGAGACCATCGAGTACGTCGCCACGACGGCGGTGATCGTGTTCTTCTCGGCCTCGTACGCCAACGCCATCACGTCGGAGCTGCTCGGGATCTCGCTGGACGCGTGGGTGTGGTGGATCATCCTCTACGCCGTGTTCATCGCGCTCAACGCCGCGGGCGCGAACATCTCGTTCAAGTTCGCCATCGTCGTCTCCATCATCTCCATCGGCATCCTCGTCGTCTTCTCCGTCATGGCGCTCTTCTCGCCGGCGCTCGACTGGAACTCGCTCTGGAACATAGCCCCCGACCCGGGATGGAACGAGTTCCTGCCTCACGGCGTGCTGCCGATCCTGTTCGCCCTGCCGTTCGCCATGTGGTTCTTCCTCGGCATCGAGGAGCTCCCCCTGGCCGCCGAGGAGTCCCACAACCCCGTGCGCGACATCCCGCGCGCCGGTTTCTGGGCCCGCGGCACGCTGATCGTCACGGGTCTGCTGGTGCTCTTCCTCAACACCGCCGTCATCGGCGCCGAGGCGACCGGCGTCGCCGCCGAGCCGCTGCTCGACGGATTCCGGGCGATCGTCGGCGACCAGCTCGCCGCGGTGCTCGCGCTGTTCGCGCTGATCGGGCTGCTGGCATCGCTGCAGGGCATCATGTTCGCCTACGGCCGCAACATGTACTCGCTGTCGCGCGCCGGCTACTACCCGAAGTTCCTGTCGCTCACCGGCAAGCAGCAGACCCCGTGGGTCGCGCTGCTCGTCGGTGCCCTCATCGGCTTCGTCGCGCTGGTCGTGCTCGACGTCCTCGCGAGGATCGACCCCGACAACGCCGGTGCGGTCGCCGGCGCGATCGTGCTGAACATCGCGGTGTGGGGCGCGGTTCTGGCCTACCTCATGCAGATGATCGCGTTCGTCATCCTCCGGCGGAAGTACCCGAACGCGAGCCGCCCGTACCGGAGCCCGTGGGGCGTCACAGGGGCGGTCGTCGCCGCCGTGATCGCGGCGCTCATCTTCCTCGGGTTCCTGCTCAACTCCGCCTTCCAGCCGGCCATCGTCGCGATCGCCATCGTCTACGTCGTGATCCTCGTCGGCTTCGCGGTCTACTTCCGGCACCGCCTGGTGCTCTCCCCCGAGGAGGAGTACGCGCTCTCGGGCGGCACGCACGGCGACCCGCAGGCGGAGGGGTACGACGCGATGGAGACCGAGGTCTTCGGCGGCAAGTCCTAGAGGGGTTCGGCCACACCCTCAGGTTGGGGATAGGCGAAGCGGGGCGGTCTGGGGGCCGCCCCGCTTCGCCGTGTGGCGAGGACGGCGAGGACGGATGCCGCAGCCGTCAGATGCCGCAGCCCGCGGGAGACGGATGCCTCTCCCGGGCTGGACGGATGCCGCAGGTCGCGTGAGACGGATGCAGCGGCCCGCGCCGGCCGGTCCGGAGAGCGGGGCCCGTCAGTAGAGCAGGAACTGCTTCGGCTCGGTGGACCCTATGCCGCCGATCTCGACCGAGAGGTGGTACGAGGAGCCACCGCCCGGCGCGAGGGGGCGGTTGCCGTCCGCGCAGGTGCCGACGGCCGAGCGCGTCCGGTCCCACGCGAGGGGTGCGGCGCTCGACACGGTCTGGCCAGCGGCGATCATCACGACCATGTCGCTCGGTTCGCTCTGACAGTCGGTCGACCGCCACCAGACGTCGTCGCCGCTCATGACGGTGAACGACTGGGCGGTGGTGCCCACGTTAAGCGTGCAGTCGGCGCCGTTGTTGGTGAGTGTGATCGAGAACTCCGGCTTCTGATCGCCCGCGTAGGTGTCGGCGCTCGTCACCGCCTCGACGCTGATCTCGCTGGCGACGCAGGGCAGTGCCGTCGGCGTGGCACCGGGCGTGGGCGTCGCACCCTCGACCACCGCCCCCTCGACGACGCCGGTGTCTGTGCCGCCCGCCGTCGCCTGCGACGACGGCACCGGCAGGGAGTCGGCGGCGTTCTGCTGCTGTTGCGAGGGCTCTGTCTCGTCTGACGCGTCCGTCGCGGCGACCGCCCACGGCTGCGCGACGAGGAGCCAGACGACGCCGGCGATCACCAGGAGTGCGATCACCAGCAGCGCGAGACGCCGACGACGATAGACCGCCGGAGAGTGGCGACGTCGCGGAGTGGTGCCGGTCATGCTGACAGGTTAACCGCGGCGCCTGGGTTCTCCGTTCGGCGCGCCCTTCTTGCCGTGATGCCGCCGCCCCGATTCCTGAGGGACGGAGTCAGAGGCGCTTCATCATGCGGGTGTTGCCGAGGGTGTTGGGCTTCACGTGCGCCAGGTCCAGGAACTCCGCGATGCCCTCGTCGGGCGAGCGGATGAGCTGGGAGTAGACGTCGGGGTCGACCACCTGTTCGCCGATGGGCGCGAAACCCCGTCGGCTGAAGAAGTCCACCTCGAACGTGAGGCAGAACAGGCGCGACAGGCCGAGCGTGCGCGCGTTCGTCTCGAGCGCCTCGACGATCGCGCGCCCCACGCCATGATGCAGCCAGCCATCCGCCACGATCAGCGTGCGGATCTCGCCGAGGTCCTCCCACATCACGTGCAGCGCCCCGCAGCCGATGAGCTCGCCCGCGGCATCCTCGGCGACCAGGAACTGCTGCGTCGCCTCGTACAGCACGACGAGATCCTTGCCGAGCAGGATGCGCCGCTGAACGAACGGCTCGAGCAGCGCCTGTATGCGGCGAACATCGCGCGTGCGCGCGGGCCTGACGGTGAAATCTGCCACCTGTCCAGCGTAGATGCCCTGCTCAGGCAGCCGGACGCCGCGTTCCGCCCGTCGAGGATTCAGGAGAATCGCCGCTTGAGCACTCGGCCGCGGCGCCGGCTACAGCGTGTCTCCTGAATCCTCGACCGCGCGGCGGAGCGAACACCCGGCGGACGCAGAAGAGCGGATGCCGCGGCACAGGGCCGCGGCATCCGCTCTTCGAGTTCTGGTTACGCGTTGGCAGCGAGGTCCGGGGTGGCGGTGATCTCGCCGTTGTGGACGACGCCCACCGCGACCTTCTCGCCGCGCGGCCCGTGCTCGAAAGCGAACTCGCCGTTCTCGACGTCGACCTTCACGTGGTCGCCGGGGTCGAGCTCGCCGTGCAGGATCTTCTCCGACAGGCGGTCCTCGACCTCACGCTGCATGGCGCGACGCAGCGGGCGGGCGCCGAGGGCGGGGTCGAAGCCGATCTCGATCAGCTTGTCCTTCGCGGCATCCGACAGCTCGATGGTCATGTCGCGGTCGAGCAGGCGCTCGCCGAGGCGCTTGGTGAAAAGCCCCACGATCTGGCGCAGCTCGTCCTTATCGAGCTGCGGGAAGACGATGATGTCGTCCACGCGGTTGAGGAACTCGGGCTTGAAGTTGCGCTTGAGCTCCTCGTTGACCTTGCCCTTCATCCGCTCGTAGGTGGTGCCGCTGTTGCCCTCGACCTGGAAGCCGACCGGACCCCCGGCGATCGCCGACGAACCGAGGTTCGTCGTCATGATGATCACCGTGTTCTTGAAGTCGATCATGCGACCCTGACCGTCGGTCAGGCGACCCTCTTCGAGGATCTGCAGGAGCGAGTTGAAGATGTCGGGGTGAGCCTTCTCGATCTCGTCGAAGAGCACGACCGAGAACGGCTTGCGGCGCACCTTCTCGGTGAGCTGTCCGCCCTCTTCGAATCCGACGAATCCGGGAGGGGCACCGAACAGGCGCGAGACCGTGTGCTTCTCGCCGAACTCCGACATGTCGAGGGCGATCAGCGCGGCCTCATCGTCGAAGAGGAACTCGGCGAGCGCCTTGGCGAGCTCGGTCTTTCCGACGCCCGTGGGGCCGGCGAAGATGAACGAGCCCGACGGGCGCTTCGGGTCCTTGAGGCCCGCGCGCTGGCGGCGGATGGTCTTCGACAGGGCGGCGATCGCCTCTTCCTGGCCGATGACGCGCTGGTGCAGCGCCTTCTCCATGAAGACGAGACGGCTCGACTCCTCCTCGGTCAGCTTGAAGACCGGGATGCCGGTGGCCTGGGCGAGCACCTCGGCGATCAGGCCCTCGTCGACGACCGCGTGGGTCGCGACGTCGCCCGAGCGCCACTGCTTCTCGAGGCGCAGGCGCTCGGCGAGGAGGGACTTCTCCTCGTCGCGCAGGCCGGCGGCCTTCTCGAAGTCCTGGTCCTCGGAGGCGCGCTCCTTGTCTTCACGGACCTTGGCGATCTTGTCGTCGAACTCGCGCAGCTCGGGCGGGCTCGACAGGATCGACAGGCGCAGGCGTGCGCCGGCCTCGTCGATCAGGTCGATGGCCTTGTCTGGCAGGAAACGGTCCGAGATGTAGCGGTCGGCGAGGTTCGCCGCCGCGACGATCGCGCCGTCCGTGATCTGCACCTTGTGGTGCGCCTCGTAGCGGTCGCGCAGCCCCTTGAGGATGTTGATCGCGTGGGGCAGGCTCGGCTCGGCGACCTGGATCGGCTGGAAGCGGCGCTCGAGCGCGGCATCCTTCTCGAAGTGCTTGCGGTACTCGTCCAGCGTGGTCGCGCCGATGGTCTGGAGCTCGCCACGTGCGAGGAGCGGCTTCAGGATCGACGCGGCGTCGATCGCGCCCTCGGCGGCGCCCGCACCCACGAGGGTGTGGATCTCGTCGATGAAGACGATGATGTCGCCGCGCGTGCGGATCTCCTTGGTGACCTTCTTCAGGCGCTCCTCGAAGTCACCGCGGTAGCGGGAACCGGCGATGAGCGAGCCGAGGTCGAGCGAGTAGAGCTGCTTGTCCTTCAGCGTCTCGGGCACGTCGCCCTTGACGATCGCCTGGGCGAGGCCCTCGACGACCGCCGTCTTTCCGACGCCGGGCTCGCCGATGAGGACGGGGTTGTTCTTGGAGCGGCGCGACAGGATCTGCATGACGCGCTCGATCTCCTTCTCGCGCCCGATCACCGGGTCGAGCTTGTTGTCGCGCGCCGCCTGGGTGAGGTTGCGGCCGAACTGATCGAGCACCTGCGAACCTCCCTGGGTGGTGCCCTGAGTCTGCTCGCCCGCACCGCTCGCGACGCCGGCGGGCTCCTTGCCCTGGTAGCCCGACAGCAGCTGGATGACCTGCTGGCGAACCTTGTTGAGGTCGGCGCCGAGCTTCACGAGAACCTGGGCGGCGACGCCCTCGCCCTCGCGGATGAGGCCGAGGAGGATGTGCTCCGTGCCGATGTAGTTGTGGCCGAGCTGCAGCGCTTCGCGCAGCGACAGCTCGAGCACCTTCTTGGCGCGCGGCGTGAAGGGGATGTGGCCGGTCGGCTGCTGCTGACCCTGGCCGATGATGTCCTGCACCTGCTCGCGCACGGCGTCGAGCGAGATGCCGAGGCTCTCGAGGGCCTTGGCGGCGACGCCCTCACCCTCGTGGATGAGACCGAGCAGGATGTGCTCGGTGCCGATGTAGTTGTGGTTCAGCATCTTCGCCTCTTCTTGGGCGAGGACGACGACACGACGGGCACGGTCCGTGAATCTCTCGAACATCATTCACTCCTCCTGGGCGATGCGGGTCTGCTGAGCCCACTGCGCCTTACATCGAGGGTAGCCAGCAGGTGGATGCCGCATGCCCGTGTTCGCCGTGGGCATAGCGGGCCGGATCTCCGTCGGCGAGCGGGCACGGAATGCATGGGAAAGCAACACCGCGGGATCGACGAATGCCTTGACCGGCGGCATCCGATGGGCATATCGTTCTTCGATAACAACGTTTATCGATATGAAAGGAGTTCCCCATGACTTGGACATCACGTCTGCACGTGTCCCGAGGCGAGGGGTTCGCCCTGGGGCTCATCGCGACCGGTGCGATCAGCGTCGCCGTGGCCGCTCTGGTGGCCGTCGTCCGCGGCGCCGTCGAGATCTTCGGGAGCGCACCGACGGTCCGGATGCTGGTGACCAGGGGTGACGTGTCCGATCTCGCCGGCGTTCCGGAGATCTCGGCCGCCTCTTATGCGTCGGCCGACGTGACGTTCACCGAGCTTCCCGGTGCGGTCGGCTGGATGCTGTGGCTCGAGCTGGCACTGCCGGCACTCGCCACGATCGGCGTCTGCATCGTCGCGTGGTGGCTGGGCGTCTCGCTCATGCGCGCGCGTCCCTTCCGCCGTGCGATGTCGACGGCCATCGGCGTCGTGGCCGTCCTCGTCGTCGTCGGCGGCGTGCTCAGTCAGGTGCTCGGCGCCTTCGGCCGGGCACTCCTGGTGGATGACCTCGCCGCGACCTCGCCCGAGGTGGTCGACGTCTTCGGGACCTTCATCATGGAGCTCGACCTCGCACCCGTCGGCTGGGGTTTCGCGCTGGCGCTCGTCGCCGGGGCATTCGAGATCGGCACGCGCCTGCAGCGCGAGACGGAAGGGCTCGTGTGATGCGGGAGACGACGACGAAGGAGCGCAACGACATCCTCTCGACCCTCGTGGTCGCGGGTATGGTCGCGGCGATCGTGGTGGTGACTTCGGTGGTCCGGTGGTTCGAGACGTTCACCGGCGAAGGCGTCTTGGTCGCCGTGCCGTTCGCCGGCGTGCCCGCCGACTTCGCACCGGCTGACGGCTTGCCCGAGACGACGGTGCGGGTGACGGAGGGCGACGTGATCGCCGAGGGCGTGAACGCGCTCTCGACGGTCTCGATCGGCGCGTCGATCATCGTGAGTGCGATCGCGTGGCTCGTCGTGATCGCGCTCTTCGGAACCCTGGCGCTGCGGTTTCTCCGAGGACGGTTCTTCGACCCCACCAATCCGCGCCTGCTCGACGCCGCCGGCTGGACGATGTTCGGCGGGGCGCTGGCGATCTACTTCCTGGACACGTTCGGGCGCAACGGCGTCCTCGCGGCCGCGGGCCTCGGCGAGTTCTACCCGAGTTCCTGGGCCATCACGGCGTCCTTCATCCCGATCTGGATCGCCGCGACCGTGCTCGGCCTGATCTCGCTCGCGTTCCGCCGCGGCATCCGCCTGCAGCGCGACACGGATGGGCTCGTATGAGTCCCGCCGAGGACGAGGGCCCGTCGGGGGTGCACTGCCGGCTCGACGAGCTCCTGGCCGAGCGCGGCATGACCCTGACACGACTGTCGGAGCTCGTCGGCGTCTCTGTCGTGAACCTCTCGATCCTGAAGAACGACCGCGCGCGCGCCATCCGCTATTCGACGCTTTCCGCGATCTGCCGGACCCTCGACTGCGAGATCGGCGACCTGCTGGTCCGCGCCGACACGTAGTCTCGGCATCCGTCGCGGCGAGCGCGACAGTTACGGTCGAGAGCTGCCTCGCGACGGCGCGCTCGCAGCAGACTGCAGCGCTCGCTCGCGAAGCGACCGTGAGGGTCGAGCTCCGTGCGATCCGGGATGCCGCGGCCCGCGGCATCCCGGATCTCCGACGTCAGTCGCTGCCGATGATGGGGACGCGGACGTTGTCGAACTCGGCGCCGGTCAGGATCGCGAACGCCTCGGAGTCGTCGTCGACGCCGTCGACCTGCACGAGGGTGCCGCGCGGCGCCATGTCCATGGTGCACGCCTGGTTGGCGGGCGGCGTCGCGAAGGTGACCGTCACCTCGTTGCCGGCGGCGGTGGCGCCCTCGACGACGGGAACACATGTCGACGAGCCCCACGTCAGGACGATGAACTCGCCGTCGTCGCCGGTCCAGCCGGCGCTCGGCAGGTAGTCCGTCTCGGCGCCCGGGGTGAGACCGGGGACGCCGTCCAGGTCGGTGTCGCCGTGGATGCTCTCGCCGGTCACGCGGATCTCGAGCTCCTGCGCCGGGTCGACGCCCTCCGGCAGGCCGACGACCGTCACGCGGGGGACCAGATCCCTCGTGCAGGCGGTGTCGCCCGACGGCTCGACCAGCTCGACCGTGAGCACGCCGTTCTCGTACGACGTGTCACCTGCGGTCGGGACGCACGTCGACGAGCCCTCCGTGACCAGGCCGATCATCCGACCGCCGTCGAGCCACGCGGCGTCGACCTCGATCTCGGTGCTCTGACCCGAGGAGCCGGACGTCTCGGAGGGCGCCGGCGCTCCGCCGGAACCGGCGGGCGTGGCGCAGGCGGTCAGCATGCCGGCGGCGATGAGCGCGAGGCCGGCAGCAACGATGAGTGAACGGGAACGGACGGGCATGCGAGGCCTCCTGAGGTTCGCGGATGCCCATCCCCCGAGGCATCCGTCACCCTATGGTGTCGCAATCGGCGCCGGAATCTCAGTAACCGCGGTCACGCGGCGGTCACGATCCGCCGGGAGAATGCCTCACTGCAGCGCGGAGGTGAGCCGCGCCAGGTTGTCGAGCACCGTCGACCGCAACGGCTGCTTCTCCCATTCCTCCAGGGTGAGCTCGCGGCTGAGCGAGCGATACCTGTCCTCCACAGACCGCATCTGGCGCACGAATTCCTCGCCCCGGACGAACAGCGAGATCTCCATGTTGAGACCGAACGAGCGCATGTCCATGTTGCTCGAGCCGACGATCGCGACCTCGTCGTCGACGGTGAGGCTCTTCGTGTGCAGGATGTACGGCCTCTCGTACATCCAGATCTTCACGCCTGCCCGCAGCAGCGCTTCGTAGTAGCTGCGCTGGGCGTGGTAGACGATCGCCTGGTCGCCCTCCTCCGACACGAAGAGCTCGACATGGATGCCGCGCTGGCACGCCGTCGTGATGGCGAGAAGCAGCGCCTCGTCGGGCACGAAGTACGGGCTGACCACGATGATCTTGCGCTGCGCGGCGTAGAGCAGCCCAGCGAACAGCTTGAGGTTGTTCTGGAACTCGAACCCGGGTCCGGAGGGCACGATCTGGCAGTCCAGATCGCCCGGCCCGCTCGTCACGTCGAAGAGGTCGATCTGCTCGGTGAGCACTTCATCGGTCTCGCTGTACCAGTCGCTGAGGAACACGGCATTGACGGATGCCACGACCGGGCCTTCGATCCGCACCATCAGGTCGACCCAGTGCAGGCCGCGGCGGATGTTCTTGCGCAGGTTGTAGGTGGAATCGGTGACGTTCTGCGATCCGGTGAACGCGACACGTCCGTCGACCACCAGGAGCTTGCGGTGGTTGCGCAGATCCGGACGCTGATACTTTCCGCGCAGCGGTTGCACGGGCAGCATCAGATGCCACTGCGCGCCCATTGCGCTGAGCCGCTTGAGGGTGCGCTTGTAGAACGGCTTGCCGCGGTTCGCCCAGTGATCGAGGAGAACCCGCACCGTCACACCCCGCGCCGCCGTCTCTTCGAGCGCGCGGAAGAAGTTGTCGGTCGCGGCATCCGCCTGGAGGATGTAGAACTCGACGTGCACGAAGTGCTCCGCCTGCCGGATGGCGTCCGCCATCGCGTCGAGGCTCTCCTGGTAGTCGGGGATGAGTTGCGCGGCGTTGTCGCCCGCGAGGGGCATGGCCCCGAGGTTGCGGTTCAGCGTGACCAGCGAGGTGAACCACTGCGGGGCGTGCGGACGCAGAGTGCCGAAGTCGAGCGACGCGCTGGTGTCGTGGATGTAGTCGTTGATGCGCTCCTGCTTGCGCCGGCGCTTGCGCGGCAGCCGGGGGTTGCCGATCAGCAGGAACAGGAACACGCCGACGATCGGGATGAAGTAGATCGCGAGCAGCCACGCCATCGCCGCAGTCGGGCGGCGGTTGCGCGGGACGATGATGATCGCCGCCACCCGGATCACGATGTCGACGATGAAGACGAGCACCACCCACCACGTCGCATCGAACGTGATGGTGATCATCGAGCAGTGCCTCTCGACAGGGTCGGGCGGATCGGACGGGCGGACCGGGCCGGCGGACGGCACGGTGTGCTCACACTATCGGGGCCGACCGACGCCGCCCGGCACGCGGGGATCTCGCCACGGCGCGCGATTGCGGAATGGCCCGGCGGGGTTACGGGTGGTGCCGAGGGCCTGGCGTGGCGCGCGTCCGGCTTCAGCTGTCGGCAGACGCGGAGCCGGGAGCGACCGGCGGCAGTCCGCGCTTGGCGCGCTCCTCCGCCTCGATCTTCGCGTACACGCGCCGTTCGGTGCGGTCCGAGCGGATGATGCTGCGCAGCACGAAGAAGAAGATCAGCGACACGAGGACGGTCGGCAGGAGCGTCCACAGCACCGCGACCCAGTAATCCATGTGTCCAGGATACGCGGTGCGGGAATCGGCTCCTCCCCAGGCGGGCTCTTGCGCCGGCGAAGCGCGCTTATCCACCGCTGCCGACTCCTCCACAGGTGGGTTCTTACCGGCGGCGATGCGCCTTCATCCACCGCTGCCGACTCCTCCACAGGATCCCCTTGCGGGGCAGAGCGAGCCCGATCCATCCACAGGTCTTCCGGCGGGGCTGTGCCGCCCACGAGGCTCATCCACCATGACCCCCACCGTCGTGAAAGCCGCGGATGCCGCGCAGTTCCTGTCCATCGTCCCCCGCATGCTGGGCTACCACCCGACCCGCAGCCTCGTGGTGATCCCGTTTCACGGCGGGCGCAGCCTCGGAGCGATGCGGTTCGACCTCCCCGAGGGCGACGCCGAGTCCGTCGACCGCATTGCTGCGACCGTGACCGGCATGGCCTGCCGGCTTCCCGAGGCCGATGCCGTCGCCGCGATCGCGTACACCGACGCCCGGTTCCACGAGGACGGACGGATGCCGCATCTCGAGCTCTTCGCCGCTTTCGAGCGCCGCGCCCACGCATGCGGCCTTCGCGTCACCGACGTGCTGTGCGTGGCCGCCGATGCGTGGGGATCGTTCCTCGACGCCGACTGCCCCACCGAGGGCAGACCGCTCGCCGAGCTCACGTGGACAGGATCGGGAGACGTCCCGGCTCCGGACGGCGACCAGGCGACGGGCGCCGAACTTCCCGCGCGCTCCGCGGAGGAGCGGGCGAGCGTCGAGAAGGCGATGGGCGCTCTGGGTGAGGCGGTCGCGGTGCTGTGCGGGCCGGACGGGGGCGCCGCCGCCGCCGGAAGCCCGGGTCGAGCGGCGCGCGTACCTCGCCCATCCACCTCCAAGGACGATGCCGCGCCGTCACGAGCCACCGCCGTGCCTCGTGACGGCGCGGCGTCAGCCCACGAACGGGACGCCTTCGGGCGGCCGATCAATCTGCCGGTAGGAGGCGCGACGGCCGGCGCCGAGCCGCACACGCGCGCGAGCGACCTGGGGCCTGTGCCGGCCCCGGTGTCGGGGGTCGTGGAGGACGAGGCATCCGTCACCGACGCGTCGTCGCGGCTCGACCCGCGCGCACTCGCAGCCGTCTGCGGGCTCGATGACCTGCCGCGGTTCTTCGAAGACGCCCTCGCACGCCCGCTCGAGGGCGCGGACGTGTACGACACGGCCGCCCTGGTCTGGTGCCTGGCGCGTCCCGCCTTGCGGGACGTCGCGCTGGTGCAGTGGAGCGGCAACCTCGCGCAGGGCGACGAAGCGTTCGACGCGCAGCTGCGGTGGGAGGCCGGCGAAGAGTACCCGGCCCACCTCGCGATGCGCATGTGGGGCGAGGGCGATCCGCCGCAGGTCTCTCGACTCGAGGCGGCGCTCGCGCTGGCGCGGGCCGCCGCCGCTGTCGCGCCGCGGGCTTCGCAGCCGGGCCCCCTCGCGATGTGCGCGTGGCTGTCGTGGGCCCTCGGACGCTCGACTCACGCCGCCGCGTACGCCGAACGAGCGTGCGAGATCGAGCCCGAGCACGGGCTGTCGCAGATCGTGCTGTCATTCGTGAGCGCCGGCCACCTGCCCGACTGGGCGTTCCGCCGCGCGGGCGCTGCGGCGACGTGAGGGCGGGGTAGGCGCGCAGGGGGGCGCCGCACCCCGGCGCGGGACGCGACGGAGCCTCCCCCGGCGACGACCGGGAGAGGCTCCGTCACGGGCCGGCGGCCCGTCAGCATGAGGTCAGAGGCGCGGATCCTCCCGAACCTTCAGGGCATTGACGATCGGCTCGCGCTCGCTGATCTCGCCGGTGAACTCGATCGTCAGATCGCCTCCGGCGTGCTCGACGGTGACCTCCTGCACGTCCGCCGTCAGCGCGCCTACGGTGGCTTGGACGTCGTGGTCGTGGAGCACGGGGTTCCCGTTCACCAGGACGTCGAACGCCCGCATGCCGGCCTTGACCTTGTCGATCTCGGCGAAGTCGAGACCGATGCGGTACGTCCCGGCGGGCGCGTCCTTGAACACGTAGCTGAACGTCTTGCCCGTCCGCTGGGTGCGGTACAGGTCGTCGTCCTCCGTGCCGCCGATGTCGGCCTTGGTGGCACGATCGGTGCCACCGACGTACCCCCACGGCTCCGAGCCCAGCGCGCGGTCAGGCGACCAGACGAAGCCGTCCGCGCCGACGAACCCGGACCCGCCGGCATCCACGCCCTGCCAGTAGGCGGAGGTCGCCAGTCGGACCGGCTGGAACTGGGACGCGTCCTTGCCGGCGTTGGACGCGACGAGCACGTCCCCGACGAGCACGCCGGGCTCGACGCCGGCGTTGTCGACCTTCGCGGTGACCGTGGTGGACTCGCCGACCCCGAGCTCTACCGTGCCGTCCGCGGCCTTGCCCGTGAGGGTCAGCCACGGCAGGTCGGCGGCCTCGTGCCCGCCGTCGTCGGTGCGCCGCTGCTCACGCAGCTCCACCTGGAGCGGGGCGGAGCCCGTGTTCGTCACGGTGACGTCAGCCGTGGCGGTCTGGCCCTGGGCCAGCAGCCAATCGAGGTCGCCTCGGGTGACCGTCAGGACGCCCGTGGTCAGTGCGGTGTCGACCACCTCGGCCTGGTCCTTCGCGGCGATGGTCACCGGGTGGCTGGCCGTGACGTAGTTCGGCGCCCAGACCTCCACGGTGTTCTCGCCGACCAGCGCCTGGGCCTTCCACCGGCCCAGCTCGTCGGCCGTGATGACCCGGTCGCCGGCGGGACCGCGCAGCGTGATGATCGCACCGGCGATCGGCTGGCCGTCGTTCTTGTCGGTAACCGTTCCCTCGATCGTGCCCGACGTCGGAAGCGTGTACTCCAGCCCCAGCCCGGCCGTCAGCACCGGCTGATTGAAGGAGTACTGGCTGGCGGGGTTGCGCGTCAGGCTCTCCAGGCCGACCGTCGCCGACGACCCGTGGGTGAGGGGGTTGTCACCGCCGACGCCGTCGCCATACCCGATCTGGATGCGGCCGTCCGCGATCAGGGTGACGGAGAAGCTCACCCTGGCCGTCCGGTCGCTGTAGAAGGTGACGTTGCGCCACTCGATGACCTCCGCGGCAATCCCGTCCACCTCGGTCATGCCGAAGTAGATGCCCGCCTGGTCGTCGACGATCAAGTCATCCCACAGTGGGTAGATGGCATCGACCGGGCTCCGCGAGGGCAGCGCCGTGTTGCTCGCCTGGCTGCTCGACCGGTCGAATGCCAGCGATCCGTTGGTCGTCACGCACACGCCGTCCCAGGCCGTGTCGTAGAACGGGAACAGGAAGCTGGAGTCGAACCACAGGACGCCGCACAGGTCGTCGCCCTGCCATTCGGAGTCCGTGGTTCCCTGCCGGTAGAGCCCCTCGGTCACCTGCACCGAGTACGAGCGACCCGCCGGCGCCACGGGCACAGGGCCCGCTTCCGGCTGCTCGGGCTGAGGCTCCGGTTCGGCCTCGGCCCCGCGTGGGTCGAGCGTGACGCGCAGCGCCCCGACGCTCGGTGCCCGCAGGCCCTTCGCCCCGCGCAGCTCGACGGTCAGCGGTCCGCCCTCGTGCTGCACGACGGCGGTGTGCCAGTCGGCGGCGTCCGGACCCACGGCGGAGGCGGCGTCGTAGGCGTACTGCGTCAGCTCGTCGTCGACGAGGACGTCGAAGACCCGCTTGCCTACGCCCACCTGCTCGGTCTCCGCGAACCCGAGGTCGATGTTGTACGTGCCCTTCGGTACGTCGGGGAAGGTGTAGACGAGGTCGCGGTCCGGCGTGGTGCGCTGGGACTGGAACAGAGAGTCGTCCTCGGTGCCCGCGATCGGCGCGCGCGTGGAGGTCGCCTTGTCCTTGCCCTGGTAGCCCCACGTGCCTTCGCCGGCCGCCTGATCGGCAGACCAGGCGAAGCCGGTGGCATCGGTGAACGAGGACCCGCCCGCGTCGACGGCCACCTGGTAGGCGGAGGTTGTGAGCGTCACCGGGACGTAGGCCTTCGACTGCCGCCCGGAGTCGGACCGCACGATGACGTTCGCCGCCAGGGTGCCGGGGTCGACGTCCTTCGAGGAGATCGAGACCTTGACCGTGGTCGATTCTCCCGGGGCAAGTGTGCCACCGCTTGAGGAGAGCGACAGCCAGGGAAGGTCGGTGAACAGGTCGTCCTCGACGTCGACGAGCAGGACCTCGTCGGTCAGCTGATCCACCGCCCACAGCGCGCCGGTCGAGTCGGTCTCGAGGCCGCCACCCGCGCCCGGCTTCATGCCGGGGAACCACCACGCGTTGACGAGCGAGCAGTCCTCGGGGTCGACCTGCAGCAGGCGGGTGGGCCGGTTGGAGGTCCGGTCCGTGTACCAGATGGTGTCGGACGCCTGGTTGTAGGCCAGGCCCATGATCTCCGGCAGCGGCGGGGCACAGAACGACAGCAGTGCGCCGGCGTCGTCGTGAGACGTGCCCGCGACCGTCCCGATCATGCCGTTGCTCCGGCCGCCGACGTAGAACACGTCCTCCTCGGGGTTGTAGGCGAGCCCGGTCAGGGGCAACGTGGACCAGTCACCCTTGATCTGACGGGTCTCCTTGCCCGTCTCCCGGTCGAAGCAGTGGATGTAGCTGTCAGGGCTGTCCTCCATCTGGCACATGTCACCGGTCTCGGTGTCGAGCGCCATGTCGAAAGCCCGGTAGTCGGGGTTCCACGCCGCGTCGAAGACCTTGCCGGTGGACTTGCCCGTCACCGTGTAGGCGGTGTTGGTCCGCTTGTCGTAATCGTGGACCCACACGTCTCCGTCGTACCCGACGCCCGAGGGCTCCTTCTCCGCGATGGTGCCCGGGATCGCGATACGGGTGATGACCTCGCCGCCGGCCGTCGCGCCGACCTTGAGGGCCGCATCCGCCTCCGCGGCGGCGGATGCCTCCAACTCTCCGTCGACGTTCGACGGCGTCATGTCGCTCGCACCGGCCGTCCAGGCGGTGAGGTCGATGGTGCTGTCCGCCCCTGTCCCGGTGCGCGTCGTGGCGCCCGCGCCGTCGAGTTCGGGATGGCGCTCGGCCTCGCCCAGGTCGTACGTGAGCGGGGCGGAACCGTTGTTGGTCAGCGTCAGCGAGCCGACGCCGTTCTGATCTGTGCCCATCAGGACGTCCAGACCGTCGGACTTCAGGTCGGCGACGCCGGTGGTCAGGCGCGCGTCGATCTTCGCCTTCGCGTAGAGCTCGTCGAGGGTGAAGTCGTACGACGCGGTCACGTAGTTCGGCGCCTCGACCGTCATCGTGTAGTCGGCGACGGGAAGCTGGCGGTGCACGACGCCCGTCCCCCCCGTCGTGACGGACTCGACGAGTCCGTCCTCATCGGTGAACGACACCGTGGCACCGGATACCGGCAGCCCGTCGTTCTTGTCGACGACGGTGGCATCGAGGTAGCCCCAGTCGGGCAGGTCGTACGTGACGATCATCCCGTCCTCGAGCACCGGCGCGTTGTCGGAGAACCGGATGCCGTCCACGCCGGCCCAGCCCTGGATGCCCGTGATCGCGCGGGCGCCGGCCGTCACCGGGTCTTCGGTGCCGATGCCGTCGCCGTACCCGAAGACGATCTTGCCCGAGCGGGTGAACGTGGCCGAGAAGTCGACCGGCTCGCTGTACTCCGACCGGATCGGGTAGGCCCAGATCCTGGCGTCGCGGTACTCGACGACGAATGCGTCCTCGCCGTCGAGCTTCGTCGCCGCTGTGAACACGCCGCCACCCGGAGCGAACTCGACAGGGGTCTCGGTGGAGAACGGGAAGGCGCCGGCACCGCCGTAGCCCGGTCCCGTGGAAGCGTCGGGAGAGATCACGCCGCGCAGGCCGATGCCGAGCGTGTCGTGGCTCCCGTTGTAGAGCGCGATCGGGAACGGCAGGTTCACCTCGGACCAGACGAAGGGCGCCTCGAAGTCGAGTCTGTCCGTACCCCGCAGGTGCTCCCCCTCGGAGACGGCGCAGCTGTAGCCGCCGCCGTCGACGACGAGCCCTACGGGAATCTCCAGCCGCTCGTTCTCAGCACCGACCGTCAGCGGGACGGAGGTGGGCGAGAAGCAGGCGTTTGGCGTGACGGCGATGCCGTACTGGCCCTCGGGCACGTCGGCGATCTCGAACGCGCCGTCGGCGTCCGTGCGGACGGGGTCCAGCGGCGTGCCCCTGACCGAGACGTCGGCGTTCGGGACGGCGTCGCCCTCCCCGTCGACCACCGTGCCGCGGATGTCGTGCCGTGGGGCGGCCGTGAGCGGGAGGTCGGCGGAGGACTGCTCGCCCAGGACGATCGTGACCTCGGCGGTCGCGGTGAGGTAGCCGAAGACCTTCGTGCTCAGCCGGTAGTCGCCGACGGGCAGGTTCACCGAGAACCGGCCGGCCTCGTCCGTCCCGACGGAGCGGGTGAACGGTCCGCTGATCGTCACGTCGGCGCCGACGACCGGCTCACCGTTCGCGGTGACCACTCCGGTCAGCGTGCCGCCCTGACGGGGCGCGAGCTCGAGCAGGCGGGGCAGGTCCAGCCGACCCTCGCCGTACATGTTGTTGAAGTCGGCGGTCCCGCCGCACGACGTGTTGTCGACGTCGACGGCCGACTCGGCGAGCAGGCGACGGGTCTCCTCGACCTGCCCGATCAGCGTCGGGTCGTAGCTCCACAGGTCGGCGACGGCGCCGGCGACATGCGGTGACGCCATCGACGTGCCCGACATCTCGACGTACTGGTTGCCGGGATACGACGAGCGAACACCCACCCCGGGAGCCGAGATCTCAGGCTTGATCTGGCCGTTCTCGCCCTCACCCTTGCGCGAGAAGGCCCCCAGGTTGCCGCTCACGTCGTAGGCGCCGACGGAGTAGGCGCTCGGGGCCGCGCCCGGAGAGGAGACGGTGTCGCAGTCCGCATACGGAGAGGTGTTGCCCGACGACCAGACGCTGAAGATGCCGGCGGCCGTCCAGGCCGCGTCGATCGCATTGAAGAAGGTGTGGAAGTCGTGCTCGGTGTCCTGGCCCCACGAGTTGTTGATGATGTGGGGGCGCTTGGAGGGATCCGGGTTGTTGCCCTGCAGGTCGGTCGGGGCCAGCAGCCACCAGCCGGACTCCAGCAGCGACTCGGCACCGGAGCTGCTGCAGCAGCCGTCGGTCGCGATCCAGTTCGCGCCTGGGGCGACACCGACGTGATTGGTGCCGTCGTCGCCGACCATCGTGCCCATGGTGTGCGTGCCGTGACCGTTGTCGTCGCAGGGCGCGTCCGAGCAGGTGGTCCGGGTGGCCATCCAGTTGTAGTCGTGCTCGAACGTGCCGTCCGGCTTGGCGCCCCGGTATTTCGACACCAGCGCCGAGTGGTCGAACTGGACGCCCGAGTCGAGGTTGGACACCGTGATACCGGCGCCCGTGGCGCCCATCGCCCAGGCTTCGGGGGCGCGGATGGCGTCCACCCCCCACGCGTTGACGCCCGCGTCGTCTGCGACCGCGGCGTCGGGGCGGAGGCCCTCTTCAGCCGGCGTCTCCTCTTCGACGGGTTCGACGAGCGCGACCTGGGGCGACGCGTGGATCTCGGCGACCTGCCCCACCGAGGCGACGTCGAGCGCGAGGTCCTGCGTGCCGCCCTTGACGAGCACGGCGTTGACGAGCGGGTAGGACGTGTACTTCACGCCCGCTGCCTCGAGCTCGGCCGCCACGGCCGCCTCGGAAGCTTTGGCCGACTTCTTGAGCGCGTCGTAGACGAACTGACCGCGCTCGTCCCAGTCGGTGATCTCCTTGGCGGGCGCCAGGTCGGCGTTGGCGTTGAACGTGATCCAGAAATCGGCGACCGGGTCCTCATGGAACCGGTCCTTCAGATCGCCCGTGATCTTGGCTTCGGGGGGAACAGCATCCGGTTCGGCGGCGGCCGCCGGGAGCGGCGCACCCATGCTCAGGCCGGCCATGACGGCGAGCGACGTGGCGATGGCGATAAGTCTCATGGGTGGGGCCTCCGGTCTACAGGGGTTGGTAAGGGTCGTGGCTCTGGCGCGCACGGTCGGCAGCGCCGTCGGGGTCGACGGCACCCTCGGTGGTGCGCGCTCCACCGGGCTGGGGCAGCTCTGGCTCGGTGTTCGAGTCGTCACTCGCGGCGATCTCGTGGCGCGCGCGTGACTCCGGGTCGTGGGACATGCAGGTCATGTTTCGGCATGCAGCCCGCACGTCGCTATCCGGCGAATACGTCAATCTTTATGAGAGCGTCACACCCAACTCGTCGTCCTCGAGCAGTCCGGCCTCGGTCACCTTGACGGCGAGGGCGGTCCGGGACGTCACCTCGACCTTGCGCATGGCCGACCTCAGCTGCTGGTCCACCGTCGCCGGCGACTTGGCGAGGATCTGGCTGATCTGCCGGTTCGTCCTGCCGGCGACCACCAGCCGGACCACCTCCAGCTCGCGGGGCGAGAGGCGGTCGCCATACCCCTTCCGGCCGCCGCGCCACAGCCGGGGAACCTCCGCGCCGTGGTCGCGGAGCCGCTGGGCGACCCGGTCGGCGTCCCGGCGGGCGCCGAGCCGGAACAGCTCCTCGTACTGTGCGGACAGCAGCTGCCGCCCCTCGGCGAGGCGGTCTGCCGCCAGGAGCGCGACCGCCTGGCCCTCGCGCGCACGCAGAGCGTCGTACGGCCGCGGCAGCGCGTCCCACGCCTGCGCCGCCCGCGCGTACGCGGAAGCTGCCCTGGCCGGGTCGTCCCCTGCGGCAGCAACGTGCGCCCGACAAAGCGCCAGCGCGGCCCGAGGGGCCGGGGCGGTGTGACCGCGCAGCCCGCGGGCGAACTCCTCGGTGAGGGCTTTCGCGGCTTTGCGCTCCCCCGCGGCGATCAGCGCATCGACCCGCACGGGCGCGACGTCGGTGGCCCACAGCCAGATCCCCTTTGCCCGGACGGTGCGAAGCGGCGCGTCGGTGATCTGCAGCGCCCGCGCGATCTCGCCGTCCGCCCGCCAGAGCCGCGCCAGCTCCGCGGCGGGCTCCATCACGTCGTCGGCGGCGCCGAGCCGCGTCGCCTCATCGAGGACGTACCGGAACTGCTCCTCCGCCTCGCGTCGGCGTCCGGCCGCGGCGGCGAGCCGCGCGGTCAGCCGGACGCCGGCCAGGTGGATCGCCGGCCGGTCCGCGTTGGCCTCGGCGAGCGTGGCGCTGCGGTCTGCCAGCCCCTCCCACCGTCCGCGGAACCAGTCCAGGTTGGCGAGTTCGAGCTGGACGTTGAAGCGCAGCCGCGACGATTCCTCGGCGTCGGCGAGCCTCAGGGCGACGGCGAGGTGCCGCTCCGCCTCGGCGTACCGGCCCCACATCACCGCGCCTGTCCCGATGTTGGTGTGGATGCGGGCGACGTCGAGCCGCTCCGGGGCGGTCGCGCCGTCGAACGGCAGGCCGGCGACGACGTCCCATGCCTCGTCGTCGCCGAGCATGAGGAACGCGGCCGCGCGGTTGCCCGTCAGGTTCAGTCGGACCGCGGGCGACTCGATTCCCGCCGCGAGGTCGGCGGCACGCCGCAGCCAGCGTCGATGGGTGGAGGCCGGCCACGGCGACCCGTAGGCCCAGCCCAGGTACGTCATGGCCTTGGCCGCCTCGGCGGGGTCGTGGCCGAGGTCCGTCACCGCCCGCTCGAGCTCCACACGCGCGGCCGCCGCCTCGCCACCGGTGATCAGGAGCCGGCCCAGCGGGTTGCGCACCTCAGCCTGCTCGCGGGCGGACAGCCCGGGGCCGTCGAGCACCGTGCGCAGGCCGCGCACGACGCGGTGATAGACCTCATCGACCGGCTCTCGGCGCCCCAAGGAGGCGAGCCCCGTGGTGCGCGCGATTCGCGCGAGGTCGGCCGGCGGGAGTGCCGTCTCCCTCAGGAGGTCGACAAGCAGGACGACGGCAGCGGTGTTGTCGCCCGACGCCATCGCCTGCGCTGCCGCCTGCTCGGCGTACCGCGCCCAGGGCCGGGTCTCGCCGGCCTCGCGGAAGTGGTGGGCCAGGCGCGCGACGGGCTGCGGATCGACGGACTCCAACGCCTCGCCGGCTCGGCGGTGCAGGAGCGCGCGATCGGTGCGCGCGACGGTCTCGTAGACCGCCGTCGCGACCAGGACGTGCCGGAACCGCCACCGGCCGCGGTCGTCGCCGGACAGGATCCTGGCGTCGGCCGCCTCAGCGATGCCGGCGCGCGCGTCCTCGGGCGTGAGGCCGGCGGTCGCAGCGATCGCGGCCTCGGACGACCACTCGGCCAGGACCGCGGCGGCCCGCAGCGTCTGCTGCGCTGCGGGCGACAGGCGGTCCACCCGCTCTCGTGTGGAGTCGCGGACGGTGGGCGGCACCTGGAGCTCCGTGAGCGCCAGGCGGACCCACTGCCCGTCACGGAAGGTGATGTCCGCACGATCGCACATGAGCCGGACGGACTCCTCGATCGCCAGGGGGATGCCCCCGGTCCGCTCGTGCAGAAAGCTGCGGAACTCGTCGGAGACCGGCTCTCCGCCCAGCATCGACGACACCAGCGACGCCGTGTCGTCGGGTGCCACCGACGTGAGGGCGATCCTCGACCCGGTGACCCCGACGGGCAGGCGGGACGTCAGCCGCAGCAGCAGCGACCCGGCGTCCACCTCCTCCGGGCGGTACGAGATCACCAGGCTCGGTCCGTCCGAGCGCTGCCGGGAGGTGAGGAACAGGAGGAACTCCAGCGTCACCTCGTCGGCCCAGTGCGCGTCCTCCAGGACGAGGACGCCCACGCCCAGCGCCCTGAGCAGCTCGTCGAGCGCGCGGAACAGGCGATGCCGTGCCGCCTTCGCGTCGTCGAGGGGTTCGAGGGCGGGCGGCAGGTCGCCGGACCACTCTGGAAACAGCGGCCGCAGCGCGCCCGCGAGATCGGTGAGCCGCAGTCCTGCCACGAGTCGGTCGATCCCCCGGAACGCGTCGACGATCGGACCCAAGGTCAGCGACTCCCGCAGCGGCGGGCACACCGAGACCAGGGCGGTGAGAGTGGGCGCGCCGGCGAGCCACTCCTGCAGCAGTCGGCTCTTCCCGATCCCCGCCTCACCCTCCACCAGCACGATCGCGGGCGGCCGGGAGACGGCATCGCGGAGCGCGGCCAACTCGGGATCGCGACCGACGAAATGCGGCGTGGAGATCACTGGAGAGTTCGCGTCTGAGCGGTTGACCATGCGAGATGGTCTCACCTGACGCCCTCGACCGTCGAGGCGCGCCCGTCGTGGGAGTACATCGCGCCGGCGGTGACGGCGCGCTCCGCCTACTTGACGAGCGGGAAGAGGATCGTCTCGCGGATGCCGAGACCGGTGATCGCCATCAGCAGACGGTCGATGCCCATGCCCATGCCCCCGGTCGGCGGCATGCCGTGCTCGAGCGCCCGCAGGAACTCCTCGTCGATGCGCATGGCCTCGAGGTCGCCGCGCGCAGCCAGCTTGGCCTGCTCGACGAAGCGCTCGCGCTGGATCACGGGGTCGACGAGTTCGGAGTAGCCGGTCGCGAGCTCGAAGCCGCGGGTGTAGAGATCCCACTTCTCGACCACGCCCGGGATCGTGCGGTGCTCGCGCACGAGCGGGCTGGTGTCGATCGGGAAGTCCATGACGAACGTCGGGCGGGCGAGACCGGGCTTGACGAAGTGCTCCCACAGCTCCTCGACCAGCTTGCCGTGGGTGGCGTGAGGCGGGATGTCGACGCCCACCTCGTTCGCGAACGCGACGAGCTCGGCGAGCGGCGTCTCAGGCGTGACCTCGCGGCCGGACGCCTCCGAGAGCGAGCCGTACATCGGGAGGCGCTCCCATTCGCCGCCGAGGTCGTACTCCGTGCCGTCCGCCCAGGTCACCGTGGTGGATCCGGTGACCGCGACGGCGGCGTTCTGGATCAGCTCCTGCGTCAGGTCGGCGATGCCGTTGTAGTCGCTGTACGCCTGGTAGGCCTCGATCATGACGAACTCGGGGCTGTGGGTCGAGTCGGCGCCTTCGTTGCGGAAGTTGCGGTTGATCTCGAAGACCCGGTCGATGCCGCCCACGACGGCCCGCTTGAGGAAGAGCTCCGGCGCGATGCGCAGGTAGAGGTCGGTGTCGAAGGCGTTCGAGTTGGTGATGAAGGGACGCGCCGACGCACCGCCGTGCTGCACCTGCAGCATCGGGGTCTCCACCTCGAGGAACCCGTGGTTCGCGAAGGTCTGCCGCACGCTCGCGTTGGCCTTGGCGCGGGCGATGACGGTCTCACGCGCACGATCGCGCACGATGAGATCGAGGAACCGGCTGCGGACGCGGTTCTCCTCGCTGAGCTCGTTGTGCAGGTTCGGCAGCGGCAGGATGGCCTTCGAGGCGATGCGCCAGTCCGAGACCATGATCGACAGCTCGCCGCGTCGGCTCGAGATGACCTCTCCGCTGACGAACACGTGGTCGCCGAGGTCGACGAGCTCCTTCCACGCCTGCAGCGAGTCGGCGCCGACCGCGGCCAGCGACACCATCGCCTGGATGCGGCTGCCGTCGCCCGCCTGGAGCGTGGCGAAGCAGAGCTTGCCGCCGTTGCGGCTCAGCACGACACGACCGGCGACGGCGGCGGTGACGCCGGTCTCGGCCCCCGCCTCCAGGTCGGCGAAACGCTCCCGCAGCGCCGGGATCGTGTCGGTGATCGGCAGGCTGACGGGGTAGGCCCCGCCTGCGGCATCCGTCCGCTCCGCGATCAGCCGCTCGCGCTTGGCCAGACGCACGGCCTTCTGCTCGAAGATCTCCTCTTCGGTGGGCTCGGCGGTCTCGGCGGGCGAGGTCGTGTCGGTCACGGGATGTGCTCCTCGGTGGGGGATGTTCTCCGCAGAACGCGGACCCCCAAGTGTATCGGCGGCGACCTCCGGCCTTTCTGAACAGCCCACTCAGAACACTGGATGCCGCAGCCCGCGCCTCGGCCCGCGCCGGTGTCGGCGCCGGTCAGGGGAGCTCGATCGGCTCCCCCAGGGGCGCCCAGCGGACGCGCTCGCGCACCGCGCCGGGGGCGGCGTCCAGCACGCGGGCCGCCGCATCCTCCTGCTGCGAGAAATGGCTCCAGCCCTCGACGTGCACGGGCACCGCCGTGCCGGGCTCGGCCAGCCCGATCAGCTCGACCGCGTCGTCGGCATCCATCGTGTACGCCAGCGGGCCCGTGAGCGGGAACTTCACCGCACCGATGTGCACGAGGGCGACGTCCGGATGCAAGCCCGCGGCGACGCGACGCAGCGCGCGGTACATCACGGTGTCACCGGTCATCCAGAGCACAGGGTGCGCGCCGCCCACGCGCGCCAGCGTGAACCCGATGACCGGACCGACGATCGGACGCGTGAGAGGAGCGCCATGCCGGCACGGCGTCGCCGTGATCACGAGGTCGGGCTTGCCCTCGGCGGTGAGGGTGATGGCGTCTCCGGCACGCAGACCTCTCGCGTCGCGGTGCGCGCCCGACGTCGACAGGCTCTTGGCGCCGGCGATCGTCGTCAGCACCGTACGCGCGACGCCGAGGCCGGCGCGGCCGGCATCGTCGAGGTTGTCGGCGTGGTGGTGGTGACTCAGCAGCACGATGTCGACCTCGCCGATGTCGGAGAGGTCGACCGCGGGCCCCGTCGTCTTGCGGGACGACGTTCCCGCCCCGAACGAATAGGTGCGACCCGGTGGATCGAAGGTGGGGTCGGTGAGGATCCGCCACCCCTCCCACTCGACGAGGGCCGTCGGACCGCCGATCCGTGTGATGCGCATGTCGTCTCCTGGGGCCCGGTGTCCGCGCTCAGCCGAGGTAGATCTCGGCGTTATCGATGAGTCGGTGGCCCGCCACCGTCGCGGCGATGAGCGCGAGCGCGGGTCCGCTGGTGCCCTCGTCGACCGGGAGGAACGTCACCGGATCGACGACGCTCAGATACTCGAGGCGGATGCGGGGCTCCCCCATGAGCGTCGACTGCGCCGCGGCGATGCAGGCGTCGATGCCGCGGTCGGCGTTGGCGGCTGCGGCATCGAGAGCCGCGGGGAGGAGCGCGGCGGCGGCGAGGTCGCGGTCCTCGAGCATCCCGACGCGGGTCGACACCGGAAGGCCGTCGTCGCCGCGGACGGTCTCGACCGTCGCGACCTCGACGTCGAAGAATAAGTCGCGGATCATCCTGCGCACCAGGAAGACGCGCTGCCGATCCCGCTCGCCGTAGACGGCGACATCGGGCCGGACGAGGTGGAACAGCTTGGCCTCGACGGTGAGGAGACCGTCGAAGTAGAACGGGCGGAACCGCCCCTCGTACCGCAGGCCCAGGTCGCCGGCGGAGACCTTCGTCGTCGCGGAGCCGTCGGGGAGCAGTTCGTCCCTCTCGGGCGCGAAGACGACGTCGACGCCGAGCGACGCGAGCAGTCGGGCGTCGTCCTCGGGAGTGCGCGGATAGGCGGCGAAATCCGCCGGCGATGCGAACCGCAGCGGATTGACGAACACCGACACCACGACGATGTCGGCGACCTCGCGCGCCCGGTGGACCAGGTCGATATGTCCGTCGTGAAGGGAGCCGATGGTCGAGATGAGGGCGACGCGGGACCCCGGTGCGGCGGCGCGTACCTCGGCGAGCCGAGCACGCAGCTCGTCGATGGTGCTGATCATCCTTGGATCGTAGCGGGAGGCTCGCCACCCACCGGACCAGAGCCGGCCTCGGTGAGCGCGTGGTCGAGCGTGGTGTGCGCCAAAGCGGAGAGGAACGACCCCGGGTACGGCACGCCCGCTTCGGCGAGGAGAGCGGCCGCCTGGTGCACGATGGAGCGCGAGAAGACCCTTGCCGTGGCGATCGCCTCGCCGTAGGCCGCGCGGGCCGACTCCTCGACGACCACCGGTTCGCACCCCAGCTCCACGGCGAGGGCCTGCGCGATCGGCAGCACCGGCCCGGGTGCCGTGACGGCCGCGTACGCACTGGTCAGCGCGCGCAGATCCATCGACGTTCCGCTGAACTCGATCGCGGGATGCACGGCGAGCGGGATGGCGCCCTTCGCGACGGCGGGAGAGAGGATGCCGGCCCCCCAGGCCGGGTCCGTGTGCAGGACGAGCTGCCCCGGCTGCCACGCACCGACCTCGGCCAGACCTCGCACGAGTCCCTCGAGCTGGTCGTGGGGCACGGCGACGATCACCAGCTCGCTGCGCCGGGCGACCTCGGTCGCGTCCAGCACGGGCACGCCCGGAAGGATCGCCTCGACCCGCTCCGGGTCGGAGCCCTGCGTGATCCCGACCAGCGCGTGTCCGGCACCGGCGAGCGCCGCACCCAGCACCGGTCCGACGCGACCCGCCCCGATGATCCCGACTCCGAGCCTTCCATCACGGGTCATCCGTGGTCCTCCTCGCCGGGCGTCCTCTCGGAGGCTCGGCGCGTTTCGTCTCCCTCGCTGGCGCTCGCTCGCTCAACGACCGCAATCAGAGGTTCGGTCGTTGAGTGAGCGAAGCGAGGCGAAACGTCGCCAGCCTCGTCCGCTGCGGTGGATCCGGCGCTTGCGGGGACCGCGGGGACCGTCTCGTCCTCCGCCCACCGATGCGTGCGGTCGGCGAGCGCTTCGCGCACCGAACCGCGCGCGACATCGTCGAACAGCGCGAGAGCGTGGTCGCGGTCGACGGCAGCCAGGAACGGCGACACCGGACCGGTGACGACGTGCGCGCGCACGTTCGTCACGCCCGACGCCCGGTCGAGGGGGCCCTGGTACAGGCCGATGCTCTGCAGACGCGCGAGCGGCAGGATGACCAGCTTGCGCCACACGACGCCGCGTCGCATCAGCAGCGCGTCGGCGGTGAGGCGGAAGCCGTTGCGCCGATACGACAGCGGGACGATCCACCAGGCGCGCTTCGGCGTGTTCGTGAAGGTGTCGACCTCGCCCGGTCCGAACATGCCCTCCTGCACGACCAGCGCTCGCTCCTCGTCGGAGAGCGTGGGCTGCAGCAGCCGCAGCACGCGTTCGACGTCGGCGACGGTGCCCACCGGCAGGGCGGTGGTGAACTGATCCGTGCTGCCGTCGGCGGCGCTGCGCCCGGTGAGGCGGTTGATGCGCACCGCCCACCAGCCGGCGGGGCGCCACATGATGGGCTGTGTCACCTCGACGGCGTGCACACGCCCCGGGGGCACGATCTCGGTGATGGTCGTGAAGAGGCCGAACGTGATCCGCACGCCGTCGGGCGTCGGCGCGATCGCGTACCGCAGCGACCGGACGATCGAGCGCAGCCAGTAGGCGCCGAAGCCGATGATCGCGGGAACGAACCCGAACAGCAGCCACGTGACGCCCTGGCTCACACCGACCACGATCGCGATGATCGCGAAGATCAGGCCCAGCGTCGACATGCTGAGGATGTGGGATGCCACGAGCCGGCCGACCGGGATGCTCACGACGGACTCGAGCTCGGCGACCGGCGCCTCTGGCCCCTCGATCATGCCGGTGATCTCGCGACCCACGGTCTGGCTCAGCATCGCGGCCCTGCCGACGGGCCTGACCGCGGCCGGTCCCGTGGTCATCGCGAGACGACGTCCGGATGCGAGGCGGAGGATGTCGGTCCGCACAGCCTCGGCGTTCGCGGTGGAGAGGTACTCGAGCTTGACGTTCGCATCGGCTCCGGCGCCGACGACCTCGAGCTTCGCCATGCCCAGCAGTCGCGCGATCATCGGCCGCGTGAGGTTGACACCCTGCACGCGATCGAGCGGTGCCCGGCGCTGCGTGCGGAACAGGATGCCGCTGCGCACCTCGACGTCGTCATCGGTGATGCGGAAGGTGTGGAAGCGCCACGACGTGTAGAACACCGCGACGAGGACGATGAGCGCCGCGAGGACCGCGAGCCCCGCCAGCACGTAGAGGTTGTTCGCGACGATGAAGTCGATGGGGTCGCCGCCGGCACCCTCCCACTCGCCGACCTCCTCCTCGATGTCGGGCGCGAGCCACGGCAGGAAGATGAACACGAGGCGATCGCGCAGATTCGCGAGCACGATGCCGATGACGACGATCAGGAACAGCCCGCCGCGCAGGAGGGGCGTGAGCGGGTGCAGGCGATGCCACTCGCCGTCGCTGAGCGGCGATCGCACCAGCTGCGGCGGCGGTGCGCCGGGGGCGAGCGGCCCTTCGACAGGCTCAGGGACCTGGTCCCCAGGGTCGGGAACCTGGTTCACGGGCTCGGGGGTGGACGTCATAGACCCGTGCGCCGGCTCTCGGCGACTCCGACGAGGTGGTCGCGGAGCGTCTCAGCGGTGGACTGCTCGAGCCCCGGGATGATGACGCCGGTCGCCGCGGCCGCGGTGACGAACTTCAGCTGGGCGATGCCGAAGCCCCGGTCCAGCGGACCGTGCGTGATGTCGATCAGCTGCATGCGGCCGTACGGCACCGCCACGAAGCGTTGCCAGAGGATACCGCGCCGGAAGACCAGATCGTCGTCGCGCAGCTGATACCCGATCGAGCGAGCCTGGCGGGGCAGGATGAGGAGCGTCCACGCGAGGATCACGGTGAGGATCCCGCCGGGGATCCAGGCCCACAGCTGATGCATCAGCAGGGCGAGCACCAGCGTGGCTGCGACCACGAGTACGAGGAACGAGCCGGTGGAGATCAGCTGCACCGTCACGTACTTCGGCGAGATCTGGTGCCACACGCCGCCTTCCAGCACCAGCCGGTTCTCGGAACGCGGCTCGGCGATCCCCTCGAACGTGCCCCCGGCCTCAGTGGTCGTGGAGGCGGGGCTCGAGTCCGGGGTCGTCGCCTCCGGGCTGTTCGTCATCGTCGTCCTTCCGGATGGTGCAGAGGTGCTCCGCGACCAGACCGGCGGCGACCAGCAGGGCGCCGCTCACGGTCGTCGCGATGACCGCTGCCAACGAGCCTAGCGAGGGTGTGACAGGCCGGGTCGCCAGGAAGACCCACAGCCCCGCTCCCAGCCCGCCGATCGCCGCGCCGACGATGCTCGAGGCCTTCGCCAGCATCGCGATGCGCACGGCGCGGAACGGGTCGACTTTCGACGTCGAGGTGCCGCGCGTGGCGCGCCGGATCGGGATGGCGAGCGCGATCACGAAGGCGCCCAGCAGCACCAGGAGGATCGGCAGCGTCACCGCCGGCGTGAACGTCGGGCGTCCCGCCGATGTCAGCAGCTGGTCGACGAGGAAGCCCGCGGCGACCCCGAGGATCGCTGAGATCGCGAGAACACCGGCACCGGTGCGCTTCATCGGCGTCCGCCCTCCTGCAGCCGGCGGAGAACCTCGTCGACACGACCTGCGCCCGGAAGCACGGCATCCGGATCCACCGCCAGCCAGGGCCCGAGCACGAAGTCGCGCTCGGCGGCGCGCGGGTGCGGCAGCCGCAGGCGGGGGTCGTCGCTGACGACATCGCCGTACGCGATGAGATCGAGGTCCAGCGTGCGATCCTCCCAGCCGGGCTCGCCGGCGGAGCGGGCAGCGGAGCGCACACGGCCGTGCCGCTGCTCGATCGCATGGAGGTAGCCCAGGAGCACCGACGGCGCGAGGCGCGTGGTGAGGATCGCCACGGCGTTCAGATAGGCCGGGGCCTCGGCATCCGGTCCCTCCGGCTTCATGGCGACCGACTCGATCGGCTCCGACACGCGCACGGCGTCGACCAGCGGCACGCGTGCGAGGTCCTTGATCGCAGCCCCCATCGTCGCGCTGCGGTCGCCGAGATTCGCGCCCAGGGCGATGACGGCCTCGACCGGTCCGCGCGGGTGACGCTCGGCATCCCCGTCGAAACCCTGTGCCAGGCGCCGGTTCACGATTCCTCCGTCCGGAACGGCTCTTCACGTCGGGCACGGCGGATCGTGACCGACACATCGGCGAACGGCACCGTGATGGGCGCCTGCGGCTTGTGGACCGTGACCGCGACCATCTTCACGCCGTCGCGCGCGAGGAGGTCGTCGGCGATCCGCGCCGCGACGCCCTCGATCAGATTCAGCGGCTCGCGGCCGACCAGTTCGACGATGCGCTCGGCCACCTCTCCGTAGTGGACGGTGTCGGCGACGTCGTCGGATGCCGCGGCCTGCGCGGTGCTGACGTACAGGGTCGCGTCGACGACGAACTCCTGGCCCTCCCGCCGTTCTTCGGCGAACACGCCGTGGTGCCCGAAGGCGCGCACCCCGGTCAGCGTGATTTCGTCGATGAAGTCCATCAGCCCTCCCGGCTGCCCGATCGGTCGTCCTGTCGCGAGCCTGTCCAGCGCCCGGCCACCACGAGAGCATCCCGCGTGGCGGCGACATCGTGAACACGCACCGCCCATGCCCCGGCCTGCGCGGCGAGCACGCTCGTCACGGCGGTCGCCAGGTCGCGGCGAGCCTCGGACGGTTCGGCGCCGTCGGCGGGATCGCCGGCGAGCGCGTCGGCGAGGAACCGCTTGCGGCTCGTGCCGATCAGCACCCGCGGGCCCATCGCGACGAAGCGGTCGAGCCCGCGCAGCGTCTGCCAGTTCTGCTCGCCGCGCTTGCCGAACCCGATGCCCGGGTCGACGATCACCCGGGCGGGCGCGATGCCGGCCGCCGCGGCCGCCTCGACGCGAGCGCGGAGCTCTGCCGCGACCTCGGTCACGACGTCGTCGTAGACGGCGCGCGCGTACATGTCGGCGGAGTGGCCCCGCCAATGCTGCAGGACCACGTCCGCATCCGTCGACGCGACCGTCGACAGCATCTCGGGGTCGGCCATGCCGCCCGACACGTCGTTCACGATGCGTGCCCCGGCCGTCACGGCGGCGAGGGCCGTCGACGCGTTCATCGTGTCGATGCTCACGACCACGCCGGCGTCGACGAGGGCGCGCACGACGGGAAGCACGCGGCCCTGCTCGACGCGCGGATCCACGCGCTCCGCACCGGGCCTCGTCGACTCGCCGCCGACATCGAGGATGTCGGCGCCCTGCGCGTGCAGCGCCAGGCCATGGGCGACGGCGGTATCGGCATCCGCATGCCGTCCGCCGTCGCTGAACGAGTCGGGCGTCACATTTACGACGCCCATGATGAGCGTCATGCGCGCATCCCCGACGGCCGCGCCGTCCCGAGCAGCGCGACCAGCTCAGCACGCGCCGCGGGCTCGGCCAGCTCGCCGCGCGCCGCGATCGTCACGGTCGAGGCATCCGGCTGACTCCCGCCGCGCATCGTCACGCACTCGTGCGTCGCCTCGAGCACCACCAGCACGCCCCGCGCGTCGAGGGAGGCGGCGATCACGTCGGCGATCTGCTCGCCGAGGCGCTCCTGCACCTGCGGACGCGAAGACAGGATCTCGACGACCTTCGGCAACGCGCCGAGGCCCACGACCTGCTCACCGGGGAGGTACGCGAGATGCGCATGGCCGCGGAACGGCAGCAGGTGATGCTCGCACACCGAGCGGAACAGGATGTCGCGGAGCATCACCGCGCCGGACGGGAGCGTGTCGGGGGCCGGGCCCCGCGACACCGAGATGGTGCGCGCGAGCGGCGCCCCGGCATCCTCTCCCACTCCCGCGAAGAACTCGCCGTACGCGTCGGCCACGCGCTCGGGCGTCTGCTTCAAGCCGGGACGATCGGGGTCTTCGCCGATCGCCTCCAGCAGCTCGCGCACGAGCGCGGCGATGCGCTCACGATCGACGGCCACGGGCCGAGCCTACGCGGTCGCGGGTCGCGCCTGTCCCGACGGACGACGCTTGGGCGCCTTCTCGGCGGCCGGCTGCTCGGCCTCGACGCTCGCGGCGAGCCCCGCCTCATCGCGGCGCTTCGGCACGTCGATCGGGGGCAGGGTCGACGGCGGGCGCTGCTCGCTCGACAGCCACTGCGGGCGCGGGGGCAGGCGCTTGACGTCCTTGAAGATCTCGGCGAGCTCCAGGTGGTCGAGCGTCTCCTTCTCGAGGAGCTCGAGGGCGAGCTTGTCGAGCACGTGGCGGTTCGCGTTGATGACCTCGTAGGCCTCGTTGTGAGCCTGCTCGATGAGGTCGCGCACCTGCGTGTCGACGCGCTCGGCGATCCGCTCCGAGAACTCGCGGCCGTGGCCCATGTCGCGGCCCATGAAGACCTCGCCCGACGACTGCCCGAGCTTGACCGGGCCGATGTCGCCGGTCATGCCGTACTCGGTGACCATCTTGCGGGCGATGCTCGTCGCCTTCTCGATGTCGTTCGATGCGCCCGTGGTGGGATCGTGGAACACGATCTCCTCGGCGACGCGGCCGCCCATCGCGTAGGCGAGCTGGTCCTGCAGCTCGTTGCGGGTGACGGAGTACTTGTCCTCGAGCGGCAGCACCATCGTGTAGCCGAGGGCCTTGCCGCGCGGGAGGATCGTGACCTTCGTGACGGGGTCGGTGTGGTTCATCGCCGCGGCCGCGAGCGCGTGACCGCCCTCGTGGTACGCGGTGATGAGCTTCTCCTTGTCCTTCATCACGCGGGTGCGCCGCTGCGGACCGGCGATCACGCGGTCGATGGCCTCATCGAGCGCGCGGTTGTCGATCAGCTGCGCGTTCGAGCGCGCGGTGAGAAGGGCGGCCTCGTTCAGCACGTTCGCGAGGTCGGCGCCGGTGAAGCCGGGCGTCTTGCGGGCCACGACCTCGAGGTCGACGCCGTCGGCGAGCGGCTTGCCGCGGCCGTGCACCTCGAGGATCTTGGCGCGACCCTTGAAGTCGGGCGCGTCGACGCCGATCTGACGGTCGAAGCGGCCCGGGCGCAGCAGCGCCGGGTCGAGGATGTCGGGGCGGTTGGTGGCCGCGATCACGATGACGTTGACCTTGGGATCGAAGCCGTCCATCTCGACGAGCATCTGGTTGAGCGTCTGCTCGCGCTCGTCGTGACCGCCGCCCATGCCGGCGCCGCGATGGCGGCCGACCGCGTCGATCTCGTCGATGAAGATGATGGCCGGGGAGTTGTCCTTGGCGGTGTTGAACAGGTCGCGCACGCGGCTGGCGCCGACGCCGACGAACATCTCGACGAAGTCCGAGCCCGAGATCGAGTAGAACGGCACGCCCGCCTCGCCGGCGACGGCACGCGCGAGAAGCGTCTTGCCCGTTCCGGGAGGGCCGTACAGCAGCACGCCCTTGGGGATGCGCGCACCCACGGCCTGGAACTTCGACGGGTCCTTCAGGAAGTCCTTGATCTCTTCGAGTTCTTCGATCGCCTCGTCGGAGCCCGCGACGTCCTGGAAGGTCACCTGCGGCATCTCCTTCGTCACGAGCTTCGCCCGCGACTTGCCGAACTGCATGACCTTGCTGCCGCCGCCCTGAGCGCTGGACATCAGGAACCAGAAGAGCAGACCCAGCAGCAGGATCGGCAGCAGGAGCGAGAGGAACCCGTCGAACCAGGTCGCGCGCGGCACCGCGTCGTTGAAGCCGTCCTTCGGGTCGGCCGCGTTGACCGCGTCGACGACCTCGGCGGCACGTGCGGTGACGTAGTAGAACTGCACGTCGGTCGCGCCGTCGTACTCCTTGGAGAGCTTCATGTCGACGCGCTGATCGCCGTCGGTGTTGACGACCTCGGTGACCGTCTCACCGGAGAGCAACTCGAGACCCTCCTGCGTGGAGATCTGCTTCGCACCGTTCAGGCTCGAGATGAGCGAGAACCCCACGATCAGGAAGACCCCGATCAGCAGGACGTAGAAGAGGGGGTTGCGGGTGATCTTCTTGAAGTCCATGGCGCGGGCGAGAGCCCGACCCCTTTCGTCGACGTGCCGTCGGGGACAGGAAAGCGCCCGTCGACGGTTGAATCAGGGTATCGCGCGGTTCCTAAGCGTCGTCTGTGCATTCGCCCCGGGCGTAATCGCCGGATGCAGGGCGCTTCGTCTCGGTCGTTCCTTCCTCGCTCAACGACCGGTCGTTGAGTGAGGGACGGTCGTTGAGCGAGCGAAGCGAGACGAAACGCAGAGACGGAACGCGACGATTACGAGTAGACGTGCGGGGCGAGGACGGCGACGTCGCGGAGGTTGCGGTACTTTTCGGCGTAGTCGAGGCCGTAGCCGACGACGAACTCGGTGGGGATGTCGAAGCCGACGTACTTGCAGTGCACCTCGACCTTGGCGGCCTCGGGCTTGCGCAGCAGCGCGAAGACCTCGACGGATGCCGCGCCACGGGCCGCGAAGTTCTCCAGCAGCCAGCTGAGGGTCAGGCCCGAGTCGATGATGTCCTCGACGATGAGCACGTGCTTGCCGAGGATGTCGGTGTCGAGGTCCTTGCGGATCTGCACGACGCCGCTCGACTTCGTGCCGGCCCCGTACGACGAGACCGCCATCCAGTCCATGGTGATGTGCTTCTTGAGCGCGCGGGAGAAGTCGGCCATCACCATGACCGCGCCCTTGAGCACGCCGACGAGCAGCAGATCCTCGTCCGCGTAGTCCTCGGCGACCCGCGCCGCGATCTCATCGAGCTTGGCTCGGATGTCCTCCTCGGTGACGAGGACTTCGGTGATGTCGCTGGAGACGTCGGCCGCGCGCATGGGACGAGTCTAGAGGGGCACCGCCTCTGACCCGACCGAACGCCCTCCGCGCCTCAGCGCGCGGTGAACTCGATGCGTCCGCCGACGCGGCGAGCGCGGCATCCGGGAAGATCGATGGGTCCTTGGCCCGACCAGTCGGTGACGAGGCGCGCCACCTCGATCGTCTGCGACCGCGTGAGGCCCTGGTGGAACTCGCTGGCCACCACGTGCCGGATGATGCGGTTCCGCAGCGCGGCAGGGTTGGCCGCGAGGGCGGCGACCGACACCGAGATGCCGGCTTCGGCGTGCTCGACGATGTCTTCGATCGTCTCGTCGATCATCTCGTCGAAGGCCTCCGCGTCTTCACGCAGCTGCGCCGCGGTGCGGGCGAGGGCATCGGCGATGCCGGGGCCGAGCTCGGCCTCGAGGACGGGCAGCACCGTCTCGCGCACGCGCACCCGCGCGAATCGGGGGTCGGCGTTCTGCGGGTCTTCCCACGGCTCGAGGCCTTCGGCCGCGCACGCAGCGCGGGTCGTGGACCGCCGCACCCCGAGCAGTGGCCGCAGGAGAGCGACGCCGTCGAGCTCGGAGACCTCCGCCATGCCCTGCAGGCTGGTGGCGCCCGCGCCGCGCGCGAGGCCGAGCAGCACCGTCTCGGCCTGGTCGTCGAGCGTGTGGCCGAGGAGGATCGCCGCCGCGCCGGCGTCGCGGGCGGCGTCGCGCAGCGCGCGGTAGCGCGCGTCGCGTGCCGCCGCCTCGGGCCCGCCGGCCGCGCCTACCTCCACGCGGACCACGCGGGCCTCGAGCCCGAGAGCCTCGGCCTTCGCCGCCGCGGCGGCTGCGGCATCCGTCGACCCGTCCTGCAGTCCGTGGTCGACGGTGACCGCTGCGACGCGCAGTCCGAGCTTCGAAGCCTCGAACGCCGTCGCCGCCGCCAGCGCGAGCGAGTCCGCGCCGCCCGACAGAGCCACGAGCACGGTGGCTCCACGCGGGACCCCCGTCAGCGCGCGGCGTACGGCGAGCCGCACTTCGGCGACGGCGGGGGCCAGTCCGGGGCGGCGCTCATCCACCCGCCCACCGTACCGGCGCGACCCAGGCGAATCGCATCGAACCTCACTGCCTCGGCCCGGTGCAGCGCGTTTCGTCTCGCTCGTTCCTCCCTCGCTCAACGACCCGGGACGACCCGAACCCCGGTCGTTGAGCGAGCCTGCGACACGAAACGCCCCGAGCCTGCGCGACTAGGCTTGTCGCGGCATCCCACCGTCTTTCCGAAGGAGCACCAATATGGGCGCGTACGACGCCGTCATCGAGATCCCGCGCGGCAGCCGCGTGAAGTACGAGGTCGACCACGGCACCGGCCGCGTCTTCCTCGACCGCATCCTCTACACCGCGTTCGGGTACCCGACCAACTACGGGTTCTTCGAGAACACGCTCGGCGAGGACGGCGACCCGCTCGACGTGCTGGTGCTGCTCGACTTCGACCTCGCGCCCGGTGTGCTCGCGAGCGTCCGCCCCGTCGGCGTGCTCAAGATGAGCGACGAAGCCGGCGGCGACGACAAGGTGGTGGCGGTGCTCGGCAAGGACCCGCGCTGGTCGCACGTCCAGGACGTCAACGACATCCCCGAGTTCACCCGCAAGGAGATCGAGCACTTCTTCGAGCACTACAAGGACCTCGAGCCCAACAAGTGGGTCAAGGTCGACGAGTGGGCCGGCGCGGCCGAGGCCGAGCGCCTGGTCGGCGAGGCCTTCGACCGCTTCAAGGAGCACGAGGGCGAGACCCGCACCCAGGGTGAGGGCGTCGCCCCGAACACGCTCTGACACCGAGATTCACGCGAGAACCGGATGCGGAGCATCCGGTTCTCGTCGTTTCAGAGGACGTGCGGCACAGAGGACGTGCGGCTCAGGTGGTGCGGCTCAGACCCCGACACCCCGGGCGCCCATGAAGTCGATCGGATTCACGGGGTAGTTGTTGACGTAAGTCTCGAAGTGGAGGTGGCAGCCGAACGAGTTGCCGGTGTTGCCCTCGCTCGCGATGAGCTGACCGGCGTTGACCCACTGACCCACGCCCACGAAGATGCCGCCGTTGCGGATGTGACCGTAGCCGGTGCCGACGCCGCCGCCGTGGTCGATCTTGATGTAGTTGCCGTAGCCGCCGTTCCCGCCGGCATACACGACGCGGCCGGCCGAGGCGGCATAGATGCCCGCTCCGCAGCCGGCAGCGAGGTCGACGCCGTAGTGGAAGCCGCTGGAGCAGTAGCTGTTGCCGCATTGCACCGTACGAGGGCCGTAGCCGGAGCTGCGCCAGCCGGACGACGGACGGGCCCAGCCGGAGCCGACGACGCCTCCACCGCCTCCGCCACCGCCACCGCCGCCACCACCGCTGTTCTGCCGGGCGAGGCGCTCGGCTTCGGCTCGCGCGGCAGCTGCTGCCGCGGCTCGAGCCGCTTCTTCGGCTGCCTTGCGGACGCGTTCGCCTTCTTCGTAGTCGGCGACGGTCTTGGCCACGGTGTCCTGCAGGGCGGCGAGCTGCGCCTCGAGCTCGCCCCGTTTGGCGTTCTGCGCGTCGAGCGCAGCCTGCGCCTCGTCGGCGGCCTTCTGGGCGGCGACCATCTTCTCTTCGGCGATCTTCTGCAACCGGTCTCGCTCGACGCGCTGCACCGCCGCCTGGTCGCTCAGGCTCTGGGCCGAGTCGCGCGCCGTGACGGCCTGCGCGTACACGTCCTGGTTGCGCTGGACGAGCTTGTCCATCGTGCCCAGGCGCGCGAGCAGGTCGTCCGCCGATGTGGCCGAGCCTGCGAAGAAGAGTTCGAGCGACGTGTCGTCGCCGCCGTTGCGGTACAGCTGTGCCGCGACGCGGCCGGCCTTGTTCGCGGCATCCACCGCGGCTGCCGCCTGAGCGTCGGCCTGCTGCTGCAGCTGGTCGGCCCGCAGCGCCGCGTCGAAGTACGCCTGCTGGGCGACATAGAACTCGTCGGCCAGCTGCTGGGCGACCTGCTTCTTGGCCGCGACATCAGCCTCGAGCCCGGCGATCAGTTGCTGGATCCTGGTGACCTCGGCCGCCTTGGCCTGTTCGTTGGCCTTCGCGGCGACGACGTCGTCCCACGACGGGTAGTCGGCGGCAAAGGCAGGGCTGGCCAGCGGGCCGATCGTGCCGCCAACCGCGCCCAGCGCGGCGACGCCGAGGATTCCGAGCCCGAGCGCTGTGCGCCGGTTCATCGCGGGCCAGAGCCGCCGCTCCTCCGTCGCGGAAGGGGCGCACCCGCACTCCACGGCGTCGTCGGCAAGGGTCTTCACGGTGACGTTCTCGGGCTGCACCGGGTCCCTCCCCTCGCGGCGTCAACTCGTTTCACACTAGCAACATCGTTAACATGCGCAACCCCCAGTGGCGCATAACGACCGCCGCCTCGGGAAGCGGTCACCCGGCCAGTGTGCGCCCGGATGGTGTGATCCACAAGAGCGCCACGCCCCCGATTGGCGTTTTGAGGGACTATTACGTATGCTTGGTCCTCGGCAGTGAGCCCCAGGGTTCACCCGGCCCCATCGTTTAGCGGCCTAGGACGCCGCCCTTTCACGGCGGTAGCACGGGTTCGAATCCCGTTGGGGTCACTCCCACAATTAAAAAGCATGGCCCTGTAGCGCAGTTGGTTAGCGTGCCGCCCTGTCACGGCGGAGGTCGCGGGTTCAAGTCCCGTCAGGGTCGCTCCGAGCGACGGGCCCTTTTTTCGAAGAGGGCCTTTCGTCTAGGACGCGGCAGGTCTCGTATAGAGGAGTATTCCTCGCACAGCTGCCGCGCGGCTCTGTAGCTCAGTTGGTAGAGCGCACGACTGAAAATCGTGAGGTCACGGGATCGACGCCCGTCGGAGCCACTGAAACCCTCGTGAGGCTTCTACTCACGGGGGTTTCTTCAATTCCCCCGCCGCACGCGGTAGCCGAGATACACCGACCCGTTCGCGAAGCGGCGCTCGTCGAAGAGCTCCAGATCCAGCCGCAGCCCTTCGTCGAGGAAGCGGATGCCGCCGCCGACGACCGCCGGCGCCACGATGACGTGCACCTCGTCGAGCACGCCGGCGCGTGCCGCCACCGAGGCGAGCTGCCCGCCGCCGATCCCGATCGGTGAGGACGAGGCATCCGTCATCGCCCGGACCTCCGCGGGATCGAAGTGCGAGCGCAGCTCGGTGCGGCCGGTCGACACCGACTCGAGCGACTGCGAGTAGACGATCTTGTCGACGTCGCGCCACTGCAGCGCGAACTCGCGCTCGGCGGGAGACAGGTCGTCGAGCGCGAAATCGTCCCACACCTTCATGACCTCGTACACGCGACGCCCGAGCAGGTGCGTGGTCGCGGGAGCCATCAGCTCGTTCACGAACGAATGCACCTCGGCGTCGGGACTCGCCCAGTCCCACCGCCCGTCGGGACCGGCGATGTAGCCGTCGAGCGACGCCGAGTTGAAGTACATCAGGGAGCCCACGCCTCCGCACGCTACCCCGCACGCCCGCCGCCGACCACCCCCGCGGTTGCCAGGCGGTTCTCAGGCTTCCCTCTTGCGCCGGAGACGGATGCCGAGGCTATTGTTTCTCGATAGGTCCTTGCCGTTTATCGATAGGTTTCCGATGCGCCCCAGAACGATCGTCGTCCTGAAGGCGATCCTCGCCGTGCTGATCGGCCTGCTGCTCCTCTGCCAGGTGGTGGTGCTGCCCGGCATGGCGCGATCGCTCGCCGGCATGTACCCGTACCTCGCCTACCTCGAGGTGCCCGGGATCGTCATCGGCGTGATCTTCACCCTCTGCGCCCAGGTCGTGCTCGTCTGCGTCTGGCGACTGCTGACACTCGTGCGCGCCGACAGCATCTTCACGCCGCGCGCATTCGTCTGGGTGGATGTCAGCCTGTGGGCCGTCGTCTTCGCCACGGTCCTCATCGTCACGACCCTCGGCTTCCTCATCAGTGCGCCGGCGGGATCGCCGTCAATCGTCCTGCTGTGCCTGCTCGGCATCGTGGTGGGCGCGGGGCTCTCCCTCCTGCTCGTCGTGCTGCGCGGACTGCTTCAGAAAGCTTCGCAGCTCGAGCACGACCTCTCGGAGGTGGTGTGATGCCGATCATCATCACCCTCGACGTGCAGCTGGCGAAGAAGAAGATGTCTGTCACCGACTTCGCGGCGGCGATCGACATCACCCCCGCCAACGTCTCGGTGCTCAAGAACGGGCGCGCGAAGGCGGTGCGCTTCACGACCCTGGACGCCATCTGCCGGGTGCTCGAGTGTCAGCCGGGCGACATCCTCGAATGGGTGCCCGACGACCATCCGGCGGCCATCGCCGTGAGAGAGGGTGACGCGTGAGTGCCGCAACGGCGAGCGCGCGGCGCACGCACGCCTGGAGCGACACGGCGATCGCCGAGCTGCTCGATGTCGCACGCTGCCCGGTCTGCGCCACGGGGGTCGTCGACGACCAGCGCTGCCCCGCGTGCGGCGCGGACTTCGCCGGCACCATCGGCCGCGACCTCTGGCTGGCGTCTCGGAGGGCGGCCGACGCGCTGCGCGCACGGCAGGCTCTGCTCGCGCAGGTGCCCCTCGTCCCGATCTCGGCGCCGGCGAGCGCCGCGACCGAAGCCGCGGACACCGCGCCGCAGCACGCCGCCTCCGCTGCCTCGCCGTCGCCCGGCCCCAGCGACGTGTACGCGGGCGCAGCGCGGGCGTCCGCCACGGTGCAGTCCGTCCTCGCCGTGGCCGGGGCGGCGCTCGTGGCCGTCGCCGCGGTGGTGTTCACGTTCTTCAACCCCGACCTCGCCGACCCGTGGCCGCGCGCGGCGATCATCGGCACGATCGCGGCGGCATTCCTCGGCGGCTCCGCACTCCTCGCTCGACGGGGGCTGCGGTTCTCGGCCGAGGCGATCGGCGCCCTCGGCGTCGTCTTCCTCGCGCTCACGGTCACCGCGGCGCTTCCGCTGCTGCCGCCGGAGTCGAACGGCTGGGTCTTAACCGCGCTCGCGACGCTGATCGCGGGCGGCGCGCTCGCGGCGCTCGGCCCGCGCGCCGGCATCCGTGCCTGGCTCTGGACCGGCCTGCTCGCGCTCGCCTTCGTTCCGCTCCTGCTCGCCCTGGGCGCGGACTCGGCGCTCGCCACCACCGCGGGCTGCCTCGCGTCGGCCGCCGCTGCCAGCGCACTGGTGGCCCTCGCCGCACGCGGATCCGCCGGGTTCGGCCCACTCACGGCCGAGCGAACGACGCTGACGGTCGCGCAGTTCGGCTTCGCGGCCGCCGCACTGGTCACGGTGTGGGAGACGGATGCCGCCACCGCCGTTCCGACCGCGTACCTGGCGAGCGCCACCCTGGCGTCGATCGCGGCGATCGCCGTCGCTTCGGCGCACCACCCCGCCGGCCGGCTCTGGAGCGGAGTCGCCGGCGCGGCGATCGTCGGCGCGACGACCGTGCTGCCGATCGCGATGCCGCCGCTCGGGGTCGGCACCTGGTTCGCGGCGTTCCCCGTCGCCGCCGGCGTCGGACTCGTCGCCGTCGGCGCGGCCACACCGCTGCATCGCGTCGTCGCACGCGGAGCCCTGTTCATCGGCGCGGTCGCCGTCGTCGCAGTGATCGCCGCCATCCCGACGCTCACGGCGCTCCTGTCGCTCGCGGGTGCCCTCGCGAGCTCCTCCACCGACCGCATGTTCCTGCTGCCCGGCAACGCGATCGGACTGACGGCGGGGCTCGCCGCCCTCGCGCTGTCGCTCGCCGCGTTCGCCGCCCTCACGCGGCGCGACCACGTGCCCACGGCCGCAGCCGATGTCGCGGCATCCACCCCCCACGGGTTTGGGGCGGCGTCGGGCCGCCGAATCGCCGTACCCGTCGACGCCGCGTTGGGTGGCACGTCGCTCGCAGCAGACCCCGGCGGAGAATGGATGCCGCAGCCGCTCGGCACGCGATGGCTCGGGTTCCTCGGCGCCTGGTACGCGGTGCTCGCCTTCCTCACGGTGCTGTCGCTGCCGGGACTCGAGGTGTGGGCGCGCGTCGCGCTCGGGCTCGTCGCCGCCGTCACCGCGGGCGCCGTCGTCACCAGCGGGCTGCGGGGAGCCTCGGCCGCCGTGCGCATGCCGCTCGTCGCCGGCGCGCACGCGACGGTCGTGTTCGCAGCGGTGCTGTCGTGGCGGGAGGACGACCTCACCGTCTGGGCCGGCGCGGCGGTCGTCGCGTCGATCGGCGTGCTCGCTCTCACCGTGCCGCGGGCGGCACGGTTCGTGCACGTCGGCGTCGGATTCGCGTACGCGCTGGTGGTGCTCGCCACCGCACTCGGCCGGGCCGGCGCGGATCCCCTCGTCGTGGTGTGCCTCACCACGTGCGCCGCCGGCGCGGTCGCCATCGCGGTGACGTTCGCCCGACGCGTGCCGTCGCGCGAGTGGTACGCCGTGCTGGTCGTGACGGCGGTGCCCTTCGCGATCGGCGTGCTGCAGGTGGTGTTCGAGCGGAGCGGCTGGACGGCGCTGTCGACCGCCGTGATCTTCGGCCTGGCGCTCACCCTCGTCACCACGAAGCGCGAGGGCCTGGGAGTCGTCGTACGCACATTCGCCGCCGCGACGCTCGTGCCCGCCGTCGCGGTGGTGGCGGTCTGCCTCGGCGCTCAGCTCCTGCCGATGAGCGGATCGCCGGTCGTGCTCCCGATCATCGCCGCGATCGTCGCCGGCGTGCTCGCGTCGGCCGACCTGATCGGCGACGCGCTCGGCCGCCGGCTGCCGCACGCGCAGGCGCGCGCCGCAGGGCTGGCTGTCGAGGCATCCGCGCTCCTCACGGCTGCGATCGCCGTCGCGCTCTCGCTCGTCCGGACGTCGGCCGGGCTGCCGACGACCCTGCTCGTGCTGTTGATCCTGGGCGTCGGGTTCGCCGCGACCGCCCTCACCGCCCCGCGCCGCTACGCGTGGCCGCTCGCCGGCGCGGCGTTCACCGGCGCGCTGTGGAGCGCGTGGGGCATCGCCGGCGTCACCGGGCTCGAGCCCTACCTGCTGCCGCCGGCCCTCGGGGCCTCGATCGTCGCCGCGGTACTCACGGCGCGCGGTCGCCGCGCCGTGGGCCTGTACGCCGCCGGGCTGGCGATCGCGGTGGTGCCGGTGCTGGTCGCGCTGGCCCTGGACCGGACGGATGTCACAGTCCCGGCGCTCTCGATCGAGGCCGGCTTCCCCGCCCGGGCGTACGCACTGGTGGCCGCCGCGTGGGTGCTGGTGTCGGCATCCGTCATCGTCACGCGCGCGTCCGCACCCCGCGTGCGCCGGCTCCGCGCGCTGCGCACCCCGACGCTCGCCGTCGCCATCGTCGCCGCGACGGCCGCCGCGGCGCAGGGCGTGCGGTGGAGCACCGGCCTCGACACCGCGCCCACCGACCCGGTCGTCGTCGCGGCGCTCCTGTTCGGCCTGATCGGCGGCGGGGCTGCGGCGAGCGCGGCGCGCGCCCTGCGCCCAGGCGCGCCCGCGGGGTCGCTGCTCGCCGATACGCGGTGGCTCGGCGCTCCGGCCGTCCTGATCCTCGGTGTGGCGACCTGGCCGGCGATCGAGCGGGACTGGTTCGTCATCTGGACGATGTGGGCGCTGCTGCTCGGCTTCCTGACGCTGATGGTGGCGGTCGCGGCCCGCGGCCTGCGCGGGCCGACCGGGCTGCCGCCGGTGTGGTTCCTGTTCGCCGTGTCGTTCGTGACGGCGGTGGTCGCGTGGAGTCCTCGCGACCTGCGCGTGGAGTGGTTCTCGCTGCCCCTCGGCCTGTTCCTCCTCACCGCCGGTGCGCTGGCGCTGCGCCGACCCATGGTGGAGGCGCCGATCAGGTCGATCACCGCGTGGCCCGCCGGCTGGACCGGATCGTGGCCGCTGCTCGCGCCAGGGCTCGTGACGATGCTGAGCGCCTCGGTCGCCGCGACCTACACCGATCCGCGGACCTGGCGGGCGATCCTCGTCATGGCCATCGCACTCGTGGCGATCCTCGTCGGCGCCACCCAGCGCCTCGCCGCGCCGTTCCTCATCGGCATCGTCGTGCTGCCGATCGAGAACGTGCTCGCGTTCATGGTGCAGATCGGCCGCGGCATCGAGGCGATGCCGTGGTGGATCACGCTGTCGGTCGTGGGCGCGGTCCTGCTCATCATCGCCGTCGGCTACGAGCGGCGTGCGGGCGACGGCACCGGGCTCACCGCGCGCCTCCGCGACCTCTCCTGACCCACGGCCCGGGAACGGCTCGTCCGCAACCCGGGGCTCAGGGGGCGAGCGTGACGTCGACCTGGATCTCGGTCGCCAGGCGCTCGAGCTCGCCGGTGAGGGCATCGAGATCGACGGATGCCGGAACCCGGGCGACGACCGTCGCCTCGAAGAGCCGTCCGCCGTACATGGCCGCCTCTGCGGTGCGCGTCGTGAGGTGGTCGATCGAGACGTCGTGGTTGCGCAGCACAGCGGAGATGTCGCGGACGATGCCGGGATGGTCGTTTCCGATCACCTGCAGCGTGAGCGCGCGGGCCGGGGCTCTCGGCGGCTCTTCGGCGCCGGGGTGCACCGTGACCTTGAGTAGACCCTCGAGCTCGGTGAGCGCCGCCCGCAGCTCCTCGGCGCGCTCGGCGGGGACCGACACCTCGATGATGCCAGCGAAGGCGCCCGACAACTCGGCGAGCTGGCTGTTCTCCCAATTCCCGCCGTGGTCTCCGACGACGTCCGCGACCGCCGCCACGAGTCCTGACCGGTCGTCGCCGACCACGGTGAGCACGAACGTCGTCATGCGTTCACTGTAGCGAGCGGGCGGGGCGGCCACCCGGAGTGCGCCCACCCATCGCGCGCTCCGCCGCCATCGCGGTCTCAGGCTCTGCCCTCGCAGCATCCGTCGAGCGATCGCAGCACGCATCACCTCGGTGAGCACAGCGCTCACCAGGGTGACGACCGCGTTCGCAGAACGCTCCGCCGGGACCGACGGCCCTACCCGAATTGTGCTGTAACCGGTCCTAGCCAGCGGCTCCGCGACCCGATAGATTCCGATCAACGGCCTCCCCCAGGGCCTGCCCCCTCGCACGTCGTCGTGCGCGAGGACTCCTGCCGGAGGTGTTCGTTTCCAGCGCAGTGAGAGGGGTACGACCGATGAAGTTCACCCGCCAACCCACGCGATGGCGCAAGCGCACGCTCGCCGCAGCAGGAGCCCTCCTGCTCGGCGCGTCGCTGATGAGCGCCACCGCAGCAGCCGCCGAGGACGACCCCCGCGAGGGGCTCGCTCCCGGATACTTCGACGCCGGCCTCGCCGCGAGCAACATCGAGCTGCTCGCAAGCCTCCCCCGCGTCGCTCCGTTCGACGCCCCTCCGGGCAACTTCGGCTTCGTCAACTCCGACCTCGCCTTCACCGGCGACCACGCCGTCGTCGGCAACTTCAACGGCTTCCAGGTCTACGACGTGACGGATGCCGCGGCCCCGACGCTGCGGAACTCGTTCGTGTGTCCCGGCGGCCAGGGTGACGTATCGGTCTACGGGAACCTGCTGTTCATGTCGGTCGAAGAGACCCGCGGCCGCATCGACTGCGGGACGCAGGGAGCACCCGGGGCCGTCAACCTCGAGCGGTTCCGCGGCGTGCGCATCTTCGACATCACCGACATCGACAACCCGGTGCAGCTGCCGGGCGTGCAGACCTGCCGCGGCTCGCACACGCACACGCTCGTCACCGATCCCGACGACCCTGCGAACATCTACATCTACAACTCGGGCACATCGAACGTGCGTTCGCCGCTGGAGCTCGCCGGGTGCGAGAGCGTGTCGTCGAACACGCAGGCGCCCATCACGGAGGGCAACCCCACGCAGTGGCGGATCGACGTCATCAAGGTGCCGCTCGCAGCACCAGCGACCGCGGCGATCGTGAACCAGCCGCGCATCTTCTCCGACCCCGACACCGGCGCCTTCAACGGTCTGCAGAACACGCTGTCCGGCACACTGCACCCGTCGGGCACGCCCTACAGCCCGTTGCCGAACACCAACACGTGCCACGACATCACGGCCTACCCCGAGATCGGCCTGGCCGCCGGTGCGTGCCAGGGCAACGGCATCCTGATCGACATCTCCGACCCGGCGAACCCGGTGCGGCTGGATGCGGTCTCCGACCCGAACTTCTCGTACTGGCACTCCGCGACGTTCAACAACGACGGCACCAAGGTCATCTTCACCGACGAGTGGGGCGGCGGCACGTCAGCGCGCTGCCGTGAGACCGATCAACCCCAGTGGGGCGCCGACGCCCTGTTCGACATCGTCGACGGCAAGCTGCAGTTCGCGAGCTACTACAAGCTCCCGGCCGTGCAGACCACGCAGGAGAACTGCGTCGCCCACAACGGGTCGATCGTTCCGGTGCCCGGTCGCGACATCCTCGTGCAGGCCTGGTACCAGGGCGGCGTCTCGGTGATCGACTTCACCGACACCGCGAACCCGGTCGAGATCGCCTACCTCGACCGCGGCCCGATCGACGAGCCCAATGCGACCGGGTTGAATCTCGGCGGCTACTGGTCGACGTACTGGTACAACGGCAATGTGCTCGGCAGCGAGATCGCGCGCGGCTTCGAGACGCTCGGGCTCACGCCGAGCGCGATGATGTCGGCGAACGAGATCGCGGCGGCCGGTGAGATCCAGCTGAGCGAGTTCAACGCCCAGCTGCAGACGACGCTCGTGCACGCGCCGAGCTTCGCTGTCGTGCGCTCCTACGTCGACCAGGCGGAGCGCGCAGGGACGCTCACGGGCAAGGCGCTGAGCGAGGTGCGCGGGCACCTCGACAAGGCCGAGGCGCTCGCCGCCAAGGGCAATGACCAGTCGGTCCTCGACCACCTGGCCAATGCTGCGCGCAAATCGGGCGCGGGTGCCGATTCCGACCTGGCGCAGGCGATCGCCGCACTGGCGGGCACCTTCAGCTGAGGCGACGCCCGCGGCCACCGGGCCGCACACCGGATGCCCCCGGGATCCACGGATCGCGGGGGCATCCCTCGTCTCGCGGCGGACCTGCCGGGCGATCCCCGTGGGGATCAGCCCTCGCGCTCGGCGAGGAGCTCCTTCATGCGGGCGATCTCGATGCCCTGGTCGGCCTCGACATGCCGGGCGAACGCATCGATGTCGGACTCCTGGCCGCCGGCCTCCGCGTAGAGCTCGGTCACCATCTGTATCGCGCCCTCGTGGTGCCGGATCATGTACGCGAGGAAGAGCCGCTCGAACTCCTCGCCGTCGGCTGCCTCGAGCTCGGCGAGCTCGTCATCGGTGAGGAGTCCGGGCATCGACTCCGCGCTGTGCGCGTGGGAGTCGTCCGGATCGCGCACGGGTTCGCCCCGTGTCTGCAGCCAGGTCTCGAGCTGGGTGATCTCGTCGGTCTGGCTCACGTTCATGCGCTCGGCGAGCAGGCGGATGTCTTCGTCCGTCGTGCGCTCGTCGACGTAGCCGGTCATCTGGATCGCCTGCGAGTGGTGGTGGAGCATGTCGCGCACGAAGAGCACGTCCTGCTCGACGTACGTCGGCGAGCCGAGTCCGGCCGCCTCCTCCGGGGACAGTGTCCGGTTCGGCTCGCCCGGAGCGCCCAGCTGCACGACAGGACTCGTCGGCAGCGGCGCTGCCTCTTCAGGCTCTGCCGTGCAGGCGGAGAGCCCGACGATGAGGAGCGCGGCGGCACCGAGCGAGACCAATCGGGTCGGCGTCGACATGATCGAACCTCTCGTAGGGGGGTTGCTCCATCATGCGCGGCCGAGCGGCCGGAAGCGAGCGACGGAAACAGAAAGTTAACGATTTCTGTAGCGGTGGCTGATGCGGCACCGATACGTTCCATTCATATAACTGCATACGCATGCAGTATGCGAAGTGCGATCGGTGTCGCCCCCAGACGGCGCGGAATGCACTTCGGCCTGAGGAACAAACCGACATATCGATGATGCAATGCTGATTTGGAAGGCCATCCCCGCATGACGACACGATCTCCCCACAGATCACACTGGAGGACCCGCACGCTCGCCGCTGTCGGCGCGCTGGCGCTCGGATTCTCCATGATGACGGCGACCGCGGCGCTCGCCGATGTCCCGGACTCCGACCCCCGAGAAGGCCTGGCCGCCGGCCTGCACGACGCGGAGCAGGCGGCGAGCAACATCGCCCTCCTGTCGGCGCAGCAGAAGACCTCGCCGTTCACCACCAACTCCGACCTGGCCTTCACCGGCGACTACGCGATCGCCGGGAACTACTACGGCTTCCAGATCTACAACATCTCCGACCCGGCGGCCCCGACCCTCGACGGCACCTTCGTCTGCCCCGGCGGCCAGGGCGACGTCTCGGTCTTCGGCGACCTGCTGTTCATGTCGGTCGAGTCCGGCCCCGGCCGCCTCGACTGCGGCACCGTCTCGGTGCCCGCGACCGACCCGCAGACCTTCCGTGGCGTGCGCGTGTTCGACATCTCCGACATCACGAGCCCGGTGCAGGTCGCCGCGGTCCAGACGTGCCGCGGATCGCACACCCACACCGTCGTGGAAGACCCCGACGACGCCGAGAACGTGTACGTCTACGTGTCGGGCACCGCGGGCGTCCGCACGACGACCACGGCGCTCGAAGGCTGCGTCAACCCGACGAACGCCAACACCGAGGCGGCCTACCTGGACGCCAACGGCAACCCGATCGACACCGCCCGCTTCCAGGTCGAGGTCATCAAGGTTCCGCTCGCCGACCCGGCCTCCGCGGCCGTCGTGAACGAGGCGCGCCTGTTCGTCGCCGAGAGCGGCAGCCCTGCGGGCCTGTGGCCGGGCGGCAGCCACGGCGAAGGGCTCCAGAGCACTTCCGCAACGGATGCGTGCCACGACATCACGGCCTACCCCGAGATCGGCCTCGCGGCCGGCGCGTGCGAGGGCAACGGCATCCTGATCGACATCAGCGACCCGGTGAACCCGGTGCGCCTGGATGCCGTGACCGACCCGCGGTTCGCGTACTGGCACTCGGCGACGTTCAACAACGACGGCACCAAGGTCGTCTTCACCGACGAGTGGGGCGGCGGAAGCTCGCCGCGCTGCCGCGCGGAGGACCCGAAGAACTGGGGCGCCAACGCGATCTTCGACATCGTGGACGGCAAGCTGCAGTTCGCGAGCTACTACAAGATGCCGGCGATCCAGACGGCGCAGGAGAACTGCGTCGCGCACAACGGCTCACTCATCCCGGTGCCCGGACGCGACATCATGGTGCAGGCCTGGTACCAGGGCGGCCTGTCGGTGTTCGACTTCACCGACAGCGCCAACCCGGTCGAGATCGCGTACTTCGACCGCGGCCCGAACGACGCGACGCGTCTCGTGACGGGCGGCTACTGGTCGACGTACTGGTACAACGGCAACGTCTTCGGCAACGAGATCGGCCGCGGGTTCGACAGCCTCGCACTGCAGCCGAGCGCGCAGCTGAGCGCCAACGAGATCGCCGCCGCGGGCGAGTACACGGTCGACCTGTTCAACGCACAGGCCCAGCCGCGGTACGAGCACGCGCCCAGCTTCTCGGTGGTGCGGTCGTACGTCGATCAGGCTGAGCGCGCAGGAACGCTCACGGGCACGGCCCTGACCGATGTGCGCGGGCACCTCGACAAGGCAGAGATGCTCGCCGCCAAGGGCAACAACCAGTCGGTCGTCGACCACCTGGCCAACGCCGCGCGCAAGTCGGGCCTGGCGGCCGAGTCCGACCTGGCACAGGCGATCGCTGCCCTCACGGGCACGTTCAGCTGACGCCTGACCTCTCCGGACGCTGCCCGGTGACTTCGGTCGCCGGGCAGCGTCGCGTTTCCGGGCGGCGGGGGGCGCGAGCCGTCAGCGCGGTCTGAGCTCGTCGGTCACCGGGAACGGCACGCGGAAGCGCTCCGGATCGGCGCCGACGACGGATGCCGCGCCGAACTCGTCGGCGACGACGGTGATCCCCCGCGCGCTGACCTCGGCGATGCGCACGGGTCGCTCCGCACCGTCCGGGAGGCACAGCGTCCACTGATCGGCGAGGTAGCCGATTCCGAGCTCGTCGAGCAGCTCCTCGCCGGTCAGCCAGTCGATGGCGCCGTCGTCTTCGGCCGACGTGCGTTCCCGCCCGAGCAGGTCGAAGACGCGGAAGCCCTCGCCGTCGGCGAGCATCCATCCCAGCAGCTCACCGTCGGCACGACGATGTTCGATCCAGTCCAGGGGCAGCACGGCATCCGAGCGTAGCGACTGACCGCGCATGCGTCACAACCGCGTTCTCCACAACCGGCGCTTTCCGCGGGCCCCGGCGGCAGCATCCCGCTACCATCCCCTCAGGGGCCAAGCGTGGGGGACGCGCGGTCCGGACTCTTGGGGGAGTCGTATGGCCACATTCAACACAGGTCCCGCGCGGCCGTCCGCGCGGGTGCGCCGCCGGCGCCTGTTCGTGGGCGTCGCCGGCGCCGTCGTCGTGCTCGCCGCCATCGGCGGTATTGTGGCGGCGATCGGATTCGCGCGGGCCGGCGTCGAGAGTCGCGAACCGGATGCCGCGGTCGTCACACACGCCGCCTCGCCCGACGCGACGCCCGTTCCCGAACAGACCCCGCTCACGCCCGAGGAGCAGCTGCTGGGCACGGCCACGGATCCCGCCGCCTGCGCGGTGAGCTTCACCGGCGACGGCATCGGCGACGCCCCGATGCTCCAGACGCAGGGCGCCCTGTATACGGGCCTGCCGATTCCCGCGCGCGACGGGCTCGTTTTCGCCGGGTGGTACGCGACGCCGGCGGATGCCGCAGCCTTCGCCATCCCGGGACGCGTGAACGGGTCCGAACCCGTCGTGTGCACCGACCGCCGTGTGACGCTCCACGGCGCGTGGATGAGCCCCGAGCAGAACGCGGCGGAGGACGCCCGCATCCCGATCCTCATGTACCACCAGTTCACCGCCGACCCCGAGGGCGAGAGCGGATGGCTGCGCGGCAACTACGCGTACATCGGCGACTTCGACGCGCACGTGAACCACATCGCGACGACGGGCTTCTACCTGCCGACCTGGGACGAGCTGTCGGCCTTCATCGACGGGCGGCTGTTCCTGCCGAACCACTCGGTGATCGTCACCGACGACGACGCCGACCAGACGTGGTTCGACCTCGCCGTGCCGGTGGTCTCCACGTACAAGGTGCTCGCGACATCGTTCATGATCACGGCGTACCGGCAGGATCCGCCGCCGAACATGTACGTGCTGCGCCGGTCGCACACCCACGACATGCACCGCGCGGGCGCCAACGGCGACGGTCTCATCACAAACCTCGGCGTGCCCGAGATCGTCGCCGACATGGAGGCCTCGTACGGCGTGCTCGGCGTCAAGGAGATCATGGCCTACCCGTTCGGCCACTACAGCGATACCGCCAAGGAAGGCCTCCGACAGGCGGGCTGGGAGATGGCACGCACCATCGAGCCCGGCTACGTCACGATCGGCACCGACAAGCTCGCGCTGCCGACGGTGCGCATCAACTACGGCATGGGCCTCGACGCGCTGGTGAACCTCATCGGCTGAGGCGAGACTGCGGCACACCGCGCAATACCGGTTCGAATTAAGTCTTGTCAAGGTTTTCGGGACCAAAGTCTTCCGATCGACGGGCGGCCGCAGTACATTTACAGGGCGCAGGGGAGTTCGAACCCGAATCGAGCGATCCCACGACCCGACAACCCGGCCGGGTCTGCGCACTGGGGTGGAATGGCCTGCTCGGCATGCCGTCGTGCGGGCTTCTGGGGAAGTACATGTCTGCTAGGGACGCGTCATCGTGCGCGCGGTGGACCGCGGCCTGAAGCCGACCGCGATCGAAGCGGCGCCGACGGGCGCCGGAGGAGTGACCCGAACGCTCCTTCGACGCCCAACTCCGACGCGCCCGATTCTGGATGTCCTCCCCGACGCGATCGCCCCTCGCGCGCAGCCGTCGCTGGAGCGCCGCCACCTCTGGGAGCGGCGCTACCGGCGACGGCTGATCGCGACCGATGTGGTCTGCATCACCGCGGCCGCCGCCGCAGCGATCGTCTTCGAGATCGCCGGGGGCGTGCCCTTCGCACAGCTCGCCGGGCCCGCCCGCATCGGACTCTTCGTCATCTGCGCGTGGATGACGCTCCTGGCGCTCGCCCGCACGCGGGAGCCCTCCGTGGTGGGCTCGGGGGCCGCCGAGTACATGCGCATCGGGCATGCGACGGGCTTCGCGTTCGGCATCCTGTCGACCGTCTTCATCCTCGCGCAGCTGCCCGGACTGCGCGCGCAGCTCATCATCGCGCTGCCCGTGGGCCTCGTCGCCCTCGTGCTGAGCCGCTGGCTCTGGCGCAGGTGGCTGATCCACGAGCGCGAACGCGGCGAGTGCGTCTCGCGAGTCCTCGTCGCGGGCACACGCGACGACGTCGAGTACGTCATCGAGAAGCTCGTGCACGACCCTCATCACGCCTACCTCGTGATCGGGGCGACGACGACGGACGGCGTGTTCGAGCCGATCGACATCGAGGATCATCTCTACCCCGTGATCGGGTCGATCCGTTTCACGGCGGCCTACGGACGCGAGGCCGGTGCCGACACCATCATCGTTGCGAGCACCCCGGACGACGACCGCGACTTCGTTCGGCGGCTGGGGTGGGAGCTGGAGGGCAGTGCGGCCGAGCTGGTGCTGTGCAACCGGCTCACCGACGTGGCAGGACCCCGATTGTCGCTGCGGCCACTCGATGGGCTGCCGCTCGTGCAGGTGAAGATCCCCGAGTTCGAGGGCGGCATCCACGCCATCAAACGGGGGATGGATGTGGTGCTGTCACTCCTCGCCCTTGTCCCGATCGCGCTCATCGCGCCGTTCGTGGCCATCGCCATCAAACTCGACTCGCGCGGCCCGGTGCTGTTCCACCAGCTGCGGGTCGGCCGCGACGGCCGCCAGTTCTCGATGCTCAAGTTCCGCACCATGGTCGTCGACGCCGAGGAGCGGCGCGCTGAGTTGCTCGCCCGGAACGACGGCGCAGGACCGCTGTTCAAGGTGAAGCGCGACCCGCGGATGACGCGCGTGGGCGCGATCCTGCGCAGGTTCTCGATCGACGAGCTGCCGCAGTTCGTCAACGTGCTGCGCGGTGACATGAGCATCGTCGGCCCTCGCCCGCCGCTTCCGAGCGAGGTGACATCGTACGACGGCAGCGTGTACCGCCGGCTCTACATCAAGCCCGGTATCACCGGGCTCTGGCAGATCAGCGGTCGCAGCGACCTTTCGTGGGCCGACAGCGTGCGCCTGGACCTGCGCTACGTCGAGAACTGGTCGATCGCCACCGACGTCATGATCATGTGGCGCACGGCGAAAGTCATGATCGCACCGAAGGGGGCCTACTGATGCTCCCTCAGAAGACTTGGCCGGCGACAATGGCGTCGCCGGCCGCCAACAGCTGGATCCGCGGTCGTCACCCGCCGCTGCCCGTCAGGTGCACACTGGCGCTGGCATCAACGGTGGACGCCCGTTCCCCAAGCGGGCGTGACCGCGGGTCCTTAAGACCGGCGCCGCGGCGGCGGAGACCGGCGCGAGGCGTACATTCCGATAATGGAATACCCTGGGCCGTAGTCAGCTCGACACGACCCGCACCTGGGAGAACTCGACCGCCTGGTTCGACGCGTAGTCCTTGAAAAGGCGGAGCCAGGGTCCCCTGGCGTCCGATTCCGCGAGCTTGGCCTCGATCGGTTCACCGCCGTCGGCGGCGGCGAGCATCCGGCCGTCGGACACGTCGATCCGAATCCGCACCGGGTCGCCTGCCGTCGGCGCGTCGACACTTCCCGCAGCCAGGTCGGGCCCGGTGACGCCGCGCTTGCAGCGAGCGAGGGCGATCGTGCCGTCGGCGTGAAGCGAGAACTGATAGCCGTCGGCGTCGCCCCGCCCGCCCTGCCCTCCCGGCGCGTCGCCGTTCAAGGCGAACACCACGCCGGCGGCGCCGCGGGGAGGAACGGCATCCGGCCAGACGATCGTCAGATCCAGACGGCTCAGCGCCCCTCCTGGAACGGCCAATGAACCCATCAGGTAGCTGGTCGGATCCATCTGCTGGATGCGGAGGGCTGCCCGGTCCGGGACGAACGAGGGTTGAGAAGACCAGCCGAGCGCGGCGATCGCCGTAGGAAGATCGCCGGGCGCTCGTCGGCCGGTGGCGAAGGTGTCCCGGTCGGCACGCCTGCCGTCGACGAGGTAGCCCACGTTGGAGCACATCAGCCCGGCGACTCCGAGGCCCGCGAGCCGTTCCACATCGTCGTGGAACCGCACCTCCCAGCACATCAGCGGGATCCCCGTGGCCACGACCTGCCTGATCACTTCGTCCGGCATCGACACCGGCACGCCCAGGATGTCGAAAGTCGTCGCGAACTCATCCAGCCGATCGATCTGTTCCACGTCGAAGTATCCCCACGCGCAATAGCCTCTCTCCTTCGCAGCGCGCACCTGTGAGGCCGGCGCCCACTGCTTCCAGACGAAGCGCTGCGTCGCCCGGGGCTGAGCATCGAGGGTGTCCAGGAGCTGAAGCGTGTTCGTCCCCTGCTTGTCCTCGACGAACACCAGCGTGTCCGGGCCGATCTCCCGCAGGACGTCCTCGAGCCTCGAGACGGGCTCCAGAGGAGTGTTGACGCCCAGCCAGCTCCTGGCGTCCACAGAACGTGCGCTCACCTCGCTCCAGGTCATGTCGGCGATCTTCCTGTCGACACCCAGCACGCGTTCTCCGGACAGATCGTGGTGACAGATCAGCACGCCGTCCGAGGTCGAGCACACCGAGATCTCGATCGCCTCGGCGCCCGCCTGCAGCGAGTTCCGATAGGCGCCGAGAGTGTGCTCCGGCCAGTTGTCGCCGCTGCCGCGGTGACCGACGTAGAACCTCGGCCGGCTGATGAGCTCGCGGACGTCGAGCGGGATGGGTGCGCGCGAGGGTGAGGGCGCGCCCGAAGGAGAGGGAGAAGCGGGGATCGCCTGGGACGGGCTCCTGCTCGCGCGGGGCGGCGCAGAGCAGCCGGCCAGGACCACGGTCGACAGCCCGCCGATGAGGAAGCCACGCCGCGACATCGGAGACGGGGCCATCGCTTCACCTCCCGTTGTTCCCTGGCGCCCCGGCCGCCGAGGCGCTGCCGTCTCGGCGATCTGCGGGCTCTACGGCACCGCCGTGTAGGTGAGCGTCAGTGTCGGGCGATACGACGCGTTGGCGGCCTCTCGCGACCAGATCCGCACGTTGTCCGTCCCCGCTGTGCTCGACATCCGCATCGTGATCGTCTGACCCGACAGCCCTGCGAGATCGGCTGCCCGGATGACCACGGCGTAAGCGGTGTTGGTGGCGCCGGCACCCGCCAGCTGACCGATCACACCGGACGAGGTCTGCGTGATACGGCTGTTCCACGTCATGGTCGCCTCATCCCATGGCCCGGACATCAGGTGGAGCACATGGGTGTCCGCGGAGGCCGCGGTGGAGTCGGTGGACGTTCGCACCGACAGTGAGGCGGACGCCAGCTGCATCCCTGCCGGTGCGGCAGGAAGCGCGAACGACATGAACGACTCGATACCCGTGGTGAACCGGGACGACAGCTGGTTGGTCGTGCCGTACATCCCCGCGGCGTTGCTCGCGGCGACCATGGTGTCGGCGCTGGTCACGACTGCCTGCACGACGGGGGGCACGACCGGTGGAGTGATGGTCGCCGAGACGGCGGACGAAGCCGCGCTCACGTTGCCGGCGGCATCCCGCGCGGTCACCCGGTAATACCAGGTGCCCGTCGGACGCCCGCTGTCGGTGTACGAGGGGTTGGTGACGTCGGACAGCCGGGACGACGAGTCGGCCGTGAAGTCCGCAGCCGTCCCGCGGTAGACCGTGTAGCCGGTCACACCGCTGTCGTCGGTGGATGCGCTCCAGGTGAGCCCGACGTCGGCGTTGCCCGTGACAGACGCACTGAGACCCGTCGGCACCGAAGGCGCCTCCGTGTCGGGGCCGGCGACGGGTGTGAAGGTGAGCTTCACGGACGGACGGTATGTCGCCGACGTCGCTTCCGCCGACCAGAGCCGGAGGTTGTCAGCGCCCGCGCTCGACATCCGGAGGGTCACGGTCTGGCCGAGGGCCGATGCGAGAGGGCCCGTGGTCAGCGCGGCGGTGTAGGCGGTGTTGGTGGCCGTCGCGCCGGTGAGACTGCCCAGGACCCCCGATGTGGCGGTCAGCGGGCGGTTGTTCCAGGTCACTGTGGCCTCCGTCCACGCTCCGGACATCAGACGGAACTCGTGCGTGCCCACGGAGGCCGCCGTGCCGTCGGTCGACGTGCGGACCGAGAGGACGGCGCCCGTGAGAGCGGTGCCCGCGGGAGCCGCCGGAAGCGGGACGGCGAGGAACGACTCGATCGCACCGCCGGTGCCGCGCGACGAAAGTTGATTCGACGTGCCGTAGAGCGTCGTCGGGGACGACTGCGCGACCATGGCGTCGTCGGTGATCGGCACCGTGATCTCGACCGGGGTGCCGCCGTTGGCGAGGATGGTCGCGTAGACGCTCGCAGACGCCGCGCTCACGTTGTTCTCCGCGTCCCGCGCCGTCACCTTGTAGTACCAGACGCCCGCTGTCCGGCCGTTGTCCGTGTACGACGGCGTCGTCACGTCGGCGATCTTCGAGGAGGCGTCCGGCGCGAAGCCCGCACTCGTCCCCCGGTACACGGTGTAGCCGGTCACGCCGACGTCGTCCGCCGCGGGCGACCAGGTGACGGTCACGTTCGCGTTGCCGGCGACGGAGGTCGCGAGCCCGGTCGGCACCGTCGGCGCCTGCGTGTCCGGGCCGGAGGCGGGCGTGAAAGTCAGCCGCAACGATGGCCGGTACGCCGTCGACGCCTCCGCGGACCACAGGCGGATGTTGTCGCTGTTCGTGCCCGACATGCGGAGGGTCACCGTCTGCCCCAGGAAGGACGACAGTCCGTCGGCGCCGAGGCTGACGGTGTAGGCGGCGTTGAGCGCTGTCGCACCCGTGAGAGCGCCCAGCACGCCGGTCGCGGTCGTGGTCGGACGGTTGTTCCAGTTGACGGCGCCCTCCGTCCAGGCGCCTGTCACCAGGCGGAACTGAGGAGAGTCCGTCGTCGCGGCGGTGCTGTCGTTCGATGTGCGGACCGACAGCACGGCGCTCGTCAGCACCGTGCCTGCCGGCGCGGCCGGCAGCTGCAGTCGGATGAACGACTCGATCGTTCCGTTGGTGCCCCGCGCCGACAGCTGGTTCGACGAGCCGTACAGGGTCGTCGGGGCCGCCTGCGCGACCATCGCGTCCTCGGTGGGCGTGAGGGTCACCTCGACCGCCTGCGAAGGCGGCTGGATGGTCACCGACGCGGACGATGGAGCGCTGACGTTGCCTGCGGCATCCTGTGCGGTCACTTTGTAGTGCCACGTGCCGGCGGCACGCCCCGTATCCACGTGACCCGGCGTCGTGACCTCCGCGATCCGGCTGCCGGCGCTCGGCGTGAAGTCCGCGACGAGGCTCCGGTACAGCACGTAGGAGGTGACGCCGCGGTCATCGGTCGAGGCGTTCCACGAGAGCGTCACGGTGGTTCCGCTGGACAGCGTCGCCGTGAAGCCGCCGGGTGAGCTCGGGGCGGTCACATCCGGCGGGACGATCGTCAGCGTCGCGGTGTCCGAGGGCTGACTGACGTTGCCGGCCGCATCTCGCGCGACGACGCGATAGTAGTGTGCGCCCGCGGAGAGTCCGCTCTCGCTGAACGAGGTGCTGCCGACCGTGCCGACCAGCGTTCCGTCGGCGATGGCGAAGCCCGCGGCATCCCCCCTGTAGACCAGGTAGTCGATCACATCGACGTTGTCCGCGGACGGCGCCCACGTGACGGTCGCGCCATTCGCCCCCGCCTGCGTGGCAGCCGGGCTGGCGGGTGCCGTCGGGGCGTCGATGTCGGTGACGAGGAGCTGCCTGGGCGCCGACGGGAGGCTCTCGTTCTCGGCGCCGTCGACCGCGGTCACGCGGTAGTAGTAGGTACCCAGCGCGGGAGCGTCCTCGAGGTACGAGGTCGTCGCCGTGGTCGCGACGAACGAGTCGGCGTCGGGGGTGAAGTCGGCCGACGTACCCCGGTAGACGCGGTACTCCAGCACGCCGGTGTTGTCGGCGGATGCCGTCCACGACACGGCCACGCCGCCGGAGCCGTGGGTGGCGGTGAGCCCGGACGGCGTGCTCGGGGACGCGACGTCCTGTACACCGAGCGCGTAATGGCGGGCGATCTCGTTGGCACTCAGGCCGCCGTTGTACACGGCGAACTCGTCCAGCGCCCCGCGGAAGTAGAAGTTCGAGGTCGCGCCGGGCCAGCTGCTGAGGTTGCCGCCGCCGATCCGCCAGTACCCGCTCGCCGTATCCGCGCCGGTGACGCTGCTCTGGGCGACGAGCACGCCGTCGACGTAGAGCTTCCGGCCGGAGGGGTCCAGGACCCCCACCGCGCTGTGCCACGTGCCGTCGGCGTAGCCGAGCGGACTGCTCACGACTGCCGCGGAACCGGCCCATGAGCCGAAGACGAGATTGCCGCCCGCGGTCATGTACAGGTGCTTGTCGTAGTTCGTGCCGTTGCCGGTCTGTGCGTTCTCGAATCCGAACAGCTTGCCGCCGGCGGTCGTCGTGTTGAACCAGATCTCAGCCGTGAAGGCCGCCGGGGGCGTGATCGTGGCCTGCGTGGCGACCGTGCCCTGCTGCGTGCCGGGGGTCGTCACCGCCGTGTCGCCGGGGATGATGCCCGGCTGACCCTTGGTGACGCCGGTCCGGTACGTCCCGGGGTAGGTGCCGAAGCGGCCGGCGTCGGCAGCAGTGGTGCCCGATGCTTCGCCGAGGCGCCAGTAGAGCGTCGGGTCTGTGACGAAGACGCGTGTGCCGTAGGCATCCGCGGGAGCGTGGTTGAGATCGAGTTCTCGGCCCGCCGCCTCGTAGTGGTCGGCCACGTCGCCCGCGCCGAGTGCCGACGAGTAGACGGCGGTCTCGTCGATCGTGCCCGCGAAGAAGTTGCTCGTCGGACGGTTCGGCCAGCCGGAGAGGTTGTCTCCGCCGACGTGCCACACCCCGTAGTAGGACTGGGCGGCCGCGTTCGAGTTCTGCGCCACGCGGACTCCGTCGACATACAGCGCCATACCCCCCGCGCCCTGCGTGCCCACGACGTGGTGCCACGACCCGTCGTTCAGCGCGCCGAGCGAGGTCAGGGTCACAGTCGAGCCGGTGTAGGCGCCGAAGACCACCCGGCCCGTATTGGTCATGTAGAGGTGCCGGTCGTAACTGCCGCTGAGCACCGTCGCCCCGCTGTCGGTGCGCGGGCGACCGCTTCCGAATCCGACGATCTTGCCGCCTCGAGTGGTCGTCGTCCTGATCCACGTCTCGACGCTGTACGTCGTCGGCGCCGGGGCCAGTCCCTGGTGCCAGACGTAGTCATCGCCTCCGTCGAAGCCGAGTGATCCGCTCGGGTCGCCGGTGACGGGTGTGTCGGCCGAGTTCGCCGCGCCGTTCTCGAGCAGGCCCCCTTGGCGGCTGGTGTTCGTCGTCGCCGCGGAGCCGTCCTGCAACCACGAGCCCGAGGTGTTCCCCTGCCAGTAGATCGCCGGCGCGTCGGAACGGACGGATGCCGCGTAATCGGCCTCCGGTGCGACCGCGGTGGCGGTCGCCACCTGCGAGAGCACCGAGCTGTTCGTGCCGTCTGTCGCTCGCACACGGTAGGTGTAGGTCTCCCCCGCGACCACATCGGTGTCGACGAACGTCACCTGCGGGCGATTCCACCACACCGAAGACGCGGCACCGCTCCAGATCGGGCTCGACGAGTTGTTGCGGAAGACCTGGTACGTGAGGTTCGAGTCGTCGTCGTCCACCGAGGTGCGGATCCGGACGTCGATCGACCCGCTGCTCTGAGCGACCGCCGACACCGTCGGCGCCGGCGGATTGCCGGTGTCGGTGGTCCCGAAGCGCGTCAGGTGGTCCTGCGGCGCACCGTTGATCGTCGTGAAGTCACCGCCGCTCCACATGAACTGCTGCCCGGTCGACCTGCCGGTCGCGATGACGAGCGCGCGCGGGCCGATGTTCTCGCCGATGCCGTCGTTCGATTTGGGGTCCCACGCGAAATGCGAGCCGTCGGCCGCGCTCTGCGCGAGGAAGTAGTGACGCGTGCCGTCCTGCTGCGCATTCACCGACCCGCAGTCGTGGCCGTGGCTCACGGAGTAGAGGGTCGTCTGATACTGCACTGTCATCTGAGTGGCGCCGAGGCACGTGTCGCGCCACAGCTGGTCGCCCGTCGCCCACGAGAACGCCGCGCGTCCGTCGAAGACTCCGCCGCCGGTGCCCTCGTTCGAGATGTAGAACCTGCCGTCGTCGGCGCTGAAGATGTGCTTGGTCACCGAGTTGTTCGCGATGAACCCGGCCGGATAGGTGCGGATGTTCGCACCTGTCACCGCGTCGACGATCGCGATCGAGTGCGAGGACGCGCCGTTGACCGAGAAGAAGTCTCCGCCGATCGCGACCTTGGCGCCGTCGGGCGAGACGCCGATCCCTCGGCCGATGTCGTCGACGTTGGCCGTCCACGGAAGCAGAGCGCCGGTCGTGACGTCCACCGCGGCGAACCGCTGGCGCGCCTCACCGCCCACGGTGAGGAACATGCCGCCGAAGTACATCGTCGTCCCCTTCACGGCGATCGTGTGCACGATCGAGGAGATGCTGGGGAGGCGGAGGCCGGTGACGGTGCACGTGCGAACGTCGATCTGCGCGATGCGACCCGTGGACACCCCTCCGACGTTCGAGAAGTTGCCGCCGATGAACACCGTGTTGCCGTCGGGCGCTGCGGTGGCCGCATAGACCGCCGGCGTTCCGCCGGCCAGTGAGAGACTCAGCTGGCAGCCGTCGGGGTCGCCTGTCTCGGCGTCGAGGATCGCGAGGGCGTTCACGGCGACCGGCGAACCCGAACCTCCGTCAGGAGGACGCAGCTCGCTGAACGTGCCCCCCGCCACGACCTTGCCGGCCGACTGCGCGAGCGCATACACCGTTCCGTCGGTCTGCCACGTCGGCAGGTCGTCGGCGCTGAACTGAACGCCGGGCGACAGAGCCGCGGCCGGTTCAGGCGGCGTGACCGCGACGAGGCCGACGACCAGCGCCGAGGCTACGACGACACCTGCCCAGACACGTGAGACCATTGGTCACACCCCCACTGCCCACAGGCGTAGCCGTGGGCCCTCCCAGATGCACCGCCGGGTTCCCAGTCGTCGAGTTCGGACGCTTCCCAGGCGCGTCTCTCGGCATTCGGGACGATGCTAGGCACACTGTACGCCTCCGTTCGGGCTTTGTCTCCAGGGAATCTGCGGTGCAGCATCCGGCGCGTGATGAGGCCTGCGCCTCCGCCGAAACGCAGAGCGGGTGCGCTCGTTCGAACGGTCTATTCCGCACGACGCGCTTGCGTTGTATGGTGTGCGCGAGAACGTCCCTCGCCGGTAGGTGAGGGACGCTGGCGGCCGTCGAACCCGAAACCGACGGCCGAACACACCGCGTTCCTCGCCGCCAGGTGAGGGACGCTGACGGCCGTCGAACCCGAAACCGACGGCCGAATGGACCGCGCTGGGGAGCGCTCTCCGGGATGCGTCGTGACGATGTCGTCGCGCGTCCGCTGGGAGGAAAGATGGCTGGGGAATGGCGTCTCGGCGCCCGATCACGTGTATCGACGTCGCCGGAGACTGCGACACCGGTGCGAACCGCGGCGACGGATGCGACCATCTCGGCGGGGGGTGCGACGAGGCGTCGAACCGCGCGGCGGGTGCTCTTCGTCGGCATCAACTACGCACCCGAACCGACGGGCATCGCGCCGTATACGGAGGGCATGGCGTGCGCCCTGGCGGCGCGCGGATGGGGAGTCGGGGTCATCACCACGCATCCGCACTATCCATGGTGGAAGGTCCAGGACGGCTACGGCGGCTGGACTCGCACCGAGACGCGGGATCTGGTCGACGTCACGCGACTGCGCCACTACGTGCCTCGACGCCACACCATGGTCGATCGGGCGCTCTCGGAGTTGACCTTCGGGCTCAGAGCCACCCTCGCCCGGTGGCACCGCCCGGATGCCGTGGTCCTCGTCAGCCCCGCGATGATCTCGTCCCGGCTGGCCGGCGTCCGCGCCGCACTGACGGGCATACCGACGATCGTGTGGGTACAGGACATCTATACGCTCGGCGCGCGGGAGACGGGTGCCGTGTCGCATGGCGCGGCGGGGATCGCCGCGCTCGAGCGCGGGCTGGTGAACTCCGCCGACCGGGTCGTGGCGATCCATGACCGATTCCGCAGGGTGCTCCAGGAGGACCTGTCGGTGGCCACGCCCGTGGACGTCGTGCGGAACTGGTCGCACGTGAGGACGGACGGCACCGGACGAGACAGCGTGCTTCGCCGTGAGCTCGGCTGGGCGGACGATGACGTCATCGTCCTGCATGCGGGCAACATCGGAGCGAAGCAGGGGCTCGAGAACGTCGTCCATGCCTCCCTCGAAGCCGCTCGCCGCGGATCCCATGTGAAGTTCGTCCTGCTGGGCGACGGGAACCAGCGCCCCGCCCTCGAGGCGATGGACGCCTGCTCTCGACTGCAGTTCCTCGATCCGCTGCCCGACGGCGCCTTCGAGCGTGCGCTCGCCTCGGCCGACATCCTCCTCGTCAACGAGCGGCCGGGTCTCACCGAGATGGCCGTCCCGAGCAAGCTGACGACGTACTTCGCCACAGGGCTTCCGGTGATCGCGGCGGTCGACCCATCCAGCATCACGCACGACGAGGTCTGCGCCGCCGGAGCCGGCCCGTGCGTCCCTGCGGGCGACCCGGGCGCACTGGTCGACGCCGCCGAGCGGCTCGCGGCTGATCCCGCGGCCGCGCGGGCGTTCGGCCTCGCGGCAGAGAGCTATCGGGATGTGCATCTCGGCGTCGACACCGCGGTCGCCTCCTTCGAGGCGACGATCGAGGCTGCGATGGTGTCGGGCCGCCGCGCGTCGGCCGGCGCGCTCACCGGTTCGCGGAGCCGCAGACACCGCCCGGTCTTCCACCACTGACTGCGGATGGACCCGGACGCGGCATCCTTCACCGGCCGCCGCCCGTGAGAGCGGACGGCGGCCGGGCCGGCGGCGGAGGGCGCGCTCCGCCGTCGGCCTCTCCCCCGCTCAGGGTGTCGTGTACGTGAGCGTGAGGGTGGGCCGATAATCCGGTGACGTCGCCTCACGCGACCACAGCCGCACGTTGTCGCTGCCGGCCGCACTGGACAGTCGCAGCGTGATCGATGTGCCGGCGAGCGGTCCGAGGTCGGCAGCGGAGAGGTTGGCGATGTACGGGCTGTTCAGCGCCGTCGCTCCCGTGAGCTGCCCGAGGACCGCCGTCCCGACGGTGGTCGGACGGTTGTTCCAGGTGATCGTGCCCTCCTGCCACGTGCCGCTGACAAGCCGGAACTCGTGGATGTCGGTCGATCCGGCTGTCGAATCGTTGGACGTCCGCAGCGAGATCGTCGCCGAGGTGAGCACCTGCCCGGCCGGCGCCGCCGGCAGGTCGAACCGCAGGAAGGACTCGATCGTCGTGTTGAAGCGCGACGATATCTGGTTGGTGACCCCATAGGCGAACGTCGGGTTGATGGCCGCGGCCATCGAGTCGGCGGTCGTCACGATCGTCTGCGTCGTGGGTGGAGCGGGTGGAGTGGTCACCGTGGCGCTCGCGGCGGCCGAGGCCGCGCTCACGTTGGACGATCCATCCCTCGCGGCCACCTCGTAGAACCACGTGCCCTGCGGTCGAGCGCTGTCGGTGAAGGTCGTCTCCACCACGTCGCCGATCCGAGAAGCGTCGTTCGCAGTGAAGCCCGCCGTCGTGCCTCGGTAGACGAGGTACCCGGTGACGCCGACGTTGTCCGTCGAGGCACTCCAGTTCAGGGTGACGTTGTTGGCGCCTTCGACGGCGGCCGTCAGTCCCCCGGGCACGCTCGGCGGCGTGCTGTCGGGAGCCACGATGACAACGGATGCCGCGCTCGACGCACCGGAGACGTTCCCGGCGGCGTCGCGAGCGGTGACCTTGTAGTACCACGTGCCCTCGGAGAGCGGCGCGTCGTGATACGAGGTGCCGACGATGTTCGGCTGGATGAGCGTCTCCATGCTCGGCACGAACCCGGCATCCGACCCTCGGTAGAGGGCGTACCCTGTCACCCCGGCGTTGTCGGTCGAGGCCGTCCACGAGACGTCGGCCGCCTGTCCCGCCGCCACGGCGTTCACTCCCGTCGGGACGCTCGGCGCCACACCGTCGACGACGGTGACGGGAGCGGAGGCCGCGGAGGCCGCGCTCGCGTTGTTGGCGCCGTCGAAGGCGACGACCTTGTAATAGAAGGTGCCAGGAGGCGGTGCGATGTCTTCGAACGTCGTGCCGGCGACCGTCCCACGGAGAGTGTCGGCCGCGGGGGTGAACCCGGCGGCCGTCCCGCGATAGACCCGGTAACCCGCGACGCCGACGTTGTCGGTCGAGGCGGTCCATGTCACGTCGACGTTTGCTCCGTCGAACGACGCGGCAACACCTTGAGGCGTGCTCGGAACCAGCGTGTCGACGAAGCCCGTGCCGACGTTGAAGTGGTTCTGCACCTGCTGTGGCGACAGCGCCTGGTAGTACACCGCCGTCTCGTCCAGCTGACCGTCGAAGTAGCGGTTGACCAAGGTGTTGCCCGCACTCGGGTAGCCGTTGAGGCTGTCGCCGCCCACGTGCCACGTGCCGTTGTACGTGCCGCTGCCCGTCGTGGCGTTCTGCGCCTGGAGGACACCGTCGACGTACAGTTGCATGCCGCCCGGACCCTGGGTGCCGATCACGTGGTGCCACTGGCCGTCGTTGACCGCCGCGAGGCTCCGCAGCGTGGTCGTGCCGAAGCCGGCGCGCACGCCGAACCGGAGGAACCCGGTCCCGTTCTCCATGTACACGACGCGATCGACCGTGCCGCTGACGCGATCCGTGCCGTCGTCCGTACGAGGACGACCCGTCGAAGACCCGTAGTTGGCAAGCGCCCCACCCGTGGTCGACGTCGTGCGGAACCACGTCTCCACCGAGTACACGGTCGGTCCGGGCGCGATGACATCGTTCCAGATGTACTGAGGAAGCCCGCTCGGCTGTGTGTCGGTGAACGTCGCACTACGGCTGACGTCGTTGGGGATCGCACCGGCGGCGGTGCGGTTCACACCGTTCTGCGCGAGGCCGTTGAGCCCGACGAGCGTCGGGCCGGCGCTGTCCACGACCCACTGGGCGTTCGCCGTGTCGTCGTAGCGGTAGAAGAGCCGCGGCTGATCCGCGATGACCGTGGAGGCGTAGACGGAGCCTGTCGCCGATGCCGTCACCGTCGCCGTCCCCGACAGTGCGCTTTGGTTGTTCGCCCGGTCGATCGCCCGCACACGATAGGTGTAGCTCGTTCCGGGTGTGACGTTCGTGTCGACGAACGTCGACTGGAAGCGATACCAGTGCTTCGACTGCGCCACTCCGGTCCAGACGGGGGTCGTCGTGTTGTTCCCGCGGTAGACGGCGTACGTGATGTCCGAGTCATCCGGATCATAGACGCCGCGGATATTGACCTGGACGGCGTTCGGCGTGATGGCGCGTGCGGCGAGCGCCGGGACCGGCGGGGCGCCGGTATCCGTCGGACTGAACCGCGTCACCCCCTGCTGGTTGGCGCCGTTGACGCGGGTGAACTCGCCGCCGACCCACAAGTACGGCGTGCCGTTCGTGCCCGCACCGATCGCGATCGAGCGCGGGCCGATGCCCTCGCCGGTGCCGTCGTTCAGCTCCGGAAGCCAGCCGATCTGCAGCTGCGTCGGGTCAGTGGCGCGGCTCACCGAGAGGAACGTGCGTCGGCCGTCGGGGAACATCCCCATCGCCCCGCAGTCATGGCGATGGTGCGCCTCGAACAGCAGGCCCTGGTAGGGCACGATGGCCTGCGTGGCGCCGGCGCAATTGTCGCGCCATGCCTGGCTGTAATCGGACCAGTTGTAGGCGAGAGCGCCGTCGAACCCGGCGAATCCCTCCTGCGCCACGAAGAAGCGCGTGCCGTCGGAGCTGATCATCTTCGTCCGCGAGGTGTTGCCGACCGTGCTGGCCGGCCACGTCCGCACCACCGCTCCCGTCGTCGAATCCACGACGGCGAAGCTGTGAGACGCCGATCCGTTGATGTCGAACCAGTCCCCCCCGATCGCGAGCCTGGTGCCGTCCGGGGAGAGCTGGAGCGCATCCCCGCGTGCATTCTTGTTGGGCACGACGATGTTGCTGTACAGCTCCTCCGTCACGCCGGAGGCGTTGGCGACGAACTGCGTCTGCAGGACACCGGCTCGATTGACCTTCGCGAAGCTGCGCCTTGACTGCCCGCCGACCGTCTGGAAGACGCCGCCGAAGTAGACGAACTCGTTGGAGGGCTCGATCTCGAGCACGTAGCTCGAGATGCCGTTCACGCGGAACGGTGTGACGGCGCAGGTGGCGACATTGATCTCCGCGAGCCGGCTCACCGCGACGCCGCCGACGCTCGTGAACTGGCCGCCGATGAAGACCGTATTGCCGTCGGGTGCCGCCTTCACCGCGTACACCGCGGCCGTACCGCCGCTGAAGGCGACCGGCAGCTGACATGCGTCCGGCTCCCCTGTCGCGGCGTTCAGAATGGCCAGGCTCTGCAGACTTCTCGCAGCGCCCGCCTGTCCTGCGCCCGGGCGGATCTGGCTGAAGGTTCCCCCGACCACCGCCCTGCCGCGGGATATCGCCACCTGCCAGACGACGCCGTTCGTCTGCCACGTCGGCAGCGCATCGGCGCTGAACGGTAGATCAGGCGAGAGGGCCTTCGCCTCTTCGGCAGGTGGTACAGCGATCAATCCGATCACGAGCGCCGCAACAGCGGCGAGGCTCGCGAAAATGCGAGTACGCACGTCAACCCCGATTCCCAGAATTCGAGACCGGTGCCGCACCTCCCCAGTGGATCACCGGTTGCCCACAGGCTCCCGTCCGCGGGCACACGTGCTGTCGCTGCGATTTCGGCATCATCGTCGGGTGCAACTTGCCAGTACGCTTGACCGTGGAGTTTACACGACGACGCGTCAGGCGGCAGGGTGGATTCCGATACTCGTGCCAGACGGTGCGGGGACAGTGGGGGAAATGTCCGGCCTGAGCTTTCGCGAAGCCATGGATTCCTTGTCGAGCTCGCAGAAGAGCCGAGTGGGAGTCTCGCTGTATTCGCGGTACATCAACCGTCCCGTCGGACGGCTCCTTGCGGCGACAGCCGCTTCCACCGGGGTCTCCCCCAACGGCGTGACCGCCGTCTCGGCGCTCTTCACCGCCGTGGGCCTGATCGTGCTGGTGCTGAGCCCCGCCGGCTGGATCACCGGTCTGGCTGTCGCGGTCCTCCTGGTGCTCGGATTCGCCCTGGACTCCGCGGACGGGCAGGTCGCGCGATTGACCGGGCGCGGCAGCCTCGCAGGCGAATGGCTCGACCACGTCGTCGATTCCGGCAAGATGGTCGCCGTCCACGCCGCGGTGCTCGTCGCGGCAGCGACGCAAGGGCTCCTGACGGGGCCGTGGCTGCTGATCCCGCTGGCCTACATGCTCGTCGCGGTCGTGCTCTTCTCGGGAATGACGATCTTCGAGCTGCTCCGCCGCACTCGGCCACACTCCGCCGAGCCGCCGAGGTCACCCTCGGCGATCCGCGCGGTCGGCTTGCTCCCCGCCGACTACGGGGTCCTCGCCCTCGCCTTCCTCCTGTGGGGGGCATCGCAGATCTTCTTCGTCGTCTATGCCGCCCTCGGAGGCTTGACCGCTCTCATCACGGTGGCTCTGCTCTTCAAGTGGTTCAGGGTGCTGAAGCGCACGAGCTGACCGACGGAGAGGCTACGGCGCCTCCCGTGTGTCCCGTCGGTAGTAGAACAGCGCGACGGGGAGGAACAGGAGCGGTGCCGAGATCGCGTTCGCGGCGAAACCGAGCACGAGACTCCACTCGTCGCCGCCGAGCCCGTAGCCGATCAGGAACCCCGCTGTCGTGGCCGCGGCGATGCCGATGCGGACCAGAGTCACCGCGGATTGGTGATCGAGCACGCGCAGCACGATGCCGTGGATGCCCGCCCACCCCGTGAGGATCGTCGACGCGCCGATCAGGACGAGGCCGAGCAGGAGGTCCGCGCGTTCGACACCCGCGGGAGCCCAGCCGGTGAACCAGACGACGCCGACGAGGAACGCGACACCGGCGGTCGCGAGGAGCCCGAGCCGGATGCTGGCGCGCCAGCCGCGTGCGATGATCGCCGACGCCTGCCGGTAGTCGACATGCGTGGCACCGTCGGCGACGATGTTCGTCGTCGTCGCCGCGAACGCCAGATTCAGCGGTCCGAGCAGGGTCTGCGCGAGCCGGACTCCGCCGATGAGGTCGTTCGCGCCGGCGCCGGCGAGCACGAAGAGGGGCACCGAGACGATGAACTGCCCGACGACGAAGTCGAGCGTCTGCCAGGCAGCGGAGGACCGGTAGCTGCGGTAGGGGTAGACCCCCACGCGCAGCGGGACCTGCGGGAGCACCACGGCAGCCGCGATCGCGCACGACACACCGATCGCGAGCATGAACGACAGCGGCGTGGCGGCGAGGACCGGCAGCGCCGTCGCCGAGACGAGGGTCACGCGCACGGCGTCGCCGGCTGCGACGGCCCATCGGCGGCTCGAGCCGATGGCGCGATATCGGACCCAGTCGTAGAACACCGGAACGGCGCCGGCCACACCGATGATCACGGCCTCGCCGGCAGCGGCCCCGCCCGAGCTGATCGCGATCGCCCCCACCGCGAGAGCCGACAGCGATGAGGCGACGAGCATGTACCGCGCGGGCACGAGCGCATGCGCGTCGACTCGCTGGAAGATGAGCGCCGGCTGGAAGAGTGCCGCCCGGGATCCCGCGACGGCGAGCGCACCGGCCAGCGTGATGATCGAGAACGAGGTGAACGCTGCTGGATCCATGCGGACCGCAGCGATCAGCATGGGCAGCGCCCCTGCGGCGCTCGAGAGGATCTGCGCGACGGTCAGCGGACGGGGGAGCCGCGCACGGGGGCTCATCTCGCCGCCGCTCGAACCGCGGCTTCGAGGTTGGCGCCGACGGCCTCGACACTGAATCGTTCCGGCGGCGCTGCCGCGATCGCCAGCTGCTCCGCGAGGTGCGCGTCGTCCCGAAGGAAGGTCGCAAGCGCCTCGGCGAGCGCTCGCGGGTCCACGGGATCGACCGCGACGGCGGCAGCTCCCGACGCGATGATCTCCTCGGCGGCGCCGTCCCGCGTCGACAGCACCACGGGACGCCGCGCGTTGACGGCCTCGAAGCCCGCGAGCGAGCGGTAGTCCCCCTGCGTCGGACAGATGACGACGTGCGCGCGAGCGTAGTCCGCAGCCACCTCGTCGTGCGCCCTTCGCCCGTGGAAGTGGACCCTCTCGACCAGCCCCAGGTCGACGACCTGCCGTTCGAGCGCCGCGCGCTCAGGTCCGTCCCCGACGACATCCAGCGTCCACTCGCGTCCGAGCTCGGGGAGGACGGCGAGGGCGGCCAGGAGGAGGTGGAGCCCCTTCCTGCGCTGAAGGCTGTTCAGGAACAGGAAGCGCACGGGGCCGCCGTCGTCGAAAGCCGGCGGCGGATCCTCCGCCGGCTGGGACGTGAGATACGGCCCGACGCGCAACCGCCCGGCGCGGATGCCCAGGCGCTCCCGCGCGTACCGCGCGGTCCGCTCGTTGCTCACCAGCACGATGTGCGACCGACGCGCGAAGATCCGCTTCACCATCGTGGCGAGTCGGCCCTCCGCGCCGCCGCGGAACGACGGCTCGGATTCGATCAGCTGCACCACCCGACGTCGCCGGAGGTGCGCCGTGGCGGCCGAGACGAGTGCCGTGGGAGTGAACTCGACGACGATGACGACATCGGTCGGACGCCGCAGCATCCGCCAGACTGCCCGGGGCGTCGGCACGCGGATGTTGCCCGTGTACGTGAACCCCCCCACCCGGCGGTCGCGTCCGCGCACCCAGAAGCGCAGGTCCGGGGCGAGCGGAAGCTCCGGGTATCGCTCGAGAGGATAGCCCTCTCTCACGAGGACGGCGGCATCCGGGAATCTTCGGGCGAACTGCCCGAGGACCTCGCGGAAGTAGGCCAGATCGTCGCCGAACCCGAACGCGCCGCTCACCCACACCGCTCGCAGTCGATCGGACCCTGTCACCCGACCCTCCCTCGACGGTGTGATCGACCGCGACAGCAGTGAGCGGTCCGCGAGGTGCGTGCGAGTGATCATAGCGGCTGGCCTGCGGAAATCACGCGTGGCTAGGATGTCGCCCATGGGGGGACGACGCAGTCTTGCCGGTTTCACGGGCGCCGGCTACGACAAGGGGCGCGGCATCGCCTGGCAGGCGGCATGGCAGCTCGCCTCCAGCCTCCTCGTGATGCCCTGGTTCGTGCCGGCCACGGTTCGCGTCAGGGTACTGAGAGCTTTCGGCGCCCGCATCGGCGAGGGCGTGAACCTCCGTTCCGGCGTTCGCGTCCACTGGCCGTGGAAGCTCACGATCGGCGACGACTCGTGGATCGGCGAACGCGTGTGGATCCTCAATCTCGAGCCTGTGACGATCGGCGATGACGTCTGCATCTCACAGGGCGTCTTCCTCTGCACAGGCAGCCACGACCGACGCTCCCCGACGTTCGAGTTCGACAACGCCCCGATCACGATCGAGGACGGGGCGTGGATCGCGGCGCGGGCGACGGTCCTGCGCGGCGTGAGGGTGGGTCGGGATGCCGTCGTCGGCGCTACGGCGCTGGTCACATCGGACGTGCCGCCGGAATCCGTCGTCCTCGCCCCGCGCGCATCCGTCCGCGACCCGGTGGAGCCGACCGCGTGAAGATCCTCGGTGTGGTCACGCTGCTGAGCCCGTCGGGCGAGTACGGCGGGCCGACCCGGGTCGCGGTCAATCAGCTCCGCGCACTCCAGGACCGCGGGCATCAGGTGGTGCTCGCCGGGACGCACCGCGGGTTCGAGGGGAACGTCCCGACCGAGATCGAGGGCGTGCCGGTCAAGCTCTTTCCCGCCCGCACCCTCCTGCCCCGGACCGGGTTCGCGGGGCTCGGCTCCCCGGAGCTGTGGAGAGCCGTCCACCGCCATGCCCGGGAGTTCGACGTCGTGCACGTGCACGCTGCGCGCGACCTCGTGACGCTTCCTTCGGCGCTCATCGCGCTCCGGCGCGCGGTGCCGATCGTCGTGCAGACGCACGGCATGATCGATGAGACGAGCCATCTGCTGGCCGTTCCCCTCGATCTGGCGCTGACCCGGCCCGTGCTGCGACGGGCCCGGATCGTTACCTACCTGACCTCGCGGGAGCGCGCGTCGTTGGAGGTCGTCTCGCACGGGGAGGCTCGCCTGGAAGAGCTGCCCAACGGGGTTCCGCTCGAGGCAGCGGCAGCAGCGGCAGGCCCGGCGAGGGTGCTCTACCTTGCCCGCCTCGCATCCCGCAAGCACCCGGTCGTGTTCGTCGAGGCCGCGGCGCGCGTGGCATCCGAGTTCCCCGACGCCGACTTCGCGCTCGTCGGACCGGATGAGGGCGAGGGTGCGTCGGTACTGAGCGCGATCGCCTCTTCCGGAGCGGCCGATCGCATCGCGTGGGAGGGTCCCGTCGGCATGAGTGGCGCGGCGGAGCGGATGCGGCAGGCCACGCTGTACGTTCTGCCGAGTGTCGACGAGCCTTACCCGATGTCGGTGCTGGAGGCGATGTCGGTCGGACTGCCGGTCGTCGTCACCGACACCTGCGGACTGGCTCCGTTCGTCCGTGAGCACGACGCGGGCATCGTGACGGACCACACCGTCGAGAGCCTCGCCGCTGCGCTGCGGACCCTGGTCGCGGATCCGGAGCGCGCCGCTGCCATGGGCGCACGGGGTCGGGATGCCGTGCGCTCAGAGCGCAGCATGGCTGTCATCGCCGAGCGTCTCGAGCGTCTCTACCGGTAGGAGCAGCGGGCCCTCACGGAGGCTCCGGCGCACTGCGGATCGACGCCGGGGGTGATCCCGTGACGGCCGCATCCGGCGTGGGCTGTGGTGGTGGGCCGGGGTCGGGACCTGCCTCGGCGGGTCCCCGGCTACCGACGACCACCAAGATGCAGAGGACGGTGAGGAACAGTGCACCGGTCGCCTGCAGCAGCGATCCGCGCAAGAGGATCGTCATGAATACGGGGAGGATGGCGCCGACGATCGCCCAGACCCCACCGACTCGGAGGGCCGGCACGATCCGGCTGTCCATCACCCGAAGCACCAGTCCGAGGAGAAGGAAGCCGACCACGACGGCGATGATGCCGCCGTTCACCAGCGCCTCGGCCCATGTCGGCGCCGACAGATTGTCGAAGGTGTATCCCCGGTACTCGGCCAGGAGGATGCCCGTATCGGTGGGCTTGTTCGGCCAGAGGGCACGAGGGACCCAGAAAAGGGCGCTGCCGGCGAACTGGTTCATCGGTGCGACGAGACCGTCCACCCAGTAGGACAGCGCATTGGCGACCTGCCAGAACGCGTCGTAATCCGGATTGGACAGGTACTCGTCGAAGAACCCGGACCGGGTGCCTGTCGCGGCACCCACGCGGCGGAATGCATCGGCGATCGGGAAGACGAGCAGGAATCCGGCGATCGCCGCGAGCATCGTGATCCGCGCCCGTCGGCGCGTCCGGACGGCACCGGCGTAGACCGCCAGGGCGAACACGACGGTCCCGAAGGAGTACCTCGCACTCGTGATCGGATTGACGATGAGGAGGAGGATCGCCGCTCCCGTGAGAGCTCCGACCAGCGCCAGCCGACGACTCTGGGCGCTGCTCGCGGTGCGACGCAGCTGGGCCATCGCGCCGACCGCGACCAGCATCGGGTAGATCCCGCTCGCGAAGACGAGGCTTCGGACTGCGGGGTCCGGCCAGGCGGCGGCACGCGCCGCGGCCGCCGCATCCCGGCTTCCGAGCAGGGCGATCGCACCGAGCCTCCACAGGACATAGCCGCTCAGGGCGAGGGAGATGACGAAGAGCGCGACGGTGCGCCAGCTGCTGACCGAACGCACGACGAGTGGCCGCCCCGCCGTCCGACGACGCCCCTCCCGCAGCATGAACAGCAGGCGTCCCACCTCGTAGCAGAAGACGCCGAGCACGACGACCCCCGTCGTCGGCATGTCGAGCCCGGTGTCGACTCCGGGCGTCGTCGTCGACGTGAGTCCGGACAGGATCTGGGCGGTCGGAGCGATGCCCATGAAGATGTAGACGAACAGCCAGAAGAAGAAGTCGAACAGCCTCGGCGTTCCGCGCACCCAGAGCAGCGAGAGGCGGATGCCGGCCCAGACCAGGAGTACGAGGGTGACGACCCAGGCGTCACTGCGCGGCAGGTCCGAGACATCAGCGATCAGGAATGCCGGGATTCCGACCGACAGGACCGCCAGGGATGTGACGAGGAGGAGGATGCGCAACCCTCGTCGGAGCTCCTCGTCCCCTGCCGCATCGGGAGCGCGGTAGGCGACTCGCGTGCCGTAGGATCCCTCGCGGCGCGGGCGGGAATGCGACAGCTGATCGGTTCGCGTCATCGGCGCCGTCCACGAGGATTTCGGAAGGGCTGAGCGCTCAGTCCGAGAGATATAGCATTATAAGGGGATTGGGGAGAATTTCGGTTCGTTCTGCCCCTCGGCGTGATCGGACGAGGGTATGGATACCAGAAGTCTGCTGCGGCTCATCCGCCATCACTGGGCGGTCGTCGTATCGTGCATACTGCTCGGCGTGCTCGCGGGGTGGCTGCTGGTCGTGTCCACTCCCCGCGAGTACACCGCGAGCGCGGACGTGTTCGTCACCGTCACCGGCGGAGCGAGCACCGGGGAGCTCGCGCAATCGTCGAACTTCTCGCAGCTGCAGGCTCGCAATTTCAGCGCGGTCGCAACCCGCGAGGTGGTGCTCGCCCCCGTCATCGATTCCCTCGATCTCGACGTCACGATCTCGCAACTGCGCCGGCAGGTCTCCACGTCGGTGCCCTTGAACACGAGTGTCATCACCATCTCGGCGACGGACGAGTCGCCCGCTCGGGCGGCCGCCATCGCCAACTCGGTGTCGAAGTTCCTCGCGGAGGTCGTTCCGTCACTCACGCCGCGTGTGGACGGCCAGTCCCCCGTCCGGCTGCAGGTGATCGAGTCGGCGAAACCTCCGACGGCGCCGTCGTCACCCAATGTCCCCCTGCTGATGCTCACGGGTCTGCTCGCCGGCCTCGTCGCCGCGACGGTCTTCGTCGTGCTCCGAGGCGTCGTCGATGCCCGCGTCCGCGACAAGGAGCAGGTCGCGGAGCTCACCGGGCTGCCGGTGCTGGGGGTCATCTCGTTCGACCGCCGCGCGCAGCGGGATCCCATCGCCGTCATCAAGACCGGGTCCCGCCGCGGCGAGGAGTACCGGCAGCTGCGCGCCAATCTGCGATTCCTCCAGCCCGGCGAAGTCCACAAGGTCTTCTCGATCACGTCGGCGCGCCCGGGCGAGGGCAAGAGCGCAACGGCGGCCAACATCGCCGCGGCGCTCGCCGCGTCGGGTCTCGCGGTCTGCCTCGTGGAGGCCGACCTGCGCCGACCGACTCTGGGCGGCCTGCTCGATCTTCCGGAGTACTCCGGGTTCACCGACGTGCTCACCGGCGACGTCGCGCTGGAGGACGCGATCGTGAGCTGGGGCCCCGACGACCTCAAAGTCCTCCTCGCCGGTTCCCGGCCGCCCAACCCGAGCGAACTGCTGGAGTCGACCACGGCGAGCGCGGCACTGCAGCGGATCCGCGAACGCTTCGATGTGACCATCATCGACTGCCCGCCCATCAATCCCGTGCCGGACGGTGCCGTGGTGGCGCGATTGCTCGGCGGCGTCATCCTGGTCATCGGCGCCCGCGTGCTCCGCGTGCGTGAACTGCGTCGCGCGCTGGACCGGTTGACCTCCCTGGGAACATCGGTCGAGGGGGCCGTGTTCAACATGTCCCGGACACGAGAAGACCGCCGCTACGACTACGCGCCCGCCAAGGCGCCGGTGCGCCCGACCGAGGAAGACGTCGCGAACGCACCGTCGGAGGCGCCACCGAGTACCGTCGCCTCAGACGGTAGCCCCGTCATCGGCACGACAGCCCCACCGCGGAGGTCGGCTGATCTGCATCCCGGCGAGCACGAGCCGGCCGTCCCGGCCGTCCCGGCCGTCCCAGGCGACCGGCCGGCGGCCGAAGGGTCCGATCAGCGGGCGGGAAGGCGCCGCTCGGCGTCGTCTGCCCACTTCCCCCCGCTCAGCGCGGTCGAATCGCAACGCGAGACCTGACGCGATGAGCGACGGGCGGGGGTCGATCCTCTTCGTCTGCACGGGAAACGTGTGCCGGTCTCCGTACCTCGAGTGGGGGCTGCGGGCAGCCCTCGCGTCCGCGGATGGTCCGGTCATCCGGCTGACGTCAGCGGGTGTCGCGCCGCTCATCGGCCACCCCATGAGCAGCTATCTGCTCGAGCGCCTCCAGAACAGGGGAATCGACGCGTCGGAATTCCGGGCGCGGGCGCTGACGGAGGGGATGGTGGCACGGGCCGACGTCGTGCTCACCGCGTCACGGGAGCATCGGGGACTCATCGTCCGGCACATGCCGTCCACGGCGACGCGGACGTTCACCGTCCTGCAGTTCGCGCGTCTCCTGCGCGACCGCCCTTCATCGGGGAACGGGGGTGCAGACCTGCCTGCTCTGGTGACCTTCGCCCAGCAGTCGCGTGGCCTGGCGGGTGCCTCGACGGAGCATGACGACATCGAGGATCCGTGGAAGCACTCGCGCCGGGTCTATGCAAGGAGCGCGGGAAAGATGGACGAGGTGCTCGAGGAGATCCTCGAGCACCTCGTCCCGCGATGAACCGCCGGTCTTACCAGCTGCTGACCGCGTAGTACTGCAGGTCCTGCACGTACGGCGTCGAAACGACCTGGTGCGGGGAGGTGACGGACTCCGCCGTCACACCCGACCGGACGATCTTCGCCGACACGGTGCCCAGCTTCAGCGGCACGGTGTAGGCGGAGACTCCCGCCGGCGCCGAGAAGCTCGTGGTCGTACCGCCGACGGTGATCTGCACCGTCGCCGCGGAAGGCAGCCACACGAGGGCCTCGACCGTGTCGCGCGCCGGCGTCGAGGTGCCGTCGAGCGCAGGGGCGCCCATCAGCGACTGGGAGTACGACGGCCTCGCATCCACGAACTGCGTGCGGTGGGTGAGCACGATGGCATCCGATGTGATCGCCGGCTGCGAGCCCGTGTGGAACCACGAGGTGTAGTACCGCGTCAGATCCAGGAACGCCGAGCCGTGGTCCTGGGACGGCGCGATCTGAGTCGACTCGCTGTAGTCGTTCCAGGTCACGAGCTGCACGTAGTCGGCCTTCTGAGAGATCGCCCTGTTCCACTGCGCTCGCACGGAGGCGGTGTTGTTCGCCTCAGCCCACGACAGCGACCTGTAGCGGACGTCCTGGACCGCGACCGGCGCCATCCACGTCTTGCCGAGGGCGTGGGCACGTGCCACGTTGTCCGCGCTGTTCAGCGTCGTGCGCTCCGTACGCGTGCCCCAGTTGCCGAAGCCGTCGGCGATGGGCGCGTAGGCCTTGAGGTTGGCGTCGCTCGCGTTGTTGAACACGGCCTGGAACGAGATGGGGAGCCCGTACTTGGTCTCCAGCAGGTTGATGACCTGTGTCCACCACGAGACCGAAGCGCCTTCCGCCTTGAAGCTGGACAGCACGTACTCGCCGTCCTCCTTGTAGGCGGAGCCGACCTGGTAGAGCTGGCTGAGCAGCGAGGCTGCCGTCTCGGGAGTGTTCGAGGAGAAGCTCGAGGAACCGTCGACCATCGGCACGACAGCGAACCCGCCGACCTGCGCGGCTGCCTTCATGACGTTGACGGAGGCATCCCAGTTCTGGCCGCTCGAGCTCATCAGGTTGAGCGTGAAGCCGTCGATGCCGGCGGACTTGGCCTGCCGGACCTCCGTGGCGAAGTTGTCCACTCGCCAGTTCGTCGAGGTCGACACTCCGGGCGAGATCGGTCGGTCGCGCAGCAGACCACCCACGGATGCGAACTTGCCGCTCTCGCCATCCGGGCTGAGGTAGTTGCGGGTGTAGTAGTCGGTCGACTCGGTCTTGTTGTCGATCGACAGCGGATACGGCACGAAGTAGTGCGCGAAGACGAGCGGGCCGTCGGCGGGGGTCTCAGCAGGCGTCGTCGGGGAAGGCGTGGGCGTGGGCGTCGTGGACACCGGCGCGGTGCTCACCTCGATGCGCGGTACGTCGCTGTTGAAGCGCTCCATCCGAAGCTGAATGTACCGCTGGCTGTAGTTCAGTGCCAGCGCGAAGTCACCGGTGGTGGCGACGGAGCGGACGTCGAGCGGGATGCGGAGCGTCTGCCCGTTCGCCGCGGCCGCACTGGGCTGCGAGACCGCGGATCCCGTAGTGCCCGGCTGGTTGTCGTGGGTCAGCGAGGTGGACTTCCACGAGGCGGAGGTGGGGTAGGCGACGAGTCCGGGCGCGGTGGCCGTGGTGCTGTTCACCTTCACCACGAGCGTCGCGGACGTGACCTGGCGTCCCGCGAGCGCGTCGCCGTCGAACTTGAGGTAGGTGCGGTCGGAGGTCGCGGTCGCGCTCAGCAGACCGGACTGGGGCACGGTCGGCTGGCGTGTCGTCGTCCAGGCCGTGTCAGTGGCGGTGAGGACGACCTGATCCGCAGCGGTGGCGGTGTCCGCGCCCGTGGTGAGCGGGATGATCGCGCCCGCCACCATCGCGGCGATGACGAAGCCGCCCAGTGCCTTCACGCGGCGCGCGAGGCCGCGAGGCTGGGCCGTTGCGGGCTGGTCTCTGAGGCGGTGACGTGGGGATGTTCGGAGTTTCGGGGCATGGCGAAATGTCACGGGTGACTCTTGTCCTTCGTGGTTGATCGGGGCGGGCTGCGCTACGACCCCCATCGCGGCGCGATCCCCCAGACGAATACGTCACGTTAGCCGCGGGACGGGTGCCGCTCCTAATCGAGAGCGCGTATATTAGGCGATTCTCAGAAACCAGCGCCACGGCGACACGGCAGATGTCGCGAGATCGTTACCGATTTTCGGTAGGATCTCCTCGTCGGCCGGTACCCGAACCAGGCCGGGTCTGTCTCCGGGGGACAGCCATGCGAATGCTCGGTAGAGATGTCGGCGGAATGCCGCTGTGGGCGCTCACGCTCGTGGTCGTCGCCGTCATCGTCATCGCCGCGTTCCTGGGCGGTGGAGGCGCCGCGCGCGGCAAGATTCCGCAGTACACGCCTCCTGGTGATGCCGCGACCCCGACGATCCCCGCGCCCATGCCGCAGGCCGTCTTCATCGGCGACTCCTACACGCAGGGAGCGGGTGGCGGCGGTGTTCGATGGCCGACCCTGGTCGGGGACACGCACGGATGGGACGTCGACAACCTTGGCCTGGGGGGAACGGGCTACGTCAAGACCTCTGACGAGAACGGCTGCGGGCGCCCGTACTGCGGGACGTACGGCCAGACGATCGACGAGATCATCGGCTCGCCGACGTACATCGTCGTCGCCGGAGGGCGCAACGACGTCGGGCTCCCGACAGCCGATGTCGCCGCTGCCGCCGACGCGCTGTTCGGCCAGCTCCGCGACCGTTACCCGGACGCCAAGATCTTCGTGATGGCTCCCTGGTTCGACGACGATCCACCGCCGCGGCTGGCGGGCGAGCTCGCCCAGGCGCTCCAAGCGGCGGCGCTCGAGAATCATGTCGTCTATCTCGACTCCGGCCAACCGCTGTTCGGCAGGGCCGACCTCGTCTCCGCAGACGGGGTGCACCCCAACGCGGCGGGCTATCAGGCTCTCGCGGCAGCGGTCACGGCGGTCCTCGATCCTCAACTGGCGCCCTAGCCATTCACACCTAGGCGGTGATCGCCCCATCCACGCGGCGCGCACCGCGGAGGCTCGGCTCTGTCGGTGCGGTCAGGTCTGCTGTAGGGTTCGGCGTACAGACCCGGTGTGTGGGACATCGCGGGATTCACATGGGGGAATCATGGCTGTACGCATCGGCTATGCCGCTGGGGCATTCGACCTCTTTCACGTCGGACACCTCAACATCCTTCGGCATGCCAAGGAGAACTGCGACTTCCTCATCGCGGGTGTCGTCAGCGACGAGATGCTCCGGCTCGTGAAGCAGGTCGATCCGATCATCCCGACCGCCGAACGCGTCGAGATCGTCCGGAGCATCACGTACGTCGACAGCGTCCATATCGAGAACGTTCCAGACAAGCTCGAGACGTGGCGACAGCTGCACTTCACCCACTTCTTCAAGGGCGACGACTGGCGCGGCACCGAAAAGGGCGCCCAGTTGGAGCGGGAGTTCGCCGAGGTGGGCGTCGAGGTCGTCTATTTCCCCTACACGGTGCACACATCCAGCACCGCGCTGCGTCACGCCCTCGAGCTCATGGCAACGTTGCATGCCCATGACGAGGTGCTCCCCGGTGGGCTCGCCGTCTCGCATGGCTGAGCAGCGGGCACGACCGGCGGACCGGAGCCGCGGCATTCGCTGTTCTACAGCTCGCCGGGCTGCATGACCTCCTGGTCGATCTCCTCGACGAGACGGCGCGCACGTGACGGCTCGACACCGGGCTTGCGGGGCGCGTAGACGACGAGGGAGTGGAACAGGAAGCGCACGAAGAACGCCAGCACGAGGGTGATCGCCGTCGCCACCACGGCGGAGATGTGGCCGGTCGACACCATCACCGCCACGATCGGGATGCGCACCAGCGCCTCGGCATTGTTGAACGCGAACGACTTGCCGAAGCGCTGCCAGACACCCGACGCGCTCTCGCGCATGTCGTCGAAGACGAAGCGCTCCTGCAGGAGGAAGTTGCCGATGATCGTCACCTCGGCGGCGATGATGGCGGCGATGATGTAGTCCACCCCGAGCTGGGTGAGCGCCCACACGATCGCGACGTTCGCGACCGCGCCGAGACCGCCGATCACCGCGAACAGCGACATCTTGCCGAAGCGCAGCGCGGTGAGCTGGGTGAGGAAGTGCAGGCCCTGCCGTACCGACGCCTTCGACTCGCCGGCGTGGCGGTCGGCGAAGTCGAACGGCACCTCGGCGACGCGCATCGGCCGGCGCGCGAGGATCTCGAGCAGGATCTTGAAGCCGCGCGGCCGCAGGAGCGCCTGGTCGACGCTGCGGCGGTCGATGAGGAAGAACCCTGTCATCGGGTCGGTCACATCGCGCAGCCGGATCGGGAACATCGCGCGGGTCACGGCCGTCGACGCCTTCGACACAATCACGCGCGTGCGATCGGCGAGGCCGTGCGCCGTGCCGCCGCCGGCGTAGCGCGAGGCGATGACGACGTCGACATCGCCTCGCGAGAAGACGCGCCACAGCTCGGGGATCTTCTCGGGCGGATGCTGCAGATCGCCGTCGATGACGAGGCACGCGTCCGACTCCGCCGCCGCGAAGCCCTCGAGCACGGCCCCGCCGAGCCCGCCGACGGCCTTCTCGCGGTGCAGCAGGCGCACCGGGAGCGGGGCTGACGCCGCCACCTCGCGGATCACGTCGGGCGTGGCATCCGTGCTGTCGTCCACGAAGACGATCTCGGCGTCGATGCCGCCCGGCACCGCCTCGAGCGCCGCGACGACACGGCGAACGAGCTCCGCCACGTTCGGAGCCTCGTTGTACGTCGGGACGATGATCGACAGCTGCATCGCCGCCATCCTGCCATGCACCGCTGAACGGCTTCCGAACTTCTGGCGACGGATGCCGCCGCCCGCCGCCCAAGATCCGTGCGACGCATCCTCGACACGCGAGGGAAACACGAGGAAGCTAGCGTGACAACGCCCGCTGTCGCACCCTGGGGAGGATGCCGTGCCCACTCGTCTGCTCCACCGCACACCGTCGTCGAAGACAGCGAGGTCGGTCGTCGCCGGCGCTCTCGCCGCCGGAGTTCTCGTCGCCTCGCTGGCGGGCTCGACCGCTGCGACGGCTGCCGCTCCCCGCCCGGCGGAGCGGTACGCTCCCGGTGCCGACGGCATCGGGGACCCGTACTTCCCGGTCTCCGGCAACGGCGGCATCGATGTCACGCACTACGCCCTCGACCTCGACTACACGCCGCCCGCGGCGGATCCCGCGCCGCTCGAGGGCGAGCTGGCGGCGGTGGCGACACTCGACATCGTGACCACGGCCGACCTCGACCGCTTCAACCTCGACCTCCGCAACCTCACCGTGTCGTCGGTGGTCGTGAACGGCAAGCCCACCGCGTTCGCGCAGCAGAGCGGCGAGCTCGTCGTCACGCCGCGCCCGAAGCTCAAGACCGGCCAGCCCGCGAGCGTGGTCATCACGTACGGCGGGACGACCACGCGCCCCAGAGACATCGAGGACGCGCTCTACGGCTGGGTCACGACCCGCGACGGGGCCATGGTGGTGAGCGAGCCCGACGGCTCGTCGACGTGGTTCCCGGTGAACGACCACCCCACGGACAAGGCGACCTACTCGTTCGAGATCACCGTCCCGGAGGGGCTGACCGCGGTGGCCAACGGGCTGCTCGAGGGCTCGGAGACCGCCGACGGGAAGACGACCTGGACGTGGGACGCGCCCGACCCGATGGCGTCGTACCTCGCCACCTCGACGATCGGGAACTTCCGGCTCGAGCAGTACACGGCGCCCAACGGCACGCCGATCATCGACGCGATCGACGTCTCGCGTACCCCGGCCCAGTACGCCAACCTCGCGCGCACGGGTGACATGCTCACCTTCTTCGAAGGCCTCTACGGCGACTACCCGTTCGTCTCGTACGGCGCCATCGTCGACAACGACTCGGTGTCGTACGCCCTCGAGACCCAGACCCGGTCGTTCTTCTCGGGCTCTGCCGGTCTGAGCACCGTCGCCCACGAGCTCGCGCACCAGTGGATGGGCAACCAGGTCAGCCCCGGTCGCTGGGCCGACATCTGGCTCAACGAGGGCTGGGCGACCTACTCCGAGTGGATGTGGACCGAGCACAACGGCGGCACGACGGCGGCCACGCGGTTCTCGAACCTGATGAACTCGCCGTCGCAGTCGGCCTGGAACACGGTGCTGGCCGATCCGGGCCCGCTCGGGCTCTTCGGCACGCCGGTGTACAACCGCGGTGCAGCTCTTCTCCACGCGCTGCGGGTGGAGGTCGGCGACGAGGTGTTCTTCGGCATCGCCCAGGAGTGGGTCGCACGCTTCGGCGGCGCAACCGCGACGACGGCCGACTTCATCGCGCTGTCCGAGGAGATCTCGGGTCAGGACCTCACGACGTTCTTCGACGTGTGGGCCTACCAGCCGCCGAAGCCGACGGTCTGGTAGCACGTCCGCCCGGCGCCCCACGCCCGGCGCCCGTCCAGGATTCGCGGGTGAGAATAGAAGGATGACCTCCCCCTCGACCATCACCATGTTCGGCGCGGACTGGTGCCGCGACTGCATCCGCACCAAGAAGCAGCTCGACGACCTCGGCATCTCGTACACCTACGTGGACCTCGTCGTCGACCCCGCCGCCGCGGACGTCGCCCGCGAGATCTCCGGACGCACCAACATCCCCGTCGTCGTATACCCGGATGCCTCGCACCACGTCGAGCCGTCGAACGCCGACGTCGAGATCAAGCTGCGCGAGCTCTCCCTCATCTGAGTCCGCCCGTCGGCCCGAGGCGTTCGGTCTCTGCGTTTCGACTCGCAAGCTCGCTCAACGACCACGTTCGTCGCTCGCTCAACGACCGGGAGCGCCGGATCCGGTCGTTGAGCGAGCGAAGCGAGACGAAACACGCAGATCCCGGCGCAGGCCCTGACGGCGCACCATGCGTCGTCATTAGGCTGAAGCCGTGAGCGTCGAACGCAATACCCGGGCGATCGAGGGAACAGTCGTCACCGACTTCGAGGACCGCATGAGCTACGGCGGGTACCTCGATCTGCCCACCCTGCTGTCGGCTCAGCGGCCGCTCAGCGGCAGCGAGGGGAAGCAGGAGCACCACGACGAGCTGCTGTTCATCGTGCAGCATCAGACCACCGAGCTGTGGCTGAAGCTCGTGCTGCACGAGCTGGGCGCGGCCTGTCGTCTGCTGCGCGAAGACCAGCTCGCGCCCGCGCTCAAGTGCATCGCACGGGTCAAGCACATCCAGAAGACGCTCACCGAGCAGTGGTCCGTCCTGGCGACCCTGACGCCCGCCGAGTACGGCCAGTTCCGCGGTGTGCTGGGCAACGCGAGCGGCTTCCAGTCGGCGCAGTACCGCGCGGTCGAGTTCACCCTGGGCAACAAGAACGCCGCCATGCTGCGCGTGTTCGCCGCCGACCCGGCAGCTCACACCCTCATCCGGGCCGCGCTCGAGGCACCGAGCCTGTACGACGAGTTCCTCGGGCTGCTCGCGCGGTCGGGCTACCCGATCCCCGCGGCGGTGCTCGAGCGCGATGTGACGACGGCGTGGACCTACACTCCTGAGCTCGTGCCGGTGTTCGTCGAGATCTACCGGGACCCGCAGACCCACTGGGCCGCGTACGAGACGTGCGAGGAGCTCGTCGACCTGGAAGACAACTTCCAGCTCTGGCGCTTCCGCCACCTCAAGACGGTGGAGCGCATCATCGGCTTCAAGACCGGCACGGGCGGCTCGAGCGGCGTGCCGTTCCTTCAGCGCGCGCTCGAGCTGACGTTCTTCCCCGAGCTGTACGCCGTGCGGACCGAGTTGTGATGTCGCACGACCCGGAGGCGCTGCGCGAGCTGCTCGGCCCCGATGCGGCGCTCTGCCACCGGGCTCTCACGGGCGAGCAGGGTGTGTCGCTCCCGCCCTTCACCGACCACCACGTGCACCTGCACCTCACCGACGAGCGGGCTCTCGCCGCGGGCGGCATCGCCGGGGTCCTCGACCTGGGCGGCGACCCCGTCGCCCTCGCCCGCCGCGGTGACGGCATCCCGCGCGTCGCGTACGCGGGCGCCTTCCTCACGGCGGTGGGCGGCTACCCGGTCGGGCGCTCGTGGGCGCCGCCCGAGATCACCCGCGAGATCGCGGATGCCTCGACCCACCCCGGCGTCCCCGGCGGCGCGGCGACGGCGGTCGACGAGCAGGCGTCGTTCGGGGCATCCGTCATCAAGGCCTCGCTCCACAGCACCGCGGGGCCGGTACTCGACAGCGACGCCCTGGCGGCGATCGTCGAGGTCGCCCGCGAGCGCGGTCTGGCTGTCGTCGCGCATGCGGAAGGCGAAGGGATGCCGCAGCTCGCGCTCGACGCCGGTGTCGACGGGTTCGCCCACACGCCCTTCAGCGCGTTCGTCGGGCGCGCCTTCACGGCTCACGCGGTGGCGGCGGGGCAGGTGTGGATCTCGACGCTCGCCATCCATCGCGACGACCCCGAGGCGGCGGAGTTCGCCCGCGTGAACCTCGCGGGCTTCGCCGCCGCCGGCGGGCGCGTGCTGTACGGCACCGACCTCGGCAACGGCGATCAGCCGGTCGGCGTCAACCCCGACGAGGCCGCGGCTCTGGACCGGGCGGGAGTCCGCGGCGCCGCGCTCATCGCCTCACTCGCCGACCCGTGGCCCTTCGCCGACCCGCCCCCGGGCGTGTGCACCTTCGTGCCCGGCCCGCCCCCCGCGGAGTTCGGAGAGATCGCCGAGTGGCTGCGCGGCGCAACCGTCGTCCCCACCGAGGAGCTCATCCATGACGACCACTGACCCCGCCGGGTCGTCCGGTCCGGCCTCTGCCGGATTCGGGGCGCACGACGTGCATTCGGGGCGTGAGCCGCACGCCCCAGACGTCCGCGATGCGCCCCGAACCCGTGGGCAGGCCGGGATCACCCCGTCCGACCTCGAGACCGAGGCCGCGGTCCTCGACGCGGCGGACGCGCTCCGCAGCCGCCGCGACGCCTTCGTCGGGGCCGACACGTCGCTGGTCTACTTCGACGGCAACTCCCTCGGTCGGCCGCTGCGCGCGAGCATCGAGCGGCTCGAGGCGTTCGCGCGCGACGAATGGGGCGGGCGCCTCATCCGCGGCTGGGACGAGTCCTGGATGCAGCTGCCCTTCGACATCGGCGACGCCGTCGGCCGCGCAGCGATCGGAGCGGCGCCGGACCAGACCGTGATCGGCGACTCGACGACCGTGCTGCTGTACAAGATGGTGCGGGCCGCGTTCGATGCCGCCGTCGCCGCCGACCCGGCGCGCGTGGAGATCGTGGTCGATCGCGACAACTTCCCCACCGACCGCTACCTCGTCGACGGCATCGCCGCGGAGCGCGGTGGCCGTGTGCGATGGATCGACGTCGACACGGTCAGCGGGGTCTCGGGCGAGGCGCTGCGTGCGGCCGTCGGGCGCGAGACGGCGGTCGTGCTGCTCTCGCACGTCGCCTACCGATCCGGCTATCTCACGGATGCCGAGGCCCTCACCCGCATCGCCCACGAGGCAGGGGCGCTCATCGTGTGGGACCTCTGCCACTCGGCCGGCTCCGTGCCGGTCGAGGCCGATGCGTGGGGGTTCGACATCGCCGTCGGCTGCACGTACAAGTACCTGAACGGCGGGCCGGGCTCCCCCGCCTTCGCCTACGTCGCCACGAGACTTCAGGACCGCCTCGCGCAGCCCATCCAGGGCTGGATGGGCACCGCCGACGTGTTCGCGATGGGCCCGGAGTACCAGCCGGCGGAGGGCATGCGGCGGTTCCTGTCGGGGACGCCCCCGATCGTCGGGATGCTCGCCATGCAGGACACGCTCGCCCTCATAGAGGAGGTCGGGATCGGCGCCATCCGCGCCAAGTCGGTTGCGCTGACCGAGTTCGCCGTGCGCGTGGCGGACGAACTCCTGGCCCCGCTCGGCGTCTCGGTGGCGTCGCCCCGCGACCCTGCCGCCCGCGGCGGCCACGTCACCCTCTCGCACCCCGCGATGCGCGCAGTCACGGCGCGGTTGTGGGTCCAGGACGTCATCCCCGACTACCGCGACCCCGGCGGCCTGCGCATCGGCCTGTCCCCGCTCTCGACTTCGTTCGCCGAGACGCTCGCCGGCCTGCGCGCGGTCGAGGCCGCGGTGCGCGCCGAGCGCAGTCGTTGAACGAGCGAGACGAAACGCCCGCACCCAGCGCAGTCGTGAAGCTCGAGGCGTTTCGTCTCGGTCGCTGGCGCTCCCTCGCTCAACGACCGGGACCCCTTCCCTCGGTCGTTGAGCGAGCGAGGAACGAGCGAGACGAAACGCCCGCACCCGGCGCCGAACGCCGGCTCGAGGCGTTTCGTCTCGGTCGCTGGCGCTCCCTCGCTCAACGACCGGGAACAGAGCCGGCACGGCGCTGACCTACACTGGCGCGATGAGCAATGAGGCTCCGGCGGCACCCGAAGCCACCGGCATCCATCCGGCGCGCCTGAAGCGTTCCACCATCGCCCGCTACGCTGCCGGATCACTCGGCACGGGCGGGTTCGCGACGCTGCCTGGGCTCGTGCTCACCTACTACCTGACCGACTCGCTCGGGGTCGCGGCGCTCGCGGCCGGCGCGGTCATCACGGTGGCGAAGGTGTGGGACGTCGTCATCGACCCGGTCATCGGCGCGTTGACCGACCGCGACCTCGCCCGGCACGGCAGCCGGCGGCGGCTGATGCTCATCGGCGCCCTCGCACTGCCGGTGCTGTTCGCGCTGACGTTCGCGGTGCCGCCCTCGCTCGGACCCGTCGTCGCGGGCATCTGGGTGCTGCTCGCCTTCACGCTCACGGCGACCGCCTTCAGCCTGTTCCAGGTGCCCTACATCGCGCTGCCCGCCGAGCTCACACCGAGCTACGACGAGCGCACGCGCCTGCTCACCTGGCGCGTCGTGGTGCTCACCTTCGCGATCCTGCTGTTCGGGGCGGGCGGCCCTGCGCTCCGCCGGGTCTCGGACGACCCCTTCGTCCAGTACCTGGTGATGGGAGTCGTCTGCGGTGCCGTGATCGGGATCGGGATGCTGGTGGCCACGGCCGTCGCGCGACGCACCGCGCCGGGGCGCACGCATCCGGATGCTGCGACCGACGCGCCGGCGGTGAGTGGAGAGGGCGCGGGGAGCGTCCCGTCGCCTGCTTCGTCCGCTTCCGGTGGGACGGCGGCGAGCGCGTCGACCGCCGGGTTCCGCGAGCACTACGCGTCCGGCATCCGCGCCCTCCGCCGCAGCCGGCCGTTCCGAATGCTGCTGTCGACCTTCGTGCTGCAGGCGCTCGCGACCGGTCTCATGCTGGCCGGCGCGCAGTACGTCGCGACGTGGGTGCTGCACTCCCAGGCGGCGGTCGAACTGCTGTTCATCGCGCTCATCGCGCCGGCGCTGCTGGCCGCGCCCGCGTGGGGCGTGGTCGCGCGGCGTCTCGGCAAGGAGCGAACCTTCGCGATCGCGAGCGTCGTCTTCGCAGTCGCGGCGCTGTCGATCCTCGGCATGCTGTGGGCGCCGGGCGACTGGATCTACGTGCCTGTCGCGATCGCGGGCATCGCGTACGCCGGCATGCAGTCGCTGCCCATGGCGATGCTGCCCGACGTCATCTCGCACGACGAGCGCACCGAGCCGGATGTGGCTGGGGGGACGGGCCGCGCCGGGTCGTTCAGCGGCGTCTGGACGGCCGGCGAGACCGTCGGCTTCGCGCTCGGCGCGACGACGCTGACGCTCATCCTCGCGGCGACCGGCTACGTCTCGTCGGTGGGTGGACAGATCGTGGGCGGACAGCTGGTGGAGCAGCCGGATGCCGCCATCACCGGCATCGTCGTGAGCTTCAGCCTCGTCCCCGCCGTGCTGATCGGGCTCAGCCTCCTCACGCTCGCGCGGTATCCACTGCGCAGAGCCGACATCGAATCGCGCTGACCCGCTCGACCCGCCCGGCGGACATGAGCACGGCAGTGCCGGCACAGGATCGGAGAACCCCGTCGACGCGCCGCCAGGCGGAGTTGCAGCCCGGCGGGTCGCGCAGAACCTCCGAGTCTGCGCGCACACGTGGCATCGAGTCGCACCGAGCGTGACACCGCGTGCCGCGTGCCGGGGGCTGTGACGTAAGATGCCCGGGACGGACTCACCCGACCCGGGTTCCCGGCGCGAGTTCGAAGGAGAACCCATGTCACCCACGTCGTCGACCACGCCGGCCACACCCCGGAAGACGCCTGCGAAGAGCCCGAAGGCTCCCGCCGGCCGTGTATCCGAGGCCGGGCTGCCGGCTGAAGAGCGTGCCGCGCTCGACGAGGCGATCACCCGACTCGAGGAGGGCACACGCGTGTGGGTCGCGCTCACCCTCGACCAGCGGGCGCGGCTGCTCGGCCGCGTGCGGGACGCCGTGGGCGCGGTCGCCCAGGAGTGGGCCGACGCCGCCACGATCTCGAAGGGGCTGGAGCCGGGGCATCCGCTCTCGGCAGAGGAGTGGCTCGGCGGACCCTACGCCGTCATCGGACTGCTCGACGCGCTCCGCGAGACCCTCGAAGCCCTCGCGAAGGGCCGGAGCCCGCTCGACGGCGTGACCATCGACCAGGCGCCGGGCGGGCGCCTGCGTGCGCACACGTTCCCGCTGAACGGCACGGAGAAGTTCCTCCTGTCGGGGTTCACCGGCGAGGTCTGGTTCGAGCCGGGCGTGACCGCGGATCAGGCGCGCCACCAGGCCGGGCTGGCGCAGCTCGCCCCGACCGAGTCCGGCGGCGTCGGGCTGGTGCTCGGCGCGGGCAACGTCACCTCGATCCCCGTCGCCGACGTGCTGTACGAACTGTTCGCGCACAACCGCGTCGCCCTGCTGAAGGTCAACCCGACGCAGGACGCCCTCGTACCCGTGTTCGAGCGTGCGCTGGCTCCGCTCATCGAGCCGGGGCTGGTGCGCATCGTGCGCGGCGGCGCCGCGACCGGCGCGTACCTCACCTCGCACCCGCGCATCGCGCACGTGCACATCACCGGCTCGGCCGCGACGTTCGACGCGATCGTGTGGGGTGCTTCGACAGGCTCAGCAGCCGGTGGCAGCTCAGGGGCGGAAGGCGCGGACGCCGACGCCGCGCGCGCGGCCGGCGAGCCGCAGCTGAAGGTGCCGATCACGGCGGAGCTGGGCGGAGTCTCACCGATCATCGTGGTGCCCGGCGCCTGGTCGGCCGCCGACATCGAATACCAGGCCCAGCACGTCGCCACGATGCGGCTCGTGAACGCCGGGCACAACTGCATCGCCGGCCAGGTCGTCATCCTGAGCTCGGACTGGCCTCAGCGGGCCGAGTTCCTGCAGGCGCTGCACACCGCTTATGCCGCTGCCCTCGAGCGCCCGGTGTGGTACCCCCGGAGCGATGAGCGGCTCGAGGCCGCGGCATCCGCCTATCCCGACGCCGTCTGGTCCGCCGACCGCACCCGCGCGATCGTCGAGGTGGGCGGCGGCGAGGGCCCCGACCCGGTCGAGTCGATCGAGTACTTCGCCCCGATCCTCGGCGTGGTCGAGGTCGGCGGCACCGGGCAGGAGTTCCTCGACGCGGCGGTCGCCCACGCCAACGCCCGGCTGACGGGCACGCTCGGCGCCAACGTGCTCATCGACCCCGTCACTGAGCAGGCACTCGGCGACGGCTTCGCGCGCGCGATCGCCGACCTGCGCTACGGCGACATCGCGATCAACACGTGGACCGCCTTCAACTTCCTCACCGCCCGCCTGACGTGGGGCGGATACCCCGGGGCGACGCCGGCCGACGTGTCGAGCGGCATCGGCGTCGTGCACAACGCGCTGCTGCTGGATCGGGTCGAGCGGTCGGTGGCTCGCGGGCCGTTCCGGCCGTTCCCTCGCTCTGTGGGCGATACGCTTCGGCGCCGGCGTCTGGCTCAGGGCACGATCCTGCCGACGCCGCCGTGGTTCGTGAACTCGCGCACCGGCGCCGAGGTGAGCGCCGGACTCACGCGCTACCTCGTCGACGGCAAGGTGCCCGGGCTGGTCAGGACGCTCGCCAAAGCGATGCAGGCGTGAGGCGCCGCGTCGCGCGCGGGCGTCGGAGCGCCGGTGATTCCGCGGCCGGCTTCGGCGCTGACGGCTTCGAGGCCGACTACGTCGTCGTCGGCGCCGGATCCTCTGGTGCCGCCGTCGCGGCGCGACTGAGCGAGGACCCGGCCGTCTCGGTGCTGCTGCTCGAGGCGGGAGGACCCGACCGGGCGATCGAACTGCACGTGCCCGCGGCGTTCTCCAAGCTCTTCCGCGGACGGTACGACTGGAACTACGACACCGTCCCCCAGCCGGCCCTCGAGGGCCGCACGGTGTACTGGCCGCGCGGCAAGACGCTGGGCGGGTCGTCGTCGCTCAACGCCATGATGTGGGTGCGGGGCTTCGCCGCCGACTACGACGAGTGGGCGGATGCCGCCGGCCCGATCTGGTCGTGGGACGCCCTGGTCCCCTACTTCCGGCGTGTGGAGCGCACGGCCGATCCGGCCCACGGCTCGCAGGGCACCCACGGACCCCAGCCCGTCGAGCACCAGCGGGATCCCCGGGCCCAGACGGCCGCGTTCCTCACGGCGGCGCAGCAGGCGGGGCATCCTGTCACCCCCGCGAATCTGCCGACGGGGCAGGGCTTCTCGCAGACGATGGTGAGCGAGAGCCGCGGTGCGCGCGCCTCCACGGCCGACGTGTACCTGCGCCCCGCGAAGGGGCGCGCGAACCTCCGGATCACCACGGGTGCGCACGTCCGGCGGGTGACCCTGGATTCCGGTTCGCCCCTGCCGCGTGCGACGGGCGTGTACGTCGACTTCGACGGGATCACCCGCCATGTGCGCGCGCGGCGCGAGGTCGTGCTGTCGGGCGGGGCGATCAACACGCCGCAGCTGCTCATGCTGAGCGGCATCGGCCCGGCCGAGCACCTCACCGAGCACGGGATCGGCATCGTGGTGGACGCCCCCGGCGTCGGCGCCAATCTGCAGGACCACCTCGTCGCGGGGCTCGCGCCGACCGCGGACAGCGGCACCCTGCACGACGCCGAGAGGCCGGCCGAAGTCGTGCGGTATCTGACGAAGCGGAGGGGGATGCTGACCTCCAACGTCGCCGAGGCCTACGGGTTCGTCCGCACAGAGGTCGCCGATCGCGCGGGAGCGCCCGAAGGGCTCCCCGACATCGAGATCATCTTCGCCCCGGTGCCGTACGTGGGCGAGGGACTCATCCCGTCGCCCGCGCACGGCCTCACGATCGGGGCGATCCTGCTGCGCCCGCGCAGCCGCGGCACGATCCGGCTCGCGTCGGCCGACCCTGCCGCGCCGCCGCTCATCGACCCCGCGTATCTGTCGGATCCCGACGGGGTCGACGCCGCGACGATGCTCGCCGGACTCGCCGAATGCGAGCGTCTCATCGACACCGAGGCGCTGCGCGCCGTCACGACCGGCGGCTGGGTACAGCCTCCCGGCGGCGATCGCATGACGCCGACCGAGCGCGCCGAGGTGTCGCTGCGCCGCTACTCGCACACGCTCTACCACCCGGTCGGCACGGCGCGGATGGGGACGGATGCCGCCTCCGTCGTCGACCCGGAACTCCGCGTCCGTGGCGTCACGGGCCTGCGGGTGGCCGACGCCTCGGTGATGCCCACCGTGATCCGCGGCCATACGAACGCTCCGGCCATCGTGATCGGCGAGGTCGCCGCCGACCTCATCCTCGGCCGCCGCGTCTGACCCGGCTTCGGTAGGCGCCCGCCCCGGACCCGGGCAGAACGTCGGCTCGGCGCGTTTCGTCTCGGTCGCTGGCGCTCCCTCGCTCAACGACCAGGATCCTTCTCTCGGTCGTTGAGCGAGCGAGGAACAAGCGAGACGAAACGCCCCGGACCCGGGCAGAACGTCGGCTCGGCGCGTTTCGTCTCGGTCGCTGGCGCTCCCTCGCTCAACGACCGGAGCCTGTGTTCCGGCGTTGAGCGAGCGACGAAGGAGCGAGCCGAAACGCTCCGGTCAACGCACAGGCACGGCGATCTCGGGCAGCGACAGGTCGGCGCCGCCGGCGGCGAACATGCGACGCACCAGCGGGCGGAACAGCCGTGACGTCATCACGCCGGTGAGCGCCCGCAGCGTGGCCCCTTCGATTCTGCTCGCCGGAACCATGCGCTCGATGCCGCCGCCGGGGATCTGCTTGCCCCGCTCGGTGAACGGGGCGATGTCGTCGGCGTAGCGGCGCAGCGCGCCGACGGCGTCATCCGGTGTCGCGGCGAGGTGGGCCGCGAGGAGATGCGCACCGATGAGCGCGGTCGCCGTCCCCTGCCCCGTCATCGGCGAGCCGCACGACGCCGCATCGCCGAGCAGCACCACCCGGCCGTTCGCGACGTCCGGCACGTCGATGCGCACGAGCTCATCGAAGTACAGATCGGATGCCTCGCCCAGCGCCGCCAGCACGGCCGGGGCGTGCCAGCCGGCGCCGGCGATGCGCGCACGGATCAGCGCCTCCTGCGCGACCCGGTCCCCTCGCAGCGCCGGGTCGCGGTCCATCCGGAACGTGAGGATCGCCTTGGACGTCGTCGGGTCGAGGTCGGGGCGGATCCCGACTGTCGCCCCGGGCACGAACCTCAGCGCGAACCAGCCCGGCTCGAGGTCGGAGGGCGTGGGCAGGGTGAAGAACGCCATGTACCCGCCCAGGTACGTGGCGAACTGCTCCTCGGGCCCGAACGCCAGCCGGCGCGTCGCGGAGTGCACGCCGTCGGCGCCGACCACGATGTCGAACCGTGCCGCTTCGGCGTGCTCGAATTCGACGTCGGCACCGGCGTCATCCTGCGCGATCGCCGTGATGCGGTCGCCGAACCGCAGGTCGAGCAGACGAGGACGGGCATCGGCGGCCGTGCGCAGCGCATCGAGGAGCACTCGGGCCAGGTCGCCGCGCGCGATCTCGATCTCGGCGACGGCGCCTTCGCCGTCGAAGTCGGCCATCGACATCCGGCCGAAGACACGGCCGCCACTGCCGACGTACGCGATGCCCTCCTCGTGTACGCGAAACTGCTCGATGCCGACCATGATCCCCATGAGTTCTGCGACCTCGCGGCTCGCGCCGCGGAGGTCCACAGCCTGCCCGCCCGGGCGACGAGCGTCGGCGCGTTCGACGACGGTGACACGGATGCCTTTGCGCACAAGCTGCAGGGCGAGCGCGAGGCCCGCGATGCCCGCGCCGGAGATCAGGACGTGCGGTGTGCGGTCGAAGTCGTTCATGAGGCATCCCGTCAGTCGGACGTTTGTGTGAGACATATGTCTAACACAGGTGTTGGACGTTTGTCTAGCACGCTCGTCCAACTCCCGCCTAGGATGAACGCATGGGCAATCGCGAAGATCTGCTGGCGGGGGCACGTCAGGTCATCCTGGAGCGGGGCGTCGCCAAGGCGACGGCCCGCGACATCGCCACCGCGGCGGGAGTGAGCCTGGCCGCGATCGGCTACCACTTCGGCTCGAAGGACGAGCTCGTCACCGCCGCGCTCATGGAGTCCCTCGGCAGCGGCATCGGCGACGAGATGGAGTCCGTGGTGCACGAGACCGCGTCACTCCCGTTGCTCCAGGGTTTCGCCGCGCTGTGGAACCGCATGCCCGACGTGTTCTCCGCCAACCGGGAGGCGCTGCTGGCGAGCCTTGAGAACTCCGTGCGCGTGCTGCGCGACCCGCAGGCAGGTCGTGCATTGGCGGATGCCGCGGCTGAGGGCCATGACGGAATCGCCGAGCAGCTGCGCGCCGCGCGTCCCGAGATGACCGACGCCGACGTCGCCGCGGTCGCCCAGCTCAACTTCGTGCTCGTGCAGAGCCTCGGCATCCTGTGGCTCATGAACCCCGCAGCACTGCCGACCGGCGACGAGCTCGCGCGTGCCGTCGCCGTCATCGCCTCCGACACGCCCGCATGACCCCGCCCGCCGCCCCTGTGCCACTGCGCTCCGCAGTCACATTTCGGCGTCTTCGCCCGGCCGGCATCCTCGCAAACTGACTGCGGACGCCTGGGCCTCGCGCTCCGCAGTCAGGTTATGCGCCCGCCGTCGGGTGCGCGGCGCAGAACGCGGCTGCGGAGGGAACAGGCCGAGGCGCCGAGCAGGGGAGGAGGGGAGGAGACGCGGAACGCCCCGGCGCACGGGGTGCGTCGGGGCGTTTCGGGCTGAGATACGGGGAGGTCAGCGGCCGCTGCGGCGGTTGGTGCCGTTCGGGCGGACGACCGAGCCAACCATGAGCTTGCCGGTGCCGTTCGACGTCGCGCGGCGGCCCTGCGTGCGGGGGTTGCCGGCGGGCTGCGCCGAACGGGCGTGGCCGGCGCTCTGGTCGCTGCGCTGGTGAGTGGCGCGGTCCTGCGTCGTGGCGGCATCGCGGCCCCGACCGGCGCCCTGACCCCGACCTGCGCCCTGCGCACCGGATCCGCCCTGGCCGGAGCCACGGCGGCCACCGCCGGCACCGGAGCCGGAGCGCGACGAGCCGTCGGCACCCTGGCGACCGTCGCGGGCGGCGCGCTTGCGCTGCGCGTTGGCGCCCTGGCTGGTGCCGCGGGGCGTCTCGACGACCGGAACCGGCTTGACGTACGCGGCGACCTGGCCGACGAGCGCGGTGACCGCGGGCGAGGCAGCCGTCACGACCACGGGCTCGACCGAGATCGCGGCCTTGCGCAGCAGCTGCGAGACGTCGCGCTTCTGCTCGGGCAGCACCAGCGTGACCACGGCGCCCTCGGCGCCCGCGCGAGCCGTGCGGCCCGAACGGTGCAGGTACGCCTTGTGCTCGGTGGGCGGATCCACGTGGATGACGAGCTCGACGTCGTCGACGTGCACACCGCGGGCTGCGACATCCGTCGCCACGAGCACCTTGACGCTGCCCGCCGAGAACGCCGCGAGGTTGCGGTCGCGCGCCGCCTGCGACAGGTTGCCGTGCAGGTCGACGGCCGGGATGCCCTCGCCGGTGAGCTGCTTGGCGAGCTTCTTCGCCTGGTGCTTGGTGCGCATGAACAGGATGCGGCGGCCGGTGCCCGACGCGAGCGCCTTGACGACGTCCTTCTTGGCGTCGGCGTCGGCGAGCGTGAAGACGTGGTGCGTCATCGCGGCGACAGGCGAGTGCGCCTCGTCGACGGAGTGCAGCACCTCGTTCTGCAGGAAGCGGTTGACGAGCTTGTCGACCCCGTTGTCGAGGGTCGCGCTGAACAGGAGGCGCTGGCCGCCGGCCGGCGTCGCGTTCAGGATGCGCGTGACACCCGGCAGGAAGCCGAGGTCGGCCATGTGGTCGGCCTCGTCGATGACGGTGACCTCGACCGCGTCGAGGTGCACGAAGCCCTGCTTCATGAGGTCCTCGAGGCGGCCCGGGCACGCCACGATGATGTCGACGCCGGCGTTCAGCGCCTGCACCTGACGGTTCTGGTTCACGCCGCCGAAGATCGTGGTCGTGGTGAGGCCGTAGGCCTTGGCGAGCGGCGCGAGAACAGCGTCGATCTGCGTCGCGAGCTCCCGCGTGGGGGCGAGGACGAGGCCGAGCGGGCGGCCCTTGCGACGGTTGCCGCCGGCGAGCTTGCCGCCGAGGCGCGCGGCCATCGGGATCGAGAAGGCGAGCGTCTTGCCTGAGCCGGTCTTGCCGCGGCCCAGCACGTCGCGGCCGGCGAGCGTGTCGGGGAGCGTGTCGATCTGGATCGGGAACGCGGTGGTCTTGCCGTCCGCGGCGAGCGCGTCGACGAGGGGCTGCGGCACGCCGAGCGCGCCGAAAGTGGTTTCAGTCATGAGGGGATTTCTCCGGGCACACAGATGCCCTGTCGGTGGCCGGGGCGGATTTCGCCCACGGGTCGCCGTACGAAAGTCATCACCGGCATCGCGCGGCTGAGCCGGGCGGCGGCGGGAGGGGAAGCGTTCTACGACGCAAGAAGCGCATGAAGCGCTGCAAGATGATCCACCCTAGCAGGGTGCGGCTGGGCGTTCTCCGCAGGCGGTCAGCGAGCGAGTGGGAGAACGCCGCACGCCCTTGCCCGGTCGTTGAGCGAGCGAGGAACGTGGTCGTTGAGCGAGCTTGCGAGTCGAAACGCGGAGACGCAACGCCCCGCAGCCGGCGCAGACGAGCGGCTCAAGGCGTTTCGTCTCGGTCGCTGGCGCTCCCTCGCTCAACGACCGGATACCCCGGTTCCTCCGTACGCAGGGCGCTGCGGCGTGCGGGGCGAGACGTCTCCGCGCTCAGGGACGGCGAGCCCGGCGCGGCGAGCGGTACGCGGTACGCGTACCGCTGACATCGGAGCCCGCCCCCTCGGACTCGGGCGGCGAGACTTCCGCCCCGCCGGAGTCAGATTGCGAGGTTCCGGCCCCGTCGGACTCAGACTCTGCACCCCCGGCCGCGGCGTCGTCGGCTGTTGGCGTCTCCGCGCCATCCTCACCGCCTGGAGCTTCGCCTTCACCCGTCTGCTCGGGCGGCGCGGATGCCTCGTCCGATTCGCCCTCGGGCGCTACGGCGTCCTGGGCGCCCTCGCTGGCGCCGGACTCTTCGGGCCCGACGGCGTCCTGGGCGCCCTCGCTGGGGCCGGACTCCTCGGGCGCGACGGCGTCCTCGCCCTCCTGACTCGCGCCGGACTCCTCGTCCGCGACGGCGTCCTCGCCTCCCTCGCTGGCGCCGGACTCCTCGGGCCCGACGGCGTCCTCGCCCACCTCACTCGGGCCGGACTCGTCGGCGTCCTCGGCCAGCTCGCCGGACCCGGCGAACCGGTCGGTCGCGGCGCGGAGCGCGGCGGCGATGCCCGGTTCGGACGCCGCGTGCGCGGCATCCGGAATCATCGTGAAATCCGCCTCGGGCCATGCGCGGTGCAGGTCCCACGCGGTCATCGCGGGCGTGCAGACGTCGTACCGGCCCTGCACGATGACGGCGGGGATGTGGCGGATGCGGTCGGCCCCGGCGATCAGCTGATCCGGCGTGAACCAGCCGCCGTGCAGGAAGTAGTGGTTCTCGATACGCGCGAACGCCACGGCGGCGCGCGGCTCGGACATCGCCTCGACGAGCTCGGGATCGGGCAGGAGCGTCAGGTTCGCCGCCTCCCAGCGCGACCACGCGACAGCCGCCGGAACGTGCACGGCGGGGTCGGGGTCGGCCAGGCGTCGGTGATACGCCTGCATGAGCTTCGACCGCTCGAGGATCGGGATGGGTGCGATGAAGTCTTCCCAGAGATCCGGGACGACGGATGCCGCACCACCCTCGTAGAACCACTCCAGCTCGTGGCGGCGCAGCGTGAAGATGCCGCGCAGCACGATCTCGGTCACCGCCTGCGGGTGGGCCTGCGCGTAGGCGAGGGCCAGTGCGCTCCCCCACGAACCGCCGAACACCTGCCACTTCTCGATGCCGAGGTTCTTGCGCAGCAGCTCGAGGTCGGCGACGAGGTGCCACGTGGTGTTGTGGCGGAGGTCGGCGTGCGGCTCGCTCGCGTGCGGGGTCGAGCGACCGGATCCGCGCTGGTCGAGCAGGACGATGCGGTATCGCTCGGGGTCGAAGAAGCGGCGGTGCCACGGAGACGTGCCGGCACCCGGACCGCCGTGCAGGAACACCACCGGCTTGCCCTCGGGGTTGCCGCTCTGCTCGTACGCGATGCGATGCCCCTCGCCGGCGATGAGCATGCCGATGTCATAGGGCTCGAGGGGCGGATAGAGGATGTCGTCGAGGTGCTCATTCATAGGCTTCTCCCCGAGACGCCGAAGGTGTCGCAGGCGGAGACACCGCCCCGGTACCCCGCCTCGAACCAGCGCTGCCGCTGCTCGCTGGAGCCGTGCGTCCAGGACTCGGGGTTCACCACGCCCCCGGTCTCCTGCTGGATGTGGTCGTCGCCGACGACGCCCGCCGCGTTGATCGCGTCGGCGATCTGCTGCGGCGTGGGCTCCTGCAGATACGGCACGCCGTTCTCGTCGACCTGCTCGGTCATGTCGCCCACCCACGCGCCGGCGAAGCAGTCGGCCTGCAGCTCGGTGCGCACGCCATTGCTGTCAGGCCCGGTGCCGTTGTTGGGATGCTGCTCCATGATGCCGGCGATGTGCTGCACGTGGTGCCCGTACTCGTGGGCGAGCACGTAGAGCTGGGCGAGGTCGCCCGCCGACGCGTCGAACTGCTGACGCAGCAGGCCGAAGAACGTCGGGTCGATGTAGACCGTCTCTTCGGGCGGGCAGTAGAACGGACCGGTCTGGTTGGATGCCGTGCCGCACGTCGTCGCCGTCTGGCCGTCCACGATCACGAGCTGGGGTGCGCGATACCCCTGCATCTGGTCGGTCCAGTACTCGTCGAGCACCAGGCTCCCGGCGGCGAGCCGGCAGTCGTCGTTCGTGTTCGCATCCGCGCCCGTCTCGCACTGCGCGATCTCGGACTCCTCGCCGGTCCCGACCTGCGGCGTCGTGGGGATGATGCCCGACAGGTCCTGTCCGGTGAAGAGCTGGAACAGAATCACGGCGATCGCGCCGATGCCGGCGATGCCACCGCCCGCCACCGCCGCGCCCGCTCCTCGACGCCGCGCCGTGTTCCCCCCGACGTTGGCGTTCTCATTGAACGTCATAGCTGTCACGGTACCCCGAACGCCTGATCGCACACGAGAACGCCACAGAATCTCGCGGATTGCGTACAATGCCGCGGGCATAGGCTCGTGGCATGGCGAGCGAACCCACGACCGTGACCATCACCGGCGGCGGCGGGCAGATCGGCTACGCGCTGATGTTCCGCATCGCGGCGGGCGAAATGCTCGGGCCGGACCGTCCGGTTCGGCTGCGGCTGCTCGAGATCCCGCAGGGCATGCGGGCGGCCGAGGGCGCGGCGCTCGAGCTGCAGGACTGCGCGTTCCCGCTGCTGATCGACGTCGACGTGACCGACGACGCGCTGACCGCCTTCAACGGCGCCCGCATCGCGATGCTCGTCGGTGCGCGGCCACGCACGGCCGGCATGGAGCGCGGCGACCTGCTCGCGGCGAACGCCGGCATCTTCGGCCCCCAGGGGAAGGCGATCGGCGCCGTCGCCGACGAGGACGTGCGCGTGGTCGTGGTGGGCAATCCCGCGAACACGAACGCGCTCATCGCCGCGGCATCCGCTGCTCCCGAGGTGCCCGTCCACCGCTTCAGCGCACTCACGCGCCTCGACCACAACCGCGCCGTCGGCCAGCTCGCCGAGACGCTGCAGGTCGGTGCGGGCGACATCGACGGCGTGACGATCTGGGGCAACCATTCGGCCACGCAGTTCCCGGACGTCTCGCATGCGACCCTTCGACAGACTCAGGGATCTTGGGGCGGGATGCCGGTGCTCGAGGCGCTGGCCGACCGTCTGGGCGGCCGCGAGGCGGCGACGGCCTGGCTCGACGACGTCTTCATCCCCCGGGTCGCGAAGCGCGGCGCCGAGATCATCGAGGTGCGCGGCTCGTCGTCGGTGGCATCGGCGGCGAACGCCGCGATCGACCACGTGCGCGACGAGCAGCTCGGTACCCCGGGCCGCAGCTGGACGTCGGCCGCCGTCGTCTCGCGCGGCGAGTACGGGGTGCCCGAGGGAATCGTGTGCTCGTTCCCGGTGCGCTCCGGCGGCATCGGTCTGCTCGGCGACGGCTACGAGGTCGTCGAGGGGCTCGACCTCGACGCTCGCGCGCAGGGCCGGCTCGCGGCATCCGTCGAAGAACTCGTCGCCGAGCGCGACGCGGTACGCGAACTCGGCGTGCTGTAGGCGCCCGCCGCCGGCTACCACCGGTCGTTCAGCGAGGGAGCGAAACGACCGAGACGCAACGCCCCGAACCTGCGACGAGAGCCAGGCGCGTTTCGTCTCTGCGCTTCGACTCGCAAGCTCGCTCAACGGCCGCGTACTCGCTCGCTCAACGACCCGGAAGGCGACGCGTGAGGCGAGCGCCGGTCCCTCACGGACGCTGGGATGCCGCGCAATAGGCTCTGAGGCGTGGAAGTGCTGATCGTCGTCATCGTCGCGATCCTCGTCATCGCGCTCGCAACGGCGGTGGCGCCGAAGCTCGGGATCGCGGGGCCGCTGATCCTGCTGCTCGTCGGGGCCGCGGTGAGCATCCTGCCGTTCGTGGAGATCCCCGAGATCGACCCCGAGTGGATCCTGGTGGGCGTTCTTCCGCCGCTGCTCTACTCGGCTGCGGTCTCCCTGCCGGCGATCGAGTTCCGCCGCGACTTCGGGCCGATCGCGGGGCTGTCGTTCCTGCTCGTCATCGTCAGCTCGATCGTGCTGGGGCTCTTCTTCATCGCCGTGATCCCCGGCATCCAGCCCGCCATCGCCGTCGCTCTCGGGGCGATACTCAGTCCGACGGATGCCGTCGCCACCTCCATCGTCAAGCGCCTGGGTGTCTCCCGGCGCGTCGTGACGATGCTCGAGGGCGAGAGCCTGCTCAACGACGCGACGGCGCTGGTGCTGCTGCGCACGATGATCGCCTCGGTCGCCGTGGCCACCACCGTCGCCGGCGACGCCGGTGTGGGCGTGGGGTTCATCCCCGCCTTCGCCTGGGGCGTCCTCGTCGCGGCCGTGGTGGGTGCGATCGTCGGGCTGCTCAACCTGCGCCTGCGGGCACTGATCAAGAACTCGGCCGCGAATACGGCGGTGGGATTCGTGGTGCCCTTCATCGCGTACATCCCGACCGAGGAGCTCGGCGGGTCAGGACTCGTCGCCGCGGTCGTCGCCGGCATCGTGACCGGCCAGGGGGCGGCTCGATGGTTCTCACCCGAGCAGCGCCGCTCGGACGAGCACAACTGGCGGACGATCGAACTCGTACTCGAGGGCGCGGTCTTCCTGGTCATGGGGCTCGAGCTGAACGACATCGTGACGCAGAACATCGAGGACCACAACGGACTCGGCACCGGGCTCGCCGTCGCCGCCGCAGCGCTCGCGATCCTGCTCGTGGTGCGCGCGGCCTACGTGTCGCTCCTCGTCTGGCTGCAGAGCCGGCGCGCCCGCGGCCGTCAGCGCAGCCGCCTCGAGGCGATGTCGGCGCGCATCGATGAGATCGCGTCGGGCGACGTCCTGCCTGCGGGCTCCGCCGCCCAGGCGACGGGACAGGCGGTCGCCACGCCCCCTTCCGGCGACGGCGCCCGGCCACCGGCATCCCGTCGCCGCCGTCGCAACCGGCGCGACGAAGTGAGCTTCGACAGTCCACGGGCGCAGCGGCGTGTCGCGTCGATGCGCGCGCGGGTCGCACGCGCGCTGAACGACCTCGACTACTACCAGGCGTCGCCTCTCGGCTGGAAGCACGGGGCGATCATCGTCTGGGCCGGCATGCGCGGCGTCGTGACGCTCGCCGCCGCGCAGACGCTGCCCCGCGACGGCACCAGCGACCGGGCGCTGCTCGTCTTCATCGCCTTCGCCGTCGCGGCCGGCAGCCTGATGCTGCAGGGCTTCACCCTCCCGTGGGTCGTCCGGCTGCTGCGGCTCGACCGGCCCGGCGACGACAGCCTCGACAAGGCCGAGCAGTCCGCCCTCGACGACGAGCTGCGCGACGCGGCCGCGACTGCGCTGTCGGATCCGGCGCTGCGTCGCCGCGACGGCACCCCGTTCCCCGACGAGCTCGTCGCCGTCGTCGGCAGCCGCATGGTCGACCCGCCCGACGACCGCGACGACCTGCCGACGCGGGACCTGCTCGAGCTGCGCGTGGCGATGATCGAGGCGATGCGCGCACGGCTGAACGAGGTGTCGTCGGGTGGGGGCTACAGCACGCCGGCCCTGCGCCACGCGCTCGCCGAGCTCGACGCCGACCAGCTCAGCGTCGAGCTGCGCCTCGACGACGAGGACTGACGACGACCGGAGACGACGACCGACCACGCGGCCGGCTCCATCCGAGCCACCGCACCGGCGGCACCGCGCCGGCTGGATGAGAGAATGATGAGTGAGCGAAGGGGCCTCACATGAGCGAGACGACGAAGACGCCGCCGGCCGGGCACACCCACGCCGTGGCGACTCCGGGGTCGATCGGCGCCGACACGGCGCCCCTGCACCTGCCGCACCCGGCCGCGGAGTGCCCCAAGTGCTTCACCGAGCTGCAGCAGAACCGCAACTGGTGGCAGGCCCAGCCCGCCGGGTCACGGCTGGTCGGGTTGGTCATCTCTCGCGACGACATGCCCTCGGTGGTCGAGCAGCGCAACGACCTCACGCGGTTCGGCGTGCCGATCGAGGGCTTCCGCCATCCCGCTCCCGAGACGCTCGAGTCGTGGGAGGAACGTCTCGTGCGCCTGTTCGGAACGCTGGGGCGCGGCGATGTGCTGGTCGTCGCGAACGTGCACGCGCTCGGGCGCGACATCGACGAGGAGACCCGCACGGTCGCGGAGCTGCACCGCCGGGGCGTGGTCGTCAAGGTCGTCAGCCACGGCGGACGCCACCTCTACGACGCCGGGCGCTGACCTCGCCGTACGGCGGTCGGCGCTGCTGGCGCGCTCACCCGGCGCTCAGCCGTCTTCGTCGAGGCGGGCGTCGCGTTCGCCGCTGAGCGAGTTCGCGCGCTCCTCGTCGAGGAGCGGCAGATCGTCGCGCGTGACCAGGCGCGCCGCAAGCGCGTGCTCGACGAGCCGCACCCGGCGATTGGTGGCGTACGACCGGACGCCGCCGCGCATGCCGGGAACCCCGATGCGGTCGAGCTTGTCGCACACGTTGTCGAGCTTGCGGTTGAAGCGGGTGAGTGTCCACCCCAGCCGCTCGGCGGCCTGCGCCGACGTCGGCAGCTCGCTCATGCCGGTCCCCTCCCGCCGCAGCACCGGCTCGGCGAGCGCGAGGATCATGACGCGCTGGCTTTGGGTGAGCGGCACGTCGCCGATCGTGCTCAGCCCGTCGTCGTCGGGCGGCGGCTGCGTGTCACGGAACGTCGGCTCGGCGGCGTGGATGGTGAGCTCGTATGTCGTCGGCCCCGCGCTGAAGATCACGGATGTCGCCGCGAAGACCAGCGGCAGGCGTGCGCCCGGTGCGAGCCACGCCTGCACGCGCCCACCGGTGTCCGTGACGGTCGCCGAGAGGCGGGAGCCCACGTTGGACAGCAGCCAGAGTCCCTCGACGTTCTGGATCGTGAGGAAGTTGCGGTGCAGGAACAGGTTGTCATCGATGGCGAGGTCGCCCTCACGTCCGACCGTGAACACCGCGTCGGGCGGGACGGAGAACTCCTCTCCGGCGAACTCGACCCTCAGCGTGTCGGCAACGGCAGCGGTCACGGCGCGCACCCCCGGCTCGGCGTCTGCTGGTACTGGCCGTTCTCGCGCACGAGAGTGACGTCGATGCAGGTCTGACCCGACGTCACGGCAGGAACGACGATCTCGGCAGTGTCCACGGGCTGGGCCTCGGTGGTGGGGTCGCTCGCCGAGACCGGTTCGACGATGTAGCTGTCGCCGTCCTGCGGGTCGGGATTCGTCCAGGTGAAGCGCACACCGCCGTCAACGGCGGCACCTGCCACGTCTTCCACGGGCGGCACGACCATCGAGAGCGGATCCTGCGGCTTCGACGAGGCAGAGGGCGTCGGCGGATCCTGCGACGTGCCCGACAGCAGACCGGGAAGCGACACTCCGATGATCACCGCGACGATCACCAGGGCACCGGCGCCGAGCCCGATCCACAGTCCGGTGCGCCGGCGGGGCGGCGCGACCTGGTCTGCGTCAGATGCGGCGGCGTCATCGGCGCCGGGGATGAACCTCCCCGGCACGGTGGCCGCGGCTCCGTGCTCGTGGATCGTGCCCCGAGCCACGGTCGTGGCGTCGGTGGTCGCGAATCCGGTGGTCGCGGGAGCACGAAGCACCGTCTCGTCGAACGACACCGGCAGGTCGGGCTGCCCTCGGAGCTGCGTCTGGTCGTACGCCGACGGCGGGGTCATCGATCGCGCGACGGTCTCGGCGTCGACGGGCGCCGGCTCGAACCGCGACGCCGCCGGGGCGGTGACCGCCGACGGGCGCGTCATGCCGGCCGCCGGAGTCGTCTCGGGGTTGATGCTGACGACGCCACGCACGCGCGTGAGCCCGTCGTCCTCGTCCTCCTCGATGTCGTCCGGAAGCTGGTCGTCGAGGATGTCGATCGGCGTCACGGAGTGCGACAGCTCGATCTGCACGGTCTGCAGCGCACGCGCGAACGCCAGCGCGCTGTCGTGGCGATCGGCGGGCGACTTCGCCATCGCCCGGTCGAGCGCCCGCTGCAGCGACACGGGCACGTCGGCGCGGCCGAGAGGCGGCAGCGCGAGCGTCTCTATGCGGTGGATGAGCTCGGCCGCCGAGTTGCGCTGACCCGGCAGCTCGAACGGCGACCGGCCGGCGAGGAGCGTGTAGACGGTCGCTCCGAGCGCCCACACGTCGGAGCGGGGGTCGCTGCGCGGCACATCGGCGAACGACTCCGGCGGCGACCACGGAATCGACAGGCCCGCCGACTCGGCCGCTGCATTCGTCGTCGATGCGATGCCGAAGTCGGTGAGCGCCGGACGGTTGTACTCGGTGACCAGGATGTTCGCGGGCTTGATGTCGCGGTGGAGCACCCCGGCGCGGTGGGCGGTCTCGACCGCGGCGGCGACCTGCACGCCGACGCGCAGCGATTCGGCGATCGAGAAGGGCTCGCGCCGGTAGCGCACCTGCAGGTTCGGGCGCGGGCAGTACTCCATCACAAGGTAGGGGCGCCCGTCCTGCGCGACGCCGGCCTGGTAGATCGTGACGATCGCCGGGTGCGTCGAGAGCATGGCCATGACGTTGGCCTCGGCGGTGAACTCCTCGACCGAGCCGCTCGACATGCGCTCCGTGAGCAGCACCTTGACGGCCACGCGCCTCTTTGGAAGCTGCTGCTCGTACAGGTACACGTCGGCGAAGCCGCCGGACCCGAGCAGGTCGACGTAGGTGAAGCCCGGAAGATCGGGCGGCGCCATCGGCGCGCGCTTGGGACTCACGACATCCCTTCGATCGCGACCGTGATGCCGTCGCCGAGATCCAGCACGTCTCCCGGGACGACCACCGTGCCCTCGCCGGGATGCAGCCGCACGGGATCCGTTCCCGGACGCAGCAGCGTGGTGCCGTTGGTGGTGCGCAGATCCGTGGCGACGATGCTCTCGCCTTCGGCCCGCAGTTCGACGTGGCTGCGCGAGATGTCCTGCTGCGGGCTGTCGACTGCAACGAGGTGCGGCAGGTCGGTGCCGCTCACGCGCGTGGACCGCGGGCGGCGCCCGATCACGACGGTGCGGTCGAGCGGGATCACCTGCCCGGTCGACATCCGCACGCGCCCGGGCGCGGGCGGGCGCGGTGGGGCGAGCGGGTCGAGGGGAGCATCCACGGAGGGTGCCGGGTTCGAATCCGCGACGCCTGATGCCGCCGCACGCAGCGCGCGCGCCTGGGCGAGCGAGATCGTCGCGCCGTCGTGATCGCCCGCGACGGGCGGGCCGGGCGGCGCTGGAGACGGCGCCAGGGACTCCTGCCGCTGAGCGGCGTCGTCGGCGGCGCGGATCACGGTGGCGCCGATGAGCTCGTCGAAACCGGCCGCGCCGGCGGCGCCCGCGGCGTCTCCCTCTTCCTCGTCGTCGTCCATCAACCAGGCATCGAGCCCGGTCCGTGCCGGCGCGACCGCGTCCGGGGAGAGCGCCGAGTCGGACGGCAGGAGCGTCTCCGCGTCGGCGAGCGACGGCACGGAGTCGATGAGCCCTCCGGGAGGCGCGGCGATCGCGGGCGCCGGGGACGCAGCGACACGCGGTGCCTCAGGAACCGGGGAGGTCGGCTCGGCATCGGGGGTCGCAGGGGTGGCCCCGGAGGCGTCCTCGCCGGCAGCCGGAGTCTCGGGTGCCGAAGCGGCCGCCGGCACCGCGACGGCTTCGGGGCGCTTCGCCAGCGCCGGTGCAGCCGACGGGCGTGGGGACGCAGCATCCCATACGATTCCGCCGGCCAGCACGATGCCGTCGGCGATCTCCCACTCCGCGGGCGACGAGGCGTCAGGCTCGGACGTCGTCAGCGCCACGCGCACGACCGCGGGGATCACCCGCTCGGTCCACGTCGTCACGCCGGTGCCCGTGACCCGCTCGGGCGTCGCCGCGTCGACCTCGAAAGCGAAATCGCCGCGCACGGCGATGCGGATGCCGTCAGCCTCGGGGAGCGCCACCGCGAAGGCCGGGATCGCCGTCAGCGACGCACCGTAGGCGCCCGTGAGCGCCTCGATGACGCCGCCCAGGCCGCGCCCGTCGGCGACGAGGGTGCGGATGCGCCCGAGGAGCGCTGCCGAGGTTCCCGGTTCGAGCACCGCGAAACCGCGGGGCGTGACCGCGATCGGCGTGGATCCCGGGGCGTACAGCGTCGGCATCAGATTCCTCCTGTAGCGACCGCACGCGGCAGCGTGTCGCCGTCGATGTCGGCGGCCGGATCCGCGGGGGCGCTCACCGGCACCGTATCGCGTTCCCACGTCCGGTTCGTACGCGTGCGCACCGCAAGCGCGTCGACGACCAGCGCGGTGATGTTGTCGCGACCGCCGCGCACCATCGCCTCGTGCACGAGCCGCGTCGCCGCGGCCTGCGGGTCGGTCTCGGTGAGCAGGACGGCGTGGAGCGCGTCGCGATCCAGCTCTCCGGAGAGGCCGTCCGAGCAGACGAGGATGCGGTCGCCCTCCTCCGCCGGGAGCAGCCAGTAGTCCGGTTCGGAGTCGCTTCCCGCGCCGATGGCCCGTGTGATCACATTGCGTCGCGAGTCCCGCTCGGCCGCATCGGCGGCGAGTTCCCCGCTGTCCACGAGCTCCTGCACCACGGAGTGGTCGACGCTCACCTGCTCGAACCGCCCCTCGCTGAGGCGGTAGGTGCGCGAGTCGCCGAGGTTGATGGCCAGCCAGTATCCCTCGCCGTCCACATCGGCGATCACGACACCGGCCAGGGTGGTGCCGGCTCCCGCGCCGGCGCCGGGCGGCAGCATCGCGACTCGGCGCCGTGAGGCGGTCACGGCCGTCTGCACCTCGTCGATGGTGAGGCTCTGGCGGCCGGCGAGCGCCGCGAATTCGTCGATGACCGCCGCACTGGCGATCTCGCCCGCATTGTGACCACCCATGCCGTCGGCCACGAGGAACAGCGGCGAGGCGGCGATGTAGGAGTCCTCGTTGATGCGGCGCCGCAGTCCCGCATCGGTCGCCGCTCCGCACGCGACCGCGATCGGCGCCGTCGGATCGGTCATCACGCGGCGCTCACGGCAACGCGCCGGTCGCCGAACTCGAAGCTGTCGCCGGCACGCACGTTCGTTCGCACGCCGGGCATCAGCGGGATCCGTGCGCCATCGCGCACGAGCGTGGTGCCGTTGGTCGAGTGGCGGTCGACGATCCACGCGCCGGTGGAGTCGCCGCCGATCTCGAAATGCGTCTTCGAGAGCGACAGCGTCTCATCGCGCACGGGGATGGAGACGGCGCCGTGCTCGTTCGCCGGGTTGCGACCGTAGAGCGTGCGCCCGTACACGGCCATCCGCGTGCCGTCGTCCCAGGTGAGGACGGCAAGCACCGGGGCCTCGTCGTACAGCGCGGCGCGCTGGGCGGGCGGCGGCACCACCAGGCGGGTCTCGTCCAGGTCGTCCGTCGACGACGCGAAGGCCACGGATGCCGGGGCCACGACGGAGGCGAGTGGCCGTGCAGGCGCCGCCGGAGGAGCAACGACCGACGCGACGGACGCGAACGGCCGCGCGGGTGCCGCGACCGGAGCCGGAGCCGGAGCGGGAGCCGTGGGTGTGCCCGCTCCGAACAGGGCGGCGAGAGGCTCCGTGGTCGTCGCCGCCGGGAACGGCATCGTCATGCTCGGGAAGTCATCGGTCTGCGCGGCACGCGTGACCGGCGCGTAGCCGGTCCCCCACGGCACGCCGTCGATCACCCCGGGGCGGATGGGTGTGATCGGGCGCGTGGCCGGAGCAGGACCCGCCGCCGCCGGGCGCGCGTCTACCGGCACCGACGCGGCCGCGACCGGAAGGTCGGGAATCGGCGCCGCGTGAAGCGGCTGCGGAAGCGGCGGGCGCACCGCCGCCAGATAGGGATTCTCGGCCAGGAGCGCGGTGGCGTCGAGGTGAGACGTCGCGTGGCCCGCCCGGATGTCGAGGACCATCGATCGCGATGCCATGTCGTGCCACCCCTGGCGGCGACCGCTGGAGTCGAACAGCGGCGAGAAGTAGCCGATGACGATCGACCCCGCGAGCCCGAAGACGATGTTGCGCCAGACCGCGCGCCAGATTCCGATCCGGCCGCGCGAGTCGACGTCCTGCAGCTGGAGCCCGAGGGCCCGCTGTCCGATCGAGCCGCGCCCGCCCTGCATCGCCGAGTACACCAGCCACCAGGCGAGCAGCGCACCGCCGACCACGAGGGAGGCGAGGACGACGGCCACCGCGAGGCTCGCCGAGTCACCCGTCGCGCCGACGCCGAAGACGATGGGCACCGCGACCCCGACCAGCACCGCCGCCATGCCGTAGGCGACCCCGAGGTCGATCGCGAACGCCCCCACACGGCGTCCGATGGTCGCCGCGGGGGCGGCGACGGGCGGGCTGGTGGTCATTCGGTCTCCTGCGGGGGGTGGGTGGGTTCTGCGGCGCGGCTCCTGCGTGTTCGGCGAAGCGCGCGCTTCGACGGCGCGTCGTCGGGCGCCCCGGGCTCGGTGGCCGTGCCCTTCGCCGCAGGCTTCGCCGCCCGGGGCGGGGCCGTGAGACGTGCCGGCAGAGCGAAGCGGGTGCCCTCGAGCAACGATCGGATGCTGAGCCGCGCGCGCAGCCGCTGCCACAGCGACCGCTCCTTGCCCATGCCACCGACGATCTCGTCGACCTGCGTCCAGAACGCCTCGATGTCGTCGGGCGTCGGCTCGGTCGGACCGAAGACCTCGAGATCCGCCCGGGTCGCCAGCGTCGCGACGCGGGGCTCGGCGAGCGCCGCGGTGAGCACGCCCGCTTCCTCCTGACGGGTCGCGCCGGGACGAACCGGGGCGCCGTAGTCCGTCGCGCGGTCGACGAGCTCGTCCCAGCCGCCGCTGATGCGGTCGGACGCGCGCTCCGCGTCGCGACGCTGGCGCCGACGGGTGGCCTTGAGCGCCCCGATCACGATGAACGGCGCGAGCAGCACCGCGAGGAGACCCAGCACGCCGACGCCGATCGACACGATGGTCCACAGCAAGCCCAGGTCGAGGCCGTCCTCGTCCTCCGACCCGCGGTCGTCCGCGACGGTCGGCGGCAGGTCGACGGGCTCGGCCGGCGGCGGCGGCGGCTGCAGCACCTGGGGCTTCGGATCGGCCTTCGGCTTCGTCGTCTGGTCGCTCGGCACCTGGTCATCGGGGGGCGTCGGGTCGAACGGCACCCAGCCGGCGTCGTCGAACGCGACCTCGACCCATGCGTGCAGGTTGTCGCCCGTCGCAGTGAAGACCGGTTCGCCGGCGGCGTCCTCTTCGGGGTAGAACCCCATGACGACGCGGGCGGGGATGCCCACCTGTGCGGCGAGGAGCGCCATGGCGGTGGCGTACTGCTCGTCGTCGCCCACCATCTGCTGCGAGCCGAGCAGCGTCGCGATCCTCTCGGCGCCGTGGCCGGCACGCGAAAGCGGCTGACCGGCGAGGCCGTGGCTGAAGTAGCCGCCTTCCGAGAGCATCAGCTCCAGGGCGCGCACCTGTTCGACGGGAGTCGTCGCCTCGGCGACGGTCTTCGACGCGATCTCGGCGAGGCTCTCCGGCACGCCCTCCTGCTTCGGCATCTTCAGCGGTGCGAACGCCTGGTCGGCGAGCTGCTCGTCGCTCGGGACCTCGGGGATCACCGCGTCGATCGTGTAGGCGTCGCCCTTCTCGAGGCCGGCCGTCACCACGCCTGTCTCGGTCGCCTCGTTGTAGTGCGCGGTGCGTCGCAGGTCGTCCGCCCGGTCACCGTCGAACGTGACGCTGCGCGCGGCGCCGGCATCCGGCATCCACACGCTCTCCAGGGCGCCGATCTCGACGTGCACCTGCGCTTCGGTGCCCTCGGCATCGGCGGACATGTTGGTACGCGCAGGCGAGAACGCGCTCGAGGAGCCGCTGCCCTCGTCCGAGACGTTGTAGACGGTGCCGTTGTAGGCGTCCATGGTGGCCAGGCGCACACGCGCACCCTCGGGCAGGCCGCTGGCCGTGAAGAGCGCGTCCTCGGGGTGATCGCGGACATAGGCGCGGAACGACTGCAGCGGGCTCGCGAACTCGCGGATGTCGAACGGCGGGATCACGACGTCACGCAGCACGTAGCGGGGAGATGTCGGTGCCGCGAACCCGCTCGTGGCGATGCCGATGACCGCGGCGATGGCGATGACCGCCGCACCCGACAGCACTCTGCGGATGCCTGCGCCCGAGCTGGCGGAGCCTTCGCCGACCGAGATCGCCGCCGCTTGCGGCTGCCAGGCCTGGCGCAGGGCCAGCCAGACCACGGCGACGAGCCCGAACACGACGCCCTGGACGACCGGCACGAACGGCTCGGAGGTGCCCAGCGCGATCTCGATCGCGAGGAACGCGGCCGCGGGGATCAGCGACCATGCCGCGTTGCGCAGCCGCAGCGCGAGGGACGTCGTCAGCACGGCCGCGACCAGCGTGAGGATGAACGGCACGATCAGGTGGCCGTCGTCTGTCGCGACCGGCGCGATCGTGGTGAGCAGCTGCTTCCATGACATGAAAGTGCCGAGGGCGAGGAGGCGCAGCGTCTCGAGCGTCGGAACGACGCCGGCGACCGTGGTGTTCGGCAGCGCGAGAGCGCCGCCGAACAGGAAGTAGGCGATGACGGTGGCGCCCGTCAGGAGGAGGATGCCCCATCGGAACAGCGTGCCGAGGACGCCCAGCGCCAGGCCGAGCACCAGTCCGCCGAGGGCCGCGACCAGATAGCGCGCGCCGTCGAAGGTCGGCCAGAACCCCACGATGGGGATGAGGAGCAGCAGCGTCACGGCGCCGAGATCGAGGATCCATCGGCGCAGCGGCACAGATTCGCGTGCAGCACGCGGCGCGGGGACGCGCGGTGCGGCGGAACGCGTCGTCGGGGCGGATCCCGCACGCGACAGCGGAGTGACGGGGGCGGTCATGCGAGGACCTTCCGCAGCGCGTTGGGCAGCTGCTCGAGCGCGCCGAGCGTCACGACGTCCGCCTCACCGATGCGGCGCAGCGACGGGGCGGCCTCGCCGGGAGAAGCGACCACCGCGAGGACACGCGCGCCGAACGGGAGGCGGCTGCAGGCGCTGCGCAGGTCGTTGGCGTCGACCCTGCTGCCGCACACGAGCACCACGACGCTCGCGAGGGGAAGGGTCGCGGCCACCACGCCGGCGAGGTCGACGACGGTACCTGCGCGCGGCTTGGACTGACCGAGCGCCGAGAGGGAGTCGAGGAACTGCTTGCCCGTGCCGGAGGGCAGGGCGCGCTCCTGCACCCGCACCTCGACGCGGTGCGAGTCGCGGAGTGCCCGCAGGCCGAGCGAGCCGGCGGCGGAGATCGCGAGCTCGAACTCCGCGTCGTCGCGATAGTCGGCGGGGCTCGTCGAGAGGCCGATCACGAAGTGGGAGCGGCGCGTCTCCTCGTACTGGCGCACCATCATGTGGCCGGTGCGCGCGGTCGACTTCCAGTGCACGTGGCGCAGGTCGTCGCCCGGCTGATACTCGCGCAGGGCGTGGAACGACACGTCGTCGGGCGAGAGGTCGGTGGCGGGAAGGCCCTCGAGGTCGCGCAGGAACCCGAGCGACTGGCCGTCGAACAGCACGGTGCGCGGGTGGACGAACAGGTCGACCGGCTCGTCACGACGGTGCACGCGCTCGAACAGACCGAGGGGATCGCCGCGCACGACGCTGACCGGCCCGACCTTGACGACCGCGCGGCGCGACGTGGGGATGGCGAACAGCTCCTCCGCGGATTCGCCGGCCGCCAGCCGCTGCACGTCGAAGATGCCGCGACCGGCGCCGACCGGCAGCAGCACGCGGGACGGAAGGATGGCGCGCGATCCGGTGTTCGAGAGGGTCAGCGCGCCGATGGCGCGCTCGCCCACCACGACGCGCGTGCGGTTGAGGTCGAGCGAGACGTCGTAAGCCGTGCGTCCGATGAGGAACAGCAGGCACAGCAGCAGCACGACCGCGATCGAGACGGCCGCGACCGTCAGCTCCCACCAGCCGAGCGACCGCCCGGCGATCCACAGCACGATCGAGCCCGCGAGAAGCACCCAGGCGGCGGGGCGCACGACCGCGAACACGCGTCCGAGCACGACGCCGGCGCGGCGCAGCGCGTCCAGCGCCAGCTGCCCATACCAGGCGCGACGGTCCTCCGTAGCCGCCGCCTGCCCGAGTGCCTCCGTCGTCATCAGGCCGCGGACCTCGCCTGCGGGGCGGCGATCGACTCGAGGACGCGCGCGACGACGGTCTCGGCCGACGTGCCCGCAAACTCCGCCTCCGGGTCGAGCACGAGGCGGTGGGTCCACACCGGCGCGACGAGCACCTTGATGTCGTCGGGCAGCACGAAGTGGCGCCCCTGCGCGGCTGCGTACACCTTGGCGATGCGGATCATCGCGAGCGAACCGCGCACCGAGACGCCGACGCGGGTGGCCTGGTCGTCACGGGTCGCCTCGGCCAGCTGCGCCGTGTAGCGCAGGACGGCGGGGTCGACGTGCACGGTGCCGGCGAGGTCGGCCATGTCGGCGACTGCGCCCGTCGTGATGATGGCGGGAAGGTGCGCGGACGGGTTGCGGTCGGCGGCTCCGGCGAGGATGCGCTCGGCCACCGCGAGGTCGGGGTAGCCGATCGAGGTCTTGATCAAGAACCGGTCGAGCTGGGCCTCGGGCAGCTTGTACGTGCCCGCCTGCTCGATGGGGTTCTGGGTCGCGATCACGAGGAACGGGCGACCGACGTCATGGGTGACGCCGTCGACCGTGATCCGCGACTCCTCCATGACCTCCAGCAGCGCCGACTGCGTCTTCGGCGAGGCGCGGTTGATCTCGTCGGCGAGCACGATCGAGGCGAACACGGGCCCGCGGTGGAACTCGAACCGGTGCGAAGCCTGGTCGTAGATCGTCACGCCGGTCACGTCGGACGGCAGCAGGTCGGGCGTGAACTGGATGCGGCTGCTGGTGCCCTGCACCGTCGCCGCGAGCGCCTTGGCGAGGCTCGTCTTGCCCGTGCCGGGAGCATCCTCCAGCAGCACATGGCCTTCCGCGAGCATCGCCGACAGCACCAGCGCCACGACCTCGCGCTTGCCCATGAGGGCCTGGTCGACGTTGTCGACCAGTCGTGCGAAGGTGCCCTGGAACCAGGCCGCCTGTTCGGGGGTCATCGTCATCGTGATTCGTTCCTTTTCATGAGTCGTCTTCGCAGCTCTCGCTACTGCCAGGTTCGCCGCTCGCTGTCGCCATAGCCGCCGATCGAGACCCAGACCTGCTCGCCGTCGTCACCGAAGTAGCAGCCCAGCTGCACCGTCCCGTTCGCGGGCAGGTGCCGCGTCGCGCCGCCGGCGAAGGGCGTACCGCCCCACGGACCGGTCGCGTTGCAGGTGACGGAGTAGTCGCCCGCGGGGAAGTTCTCGGTATGCACCAGGAAGTACGCGCACTGCGAGGTGCTGCAGTTGTCCTGTCCCTGTGCGGAGCTTCCCTTCGTGACCCACACCCTGGGCTTCGGTGCGTCCACCGTGGTGGCGGCGTCCGAGGCGATCCCGCTCCACTGGCCGGCGGCATCCTGCGCCCGCGCCTCGATCGTGTGGCGTTCGCTGTAGCCGTAGTTGTTGGTGCGCGAATTGTTCAGCGCCACGTCCTGCCACGCGCCGCCGTCGATGCGGATCTGCATCGCGGTGATGGCGCGACCGTTCTCGGCGGGCGGGCTCCAGCGGAAGGTGATGCTCGTTCCGCTCGCGGTCGCGCTCACGTTCGGGTTGCGGACCGGCCCGTAGGGCTTCACGGTGTTGGAGGGCGCGGACTCGGCGCCCGGTTCGCTGACGCCGTTCACCGTGGCGACGGCCCGGACCCGCACCGAGTAGTTCGTCCCGTTCGCCAGTCCACCGATGACGCCGTTGCCGGCCAGAGCCTGCCAGCCGCCGTTGTTCACGGACGCCTGATAGCTCAGCTCTCCGGGGTTCGCCCCGTTGGACGCTCCAGGCTGGAAGGCCACGGTGAGCGAACTGTCGCCCTCACGTGCGGTCACGTTCGTCGGAGCCCCGGGCGGCGTGAACGCGCGCTGCGGCGCCGAGGTGGCACTGAACTGGCCCCAGCCGGCCTTGTTCTGCGCGCGCACCCGGAACGTGTAGTCGGTGGTCGAGGTGTCCACGACGACGGCCTGGCTCGTCTGCCCCGACGCGACGGGGATGGAGTTGACCAGCGACGATCCGCGGAGGACGTCGAGCTGGTAGCCCGAGACGGCATCACCGTTGTCGGCGGGTGCGTTCCACGTCACCTGCATCTGCGCCTGCGACCCCACGGGCTGGAGGCGCGCGGTCCTCGGTGCGGCCGGCGCGTCGGGCGCCCGGGCCGGGATCTCGCTGACCGACCACGGGCTCCAGCTGGACGGCTCGGGCGCGCGGTTGAGGGCCTGCACGCGCACCTGGTACGCGACGCCGTTCTGCAGGCCGTCCCACACCGTCGAGTTGCCCGTGACATCGGCCTTCTGGCTGACGCCCGACGGAGGCGCCGGCGAGATCTCGAGGTTGTACTTCTCGACCGGGGAGCCGGGCGTCGTCGGGGTGACCCACGATACGGAGAGGCTCCGGTCGCCGAAGACCAGCGACGGTGCGGCCGGTGTGTCCGGACGCGCGTCAGGACGCGCGGTCTCGGACGGCGCCGACGGGTCGGACGGGCCGACGCGGTTCTCGGCCACGACCGTGAAGTTGTACTCGACGTTGTTCGTCAGACCGTCGAGCGTGCACGTCGTCGCAAGGCATTCCTTCTCGTAGTTTCCCGCGGTCGACGAGACGA
>NZ_MWLQ01000005.1 GCF_010634855.1 Microbacterium sp. B35-30 | reverse complement strand
CCCCCGCCGCTGCCGCCGCAGTCCGCCGCAGCGGCTGCACGCGGCGCCGACCCCGACGACACGGGCGTCCCGACCGTCCGCGGTGAGGCGGCCGATGTCGGCAAGGGCTTCTTCGCCGCCCTGTTCGACCTCTCGTTCCGCACGTTCATCACGCGGCGCCTCGCCAGCGTGTTCTACTTCGTGGGCCTGATCGCCATCGGCATCGGCTTCATCGTCTACTTCGTCGGCGGCATCATGGGCGCCGTCTCCATCATGTGGTTCGACGTCGGCGCCGGCATCAGCGGACTCGTTGCGACGATCATCGTCGTACCGGTGCTGACGTTCCTCGCGATCATCATGCTGCGGTTCATCATCGAGGCAGTGGTCGCCCTGATCGCGATCGCCGAGAACACCGAGCGCACCGCACAGCACACCCGGCGCTGAGCGCGCTTCGACAAGCTCAGTGGCCGTTCCCTGAGCCTGTCGAAGGTCAGGCGAAGAGCTCGAGCTCACCGCCGCCGATGTCGCGCACACCCAGGCCCGCCGCATCCGCCCACCGTACGAAAGCCGCCGCCGAGCCGATGCGCGGGCGATCCTCGGCGAGCCGGCGCACGAGTGCGCCCTTGGCGTGCTTGTTGAAATGGTTCAGCGCGCGCACTGCGCCGTCGGAGCCTTCGCTCACCACACGGATGTAGCGCGACGCGGTGCCGGCCGGCACGGGCCCGAGGCCGACGTACGCCTCGGAACGGAGGTCCAGGACGAACCGGGGATCGAGATCCGCGATGGCGGCGGTGACCGCCTGCGCCCACAGCCGCCGCAGCGGCGCGACGCCCGGAACCGAAGTGGCGGCGCCGAGGCGGTAGGCCGGGATGGCGTCGAGGGCACCCACCGGGCCGAACGGTGCCGAGTGCACGAGCACGTGGACCCCCAGCCAGCGACGGCCGGCGGCGGAGACGGATGCCGCGTCCAGCGCGTCGTAGAGCACACCGGTGTAACGATCCATAGCGGGCATCGTCGGCGCCGCGCGCAGGGCGGCGTTGACAGCGATCTCGCCGCGTTGGGTCGGCCCGAGCTTCAGCACGCGGGCGGCTTCGTCGGCGTCGGCGGACAGGCCGACGAGCGCATCGATCACCGCTTCGCGCTGCGCCGTCAGCTGCGGAAGCGCCAGGCCCGCCACGCCCAGGGGACGCCCCGAGCCACCCGCCCGCTTGGTCTCGGACGGCGGGAGAAGGATCAGCATGACTCTCCGTGGGATGCGGGGCCGTCGCGAGACCGACGGCGATGCGGGGAAACGACTCGGCCGGCCCCCGCGGGGACCGGCCGAGTTCTACGCTGGTGTGTCAGGAGATCAGCGCGGCGTTTCCGGCGACGATGGTGAGGTCGTCGCCGGACATCGACAGGAAGCCGTCCTGCGCGTTGGCGATGATCTTGGTACCTGAGGTCTCGGTGATGCGCACCTGACCCTCGGCGAGGATCGCGAGCACCGGCTCGTGACCGGACATGAAGCCGATCTCGCCCTCGACGGTCTTGGCGACGACGAGCGACGCCTCACCCGACCAGACCTCCGCGTCCGCGGAGACAAGGCTCACCTTGAGGGGCATGTCAGCCGTTCTCCTTCTGGATGCGCGCCCACTGCTCTTCGACGTCCGAGATGCCGCCGACGTTGAAGAACGCCTGCTCGGCGACGTGGTCGAAGTCGCCCTTGACGATCGCGTCGAACGACTCGATGGTCTCCTTGATCGGAACCGTCGAACCCTCGACACCGGTGAACTTCTTCGCCATGTAGGTGTTCTGCGACAGGAACTGCTGGATGCGCCGCGCACGCGAGACGACGATCTTGTCCTCTTCGGACAGCTCGTCGACACCGAGGATCGCGATGATCTCCTGCAGTTCCTTGTTCTTCTGGAGGATCTGCTTCACGGCGGTGGCGACGCGGTAGTGGTCGTCGCCGATGTAGCGGGGGTCGAGGATGCGGCTCGTCGAGGTGAGCGGGTCGATGGCCGGGTACAGGCCCTTCGACGCGATCTCGCGCGACAGCTCGGTGGTCGCGTCGAGGTGCGCGAACGTGGTGGCCGGCGCCGGGTCGGTGTAGTCGTCGGCGGGCACGTAGATCGCCTGCAGCGAGGTGATCGAGTGACCGCGCGTCGACGTGATGCGCTCCTGGAGCACGCCCATCTCGTCGGCGAGGTTCGGCTGGTAGCCCACCGCGGACGGCATGCGGCCGAGCAGCGTCGAGACCTCGGAACCGGCCTGCGTGAAGCGGAAGATGTTGTCGATGAAGAGCAGCACGTCCTGCTTCTGCACGTCGCGGAAGTACTCCGCCATCGTGAGGGCCGAGAGGGCCACGCGCAGACGCGTGCCCGGCGGCTCGTCCATCTGGCCGAAAACGAGCGCGGTCTTGTCGAAGACGCCCGCCTCCTCCATCTCACCGATCAGGTCGTTGCCCTCACGGGTGCGCTCGCCGACACCGGCGAACACCGACACACCACCGTGGTCCTGCGCGACGCGCTGGATCATCTCCTGGATGAGGACGGTCTTGCCGACGCCGGCACCGCCGAACAGGCCGATCTTTCCACCCTGCACGTACGGGGTGAGCAGGTCGATGCTCTTGATGCCGGTCTCGAACATCTCGGTCTTCGACTCGAGCTGGTCGAACGCGGGGGCCTTGCGGTGGATGCCCCAGCGCTCGGTGACCTCGATCGTCTCGCCCGGCGCGCCGTTCAGCACGTCACCCGTGACGTTGAACACCTTGCCCTTGGTGACGTCGCCGACGGGGACCGTGATGGGGCCGCCGGTGTCGCGCACCTCCTGGCCGCGGACCATGCCGTCGGTCGGCTTCAGCGAGATGGCGCGCACGAGGTCGTCGCCGAGGTGCTGCGCGACCTCGAGCGTGATCTCGGTGCGCTCGTCGCCGATCGCGATCGTCGTCTTCAGCGCGTTGTAGATGTCGGGGATCGAGTCGTGCGGGAACTCGATGTCGACGACGGGGCCGGTGACGCGGGCGACGCGCCCGACGACCGCCGTCTCGGTCTTGTCAGCGGTGAGGCTCATGGCTTCTTCTCTTTCGTGTGGTCTGATGTCGCAGTGCGTATCGGGCCGGACGCCCGGCGGCTTTCCGCCTACTTGCCCGAGGAAAGGGCGTCGGCGCCGCCGACGATCTCGGCGATCTGCTGCGTAATCTCGGCCTGACGCGCGTTGTTGCGCAGGCGGGTGTAGTCGGTGATGAGCTTGTCGGCGTTGTCGCTGGCCGACTTCATCGCCTTCTGCGTCGCGGCGTGCTTCGCGGCCGACGACTGCAGGAGGGCGTTGAACACGCGGCTCTGGATGTACACCGGGAGCAGCGCATCGAGCACGGTCTCGGCGTCCGGCTCGAACTCGTACAGCGGGTACACCTGCGCCGACGACTGCTCCTCGGCCTCGACGACCTCGAGCGGAAGCAGGCGGACCGTCTCGGGCGACTGCGTCATCATGCTGACGAAGCGATTGTAGACGAGGTGGATCTCGTCGACGCCGTTCTCGTCGCCGCCGCGGTCGTACGCGTCCAGCAAGGTGGCGGCGATCTCCTCGGCCGTCGTGAAGTGCGGCGTGTCGGTGTCGCCCGTCCACTCCGCCGCGCTTTCCATGCGACGGAACTGGAAGAAGCCGACGGCCTTGCGCCCGACGAGGTAGAACACCGGCTCCTTGCCCTGCCGGCGGATCAGCTCAGCCAGCTCGAGACCCTCGCGGAGGATCTGCGAGTTGAATGCGCCGGCGAGGCCGCGGTCGGACGAGAAGATCACGACCGCGGAGCGGCGGATCGTCTCGCGTTCGACGGTGAGCGGATGGTCGACGTTGGAGTGCGTCGCCACGGCGGCGACGGCACGCGTCACAGCCCGCGCGAAGGGCGACGACGCGCGCACGCGCGCCATCGCCTTCTGGATGCGCGAAGCCGCGATGAGTTCCATCGCCTTCGTGATCTTCTTGGTCGTCTGAGCAGTGCTGATCTTCTGCTTGTAGACCCGGAGTTGTGCGCCCATTGTGGTAGTCCGGTATCGCCTTAGCGGCGGCCCTTGACGATCTTCTCCTGGTTGACGTCCTGGGCCTCGGCTGCCGCGACCTCTTCGTGCCCCGGCTTGCCGATCGCCTGGCCCTTGCCGGCCTGGAACTCGAGGATGAAGTCGTCGGTCCGCTTGGTGAGCTCGGCGACGGTGTCGTCGTCCAGCACATTGGTGTCGCGGAGCGTGTCGAGGATCGTGGTGTTGCGGCGGAGGTAGTCCAGCAGTTCGCGCTCGAACGACAGGACGTCCTCGACCTCGATCGAGTCCAGCTTGCCGTTGGTGCCGGCCCAGATCGAGACGACCTGCTCCTCCACCGGGTACGGCGAGTACTGCGGCTGCTTGAGCAGCTCGGTCAGACGCGCGCCGCGGGCGAGCTGGCGACGGGATGCCGCATCCAGGTCGCTCGCGAACATCGCGAACGCCTCGAGCGAGCGGTACTGGGCGAGCTCGAGCTTGAGCGTGCCCGAGACCTTCTTGATCGACTTCACCTGTGCGTCGCCGCCGACGCGGGACACCGAGATGCCGACGTCGACCGCGGGACGCTGGTTGGCGTTGAAGAGGTCGGACTGCAGGAAGATCTGGCCGTCGGTGATCGAGATCACGTTGGTCGGGATGTACGCCGAGACGTCGTTGGCCTTCGTCTCGATGATCGGCAGGCCCGTCATCGAACCCGCACCCAGCTCATCCGACAGCTTCGCGCAGCGCTCGAGCAGGCGCGAGTGCAGGTAGAAGACGTCGCCCGGGTAGGCCTCGCGGCCCGGCGGGCGGCGCAGCAGCAGCGAGACGGCACGGTAGGCCTCGGCCTGCTTGGTCAGGTCGTCGAAGATGACGAGGACGTGCTTGCCCTCGTACATCCAGTGCTGGCCGATGGCCGAGCCGGTGTACGGCGCCAGGTACTTGAAGCCGGCGGGGTCCGACGCGGGGGCGGCGACGATGGTGGTGTACTCCATCGCACCGGCGTCCTCGAGGGCGCCCTTGACGGCCGCGATCGTGGAGCCCTTCTGGCCGATCGCGACGTAGATGCAGCGGACCTGCTTGCTGACGTCGCCCGACTCCCAGTTGGCCTTCTGGTTGATGATCGTGTCGATCGCGATGGCCGTCTTGCCGGTCTGGCGGTCGCCGATGATGAGCTGACGCTGGCCGCGGCCGACCGGGATCATCGCGTCGATCGCCTTGATGCCGGTCTGGAGCGGCTCGTGCACGCTCTTGCGCTGCATGACGCCGGGCGCCTGCAGCTCGAGGGCGCGACGGCCGACGGTGGCGACCTCGCCGAGTCCATCGATCGGGTTGCCGAGCGGGTCGACGACGCGGCCCAGGTAGCCGTCGCCGACGGCGACCGAGAGCACCTCACCCGTGCGGGTGACCTGCTGGCCGGCCTCGACGCCCGAGAACTCGCCGAGGACGACGACGCCGATCTCGTGCTCGTCGAGGTTCAGCGCGAGGCCGCTCGTGCCGTCGGCGAACGTCACGAGCTCGTTCGCCATGACACCGGGCAGGCCCTCGACGTGGGCGATGCCGTCCGCGGCGTCGACGACGGTGCCGACCTCGGTGGCCGCAGCCCCGGTGGGCTCGTAAGCGGCGACGAAGTCCTTCAGCGCGTCACGGATGACGTCGGGGCTGATAGAGAGATCTGCCATTGTTTTCCTTCGTTCATGGGGCCTCGGCCCCGAAAGCTCCGCGCGGTTCCGGTCTCGGCCCCGTGCGGGAAGTCTGTGTCAGCCGGCGAGCCGCTGACGGAGGTCGGCCAGTCGCGCCGACACGCTCGCGTCGATCACGTCGTCCGCGATCTGCACGCGCACGCCGCCCACGACGGTCGGGTCGACGATGGTGTTCAGCGACACCGGGGTGCCGTAGCGCTTGGACAGCGCCGCCGTGAGCCGCTCGCTCTGCGCGGCGCTCAGGGGCGCAGCAGCGACGACCGTCGCCACCGCGCGGTTGCGCTGATCGGCCACCACTCGCGTCGCGCGCGTCAGCAGCTGACGGACGCGCCGCTCGCGCGGCTCGCGGACGAGGGATGATGCGATCAGCGTCGCCCCCGCGCTCGCGCGGCCCCGCAGCAGGGTCTCGACGAGCGCGCCCTTCGCTGCCGGGTCGCCCAGCCGGCTTCCCAGCGCCAACTCGAGCTCGGGGTTGTCGGCCACGGTGCGCGTGAACGCGAACAGCTCGGCTTCGACGTCGGCCCGCCCATCGGCCACCGCCGCTGCCCGCACCGCGAGCTCTTCGATGGCGTCGACGAGGTCGTCGGCCGACGACCAGCGCTGTGTGACGGCGGTCGTCAGCAGCGACGCCGTCGTAGGGCTCACCGCCGCACCGAACACGTCGGAGACGACCTGGCGGCGGGCCTCGGCGGGCGCGGCGGAGTCGGCGAGCGCGCCGCTCAGCTGCGACGAGTCGCCCACGGCGCGCGCCACGGCGAACAGTTCGCCTGCCACGTCGAGGTCGACGCCCGACGCGGCGCGCAGCGCCGCCGTCGTCGTCGCCAGGGCCTGAGTGGACGCGCTACCCATTACGCCTTCGCCCCTTCGGACTCTTCGAGCTCGGCGAGGAAGCGGTCGACGACGGCCTGAGCCTTCTTGTCGTCGGACAGCGACTCGCCGATGACACCGCCGGCGAGGTCGAGGGCGAGCGTGCCCACCTCGCTGCGCAGCGACACGAGTGCGGTCTGGCGCTCGGCTTCGATCTGAGCGTGCGCGGTCGTCGTCAGACGCGTGGCTTCCGCCGCAGCGGTCTCCTTGGCCTCGGCGACGATCTTCTTGCCGTCCTCACGGGCGGCGTCGCGGATCTCACCGGCCTCCTTGCGCGCGTCGGCGAGCTGGGCGGTGTACTCCTCGAGCGCCGCCTCGGCCTTGCGCTGAGCCTCGTCGGCCTTGGCGATGTTGCCCTCGATCGCCGTTGAGCGCTCGTCGAGCAGCTTCTTCATGCGGGGAAGGGCGACCTTCCAGAAGATGAAGAGGATGACGATGAAGCACACCGACGACCAGATGATGTCGTACCAGGCGGGAAGCAGAGGGTTGTGCGCTTCGGCACCCTCTTCCGCGGCGTACGTGACAAGAGCGTTCAGCATCCTGTCTCCTTAAGACTGGTTATCGGGATCAGAAGCCGAAGATGAAGCCGGTTGCGATACCGATGAAGGCGAGCGCTTCGGTGAAGGCGATACCGATCCACATCAGCACCTGCAGGCGACCTGCCAGCTCGGGCTGACGGGCGACGCCCTCGATGGTCTTGCCGACGACGATGCCCACGCCGATGGCCGGGCCGATTGCGGCGAGACCGTATCCGACGGTCGCGATCGAGCCGGAGACCTCTGCGAGAACCGTAGTTGCGTCCACGGGGGTGTTTCCTTTCGGTTGTGGGCGGCCTTCCGGCCGTCCCGTATCAGTGCTCTTCGGCGACCGCGAGCTGGATGTAGACCGCGGTGAGAAGGGCGAAGACGTACGCCTGGAGGACGGCCACCAGGATTTCGAACAGGGTGAAGACGAAGCCGAACGCGAGGCTGCCCGCGCCGAGCACCGTCCACCAGCCGCCCATGTCGACGATGAAGAACTGCGTCGCGGCGAAGAAGAGGACGAGCAGGAGGTGGCCGACCATCATGTTCATCAGGAGTCGGAGCGTCAGCGTGACGGGCCGGATGACGAACGTCGAGATGAGCTCGATCGGCGTCACGATGATGTAGATCGGCCACGGGACGCCGGAGGGGAAGAGCGAGTTCTTGAAGAAGTTCTTCGGGCTCTTCTTGATGCCGGCGTAGATGAACGTGACGTAGCTCACGATGGCGAGCGTCAGCGGCACCGCGATGATGCTCGTACCCGCGATGTTCAAGAACGGGATGATGCCCGTGATGTTCATGAACAGGATCATGAAGAACATCGTCGTGAGGATCGGGAGGAACCGCTGGGCATCCTTCTTGCCGAGCAGGTCTTCGCCGATGTTGACCCGGACGAAGTCCAGGCCCATCTCCACCAGGCTCTGGAATCGTCCGGGCACCACGCGCATTCGGCGGGTACCGAGCCAGAAGATCACCACGACGGCGACCGTCGCGAGGAACTGGATCAGATGGATACGGTGGATCGGGATGACACCGAACGCTTCGAAGAGGATCTCCGGGAAGAACTCATCGATCGAAGGTCCGTGGAACTCCGGCGGAGCGTCCGCGGCAATGGGGGCGATCAGGGTCGCAGCATGAGTAAACAGCGCTGGCTCCAGCTTCGGGGCACCGGCATAAAACCGTTGCGACGATGGTCGGTGAGCGTCACTCCGCAAGTCCTCGCAGAGCGAGTGGGCGGGCGCTCGTTCAGCCTATCAAACTTGTGAGGTCGCTGAATCCGCGGGCGGGCGCATTCAGGAAGCCCCGGACGCTTCGTCCGTGCGGTCCCCCGCATCCGGATCCGTCGGCAGGTCCACGTCGCTCACGTGCGGCACGCGCATGCGCAGCATGACCACGACGTCGATGGCGAGCGAGGCGAGCACGCTGACCACCAGCGCGACGAAGAATACGCCGGGCTCGATCCAGGGCTGCCCGCGGAGGATGAAGAAGATCGCGATGAAGACCACGAACTTCAGGATCCATCCGCCCATCACGATCCCGAAGAAGATCGGCACGTAGAGCTCATTGCCGTACCAGCGGTTGGCGATGAGGATGCTCGCGCCGGTGATCCCGAGGAAGACCGCCGCGACGAGCACGCCCGCGAGAGCGCTCCATAGACCCGTCGTTCCGGCCACGAGGAACCCGACGATGGCGCCGACGACGGCGAGGACCGCCGTCACGCTCGCCGACCACACAAGGACGGTGCGCAGGATCGGGGTGCTGGATACGGGGCTGGCGCTCATCGGGCGTCCTCCTGTGCGGGCGCAGGATCGGGCTGCGTTTCGGGTGGTTCGAGCGCGGCCGGCGGGCGCGCGGCACGGCGGTGCGAGGGAAGGAATGTCACGACGAGGCAGGCGGCGATGCCGACCGCGCCGTAGAGCACGCCGAAGAGGTAGTCCCCCGGCCACTCGAGGGTCGTGCCGATGTACATGAGCAGCACCGACAGGCTGACCAGCGCGGTCCAGGCGTAGAAGATGAGCACGGCATCGCGGTCGGTGTGCCCCATGTCGAGCATCCGGTGGTGCAGATGCTTGCGGTCGGGCGAGAAGGGCGACTTGCCCCGGCTCATGCGCCGCACCACGGCGAGGCCGAAGTCCAGCAGCGGCAGCAGCACGACGACGACGGGCAGCAGGATCGGGATGAAAGCACCGAGCAGCTGCGAGCGGCCGAACGCGTCGTTGTCGGCGACCATCGCCGGGTCGAAGTTGCCGGTGATCGAGATCGCCGAGCACGCCATGAGGAGTCCCAGCATGAGGGCGCCGGCATCCCCCATGAAAAGGCGTGCGGGGCTCCAGTTCAGCGGGAGGAAGCCGATGCACGCGCCGATCAGCACCGCGGCGATGAGGGAGGACAACGTGAAGTAGGTGCTCGAGCCGAAGTCGCGGAAGACCATGTACGAGTACGCGAAGAACACCGCGTTGGCGATCAGGCACACGCCGGCGACGAGTCCATCCAGCCCGTCGACGAAGTTCACGGCGTTCATCACCACGACGATCGAGAACACCGTCAGGGTGAAACTCGCCCAGCTCGAGAAGATCGTCATGCCGCCGAGCGGCAGCGTGTAGATCTGCAGCTGCCCGAACCACGCGATCACGCCGGCGGCGAGGAACTGCGCACCGAGCTTGATCATCCAGTCGAGGTCCCACAGGTCGTCGAGCACGCCGACGACCACGATGAGCGCGGTCGCACCCAGCAGCGCGTACATCTGCTGGGGATTCGACCAGACGATGGAGAAGTACGGGTGTGCCGACGACATCGCGAACGCCGCCAGCACGCCGAGGAACATGGCGATGCCGCCCAGGCGCGGCGTCGGCGTCTTGTGGACGTCGCGTTCACGGATGCCGGGATACAGCTTGTATCTCAAGCTGAGTCGCCACACTGCCCACGACAGGACGAAGGTGACGGCCGCCGTGAGGAGGATCGTGAAGACGTATTGCTTCACGAGCGACCGGGTTCCGGCGCCGCGGGAGCTGGGGCCGCTTCCGGCGCGGGGACAGCTTCCGGTGCAGGGGCCGCGTCGGGAGCGGGGGCCGCTTCGGGCACGGCAGGCGTTTCCGTGGCGTCGCCGGTCCCGGGTCCGGAGCCGGTCGCATCCTTCGGTTCCGAGACGGACTCACCGGCCCGCTCCGGCTCGGACTCCGGCTCGGAGACGGACTCACCGGCCCGCTCGGGCGCGGACTCCGGCTCGGAGACGGACTCGCCGGCCAGCTCAGGCTCGGACTCGGTCTCACTGCCGGGGTCGGGCTCGAGCAGGTCGCCCAGCACATCCCGCAGCTGTGCACGACTCACCGCGCCCTCGCGCAGCACGCGCACCCGGGGTTCCGCACCGCCGACCAGGCTCGTGGCGTCGATGATCGTCGACGGGACGCCGGTCTTCGAGGGGCCGTCGCCGAGGTAGACGGCGACGCTGTCCTGCAGCATCCCCTGTGCGTCCTCGGCGGTGATGCCGGCGGCCATCCCGGTGAGGTTGGCGCTCGAGACGGCGAGCGGCCCGGTCTCTTCGAGGAGTTCGAGGGCGATGCGGTGGGCGGGCATGCGCACGGCGACGGTTCCCCGCGTCTCGCCCAGGTCCCAGGACAGCGACGGCTGCGACGGCAGCACGATGGTCAGCCCGCCCGGCCAGAACTCCTGCACGAGGCGTTCGACCGGCTCGGGCACCTCGGCGACGAGCGCACGGAGTGTCGTGATCCCGGCGACCAGCACCGGGGGCGGCGACTGGCGCCCGCGCCCCTTTGCCGCGAGCAGGCGCGCGACGGCCTGATGGTCGAAGGCGTCCGCGGCGACGCCGTAGACGGTGTCGGTGGGAAGGACGACCAGCTCGCCACGGCCGATGGCCTGGCGCGCCTGGCGCATGCCGGTGAGCAGTTGCGCCTCGTCACGGCAGTCGAAGATGGGGGACATGTCGCCCGACAGTCTAATTGGGCGTCCGGCAGGAACGATGCGAGACGGGCGTGGTCAGGGGCGCAGGGCCGTCGTGGCGCGGTCGCGCTGCGTGAGATCGGGGTGGGTCGCGGCCGCGCGCCAGCCGTCGGCGGCCAGGATGCCGCGGATCGCCTCGCCCTGCCACTCGCCGTGCTCGATCACGAGCGTGCCGCCCGGGTGCGCGAGGCGCAGGCCCACCCGGCTCAGCACGCGGACGACGTCGAGGCCGTCCTCACCGCCGTAGAGCGCCGCCGGCGGGTCGAAGAACCGCACCTCCGGGTCACGCGGGATGGCGGCATCCGGAACATACGGCGGGTTGGATGCCACCACCGAGACCGTTCCGTCGAGCTCGGGGAAGGCGTGGGCGAGGTCGATGAAGGCCAGGGTCGCGTTGTCGGCGCCGACGTGCGCGAAGTTCTCCTTCGTCCAGACGTAGGCGTCGACGGAGTTCTCGGCGGCGAACACCCGCGCGTGCGGCACCTCGGTCGCCATCGCGAGGGCGATCGCGCCGCTGCCGGTGCCGAGATCCACCGCGACGGGAGAAGCGGATGCCGCGGCCCGCAGCGCGTCGATCGCCAGCTGCGCGACCATCTCGGTCTCGGGGCGCGGCACGAACACGCCCGGCCCGACACGCAGCTCGAGGTGGCGGAAGGGCGCCGTCCCGGTGATGTGCTGCAGCGGCTCGCGGGTGGCGCGCCGGGCGACCAGCTCATCGAGGCGATCGGAGTCGGCCTGCGTCAGCGTGTCGCCGCGGATGGCAGCGGCCTGCACTCCCCCGCGTCCGCCACCGAGCACGAACGCGGCGAGCAGCTCGGCGTCGACCGCCGGGTCGGCGATGCCGGCCGCGGCGAGGCGATCGGCGGCGGTGCGGAGCGCGTCGGCGACAGACGGTGCGGCGGTGTTCATGACCGGTCCACTCTATTTCGGGATGCTGCACCCCCCGCACCCTGAGCGATCTCGCGACGACGGCCCACGGGCGCGCGCGGGCCGGGAAGGGTACCCCGGTGAGACCAGCCCGTCGTCACAGAAGGACTCACAGGAAAACGTGCGCCTTAGGCTGTTGCTCGACCAGCCGTGAACCCGCGAAAGGCCCCGAAATGACCGGCATTCATCCCGATATCACCTCCGCCTTCGGCAACACGCCGCTCGTGCGCCTGAACCGCATCGCGGAGGGTGTCGGCGGGACCATCCTGGCGAAGCTCGAGTTCTACAACCCGGCCTCCAGCGTGAAGGACCGCCTCGGCATCGCCATCGTCGACGCGGCCGAGGCGTCGGGCCAGCTGCAGCCCGGCGGCACGATCGTCGAGGCCACCAGCGGCAACACGGGCATCGCGCTGGCGATGGTCGGCGCCGCCCGCGGTTACCGCGTCGTGCTCGCCATGCCCTCGTCGATGTCGATCGAGCGCCGGCTGCTCCTCAAGGGCTACGGCGCGGAGCTCGTGCTGACCGATCCCGCCGGCGGCATGAAGGGCGCGGTCGCGAAGGCCGAGGAGCTCGTCGCCGACATCCCCGGCGCCGTGCTCGCGCGTCAGTTCGAGAACGAGGCGAACCCCGAGATCCACCGCAAGACCACCGCCGAGGAGATCCTCCGCGACACCGATGGCCAGGTCGACTACTTCGTCGCCGGCATCGGCACGGGCGGCACGATCACCGGCGTCGGGCAGGTGCTCAAGGAGCGCGTGCCGGGGGCGAAGGTCATCGCCGTCGAGCCGGCCGACTCGCCGCTCCTCACCAAGGGCACCCCGGGACCCCACAAGATCCAGGGCATCGGTCCGAACTTCATCCCCGAGATCCTTGACCAGAGCGTGATCGACGAGGTCATCGACGTCGAATTCCCCGACGCCATCTCCACCGCTCGTGCGGTGGGCGAGAAGGACGGCATCCTCGTCGGCATCTCGTCCGGCGCCGCCATCTGGGCGGCCCTCCAGGTCGCCGCCCGCCCCGAGGCCGAGGGCAAGAACATCGTCGTCATCATCCCGTCGTTCGGCGAGCGCTACCTCTCGACCGCGCTGTTCGAGGATCTGCGCGAAGATTGACACGTCACGACGGCGCGCCGGCCCCCCGACCCGTTCGGGCGCCGGCGCGTCGTCGCCGTCTTCCCGCGCCGCCCGAACCGAGGAGCACCACGTGCCCGGCATCCATCCCGACATCACCACCGCGTTCGGTGAGACCCCGCTCGTGCGCCTCAACGCGCTCACGGAGGGTCTCGGCGCGGAGGTGCTCGCCAAGCTCGAGTTCTACAACCCCGGCTCGTCGGTGAAGGATCGGCTCGGCTACGCCCTGGTCGAGGCCGCCGAGGCGGCGGGAGAACTGCAGCCGGGGGGCACGATCGTCGAGTCGACCAGCGGCAACACCGGCATTTCGCTCGCCCTCATCGGCGCCGCCCGCGGTTACAAGGTCATCCTCACGATGCCCGCCTCGATGTCGAAGGAGCGCCGCACGCTCCTGAAGGCCTTCGGTGCCGAGCTCGTGCTGACCGACCCGTACAAGGGCATGACCGAGGCGGTCGACGCCGCGAAGCGCATCGTCGACGAGACGCCCGGCGCGATCCTCGCGCGCCAGTTCGAGCACGAGGCGAACGCGGCGATCCATCGCCAGACCACTGCGGAGGAGATCTGGCGCGACACCGACGGCCGCGTCGACTGGTTCGTCGCAGGCTCGGGCACCGGCGGGACGATCACCGGCGTCGGCCAGGTGCTCAAGGAGCGCAACCCCGACGCCAAGATCGTCCTCGTCGAGCCCAAGGACTCCCCCGTGCTCACCGAGGGCCGCGCGGGCGGCCACCGCATCCAGGGCATCGGACCCAACTTCGTGCCCGACGTGCTCGACCGCTCGGTCGTGGACGAGATCTTCGACGTGGAGTTCGACGACGCGATCCGTGTCGCCCGTGAGCTCGCCACCCGCGAGGGCATCCTCGCCGGGATGTCGGCGGGCGCGGCCGTGTGGGCCGCCCTCCAGATCGCGGCGCGCCCGGAGACGGCCGGTCAGCGCATCGTCGTGATCGTGCCCGACTCGGGCGAGCGCTACCTGTCGACGGCACTGTATGCGCACCTGCGCGACCCCGAGGAGGAGTCGAAATGACCGACGAGCGCATCGGATTCGTCGCGCGCGTACGTGAGGACGTCGCCGCGGCGAAGCTGCGCGACCCCGCGGCGCGGGGCGGCCTCGAGATCGCCGTCCTGTACCCGGGCCTGCACGCCATCTGGGCGCACCGGGTCTGGCACGCGCTGTGGACGCGGGACGTGCGGTTCGTGGCCCGCGCAGGATCGCAGGTCACGCGCTGGCTCACCGGCATCGAGATCCACCCCGGCGCCACCATCGGCCGCCGCTTCTTCATCGACCACGGCATGGGCGTCGTGATCGGCGAGACCGCCGAGGTCGGTGACGACGTCATGCTCTACCACGGCGTCACACTCGGCGGCCGGCAGCGCGAGGGCGGCAAGCGGCACCCCACCATCGAAGAGGGCGTCGCGGTCGGCGCGGGCGCGAAGATCCTCGGGCCCATCACGATCGGCGCGGGGTCCGTCGTGGGCGCGAACGCGGTCGTCACCAAGGACGCGCCCGCCGACTCCGTATTGGTCGGCGTGCCGGCGAAGCCGCGCGCCCGCCGCAGCGGCGACGACACGCGCGCCCTGCTGACGACACCCGAGTACCACATCTGACGCGGTCGGTCGGGCGGGCAGTCCCGGCACTGCTCCCCTCGCCGCCGGCACGATGCCGGCCGAGACGCGCGAACCCCGCCGCGTCAAGCGGCGGTGCGGCGGTAGATCGCCGCGGCTGCGGTGCGTGACGGTGCCTCGAGCTTGCGCAGGATCGCCGACACATGAACTGAGACGGTCTTCACGCTGATGTACAGGCGCTCTGCGATCTGGCCGTTCGTCAGCCCTTCGGCGACGAGCTCGAGCACCTGCTCCTCGCGCGAGGTGAGCACCGAGCGCGGCGCCTCGCCGGCGAGTCCGGCATCCGTCATCACCGCGCGGGCACGTGCGGCGAGGCCGTCGGCGCCGAGTTCCTCGCCGTAGGACGCGGCCGCTGCGAGCGCCTCACGTGCCGCCGTCCGGTCGCCCTCGGCCAGCAGCTCCTCGCCGTGCCGCACCCGCGCATAGGCGCGGATGTACGCCGGGCCGACGGCGTCGACGGCGGGCGCCCAGGACCCTTCGCCGAGCTCGGCCGCGAACACGGCCGCCCACAGCGGGGTCACCGGCCAGTCGGCGAAAGCGTCCAGCACCGCGCGGTACGGCTCGACGTCGGCATCCTCGCCGCGCTCGCGGAGCATGGCGACGGCACGCGCCGCGACCGCCGTCAGCGGCAGCGCGAGCACGCCGCCGGCGGGCGTCTCCCACGCGGCCCGCGCGTGTGACAGCGCCTCATGGGCGTCGCCGCGCGCCAGCGCAAGCTCTCCGAGGTCGTACGCCATGCCGAACCGCGTCTGGAACTCGTAGGCGCCGAACATGTCGAGCTCCCGCCGGGCGGCCTCCAGGGCGGCCTGCGCGCCGTCGATGCGTCCCCGCCAGATCGCCAGGCACACCAGGCGCTCGCGCAGGAACGCCGAGTACAGGCCCGGCTCGACCAACGGGAGCAGGCCTCCCAGCTCCTCCGCCTCGCGCAGCCGGCCGGCGTAGATGTGAGCCTCGATCATGTTGGCCTCGATCATCACGAGCGGGCCGAGGTCCGCGACGTGGGTGCGGCCGTACTCCTGACCCTCCCGCGCCACCGCGATCGCGTCGTCATACCGGCCGAGCAGCATGAGGGCGTTGGAGTAGTTGATGAAGTACCGCATCATGGCGCGGACGAACCCGTCCGCGCGCGCACGGGCCTGGTCGAACAGCGCGAGACCGCCGACGTCGCCGGTGGTGGTCCGGCAGGTCGCCGCGATGAGCAGCGCCTGCACGAGGATCTCGGCGGCGACCCGGTCTCCGGCAGCCGCGGCTGCCTCCGCGGTGGCGCCGGCGCGCGCCGCGACGTGGGTGCCGACGCCGTGGCGCCCGTTCAGCATATGGGCGCGGGCCGAGCTGAGCAGGAGACCGGCGCGCTGCACGTCATGACGCGGGTCGTCGCCGAGGATCTCGAGCGCCTGGTCGAGGCTCTCCACCCCGTCCGACACGCCCGCCTGGAACTCGATCGTGGCCAGATCTCCGATCATCTCCGCGCGCCCGACGACGTCCTCCTCCGGCCAGAGCGCGACGGCCTCCCGCGCGAACGCGAGCGCACGATCGTTCCGGTTGGCGGCGAGGAGCGCCGCGGACGTGCTCCGCAGCACGTCGACACGCGACATCCCGCTGATCGTCTCGGGATCGGCCACGGCATCCCACAGCTCCAGGGCCCGCTCCCCCGCCTCCGCGGCAGTCGACCACGCCGACGCTCCACTCGCGGCACGCTGCGCCGCTACGGCGGCCGCCAGCGCCCGATCGGGGACGTGGGCGGCGCGCCAGTGGTGGGCGATGTCGGCGAGCACGCGCGCGGTGGGGGCCAACGCCTCGAGCGCGACGGCGTAGGCGGTGTGCAGCCGCGTGCGCTCGGTCGGAAGCAGCTCGGCGTACACCGCCTCCTGCATGAGCGCGTGGCGGAACGCGTACGCGTCTCCCCTGATCACGACGACCTGCGCATCGACGGCGGAGCGCACCGCAGACTCCAGCGCGGACTCGTCGCCGTCGAGCACCGCACGGAGCACGGGGTCGGGCACCTCGACCCCGCCGGTCGCCAGCACGCGGCTGAAACGGCGCGCCTCGGCATCCAATCGCTCGTACCGCAGCAGCAGGACGTCGCGCAGCGAGACCGGCAGCCGCTCGCCCGAGAAGCTCGCCAGCTCTTCCACATAGAACGGGATGCCGTCGCTGCGGGCCGCGATGTCGTGCAGCACCTCAGCGGCGAGCGCGTCGCCGTGCACCGCCGTGGCGAGCGCACCGACCTCGGCCGGGCTGAGGCGGGAGAGCGGGCGATGCGTCAGCAGTCGCGCGCGGTCGAGCTCGGCCAGGACAGGACGAAGCGGATGCCCGCGGCCCACGTCGTCGGTGCGGTACGACAGCAGTACGAACAGCGGGAGGGCGGCGGCACGGCGCACCAGGCGCGCCGCGATCTCGGATGTGGTGCTGTCGGACCAGTGGAGGTCTTCGATGATGACGACCAGGCGGTGCGTGCGCGCGAGCTGTGAGAACAGCTCCACCACGACATCCGCGAGCCGCTCGGTGTCACCCGGCGCCTTCGCCAGGGTGGGGACGAGCACGCCGAGCGCGTCGACCGCCGGACCCGCCGCCTCGCGCACCGCCTCCGTGCCCAGCTGATCCACGAGGTCGCGCAGCAGGTCGGTGATGGCCGTCAGCGGGGCGGGGCCCGAACCGGAGTCGACTGAGGCGCCGCGGACGACGATGACGTCTTCGTCGAGGCCCTCCGTGAAGTCGCGCAGCAGGCGCGTCTTCCCCATTCCGGCGTCGCCCGACACCACGACGGCTCGCCCCTGCGCATCCACGGCGGCGATCTCCGCGCGCAGCGCGTCGAGATCCGCCTGACGGCCGACGAGAGGAACCCGGCCGATCTGCATACCGCCCATCATCCCATCAGCCTGGTGTCCCAGGCGCTCCCGGCGGATCGGGAGGAATCCCTAACTTCGCGTCGTCAGCCGCGGCGGTCCTGCACCTTGTTCTTGATGAACAGAGGCGGCAGAAGCCACGTCGCGAGAGCGGTGACGAGCCAGACGATCAGCGTTCCGATGATCCACGCCACGGGCCCGTCGATGCCGATCCCGGCCGCCGGGATGAGCACCGCGATGAGCAGTGCGACGAACGTCGAGAGCAGGCCGATGCCGCCGATGAGGGCGTTGGCGTGCCGGCGCGTGATCTTGAACAGCCACGGCGCCAGGATGCTCTGCAGCACCGCGAAGATCACGATGGCCAGGAGGATCCCCCACCAGTCATCCCAGTGCAGGGAGAACCCCGGCAGGATCAGGTCCGCCACGATGAGGCCGAGTGCCGCCGACACGAGGAAGATCAGGGCGCGGATGAGGAACGTGAGCACGCTCGAAGCCTAGCGCCGCGGCATCCGCCGCCCCCGGCATCCTTGCCCCCGGCATCCTTGCCCCCGGCATCCTTGCCCCCGGCATCCTTGCCCCCGGCATCCTTGCCCCCGGCATCCTTCTCCCGCGGCGTCCGTCCCCGACCTCCTCGTTGACTTGCCTCAAACGCACGGTGTGCGCGGCGTGTCGCGTGCATCTGAGCCAAGTCAAGGCAGTCTTCGGCACGCCTTCGACAGGGGCGCCTCGAGGATGAGGGATAAGCCCGGCGAAGACTCAGCGACGCTCGCTCAAGGCATGGCGGGCGCCGGCGAGGAGCGTGTGCGGCTCGGCGAAGAGCATCCGCGCGGTCACGCGGATCACGCGCCACCCGGCACGCACCAGCGCGTCGTACTTCTCGATGTCCCGGTTCCACTGCGCTGTGTCGGTGCGATGGTGATCGCCCTCATATTCGAAGGCGATCTTCTGCCGCGAATAGGCCAGATCGACGCAGCCAATGAATCGGCCGTCGTCGTCGTACACCTCGAGGTCCGTCTCGGGCTCGCTCAGCCCGCCATCGACGAGGGTCAGCCGCATCCACGTCTCGGGTCGGGACGCGACACCGCGTCGCACTCGTGGAAGGGCGTCGCGGAGAGCCACCACGCCTTTTCGTCTGAGCACGAGGGCCGCCTCGAGCTCTGCCAGCGAGGCGAGCGCCGGCGCGCGAACCCGACCTCCCGGACCCGGGATCCGGTCGACGCGGACGATTGCGTCGGCTGTGGCAACTAGATCGTAAGGATACCGGAGCACGTGTCCCAGCAGCGACCACGCGACGGCGGGCGAGGTGAGGCGTACACCGTGCTCCGGGTGGACGACGACGGCCGATGCAGCGCGGGCGAGTTGGTGCCCGTGCACACCGCTGCCGCGCGGAGCCCGGTGGGGTGCGTTCACCGACACCTCAATCAACTCGCCATCGAGCCGCGGAAGAGGGATGCGCCAGAGCAGAGCCGCGGTCGTGTGGGAGAAGAACTCATGTCTGCTCATGTACGCGGCGAATCGCAGGGCGTTTCGCTCGATCGTCAGCACCCGCTGATGGTCGGCACTGATTCCCGGCTCGAGGGCATCCGTCGGAAGCGTCGATCGAAGTCCGTGGAAGGGTCGTTCGAGAAGCGGACCGTCGAGGTCGCGGCGCGAGAACCCCGCGCGCAATCCCTGGCCCGTGGTGAAGGCCTGTCCGACATGGAACTCGCGCGCCATCCCTCGAGAGTGACACGCCACCGACACCCGCCGCCAAAGCTATCCACACCCCTGTACCGCCCGCCGCACAGGCACCACTCGTACGGAGACGAGTTGAGTTGCCTTGAACGCACGGTGGCGACGGCGTGTCGCGCGCATATGAGGCAAGTCGACGACCCCCGGGGGGAAGGCGAAGCGCGGCGGACGGGCGGGGGGTGCGTGACGTCGGGGGTCAGGCGTCGCCGCCCAGGGCGGCGAGCCGCGCCTCCTCGTCGGCGGTGATCGCCGACTCGATGATCGGCTCGAGCGCGCCGTCCATCACCTGGTCGAGGTTGTACGACTTGTAGCCGGTGCGGTGGTCGGCGATGCGGTTCTCGGGGAAGTTGTAGGTGCGGATGCGCTCGGACCGGTCCATGCCGCGGATCTGCGAGCGGCGGGCGTCGGATGCCGCCGCGTCCAGCTCCTCCTGCTGCTTGGCGAGCAGACGCGCACGCAGCACCCGCATGCCGGCCTCACGGTTCTGCAGCTGCGACTTCTCGTTCTGCATCGACACCACGATCCCCGTCGGCACGTGCGTGATGCGCACGGCGGAGTCGGTCGTGTTGACCGACTGCCCGCCGGGACCCGACGACCGGAACACATCGATCTTGAGGTCGTTCGGGTCGATGTGGATCTCTTCGGGCTCGTCCACCTCGGGGAACACCAGCACGCCGGTAGTCGACGTGTGGATTCGGCCCTGCGACTCGGTCGCCGGCACGCGCTGCACGCGATGCACGCCGCCCTCGTACTTCAGGTGCGCCCAGACCCCCTGCGCGGGGTCGGACGAGGAGCCCTTGATCGCGACCTGGACATCCTTGTAGCCGCCGAGGTCGGACTCGTTGCGCTCGAGCAGCTCGGTCTTCCAGCCCTTCGACGCGGCGTACTGCAGGTACATGCGCAGGAGGTCGGCCGCGAACAGCGCCGACTCGGCGCCGCCCTCGCCCTGCTTGATCTCCATGATCACGTCGCGCGCGTCGTCCGGGTCCCGCGGGATCAGGAGCCGCCGCAGTCGCTCGTGCGCCTCGCCGAGGCGCGCCTCGAGTGCCGGCACCTCTTCGGCGAACGCCTCGTCTTCGCGGGCGAGCTCGCGGGCGGCATCCAGATCATCGGATGCCGCCAGCCAGTCCTCGTGCGCCTTCACGATGCGCGACAGCTCGGCGTAGCGCCGGTTGACCCGCTTCGCGCGCGCCGCATCGGCGTGCACCGCGGGGTCGGAGAGCTCCTCCTGCACCGCGCGGTGCTCGTCGATCAGCGCCCGGACGGAATCGAACATCGCGGGTTCGCCCATCGGGGATCAGCGGATGCTGTTGTCGTCCGCGTGGCTGCGTCCGCCGCTGTGACCGGTGGTCGGAGCCGGGATCGACTTCTGCATCTGCACGAGGAACTCGACGTTGGACGACGTCTCCTTGAGCTTGCCGAGCACGACCTCGAGGGCCTGCTGCGGGTCGAGACCCGCCAGCGCACGACGCAGCTTCCACGTGATCTTGACCTCGTCGGGCGACAGCAGCATCTCCTCGCGGCGGGTGCTCGACGCGTTCACGTCGACCGCCGGGAAGATGCGCTTGTCGGCGAGCTGGCGCGACAGGCGCAGCTCGCTGTTGCCGGTGCCCTTGAACTCCTCGAAGATGACGTCGTCCATCTTGGAGCCGGTCTCGACGAGCGCGGTCGCGAGGATCGTGAGCGATCCGCCGTTCTCGATGTTGCGCGCGGCGCCGAAGAAGCGCTTGGGCGGGTACAGCGCCGACGCGTCGACGCCACCGGTGAGCACGCGACCCGAGGTCGGTGCGGAGATGTTGTACGCACGCCCGAGACGCGTGATCGAGTCCAGGAGCACGACGACGTCACGACCGAGCTCCACGAGGCGCTTGGCGCGCTCGATGGCGAGCTCGGCGACCGTGGTGTGGTCCTCGGCGGGACGGTCGAAGGTCGAGGCGATGACCTCGCCCTTCACCGTGCGCTGCATGTCGGTGACCTCTTCGGGCCGCTCGTCGACCAGCACGACCATGAGGTGGACCTCGGGGTTGTTGATCGAGATGGCATTGGCGATCTGCTGCAGCACGATCGTCTTGCCGGCCTTGGGCGGCGCGACGATGAGTCCGCGCTGGCCCTTGCCGATCGGCGCGACCAGGTCGATGATGCGCTGGGTCAGCTTCTCGGGACCGGTCTCGAGGCGCAGGCGCTCCTGCGGGTACAGCGGCGTCAGCTTGCCGAACTCGACACGGGTCGCGGCGTCGTCGACCGAGAGGCCGTTGACGGCGTCGACCTTGACGAGCGCGTTGTACTTCTGGCGGCTGGACTGCTCGCCCTCGCGCGGCTGCTTGATGGCGCCGACGACGGCGTCGCCCTTGCGGAGGTTGTACTTCTTGACCTGTCCGAGCGAGACGTAGACGTCGCTCGGGCCGGGCAGGTAGCCGGAGGTGCGGACGAACGCGTAATTGTCGAGCACGTCGAGGATGCCGGCGATCGGGATGAGGACGTCGTCCTCGCCGATCTCGGTGTCGAACTCGTCACCAGTGGTGGCCTGCGTACCGCGGCGCTTGTTGCGCTGGCGGCCACGGCCGTTCCCCTGCGACTGCTGGTCGTCCTCGGGCGTCTCTGCCTTGGCGGGCTCGGCCGCGGCGGGCTGCGCGTTCTGGCTCTGACCGCCCCCAGCGTTCTGCGCCGGCGCGCCCTGGCCGCCCTGGGCGTTCGCGTTCTGGGCGTTCGTGTTCTGACCGCCCTGCGCGTTCCGGTTGCGGCTGCGGCTGCGGCTGCGGCTGCGACCACGAGCCGGCGTGTCGGTGCCCTCGGCCTCGCCCTCGGCGGACTGCTCGGCGGCCTCGGCGGGCGCCTCGGCGTCGCCTGCGGGAGCGGATGCCGCCTCGGCGGCGTCATCGGATGCCTGAGCTTCGCCCTCTGCAGGTGCCGCCTCGGCGGGTGCGCCCTCGGCCGGTGCGGTCTCCGCCGCCGTCTCGGCAGGTGCGGCCTCCGCCGGCGTCTCGGCAGCTGCGGCCTCGGCCGGTGCCTCGACGGGCTCGGCCGGCGCGACGTCGGTGCTCTTGGCACGGCGCGGCGCGCGCTTGCGCGGCGCCTTGACCGGTGCCGCCGGAGCCTCTTCGGCGACGATTTCTGCCGCGACGGCGTCGGCGACGACCGCTTCGGCGACCGCTTCCTCGGCGACGGCGTCGGCCACGAGCGCCTCGGCGACGGCCTCTTCGGCGACGGCTTCGGCAGCCGCGGCGGCAGCCGGGTCACCGGCATCCTCGGCGACGATCGCTTCGGCGACCGCTTCTTCGGCGACCGCCTCAGCGGCGACGGCCTCGACGACGGCCTCATCGGCGACGGCGTCGGCCACGACAGCCTCGATCACGGCTTCTTCGGCCGCGGTCTCGGCCGCGGCTTCGATGGTCTCGGCGTTCTCGACAGCCTCGGGCGCTTCCGCGCGCTCGTCGGCCGGAACGTCGGCATGGACCTCGGAGATGGACTCCACGAGTTCTCCCTTGTGAAAAACGAACGAATGTGCACGACTCGCACAGCACTGCGGGTGGCGTCTGCCCGTCTCGATCAGTTGTCACGCCTGTCGAAACTCCCGCCGACGGGGTGAGGGACCGCGAGGGTACTCAGCGGACGTCGGCAGGTCAGAATGCCGTGCGGTGGTTTCGCAGATTTGCGACGGAGGCCAGATTCACGTATTACGTGGAACCCTCCGCGTACTCCCTCACTGTACCACCCTTGAAGTCGACGGCGAGCATGAGCGCCTCCCACGGGGTGTCGGTCGTGGCGGTAGCGAGAGCCGCCGCTTCGAGGCGTCGCCCGGGTCCGTCGGCGAGCACGAGCACGCTCGGACCCGCCCCCGAAACGACCGCCGCGAAGCCCTGGGCACGCAGCGCCCGCACGAGCGCGTCGGTCTCGGGCATGGCGCTCGCACGGTAGCTCTGGTGGAGCTTGTCCTCGGTGGCCGCCTGCAGCAGCTCAGGGCTCTGCGTGAGCGCCGCGATGAGCAGCGCCGACCGGGACACGTTGAAGACGGCGTCCTCACGGGGCACCTGCGTGGGCTGCAGGCTCCGGGCGAGCTGCGTCGACATCGTGAACTCCGGCACGAGGACGAGCGGCGACACGCCGCGGTGCACCAGCAGCTTCTTGTGCTGCGGGCCGCCGTCGTCGACCCAGGCGATCGTGAGACCGCCGAAGAGCGCCGGCGCGACGTTGTCGGGGTGTCCCTCGAGCTCCGTCGCCAGCCGCAGCAGGGCATCCGGGCCGAGCTCCACGTCGCCCTCGAGCAGGCCCCTCGCGGCCAGCAGGCCCGACACCACCGCCGCGCCCGACGAACCGAGTCCTCGCCCGTGCGGGATGACGTTCCTGGCGACGAGGCGCAGCCCCGGCATCCGTCGTCCGGTCGATTCGTATGCGTATGCGATCGCCCGCACCACCAGGTGCGAGGCGTCGCGAGGAACGTCCGCCGCGCCGGCCCCCTCGACCTCGATCTCGAGCTCGCCTTCGGGGAGTGCCGTGACGTCGAGCTCGTCGTACACGCTCAGCGCGAGGCCGAGCGTGTCGAAACCGGGCCCGAGGTTGGCGCTCGTCGCCGGAACCCGCACCACGACCCGGCGCCCCTGGCGGGCGTCCGGGGTGGGCGCGGGCACGACGGCTGCGCTCACGCGCGCGGTCCCGGCGCGTCGACGGATTCGGCGGCGCGGACGAGCTCGAGAACGGATGCCACTTCCGACGTGGTCGCGTCGACGACGGTGGGCTCGACCTCCGAGCCGTCGGCGTTGCGCAGCGCCCAGTGCGGGTCCTTGAGCCCGTGACCCGTGACCGTCAGCACCACGCGCGCGCCCTGCGGCACGACGCCGGCCTCGACACGGTCCAGGAGCCCCGCCACGCTGATGGCCGACGCGGGCTCCACGAAGATCCCGACCTCGCCGGCAAGGAGCTTCTGCGCCGCGAGGATGCGGTCGTCGTCGATGGCGCCGAAGTAGCCGTCGGTCGCCGCGCGCGCCTCGAGGGCGAGGTCCCACGATGCGGGGTTGCCGATGCGGATGGCGCTGGCCACCGTCTCGGGGTTCTTCACGACCTCGCCGCGCACGAGCGGCGCGGACCCCTCGGCCTGGAAGCCGAACATGCGCGGCACGCGGGTCGAGACGTTCGCCGCGGCCTCTTCCGTGTAGCCGCGCGTGTAGGCGGTGTAGTTGCCCGCGTTGCCGACGGGGATGAAGTGGAAGTCCGGCGCGTCGCCCAGCTGCTC
>NZ_MWLQ01000051.1 GCF_010634855.1 Microbacterium sp. B35-30 | reverse complement strand
AATCCCACCGTCACCGCCACGAAAACCCCTGATCATCAGGGGTTTTCTTCTTGCGCTGACCACAATTTGCCCACATCTGCGGAGGCGACGCGACCTCTCGGCTGGACCGCTCTTTCGGTGCTGCTTCGCCGAAGCGTCGGCCACGCTGCGTTCGTCGATGGCCGGAACTCGCGGAGGACGCAGGGTCATAATCCGACCCTGCGTCCTCAGGCTGTGGTGCCCGCGCTAGCGCTGCGCTGTCACTGACGCGCCGATGCGTACAAGTCCCACGCGGCTATGGCTCGCGCGTAGTAGGCCGCTCGGTAGGTGGTGGGATCGTAGCCGTTCCATCCCTCGGGGGTGTTGAAGGCAAAGGCGCCACCCGCGGGTGCGGCGGGGCTGTATATCTGGTGCACCACACCCTCCGCGAGCTCGTTGCCATTGGCGACCAAGTCGGGGCGGCCGAGCCGTCGGCCTTCCTGGATGAGGGTTCCCGCGAACTCGAAGTTCGTCCCCGTCCACACCTCCGCGGCCTGGAAACCGAGCTCCCTCGGCCTGTTAGGCAGCACCGGGTAAGGCTTGCCCCCGTTCGGGACCAGATTCGGCGCTCCGAGCATGTGCCCTGTCGAATCTTTCAGTTGCGTGAGCTGGTCGAAGGTGTTCGTCAGGTGTTCCGCGACGCGCTCGGGCGGATTTACGTCGGCCAGCCCGAGCTGCTCGGCCACGTGCTGCGGCCACAGCACATCGACGAAGACGTCGGTGGACCTCTCGCCGGCATCGGTGAACGTGTAATAGCTGCCTGTCCAGAACGCCTTCTCGTATGCAGCTCGGGCAGTGGCCGCCGTCTGCTTGAGGGTGTCGACGTCTACCAACGACGCCTCGGCGATTCCGAGCTGTTGCGCGTCCTCAGTAGCAGCCGCCATGATCTCTGCGGCCAGGATGTATAGCCCGGAGGTGTAGACCCCGTGCACCCCACCGGACTGTCCCATCACGTCGTAGGTGCTGGCGAAGACGGCCGCCTCCGTGGGAAGCGTGTCGCCCTGCGGTATCCGCGGGACAACGTCGTGGGTCCAGAGGCGGAGCATCGCCGGGTAAATGTCGCGCAATAGCGCATCGTTGCCGGTGCTGCTGTACGCGCCGTATGCGCGGATCAGGTACTTGACTGGACGGTCGAAGAACGTGGCTTCGGGTGCGGCCGGGCTGGTCGATTTCTCCCAGAGCAGCCACGGTGCCTCCAGCTGCCACCAGATGTAGTTGCCTACCGGGGGGTTGAAGCCGGGGCTGCCGGGTACTCGGCCGTTCGGGTCTTGAGCGATCATCTCGGAGGTCGCGCGGACCCATGCGGCTTCGGTGGAGGGGAACAGTTCACGCAGGGCGATCGCCATCTGCCCCTGGACGTCGGTCTCCCCGGCGTCAGCCCAGCCGCCACCCGTGACGGTGTGGAAGAGGTGGGTTCCCGGGACTGCCGAGCCCGGTCGCACATCCGTCTTGTAGGGAGAGGAGACCAGGCCCGACTCCCAGAAGGAGCCGTTGAACGAGAGCTGACCAAGCTCGTTCAACGCCGCCATCCGGATGGCGGGCGATACCGTGTCATCGAATGCCACCGGCTTCCACCAGCGCGCGACCGCTTCCGCTGCCTCGTCCACGCGTGCGAGATTCCGCGCCGCGATGGCGAAGCCCTGGTTGCCGGGATAGCTGCCGGCGATGTAGTTGTTCTGTGCGTCTTGGCTGCCTCCGTAGAAGGAGGTGTAGCGCCGCATCCAGGAGGTGTCGCCCGCGGTGCCGAAAGTGATCTGTGGGAAGTCCCAGGCCAGGACGAAGCGAACGGTTTCCGTTTGATGAGGCTTCAGGTTCATGTCAACCGCGAGTGCGCTGGCGGAGTTGCTGCCGTCGAGGGCGCCGTTGGGGAGGCGCCCGGTCGCGCTGAAGGGAGCGTAGATGTCGGAGCCGTCGCCGTCGGCGTTCCAGGACGTTGCGTACGTGACTCGCTGGCCGGGTTCATCTTGCACAGCAGTGGTCCACTCGCTGTTCTGCGAGTCTGCGGTGTTGCTGGGGCTGGATGCCCCCAGCGTGATCCCGGTGATCTTGTTGCGGTGATCCACGGTCTCGTGGCTGGTGTAGCCCGTGCGGACGCTCGCCACGGGGCTGGGGGTGTTCTGCACTGTGCTGGCGACGTGCGCTGGAGCGTTGGGGAAGGTGAACATCGTCGACACCTTCGTCGTCTTACTCGTTTCGTTCGTGAGCTCCACCTCGAAGTAGGCCACAGGCTGCGAGGAGGACTCGTCGTCACCGGCCACGATAGGTGTCCAGAACGATGTGGACACGGATGTCGAGGGCACTGGGTCCGCGTAGTCGATGCGGCCGAAGGGATAGAGCGCGCTGTATGTCCCGCTCCCGGCGTCGAGGGTCGACCAAGCAGGCAGGACGGATCCGAACTCGGAGCTGTTGACGGCGAGCGTCTTGGTGGTGGCCGTTCGGCCCGGCTGCTGTTCCCGGATGTGGATGGCGGCCTGAGGCAGAATGCGCTTCTCGTAGTTCGAGTTCGTAGATCCACCCATGTTCCACGGACCGAAGGTCCCGGCCTGGTTGATCATGAACGAGCCTGCTCCGAGTCCGCCGAGCGGAATCCCGAGGCCGGGCTGAGCCATGGGGTTGCCGAGCGCGTACGGAACCGTGTCCGGTGCGGAGGTATCGCCTGCGCAGAGTTGCCAGTCATGAGCGCTACATGGCGTGCTTCCAATGACGCCCAGGGGTCGCTGGTATGCGGCGTCACCGAGGGCCGATTGCCCCGCCTGTTGCCCGGCGCGCGCTGAGGGCGGCGACGCTAGGCCTGGTGTGATGACCGTGGCGGCCACGGCGGCTGCGACAGCAACGGCGGCAAGGCGCCTGTTCAGGCTGTGGCGTCTAAGCAAGGTTGGGCTTTTCTCCTGCTGTTCAACAGCGGACATGTACATCTCCTCATTGATCTGAACACCTGCGTCGCTGCGTGCGCTTCCATCCGAAAAGCAACCGCTCGCTTCGATTTCGCCAACCATAACTAGGTGGTTGTGATTTGGCAAGAGAACAACCCAAGGACTCGGCTGTGTGAGCACGCTGCTTCGGCTCGGTGCTCACTCGCCCTGGACGCAGCGGCGCAGCTCGTAAGCGAGGGTGCCCACTCGTCCACGAGAAGACTGGCCGGCCCTGCGTGGCCTTGTGAAGGAGGGGCCGCCAGCGCTGCTGCTGCGCGGATAGCCTCGCGGGCTCCCGCCGCGGTCGGAATTGCTCCGCAACTCGTCGAACGTGGGTTGATTTGCGTCGATCCGGCGGCGACGCCCTCCGCTCAGGCCAACACCGCCACGTAGACGTCAGCGCATAAGGGCTCGACGTTTGCCCTCAACGCCCCGTGGGTCTGCGTTCGAGCAGTGTGCGCGCGGTGCCGAGGTTCAGCGGGCCGGGAGGTCGAGGAAGGACTCCTTGTGGTGCGTCGCAAGCCATTCGTCGGTTTCTCGGCGGACGTCCTCAAACGACCGTCCGGTCCACCGTGTGATCGCGGAGTCGACGTGTCGCCGGACCATAGCCTCGAGGTCGAGATCATCCGTCTGGACCCACTGGATCTCGAGGCCATCGAGTGTTGCGACCATCAAGCGAGCTTCCGCCTCCATGGTTTCCGGACTCATGAACTCGATCTGCTTCTGATCCACGGCGAAGCGGAGATTCTCGACCATGATCGTGATTCCGGCGTGTTGCCGCTCGAGGATGAACGGACGAGCGGGGTGATCGTTCTGTGCGGCTTCAATTGACATGGTCAGAAAGAGCTCGATGAGCCCACGCCGCTTGGCGTGGTATCGCATCAAGAACGCGAACGAACGGAAGTAGTCGAGACCGTGGAACACATCGGTCTCGGGGGCAGTTTCTTCGCGCCAGTGCTCGAGCACCGCGACGAGGAGCCCCTCCTTGTTGCCGAAGTAGGCAATCAGGGTTGCGTTCGTCGTGCCGACCTGGTCGGCGATCTGCCGCAGGGAAGCGCCGTGGTAGCCGTATTGCCCGAATGCAATGGCGGCAGCCGCCACTATCTGGCGACGACGCTTGACGCCGTTGCGATAAGGGCCGCGCGCACCGCGCCCGACCTGTGTCTCAGCGCTCATTGAAACCTCCACACACCACCCTACGCGCCACTTGCGCGAAACTTGATCGTTCGGTTATAGTCGGCTGAAAGATGATCAATCGGTCATGTTTGACGCTCGAAGGAGAGACAGGATGTCGATGTCCGGTGACCGCGATACGGCCGCCCGGCTGCGCGTTGGGATTCTCGGGGCGGGGCCGGTGACTCAGGCCATCCACCTCCCGACGCTCGCCCGGCTGAGCGACGACTTCGAAGTGCGTGTGGTCATGGACATTGATGCCGCCACCGCGGAGACCGTGGCGCGGAGAGCCGGGGCGGCGTTTACGACGCGAGCCGAAGACGTCTTCAGCGACCCGGCTGTCGATGTGGTCGTCATCTGCAGCCCGTCGCAGTTTCACGCCGGGCAGGTCATCGCGGCATGCCGGGCCGGCGTCAAAGCAATCCTTTGTGAAAAGCCCTTCGCGATGACGGCGGCGGAGGCGAGCGAGATCGCGGAAGTGTCGGAGGATACGGGCGTGCCGATCATCGTGGGGGCGATGCACGTGTTCGATCCGGCTTGGCTGGCCGCGCAGGCGGAATGGGGCACGCTGATCGAGACGTCGCACACCATTCGTTCCTCGGTGGTCATTCCGCCCAATGCACAGTTCGAGGATCTCGCCACCGACATCGTGTCGCGTCCTTCTTCTCCGCCCTCTGACGACACCGGCGTAGAGGCGGTCGTCCGGGCTGTCACCGGCGGCATCATGGGGCTGGCAATCCACGACCTACCCCTGATCCGTCAGTTCCTTCCTTCGTTTGCGGACCTTGAGGTGCTGCGCGCCGAACTCGCATCGCCCTGGGGTTACGTCGTCTCGGGAACCGCGTCCGGCAAGGTCGTCCACCTGCAGGCGGTCACCACGAATACGTGGGCGCCGGAGTGGACATTGGAGGTCATCGGCGACGACCTGTCCCTGCACGTCACGTTCACGCCGTCGTACGTGCAAGGAGGTTCGGCGGTCGCCACGCTTCACTCCACCACCGGAAGCCGAACGTTCGGTCCCTTTGCCCTTAGCGGGTACGAGGCAGAGTGGGTCGCCCTTGCTCGGATCGCACGAGGCCAGGACGCACCGCTTCCGACTGTCGACCTCATCGACGACCTCCGGTTCGCGATCGCGCTCGCCGACCAATCATCCAGCCGGATCCGCACCAACGGGAAGTCGGTCGCATGAACGTCATCAGAATCGCCGCCGATAGCGAGACGCGCGCCAGCGGTGCTCTCACCTGGGTGACGGCATCCCTGCCCGCGACACTCGAGCTCGTCGAGGACCGCGCCGACATTCGCACAGTGAACGGCACCGCCGGCTGGACCGAACGAGCAAGCCACGCGCTGCTTGAGGGAGCGTCCGGGGTCGTTGTCGTCGCACCCGAAGCAGAGCAGATCGATGGTCTCCGCAGCACCGCTGCCGAACGGAACGCCTTCGTGATCCTCGACCAACGCTGGCGATCGAACCCCACTCTGACCGAGGCGCGGGACGCGGTCAGCAACCTCGAAGGCCCCGTCTCCTTTGCCGAGATCGCGGTGAACGTACCGGCGACCGAGGACATCGAGCAGGCCATTCACGAATCCGTCCAGATCGCGCACCACGTGATGGGTGCTGTGGAAGATCTCCGAGTCCTGCACCGCCAATCGCGGACGGTGCTCGTGGGTGGGACGGTGAGGAATAGTGCACCGCTGACCATCACCATCGCCGTTGGCCCCGCGATCGACGGTCCCGTTCATGTCCGAGTCGTCGCTCGATTCGGCGGAGTCCACCTGTGCGTGCCGGATCCCGAAACGGCCGCACCCGGGCTCGTCACGATCGTGCACACCGACGGGTCGACCACGCTGCCCTCGCGGTGGGAATCGGCCCACCGTGCCTCCTGGCGCCGAGTGATCACCGCCGTCGAAAGCGGCGACCGTCCCGACGACCTGGGCGAGTTCGACGAGGCCAGTCAACTGCTCCTCAGTCGAGCGTCACTCGCGTAGCGAGCCGCACCCGAATCCACCCAAACAGCGAACCCGTTCCACTCGTCACCACAGCCCACACCCAACACACCACAGAGAGCCGACCGCGAGGTCGGGTAGGAGTCCAATGATGAACACCTCAACACCAGCAACGTTCTCCCGTCGCGGGTTCCTCGGAATCGCTGCCGCTGCGGCTGCCGTTCCGCTGCTCGCGGCATGCGCTCCCGGAGGCGGGGGCGGCGGCGCTACCGGCGGCGGCAGCGGCACCCTGAAGTTCTGGGACATGCCATGGGGCCCGCAGTCTTATGCCGACGAGGCCAAGGCCATCGTCACCGGCTATACGCCCCCAAGCGGACTTCCCTCCGCGAGCTACCAGCAGATCCAGTGGAACAACTTCTACCAGACCTTCTCTTCGGCGATCGCCTCGAAGACGGGCCCGGCGGTCAGCAGCGGCGCCGGCTTCCAGGCGTTCCAATTCGCCGAGCAGGGTGCGATCGCTTACGCCGACGATCTGATTGAATCGCTGCGCAAGAGCGGCAAGCTGGAGGACTTCCTCCCCGGCACGGTCGAGACGATGAAGACGCCGGAAGGCTACGCCGCCGTCCCGTGGCAAGCGGACCTTCGAGTGCTCTGGTACCGGAAGTCGCTCCTCGAGAAGGCGGGCGTGGAGGCGCCGACCGACTGGGCGTCTTACATCGAGGCTTCCCGGGCGCTGGCGAAGAACGGGGTCTACGGATTCGGCATCGGCGCCGGCGCGGGCAACAGTGTCGGCTCTCAGGTCCTGCTCTCGCTGATGGTGAACAACGGTGGTGGCCTGTTCGACAAGGACCAGAACCCCGATGCCGTCACGGACGCGAACATCGCAGCGATGGACTTTGTGCGGGAGCTGATCGCGTTGGGGGCCGTCGACCCGGGCGCCGCGAGCTACACCGCCGACAACGTCTTCGAGCAGTGGACGAACAAGAGCGTCGGCATGGGTTGGCACACCGCCGGCCTGCAGCACGTGCTCGACGATGACGACGTCGTCGTGGCGTCACCGTTGACGGCGTACAGCGGCGACACCGGGACGCTCGGGTACGTGAACAACCTGATGATGTACACCAACACCCCCAGCCAGGAGGGCTCCGAGGCGTTCCTGACTGCCTACCTCGACGACATGAAGGTGCTCTGGGACAACAAGCTGATCGAGTCGCTGCCGGTGATGAAGTCGATCGTGAACTCGGAGGCGTTCCAGTCGGACACCGAGTGGGTCAAGATCGTCGACGAGTGGCAGCCGGTCAGCAAGCCGCTGTCCTGGCAGGCGGAAGCGCTCTTCGCCGATCTGGCGGCAGTCGATGGCGGACAGGGGCTTCAGCAGTTCACGCAGGCGATCCTGGGCGGCCAGACCGATTCGCGGACCGCGCTGGAGACGCTGCAGACCGAGCTGGAGACTGCGACGTCGTAGTCGCAACACCACTCAGGGAGCAACAGCATGACCACTTCACAGAACGCCCCGACACGCCTGCAACGGGCGAGATCAGGGGTCGGTGTCGGCGGTTCGGGTCGACCAGCACGCGGTCGCAACCCGATCGTCGCGCAGACCCGACGGACCTATTCCGCGCTGATCGTCCCGTCCGTCCTCCTCCTGGTATTGATCAACGCGTACCCGCTCGTCGTCGCCGCGTCCCAGTCCGTCCACGATGGGTCGCTGATCGCTCAGGGCGAGTACGTCGGCCTCGAGAACTACGTCACGGTCCTCACCTCGGAGTCGTTCTGGAAGGCAACGCGGTTCACGCTCATCTTCACGATCGTCGGGGTCTTCGGGTCGTGGTTGCTGGGTCTCGCGTTCGCGCTGCTGCTGCGCACACGCATTCCCGCGAATGGGCTGTTCAAGGTGCTGCTGTTGCTCCCCTGGGTGGTTCCGGTCGTGGTGTCGGCGACAGCCTGGAACTGGCTTGTCGCCACGCCACAGAGTCCGGTCCCGAGCCTGCTGGCACTGTTCGGCATCGACAACGTGCTGTTCCTCGCCGACCCCACACTCGCCGCGATCACGGTCTGCATCTTCAAGGTGTGGATCAGCTTCCCCTTCATGATGATGATGAGCGGGGCTGCGCTGGCCGCGGTCGATCCCACCGTCTACGAGGCGTCCCAGATGGACGGTGCCAGCAAGTGGCAACAGTTCCGAATGATCACCCTCCCCTTGATCGCCCGATCCACCTACATCAGTTGGATCCTCATGACGATCTTCTGCGTGAACGACTTCCCGACCATCTATCTCCTCACCGGAGGCGGCCCGGTGGATGCCACCACCTCGCTGACCGTCCTCGCCTACCGGACCGTGTTCCAGGACTTCCAGCTCGGCACAGGCGTAGCGATCGCCTTCCTGATGACCCTGGCTCTTGTCGTGGTTTCCGTCGTGCTGTACCGCCAGATCCGAAAGTCGAGCGTCGAATGAGCACCGTCCTGCGCACCCACCTCGAGGGTGAGAAGCCTCAGTCCGAGACACGCGCGATCACGACCCGTCCCGAGCGCAAGCGGGCTAAACCGCCCGTGAGCGAGCAGGAAAAGCGCGGGCAATGGGGACGGTTCTCCCTCATCTCCGTCCTGACGGCTGTCATGCTCGTGCCCGTGGTCGCTGTGGTGCTGCTCGCGCTCACGCCCAGCGCAGCCAGCGGCAAGTCCGGGCTCACGCTGGACAACATCACCTACGTGCTCACCCAGACCCTCACACCGACATGGCTGCAGAACAGCCTGCTGGTCGCCCTCGCGACAGTCGTCGTGTCGGTGCTCGTCGCCGCTCCAGCGGGATACGTACTATCGCGCGGTCGCAACAGGCTGGTCTCCGGCTACGCGCTGCTGCTGTTCGTCGTCCAGTCCTTGCCGGTGATCACAGCCGTCATTCCGTTGTTCATCCTTTTCGCGAACCTCGGTCTCGTCGACACCCTGACCGGCCTGACCATCGTGTACGTCGGCGCCAGCATGTCCGTTGCGACCTGGATGATGGCCGCCTATATGGACAGCATCCCGGTGTCGCTTGAGGAAGCCGCATGGATCGACGGGGCGTCGGTGTTCGGAAGCTTCACGCGAATCGTGCTGCGCAACAGCCTGCCCGGAGTCCTCTCCACCGCGATCTTCACATTCCTGCTGTCCTGGAACGACTACCTCGTCGCAGTGGTGTTCCTGCGGACCGAGACCAGTTACACCATGCCTGTCGGTCTGCAGTCGTTCTTCCAGCAGAACGTCACGGATTGGGGGGCCGTCATGGCGGTTGCCGTGGTCATGCTGCTCCCTCCCGTGATCGTGTTCGCCGTCCTCAACCGTTACTTCAGCGTCGGGGGCATCGGCGGCTCGCTCGCCGGTCGCTGACTCTCCGCACCCTCAACCACCCATAACGAAGGAGTTATCCATGTTCGCCAACATGTCTGGCTGGCACCTGCTCATCATCCTCGCCGTCGTCCTTCTGCTGTTCGGCGCCACCCGCCTGCCCGCCCTCTCGCGCAGTGTCGGGCAGTCCGTCCGGATCTTCCGCTCGGAGACCAAGAACCTCAAGGACGAGACCGCCAGCGCCCCGACCGGAAGTGATGTGGGAACAGCGACGCCGAGTGGCGTGGACAGCGCGGACACCACCGTGGCACCGCACGGTTCCCACTCCGGAGTGTGAGTCCTCATGTCACGGCAGGCGCGAGCCGGTCGAGACCCACAGGGTTCCATGAGCCTCGGCGGCCACCTTCACGAGCTGGCGAAGCGGCTCACCATCGCCGCGCTGGCACTTGTGGTCGGAACGGTGGTCGGGTTTGCTCTCTCCGGTTGGCTACTCGACACAGTGCAGATGTTCATCGCCGCCATCGAAGACGAGCAGGGGCGGATGGCGTTACTGAACTTCGGTGAGATCACGGCAGCCTTCGACCTCCGGCTGCAGCTGGCCTTCACAGTGGGTGTCGTCCTGTCTTCACCGGTGTGGCTCTACCAACTGTGGGCCTTCATCGTGCCGGCGCTGACGCGCCGAGAGAAGGGATACGCGCTCGGTTTCGTCGGCGCTGCAGTGCCGCTCTTCGCGGCAGGATGCGCCGCAGGTTGGCTGGTGCTGCCGCACATGATCGCCCTGCTCGTCGGCTTCGCACCCAGCAACTCCAGTTCGATCCTGAACGCGCGGAGCTACGTGGACTTCATCCTGCGCCTCATGCTCATCGTCGGTATCGCCTTCGTGCTGCCTCTGTTGCTGGTCCTGCTCAACGTCGTCGGCGTGATGAGCGCCTCCGCCATCATCGGCTCCTGGCGTTACGTGATCCTCGCAATCACCGTCTTCACGGCGCTCGCGACCCCTGCCGCAGACGTGCTGTCGATGTTCCTCTTGGCCCTCCCGATGGTGCTCCTCTACTTTGCCGCCGCGGGCTTCGCGTGGGCGAACGACAAGCGGCGCGCAAGGGCCATCGCTGTGCTCCAGCAGCCGCCCGCGTTGACGCTCACCGGAATGGTCCCCTGATGCTCGGACTGGACCCGACGAAGTTCTTCCTGCTCGCCATTCTGGCGGCGTTCCTCTTGGGGCCTTCCCGAATGACCGCAGCTGCGGCATGGCTGGGGGGCGCGGTCCGCCAACTCCGGGCCTTCACAGAGGCTGCGAAGCAGCGTGCGCGCGACGAGATCGGCGAAGAATTCGACGACATTCCGTGGAAGGCCCTGGACCCACGCCAGTACGACCCCAGGCGGATCATCGCTGACGCGATACTGGCTCCGCCCACCGTGCCCCCCGCGCTCGCCCCGCCCGACGATCCGGTGCGGCATCGACCAGCGTCCGACCCGAAGTCTCCAGTCTCCTGACACGACAGATGAAAGAAGCATCGATGGCCTTGCCGCTTGCCTCCGTCCAGCCCTGCTCGCTGGCCGCCGAATTCTCCGGTGACCCGCGCGGCTCACTCGACAAGCTGGCCGCGCTCGGACTGCAGAACGTGGAAGCGTTCAACTTCGTGCGCCGCCCCAGGGAGATTCGGGCGGCCTTGGATGGTGCCGGTCCCGCGTCCCCGACAGGCCATGCGCCGCTGCTGTCGGACCCGCCCGGGGATGTGTTCGACGAGGTGGCCGCGAGCCTGGCGGTCCTTCGCAACGCCGGTTTCGTCCGATGAGCGCGGTCGGCGTCGGCCTGATCGGCAGCGGCGTCATCAGCGACACCTACCTGGAGAACCTCCTCTCCTTCCCGGACGTTGAAGTCGCGATCATCGGCGGCTTGAACGTCGGGCGGGCGCGCGCGCAGGCAGAAAAGCACGGCGTTCCAAGGTGGGGAGGGTCGACGATGTCCTTGCCGACTCTGACGTGCAGGTCGTCGTGAACCTGACCACTCCCGCCGCGCACGTCGAGGTGTCGGCGGCGGCGATCGCGGCAGGCAAGCACGTGTGGACGGAGAAGCCGATCGGCCTCGAACGAGACGGCGTCGATGCATTGCTGCGGAGCGCGGATGCCGCGGGTCTCCGGGTTGGTTCCGCTCCCGACACGTTCCTCGGGCCTGGGCTGCAGACCGCCAAGCGCGCCATCGAGGGCGGCGTGATCGGTGCACCACTCTTCGCCCACACCTCGTTTCAAACCCAGGGTCCCGACCTGTGGCATCCCGGACCGCAGTTCCTGTTCACCCGCGGTGCGGGTCCGCTGCTCGACATGGGCCCTTACTACTTCACCGCGCTGGTCAGTCTGCTTGGCCCCGTGGACCGCGTCGCGGCCGCGGGCATGAAGGCGCGCACCGAACGCCAGATCCGCACCGGACCGAACGCCGGGACCCGGTTCCCGGTCGAGGTGCCCACCACCCTCCAGGTGCTCACGGTATTCGAGGGCGGGCAACAGGCGCACAGTCTGCTGAGCTTCGACTCGGCGCTGGAGCGGCACGGTGTCGTGGAGATCCACGGCACCGAGGGCTCGATCGTCGTTCCCGATCCGAACCGGTTCGCCGGCCGCACCGCCTACGTGAAGCCTCTCGCGACACTCCGTGACGGGGAAGAGTTCGAGCAGCAGTGGATCGAGATCCCGCAGAGAGGGGCCGTCGTCGGCCGCGGCCTCGGGCTGCTGGAGATGGTCCGCGCCATCGCGGACAACCGACCTCATCTCGCCTCCGGCGAGCTTGGACGACACGTCCTCGACGTCATGCTCTCAGCGGAAGAGTCCGTTGAGTGCGGCGAGTTCGTGACTGTGAACAGCTCCGTCCCGCCCGTGCCCGCGCTACCCGAGGACTTCGAGCCTTTCGTTCAGACGCTCTAAGTCGCGGCTGCCGGTCACGACGCAGCCAGCGTGATTCCGGTGTGTGCGGCCAGGGCGGCGAGCAGCTCCTCCTGGACCCGCTTGTCGTGCACGGCCGGGTGCGGCGCTTGCGCGCGCTGATGGTGCCAGTAGCGACCGGAGACGAGTACCTCGGGCGCGTCTGTCGTCACGAGCCAGACCTGCGTGACATGGCCGAGGGCGAGGTCGTCCGTCGCAGAACGGCCACCCATCTTCGTGGGCACCCACCCCGGGTCGACAGCGTGCGAAATGGTCGCCGGCCGACGCCGGGCGCCGGCCGCCATCAGCACGGTGACGAGCAGCTTGCTGTCGGAGTACGAAAGTGTCTTCCGAGACCCTCCCCAGTCCGCGCTGTCGATACTGGCCGAGCCACCGCGGTGCATACTGCTGCTCAAGTAGACGACACGCGCAGGTCCCTCGATCAATGCGGTGAGGACGTACGGCGCGACGACGTTGACCGGCAGGATGCTCGGTCCTTCGAGGACGCCGGCGTTGTGGATCACGGCATCGATCCGGCCGACGCCGTTCACCTGCATCGCCAGGGCCTGCACATCATCGAGGACGGCGAGGTCGCCGACGACACCTGTGGCACCGTTAGCCATGAGATCGTCAAGCGTCGCCAGGCGCGCTGCAGAACGGGCGTGCACGATGACCTCGTGCCCCTTCTCGATGAGTGATTCCGCGGCCGCACGCCCGAGTCCGTCGGCGGATCCGGTGATCAGGATGCGTGGCATGCGTTCTCCTTCATTCGTCGGGTCTCAGAGCTCAGGCGCCGTCGTCGGTGTGGTCGAGGCCTGTGGAGAGGTCGAGGTGGGCCTCGGCCTGGTCGATGAGGGTCTGGCCCTTCTGCTTCACGGCTTGTACCGCGTCGGCGCCGGCGACCCAGCGCGCGGGGGGCTCTTCCAGGTCGAGGATCTTGACGAGGCTGGCGGCGAGTTTCGCGGGATCTCCGCTCTGCGTCCCGTTCATGGATTTCCATGCCTCGATCGTGCTCGCCGTGTCGGCGTAGTCGTCGATGAACAGATCGGGCCACAGGGTGGATGAGCCCTCCACGAGCAGTTCGGTGCGGAAGAAGCCGGGCTCGACGACGGTGACATGGATGCCGAACTGCTCCACCTCTTCCCGCAGCGACTCGGTCCACCCCTCCAACGCGAACTTCGAAGCGCCGTACGCACTGCCGAATCCTCCGGTGACGACTCCCGCGGTCGACGTGATGGTGACGATGTGCCCGGATCGCTGCCGGCGCATGACGGGCAGCACCGCGCGGGTGACGTTGAGGGGTCCGAAGAAGTTCGTCTCCATCTGCGCTCGGAATCGCTCGGGGCTGATCTCCTCGAAGTATCCGGCCTGGAAGTTCCCGGCGTTGTTGACGAGCACATCGATGCGACCGACGCGATCGATCGCCGCGTTCACGGCCGCGTCGATCGAAGCGGTGTCCGTGATGTCGAGCGAGACGGCCAGCAGGTCGGCGTGCTTGCCCACCGCCGCCTCGACGGTTGCGGCATCCCGTGCCGAACCAACGACGCGGTGGCCGGCAGCCAGCGCCGCCCGCACGATGTTGACGCCCATGCCGCGGCCCGCGCCGGTGATGAGCCAAACCTTGCTGTCGTTCATTCGGTGCCTCCGTGTCATGCCTGCGCGACGGTCGCACCGGCTGAACCCGTGACGGACACTACGCCGACGCCGGATGTGGAGGAATGCTCTGGCAGTACACGTTCCGGTGGTACCTCCCGGCCACGCGGAGACAGGTGTTCGATGGGTGAGACGGAAGGATCATCATGACGGACACTGCAGGAGCGGGCTGGACCGGCGGACAGAAGGCGGTCGGCGATATCGCGCCGGCTCTCGCTCACTACACCGACAAAGTGCTGTTCGACGAAGTATGGGAGCGGTCGGAACTCTCCAGGCGGGACCGAAGTCTGGTGACCGTGGCCGCACTGACCGTTCTGGGAAACACCGATCAGCTCCGCTTCCACCTGGACTTCGCCCGTCAGAACGGCGCAACCCAGACCGAGCTGATCGAAGCGCTCACGCACCTGGCTTTCTATGCCGGGTGGCCCAGGGCCATGGCGGCAGTGGGCGTCGCCAAAGAGGTCTTCGAGCCATCTCGACCCGAGAGCTGACGGGGTGGCAGCAGCGCCTCTGTGAAGAATCTGCGAACACCCGAACAGCGCCGAGCCTCCGTAAACGTTGACCAAAGTGAACACCAGCCGCGCCGAATCATCGCGGACGCGCCCCAGCGCCGCGGGATGCACCCTACAGACGGGGTTCAAGTCCCTGCGTTCTGGATGACCGAGGCGAGACTCATGCGCTCGGGTGTTGTTGCCTTCAGACGAGGTGTGGTGAGACGCTAAGCGGAC
>NZ_MWLQ01000050.1 GCF_010634855.1 Microbacterium sp. B35-30 | reverse complement strand
GGGGGGGGGCCGCGGCGCGGGGGGGGGGGGGGGGGGGGGGGGGCGCGGGGGGGGGGGGGGGGGCCGCGGCGCCCGCCCCGCCCGGGGGGGGGGGGGGGGGCCCCCCCGGGGTCCTTGGTTGCGGGGGGGGGGCGAGGGGGGGGTAGGACAGCGGGAGGGCGGGGTGCCCGGCAGGGCGCGGTGCGGGGGGGGGGCGGGGCGGGTCGACTTCGGTCGACCCGCCTTCCTCGTGCGCTGCGTCGCGGTCAGAGCCAGTGGCGTCTGCGGAAGACCCAGTACAGCGTGAGGCTGGTCGCCGCCATCAGGGCGAGCGCCATGGGGTAGCCGAGCGGCCATTCCAGTTCCGGCATGTACACGAAGTTCATGCCGTAGATCGTGCCGACGAGCGTGGGCCCGAAGAGGATCGCAGCCCAGCCCGAGATCTTCTTCACCTGCTCGTTCTGCAGCAGCGCGGTGTCGGTCTGGCGCTGCGTCACGATCGTCGCGTTCACGGTGAGCGTGTTGTCGAGGATCGAGCGGAAGGCGGAGGTCTTGTCGATGATCCGCAGCGTGTGGTCGTGCACGTCGCGCAGCGCCCGCTGCAACTCGAGGTCGACCTCGTACTTCGGCGCGCCGCGCTGGAGGGCGTCGAGCATGTCAGCGAGCGGTGTCACCGCGCGCTGCAGCGTGATCACCTCGCGCGACAGGTCGTAGATGCGCTTCGAGAGAGTGACCCCGCCGTTCTCGAACAGCGCGTCCTCGATCTCGTCGATGTCGTTCTCGACGCCCTCGACCACCGGGGTGTACTCGTCGACGACCTCGTCGAGGATCGCGTACAGCACCGCCTCCGGCCCGCGTGCGAGCAGTTCGGGGTCGCCCTCCATGCGCCGGCGCACCCGGCTGAGGTCGGGCGACTCGGCATGGCGGATCGTGACGATGAAGTCGGGGCCGACGAACACGTGCAGTTCGCCGAACTCCACCGTCTCGGTCTCGTCGATGTACCGGGCGGGGCGGAGCACGACGAACAGGATGTCGCCGTAGCGCTCCAGCTTCGAACGCTGGTGGCCGGTGAGGGCGTCTTCCACTGCGAGCGGGTGCAGCGAGAACTCGTCGGCGACCTGAGCGATCTCCTCAGCGGTCGGGCGGAACATCCCGATCCACGCCATTCCGTGGTGCTCGCGCGTGTACTCGAACGTCTCGGTGAGGCTCGTCGGATTCTGGATCCGCTGTCCGGCGACGTACACGCCGTTGTCGACGATGGGCATCCGGCAATCCTCCCTCGCCGGCGGGCGCCCGGCAACGATCCTCACAGTATCCAGATGAGCGGATGCCGCACCCTGCGCCACGTCGGCGGCCATGGGTACTCTGCCCTCATGGCCACGACTCGACCCGTGCTCGACTGGCTGCTCGACTCCGACCCGGCGTTGCGATGGCAGGTCGAGCGGGACCTCATCGGCGCGCCACCCGAGACGTGGGAGGCGACCCGAGCACGCGTCGCGACGGAGGGCTTCGGCGCCCGGCTGCTGGCGGAGCAGGATGCCGACGGCCAGTGGGCCGGCGGCGCCTTCTTCCCCGCAGGCTTCTTCGGCAGCGCCGAGGCCGAGGCGCCGGGGCAGCCGTGGGTCGCGACGACATGGGCGCTGAAAGACCTGCGCGAGTGGGGCGTGGATGCCGAGGTGCTCGAGGGCACCGCCGAGAAGCTCGCCGCGAACAGCCGCTGGGAGTACGAGGACCTGCCGTACTGGGGTGGCGAGGTCGATGTCTGCATCAACTCCTACACGCTCGCAAGCGGGGCGTGGCTCGGCGCCGATGTCTCGAAGCTCGTGGAGTGGTTCCCCGCGCATCGCCTCGCCGACGGCGGCTGGAACTGCGAGGCCGAGGAGGGCGACTCGGTGCGGTCGTCGTTCCACTCCACTCTCAACGCCGTGCGCGGCATGCTCGCGTACGAGCGGATCACCGGCGACACGGGCATGCGCGAGGCGCGTCACGGCGGCGAGGAGTACCTGCTGTCGCGGCACCTGATATTTCGAGCTTCGAGTGGAGAGCTGGTGGGGGACTTCGTGACCCGGTTCGTGTACCCGAACCGGCACCGCTACAGCGCGCTCGCCGCCCTCGACCATTTCCGCCACGTCGCGCTGTTCGAGGGCATGCCACCTGATCCGCGGCTCGCCGAGGCTGTCGAGGTCGTGCGCGCGGCCCGACAGCCTGACGGCACGTGGCTGCAGACGACGCCGCTACCCGGACGCACCTGGTTCGACGTCGACGTCGGTGAGGGCGAGCCTTCGCGCTGGCTGACGATGATCGGCACCCGGGTGCTGGAGTGGTGGGACGCGTCGGGTGCTGGTCGCTGAGTGAGCTCCGGCTCGGCGCGGCTTGTCAGGTCGGTGGGGGGCGCGGGCCCGACGCCCGCGGGCCTTCCGCCGTGCGCGAACTCGGGCCGCGGCATCCGTGAGGGGTCGACACTTGTCGCATGGACGACCAGGAGGCGCTCGACGCGTACTCGTCGACGGTCATGCGCGTCGCGCAGACGGTGCTGCCGTCGGTCGCCGCGGTGAGCGTCCGCACACGGCAGGGAGCGGGTGCCGGCAGTGCGTCGGTCATCACGGAGGAGGGCCACCTCCTCACCAGCGCCCATGTGGTCGAGGGGGCGGTGGGCGTCGAGCTGGCCTTTCCCGACGGCACCGTGGCCGCGGCATCCGTCATCGGCGCCGATCCCCTCTCGGACCTGGCCGTGCTCCACGCCGACGGCTCGACGCCCCCTCCGGTGCGGATGGGGGATGCCGCCGCCCTGGGAGTCGGGCAGCTCGTCGTCGCGCTGGGCAATCCGCGGGGCTTCTCAGGCAGCGTGACGGCGGGCATCGTGTCGGCGCTCGGGCGATCGCTGCCGACCCGGTCGGGGCGCGTGATCGACGAGGTCATCCAGACAGACGCCGCGCTGAACCCGGGCAACAGCGGGGGAGTGCTGGCCGACAGCGCCGGTCGCATGGTCGGCGTCAACACCGCCGTAGCCGGCATCGGGCTGGGGCTCGCTGTGCCCATCAACGCCACGACGCGCGAGATCATCGACGCCCTGCGCACCACCGGGCGGGTGCGGCGCGCCTGGCTCGGCATCGCCGGTGCGACGGTGCCGCTCGGCCCAGACGTCGCGGTGAAGGCAGGAGCGAGAGTCGGGATGCAGGTGGTCTCGGTGGTGTCGAACAGCCCCGCCGCCGCGGCCGGCGCCCGCGCCGGCGACATCGTCCTGTCGCTCGACGGCGTCGCGATCGCCGACCCCACCGCACTGCAGCGCCGCATGGTCGCCGGCGCCATCGGGCGACGCATGGAGATGACGGTCTGGCGCAACGGCGCCCTCGTCGACGTGGTGGTCGAGCCCGAGGAGCTCCGCGTCGGCTGAGCCGTCGTCGCGGCAGGACCGTTGGGTTCTTGTGTGTCGCGCGAGCCTCGACGCCCGGAGAGCTGCGACCGACCGCTAGGGGTGAGGGCGCTCGAGAGCCGGGGTGTGCGTCTTATGGGGTGCAGAGGCGGGCAGAATCCGCGGGCCGGGTAAACGAGCATCGGGGCGGTCGCAGCGCGATAGCGTCGGAGCTGTGGAGACCGAGTGGGTTGCGAGGATCGTCTCGTTCGTCGTGATGGTTGCCGCCGGCGTACTCCTCGTCTGGATAGCTGATGCAGCAGCGTCTGGGCGGCTCGAACGGAATCACCTCGCCGGAATTCGGGTTTCCACCACGATGGCTAGCGAAGAAGCCTGGTTGGCCGCACATGTGCGAGCGCGGCGCCAGACGATCTACGCCGGAACCGTCGGTGTCGTAGGCGGAGCGTTCGCGCTGGTCCCCGTGCCCATGCCCGTGGTGACGATCGGGGTTCTTGTCGCCGCGTTCGGCATGATCGGATTCGTCCTCTACGGGGCTCGGGTCGGCAGCGCGGCCGCGAAGTCAGCTGCCGAGTTCTGACGACCTCGTCCTACCCGCCCGATGAGGGACCGGCTACGGGGCTGGCCATGCTGTCGGAATCTGCTCGTCTGGCGTCAGCTCGACGAGCCCTTGGACCGGGCTTATGGTCCTCCAGTCGAGATCGTCGCCCACGAGGAAGAGCGCTGCTGCGCCGTGGCTGGTGGCGGTCTCGAGCGGATCCCCCTCGTCGAGGTACGGCTCCGTGTTGGGACCACACGCGGACGGCGGCGACAGAACCTCGATGCGGTTGGGGCCGTCGCCTTTGAGCCAATCGGCAACCTCGACAGACCAGATGTGTGCGCTTGCACCGTTGAAATCTGTCGTCGAGACCTTCTCGACAACGCGCCCGACCACAACGGCATCCGCGCTGTCGGCCGCGTCGTCGGGCGTCTCGTACCCTGCCCAGCCGGGACAGCTCTGCACCGAGACACACCCCGCTATGGCCGACGCTAGACAGACCACCGCAGCAGTAGCCGCAAGCATCCGCGTTGGTCGCATGCGCCTATGGTGAAGCAACGCCGGTTCAAAGGGGGCTTCGTTACGTAGTCGATGCGAGAGCGCCGGCAGGAAGTCGGGATGCCGACGCATGCGCGACGAAGGACCGCCTTGCGATCGGCAGGAACGCGTCTGATCGGCGGTGCTGTTGAGCAGGACTGTTTACGATCAAACGATGCGTGTGTACCTCCATGGCTCTGGTCGTTCCGGGCGGGACGCCTGGCCAAGCGCGCTCGCCGCGGATGCGGTCTTCGCTGACGTGGCGGCCATGGATGGCAATGACGCGAAGATCGCTGAGCTGAGCCGCATCACACCTCGAGGCTCCGTGCTCTTCGCCCACTCCGCCGGTGCGGTGCCGGCAGTGCTTGCAATCGACCGCAAGGCGGTGTCCGTGGAAGCGCTGGTCCTTCTTGAACCGGCGCTCTACGACGTCGCGCGGGGGTTGCCAGCGGTAGAGCGGCACATCGATGTGATCACCCACGCGCGGGCTCTCGCTGACACCGGGGATCTCTACGGCTTCTGGCGAGCGGTCCGGCCGGTGATGTTCGGGGGCCCTGCCGAGCAGGAGAAATGGGGGGCCGAGGAGGCGCTCGCGGCTCGGTTCGCCTCCGTTGAGCTGCCCTGGGGCCACGCGGTGACGCCGGACATGATCGAGGGCGTACGAACGCTCGTCATCACCGGGGGCTGGAACGCGGAGTATGAAGCGATCGCCGCCGTACTCGTCACTCACGGCGCCACCCACCAACAACTCGTCGGCAACGAGCACCGCCCTCAGGATCACCCCGACTTCGAGGCAGCGGTTCAGCGCTTCCTCGAAGGCTGACGCTCAACGCAATGCGCGCCGGCCACAATCAGCTCGCTGAGGGACCACCTCGCGTGCGGGATGCTCGTTCGCGCGGTACGGCCGACGGACGGCGCCGCCCCAAGTCATTCGGGTTGTGTGACCATCGGAGCATGGATTTCTCGGACGATGCGCCAATGGTGGGGCCAGCCGATGTGGATCGGGAGGCGCTTGCAGAGCGCGGGGTTTCGCTGGCAGAGCTGGTTGCCGCGTTGGGTGTGAGCCTTGATCTGTCGTCGGCGACCGATGCACCGCCAGATGGCTGGCGGGTGCTGAAGCGGTATCAGTCGGGTGCGATGGTGATCGGCGCTCCGACGGAGTCGACTGCTGCCGCGTGGCGGGTCGCTCACCTGGACGCGCCGAATGTTGGCGCGGTCGTGATGGTGCAACCGGATCCGATGCCGTTGCGCCCGAGCCGTGCTGAGAGGCGGCGCGGCTTGGAGCTGCGGTGGCCGGCGGTGGTATCCGAGAACCCGGTGGCGAGTGGCTACTTCGTCGACATCGTGAACACCGGCTCCTCACGGTGGAGATCAGACGGCGACGGCTTCTACGTCGTTGGGGCGTTCACCAACCCGGGATCGACGGGGTTCGACTTCGCGTGGGTCTCGTCGAGTCAGCACCGACCGGTCCCGCTGGACCCGGGGGAGTATGCCCGGGTGCCGGTGTCGATCAATCCCAGCACGTGGAACAGCCTTGAGCCTCATACCTATGATCTCCAGGCGGTCCTCGTCAGCCTCGGCCTGCGGACGATCCACCCTCTCCGTGTCGAGGTGTCTGCTGAGCTCATCGCACAGCACCGACAGCAGAACGCGCGTTCACACTCGAGTCCCGAGCGTCGCCGCCGCGCACTGGACCAACAGATCGAGCGAGTACGCGCACAGATCGCCGCCGGCGACGCCCTCCATCACGTCGTCGATGCGGTCGCCGCCTCGCAATCCGACGACGACGCGATCACCAGGATCAGCCACCTCCTGAAGCTCGACGGAGATCTTGCCCGCTCGGTCTACCACTCCTCGCTCAGTGAGCCTTCCTCCAGCCGCAGCGCCCAGCGCGAAAAGCAGCTCGAGCAACTCACCCAACAACGCGCCAACGCTTGAGTTAGCCCACCGTCCGCCTAAGGACAGACCAGCGGGCGGGCCAGGCGGGCAAGACAGTACGGTGAAGCCATGAACGCTCGGACGCGGAAGATCGCCATCGTCGTCAGCACCGGCATCACGGTCGTAGCGGGAATCATCACTGTCATCTACTTCTTCCAGCCGTGGCGCAGTTGTTCCTACGAGGACACCTCCGCCGGGTGCGCGATGCTGCCGGGCGACGCGGTGGTCATGGCGATCTCGATGTGGTCCACGCTCGTAGGACTTGTCGTCCTCGGATCAGTGCTCCTGATACGGCCGCGGGAACCCGCTCGCTGATCGACCGGCTTTCGGCCGGCTTCAGCTGGTGCAATGGTGGCCGCATGGAAACCATCGAGTGGTGGGCGAGGCTGGACTCGGACGCCAAAGCGTGGCTCGTTGCCCACAACGGCGAAGCGGTGTCACCGGAAGTGCTGAGCAAGATTGTGGCGGCAGGCGGCGCGGTGACCTCAAGCGAGTGGTGGGTCGGCGAGTCAGGACCGGACGGCTTCTTTCTCTCGGATGAAGCCGTCGACTGGATCGAGACCGCAGCGAACGACGAATCCGACTAATCGCGCGCGCTGATGGACCGGGCTACGTGCGGGACGTTGCTGACCTTGGTATCTCTCGGCAGAGTGGCACCGTGCGATACACCACTGCTGCGATCGTCCTCGTGGTCGCCTCCGCGATCTTCGTCGGCGCGATATGGCTCGCAGCAACGGCGAACTGGGGTCCCATGCTTCTGAGCGCGGTTGCTCTCGCGATCGCGTCGTTCGTCGCTGCCGCGTGGGCTGTCGGCAGGATCCGTCGGACACAAGCGATCACACCCGAGGCGATCATCACGCCCCCGATAAGCCCGAGTCAGTGACCTTGAGCACAAGGCCTACAACGCATGACCGACCGCGACGAGTTCTTGGCATGGGTCAATTCAGCGCTGTACCAAGCGGAACAGGCCCTTCACAACGGCGACGCAGACCCGCGACGAGCGCTCTGGTCCCATAACGAACCCGTGAGCATCCTGGGCGCGTGGCGGAACGCGTACGGGCAACGGGAGGTGGCGGAGACCTTCACGCACCTCGAGCAGAACTTCTCCGACTGCACGTCCGCCACGTTCGAACTGCAGGCGTACGGCGTTGTGGATGACATGGCCTATACCGCTGGCCTGGAGCACATCTCAACTTCGGTCAATGGCCAGCCGCGTAGTTTCACACTGCGGGCCACGCAGGTGTACCGCCGAGAAGGCGGTGGGTGGAAGGTCGCTCATCGCCACGCCGACACGGTTACCGAGTAGCTGAACCCCGCGCGGCTTAAGCTGCGTCACTGAGCGACCGGGCTGCGGTCACTCCCAGAAGTTCGCTGGTGCAGAGGCCGGGCTCGCGCCGTCCACCCCATGCGTGGCGAATTCCGCGACGGTCCGCCATCGCGTCAGCCGTGTTAGCCATGGCACTCGTGCTCGTGAGCTGTGGGAGCGCTGGCCAGAGGCCGACCCCTTCACCATCGACCAACGGTACGAGCGATCCGGCAGCCGCGGCTCGGGATGCCGCGGCGCTTGTCCTCAGTGAGGAGCTCAGCGGCGACCAGCTTGCTGATAGCCCCCCGGACTTGAGCAGATGAGTACGAGCAAGGGACGGTCCTTTCATGCAACGCCCGGCGTGGGGCCGTTATGCGCAGGGGCAGACGGTCATTTGGCCAGGCGGCCGGTGCGGGTCGGCCTCGGACAGGAAGGTGCGTATCTCGGCACTCACGAGTTGGCCCGACTCGTGAGGGAATCGTCGGCCTGACGCGGCTACCCCCGCACGCGGCTCGCCTCACCGGGCGCGGGCCGCGCGGGATTTGCTACCGCGGCCTACTAGTCTCGGGCGCGGAGTGACCCAAGGAAGGGCATGACTCGGCGACCTCCGGAGCGAATGACTGAGGAGCGACATGGAGTACTTCGATCTCACCGGGCGGCGAGCTCTGGTCACTGGAGGCAACCGCGGGCTCGGTCTTGCGATCGCGCACGCGCTCGCGGCGGCAGGCGCCCACGTGGTCCTGGGCGTCCGCGATCCGGAAAGCGCGGAACTGCCACTCCGGGCGATTCGGGCTGAGGGCGGTTCCGCGTCCTCGATCGCCCTCGATGTCACGCAGCTTGATGAGGCCCGAGCGGCGCTCGACGCGGCATCCGATGACGGCGCATTCGACATCCTGGTGAACAACGCTGGCGGTGGGATGAACGCGCCGGCGATCGACGTCACGGAGGCGGACTTCGATGCGGTGTGGTCGCTGAACGTCCGTTCGGCACTGTTCCTCTCACAGCACGTCGCGCGCTCGATGCCATCCGGCGGCGCGATCGTGAATATCGCGTCGCAAGCAGGCATCGTGGCGTTGCCCGGCGAGTCGTCCTACTGCATCGCGAAGGCAGCGATGCTGCACATGACTCGCTGTCATGCGGTCGAGTGGGGCGAGCGGGGCATCCGCGTCAACGCGGTCGCTCCCACGTTCGTCGAAACCGACGGTACGGCCGAGGCGCTGTCTGATCCCGCGTTCCGCGCCGACGTCATCGACCGGATAGCGGCCCTGCACCGGATCGGCAAGCCCAGCGAGGTAGCCGGAGCTGTCGTGTTTCTCTGCTCTCCGGCGGCGTCCCTCATCACCGGGCAGACGCTGGTCGTCGACGGCGGGTGGACCATCCGCTGAGGGAGGGCGCGAAACCACTCCGCGATGCGCGCCACATCCGCCTTAGCGGACAACAGCGGCTGGCGAGGGCGACGTCTCAGGCGGCGAGTAGCGTGACCGCATGCTGTACGAAGATGCCTATCCCGTCGTGTTCGTGCACGACCTCATGACGACGACGGAGTTCTACCGCCGCACGCTCGGCCTGGATGTGCTCTTCCAGTCCGACTTCTTCGTGCTCCTCGCGCTGCCCGGAGAACTGCGCGGCGCGATCGGATTCGTGCTCGAGGACCACCCCACAGCGCCACCCGAGGGCCCAGCCATCACTCCCGGCGCGAGTGCATTCCTGACACTCCAGGTGACCGACGCCGCTGAAGCACACGAGCAGCTCGCGCAAAGCGGCACCGTCATCGCCTACGAGCTCCGTGATGAGCCATGGGGGCAACGACGCTTCGGCCTGCTCGATCCCAATGGCCTGTACGTGGACGTCGTCGAGCAGATCGAACCACGTCCGGACTTCTGGCCCCGCCATGGCATCAGTGACTGACGAGAATCGCGCGGAGGGTCGCGTTCGGCTTCCATGTCGGTCCCTCAGCCTGTCGGCGGGGCGTTCGGCGACCGGAGGGTGCCGTAACGTCGGTCATCCGAGCATGACCCCGCAACGGGGTGGGGCCCAGATTCCGACGCCATCGACCGAGCCGTCGCGGTACCGTGCGGCTTGCTGATCAGTCCGCGCGCATCCCGGCCGGGTCGGCGACCGAGAATGCGCCGCCGCCGGTCCCTTCCGGACAGGGAGGTGGGTACTACGTGCCCGCACCGGATCATGTGCTCGGCCTGAAGTCGTACGACGCAGGAGCTCCCCTCGAAGCCGCCCGGGATGATCGGCCGCCTTGTCGCGTACGACGTCATCCGGTTGTGGCGAACGTGACGCGAGCGGTCGAGAATGACGCCTATGTCCTCGAATCCCTCGACGGCACCGCGACCGCTCGCGCAAGTGTCGCGCATCGCGGCCGCCTTGCCATCCTTGTCTGCGGCGGAGCTCGACGAGCTCGCTGACGCGGTGGAAGCACTCACCGATGCGATCGGCTTGCAGCGGGACTGGCCCGCGAACGACCCATCCGATGTCGACCGCGCCGAGGATGAAGCATCCGTTCCCGTGCTCACGGATGTCGATCTGTCGCGCGGGAGCGAGCCGGATGACAGCGGCGACGAACGCGCGGACCTTCACGCATGGCTCGCGTATCAGCGCCATGAGTTTCTTCGCAAGCTCCGCGACCTGTCGGCCGAGCAGGCGCTGCAATGGTCGGTCCCGCCCGTGGAGTTGTCTGTTCTGGGTCTGGTCCGCCACATGCGGCAGATGGAGGCGGGATATCTCGCCTGGGGTCTGAGCGGCGAGGGTGCGCGTGACTTCTACGGCGACGACGACTTCGCCGGCGGATCGCTGGACAGCGTCGGCGATGACATCCGCGGGTGGCTGACGGAGATAAAGCGAGCGGATGCCGCGATCGCGGCTTCACCATCGCTCGATGCGCGCGGACTCGGTCATGGCCGGACGCTGCGATGGTCGCTGCTCAAGATGCTGCACGAGTACACCTTGCATGCCGGTCAGGCGCACATGATCCGCTTTGCCGCGCTCGGCGAGATGAGGCGCTGATCGTGCCGGATCGAGCGCCGTCCGACATCGGCTCGGGTTCGTCGTGGTCGTCCGGACAGCTGCGCGCCCTCTCCGAGGCGATCGAGATCGAGGTGTCGGCTTCGCGTCGCGACGGCGGCCTCAGCCGCTGGACCCCGATCTGGGTCGTCGTCGATGGGGCCGATGTCTTCGTCCGAACGTGGCACCGGCGCGACACCGGATGGTACGGCGGGGCAGTCAGGTCCGCGGCAGCCCGCATCCGTGTCGGCGACGCCTCGATCGACGTGATCGTCGCGGCGACCGGGAGCACGGATGCTGCCGCCGTCGACGCCGCATACCGCAAGAAGTACGGCGATCTCGCAGCCCGCAGCATGGTCACCGCGGAAGCCGCGGCATCGACCCTCCGCCTCACCCCGCGTGCTGACTGACCGCCATCACCCGTGCGTCATGCTCACCGACCGCACCTCATGCTCGCAGCAGGTACTTGCGGCACCTTGACCGGACGACCACCCAGACGACTTCCCGCTACGACCTCACGCATCGGGGCGAGGTCCTATGGGCCCGCAATACGGCGCTGGCGGTCACGCCCTTCAATGCGAGGCGTCGACCGGCGCCCTGCCCTTCACGACTCTCATCACTGCGAACACGATCCCTGCGATGATCAGCCCGAGCACCAGGCCGAACAAGCCCGACAGTGCCGTGTCG
>NZ_MWLQ01000049.1 GCF_010634855.1 Microbacterium sp. B35-30 | reverse complement strand
GCGGGCGTGGGGCCACGGGCTCCGTGAGGGCGCGGTCAGGCCGACGAGGCGGCCGCGGCCGTCGCCACGTACTGCGCGGCGGCCTCTGCGCGGTTGGCGGCGCCGATCTTGGCGAGGATCGCCGACACGTGCACCGACGCGGTCTTCGGGCTGATGAACAGCCGCTGCCCGATCTGCGGATTGGTGAGCCCCTCGGCGACGAGCTCGAGCACCTGAAGCTCCCGCGGCGTCAGCGAGGCGACGATCCCGGCCTCCGTCTCGGACTCGGCGGCGGTGCCTGTGGGAACGAGACGGGCCTGCGCCGCGAGCTCCGCGGCCCAGCGCGCGGCGCGCGCGACACCGAGCGCCGGCGCCTCGGCCGTGATCGCGGCCAGCAGGTCTGCGGCGTCGTCGCGCTCGCCGGCGTCGATCAACGCCCAGGCCAGGCGGCAGCGCGCCGTCTGCAGGTGCCACGTCGGCATGCCGCCGGGGGTCAGCTCGTCCACGATGGCTCGCCACGCCGTCACGCGGTCGTCGGCCGGGGCGCCGTCGCCGTCCGCGAGCACGGCGCGGACGAATCTCGACACGCGACCCGCGAGCTCGTTGTCGGGCCAGCCGTCGAGGGCTCGTTCGATGCGCGCCCGCACTTCGGGGTCGCCTGAGCGCCCGGGGGAGTGCGTCAGCAGCGCCGCCGTGAGCACGGCATAGCGGGCCACCGTGCGGCTGCCCTCCGGATGCTCGGCGGCGGCCATCACGGCGGTGACGGCATCCGTGTCCTCCCGGGCGTGAAGGGTCAGGGCGGCATCCGCCCGCTCGACCACCCACCAGGCGGCCTTGTCGGGATACAGGCGCTGCGCCTCCTCGATGCGGCCGCGCTCGGTCGCGAGCAGGTCATCGCGTTCGCTCGGGCGGTCGTCCCACGCCAAGTGCGACGAGAGCAGGCGCAGCGTGGAGGCCGCATCGGCGGGGCTCATCAGCCGTCGCGCGCGTCGCGCGTAATGGAGCGCGGTCTCGGGTTGTCCGGTGGCGAACAGGGCGAACGCGACCGATTGGGCGATCGCCGCTCCCGAGCCCCGTTCGATGCCCGCGCGGACGACGTCTTCGTAGTGCTGCGTGCCGACGACGACGGCCTCGTCGAGGCGCCCGGCCGACACCAGCATGTGGGTGAGCGCATTGCCCACGTAGGCGCGCATCGACGGGTCGAGCCGCAGAGCGACGGCGCGCTGCAAGGGCGCCAGGGCTGCCGAATCCTCGTCCTCGTCGCGGGCGAGCCGCCACGCTTCCACGGTCAGTGCGACCGCCAACGCGGCGTCGTCGCCCACCTCTTCGGCGAGGGCGATGGCGCGGGCTGCGTGCTCCGCGGCATCCGTGCCGTGCTCGTCGATCGCCATGTTGGTGAGCACGCGCGACAGCAGCACCCGGGCGCGGCGGTCGTCGACGCCCTCCAGCAGTGCGACGGCCTCGTCGAGGTCGGATGGGTGGCCGGTGTGCTCGAGGTTGAAGGTCTGGACGTACCGCTGCCGCATCAGCGCCGCGCGCATGAGCGGATCGTCGGGGCAGACCGCGAGGCCCTCGTTGGCGGACCGCAGGGAGCGCTCGGGATCGCCGAGGTCGTGCCAGTCCTGCGCCGCATCGAGGTGCAGTGCCGGCAGGCTCGTGCCCGCGCGGGCCTCGGCGTCGGGAACCTGTTCCCAGAGCTCGGCGAGACGCTCCGCCAGCTTCGCGGAGGTGGCGGGCGAGAACCGCGTGCGGGACTGGTGAAGCGCGGCGACCGTCGCATCGAACGCCGCCGGCAGGTCTCGGGCGACGAGCCAGTGCTCGGCGACGGCGGAGGCATCGTCGGGCGAGTCGCCGCGGTGGTCGCCCAGGTGCTCGGCGTAGCGGCGATGCACCCTCACCCGCTCGCTCGGCAGCATCTCGGCCTCGACGGCCTCCCGCGTGAGCGCGTGGCGGAACGCGTAGCCGGCGCCGTCGGCGGTGATCACGCGCGTGTCGATCGCCTCTCGCACCGCGGCGTCGAGCACCTGTTCGTCGAGCGTCGCCACGGCCGAGAGCACGTCGTCTTCGACGTGCACTCCGCCCGCGGCCATCGTGCGCACGACCTGCTGGGCCTCTGCGCCGAGCCGCATGTAGCGGGCGAGCACGAGCTCCCGCAACGTGTCGGGCAGGGCGCGGTCGCCGAGATCGACCAGCTCTTCCACCAGGAACGGGATGCCGCCGCTGCGCTCCGCGAGCGCTTCGACGACGCGCGGGTCCAGGCCGCTCGCCAGCTGTTCGACCTGCTCGGCGACCTCGTCGAGTGTGAGCGGCACGACCTCCACGCGCACGACGGACCGAGTGCGGTCGAGCTCGGCGAGCACGGGCCGCAGCGGGTGGAAGCGGTCGATGTCGTCGGAACGGTATGTGGCGACGATCGTGAGCCGCCGGCCGCGGAGCGTGCTGGCCAGTGTCTTCAGCAGAGCCATGGTGGCGGCATCCGCCCACTGCAGGTCTTCGAGCACGACGACGACGTGGCGGCGCCGCGACAGTCCCTCGAGCAGCACTTCGATCGCCTCGGCGAACTCGCCGGCGGGTTCGTCGTGCTCGGTGGCCGCGTCGGCGATGCCGGGAACCAGCGCCGCGAGGCTCGCGATCGCTGCGGCCGAGCCGGCGGCCTGGCGCAGCGTTTCGGTGCCGACGGCCTCGTGCAGGTCGCGCAGGACGCGCCGGATCGGCCCGAACGGCGCGCCGATCGGGCCGAGGTCGACGCACTGCCCGAACGCCACGACGGGACTCGACGCATCGTCCTCCACGTCGGCGGACGGATGCCCCGCCCCGAAGTGGTCGGTCGTGACGAGTGCCAGGAACTCCTGCACGAGCCGTGTCTTGCCGACACCCGCCTCGCCGCGCACAACGACCGTTCGGGGGCGACCCCCGGCGGCCTCGTCGAACGCCTCGAGCAGGGCGGCGAGCTCGTTGTGCCGGCCGACCATGCGCGGGCTCGAGGGGAGTGCGGGCATGTTCATATGGTGGCACTCCCCACCGACGCGCGGAGCGTCATCGCGTGGCGACCGGTCATCGCGTGGCGACGGACGCGGCGCTTCGGCCCGAGGCGACGCCATTGCTTTGCGGTGCTGCGCGGTGCGACGCGGCGCGGAGCCAGGCGGCGAGCGGACGGCGGTGCGGGCGCGCGGAAGATGTGCCCCGCTCTCGCCGTGCGACGATCAGCTCGTTCTCGCGAGCGAGGTCCGCCGCGCGGTGCTGTTCGAGGATGTAGCCGGTGTAGGTGATGTCGTTCACGAGTCTCTCCTGTCTGCGGCGGAGCCCGATGCGGGTCCCGGTCGTGCTGACAGGTACGACTCTTCTCTCTAAGGCGGGTCCACCCCATCGGGCGATCGCCTTGTCTTGGCGGGCTCCAGGTCTTAGGCCGAGGCCGCGGCGGCCTAAGATCGGTCTAAGACCGTGCCTACGTCGGGCTGCGATCCGGTGCGAAGGTAGGGCGAGCGTGGGCTCAGCCCGCGACGGGCCGTTTCGGCCGCGCCCACCGCGCCGGCAGGTCGGTGCCGTCCCACACCTGCACCGCGCCCCAGGCCGCGGCGGTGATGGGCACCGCCAGCACGGCGCCGACGATGCCGCCGAGGACCGTGCCTACCGTCAGGGCGACCAGGATGACGAACGCGTGCAGCTTCATCGACCGGCCCATGAGCACGGGCTGCAGGAAGTTGCCCTCGAGCTGGTTGACGAGCACGACCACCCCGACGACCAGGAGGGCGTTGATCGGCCCGTTCGCAACGAGTGCGACGAGCGCGGCCACGATGCCGGCCACTGTCGCGCCCACGATCGGGATGAAGGCGAGCAGGAAGACGAGCACCGAGAGCGGGATCGCCAGCGGAACCTGAAGGATGAGCAGACCGATCAGGATGCCGATGGCATCGACGGCGGCGACGGTCGCCGTGCCGCGCACGTACGAGCCCAGCACCGTCGTGGTCTTGTCGCCGATGCGGCGCGCGCGCAGGTAGTTCGCCCCGCGGAACGGCCGCAGCATGAACTCCCACATCTGGGGACCGTCCTTGAGGAAGAAGAACAGGATCGTCACCATGAGCACGAGCCCGGTCACGAAGTTCGCGACCGCCCCGACGCCGGCGAGCGCGCCGGAGCCGAACTGCGCGCTCGTGACGAAGTCGGTGAGCGTCTTCACCCACTCATCGAGCTGATCAGGCTGCACGAAGTCGAACGGCAGCGTCTGCATCCAGGCGAGTAGACGCTGGAAGCCGTCTTCGGCTTGCGCGTACAGGTCGTCCCACTGGTCGCGCACCGCCCACACGATGAGCCAGCTCAGGAGGCCCAGGATCACCACGATGGCGAGCAGCGTGATCAGCGTCGCGAGGATCGATGGGATGCCGCGCCGCCGCATCCAGCTCATTACCGGGTTGAACGCGCACGCGAGGATCAGCGCGATCACGAGCGGGATCGTGACGAGGGTGAGTGACTGGATCGCGAACACGATGCCGGTGACCACCACGACGACCACGATGATCTGGATCGCACGGATGCCGAGCTTGCCGAAGCCGTCGGCCCACAGGCTCCACGGCGCGCGGGTCGCCCGGGGCTCGACGTCGTGCGCGTCGACGACGATGCGCTGGGGGTCGTTTCGGAACAGTCCCATGCCGCGAGGGTAAGCGCCAGAGGCCTTCCCACTCTGCGGGTTGCGCGCGAGTCCCGATCCGGGCTAGGCGAACGCGCTCATGCCGGTGATGTCGCGGCCGATGAGCAGAGCCTGGACGCTCTCCGTGCCCTCGTAGGTGTGGATGGCCTCGATGTCGGCCATGTGCTGCATGACGCCGTTCTCGAGCAGGATGCCGTTGCCGCCGAGCATGTCGCGCGCGGTCGAGGCGATCCGTCGGGCGGCGCGGGTGTTGTGGTACTTCGCCAGCGAGGCCTGCGTCGGGCGCAGTTCGCCCCGCTGCTCGAGATCGGCCATCCAGCGGCAGTACAGCTGCATCGCGGTGAGCTCTTCGAGCATGTTCGCAAGGCGCTCCTGCACCATCTGGAACTTGGCGAGGGGCCTTCCGAACTGGATCCGCTGCTGCGAGTAGGCGAGCGCCGCCTCGTAGCAGGCGGTGGCGTGGCCGAGCGCCGACCACGCGACGCCCGACCGCGTCGAGTAGAGCACGGTCGAGGCATCCTTGAAGCTCTTCGTGCCGGGGAGCACGGCGTCGAGGGGCACCCGCACGCCGTCGAGGACGATGTGCGCCTGGTGGATGCCGCGCAGCGACGCCTTGCCCTGGATCACGGTGCCGGTGTACCCCGGCGTGTCCTGCTCGACGAGGAAGCAGCGGACAGCACCGTGGAACTCGTCGTCGGCCTCCACGCGCGCCCACACGAACGTGATGCCGCCCGAGGCGCCGTTGCCGATCCACTTCTTCGCACCGTCGATCACCCACGAGTCGCCGTCCTTGCGGGCGACGGTCTCGAGGGACACAGAGTCGGATCCGTGGTCGGGCTCGGTGAGGGCGAAGGATGCCGGAACCTCGCCGCGCGCGACCGGCACGAGCCAGCGCGCCTGCTGCTCGTCGCTGCCGAAGAGGGCGAGCGTGCGCAGGGAGAGCCCTCCCTGGACCGCGAGGACCGTGCCGAGCGAGCCGTCGCCCCGCGAGATCTCCATGTTCACGAGACCCGCCGCGAGCGGCGAGAGCCGGGTGAGCGCCGGGTGCACGATGCCGTCGTTGAAGAGGTCGAGCTCACCCATGCGCATGGCGAGTTCGAGCGGGTACTCGGCGGTATCCCAAGCATCGAGCATGCGCGTGCCGACCTCGTCGATGTAGGACTCCGCGCGTTCCCACGCCTCGCGGTCGGCGGCCGGGATGTCGGCGAACACGGCGTAGTAGTCGGTGCCGCGGCGGGCGGTGACGTCGTAGCCTTCGATGCTCTGACCCGGGCGGGGCTGGAAGTCGGTCATGGTCGGGCTCCTGACGCCGTGTGGCGGGTGCTGCGGCATCCGGTTCGAATGGAACTGAATCCCACGATCCATAGTACTCAGTGTCACCGGGTTCCTGCCTGCCGCGTTTCGTCTCGCTCGTTCCTCGCTCGCTCAACGACCGGGTGGGGTAGACGACGAGGTGAGCCTGCCGACGCACCGGTCGTTGAGCGAGCGAAGCGAGACGAAACGCACCCCCGCGTCTGCTACGGTGGGGAAACCGACCAGCCGGTATGTTGCGGTCGAGCTGTATGTACAAGCGGAATGTCGCAAGGAGGCGCCATGACCCATGACCACGCCCGCCGTTTCGAGGGCACGGTGTCGCTCGTCACCGGTTCGAGCCGCGGCATCGGCTTCGCGATCGCACGACGCCTCGTCGACGAGGGCGGATCGGTCGTCCTGACCGGCCGCAAGCAGGACTCCCTCGACGCCGCCGTCGCCGAGCTCGGCGACGCTGCGACCGCCGTCGCGGGCCGCGCGGACGACGCCGACCACCGTGCTGCCGTCTTCGCGCACATCGGCGAGCGCCACGGCCGGCTCGACCACCTGGTCAACAACACCGGCATCAACCCGGTCTACGGCCCGATCGTCGACGTCGACGCGGCGGCGGCGCGCAAGATCCTCGAGGTCAACGTCGTCTCGGCGCTCGACTGGACCCGTGCCGCGCTCGCGGCCGGCCTCTCCCGCTCGGTGGTCAACATCGCGTCGGTGGCCGGCCTCGGCGCGAGTCCCGGCATCGCGTTCTACGGCATCTCGAAGGCCGCGCTCATCAACCTCACCGCGCAGCTCGCGTACGAGCTGGCGCCCGGCATCCGCGTGAACGCGGTCGCGCCGGCCGTCATCAAGACGGCGTTCGCCCGGGCACTCTACGAGGGCCACGAGGCCGAGGCGTCCGCCGCATATCCGCTGGCGCGTCTCGGCGAGCCGGCCGACGTGGCGGGTCCGGTCGCCTTCCTGCTGTCGGACGACGCCGCGTGGATCACCGGCCAGACGCTGCCGATCGACGGCGGAGCCGGCATCCGTCCCCTCACGTGACGGGATGCGCGACCGGTTCGGGTGAAGGATGAAGGCATGAAGGATTCCCACGTCGCCGACGACGTCACCCGCGCCGCCGTCGAGCTGTTCGCCCGCCAGGGCTACGCCAACACGAGCGTGCAGCAGATCGTCGAGGCCGCCGGCGTCACCAAGGGCGCGATGTACCACTACTTCGAGTCGAAGGACGACCTGCTCTTCGGCATCTACGAGCGGCTGCTGACGCTGCAGAAGGCGCATCTGGACGACATCATCGGCCGGGGCGGCACCGTCGACGAGGTGCTGCGCGCCGTCTGCATCGACGTGCTCGAGACCTCGATCGACTCGATGGAGGAGGGGGCGGTGTTCTTCCGCAGCCTCAACATGCTGTCGGCCCCACGCCGGCAGGAGGTGACGCGCCGCCGCCGCGCCTACCACGACGAGTTCGCCGAGCTCATCTCGCGCGGGCAGGCCGAGGGGCTGTACCGCACCGACATCCCGCTCGCGATGCTCGTCGCCCACTTCTTCAGCGACGTGCACTACCTGTCCCACTGGTACTCGCCCGAGGGGCCCGAAGACAAGACGCTCGTGGCCGAGCAGCTGACCGACCTGTTCCTGACCAGTCTGAGGAGAACGGATGCCGCACCCTGAGGTGACGCCGAGGTCCGACGCTGCGGGCGCCCTGCCCGACGCCATGCGCGCGTGGCGCGTGACGCAGCTGGGCGAGCCCGCCGAGGCCCTGTCACTCGACACCGTCCCCGTGCCCACGCCCGCCGCGGGGGAGGTGCTCGTGAAGGTCGCCGCCGTCGCAGCCAACTTCCCCGACGTGCTGCTGTGCCGGGGCGAGTACCAGGTGAAGCCCGAGCTGCCGTTCAGTCCCGGGATCGAGCTGGCGGGAGTCGTCGCCGCGGTGGGCGACGGGGTCGCGGGACTCGAAGTGGGGGAGCGCGTCGTCGGATCGAAGATCGGGGTGCTCTCGGAGTACGCGGTGCTGCCGGCATCCGACGTCTGGCGGGCTCCTTCTGCGCTGTCGGACGCCGAGGCCGCCGGTCTCACGGTCGCGTACCAGACGGCGTGGTTCGGGCTCCACCGCCGCGCGGCGCTGCAGCCTGGTGAGTGGCTGCTGGTACACGCCGCCGCGGGCGGGGTGGGACTCGCGGCCGTGCAGCTCGGCGTCGCCGCCGGCGCACGCGTCATCGGTGTCGTCGGGTCGGACGCCAAGGCCGCCGTCGCGCGCGAGGCGGGTGCCGAGGTCGTGCTGGTGCGCGGTGTCGACGACCTCGTCGCCGGCGTCAAGGCCGCGACCGGTGGCCACGGCGCCGACGTCGTCTTCGACCCGGTAGGCGGGGCGGCGTTCGACGCATCGACCAAGTGCATCGCTTTCGAGGGGCGCATCGTCGTCGTCGGCTTCGCCGGCGGAACGATCCAGACGCTGCCGGCGGGTCACGTGCTCGTCAAGAACTACTCCGTGCTGGGCCTGCACTGGGGCATGTACCCCCGCGTGCGGCCCGACCTCATCGACGTGACGCGGACGGAGCTGACGCGCCTGGCCGATGCGGGGACGATCCGCCCGGTCGTCGACCACGCCGTGCCGTTCGAGCGCGCGCCCGAGGCGCTGACGGCGCTCGCGTCGGGATCGACCGTCGGCCGTGTCGTGATCGAGCTGGCGTCGTGAGCGGGTTCGGGCTCGACGGCCGCGTCGCGCTCGTCACCGGCGGGGCGCGCGGCATCGGCGAGGCGTATGTGCGCGCGTTGCACGCGGCCGGCGCGAGAGTCGTGATCGCGGACATCCTCGATGACGACGGCGCCGCGCTCGCCGCGGACCTCGGCGAGGGCGCGCTGTTCGTCCACCTCGATGTGACGGACGAGAAGGAATGGGATGCCGCGGTGGCGGCATCCGTCGACGCCTTCGGCTCGCTCGACGTGCTGGTCAACAATGCCGGCATCGCGAACGCCGCGCCCATCGAGCACCTCACCACCGAGAAGTGGAACGCCGTCATCGCCGTGAACCTGACCGGCGTCTTCTTCGGCTGCCGCAGTGTCGTGCCGATCATGAAGGCGCAGGGCCAGGGCTCCATCATCAACATCTCGTCGGTCGAGGGCATGCGCGGCAGCCCCGGCCTGCACGGCTACACCGCCGCCAAGTTCGGCGTGCGCGGGCTCTCCCAGTCGCTCGCGGTCGAGCTCGGGGCGTTCGGCATCCGGGTCAACTCGGTGCATCCGGGTTTCATCAACACGCAGATGACGACGCGCATCGATCCCGCCCATCTCGACATCCCGCTCGGACGACCGGGTGAGCCGTCGGACCTCGCGGGCACCATCGTCTTCCTCGCCTCCGACGCGTCGTCGTTCACGAGCGGCGCCGAGTTCGTCGTCGACGGCGGCATGATCGCCGGGATCCCGCACAAGTAGCCCATCCGAGAGTGCCGGCCCCGCAGGTGACCTCGCACGAGCCTTTCCGAGCGGGCGGCCTCGCCCCGCGCAGCCGTCTGCCGGGGCGGACCTCGTCGAGGATTCAGGAAATCTGCCGTCGCAGCTCGCCGGTCGGGCAGCCTGCGCGGCGTGTCTCCTGAATCCTTGACGGGCGCAGCCCGCCTCTCGTTGGCCTGGGTCTCCGTTCGCGCGGGCCAGGACCCGGCAATCACCTGACGCGGCCGTGACGGATGCCGCTGCCGGGAGTCTCCACGCGACCGCTCCTGTTCCTGACCGCGCGGTCACCGGGTCCCTGGTCACGATCGTGCAACAACAACATACCGCCCGGTCGGTTTCTGCGATACAGTGGGCGCACCCGACACGAAGAGGTGCCGATGAACGCAATATCCGAGGCCGAAGACCGCGCCGATGCGCGGCTCGAGGTGAGCGCTCTGAGCGTCGCCTTCGGTGGCCTGACCGCGCTGGACGAGGTGTCGTTCGACGTGCGCCCCGGCGAGGTGGTGGCTCTGATCGGGCCCAACGGAGCCGGCAAGACCACGGTGTTCAACGCCGTCTGCGGACTGGTGCGGCGCAGGGGCCACGTCCACATCGACGGGATGCCGGCACCCCGGCGCACCGCGGGACTGACGGCGCGCGGCGTCTCGCGCACCCTGCAGGGGCTGGGCCTGTTCGCGGGGCTCACGGCGCGCGAGAACGTGCTGCTCCCGGTCGCGGGCCGGCGCGACGCCGATGCCCGGGTCGCTGCGCAGCTCGACGCGCTCGACCTCGAGGCGCTCGCCGACCGCCCGGTGACGGCGCTGTCGTACCCCGACCGCAAGCGCGTCGCGCTCGCTCGCGCGCTCGTCACCGAGCCGCGGCTGCTGCTGCTCGACGAGCCCGCCGGCGGACTCGGCGCCGACGACATCGCCGCGCTCGGCGGGGTCATCGCGCGCGTCGCCGCGACCGGCTGCGCGGTGCTGCTGGTCGAGCATCACGTCGACTTCGTCATGGGCCTCGCCGACCGCATCGTGGTGCTCGACTTCGGCCGCGTCATCGCCCGCGGCACGCCGGACCAGGTGCGCACCGATCCGCGCGTCGAAGAGGCCTACCTCGGCGTGAAGGCCAGCGCATGAGCGCCGCCGCACAGCCGCAGGCGGTTGCGCACCGCGGCGCGCTCGAGATCCGCGACCTCACCGTCGGCTACGGCGGCGCTCCGGTGCTCCACAGCGTCGGGTTCGCGCTCGCGCCGGGCGAGGTCGTGGCGCTGCTGGGTGCGAACGGCGCCGGCAAGACGACCCTCCTGCGCACTCTCGCAGGACTCGTGGCCGCGGCATCCGGAACCCTCCTGCTCGACGGCGATGACCTCGGAGCCCTCCGCACCGAGCAGCGAGCCCGGTGCGGCCTTGCCCTCGTGCCCGACGGGCAGAGCGTGGTCGCCGAGCTCACGGTCGATGAGAACCTCCGCCTCGGTGCCCTCTGGCGCCACCGCGGTGCCGCCCGCGAGCGTGCCGTGGCCGGCGTCTACGAGCTGTTCGAGCCGCTCGCCCGCCGCCGCACGAGCGCCGGGCACCAGCTCTCGGGAGGCGAGCGCCAGATGCTCGCCGTCGGCCGCGCGCTCGTCGCCGACCCGGTGCTGCTCGCCCTCGACGAGCCGTCGCTCGGGCTCGCGCCGCTCGTTGTCGCGCAGCTGATGGGGACGCTCCGGGATGCCGCCGCGAGCCGCGGCCTGACCGTGCTGCTGGCCGAGCAGAACGTCACCAGCGCCCTGTCGATCGCCGACCGCGGCGTCGTGCTCGACCTCGGCCGGGTCGTGGCCGATGCCCCGGCCTCGACCCTCGCCGCCGACGAGACCCTCCGACACGCCTACCTGGGATTCTGATGGACCGACTGCTCTTCCTCCTTGCGACCGGCTTCGCGCGCGGCGCGATCTTCGCGCTGTTCGCCCTGTCGCTGGTGCTCATCTGGCGCGCCGCCCGCATCGTGAACTTCGCGCAGGGCGCGATGGCGCTCGTCGCGACCTATGCGGCGTTCGCGGTGACCGGCCTGACCGGCTCGTACTGGGCGGGACTCGCCGCCGGGCTGATCGCCGGAGCCGCGCTCGGCCTCGGTGTCGAGCGGGGACTCATGCGCTTCGCCCCGCACAGCAGTCCGCTCTCAGGCGTCATCGTGGCGATCGGGCTGGTGATGGTGCTGCAGTCGCTGCTCGGCATCCTCTTCGGCGCACAGTACCGGCCGATGCGCGCCCCGTTCGACGACAGCCCGATCATGATCGGCGGCGTGCCGCTGCTGTCGCCGTACGACGTGTTCGTCCTGGCCGTCGCGCTGGCGGTGATGACGCTGCTGGCGCTGCTGTTCACGCGCACGTCGCTCGGTCTGCAGCTGCGCGCCTCGGCCTTCGCCCCCGAGGTGTCGCGCGTGCTCGGCGTGCGGGTGGGCCGCATGGTGACGATCGGATGGATGCTGTCGGCCGCGGTCGCCGCGCTCGCCGCCATGCTGCTCGTTCCGACGGAGCTCGGACTCAACCCCCACGCCACCGACATGCTGTTCGTCTATGCCTTCGCGGTCGCCGTCGTCGGCGGGCTGGATTCCCCCGTCGGGGCCCTCGTCGGCGGGCTCGTCGTGGGGGTGGCGATGACCCTCGTGACCGGGTACCTGGGTGCGACCGTCGCGCCGATCGGCGTGCTCGTGCTGCTCGTCGGGGTGCTGCTCGTGCGACCAGGCGGCATCTTCTCGCTGCGGGAGGCGAGGAGCGCATGACCCGCCTGCTTCCCTCGCTGCGGGGCATCCCGCGCGTCCTCGTCTTCGGAGCCGTGCTCACCGTGCTGGCCATCGGCGGCACGTTCCTGCTCGATCCGTACCGCAACTTCCAGCTGGCCACGGTGGCGGCCTACTTCTGCGCGACCGCGGGCCTCACCCTCCTCATCGGGCAGAGCGGGCAGCTCTCACTCGGCCAGGCGGCCCTCATGGCCGCGGGCGGCTACGGCTATGCGCTCACGGCGAATGCGATGACGGATGCCGGGGTCACCGGCATCCCGCGATTCCTGGCCGGCATGCTCACCGCGGTGGTGGTCTCCGCCGCACTCGGCTGGCTGCTGGGGCTTGCCGCCGCGCGCCTGCGCGGACCGTATCTCGCGGGGGTGACGCTGACGCTCGTCATCGCGGTACCCGCCATCGCCGCGGTCTTCTCGGGCGTGCTCCGCGGTGATCAGGGCCTGCAGATCGCCTACGACGGCGTGCCGCCGATGCTGGAGCGGCTCATCGCCGTCGAGCAGTGGCAGGCGTGGGTGGCGATCCTCGTCGCGGGCGTCGTCGTCACGGGGCTCGCCGCACTGACCGGTGGGCGGCTCGGCCTGCGCATGCGCGCCGTCCGCGACGACGAGACCGCTGCGCGCCTGAACGGCGTGCGGGCGGGCCGGGTCAAGGTCACCGCGTTCACCCTGAGCTCGGTCGCCGCCGGTGCCGGCGGCGCCGTGCTCTGCTTCGCCACCCAGTCGGTGAGTCCCGGCGCGTACACGCTCGCGTTCTCGCTGCTGCTCGTCGTGGCCGTCGTGCTCGGCGGTCTGGGCAGCATCGGTGGCGCGGCGGTCGGATCCGCCCTCATCGTGCTGCTGCCGTGGGCCCTGGGGGCGGCGACCGCCGCACTCCCTCTCCCGGTCGAGGTCGCGCAGCGGCTGTCGGGCAACCTCTCGATCCTGGTCTTCGGCCTGCTCCTCATCGTCGTCATGCTCGTGTGGCCCGGCGGGCTCGCGAGCCTCCGCCGGTCACGCCCCAGCCCCCGGAATCGCGAAAGGG
>NZ_MWLQ01000048.1 GCF_010634855.1 Microbacterium sp. B35-30 | reverse complement strand
CGGGGGCCGCGGGGCCTGCCCAGTGCCTCACCGCAAGCGCCGCGGCCGCGACGCCCGTGCCGCAGCTGAGCGTCTCGCCGACCCCGCGCTCGAACACGCGCATGCGGATCGATCCGACCCCCTCGTGCACGAGAGGGTCGCTGGGCACCACGAACTCGATGTTGGCGCCGTGCGGGGGCTCGGGATGCAGCTGCGGCTGTGCCGCAAGGTCGAGGCCCTCGAGCTCGGCATCGTCGGGGAGCGCCACGACGACGTGCGGGTTGCCGACGTCGATCCCGATGCCCGGACGGGGAGCGCCGCCCGCACGGGTGCGCACCAGCACTCCCGAGTCGTCGATGGCGAACCGGCCGAGGTCGACCTCGAAACCCTTCTCGCCGAGTGCGCCGTCGCTGCGGGTGACGGTCTTGACGCCCGCCCGGGTGCCGATGGCGAGCGGCGCCGCGTCGACATCGGCCCAGCCGACGTCCACGAGGTAGCGCACGAAGACCCGGATGCCGTTGCCGCACATCTCGGCCTTCGAGCCGTCGGCGTTGCGATAGTCCATGAACCACTCGGCGCCGAAGCCCACCGCTTCGGCCCCCTCGGCGATCGCGCTGGCGCGCACCACCCGCAGGATGCCGTCGCCGCCGATGCCGAAGCGCCGGTCGCACAGCACCGCGACCTGGTCGTCGGTGAGATCGAGCGCGCCCTCGGGGTCGGGGACGATCACGAAGTCGTTGCCCGTGCCGTGGCCCTTGGTGAACGCGATCGTCTGCGGCATCGTCACAGTCTACGGTCGCCGGCGCACCCTCCTCCCCGGCGCCGGAGGTGGTCGCTGTCACATCCGGCAGCCCCGCGGTGTCTTGTGGATAGGACCATCACGAGGAGACGGCATGCGAAGGATCGCGAGCGAGACAGAGAGGGCGGGCGACGAGGACCACCGCCGTCGATCCGTGACGGACCGGGCCGCCGAGCGCGTCGGGAGGATCGCGGTATTCGGTCACCGCATCGACGAGACATGGGCGGAACTGCGGCGGCGCCGCGTGCCCACTCACTGGACGAACCGGTTCGGCATCGTCACCTTGGCGTCCCTCGTCGTCGTGACGGTGACCGGCATCCTGCTGATGTTCTTCTACACACCCTCGAGTGAGGGCACGGTCTACGCCGGGTCGTATGCGCCGCTGCACGGCGCCACGGTGTCGGAGGCGTTCGCCTCGACGATGCACGTGACGTTCGACGTGCCCGGCGGCGTGGTGCTGCGCCAGGCGCATCACTGGGCCGCGCTGCTCCTGCCCGCGGCCATCACCGTGCAGCTGGTGACGACCTTCTTCACCGGGGCCTTCCGACGGCCGCGACGCGCCATGTGGGTGCTGCTGCTCCTCGCCCTGATCGCCGCCCTCGCGAGCGGATGGAGCGGCTACGCGCTGCCCGACGACATGCTCTCCGGCACCGGCCTGCGCATCGTCGAAGGCATTCTCCTCGGCATCCCCGTCATCGGCACGTGGCTCGCGTCGGCGCTCTTCGGCGGGCCTTTCCCCGGTCGCATCATCGAGAACCTGTACCCGTTGCACATCGTGGTGTTCCCCGGCGCGCTCCTCGTGCTCGTGGCGCTGCGAGCCCTCAGGGCGTGGCGGCCGGGCCCGCCGCAGTTCCCCGGGCGAGGCCGTACGCCGGAGAACGTCGTCGGCGTCACACTCATCCCGACGGCCGCCGCGCGCGCGGGCGGGCTGTTCCTCGTCGTCACCGGCCTGCTGCTGCTCATCTCGGCGACGGTCACGGTGAGCCCCATCTGGCTCTATGGCCCGGCCGACCCGGGCAACGCCGGGGCGGGGAGCCAGCCCGACTGGTACACCGGGTTCCTCGACGGGGCCCTGCGGCTCGTGCCGCCCGGCTGGGAGGTCGTGTGGCTGGGGCGCACGTGGACGCTGGCGATCCTCGCGCCACTGGCCGTCGTCGGCGCCTTCTTCGCCGTCGTCGGCGCCTACCCGTTCCTCGAGGAGTGGGTCACAGGCGACCGCGGCGACCACCATCTCCTCGACCGGCCGCGCCACGCCCCGACGCGCACCGGCCTCGGCGTCGCCGGCCTGGTGTTCGTGAGCGTGCTCTGGGCCGCGGGCGGCGCCGACATCATCGCCACGGCGTTCTCGGTGAGCATCGAGCACGTGATCTCGGCACTCCAAGTGGCACTCGTCGTCGGGCCGTTCCTGGCCTTCACGGTGGCTCGCCGCATCTGCTTCGGCCTGCAGCGGAAGGACGCCGGCCTGCTCCACCACGGCTATGAGACGGGGCGGATCGTCCGCCTTCCCGGCGGGGAGTATGTCGAGATCCATCAGCCGCTCGACGAGACCGAGCGGGCTCGCCTCGCCATGCCCGACGGCGCGCCGCAGGCGGATCGCCGGCCGGTCGGCAGCGCAGTCGGCTCGTTGACACACCGGCTGCGCCGGGGTCTTCGCAGCTACTACGAGGGAGGCCCGATCGAAGAGCCCGCCGACCATGAGCCAGGTGACAGCACGCCGGCGGTCGACGCGCCGGTCAGTCGGCGATGAGGCGCTTGCCGGTCGACCAGGTCTCGAAGGGCTCGTAGCCCAGCTCGCGATAGAAGCCCTGCGCGGCGTTGTTGTCGGGGCGCACCATGAGCTGCACCTTCGGACACCCCATCGCGAGCAGACGCTCCTCGGCCGCCTCGACCAGCAGCCTGCCAATCCCCTGCCCGCGCCGGTCGGGGGCGCTCGCCAGGTAGTAGAGCCAGCCGCGGTGTCCGTCGTACCCCGCCATGACTGAACCCACGATGGTGCGGCCGTCGACGGCGACGAGGAACAGCTCCGGCTGCACCGAGAGCTTGCGGCTGATGTCCTGGTACGGGTTGTTCCACGGGCGGGTGAGCCCCGTCGCCTGCCACAGTGACACGACGGCTTCGGTGTCGGCCAGGATGAAGGACCGGATCGCGATGCTCATGCCGACGAGTCTGCCAGGACCGCGGCATCAACGCCGGATTCCACCCAGCGCAGCGCGTCGTAGCGCCGGAACCACGACACCTGGCGGCGGGCGTACCGGCGTGTGAGCGCCTGGGTCTCGGCGATCGCCTCACCTTCGGTCATCTCGCCCGACAGCTGGGCGAGGGCCTGCGCGTAGCCGATCGCCCGGCGTGCGGTGACGCCGCGCTCGAGCCCCTCGTCGCGCAGCGCGCGCACCTCGTCGAGGATCCCGTCGCGCCACATCCCCTCGACGCGGATGTCGAGCCGGACGACGAGCTTGTCCCGGGGCACGGCAACTCCGAAGATGCGTGTGGCGTCGTGCCAGAGCACGGGCTCGGACGGAAGCACCGCGCCGTGCGTGCGCTCCCCGAGCTCGAGCACCTCGAGGGCCCGCACCACGCGGCGGCCGTTCCGGGGGTCGACCTTGGCCGCCGTGGCCGGGTCGATCTCGCGCAACCGGGCGTAGAGGGCACCGGGACCGTGCGCATCCAGCTCCGCCTCGAGCCGGGCGCGCAGCAGCTCGTCGCGGGGCGGGAAGCGGAAGTCGAAGAGCACGCTCGACACGTACAGGCCCGACCCGCCCACCAGCACGGCGTCGGCGCCGCGGCCGTGGATCTCGCGGATCGCGGTGCGCGCGGCATCCTGATACCAGGCGACCGCCGCGTCGTCGGTGACCTCGAGCACGTCGAAGAGGTGGTGCGGGATGCCGCGCCGCTCGCTTTCGGGAAGCTTGGCGGTGCCGATGTCCATGCCGCGGTAGAGCTGCATGGCGTCGGCATTGACGATCTCAGCCGGCCGCCCGCGCGCCTCGAGAGCCGCGGCGAGGTCGAGCGACAGAGCGGTCTTGCCGGTACCCGTGGCGCCGACGACGGCCCACACCTGCGGCCGCGCGGCCGCGGCGTCGTCCGCCGGAGGCCAGGGGCTCACCGTCGGACTCAGACGCCGAGGCGGAGCGTCGGCAGTCCGAGCGACACGGCGCGCGGTGCGCCCGACTCCCCCGCCGGCGCCGGCACGGCGCACGACTCGGCCTGCGCACGGTCCCAGGCGTCGCCCGACCGCGTCCGGCGGATGCGCAGCGGCGCGCCCTCGGGCGCGTCGGCGAGGAGATGGAACGGCGCGGCATGCGTCACCACCACCGACACGACGTCGCCGGGGCGAGGGACCTCGGAGCCCGCGGGCACCTCGAAGTGCACGAGACGGTTGTCTTCGGCCCGGCCGGTGAGCCGGTGCGTCTCCGCGTCCTTCTTGCCCTCGGCCGAGGAGACGAGCACCTGGAGCTCGCGGCCGAACTGCTTCTCGTTCTCTTCCAGCGAGATGCGCTCCTGCAGGGCGATCAGGCGCTCGTAGCGCTCCTGCACGACCTCCTTCGGCACCTGGTCGGGCATCGTGGCCGCCGGTGTGCCCTCGCGGATCGAGTACTGGAAGGTGAACGCGCTCGCGAAGCGCGCCTGCTCCACCACCCGCATGGTGGCTTCGAAGTCCTCGTCGGTCTCGCCGGGGAACCCGACGATGATGTCGGTCGTGATCGCCGCGTCGGGCATCTTGGCCCGCACCCGATCGAGGATGCCCAGGAACCGCTCGCTGCGGTACGACCGGCGCATCGCCTTCAGGATGCGGTCGCTGCCGGACTGCAGCGGCATGTGAAGCTGCGGCATGACGGCAGGCGTCTCGGCCATCGCGTCGATGACGTCGTCGGTGAAGGCCGCCGGGTGCGGGCTGGTGAAGCGGATGCGCTCCAGGCCATCGATCGCGCCCGCCGCGCGCAGCAGCTTGCCGAACGCCTGGCGGTCGCCGAACTCGACGCCGTACGAGTTGACGTTCTGGCCGAGGAGGGTGACCTCCATGGCGCCGTCGTCGACAAGAAGGCGGATCTCGTTGAGGATGTCGCCGGGGCGACGGTCCTTCTCTTTGCCGCGCAGGCTCGGCACGATGCAGAACGTGCACGTGTTGTTGCAGCCGACCGAGATCGACACCCAGCCGCTGTAGATGCTGTCGCGCTTGGTGGGAAGGGTCGAGGGGAAGATCTCGAGCGATTCGAGGATCTCGAGCTCCGCCTCGCCGTTGTGGCGTGCACGCTCGAGCAGGCTCGGTAGAGATCCCATGTTGTGGGTGCCGAAGACGACATCGACCCAGGGCGCCTTCTGCTGCACCGTGTCCTTGTCCATCTGCGCCAGGCATCCGCCGACGGCGATCTGCATGCCGTCGTGCTTGTCCTTGCGGGACTTGAGGTGACCGAGCGTGCCGTACAGCTTGCCCGCGGCGTTGTCGCGGACGGCGCACGTGTTGATCACGACCACGTCGGCCTCTTCGCCCGCCTCAGCCCGGACGTAGCCGGCGCTCTCGAGCGAACCGGAGAGGCGCTCGGAGTCGTGCACGTTCATCTGGCAGCCGAACGTGCGCACCTCGTAGGTGCGGGCGCGGCCGTCGACGTCGTTCGCGGCCGGCGACGGCGCGATGAGAGTCGGAGTAGCAGAAGGCGAAGACATGATCCCGCCATTCTACGAGCCGTGCGCCAGGACAGAGACTGCGGACGGATGCCGCGCCCGGCGCGTCAGCGGATGCCGAGCGTCGCCGTGAGCCGCTGCCCACCGAAGGCTACCCCGCCTGACGGAGACCGTCTCGGACGGCAACGGCTCAGCTCTCTTCGAACCTCACCCGGCCGGCGGGACGCATCGCCTCTTCGAGAGCCGTCCGCGCGGCGTTCAGCGCCATGGAGCCGCCGTATCCCCGCCGTGCGAGCTGCCCCGCCAGTCGGCGAAGCGCGACATCACGTTCCAGTCCACGCAGGGAGCCGGCTTTCGACCGCGCGAACTCGAGGGCGCGTTCGGCATCGTCATCGGGAAGCTCCGCGAGCGCCGCGTCGGCCACGTCACGAGGCACGCCGCGCTTGGCGAGGCTCTGCGCGATGACCTGGCGCCCCTGTCCCTTGCGATCGACGCCGGAGTGCACGACCTGCTCGGCCAGACGCATGTCGTCGAGATAGCCGCGCTCGAGAAAGGCGTCGAGGATGGCAGCCACGGCGTCCGCATCGAGGTCGTACTGGCCGAGGTAGGTCTTGGCCTCCGACACGGAGAGCTGGCGCCCGCGAAGCTTCTTCACGAGACCGCGCTCAGCGGTCGCCGCCGCGTCGGCATCGTCACCGGCGCCGGCGCCGGCGCCGGCAGGCTTGCGTGGGCGGCCGCGTCCGCCCGAGCTCGCTCGGTCGGTACGCGCGGCGGCCAGATCGATCGGCGCGGCGCTCTCGGACGTCGGTGTGACATCCGGGGGCAGCGGCGTCACGTCCTCGGGAATGGGATCTGTCCAGGTCTGAGCTGCCGAGCGGGGAGAGGTCGGGGCGTCGAGGCTCGTCTGGAGGCGATCCTCGAGCGCCCGCTGAACCTCGGCGGCGGTCGTCGGGTATGACCGCGCTCCCCCGCCGCCGAAGAGCGGCGTCACGGGGGCGAGTCCGTCGTCGGTCCCGACGTCGGACTCGTCCCCGCTGTCGACGAATCGAACCATCACGCCGGGCGGCGCGCGGCCAGCTCGTCTTCGACCGAGCCCTCGACGGCGCCCTTGGGGACGCCGATGCCGAGCTTCGTCTTGATCTTCGACTCGATCTCGGTCGCGACGTCCTCGTTCTTGATGAGGAAGTTGCGCGCGTTCTCTTTGCCCTGGCCGAGCTGCTCGCCTTCGTAGGTGTACCAGGCACCGGACTTCTTGACGATGGCGTGCTCCACGCCGAAGTCGATGAGGCTGCCCTCGCGCGAGATGCCGACGCCGTACAGGATGTCGAATTCCGCCTGCTTGAACGGCGGCGCCATCTTGTTCTTGACCACCTTGACGCGCGTGCGGTTTCCGACGGCCTCGGTGCCGTCCTTGAGGGTCTCGATGCGACGGATGTCGAGACGCACCGATGCGTAGAACTTCAGGGCCTTGCCGCCCGCGGTGGTCTCAGGCGAGCCGAAGAACACGCCGATCTTCTCGCGCAGCTGGTTGATGAAGATCATCGTGGTGTTGGTCTGGTTGAGGCCACCCGTGAGCTTGCGGAGCGCCTGCGACATGAGGCGCGCCTGCAGACCCACGTGCGAGTCGCCCATCTCGCCCTCGATCTCGGCCTTGGGCACGAGCGCCGCAACCGAGTCGATCACGATGAGGTCGATGGCGCCGGAACGCACCAGCATGTCGGCGATCTCGAGCGCCTGCTCACCGGTGTCGGGCTGCGACACGAGCAGCGCGTCGATGTCGACGCCCAGCTTCTGCGCGTAGTCGGGGTCGAGAGCGTGCTCCGCGTCGATGAACGCGGCGATGCCGCCGGCACGCTGCGCGTTGGCGATCGCGTGGAGCGTGAGCGTCGTCTTACCCGACGACTCCGGACCGTAGATCTCGATGATGCGGCCGCGCGGGAGTCCGCCGATGCCGAGGGCGACATCGAGGGCGATCGAGCCGGTGGGCACGACCTCTACGGGGGCGCGCTCGTCGCTGCCGAGGCGCATCACCGAGCCCTTTCCGAACTGCCGGTCGATCTGGGCGAGGGCTGATTCCAGGGCCTTCTCGCGGTCAACGGGTGATGGCATGACGTGCTCCTCTATGCTCGCGTTCCGTCGCCTGTAGGCTGTCGCGCTCCGGCCCGGTGGGACGGATGCTGCGACAAGGCGTGAGGTGTCGTTCGACGCTGTTCACGTTAGGGAGGGGCTCCGACATCCGTCTTCGCTCCTCCCGTGTCCGTGGAAAACACGCTCTCGACACCTGCTGTGCAGGAGCCTACGCCGTTCTCGAACACTTCTTCGATGACACGCCGCGCGAAATCGCACGGAACGACGACCGCGGCGGGGACGGAGAACGCGCAGAAGCGCTCAGCGACGACGCGGTTCGAGTCGTCCGACGCCGTAGCGGCGCTCGGCCGGGACGTCGAGCTCGTCGCAGAGGGCGAGCCACACCTCGCGCGGCTCGACACCGGCGGCGATCGCCTCCGCGGCGGTGCGGCCTCCGACCTGCGACAGGAACAGATCCGTCACCACGGCGTTCGCACGCGCGCCGAATTCGTCCGCGACAGCGCGGTCGAACTCACTGCGACGCATGGTGATCGGCGGTTCCTGGCTGCGTGAGGGCGGAACCGGGTCAGCGCAGCGAGAGCTCGGCGTCGACCGAGGCCACGAGGTCGTCGGGAACCACGTCCGGGAAGGTCTGGATTCCCTCGAGCACCGAGATGCGGTCGCCCACTTCGCGCATGATCGTCGAAATGGGGACGTCGAGCGCTTCGGCCACGGAGGCGAGGATCTCGCTCGAGGCCTCCTTCTGGCCGCGCTCGACCTCGCTCAGGTAGCCGAGTGCGACGCTCGCGCGTCCCGCGACCTGGCGGAGGGTGCGTCCCTTCTGCTGGCGGAAATCACGAAGCACTTCACCGATCTCTTGACGTACCAGGATCATCAGGGCCCCTCCTCACTTCTGATTCCACCGTCTTCCGGGTGCCCAACAGTACAGCACCGGATGATGCCAATCTAATCCCGACAACTGGGCAATGGGTGGGAATCACCGAATGTAACCGAGACGAAACACCGTCTGTTCCCGACCCGAACGACCATGGACCTCGGATGCCTCACAGCACGGTGAGTGCCAGCTCCAGCACGCGCCGCACGGTCTGCGTGCGGATCTCGTCGCGCGATCCCGAGAGGGCGAGCGAAGAGACGACCACCGTTTCGGGCGTCGCGACGGCGATGTGGACCGTGCCGACCGGCATGTCGTCCTGCGGGTCGGGGCCGGCGACTCCGGTCGTCGCGAGGCCGACGTCCGCGCGCAGGGCGCCTCGCACGCCCTGCGCCATCTGCACCGCGACGTCGGGATCGACCGGGCCTCGTGCCGCGAGGAGCTCGGCATCGACGCCCAGACGGCTCGCCTTCACGTCGGTCGCGTACGCGACGATTCCTCCGCGCACGTGCGCGGAGGCGCCCGGCACGTCGACGAGTGCAGCCGTGACACGACCGCCGGTGAGCGACTCGGCCGCGGCGATCGACCAGTCACGTGCGTCAAGGCGCCGCAGCACCGCGACGGCGTCGGGGCGAGGCGGCGCCTCGTGGACCTCGTGCTCGTCCGCCGAGCGGGGCGACGAGGCACCCGTCACGCGCTCCTCCGCTTGGCGCGCGCGGCACGCAGTTCGGTGACGATGTAGTCGATGCCGCTCGCGATGGTGAGGATCACGGCGATCGCCATGAGCACACCGTTCACCCAGAAGATCCATTCACCGACGAGCGTCCACAGCGGCAGGAGCGCGAGCGACAGCGCGACGCCCTGGGCGAGCGTCTTGAGCTTGCCCATCCACGCCGCGGCGAGCACGTGATCGCTCACCACCATGAACCGGTACACCGTGATGCCGATCTCGCGGATGAGGACGACGATGGTGATCCACCAGGGCAGCTCGCCGAGGGTCGACAGGCCGACGAACGCGAAGCCGGTGAGGACCTTGTCGGCGATGGGGTCGAGCAGCTTGCCCAGATCGGTGACGATGTCATGCCGGCGGGCGAGATAGCCGTCGATCCCGTCGGTCGCGATCGCCACGATGAACAGCGCCGCCGCCCACCAGCGCAGCGCGCCGTCCGCTCCCCCGTCGGCGAGGAGAAGCCACAGGAAGACCGGCGCGCACAGGATGCGCACGATCGTGATCGCGTTGGGCAGCTGCCGAGGGATCGCCATGGCCCGAGCCTATCGGCGCGCAGCGGACCGACTGGGCTCGACAGTTGCACAGCCCGTCAATCGCGGCCGGTGAGACCCCATGCGTCTTCCGACCCGTCGTCGTCGCTCTCGACCACGGGATAGCCGTCGTACTGCGAGGCCACGGCATCCGTCCCATAGGGGTCGGCTGCCGCCGCATCCGCCGCTGACGCAGGCGCCGCCGCCGGCACGTCGTCGCCGCGCATGCGCGCGAGCACCGACGGCAGCTGCTCGACCGTCACCAGCACATCGCGGGCCTTGGAACCCTCCGACGGGCCGACGACCTCGCGCGACTCGAGGAGGTCCATGAGACGCCCCGCCTTGGCGAAGCCGACACGCAGCTTGCGCTGCAGCATCGAGGTCGAGCCGAACTGACTCGAGACCACGAGCTCGGCCGCGGCCAGCAGCAGCTCGAGATCGTCGCCGATGTCGGCGTCGATCTCCTTCTTCTCGGCCACGGCGGCCACGTCGGCGCGGTACTCGGGACGCGCCTGGTGCGTCACGTGCTTGACGACGGACTCGATCTCCTTCTCGCTGACCCACGCGCCCTGCACGCGGATCGCCTTCGAGGCGCCCATCGGCAGGAACAGGCCGTCGCCCTGGCCGATCAGGCGGTCGGCGCCGGGCTGGTCGAGGATGACCCGGGAGTCGGTGACGCTCGTCACCGCGAACGCGAGCCGCGACGGCACGTTGGCCTTGATGAGGCCGGTGACGACGTCGACCGACGGACGCTGCGTCGCGAGGACGAGATGGATGCCGCTGGCCCGGGCGAGCTGCGTGATGCGGACGATCGAGTCCTCGACGTCGCGCGGCGCGACCATCATCAGGTCGGCGAGCTCGTCGACGACGACGAGCAGGTAGGGGTACGGCTTCAGGACGCGCTCGCTGCCCGGCGGGAGGGTGATCTCGCCCGCCACGACGGCCTTGTTGAAGTCGTCGATGTGGCGGAAGCCGAAGGACGCGAGATCGTCGTACCTCATGTCCATCTCTTTCACGACCCACTGCAGAGCCTCGGCGGCCTTCTTGGGGTTGGTGATGATGGGGGTGATGAGGTGCGGGACGCCCGCGTACGACGTCAGCTCGACCCGCTTGGGGTCGATCAGCACCATGCGCACATCGGCGGGCTTGGCGCGCATCAGGAGGCTCGTGATCATCGAGTTGACGAAGCTCGACTTGCCGGAGCCGGTCGAGCCCGCGACCAGCAGGTGGGGCATCTTGGCCAGGTTCGCGACCACGTAGCCGCCGCCCACGTCCTTGCCCACGCCGATCGTCATCGGGTGCGTCTGATTCGCGGCGGTGGTCGAGCGCAGCACGTCGCCGAGCGTCACGATCTCACGGTCGATGTTCGGGATCTCGACGCCGATGGCGCTCTTGCCCGGGATCGGGGCGAGGATGCGCACCTCGTTCGACGCGACCGCGTACGCGATGTTGTTGGTGAGCGCGGTGATTCGCTCGACCTTGACGCCGGGGCCGAGCGAGATCTCGTACTGCGTCACGGTCGGGCCGCGCGAGAAGCCCGTCACCCGCGCGTCGACGGAGAACTGATCGAGCACACTCGTGATCGCCCGCACCGTGTCGTCGTTCGCCTGCGAGCGTGCGACGTGAGGCGAGCCGGCGGCCAGGGAGTTGACCGACGGCAGCCGATACGGGGCCGTCGGCGAGTCGACCGCGGCGACGGAGCCGATGCCGTCGAGGCCCGGGAGGGTGCCGTCGTCCTCGATGATCTGGGCATCGTCGCGCAGCGACGTGCGCGACGAGGAGGCCGCTTTGGCGGCGGACAGCACCGCGGGGTCGATGACCTCGGTGAGCGCGTCGGTCGCCCGGGCGGGCGGCGGCGTGACGGGCGGCACGATGGCCTGTTCGAACCCGCCCTGGGCCGCGCCCGCCGGCAGCAGCTCGGTGAGGTCCTGGGATCCGAGCCCGCCCTCCGGGTCCTTCTCACGGCCGGTCTTGTTGCGGCGCCAGAACGGGATGGACGGGTCGCCTTCGTCTTCCGCCACCGCTGCGGCCGCGGCATCCGTCGTCTTCTCTTCCCTCGGCTCGGCGCCGAACATCCACGAGTACAGCTCGCCGAGACGGCGGCCGATGCGGTTCGGCGGCGTCTTTGTGATGATCAGGATGCTGAGCGCGGCCAGCACTGACAGCACGATGTAGGCGCCCACGTCGGTGAGCACGAGAGCGAGGGGCTCCCCCAGCATCCAGCCGAAGAGCCCGCCCGCTTGACTCAGCGCAGGGAGTCCCGCATTCGGCTGGGGACGGCCCCCTGCGACATGGCAGAAGCCGGCGATCGTGACAAGGAGCAGCCCGAAGCCGATGCCGACCCGCCCGTTGTCGTGTACCGACGACGGATGCCGGAACATCCAGCCGGCGAGCATGAGCAGGAGCACCGGGAGCACGAACGCCTCGCGGCCAAGGGCCGCGCCCACCGTGTAGGCGCTGATGTTCGCGGCGACATCGTTGCCGATGAAGAACCACTCGTCGACGGCGCCGGCGATCGCCAGCAGCACGAGCAGGAACGGGAAGCCGTCGCGGCGCTGGTCCTTCTCGAGGGTCTCAGGACCGAACGCGCGGAAGAGGCCGCCGGTCGCGTGGGCGAGGCCCAGCCAGGCCCGCACGATGACGGGGGGTCGCTCCGGCTGATCGACGTAGCGCTTGGGCGCGGGTGCCGGCTTGGCGGCGGGCTTGCGCGCGGTCGACGACGCGCTCGCGCGCGTGTTCGTCGATGCGCTCGAAGACGCGCGCGACCCCTTGGTCGGGCTTGAGCTCCTGGCCATTCCCCCACGGTAGGCCGGTCCGCCGACATTCGGCGGCAACCACGCCGCCCGACCCGCGACCCCACGGGGCGCGGGGAGGCCGGGATTCTCAGCGCAGGCGCTTCACCATCGTGTCGCGCCCGACGCCGCTGCGGACGACCGCGAAGCCTTCGCTGCGATAGAGCGTCGACGCGAAGTTGCCCCGCTCGACACTCAGGCTGATGCGCGCGTAGCCCGCTGCCCGCGCGTGCTCGCAGAGCCGCTGCAGCAGTGCACGACCGACACCGTGCGCCCGCCAGATGGGGCGTACCCCGATGATGAGCTCGGGCACACCCGTGCCGACGTAGCCGAATCCCGGATCGCTGCGTGGCAGCATCCGGTACCAGGCGGCCCCCACCGGCTGGCCGATGGAGTCCTCCGCGACGAAGCCCGCGTCGCCGGGCCGGGTCCAGCCGGCGACGTAGCGGCGGTGATCGGCGCCGTCCATCACTTCGTGTCGCGGCCGCGCACCGCCCTCGCGCCAGTTCGCGGCCTCGACCACCATGTCGCCCAGGAACGCGCCGTCGGCCGCCACGGCGGGGCGGATGCGGAACGAAGAGGCCACGAGAGCGATGCTACGGCGCGCGTGTTACAGACGATGACACTCGTGGCGACGTCGTCGCCGCCGAGACCGGGGAATCCGGACCAGACCGAGGGCGACGCCCCTGTCTCGGCGAGGATCCCCGGTCTCGGCGATGCCGCGACCTACGCTTCGATACTCCGC
>NZ_MWLQ01000047.1 GCF_010634855.1 Microbacterium sp. B35-30 | reverse complement strand
AATCCCACCGTCACCGCCATTGTGATGTGTGATGTCTCAGGACATCGTGAACGGCTGAACCCCCGGAGGCGGGGGTCCAGCCGTTTTGCGTTGGTAGCCGTGGGCGGGGTTGAGGGTGAGTTCGGTGAGGACTTCGCCGAGCGCCAGCCACGACAAGCGAGTCCCCACTGCGAGTCGTCCCACCCATTAAGAATGGCGCGAACGGATGCCGGAACGGACCACTCAGTCGGCATCCCCGTGAGCCAGAGCCGTTGCATACATCGTCGCCGCCTCGGTGCGGTTGCTCGCGCCAAGCTTGACGAGGATCGAAGAGACGTGGACCGACGCGGTCTTGGGCGACATGTACAGCTTGCGGCCGATCTCTGGGTTCGAGCGTCCCTGAGCGACCAGCGATAGCACCTCGTGCTCGCGCGGCGTTAGCCTCTCGAGGCCAGTCGTCGGATCAGGGGGAGCCGCTTCGCGTCGCGGGGTGACCCGGATGCCGTGTCGTGAAGCGAGAGCCCGTGCCCACTTGCCGACGACCGCAGCTCCCTTCGTCGGCGCTTCGTCGATCAGATGGGAGAGCATCCGTGTTGCCCCGGTCGTGTCGCGGGCCTGAGTGAGCGCCACCGCGAGTCGGTACTCCGCGTAGAGGCGATAGCGGACCGGAACGAACCCCGCCGCGGCCGCGTCCGCGGCTGCATGCCAGGCGTCTACGACGTCTTGCTCTATGGCCTGCGTCACCTCGGCTGCGGCCACGGCGCGCAACGTGAGCCCGGCGGGGTCGTCGCCGAGGTCGGCGATCGTGGCGTCGCGCGTGCGAATCAGCTGCGCGAGGTGTTCGCCTGCGAGTCCTTCGGCGGCGGCTCGGTGCGCCGTACGCGCCATTGCCGGAAGGGCGGCGCGCAGGTCGCCCGTGTGGGTCGAGATGGAGGGGTCCGCCAGGGGCGCGAAAGCTCGGACGGCGCCTTCGGTCGCCCGCCGCCGCCCCAGCCCGGAGGCGTCCTCGGTCCGATTGAGTTCGTCTTCGGCAGTCACGACCATCACAGAGAGCCGATCGTCGGCGTCGCCGCCGGCCAACGCGGTCATTGCTTCGACCGCCGCCGCGTCGAGCGGGCGCCCGTCCCACGTGTCCATCGTCGCGCCGATGACGGCGATCCGACCGCGGTCCGGTTCACCGCCGTCTTCAGGGACGTCTGCCATGGCCTGTGAGAGAGCGGCGTGCGCGCGGGGCAGATCCCCGAGGGCCATTCGGGCCCATGCGACAGATGTGAGGAAGAACGTGAGCAGCCCCTCACCGGGGCGAACCCCGAGCTCACCCGCGAGTGTCAAAGACTGCTCCGAAACCTCAGCGGCGTCGTCGAAACGGCCGAGCAGATCCAGGACATGCGACTCGACCGTGCGCGCCGCCAGGCTGCCGGACAGAAGGCTCCCCTCGACAGCCCGCTCAATCAGACGGGCCGCATCGAGCAGGAACCCCCGATCGGCGAGTGCCCAGGCCGCGTGTGTGAGGACCGGGCCCATCTCCGTGTCGGTGCATGACCGCTGGGCGAGCTCGAGGCACTCGTCGACCTCGCCACGGAACCGCAGACGATCATCGGCGACAGCCGAGATGAGCTCCATGCTCACGACGAGGGCAAGCGTCGCATCCCTCGACCGACCGTGCTCCCGCTCGAGGAGGCGCCGCGCCTTGCCGAGCTCGAGCCGCTCCTCTCTCGGTCGATCACCGTTGGCGTACGCCACAGCGAGACACCGGTGGACGCGCGCGCGGCCGACAGGGTCCGCGGCGCCAAGTGCCGTGATGGTCCGGGTGCCGATGCTGATCATCTCGGTAATACGCCCGATGGCGTTGCACTCCTGCATGATCGTGACCGTCATGTCGGCGAGAGTCGTCCTCGCGCGGGCCTCCGCGTCCGGAATCTGCGCCCACAGGTTGAGCAGTCGGTCGCCGAGCTCGATCGCGCCCGTGACCGCGAGGCTTGCGCGTGCGTATTCGCGCGCGACTATCGATGCGTCGAAAGCGCGAGGAAGGTCTCCTCCGCGCAGCCAATGCTCCGCGGCGGCCGTCGCAAGTCTTGTTTCCCCGTCATCGAGACGGGGCTGAAGGGCGCGCGCATACTGCTCGTGCAGCGCGGCGCGCTCGCCGGGAAGGAGTTCGTTGTAGACGGCCTCGCGGATGAGTGCGTGGCGGAACTGGTACGCGCCGTCGGTTGCGACGAGCACGCGTGACTCAATCGCTTCTCGCATGGACGCGGCCGTTGCCCGCGCATCGATCTCCGCGAAGACGGCGTGGTCGACGCGGTCGCCGCCCACGGCAAGTGCGGACACGGCATTCCTCGCATCGGGCGACAGACGCGCGATGCGCGCCAGCACGATGTCGCGCAGGGTCGAGGGGAGGGTGCCGTCGTCGACCCCGACCAGTTCTTCCACGATGAAGGGGACGCCCTCGCTGCGCGCCGCGACCCGCGCCGCCGCGCGAGGGTCCAGGCCGGGCGAGAGCTCGCCGATGAGCTCGGCGGTGTGTGCGGGGGCGAGTCGGCCGAGTTCGACTGTCGTCGCGGAGCGACTGGCGCTCACTTCGCCGTGGAACTGAGCGGCCGGATCGCCGGAATGTAGGTCGTCGAGGCGGAATGTGCAGATGATCGTGAGGTGCGATCCGTCGTCCGTGATGGCGAGAGAACGCAGCAGGTCGAGCGTCGACGCGTCCGCCCAATGCAGGTCTTCCAGGACGAGAACGAGGTGGCGCTCGAAGGAGAGGTTCACAAGGAGCTGTTCGATCGCGTCCGCGAGAAGCCCGGGGTTGCCCGGCAGCGATGCAGGCCCTTCGGTCGCCAGTTCGGGAAGGATCGCCCCCAGCACTGCCAGACGTCCGGGCGCCTGCACTGCCTCGCGGAAGGCGTTATCTCCGACTTTCCCCCGCAGGGCTCGCAGCAGTCGCCGGACGGGTAGGAAGGGTGTCCCGATGGTTCCGAGATGGACGCACTGACCGACGGCGACGACGACTGGCGGTGATTCGTCGGAGTCGATGCCCGCGATGAACTCCTCTACGAGGCGTGTCTTGCCGATGCCTGCTTCGCCGCGCACGAGCACAACGCTGGGCTGTCCCGTTCGACCGCGCGCGAACGCGTCGCGGAGGAGCCCCAGTTCCTCCGTGCGTGCGACCATTCGAGGCGAGGACCGCGATCGGGCCATTCCCCCATCGTGGCACCCACCGGCGGTCTTGAACCAGGGGATCGTCCTAAGTCGTGCTGAGCCCCTAAGACCTTGGTCATTCGGAAGATTGGGCGACTGCTCATTCCTTTTGGATCCCTCTCGTCGCTGCTGGGGCACGTTGAACGGATGGCCGGGCCACTGTTCTTTTGGTCAGCTCGGCACCCTCGGGCGGCGCGTCGAATCGTTGAGGCAGGGACGTCGCATCCGAGAATCCGGAAGCGCCGCACCACGGCCAGTAACGATTCGGTCAACTTCACTTTCGCACTTGACGCAGCACGGCGTCGATGCGCATACTGATGCCGGGCAAAACGATTGGGCAAAGCAATGGCGCAGAGCAGAGTGACGATCAAGCAGGTCGCGGCAGCGGCCGGCGTCTCGATCACGACGGTCTCGCACGTGCTCAACGACGTCCCTGGGAAGCGGATACATCCGGAGACCCGTGAACGTGTGCTGGCTGAGGCTGCGCGGCTGGGGTACGCCCCGAATATCTTGGCGCAGAGCCTCCGGACGCAGCGCTCGCACACCATCGGCCTGATCGGCGACGAGATCGCCACGACACCGTTCGCCGGCAAGATCATCCTCGGTGCGCAGGATGTGGCTACCAGCCATGACTCCGTGGTCTTCGTCGTCAACACCGGCTACGAACGCGCCGTCGAGGAACGCGAGATCGATGCACTGCTTCGCCGGCAGGTCGACGGCATCCTCTATGCGGCGATGTACCACCGCCCCGTGGAGCTTCCCGCGAAACTCGCCGGCGTGCCCACGGTGCTCATCAACGCCTCCTGTGCCGACCCCGCTGTCGCGTGGGCGGTGCCCGACGAGGCAGCCGGTGGCGAAGACGCCGCGGAGGTCCTCCTCGCGGCCGGACACCGCAAGGTCGCGTTCATCAACGACATCGATGACATACCCGCCGCGTTCGGCCGAGAAGAGGGTTTCCGTCGACGCGCCGCAGCGTGGGGGCTCGCCCACGAGGACCTGCAGGTGATCGCCGCGGACGCCGATCCCGAGGGCGGCTACCAGGCGGCACGACGCCTCTTGGAAAACAGCGACCGGCCGACCGGCATCTTCTGCTTCAACGACCGCCTCGCGATGGGCGTGTACCGCGCCGCCGCCGAGCTGCACCTCCGGATCCCGCAGGAAGTGTCGATCGTTGGCTTCGATAACCAGGACTTCATCGCCGACGGGCTCTACCCCGGCCTCACAACGGTTGAGCTTCCCCACTACGACATGGGCGTATGGGCAGCTGAGCAGCTCTTCCACCAGATCTCGACGGGTCGCACACCCACCGCTGCACCGACGACACGCATCCGAGGACCGGTCATCCACCGGCACTCGGTAGCGCCACCCTCCCAGGATTCGAGCCCGGGAGAGTGGCACCAACCGGCTGACAGGCGCGGCAACGCCTGATCCGTCGATGAACCGCAAGACAATCACCACCCGAACAGGAGAGATCAGTGTCCCGAAAAATCGGCCGCATCGTTGCGGCTAGCCTAACGACCCTCGCGGTCGTCGCAACAGCGGGCTGCGCCGCAGGAGGATCCGGCAACGGGTCCGATGGTGCAACCACCATCGACCTCTGGACCCATGCCGGCGGCAACGACGCCGAGCTCGGAGTCATCAACACCATCGTCGACGACTTCAACGGCAGCCAGGACGACTACGTCGTGAAAGTCACCGACTTCCCACAGGACGCCTACAACGACGCCGTGGTCGCGGCAGCGACGTCCGACAATCTGCCGTGCATCGTCGACATCGACGGACCGAACGTCGCGAACTGGGCGTGGGCCGGCTACATCCAGCCGCTCGGGCTCCCCGACGACACCTACGACGGTCAGCTCGAGGGCACCCTCGGCAAGATCGATGGGGAGGTGTACGCCTACGGTTTCTTCGATGTCGCCCTCGCGATGTTCAGCCGGGAATCCACGCTCAACGCCGCGGGGGTCCGCATCCCCACGGTCGAGGAACCCTGGACCGGTGAAGAGTTCAACGAGGCGCTGACCAAGATCGACGCGTTGGGCCAGTTCGAGTACCCGGTCGATTTCGGCACCGGCGGCGGCGGCGAATGGATCCCCTACGCCTACTCACCCCTGCTGCAGAGCTTCGGCGGCGACCTGATCGACCGCTCCAGCTTCGAGACCGCCGACGGCGCCCTCAACGGCCCGGAGGCGCTGGAGTGGGCGACGTGGTTCCGCGGCCTCGTGGATAACGGTTACATGGCGCAGACATCGGGAACGGATGCCACTGCGGACTGGGTCAACGGAACGAGCGGCATTCTTTACACCGGCAACTGGGCCGACACCACCGTTCGTGAAGCGTTCGACGATGCGGTGGTGCTGCCGCCGCCGGACTTCGGCAACGGGCCGACCATCGGCGCGGGGTCGTGGCAGTGGGGCCTGACAAGCAGTTGTGACGAGGTGGAGGGCGCTCAGGCTTACCTGGAGTTCGCGCATGACACCAAGTACTTCGTCGACTACGCCGAGGCAACCGGGCTGATCCCGGGAACGCTCGCTGCCGCGGATGAGGTCCCCGCGTATGCAGAGGGCGGCGACAGTCGCATCTACCTCGAGCTCGCAAACCAGTTCGCGGTGGTGCGACCGGAGACGGCCGCCTACCCATACATCTCATCGGTGTTCCAGAAGGCCACGCAGGACATCCTGGCGGGTGGCGACGCGCAGGCGATCCTCGACAAGGCTGTCACGGACATCGACCGCGACATCGAGCAGAACGGCGGCTACACGTTCTGATCTAGAACGTCGCCATCCCGTGGGTGCGGTGCTGCGCACCAGCGCCGCACCCACGGACTGACAGGGGTATCACCATGACCACATTCCGTACGTTCGACGCTGCCCGGGCGGAGTCGATCGACACTCCTCCCGACCCGCCCGTGAGGCGGAACAGGGCCCGGGCGCTCAGAGGTGAGCGATCCGCAGCCGCCTGGATGATCAGCCCCGCGATCGTCCTGTTCATACTGTTCCTCATCATCCCGATCGTGCTGGCGTTCGGGCTCGCGTTCACCGACACCCGGCTCATCTCGCCTCGTCCGGGTCGGTTCGTCGGGCTGGACAACTTCGCGTACCTCTTCACCGATCCGGTGTTCTGGGCCTCGGTGCGGAACACGTTCTACTTCGCGATCGTGGTCGTCCCGGTTCAGGCGGGATTCGCGCTGCTGCTGGCGCTGCTCGTGAACGCCAAAGTGCGCGGCACCAACTTCTTCCGCACGGTCTACTTCCTGCCCGTCGTCACCTCGATGGTCGTCGTCTCGCTGCTGTGGCGCTTCATGTACCAGAAGGACGGCCTCATCAATCAGGTGCTCGGGGCGCTGAGCTTCGGCACGTACACCCCGATCGACTGGCTCAACGATCCCGTCTGGGCCATGCCGGCCATCATGTTCATGTCGATCTGGCAGGGCGTGGCATTCCACATGGTGATCTGGCTCGCCGGCCTTCAGACCATCCCCGCAGAACTTTATGAAGCATCCGAGATCGACGGGGCGAGCAGGTGGCAGCAGTTCCTCTACGTCACCTGGCCCGGGCTGCGACAGACGGCCACCCTCATCCTCGTCACGATCACCATCGCCGCATTCAGCCTGTTCACCCAGATCGCGGTGATGACCGATGGCGGGCCGCTCGACACCACGACCACGGTCGTTTACCAGGCGGTGCGCACCGGATACCAGCAGCTGCAGACGGGACTGGCGTCCGCGATCTCGCTCGTGTTCTTCGTGCTGGTCCTGATCGTCTCCGGCATCCAGCGCTACCTCACCCGCGAAAGGAGCTGATCGCGATGTCCGCTACACAGCGCCTCGTCCTTCCCGACGTCACCGACACCCAGCCGCGGGTCGCCCGCCCCGGCCGGGGCCGCGCGGTCGGCATCACCTTGTTGCGCAGCGCGCTGGTGCTGTTCTTCGCGCTGCCGATCGTCTTCATGGCGGTCTCCTCGTTCAAACCGGACCTGCAGATCTTCGCCGACCTCGGATCCTGGCGGGCATTCGCACCGGTCGGTGAGGTTTCCCTGGACAACTACGAGGGCGTCTTCAACCGGGTGCCGTTCTGGCAGTTCCTTGCGAATTCGGTCCTGATCGCCGCTACGACCGTGGTGCTCGGCATCCTCATCAACAGCATGGCCGCCTTCGCACTGGCACGACTGCGGTGGCGAGGCCGAGGGCTCGTCCTCACCCTCATCCTGGCGACGCTGATCGTGCCGTTCGAGACGCTCGCGCTGCCCCTGCTGTGGTGGGTCAACAAGCTGCCCTCGCTGGAGGCCGACGGGTTCAGCCTCGCATTCAGCCAAGGGTGGCTGAACACCTACCACGTGCAGATCATCCCGTTCATCGCCAACGCCTTCTCGGTCTACCTCTTCTATCAGTACTTCTCCTCCATTCCGAAGGAACTGGATGAGGCCGCGCGCGTCGACGGGGCGGGGTGGTTCAGCATCTACCGCCGCATCGTCATGCCGTTGTCCGGCCCGGCCATCGCCACGGTCGCGATCCTGACCTTCCTGCCGGCATGGAACTCCTATCTCTGGCCGCTGATGGTCGTGCAGAGCGAAGAGCTGCGCCCGGTGATGGTCGGCCTTCAGTACTTCTTCCAACTGAACGTGTCCTGGGGGCAGGTGATGGCGTACTCATCGCTCATCACGATCCCCGTCGTGGCGCTGTTCATCGCATTCCAGAAATCCTTCATCAACTCGATCGCATCCTCAGGAGTAAAAGGCTGATGCCATTCACGCTTCCCGACGCATGGACATGGGACATGTGGTTCGCCGACGACGGTACGGACTACCACGTCTTCTATCTGAAAGCTTCGCGCGCCCTGCACGATCCGAACCGCCGACACTTCCATGTCACTGTCGGGCACGCAGTCTCGGACGACCTTCGCACTTGGCGAGAGGTGCCCGACGCGCTGATTGCCGCCGACGGCCCGGCATTCGATGACTTCACGACCTGGACGGGTTCTGTCGTGCGGGGCCAGGACGGTGTCTGGCGGATGTTCTACACCGGCACGTCCCGCGCGGAAGCCGGCACCATCCAGCGCGTCGGCGTCGCGACCTCCACGGACCTGTACCACTGGGAGAAGCAGCCTGGTGCGATCGCCGAGGCAGACCCGCGCTGGTATGAGAAGTTCGACTCCGGCGACTGGTTCGATGAGGCGTGGCGTGATCCGTGGGTGTTCGAGGCGCCCGGCATTCCGGGATGGCAGATGCTGGTCACGGCCCGCAGCAAGCAGGGAGCCGCCGACGATCGCGGCGTCATCGGACACGCGACGTCCAAAGACCTCTCGACCTGGACCCTGCAGCCGCCATGGTCCGAGCCCGGAGCCGGCTTCGGACAGCTGGAAGTCCCCCAGGTCGCCGAGATCGACGGTCGCCACGTCCTGATCTTCAGCTGTCTGGCCGGCGAACTGAGCGCGTCACGACGCGACAGTGCAGGGGGGGTGTGGGCGGTCCCGATCGACCGTCCCGAGGGCCCCTATGACATCCGCCGGGCGGTGCGACTCACCGACGAATCGCTGTACGCCGGTCGCTTGGTGAGGGACCGCGATGGCCGCTGGTACTTGTTCGCCTTCCTTCACGTCGACCCCGCAGGCGAATTCGTGGGCGCGCTCTCGGACCCGTTGCCGGTCTCGTGGGGCACCGACGGAAACCTGCGCGTCGCAGACGGCCGTTTCGACCACATCCACAACGGTGCGCTGCGCGTTCCCGCAGGTACCCCCAACGTCACCTGAACCCCGCCGTCGAAGGAGATGGACATGAGGACAACCAGGATGAGCGCGCCACTGCGCGCTGTCGCCGCCGCAGTCGCAAGCACCCTCGCCGTGGGGGTGCTGAGTTTCACGGCACCGCTCACGGCGACCGCCGCAGCCAACACGATCGAGAACCCGAGCTTCGAAACCGGCGACCTCGCGGGCTGGACGGCGCTGGAGGGCAACGCGTTCACCGACGCGCACGTCAGCGACGCGACCGACTGGGGCTGGGGCTGCTGCTTCAACCCCGATGGCACCTACCACCTTTGGGGAGCGGCGGCCGGGGGCGATGAACCCACAGGGAAGCTGCGGTCCTCGACCTTCACCCTGGGCGGAATCGGCGAGGTCAGCTTCCTGATCGGCGGCGGCAACGACATCGACAACCTCTATGTCGCGTTGCGTCGCGCCAGTGACGACACCGAGATCCGACGCGCGACCAACACCGCGTTCGCTGACTCCGAAGCGCTCACGCGAGTCGTGTGGGATGTGTCCGCGGAACTCGGCGAAGACCTCTACCTGGAAGTCGTCGACAACTCATCCGGCGGGTGGGGGCATATCAACCTGGACGATGTCCGCACCTACACGGAGACGTCGGTCACCCAGGTGATCAATCCCAGCTTCGAGAGCGGCGACCTCACCGGCTGGAACGTGGTGAGCGGGGATGCCTTCACTGACGCGCACATCAGTGACGCCACCGACTGGGGATGGGGTGGGCCATTCAACCACGACGGCACCCACCATCTCTGGGGTGCCAGCAACGGAGGTGACGCGCCCACCGGCACGCTGCGCTCCTCCACCTTCACGCTGACCGGGACCGGCACCATCGAGTTCCTGATCGGAGGGGGCAACGACATCGACAATCTGTACGTCGCCCTCCACCGCGCGTCTGACGGAGCGGAGCTCATGCGGGCGACCAACACCGGCTTCGCTGACTCCGAGAGCTACTCGCTGGTGCGATGGAGCGCAGCCGCCCACCTTGGAAAGGACCTGTACTTCGAGGTCGTCGACACCGCCACTGGCGGATGGGGGCACATCAACGTCGACGCGATCAACACCAACGTCGAGGTCCTCGGCTACGAGTTCGACAACGCCGGGTTCGAAACCGGAACGCTCGACGGCTGGACCGCCGAAGGAGCCGCATTCACCGCGGCACACGTCTCGGACGCCACCTCCACACCGGACAGCCACCCCTTCGATGCGGAGGGCACGTACCACCTGTGGGGCGGCGCGCTGGACTCGGATGACGCCATCGGCACCCTCACCTCGCCCCGATTCCGAGTCGGCGGGGACGCGGAAGTACGCCTTCTGCTCGGCGGATCGAAGAACCCCGACGTGTACGCGGCCATCGTCTCGGAGACCGACGGCAGTGAGCTCGCACGCGTCGGCGTCCCCCAGGCGACCGACACGTATCAGCCGGTGGCCATCGACCTTGGCGCGCACCGCGGCGACGTCGTGCGGCTGCGCTTGGTCGACAACTCGCCCACCGGGCACCTCAACGCCGACGGAATCCGAACCCTCCTCAACGACCCGATGCACTGGTCCTTCGACGAGGGATCCGGCAAGACCGTCGCAGGTGGGGCAGCGACCTCTGATGCCGTCGCCTACGTGTTCAACGATGCTGCCGACAAGCCCGACAGCGACCCACTGTGGACCGCCGGCGTCGTCGACGGTGCGCTGCTGTTCGACGGCTACTCGACATCCATCGAGCGGGAGGGAACGGCTGCGCTCGTCCCCAGCAGCACACTCAGCATCGAGGCGTGGGTCGCCCCGCGCTCCTATGAATGGGGCGACCTCGGCCAGGCCTCCGCGGTGGTCAACCAGCACGACGCCAAGGCCAAGACCGGCTACCTGCTCGGCATGTACCGGCACGGCACGTGGGGCCTCGAACTCGGTGACGGCGTGAACTGGCACACCCTCCGCGTCGGTGACGACGCCGTTCTCCCCAGCTACGAGTGGAGCCACGTCGCGGCCACCTACGATGCCGGCACCGGACTGATCCGCTTGTACCTGAACGGGGAACAGGTCGCTGAGAAGAACATCGGCGGAGGCACCCGCATCCTCGCCGCCGAATCGCGGCCGCTGCTGATCGGCCGCCACAACAACGCCGCCGTGATCAACGGAGCGTTCCGCGCGAACATGTGGAACGGCGCCATCGACGAGTTGACGGTGACCGACGCCCTCCTCGGTGCCGATGAGATCGCTGCTGCCGCCGACGCAGGTGCAGACGCGACCGCGCCGGCGATCACGCCGTCACGTGACCGTTTCGACGGGGACAGGTACCGGCCGCAGTACCATTTCCTGCCTCCGGAGCATTGGATGAACGAGCCGCACGCGCCTGTCTACTACGACGGCAAGTACCACGTCTTCTACCAGCACAACCCGCAGGGACCGTACTGGCACCAGATCCACTGGGGGCACGCCATCAGCGACGACCTCGTCCACTGGGAGGACCTGCCCGTCGCGATCGCCCCGACCGCGCCGGTGACACCAGACGGGGTGTGGTCCGGGAGTGCGACCCTAGACGCCGACGGAAAGCCTGTGCTGTTCTACACTGCCGGCAACGACGCGGCGGTGCCGAACCAGGCCACAGGCTTGGCGTGGCCGGTGGACGGAGCGGAGAACAGCGACCTCACCGAATGGCGCTTGGAGCCCGCGCCCGTCACCACCCAGGCGCGCGATCTGGCGTCCCCGGTGGGCACCCCGTGGTTCGGGCAGTTCCGCGACCCGTTCGTATGGAAGGAGACCGGCGACGACGGACAGCCGATCTGGTACCAGATCGTCGGCTCCGGCATCCTCGACGGGGACACCCGCGTCGGCGGAACCGCCCTGCTCTACACGTCCCGTGATCTGGTGAACTGGGAGTACCGCAACCCACTCTTCATCGGCGACGCCCTGAAGTACCCCAAAACGGGGCAGGTGTGGGAGCTGCCGGTGCTGCTCCCCGTCGGAGCCGTCGACGGCGAGGAGAAGCACGTCCTGGTCGTGAACCCCTGGTTCGACGGGTACAACATCAACACGGCGAAGAACACCTACTACTGGGTGGGCGAATGGGACCGCGACACGTTCTCGTTCGTGCCCGACCACGAAGAGCCGCGTATGTGGGACTACGGCGAGCACTTCACCGGCCCCTCCGGAATGGTCGACCCCGACGGCCGCACGATCCTCTTCACGATCACCCAGGACGGGCGCAGCGAAACCGACCACTACGACGCCGGATGGGCGCACTCCATGGGGTTGCCCGTCGCGCTGGGAATCCTGCCCAACGGCGATGTCGGTATCGAACCGATCGAGGAACTCGAGTCGCTGCGCGCTCAGCAGGTGGTGGACCTCAAGAACACCACCGTCGCGAAGGCCAACACCGCCCTGGAGAACAAGCAGGATCAGCTCACCGACCTGCTCGAGGTGAAGGTCGAATTTCAGGTCAAGGGCACCGACTCGGCCGTCGGCCTGGAAGTGCGGCGCAGTGCGGACGGCACGGAGCGCACCACCCTGACCGTTGACCCGGCAGAGAACACGCTCGCCGTCGATCGCAATTCCTCCAGCCTGGATCCGGACACGCGAAAGGGCGTCAACTCGGGCGAGTTCAGCGTCGGTCCCAACGGCAAGGTCACGATGCACGTCTACGTCGACCGCTCCGTCGTCGAGGCCTACGTCGACGGAAAGAAGTCCCTGACAACCCGCGTCTACCCGACACTCGCCGACGCCGTCGGACTGCGGGTCCTCGGTGACGCGAAGGTCCAGGTCAAGTCCGTCAAGGTCTGGAACCTCGATGGCGCCTTCGGACCCGTCACGCCCTCGCACTTCGACGAGCCCTCCACGCCCGAAGGAACCGGACTCCCCAATGGGGACTTCGCCTCATGCGATCTCACCGACTGGACGGTCATCGACGGCAACGCCTTCAGCAACGCCACCGTGACCAACGCCGACGACTGGGGATGGGGTGGCACGTTCCGACAGGCCAACGCCTGGGGCAGCACTGACCGCTGCCACCTGTGGGGCTTCGACGACGCCGTCGGCGACGCCGGCACCGGCGCCCTGCGATCCGCCACCTTCACCCTCGGCGGTGATGGCCAGATCGACCTGCTCACGGCCGGCGGCTACGACCCGGACAACCTTTACGTCGCCGCCATCCGCGCATCCGACGGAGCGGTGCTCGCCAAGGTGTCCGGAAACGAGCAGGAGGCGCTGCGCGCGCAATACCAGCGGCGAAACCTGGACCTGGCGGAGCACATCGGCGAGGACCTCTATATCGAGATCGTCGACCGCGCCACCGGCGGGTGGGGGCACATCAGCGTGGACGACATCAACGTCCCCACGACGCAGTAGTCGCGGTCAGCGGGCTTGCCATCCTCCCGACCTGAGCTCGGGAGGATGGCGACCCGTCCGCGAGCTGTACCGCTAGAACTCACCGGCGCAGGTTGGAAACCGTCGACCTCTGACTCGGATATCTTGCTCTCACAGCAACCCACGTCATCAACCGGGTCCTCTCCGAACGCTTGACCAACGTCCCGACCGACAATGTGCTGGCTCGCGACCAAGCGCCACCCAATCAGAGGATCCCGAGGAGAAATGACCCACCGACGAGACTGCGATGTTCTGGTGATCGGCGAGGCGCTCATCGACATCGTCCAGACGGACACTGACCGAATCGAACACGTCGGTGGCTCTCCAGCTAATGTCGCCCTCGGGCTGGGCAGGCGGGGAGCCGACGTCGCACTGTTGACCCATCTCGGGGACGACTCTCGTGGTGAAGCCATCATTCAACACCTGGAGCGATCCGGTGTTCACGTTCTGGTGGAGTCGATCAGCGCAGGGCACACCGCTACGGCCATCGCCACAATTGGAGCTGACGGCCAGGCGGAGTACGAGTTCGACCTGGCCTGGGCTGTGCGCCGCCCTGCGGGCTTGGCGCGAAGACTTGTGCACACGGGATCCGTGGCAACGTTTCTCGAACCAGGAGCGAGCTCTGTGCGCGACCTGCTCCGGGACACATCGGCCGCCGAGATCACATACGACCCGAACATCCGACCCGCACTACTGGGCTCCCACGATGAGGCGTTGCCGGTTTTCGAGGAAACCGCGCGGCTCGCCACGGTAGTCAAGATGAGCGATGAGGATGCGGCGTGGCTTTATCCCGGCGTCGCGCCGGATCTTGTGTTGGACGCCGTACTCGGACTCGGTCCTCGGCTGGGCGCGATGACGCTGGGGTCCAAGGGAGCGATCATCGTCAACGCCGATCATCGGGTGTGGGTCCCGGCGGCAGCAGTGAGCGTGGTTGACACGATCGGTGCGGGCGATACGTTCATGGCCTCATTGATCAACTCGCTGCTGATCACCGGAAGCGAGAACCTCGGCCGAGAAACGCTGGAGTACATCGGGCGCGACGCGGTCGCCGCCGCTGCAATCACCGTCTCACGCAAGGGCGCGGACCTTCCGTGGGCAGCGGAGCTCTAGCTGTACTCGGGGCACGATAGGGCGTCGCTACTCCGCCGCGGGTGCGATCTCGCCGCTGCCGCGGGGGATGAGCTTCGTGGGCGTGATGGTATGTCTGGCGGGGCTGGTGTCGCCTTCGAGCCGAGCGAAGACGCGCTCCACGGCGACCCGTCCGATCTGCTGCGGGTCCTGCGCGATGACCGTGACGCCCGGCTCCACAAGGTCGGCGAGGGGGATGTCGTCGAATCCTACGAGAGCGACCGCGTGCTGGAGGCCAGCCACCCGAAGCGCGTGCAGCGCGCCGACCGTGATGAGGTTCTGCGCGCTGAACACCGCGGTAGGCGGGGCTTCTGATGCGAGCAGTCGGGCCAGGGCGACCTGGGCAGAGGCGGCGTCGTGCAGTTCGGTGACCATCGGGGCCAGGGTGGTCGAGATTCCCGCGTGACCGAGCGCGTCGAGAAATCCCCGCTGTCGCTCGCGGGCGGTGCCGATGTCGAGGCGGTCGGCGAGGAGTGCGATGCGCCGGTGGCCGTGAGAGATCAGGTGCGCGGTCGCTAGTTCGGCGGCGGCGCGGTTGTCGCTCGTGACCGCGTCCAGCGTTTCATCGACGGGCTTCCGGTCGACGTAGACCACGGGCAGCCCACGCTGCAGCACTGCGCCGAGATACTGGGGGCGGGGGCTCGCGGTGGTGAGGATCAGCCCGTCGACTCTCCGCTGCAGGAACGCACTCACCGCGTACGCCTCGCGAAGCGGATCGTCGTCGAGGCTGGAAGTGAAGACCGAGACGCCCCGCTCGACGGCGGCGTCCTCGACGGCACGATGGATCGCCCCTGCGAACGGGTTATCGACGCTGCTGACGAGTAGCCCGAGCGTGCGTGTGCGGCCGCCTGCGCGACGAAGGCTGCCCGCCTGCAGGTCCACGTGGTAGTCCAAGGCCCGCACAGCGTCCCACACCCTGGAAGCCGTCGCCGGAGCCACATTTGCTTCGTGATTGACGACGCGCGACACCGTCTTGATGCCTACTCCGGCGAGCGCCGCAACCTGTTTCATCGTGGCGGTGGTTCGACCCTCATGATCGGGCCGCCGTGCTGACATCGTTGTCACGAACTCATCTCGATTCGGATTTGGTGACTTGACTCTATCCCAGGAGTCGACTACACCCGACTATGACATCGTTGTCAACGGACAGCGCGACCGAGAGGAATTCAATGAGGAATCACATGCACCGGGGCCGCAAGGCGCTTTTGACCACCTTCGCGGTGTCCGCTGTCGCGGCGCTCACCCTTACCGGTTGCGCCGGCGGCAGCGGATCGGCGCTTTCTGCCGGCGGCGAAGCGGGCGACGAGATCGGCGTCTCGCTGATCGTGAAGACGAACTCGAACCCGTTCTTCATTGCGATGCAGGAGGGGGCGCAGGCCGCCGCCGAGGCCAACGGCGTCAGCCTGACGCTTGCGGCCGGCAAGGAGGACGGCGATGAAGACACTCAGATCCAGGCGATCGAGGCGGCCATCTCGAAGGGCGATGCCGGCATCCTGATCACACCGAACGGACCTGCGGTGCTGGACGCAATCGAGAAAGCACGCGATGCGGGACTTTTCGTGATCGCGCTCGATACCGTTCCCGATCCCGCGGATGCCGTCGACATCACGTTCGCGACCGACAACTACCTCGCGGGGCAGTACATCGGCCAGTGGACCGCCGCCACGCTCGGTGATGGAGATGCGGTGATCGGGTTGATCGACCTCTTCGACGATAAGGCCGTGACGGTGGACTACAACCGCGACCAGGGTTTCCTGGACGGACTCGGCATCGACCTGGGCGACGCTCAAGTCAACGGCGACGAGGAGCCCACCGGAACGCTCCCGGGTGGCGGCACCTACACGATCGTGGGCAACGAAGCATCCCAGGGTGCCGAGGACGGTGGCCGCACGGCCATGGAGAATCTGCTCGCCAAGAACTCTGACATCAACGTCGTCTACACGATCAACGAGCCGGCCGCATACGGGGCGTACCAGGCGCTGGAGGCGGCGGGCAAGAGCGGAGATGACGTGCTCATCGTCTCGGTCGACGGCGGCTGCGCCGGAGTGGGGCAGGTCGCCGACGGCATCATCGATGCGACCAGCCAGCAGTACCCCGTCAAGATGGCCGAACTCGGCGTGGAGGCGATCGTGGAGCTGGTTGAAGACGGCACCGTACCGGAGACGAGCGAGGGCCTCGACTTCTTCAACACCGGTGTCGCGTTGGTCACGGACCAGCCCGCCGACGGCGTCGAGTCGATCGACACCACCGAAGCCGCCGAGATCTGCTGGGGCGGCGAGTAACACCCGAATCGGGATGCCGCGACGGCCGCTCTCCACGGCGGTCGCGGCATCCCTCCCTCGACACGACGGAGTGAAATTGTGACCCAAGAAGCACCGCCCACATCCACCCTCGACCTGGCAGCTGAGTTCCTCGATCGCCGGACGCCGCTTGACCGGGTCCGCGGCACCTTGCATCGTTACCCGGCGATCAGCCCAGCGATCGTTCTCGTCCTGGCGATCATCGTCTTCGGCAGCATCAACCCGCGGTTCTTCGCCCCCGCGAACTTGTCGCTCATCCTCGACCAGGTCTCGGTCGTCGGCACCGTGGCGATCGCCCAGACCCTCATCATCCTGACCGCGGGAATCGACCTCTCCGTCGGCGCGTCGATGATCCTCGCCTCGATGGTGATGGCGCAAACCGCGGTGCACAACGGTCTCCCGGCGCCCCTCGCTCTCTTCGCCGGCCTCATCGCCGCCCTCGCCGCGGGAGCACTCAACGGATTCCTCGTGACCCGCATCAAGCTCCCGCCGTTCATAGCCACTCTGGGAACACTCAACGTGTTCATCGCCTTGACGCTCCTCTACAGCGGGGGGCAGACGATCCGCAAGGCGGAGATGCCTGAGCTGCTGACGTTCACAGCCACCGCGTTCCCGATCGGGGATATCCGGCTCACGGTCGGGGTGATCATCATGCTCGCCCTCTACGTTCTGATGGCCTATATTCTCGGTCGCACCGCCTGGGGGCGGCACGTCTACGCCGTCGGCGACGACGCTGAAGCGGCACGTCTCGCGGGCATCTCGACCAGCCGTGTGCTGATGAGCGTCTACGTCGCCGCCGGCGCCGTGCTCGCGGTGGCCGCGTGGATCCAGATCGGCCGGTCCGGTGCGGCGAGCCCGAATGCCGGCGCGGATCTCAACCTCGACTCGATCACGGCCGTCGTCATCGGCGGCACGTCCCTCTTCGGCGGCCGCGGCGTCATCTGGGGAACCCTCCTCGGCGCGATCATCGTCGGTGTCTTCCGCAACGGACTCTTCCTCGCCGGCGTCGACGGGCTCTACCAGACTCTCGCGATCGGCATCCTCGTCATCGTCGCCGTCGCAGTCGACCAGTGGATCAGAAAGGTACGCAAGTGACTCTCATTGAAGGAGCAGTTGAGCCTGCACCCACCCCGGCAGGCGTCCCGGTCCTCGAGGCGAAGCGGCTCGTGAAGACCTTCGGTCGCGTCGTCGGCCTGGATGGCGTCAGCCTCACGCTGCACGCCGGCGAGGTGCTCGCCGTCATCGGCGACAACGGGGCCGGCAAGTCCACCCTCATCAAGTGCCTCACCGGCGCCTACATCCCCGACGAGGGGCAGCTGCTGCTCGACGGCGAGGAGGTGCACTTCAAACGGCCGCAGGACGCCCGCTCCGCGGGAATCGAGACGGTCTACCAGAACCTCGCCGTCTCGCCCGCTCTGGATGTGGCGGCGAACCTGTTCCTCGGCAGGGAGCGCCGTAAGCCTGGAATCGCCGGATCGGTGTTCCGCGCGCTCGACACGTCGGGGATGCGCAGAGAGGCGCGAGAACAGGTCCAGAAGCTGGGCATCTCAACGCTGCAGGACGTGACCGTCTCAGTTGAGAACCTCTCGGGCGGACAACGCCAGGCAGTCGCCGTCGCGCGCGCCGCGGCATTCGGGTCGAAGGTCGTGGTTCTGGACGAGCCGACCGCAGCTCTCGGCGTGCGCGAGTCCAACCAAGTTCTCGAGCTCATCGTGCGACTGCGCGAGCACGGGGTGCCGGTGATCCTCATCTCGCACAACATGCCGCAGGTGTTCCAGGTCGCTGACCGCATCCACGTACAGCGGCTTGGAAAGCGTGCAGCGACCATCACTCCGCAAACGCACTCGATGACCGATGCGGTAGCGATCATGACTGGCGCGGCACAGGGGTGAACCCGGTCGTCTCATACGCTGCAGCCGGCATTGCTCGGCACCAAGGACCCCGGAACGTGAATCCCGCATGACCGAGTCGGAAGCGGTCGTCCTTTACGCGGAGTTCACGGCGCGCGCCGGTGCCGCCCAGGCTGTCGACGGACTCCTGCGCGACTTCGCGCAGGTGGTCCGCGCGGAACCGGGCAACGTGACGTTCGACGTCTACCGCCGCGCGGAGGCGCCCGACCGGTTCTTCGTGTTCGAGATCTACCTCAATCGAGCGGCGTTCGACCAGCATCTCGCCGCTCCGGCAGGACGCGAGTTCAATGATGCACTCGGCCCCTTGATCGTGCAGTCCGGGAGCCAGCTGAGCTTCTTGCGGCCGGTCGAGCCTTGACGGCTCGACCGGGAGACCGCGGGCGAGGGGAGAAGAGTCCAGGAATCAAACGATCGGCGTGCTCGGCATCCAGGTGCGATGTCTACGCCCGCGCGATGCCGGCGATGTGGGTGTTGAACGGCAGGAAGGGGGTATGCACCCGGTAGCGCTCTACGGTGACCGTCGCGAATCCCGCGGCGCGCACGGATTGCTCCAGGTCGCGTTCGCAGGAGCAGCCCTCGAACGTCCATGCCCATGGACGGCGAAGCATCCGCTGGGCGAGGCGGGTCGGCGAGCCTGGCGCCGCCACGACGTGCTCCAGGAACCGGAAGGTGCCGCCCGGGCGCAGGATGCGCCGTACCTCGGCGAGCACGGCCGCTGGATCCTGCACCGAGCAAAGCACCAGCGAAGAGATCACGCTGTCCACACTGCTGTCGGGAATGTCCGTCTGCTCGGCCATGCGTTCGCGCAGATCGAGCTGCACGCCGCGCCGCTGTGCAGCTTCGATCAGACGGCCGTGCATGTACCGGTTCGGTTCGATGGCAACGAGCGTGCTGCCGGGGGGCAGGTGGCGGAGGTTGGCGCCGACGCCCGGTCCGATCTCGACGATCTCACGCGGCAGCCCGGCGAACAGACGCTGCTTGCGGCTGCGCAGGTTCCACTCCATATAGGGGTCCATCACTCGAAAGAACGCGGCATTGAATCGGCCGCGCAAGGCGTGCTGCTCGAAGGTGGCTTCCGGCGAGGTTGCGGTCGCGGTCTGTGTCATCTCTGCTCCTGGGTGTGACGTTGTGGATGACATCAGCGTGCGCCGCCGGCCACGGTCTTTCAGGCGTGGAACTACCTCACTTCGTCGATCCCGGCGCGTCGCGTCGGGCGACGAACCAGGCGGCGATCTGGGCTCGCGACGTGAAGCCGAGGCGCAGTCGGATCCGTTCGACGTGACCTTCGGCCGAGCGTTCGTCGATGCCCAGCCGGGTGGCGATCTCCCGATTCGTGCACCCCGCGCTGACCAGGGCGGCGACTTCCGTCTGCCGAGGTGTCAGCGTTCGTGGCCCGCGGGGCAGGCTGCGCAAGCCCAGGAACCGGCGAATCGGCGTTACGACGCCCTGGGCATCGCCCTCGTACGGCAGATGCGAGCGGCCGGGCACCACGACAAGACGCGCATCGGGAATGCCGTCTGCCAGTGCTGCCGCCTGCTCGACGGGAGCGGCCCGGTCTTGCGCACGATGCACCACCAGCGTGGGAGCGCGGACCCGCGCGAGCAGGTCACTCACGTCCAGGCTGTAACTCATCGCCAGCAGCGACCGGGCAGTTTCGGCGGTCGATGATGCCCGCTGGTACTGAGCGAACTGCTGACGCGACGCGGGACTCGCGTCGGGGGCGAAGATGTCGGTGAGCAGGTCGGAGCCCAGACCCCAGTGCGACTCGATCAGTCCGAGGACGTGGTCCTGCACAGCGGGCGGGGAGACCTCCGCGCCGGACGCCCATCCGCCATAGAGCACCAGCCGCCGGACGGATTCCGGGTGTGCCGCGGCCCAGGCCACCGCGACGAGCGCGCCCATGGACGTTCCCATCAGATCGAAAGGCTCGCGGCCGACGGCCTCGGCGACTGCGGCCAGCTGCTCCAGCTCATAAGACATGGACGGTGCGCGATCGGATGCTGCGGACAGACCGCAGCCGGCGCGGTCGTACCGCACGAGGCGGCACCCCTTCCCGAGGCTCTCGTAGAAGGCGCGCTCTTCTGGCAGTTCCCAGCTCAGCTGGAGATGACTGAGCCAGCCGCTGACATACAACAGCGGGCGCCCGGCGCCGATCGTCGCATACGCGATCTCGGTGCCATCGGTCGCCGTCAGCCGCCCCATGCGTTGCTGCACACGCCATTTCACCATGGCCGGGCTTCGGCTCGGCGAGATCAGCACGAAGGAAGCTAGGCCCCACCATCACCACTCATCCATCACCCAGCCGGCACGGGCCCTGCGAGACCCACCCATGGGGGTGCTTCTCTCAGCGCGATTGGGACGACCAGTCACGACGGCCCGCAGGAGCAGCGTTCGGAAGCCGGTCGCCACCAGTGCTTGTGGGTGCTCCGGAGGCCCGCGTCCGATCGATGGCCGGCGCGCCCGTAAACACCCGCGCGAGGAAGCGCGTCAACTGCAGCAGTAGTCCATCGCCATGCCGTCGGTCAGCTGCCCGAGTGTGAGACTGATCTCGAGGGGCAATCGGGTGCGAGCGTCGGAATCCGTATGACTGAGGCGCCGTCGCGGGTCAGAACGCGTGGACGGCTGTCGCCATGACGAGTTCTAGACCGCCCTCGACCTGGCTGGTGGTGAGCGTGTGGTGATGCCGGCGATCTCGGTGATGTTCGTGACGTGTGTGCCACCGCAGGGGATGTCGGTCGAGCCGCCCGGCAACTCGCAAACCCAGGTGCGCCGGGAAGACAGCCGGTCATCGTCACGATCGATGCGCACCGGCCCGCCGGCGCCGACCCAGGTGGCGAGCTGCGCATTGGTTCGATCGGTGACGGCGTCGAGGTCGTCCAGCGCAGTGACCATGAATCCTTTGCGACGCAGCGACTTGCCGATCCTGTAGATGTCGACCGAGTGATGGGGTGTGATGCGCGACTGCTGAATCGCCAGCGAGTCGAACGCGGGACTTCCGAGCGCATCCGTCGGGACGGCTTTGCTCCACGACCCAGCTAGTGCGGCGTCGAGAGCGAGCGCGGCGAGGTGGCACGCGGTGTGTGCCCGGGAGAGCGCAGCGCGGTGCTCCGGGTCGACGTCGATGCGGACCCCTTCGCCGGTCTCGGGTGGTGTGCCGTCGATGATGTGGGCCACGACGAAGGTCCAGCCTTCGGTTCCCGTGCGCACCGGCAAGTCGTGGGGAGGGTCATGCGTTGGTCCGTTCGCTCGGGAGGGGGTCAGGGAGGGGCCCGTCTGCAGACTCGTCGGGTTCGGTGCGTTCGCGCGGCTTGAGTTCGCTGACGACGGCGCCGGCGACGATGAGGACCGCCCCGGCGATCGCGACGGGGGGAAGCCTGTCGCCGGCGATGCGGCCGATGATCGCGGCCCACACCGGTTCGCCCGCGTAGATGATCGTGGCGCGCGTCGGTGAGACTGATCGCTGGGCCCAGTTCATCGTGATCTGGATGAGACAGCTCGCCGCGCCGAGAGCGACCGCCGCTGCCAGCCACCCCCACGAGAACTCGGGAGCCTGCTCGCCGACGACGGGCATGGTGGCGAAGCCGAGTAGTCCGGCCACGAGCAGCTGCACAACGGTGACCCGACCGAGGTGCACCTTGCCGGCGAAGAAGCCGATGAGGATGATTTCAGCTGCGATCGGAAGGGTGCTGGCCAGCGTCGCGATCTCGCCCGCCCCGAAGCTGAAGCCGACGTTGCCGGGGTCAGCGAGAAGCAGGAGGCCGGTGAAGGCGAGTGCCACGCCGAGCCAGGTGAGAAGCCCTGGGGGCTTTCGGAACACGATCCACTGCAGCACCGGAACCAACGGAACGTAGAGGGATGTGATGAACGCCGAGGTGCTGCTGTTGATGGTCTGCAGCCCAACGGTCTGCAAGCCGTACCCGAGGTAGATCATCAGCCCGATCGCACACCCAGCCCAGATCTCCTTCCACGTCAGTCCCGAAAGGACCTTTGCGAAGACCACCGCGGTGATCACTCCAGCAGTAAGAAACCGCATGCCGACGAAGAACCATGGCCCGCTGTACTGGACCGCGATGTGCACGATCAGGAACGTCGCGCCCCACACTGCCGTAATGGCGATAAGGGCGACCTCTTGCCGAGACAACGAGACCCTCCTGCCAGTGTGCAACATGCTGCACACTCTATGGTGCAGAATGATGCACATGCAAATCGAAGGAACGTCCGCGGTTCTCGCGCACGTCAGCGCTAACGTACGCAGATTTCGTGTGGCTGCGGAACTCAGTCAGGTCGCGCTTGCAGATCGTTCGGGCATCAGTCGCCGCACCATCGTCAAGCTCGAGGCAGGGGAGGCGAACATCAGCTTGACCGGACTCGATCACCTCGCGGATGCACTGGGTGTCACCTTCGTCGACCTCGTTGCAGCGCCGGCCGCACCGCATACGGACGTCAGGGAAGTCGCCTGGCAAGGGAATGTGCCGGGCAGCGAGGCCGTGCTGCTCGCTTCCGTTCACGCCGCGAAAGATGCGCAGCTCTGGGCGTGGACGCTCGAACCCGGCGACCGCTACGATGCCGAGCCCGACCCTGTGGGGTGGTCCGAGATGATCCTCGTCTCCGAAGGCTCCATCCTCATTCAGAAGGAAGATGGCGGCGTCACTCTGCAGACCGGCGACCATCTCGCCTTCCCCACCGCCCAGCAATACGCGTACATCAACGAAGAAAATGCTCGGGCGCGATTCATACGTGTGGTCGTGAGTTGAGACCAGCCGGAAAAGAGAGGCGAGCGCTCCCGTGAATCGCGGCTTCCGCCAGGTGGATGTATTCGGACAAGGCCCGACGCGCGGCAACCCTGTCGCGGTGGTGCTCGAGGCAGACGGCCTCGACGACGAGACCATGCGGCAGTTCTCCGTGTGGACGAACTTGTCCGAGTGCACCTTCGTGCTTCCCCCGACGAACGCGGGCGCGGACTATCGCGTTCGCATCTTCAGCCTGAACACCGAGATCCCGTTCGCCGGCCACCCGACCCTGGGTACGGCACGCGCTTGGCTCGACGCGGGCGGCATGCCGGCGGATCCCACGGTCGTCGTGCAGGAATGCGACGCAGGCCTCGTACCAGTCCGGATCGATGGAAGCATGCTCACCTTCACTGCACCTCCTCGTACGCGCTCTGGTCCCGTCGATGACGAGCTGCTCAAGACGCTCACCAGCATCCTCGGCATTGATGGCAGTCAGGTCCTCGACGCCGAGTGGCTGGACAACGGTCCTGGCTGGGTCGGCCTCTTGCTGGATGGCGCGGACACCGTGCTCGGTCTCCGACCTGATGCGTCCCACCACCCAGGCCGCTGGGACATCGGTGTTCTGGGGCTGCACCGAAGGAGCTCGGACGTCGCCGTGGAGGTGCGCGCGTTCTTCACCGAGGGCGAAGAGCCTCTTAGAGAAGATCCCGTGACCGGTAGCCTCAACGCTGCGGCGGCGGAGTGGCTGATCGCCAGTGGGCGTTTGACTGCTCCCTTCGTCGCTGCTCAAGGAACTGCGATGGGGCGACAAGGCCGAGTGCACATCACCAGCGAAAACGAGCAGGTCTGGGTCGGTGGGCACGCCGACGTCATCCTTACCGGAAGCGTCCTGATCTGAAGGCATGGCGGAACCAGGTCTCAGATCGGGCTCGCCGCTACGCCGCCGGCCTTGCGGGGTTTCGGAGCACCGTTCCCAGCGGGGCCGCTACACCCACGTACGACCCGAGTTCGCGTCGAGTCCGCCGATCCCGGGTAGTCCGTTTCGCGCCTAAGGGTGTGGTTCAGCGACGGGAAGACTGTGCCACGTCTGGAACGCGAGCTCGGCCGCGCCCTCGGCATCCGCGGCTTGGCACATCGCGATCAATGCGGCGTGGCGTTCGCGCGAGGTGAATCGGTCGATCGACACGAAGCGCAGGAACTCAGCCCGCCGCACGACGGGCTCGAACTGTTCGAGCACAGCTGCGAGAGAGGGATTGCCGGACGCGCGGACGAGCGCTCCGTGGAAGTCATCGTCGGCTGCGACAGCGGCGATGGCATCGCCGGACTCCACGGCCGCTGAGAACCTTTCGTTGGCCTCGCGCATCTCTTCGACGACCGAGGAGGCCAGGTCAGGTACTGCCAGACGTGCGGCGAGTTCGTGCATCGCGGCGACGACGTCACGTGCGTGTCGCACGGTGCCCTCTTCCATCTCCGCCACGACCGTCGAGCGTCCCGGCCGGGCCACGATCAGCCCGCTCGCAGCGAGCCGCAGAAGCGCTTCGCGTACCGGCGTCCGACTCACGCCGAGCCATTCCGCGAGCTCGCCGTCCCGGAGGCTCTCACCGGGCGCGAACGTGCCGTCGACGATCGCGTCACGCAGGCGCACATAGACGTCATCGCGGAGGAGCGAGCGGCCGACTGGTAGGTGATTCTGCGGGATCGGCATGCGATGTATTGCACACAGAATCCCGGCATCCGTCAAGTCTGGACGAGTCAGGGTGGGGGCCGACTCTGGGTAACCGACACCCCCGGAATATAGACCCGAGCATCCTTGTTGCTGAATGCAACATGCAATATATTGCTCGTGTTGGCTCCGCCGACTGACGAGTGCTCGCTCCGGAGACACCGGACGAGAGACAGAAAGGAAGAGAAAATGAGCACCTCCGATCAGCAGATCAAGAACGTTGTGCTGGTGCACGGCGCCTTCGCCGATGGCTCGGGCTGGCGTGGCGTCTACGACAACCTGACGTCTCGGGGCTTCAAGGTCACCATTGTCCAGAACCCACTCACCTCGCTCGAGGATGACGTCGCCGCGACCACGCGGGTCCTCGATCGACAGGACGGCCCTGCGATCCTCGTCGGCCACTCCTGGGGCGGCACAGTGATCACCGAGGCGGGCGTCCACCCCAACGTCGCGGGACTGGTCTACGTCTCGGCGCTGGCACCTGATGCGGGCGAGACCACCGGGCAGCAGTACGAGGGTTTCGCCGAGACGCCGGAGTTCGTCATCGATGTCGTCGACGACGGGTACGGCTTCCTCAATTCGGAGAAGTTCAAGGCCGGCTTCGCCCACGACGCGAGTGACGCCGACGCCGCGTTCCTGCGGGACGCGCAGGTGCCGATCAACATGTCGGTCTTCGCCACGCCCGTGAAGAACGCGGCGTGGCGCGAGAAGCCCACATGGGCTGTCATCGCCACGGAGGACAAGTCGTTCGACCAGGCGATGCTGCAGCACATGGCCACGCGGGCGGGCGCGAAGATCACGAACGTCTCTGCCAGCCACGCACTCTACGTGACGCAGGCCGGAGTCGTCGCCGACACCATCGCTGCAGCCGCAGAGGGCGCCCCACCCACCGGTCAGTGAGTCGCGGTGCGCCCACCTTCGGCGCCTCTCTCTCAGTGCGCCGGGGCGCGCGTCGGCTGCGATGTCCAGGAACCCGGACCTCACATGGGCTGCGGCGAGTTCTCCCACTCGTCGCGCGTGAGGAACGCGAGTCGCCCGGACTTGCCCGGCAGTTCGACGCGCGGTCCGAGAGTGAATCCGAAGAGGCCCGCGCGGGCGAGGGCGCGGTCGTTGTCGACGTCGGGCTCGATCACGATCCGCTCCGCGCCCGGCTGCGAGAACAGGAAGCCGGCGATCGCGTGGGCGACGCGAGTGGTGAACCGAGGCGCGGGCGCGCCACGGTCGCCGAGGAGGAAGTGGATGCCGACATCGCCGGATTGCACCTGATACACCTCGCCGACCGGGTCGTGCTCGGGCTCGTAGGTCTGCAGGAGCACGATCGGGAGGGCGTCGCGGCGGATCAGGAACGCGTGGTGGGTCGTCAATCCGTCGACGTAGGTGTACAGGTCGCGGAGCTCTTCGGGCGTCAGGTCGCCGAGCCCCCAGAAGCGGGCCGAGGGAGCGGTCACCCAGCGATGGATGACCTCGAGCTCGGCGACGGGATCGAGCGCCGACACCTCGAGTCGGCCGAGCCCGGGAACGTCGGCGGCGTGCACGAGGGAGCCGGCGGCGCCGGTCGCGAGGCGTGGGGTGGCGGTCGTCGTCATGCTGCTCCGGTCGGGGTGTCGGCGCGCAGGCGCGTCCAGTCGGTGAGGACGCGGACGGGACGGACGTCCGTCCAGGCCGCCAGTTGGTCGGCGAAGTGCGGGGACGCGGGGTCGCCTGCCGCGCCGAATGGCACGGACCACAGGCTGTTCTCGCGGTCGGCAAGGTCCCACGCCCACCGTGCGACGGACCCCCGCCACGCCCGGTCGGTGACCCCTGGGGTCGAACCCGCGCAGCGCACCGTGTCGCCGTCTCCCGACAGCGGAACGTCGAGCCCGGCGCCGGGATCCGCGCCGCCGGGCACCTCCGCGAGGACATGCAGCGGGAGCAGGCGATGCGTCGTCCCCCAGCTCCCCGCGTCGGCGGCGTCGTCGAGCGCCGCGGCGACCAGGACGGGGGCGTCGTCGCGCAGGGCAGGATGTTCCAGGAGCCGTGCGAGCGCCGCGGCGACCTGGCCGGTGACGCCGAGCCACGGGTCGAACACCGCACCGAATCCGTGGGGCCTGTGCAGTGCCCGCAGCGCGGGGTGCGCGGCCACTCGCCGTACGAGGGCGGCCCGCCAAGCGGCGAACGTGCCGGCGACGGCGGATGCGGCATCCATCCGCCCGTCCCACGCCGCGAGCCGATTGCGCGCCGCAGCCGCGCGCGGGGGCAGCGCATCCGACGGCAGCACGGCGAGCAGCGCTGCCACGGATCCGCTGGCCGTGTCGCCCCAGATCGGGAGGAATCCGTCGACGGAGCTCGGGCGCTGATCGTCGAGCAGGACGCGGATGCGGTCGGCGCGGTGCGGCGACGGGTATGCCCAGCCGAGGTCGATCGCTGCGTCCGAGGGACGCTCGTTCGCGTCCACGGCGACGTCGGCGACGGCACGGTGCGAGGCCCCGCCCCGGTCGGCGGCCGGGAGGGTCGTGGCGGCGTCCAGGGGAAGCCGGCGCTCACTGCGGGCGCGTTCGGGTGTCGTGCCGACGGTCGCCGACAGCACCATGCCGGTGCGGTCCGCGGCGAGCACGCGGTTGACCGGATCGACCCATCCCGAGAACGCCGCGACGACGTCGTCCGCGGTCCGTGCGCGCAGCAGGCCCAGGAGCGCGCCGGCGCCGAGGTCGGCATTCGCCCGTGCCGGCATGCGGATGCTCCACGCGACCAGTTCCCCGCCGTCGGGGCGCAGGTCGGTCACCACGGTGCCGCGTTCGGTCTCGAGCGCCTCGACCTCGACGCCGCGCCCGCCGCGCACGCGCACGACGGTGCGTTCGACGTCGATGGGACGCCAGCCGCCGGGGCCGAGCGCCTCGTATCCGCCGGCCACGGGCCGCAGGCGCTCGCGGAAGACGTCGACCGCGTGCGCGATGGCGTTGGTCACGCCCCAGGCTGCGTCGCCCGTGTGGCCGAAGTGCGCGATGCCGGGCACCCCAGGGAACGCGAGCCCGACGACGTCGAACTCGTCGCACGCCAGCCGCACCTGCTGGTAGACGCCGGGGAGCTCGAAGATGCGGTGCGGGTCACCGGCGAGCAGCGGCATCCCGCTGTCGGTGCGCGAGCCGTGCAGCGCCCACGCGTTGCTGCCCGACGAGGGCTGTGTCTCGTCGCCGCCGTCGCCGTACCCTGCGAACACGTCGACCCACGCGTCGCCCAGGGTGTCGGCGACGTGCTGCCGCCACAGCAGCAGCGGGAACGTGGAGAACAGCGCATGCGCGACGTGGAGCACGCCGAGCGGGTCGTGGTCGGCCCACGGTTCGAGCGGTCGCGCTCCGCCGAAGATCTCGTCGAGCGTGCGGAACTCGGCGGCATCGCCACCGGCCTCGGTCATCCCGCGCCGAACCCCTGCGGCGTAGCGGGCCACGAAGGCGCGGGTCTCGGCATCCGTCCCCGCCAGCGCCTTGCGCGCGGTGTCGTCGAGCCGCGCGCGGCGTGCGAACACGTCCCACGCGAGTCCCGCTTCGCCGATCAGCTCCGACAGCCGGCCGGCTGCGCGCAGCCGGTCGATCTCGATCTGCCAGCCGCGGTCGCGGGCCGTGACCTCGCCCTGCGCCTCGGCGAGAGCCCCGGCATCCGTCGCGCGGATGTGGGGGATGCCGAGGTCGTCGCGATACACCTCCGCCATGGAGTCAGACTTCCAGAAGCTCGCGCGGGGCCGCGATCGGCGAACGCGAGCGCGCGATCGGGTTCGTCAGGGTTCCGGCGTACATGAGCGAGGCGGACTGGTCGGCGAGGTCCACCATCTGCAGCGTGTTGCGCAGCTGCAGGCGGTTCAGGCAGGAGTGCGCGAACACGTCGGCGCGCAGATCGACGCGGGAATCGAGATCGGGATGCTGCCCCGCGTGCTCGTCGATGATCTCGGCGGCGATCCGCCAGAACTCGGCCTCCGGCAGCGTGCCGTCGACGTGCAGGATGCCGGCGAGGTGGCGCAGGACCCCGTCGAAGACGTCGGTGAAGATCGCGAGCGCCTCCTCCCCGTCGTCGACGGGTGACACGATGCGGCGGACGTCGTCGGGTACGGCGCGATCGGCGAGCAGTGCGACCTCCTCGCCGATGTCCTTCATGAACACCCCGGTGGGCACGTGACCCTCGAGGATGAGGATGAGGTTCTCGCCGTGCGGCATGAACGCGAGGTCGTGGGCGAGCAGGCAGTGCACGAGCGGGCGTAGGTAGACCCGCAGGTACGCCCGCACCCACTGCGCCGCCGGGATGCCCGACGCCCGCACGAGGGCGGTGGCGAAGGAGTGACCGGACGCGTCGCGGTGCAGCAGCGAGGCCATGGTGGCGAGGTGCTCGCCGGGGGCGATGAGCGGGATAGGGCTCTCGCGCCATAGCGCCGCGAGCATCTTGCGGTGCGCCGACGGCGTCGGGGTGCGGTGGTACGCGTCGCCGGTGTAGCCGATCGACGCGCGCTCCCGCAGCACGCGGAAGCCGGACTCCCGGAGCGTGGCGTCGCCGGCGACGAGGTCGGCGACCCAGTCGTTGATGGCGGGTGTGACGCGCATGTAGGCCGGCGACAGGCCCCGGAGGAAGCCCATGTTCTGCACCGCGAGGGCGGTCTTGACATAGTGGCGGTCGGGGTGGGTGGTGTTGAACATGGTGCGCACCGACTGCTGGGCGCGGTACTCGTCGTCGCTCTCCCCGATGAGGACGAGATCCCGGCGGGCGATGTCGGGAGCGAACGTGATCGAGATCCGGTTCTCCCACTGCCACGGGTGCACGGGGAGCAGGTGGTAGCCGTCGGGGTTCTCGCCGGTCTCCTCGAGGCGCGCAGCGAACCGGGCGCGTTCGGAGGGCGAGAACTCCTCGGAGAGGAGGGATGTCTCGTCGAGGCCGGCGCCGAGCGCGAGGTGGGAGAGCGACCGGCGGGCGGCGAGCCACACCAGCCGGAACGGGCGGCCGGACTCGGGGGCGTAGGCGGCGTGGTCGGACACGCCGAACCCGATGCGCCCGTTGTTGGCGACGAAGCCGGGGTGGCCCTCGGTCATGGCGGACTCGATGGTCTGGAAGTCCGCCACGGTGAGCTCATCGGCGGATGGTCCGCCGCGCGCGATCTTGAACGCGGCGCCGGCGAGCGTCGATGCGATCTCCTCGAGATAGATCGGCAGCAGCTGGTCGGAGAGGCCGAGCAGCTGCTGCAGCTCGAGGATGAGCGCCTGCGCGTCGAGCTCCGCGGGAGCCCCGTCGACGAGACGGTGCAGGCTGGCCTCGTCGATGATCCAATGCTCGAGCTCGGTGCGCACCGCCGCGAAGCGGTATTCGACAGCGGCGTGCGGCACCACCAGCCGCCAGCCGCCGACGACCGGCTCGGGGGCGAGCAGGCGCTCGTGGCTGAACTCGGCGATCGCCTTCGCGACGAGGTGGCGCTGGGCATGGGCGAGCGCCACGGGGGAGAGGTGCGAGGCGGGGGAGATCATACAAGTGCCTTTCCGGTGGCGGCGAGTTCTGAACGGCGGTAGTCGTCGCGCGTGCACACCGACAGCACGGCCGCCTTGCTGTGGGCGCCGTCCTCGATCGTCACGTGGCGCAGTTCGGTGAATCCGGCGCGCACGTTCTTGCGGCGGATCAGGTGGTTGCGGGCGTCCGGTTCGACGACGACGCGCTCTGCGCCGAGTTCGTCGAAGCACCATGCCATGACGGCAGCGAAGACCGCGTCGGTCAGGCCGTGCCGGGGGTGGTCGCCGGGCGGCGCGATGAGCACATGCATGCCCAGATCGCCGGGGAGGGTGTCATGGATGCCGTTCAGCAGCACGTGCGCCGGGTCGTACGTCTCGGCGAAAAAGGTCGGCGCACCGTCCACCAGCCCGAGCCAGCCATCCTGGTACGGGTCGGTCACCACGCTCGCGAGATAATCGCACACGGCGTCGACGTCGTGACCGCCCATCTGCCAGAACGCGGCGTGCGGGTCGGCGAGCCACCGCTGCACCACGGGCGCGTCCCGGCGTGGGTCGGCGGCGACGAGCGACACGGACGCCATCATCGTGCCACCCCGGATCCCGCGCTCGCCGCCTCGAACGCGTCGGCGGGAACCCCGAAGTCCTGGAAGGCGATGCGGCGTTCGATCGGATAGACCTCGCGGCCGGTGATCGACGCGAGGATCGACGAGTTGCGCCACGCACCGAAACCGAGGTCGGGTGCGGTGAGGCCGTGGGTGTGCTCCTCGCCGTTCTGCACGAACACCCGGCCACGGCCGCCGTCGACGCTGTAGTCGCGGGCGACCGCGAGACGTCCGAGAGCGTCGTGGTCGAGGCGCTCGGCCACGGGTGACAGGAACGGGGGCGTCTCGGCGGCATAGCCGGTGGCGAGGATCAGGGAGGCCGTCTCGCGTTCGTGCTCGCGGTCGAGCTGCCCGTGGCGCAGGCGCAGGCGGTAGCGATCACCGTCCCACTCGGCCGACGTCACCTCCGTGTCGGTCAGGAGCGTGGTCGGCACCGCGCCGTGGGCGCTGAGGCGGTACAGGGTGTCGTAGATGTCGTCGATGAGCTCGCCCGAGATGCCCTTGTAGAGGCTGCGCTGCTCACGGCCGAGGTGCTGACGGATGCCGAGCGGGAGGGCATGGAAGTGATCGGTGTACTCCGGTGAGGTCATCTCCAGGGTGAGCTTGGTGTACTCCATCGGGAAGAACCGCGGCGAACGGGTGATCCAGTCCAGGCGGTACCCGCCCTCGCGCACGCCCTCCAGCAGGTCGCGGTAGATCTCCGCCGCCGACTGCCCGCTGCCGACCACCGTGATCGAGTCCGACGCGCGCAGCTCGTCGCGGCGGTCGACGTAGTCCGAACTGTGGATCGCGGGGCCGTCGATGCCGCGCAGCGCCGGCGGGATGGCCGGCCGGGTGCCGACGCCGAGCACGACGTGTCGCGCGCGCAGCTCGCTCTGCTCGCCGGTGTCGGTGCGCATGGCGCGGACGACGTAGACGTCGTCGTCGAGGTCGTGCTCGATGGCGACGACCTCGTGATTCCAGAGCAGGTTCGGCAGACGGTCCGCGGCCCACCGGCAGTATGCGTCGTACTCGGCGCGCAGCGCATAGAAGCTCTCGCGGATGTAGAACGGGTACAGCCGGCCCGTGTGCTTGAGCCAGTTGACGAAGGAGAACTCCGACGTCGGGTCGGCCATCGTGACGAGGTCCGCGAGGAACGGGACCTGGATGGTCGCGCCCTCGATCATCATGCCGTGATGCCACCGGAGCCCATCGTTGCGGTCGAGGAACACCGCATCCAGCTCCGTGGGTTGGGCGAGGCACGCCAGGCCGAGGTTGAAGGGCCCGATCCCGACCCCGACGACGTCGTGCACGTGCCCGGTCATGCGGTCGCCTCCGCATCGGCGAGAAGCCCGTCGAACTCCGGGGCGATCCCCGCCAGCGTGGTCGCGGCATCCTTCACCATCGCGAGGACCCCGCGGATGTCGTCGGCCGTGGTCTCGGGGTTCAACAGGGTGAGCTTGAGGCAGGCCCGGCCGTCGATCACCGTCTTGGCGACGAGCGCGCGCCCCGACTCGAACAGGACCCGCCGAACGCCGGCCACCAGCGCGTCCTGCGTCGCGGCATCCGCTCCGTCCGGCCGGACGCGGAACAGCACCGTGCTCAGCTGTGTCCGGCCGACGAGCTCCAGCTCGGGATCGGTCGCGACCTCGTCGCTCACCCATTGCGCGAGGTCGATGACGGTGTCGAACATCTCGCCCAGACGCTCGGCGCCGACGGCGCGGAGCGTCACCCACAGCTTCAGCGCGTCGAAGCGGCGCGTCGTCTGCAGCGACACGTCGACCTGATTCGGCTCCTCGTTCTCGAGCGGATTGAGATAGTCGGCATGCCACGCGCCCGCCGCGAGGTCTCGCGGTTCGCGCACCAGCAGCGCGCTCGATGACACCGGCTGGAAGAAGCTCTTGTGGAAGTCGACCGTGACCGATCGCGCCCGCTCGATCCCGGCGAGGAGATGCCGGCGGCGCGGTGAGACGAGGAGCCCGCACCCGTACGCCGCATCGACGTGCAGCCACACGCCGCCGGCGTCGCACACGTCCGCGATCGGTGCGAGCGGGTCGATGACACCGCGGTCGGTGGTGCCGGCGGTCGCGACGACGGCCATCGGAAGGCGACCGGATGCCTCGGCCTCGCGCAGCGCGACCGTCAGGGCTGCGGCATCCATGCGTCCCTCGCCGTCGTCGGCAACGGCGATGACCGCGTCTTCGGTCAAGCCGAGGAGCAGGGCCGACTTGCCCACGCTGAAATGGCTCGACGCCGTTGCGAACACGGCCAGGCGCGCGAGCGCCCGCGGACGCGCGAGCTCCGTCCGCGCGAGCGCCGCTTCGCGAGCGAGGAAGAGGGCGTGGAGGTTCGACTGCGTGCCGCCCGAGGTGAACACCCCACCGCCGTGCGGGAACCCGATGCGTTCCGAGGTCCAGGTCAGGAGGCGGCGCTCCATGAGGGTGCCGACGGTGGACTGGTCGTAGGTGTCGACCGAGGTGTTCACCGCCGCGAGGACGGTCTCGGCTGCCACCGCAGGCAGCGCGACCGGGCAGTTGAGGTGCGCCGCGTAGGACGGGTGATGGAACCAGACGGCGTGCTCCAGGAACAGCTCATCGATCTCGCGGATCGCGCGGGCCGTCCCGACGCCGTCGACGTCGAGGGCGACGCCGTCGACGAGCTCCTGCAGATCCGAACGTGCCGCGCCGGAGAACGGCTGGGTCACTGTCTCGAAGCGCGTCGCCACTCGCGACGAGGTCTGAGCGACCAGCGAGCGGTAGAGATCGGCGGTGGGGCGTGTCAGCAACTCGTGCACCAGCACTCCTTCGGTTAGGTTTGGCTTACCTAACTTCTACGATCCTGGTGAGGGTGTCAACTCGGACGTCATCGTCCGGTGCGCTACCCCGCCGTCGTATTCGTCGACTTCGAAGGCGACGCGGGGTTCGTCGAAAGCTCGGCGGGCTTCGAGCCGGGCGCCGTGCGGAACAGCACCATGCGGCCCATCGACCACATATTTGAGCCGGATCGACCTCCCTTTCAGGCGGGTTCGATCCGGCTCAGCCTTCTGGATTCGTTTCGTTCCTGTCGAAGCGGCCGGGTCGGGTCACTTCACTGGCTGAAGGAAGTGCCGATCAAGCCAGCGGGCGGCGCCTTCACCGATCCCTGCGCCCTGGACCTCGGCCTCCCGGAAGTGGAGACCTTGGTATACGCGCGCGTCGATGGTGTCATCGACCACGGCACTGAAGTGCTTGTACTCTCGCGTCGCACCGGTCGCGATCCTCACGACACTGAAGTTCATCCTGTTGGTGTCGAAGAAGGCCATGGCAGCGTGCATGTATGCCGCCGAAACGCAGTTGTAGCCAGATGGATGCTCGGAATACGGCGGAGCCGCGAGGAGCGGCGCCCATTCCGTATCGCCCACGGTCTTGCGGTTGCCGTCATTGTCGCCCTCGTGGATGGCGGTCACCGGACGCCAGAAGTTCCAGAAGTTCTTGTCGTCGAAGCAGCTGATGACACTGTCTGCAGTGGCCAGGTTCAACATGGCGAAAAGGCGGGCTTCTTCGGCGAGCGTGAGTCCCTCCGCTTCGGATATCGCCCGGAATGTGCGGTTGAACAGCTCCGGCGGGTGCGCCGTGTACAAGTCGGCGACGACGTTCTGCTTGGCGGTGCGGCGGCTGTCGATTGCTCCGAGGTCTTTCACCTCGTTGTAGTCCTTTGCGTAGTCGTGGCTGGTCAGTGCGTTCGGCCCTGCCGTGCGGAGCTGGGATGTGCTCTCAAGCGTGAACGGTTCGACCGCGCTCACCCATGCAAGGGCGTTGCTCGGCTCTGGCGGCGAAATGGGACGCCATTCGCCGGGCCCGGTGCCGACCTGCCACAAAATGGGCCCGCCGGTGGGAGAAACCGCGTAGCGGCCGTCATCGGTTCGTGCTTCGAGCATGGCCGCCGCGGCGGCTGCACCTGCTGCCACCCCCTCGGTCTTGGCATCGCCGGCGGGGATGCTTGCGAGCGCGGCGGCATAGAGGCCATCAAGCCGGTCCCGGACCACCTGCGGCAACGCGGGTACCAGTCCGATTCCCAAGCCGACCAGCACGTGGTGCGCGGCGGTGGCGACGGCGGCCTCCTGCGATGCCGACCGGGACACCGCTGGAAGATCTGGCAGGTAGGGCTGGTATCCGCCTACGATCGCGTTGACCGCGTCGTAGACGGCTCCCTGCACCATCGCGAGGTGCAATTGCGAGACCGGCGGCGCCTGAGCTGCACCGGGAATGTCGGCCCCTGTGGGGTTTATCAGCGCGTCCGAAGCATGGAGATTCCAGACACGCACCGCGTCGGAATGCTGCGGCTGTGCCACCGCGGGCGCGGTTCCCAGCGCTGTTGCCACCAGCGCGACGAGAGCGGCAAGCGTGAAAGTGCCGAGTGTGCGCTTATGTAGTCCTGGTCGCATGATCCGTCCCCTTCTAGGTCTCACCTGACCGCGGCTAGGCGGTTGCGTCGCGACTCGTCACATGACTGGTCGGGCTGGACGCAGTGCGAGTGGGTGCACTCAACCAAAGCGCTGTATCAGTCCTGTATCGACCGTCCGGATCTCAGGCCGAGGTCACTCGCGGCATGCCGGGGCGTACGGACGAGATCCCAACAGCTCCGCCCACTCCTGTTCGGTGAGTACTCGTCCCGCGATCCCACAGGCGTGTTCCTGCCATACGGCGGGCTCGGCGACGACATGCTGCCAACCCCCCTGGAACTCCTTGAACATGACGGTGCGCTCATTGGGTTCGAGCCACACGTGGTGCCGTAGGACAAGACGGCCGGGAAGATCCGCCGACCAGTCCCCGAGATTCCATGTCATGATCGCACCCTCGATTCCGGCCGTGACCAACTCGCCGGTCGGTCGAAATTCGGCCGCGGTGACCCAGCCGTCATGACCGACCAGTGTCTCGAGGATCTCGCCGGTCATGGTGCTGGCCACCACGACCCCTGCACCTGCGATGGCGAGTAGCGGCCTGTCGGGGTGGAAGTCGGCCGCCCACGGAAAGGATGACAGCGAGATGGTGGTTGGTGCGGCGACCCCGGAGGTATCCACGATCCGCACCGCGCGTGGGCCGTCTCGGACCGCGATACGTCCGCCATCCGGACTGATGGCGAGAATTCCGTTGCCGGCGATCCGAGCGAGCTCTTCGCCCGTTGCCGTCTCAAGAACGATGGTCGTTTTGGATCCGCTGATATACATCCGCGAGCCGTCCGGAGAGAATTTCACGGCACTGAAGCTGAAGACCTGCTCGGACAGAGGATCGCGGAAGATTACGTCCAGATCCAGGAGAATCGGCCCGGTCAGGTTCCCCTTGGCGCCCCACCAGAGGGCGACCCCACCGGGCTGCCCTGTCGGCGCAAGCGCTGCAAAGAGGGATCCGTCGACCGAGAACTCGACGTCTGCGGCCGTCCGATCCACCCCCTCGTAGGTGGTCACGCCCGATCGGCCGGCGTCTGCGAGATCGAGCCTGCCCGTTCGCAGGAACGGGTCGGACGTCTCGCTGAAAACGACCGCCCCAGTGATGGGGTCGATCGCCGAGGTCACAACTCCGCTGCCGGACGGCGAGTACTCGCCGAGCTGCGTGCGGGCGTCGAGATCGAATAGGCGCACACCCTGATCGCTGTCGATCACCGATGCTCGGGTCCCGTCCTCGGCGACGGACATGCTCAAGGCGGCCACCTCGTCTTCCGGTATGCGGATGATGCTCGTCAGGTGGGGTGCGCGTGAGATGACGCGTACGAGGTTGAGGCGTGTCTCGGAGCTGTCCCAGAGCCGGGTGGCCTCCACGGCGAGCAGAAGCGCGCGGTCGAAGTGGGGCTCGTCGAGCGCGCGTGCGGCGACGCGCCGTGCCTCGGCGGCCGTCGCGGCGTGATTCGCCTGGAGCCCCGCGAGGATGCCGGCCGTGACAGCGACGATCGCGAGAGCGGCTGCCCCGGCCGACACCCAGGACAGTCGGCGCACCATCCGGCGCTCTTTGCGGAGCTGTCCTTGCGCGGCGGCGAGTGCTGCGGTCTCATGCGCTGCCGCGGCGTCGAGGAACTCTCGCTCAACCGCGGTGATCGCGGGATCGACCGCGTCCCGCCAGTGCTGGGCCGTCGACAGCCGGCCGCCACGGTAGAGCTCGCTGTCGGGTCGGCCCATCGCATCCCAGGCGGCGGCGGAGGAGCTGAGGTGCCGCATGATCCGTTGGCCCTCGACATCGTCCGCGAGCCACTCCTTCAACCGTGGCCATTCCCGTGCAAGCGCTTCGTGAGACACCTCAACCGACTCCTCGTCTGTCGTGATGAGCCGGGCATCGACCAGCCGGTCGACGATCTGCGCGTGCGCGTCGTCGATCGCGATGCGCGTGCGTTCGACGCGACGAGAGACGACCGCACCGTCCGCGGAGGCTTCGACGAGACGGAGCAGGATGTCGCGCAGCAACCGCACGCCCTCCTCCGAGAGCGTCGCGAAGACCTCCTCCGCGGTCTTCGCGACGGCACCAACGATCTCACCGGATGCCCGATACGCCTCGACCGTCAGAACGCGGCCCTCACGACGGAACCACACCTGACGCAAAGCGTGAGAAAGCAGCGGAAGCGTGCGCCCATCCGCATCGCGGACCAGGATCTCCACGAGGCCCGGCTCCAGGATGAGGCCCGCCTGATCTGCAGGCCTCTCGATCACGGTTCGGAGGCTGTCGGGTCCGAGCGCGGTGAGGAGGAGCAGATGCGACTGGATGATCTGGGCGAATCCTTGGTGATCGGCCAGGTCTCCGAGACGGTCGGCGCGGATGGCGACGACGAGCATGCCGCAGTACACCATCTGCGACAGGGCGTCGAAGAATTCGCGGATCTCGGCGGGGTCATCGGCGGCGAAGGCCTGCTCGCATTGATCGACGATCAGGAGCGACTCTCCCACGGGCAGATCGACATCGCGAAGGACATCGATCGGGTGCTCGCCGGGCGTCACGATGGCGACGTCGACACCTCGCGCGAGGAACTCGGCAGCGATCCCTGCCCTCACGAATGAGGACTTGCCGACGCCCGATGAGCCGGCGACGAGCAGCACGCCGCGCTCCTCGAGCGCCCGAACAGCGCCGATCAGCTCCTGCTCGCGACCGAAGTACCGCTCGGCATCCGCCACTCCCGCGGGAGGCAGCCCGAAGTACGGGCATTCCGGGCTCTCGGCTCGGAACACCCGGTCGGACATCAGCGCGGGATCCTGCCGGAGGATCGCCTGCTCCAGCTCGGCGAGCTCGGTGCACGGATCCAGGCCCAGCTCGGCGGCGAGCAGCACGCGCGCCCTGCGGACCGTGGCGAGCGCATCCGCTTGCCGACCCTGGCGGTACTGCGCCACGCTCAGCACCACCCAGCGTCGCTCGCGCAATGGTGCCTCGGCGACGCGGGCGCGCGCCAATGCGGTCACCTCCTGTACATCACCTGCTTGCAGCCGCGCGTCCAGAAGCAGCTCCTCCACACCGAGCCGCAGCTCCGCCAGACGTCCCGACGCGATCCGAGCCGGCCCCCAGTCCATGAGCTCGACGTAGGGCTCCCCCCGCCACAGTGCGAGCGCCTCCGAGAATGTGTGCGCTGCCCGCTCGGGCTCGCCTAGCTCCAGCTGACGCGAACCCCTTGTGACAAGTCGTTCGAACCGCTCGGCGTCGACGTCGATGTGCTCCGGGATCAAGCGGTACCCGCGCGGGGTCGTCTCGATCCGGTCGGGCGCGATGAGCCTGCGCAGCCGCATGATGCAGCCCCGAATGACATGGGACCATGAGGCGGGAGGATCATCTCCCCAGACCGCCGCCGCGAGGGAATCGACGGACAGGGATGCGCCGAGCCGGATGGTGAGCGCACCCAGCACCGCACGATCCCGCGGAGCCAGTGGAATCCGGCCATCGTCGAGTGTCAGCGCTCCAAGAACGCGAACCTCCATGGGGCCACTGTGCGCCCGGCTCCGACATCCGTCAAGACAGCTGCTATCGGCCGAACACGTCCGGAAGGCCCGTTTGTCCTGACACGATCGCACCGTTCCCGGTGAGCGGCGACATCGACGTCGGCACGTAGCTCGTGACCGGCAAATCCGGTGACCTCCGAGGTCAACCCGTCCCAGAATGCAGGCGTGGTGATCTGGGTCTGCTGTCGCTACCAGGCTGTCCTGCCAGCAGACGGCACAATGCACGCCGGGCATCCGCGAGATCGATGCGCTCCTGCTCGATTCGTCTTGTCGCTGCGGGGCCGGATGTGGCGATCGCCGCGTAGCAGTCCGCCTCCTCCGGGGTGAGATTCGCCAGCCGCGCTGTCGATGGCTGCAGGAGCTTGCCCGTGCGGTCCCGGTCGACCCCCAGGTGGACGTAGCGCACGCGTGTCGCCTCGTCCATGAGGATCGACTCGACGCTGACCCCGCGCGGTGACATCTCCGATCTGAGATTGTCGAGGATGGCGAAGCCGTCGCTGTCGATGTCTCCCCAGTAGACGATGCGGGCTCCGGTGATCCAGTCGATCCCACCGAGTAAGACCGCGGCGGCCATACCGCCACCCTCGACGACCACGGTGTCGGCGAGCCCGGGAAACCACAGACGACAGTCTCGGTTCTCGACGATGAGCACATTCCTCGGAAGGTATGCGAGTTCGTGGCTGTCGCCGGTGGTCCACGCGTCGTGGCGCCGACCACCGGTGGCGAGGTAGTCGGGGTCGACGTAGGTGAAGTGGATGACCGAGAGCCGCGGTCGCGTCTCGACCGCGGGGTCGCGGTCGACGAGCGCCGCGATGAGCTGCCGGTGGCCCGACAGCCACTTCGTATGCATGCCGGGAACCGGTAGCTGGCGGGACGTCCACCCGCTGAGGTCCTCGTGCTCGCGCAGCCAGGCGGCGACATCGACGGCGACATCCACGTCCGCATCGGAGAGCCGGCAGACCGTCCGCAGCGTTCCGGGCGTGAGGATCGCTCCGGTATCCCGCAGGCGAGCACCGACCTTGCGGGCGCGGTCCACATCCTCCTCGAGCGGGGATGCCGCGAAGTGGGCGAGTGCACGGATGCCGGCGGCCAGGGAGTCGATGTGAAGTCGCCGTGGTTCGACCGTGGTCCGGCCGGCGACGTTGATCCTGCTCTCCTCGAGGCGGACGCCCTTGAGGTCGGTGAGACCGGCGTTCCGCCATGCCGTGCGCCACTCGTGCCACGCTGGGATTCCGACTCGCTCGACGCTCGCCGAGCCTGAGATTCCCGGTCGCAATGACACCGCGAACGGCCGCTCGGCCTCGCCGACGAGTTCCGCGTAGATCCGCTCCGCCCATGAGTGCTCGAGGTGGCGTGCGAGCGCCTTCGCGGCGTCGGCCGGCTGGAGGAGCCGTTCGCTCACCCGCGAGCCTCCGAGAGGGCCACCTTCGGCTTGGCCCACGAGCGGCCGTGGGTGTCTTTGAGGATGTCGTACTCGACATCGACGTGCGGCTCGATCGCGCTGTACTTGTCGTTCGGAGCGCCGATGATGAGCTGGAACCCGAGACCGCGCCAGGCGCCGATCGCGCGCTTGGTGAAGTGCGCGTCGGCCTTGATGAGGGCTTCGTCGAGGAACACGGGAGCGTACCGTGGGCGCTCGGCGCCGGCGTCACCCAGCTGGTATCGCAGGGCCGCTCCGACGATGAACGCGATCAGCTCCTGGGACTCCCCGCCGGACTTCTCGCCGATGTGATCGTAGAGCGCGACGTGCTGCGCGGTGGTGGCGTGGATGCGCTCCGCGCTCACCCGCACGTGATTTCGGACGTCGACGAGTTCGGCGAAGTCCGGAGCATTGCGGCGCAGGCGGTTGATCAACCGCGACATCCGGTGGTAGGCGCGTTCGCGCTCCTCGTCGGTGGCGACGGATTCGATCAGCGCGCGCACCTCGCGGAGCTCTTTGCGGAATCGCCGGCGTACCTCGGACTGATTCTCGCGCGGTGTGATCTGCAGCCGGTGGTCATCGTCGTAGAACGGCAGATCCTGCATGATCACGTTGATGGGATCGATGCGGTCGCGGATCTCCCGCAGCGAACGGCTGAGTGTCGAATCGAGGTTGGTGAGGTCGTTCCCCGAGAGCTTCAGCAGGCTGTCGCGCCACTCCGTCTCCAGTTCGTGCAGGCCACTGGTCTCGAGGTCGGCGAGGATGCGCTCGAAGTCGCCGAGCGAATGGTCTGGGTCGGCGAGAAGGTTCGGGTTGGGCCAGCGATCCAGGAAGCCGCTCAGGGTCCGCCGCAGGCTCTCTCGCTGTTCCGCCACGGCGTCCTGGGCGGCGCGCTGATCGTCGCCGAACCGGCGCGCCGCGGAGTCGAGCGCCGCATCGAAGCGCGCCAGATCCTGCGTGCGCGTCGAAGATCCGGTCTGGTCGGGAACAAGGAACTGCGTGTCGAGGTAGGACGCCTGGTCATCGCCAAGCGCACGCCCTGCGGCCTCTGCCGCGTCGATCACCGCCTGGGCGGCGTCGACCTCGTCGGTTGTGGCCGCCCACGCATCGGCGAGGCGCTTCCGCTCCGCCTTGGCGCCGCCGATCTCCTCGCGCAGCTCGGCGGCCTCCTTTCTCTTCTGGTCGATCCGGGACTGGATGCCGGCGATGGCGGGGTTCGCGGCGGTGACGTCTGCGATGATCGCCTGCCACCGTTCGCGTTCCTGTTCGAGGGAGGCGACGTCGACCTCCTCCCAGGTGAGGCCCTGGATCTTCGCATAGGCGGCGAGCCGCGCGTCGAAGGCGTCGAGCTCCACAGCGGCCTCGGCGGCCGTCGTCTGGGCGGCTGCGAGCTCGGCGCGGACGGCCCCCAGCTGCGCATCGAGTTCGCCGAGGCGACGGTGGGTGGAGAAGCCGAGGACGTTGCCTCGACCGTGCCCGCCGTGCGCCCCGCGCGATCCGTGCGAGGTCTGCCCGGTGATCGTCAGCGTCATCCGGTGGTCCGCCAGCTGAGTCGCCGCGTCGACGCAGACGTAGCCGAACCGTCGGTCCAGCTCCTCCTGCAGCCAACCAGTGAAGGGGGTGCTCTTGTAGTCGAGCCGGCCGGGAAGGGTATGCGGGTCCCGTGCGCGGGCCTCCGGAAGGCCGGTGTGCACGCCCTCGTAGCGGAGGCGGTCGGCAGTGCGGACCGAGTCGATGGCGGCGCGGAACGCCGGCAGCAGCGCGACGTCGATGAGCAGCGTGGTGGCGAAGCCCCCGAGTGCGAGGTTGAAGGCCTCCCGCCAGGGCTCGAACTCCGTGCGGACCTCTATGAGCTCGCCGACGAAGGGCAGGTCGCCGGTGGCCAGGCCGGCAGCGCGCGCCAGCAGCTCACGGGATCGGCGGAGCCGGTCGGGGATGTTGTCGTCGCGGCCTTCGGCTTCGCGCCGCTCGGTCTCGAGGTCGGTCACGCGCGCCGCGAGGGCGTTCCTGGCGCCGACCGCAGCCGCGTACGCCTCACGGAGTGTCTGCTTGGCATCGCTGTCGGCGGCCGCCTCGCGGGCGCGACGCGACAACGCCTCGAACTCCCGCGCCGAGCCGACCTCGATCTGCAGCACCTCGAGGGCGGCATCGAGCTTCTCGCGCTCCCGTCCCACGCTCGCGAGCCGGTTCTCGAGTCCGCGCAGCTCCCGGTGCGCGGTCTCGAGCCGGTCGCCGCCCGCCGCGCGCAGCACCTCTCCGAGACCTTCCCGCGCCAGGTCCGCTGCCTCGGCCAGCGTCTGCTTCTCACGCACGGCGGCATCCGCGGTGCGGGTGCCGGCCTGCAATTCGGCTTCGACATCGCGCAGCAGGTCGAGGCGGCGGGATGCCCGCCACAGCGTCGCCAGCGAATCCGGCTCGGTGAAGCGGCCGATGGCGTCGAGCAGGCGCAGCCGCTCGGCCGCGCCTTCGATCCGCGCCCGCGCCGACCTGATCGGCTGCAGCGCGCGCACCTGATGCTGCGCGGTCAGCATGCGGCTGCGGGTGCCCTCGAGACCGTCGAAATGCGCGACCACCGCGTCGGCGGTGGCCAGTGTCTCGGGCTCCTCGAGCACCATCCGCTTGTAGAGGTCGTCGACGGTGGTGATCTGCTGCCCGGCCTGGATGCGGGCGAGGAGGCTCATCGCCTTGGCGCCGGCGCCGGCCGCGCCGATGCCGAGCACGGTATGAAGACGAGCAGAGAACTCGCGGTCGGTCGCGACGGTGTCCAATCCGACACTCTTGACGGCGGCATCCGTCAATCGCAGCGATGCCGCGGCTTCGAGCGAGCTCAGATCGAACGGACCATTGACGGTCGCACGCACACGCACCGTGTCCTCCAGGACGCGCGCGGCCGCCGGGATGTACCAGGCGCGCACCGCCGTGAAGCGAGAGCCGTCGTGATCGAGCCAGGTCATCGAGATCGCCGACCAGGTGTCGGTGCCGTCGCCGCGGAGCACCGTGAGCTTCGTGCCGTCCTCGGTGCGGGTTTCGTCGGTCTTGCCCCGCCCGTACGAGAGGATGTTGCGCTGCTCCTGACCCCGCGGCCGCCCGACGACGGCGCCGTTGGAGGCGCCGTTGAACGGAGTCGTGTGCGGCATCATGAGGGCCACATACGCGTCCATCAACGTCGACTTGCCGGAGCCCGATCCGCCGCACAGCAGCGTGGCCGCCGGCGAGAAGCGGACGCGGTGCGCCCCGTCGTAACCGCCCCAGTTGACGAGCTGGAGCTCATCGGCCACCCACTGCTGCCCGCGGGATGCCGCGGGGATGAGCCCGAAGAGCGTGTCGAGCATGGTCACAGTGGGGCCTCCGTGCTGTCGCCATCGACATCGAGGTCAGCGTCATCGACATCGTCCGCGTCCTCGTCGTCCGCCTCATCGAGGTCGATCGGTCCGGACCGCGCCGACTGCGTCTCGAGCCAGTCCCGCAGCGCCCGCAGGCGGTCGGAGCTGAGCAGGATCTCGACGAGTGCGTTGATCCGGTACCGGCCCTCCGACTCCTCCTCGATGACGCCGTCCTGGCGCAGCCGGGCGACCGCGCCGCGAATCGCCTTCTGCCGGCGGGCGGTGCTGCCGTCCGCCTCGGCGAAGTAGGTCAGGACCGTCTGCTCGATCTCCTCGATGTCGACGCGCGCCGATGACTCACCGGCGGTCGTCTCGCGCTGGAAAACCGTGCGCAGATGCACCAGCACGAGCGTCTCGGCGCGTGAGTACGCCTCATCGCGCAGCAGGATCGGGATCTCGAGCTCGTCCGACCGGATCTGCTCCTTGTACGCGACGCCGCGATCGTGGTCCACCACGAGCCGGACGAAGAGGTCGTTCAGGCGCGACTCGATGGTGTGCTGGTGATCCATCAGCACGGTCCACTCGCCGCGGTTGCGGTCGGCGAGCAGGAAGCGGCGCTGCAGCAGGCGCACGAGCACGCGCCGCACCTCGGGGTCGAGGACGCCCCGATCGCCGGGAAAGAGCTCCTCCGGATCGTGCTCCATCGCGACCGGATCGATGAACGGGTCGTCCGTCGCGGTGTCGGGCGCGGTCGCGAGGTCAGTCATTCTCAGGCTCTTTCACAGTGCGGGCGGTCACGGCGCCGAAAGCGAACCGGCGACTCGACCCATCGGGCCGTCGCGCTTCGGCGACGGAGACCTCGTCGCTCTCGGTCATGCCGTTGCGATGGGCGATCTCCAGGAGTCCGAGGAGGTCGACGGGGCGGCGCGTGTCGTCCGCGGCGCGCTCGAAGGCGGTCGCGAGGTCGAAGCGATCGCCGAGCGTCGCGACGTATTCTTCGAGCTCCGCGTACCTGGGCCCGCCCCAGGCGCGGGTGTCGGCATCCACGAATTCGATGTCGTCCGGTGCCGTCAGCGGCGCCGGGGCGCCCTGCGGGCGGAGGTCGCTGAGCGACTGCCGAAGGTGCCCGATGTCGGACACGGGCAAGGTGTGCAGCGGCTCGACGCGGTCGCCGGGCTTCGAGCTCTGCATCCACACGTGGAGTCCCGACATCACGCTTCGCAGAAGCTCGTCGACCTGACGGTCGCGGATCGGGTCATGGGTGCGCACCTGCGCCGTGATGACCTGCGACGCCCGACGCTGCGCGGTGAGGACGTCCTGCACGCCCTTCTCGACCTGGCGTCCGATCGAGTCGAGATCGCTGCGCTGTGAGGTGCCCATCAACCGGGAGAAGGGCTGCGCGAGCAGGGTGCGCAGCTGCGTGGTCAGGCGGTCGATGTGCTCCGGGTCGCCGATGAGGCGCAGCGCGCCTTCGAACGCTCTCCCCTCCGGCGTCGACTGCATCACGTGCTGACCGCGCTGCAGGTACTCGCGGAGGATCTCACCAGTGGGACGGATGTCGCGGCGCAGGTCCGCGACGACATCCCGCTGCATCGCCTTGATCGATTCCGCGACGCGGGAGAAGTCCGCGGGCAGCTCGCGAGCGAGGTGGAGGACGTTCTCCGCCTCCTCGAGCAGTTGCTCATCGTCGATCGGCTCCGCTTCGTCGTTGCGCAGCCGGGCGATCTCCGCATCAAGCGCATCACGCTCTTCCAGCAGCAGGGCGATCCGCTGCTCCGGGTCGGATTCCGCGTCACGCGACAGCCGCTCGACGGCGTCCAGCAGCGTCCGCACCCGCGACCGCGACACCCGCGCGCGTCCGCCCCCGGTCCGGCCCGCGATCTCGAGCGCGCCGACGGCATGCGCGGTCAGCCGGTAGACCTCGACATCGTCCTCGAGCTGCGGCGCGAGCCAGCCGACGCGCACCCAGCTGCGACAGATCTCGCGAGCGGTCCCGACGGGGAGCCGGCGCTCGTCCTCGTCGTATCCTGCCGCGCGCAGCTCTTCGAGAGCCTCGCCGATCTCGGCGTGGGCGTCGGCGACCGCGACCGAGCGGCGCTCGGACGTGAACACGATCGACAGCATGGCCACGACGAAGGGCGCATAGCGGCCGTGGAGAAGATCGAGAGTCGGATCCTTGAACGCCAGTACCGAACGCCGGTAAGCAGCCTCGGCGCGCGTATTCGACATCGTTGCAAGATTAGCCGTGCTGCCGACACCCCCGCTGAGCAGACCGCGACGAGCGCGAGGATGTCGCTGTGCTCAGTTCTACTGACCCGGTTCCGCGATCGGGTCAGCCAGACGGCCCGACCGGATCGATCAGGGCTCCGTCGCCGTTCTCGGGCAGGTCCCCCGCTCGACCGGCTCGAGGCGACCGCTGGAAGGTCGGAGACGCGGACCGCGCGGAGTGGACCGGCTGGGAGGTACTGGCGTTACACGTAAGAGCAGCCACTACCTCAGGTTGGGCCGCTGGAGTTCACTGGAACACGCATGCTTCGCCGCCATGCCTTGACCGATACCGCTCCCGCCCCTACCAAGAAGGAACCACCTCATGACTGAAGTCGCCGTCCTCATCGGCACCGGAAGCATCGGCGTCGCCGTCGGCCGCCGCGCCGCCGTGGGCCGCAAACTCCTCCTGGCGGATTTCAACGAACAGACGATGGCGGATGTCGCCTCCCGGCTGCACGGCGAAGGCTACGACGTCACCACCCAGCAGATCGACATCGCCGACCATGGCTCCGTCGCATCCCTCGCCGACGCTGCGGCGAGCCTCGGCGACGTCACCCGCGTCATCATCGCGGCCGGCGTCTCACCCGTCCAAGCCAACACGCAGCGCGTCCTCGAGGTCGACCTCGCCGGCACCGCCTACGTGCTCGAGGAGTTCGGCCGCGTCATCGCACCAGGCGGGTCTGGTGTCGTGATCGCGAGCATGGCCGGGCACATGGGCGACGGGTACCCGAAAGACGTTGAGTACGCCCTCGCCAATACGCCTGCGGCGGAGCTCTTGGAACTCGCAGCGCTCGACCCGGAAGCGGTCGGAGATTCCGGCGCCGCGTACACCCTCGCCAAGCGCGCCAACGCGCTCCGCGTGCAGGCAGCCGCTGTGACGTGGGGTGCCCGTGGCGCCCGTGTGAACTGCCTCAGCCCCGGCATCATCTCCCCCTCTGGCCCAGGACGAGATGACCGGCCCGAACGCCGCCGGCTATGCCGCGATGATCGACACCTCCGCCGCGCGACGGATGGGCACCCCGGTCGAGATCGGGAACATCGCCGCGTACCTGCTCGGCCCGGAAGGCGCGTTCATCACCGGCTCGGACCTGCTCATCGACGGCGGGGTCATCGCGGCCATGCGCGCCGGCCGGCTCGGCTGACCTGATTGGAGATCTTCGACATGAGTACCTGGACCAAGCAACACCTCGACACGCTCGCTCGCGCGAGCGAGATCCGCGTCGCCGGGCGCCGCCAAGACGGCTCCGCGCGCACGCTCGTCACCGTGTGGCACGTCGTCGTCGACGGCGCTCTGTACGTTCGCTCCGTCTACGGGCCCGAGGGCCAGTGGTACAGGGGCGTCATCCGCCATCTGGAGGGGTTCGTGTCCTGGGGCGGGGACACGCAGCCTGTCACCTACATCCCGGATCACGCCCACGACTCGGACATCGACGACGCCTACTTCGCGAAGTATGGCCGGGGTGCGCCATCCCAGCACATCACCAGCCCCATCGCGAAGACCACGACGCTTCGCATCGAGCCGAGGTAGTCGGCGACGCAAGCTGAACGAGTGAGCCCCTCGCCCCGAGACGGGACGAGGGGCTCACTCGTTCAGGCAATGTCCGTCACGCCTCGGGGATGGCGAAGGACAGGTACCGGTCGTCCGCCTCGGCGGAGGGCTGATAGGTGCTGCGGCCCGTGTCGAGCCCGTCGATGCGGGCGACCTCGTCGGCGGTGAGCTCGAAGTCGAAGATGTCGAAGTTCTCGGCGATCCGCTCCGGCCTCACAGACTTGGGAATGGCAGACCGGCCTTGCTGCACGTGCCAGCGCAACATGACCTGCGCCGCGCTCTTCCCGTGAGCTGCGCCGATGCCCTGCAGCACCTCATCCTCCAAGGTGCTCCTGCGATCGTCCCCGAATCCCGGGTAGAACGTGATGCCGCCGATCGGAGACCACGCCTGCGTCACGATGCCCAGTCCCGCGTGCAGCTCCTGAAGCTCGCGCTGCTGCGAGTACGGGTGCAGCTCGATCTGGTTCACCGCCGGCACCACGCTCGTCTGCGCCTGCAGGTCGGCGAGGTGCTGGGGCTGGAAGTTGGAGACCCCGATCGCGCGCACGCGCCCGTCAGCAAGCAGCTGCTCGAGCGCCTGATAGGCAGCGATGGTCCGGTCGAACCGGCTCGCGAGCGGCTGGTGCAGGATCAGCAGGTCGATCACATCGACGCCGAGCTTGCCAACGGCTTTGTCATAAGCGTGGAGGGTCTCGTCGAAGCCGAAGTCACTGACCCAGATCTTGGACTCCAGGAAGATCTCGTCGCGATCGATGCCGGATGCGCGGATGCCTTCGCCCACGCTGCGCTCGTTCAGATACGACGCCGCGGTGTCGATGTGGCGGTAGCCGGTGCGAAGCGCAGTCGTCACCGCTTCAGCTGTTTCGGCAGCCGGCGTCTGGAAGACGCCGAGACCGAGGGCCGGCATCGTCACTCCGTTGTTCAGTTCGAGTTGGATAACCATCTTTCGACTGTACGAACGCGCAGGCCGCGGCTGGGAGTGACTGTCATTACACCCCTGCGGCTGCCCGGATGCCTGTGTCCAGATGGCCGACCGCGATGTTGAAGCGCGTACTGACAGGGCCTCCCTCGCCAGAGGTGTCCGGCGCACACTGGACAACAGCTTCATCAGACCAGCGAAGGGAAACCCGATGCAAGTACAGCGGCCGGACACGGTCAAGAATCCGCCCGAGTGGTTCACGGGCGACGTATGGCTCGACCCGATCGCCGCGCCCAGCGCACCCGGACAGCAAGCCAACGCCGGTCTCGTCCGTTTCGCTCCTGGCGCGCGAACCGCGTGGCACTCGCATCCCGGAGGGCAGACCCTTCATGTCCTGGAAGGGATCGCGCGGATACAGTCCCGTGGCAGCGCGGCCGTGGAGGTTCCGGCCGGACAGACCGTGATCTGCCCGCCCGATGAAGAGCACTGGCATGGCGCCGCGCCCGGAAGCTTCATGACCCACCTCGCCATCTGGGACACCCTTCCCGGTCAGCCCAGCGCGGTCTGGGGCGACCACGTCACCGACGCCGAGTACGACGCACGCGGCAACGGCGGGGCGACGCACGAACAGGAGTGACGCCGCGTCAGCCGCCCGGTCCGACCGGATCGATCGGCGCACCGTCGCCGTTCTCCGGCGTCTGCGACGCGCATCCGCTGAGCGACACGGCGACGAGGGCGACGACACCAACGGTCGCCGAAGCCACGCCGCGGAGTGAATAGTGACTGTCATTACACCCCCTGCGGCCACCGGATGCCTGTGTCCAGACGACCGACCGCGATCTTGAAGCGCGTACTGACAGGGGTGGGGGTGCGGTCGTCGAGGTTCCGCCCGGACAGACCGTGATCTGCCCGACTCAGGTGGCACCGGCGTGAGGGGCTGAATCGCGCACTTCCGAGACGAGCCGGTATAAGCATCACGCTCAAATGGCGGTCATCCCTCACTGTCGCTCCAGGGGCCGCCGCACATTTCGGCGGGGAGCTCTTCAAGGGAGACGATCTGATGGCAAACAACACCGCAGCCGACATCGTCAAGAGTGTCGGCGGGCCGGCCAATATCGATAGCCTCACGCATTGCGCGACCCGGCTGAGATTCCAGCTGGTGGACTCTTCAAGCGTCGACCAGAAAGTCGTCGAGGCCATCCCGGGTGTGATGGGCGCGGTACCGCAAGCCGGCGACCGCTACCAAGTCGTCATGGGCGGCGCGGTCCAGACCGTATACAACGACATCATGGCGCTTCCGGATATGAAGTCCGGCGGCGGAGGTGGCGGGGCCGACGATATCGACGCGATCAAGGCGCGGGAGCGCGCCAAGGGCGTCCGCGGCAAGGTCGCGTGGATCGACTCCTTCTTCGAGTTCCTGTCGGACTCGTTCCGGCCGCTCCTCGGGGCATTGCTCGGGGCGTCGTTCTTCATCACCTTCATGGCCCTCATGGCCACTCTGAACGTCATCCCCGACTGGAACGCGCCCGGCGTCACGCTGGAACCGCAGTGGGCGTTCGTCAACCTGATGTGGCAGTGCATCTTCGTGTTCCTGCCGCTGATGGTCGCCTACAACGCATCGAAGAAGATCGGCGCCGACCCCTGGGTGGGTATCGGGATCATGGCGGTGCTGATGCTCCCGGGGTTCCTGGCGCTCGGCGATGGGGTGGAGCCGACGAACGTCTTCGGCGTGGACGTCACGATCGTCCCCATCTTCGGCTTCCCGCTGACGATCTTCGACTACAGCTCGCAGGTCTTCCCGCCGCTGCTCATGGCCGCTGCCCTCGGTCCGCTCTACAAGCTGCTGCGCAAGATCATCACGCCCAACCTGCAGCTCATCTTCGTGCCGTTCCTCGCGATGCTCGTCATGATCCCGCTGACGGCGTTCATATCGGCCCGATCGGCGTCTACGCCGGGGCTGCGCTGGCGAACCTGCTCGCGGCGATCAACGGCTTCTCGCCGTTCATCTTCGCGATCGTCATCCCGCTCGCCTATCCCTTCATGGTGCCGCTGGGTCTGCACTGGCCCATCAACGCCGTCATGCTCCTGAACATCCAGACACTCGGATACGACTTCATCCAGGGCCCGATGGGTGCGTGGAACTTCGCGTGCTTCGGCGCGACCGCCGGTGTGCTCGTGCTCGCGATGCGCCACCGTGACACGCAGATGCGGCAGACTGCGACGGGTGCCCTCGCGGCCGGCCTGCTCGGCGGGATCTCGGAGCCGTCTCTGTACGGAATCCATCTGCGCTTCAAGAGGATCTATCCGCGCATGCTCGTCGGATGCTTCGTCGGCGGCCTCATCATCGGCACGGGCAGCTGGATCATGAGCCTGCCGGACGGCATCACGACCCCGGCGTTCGTGTTCACATCGCTGCTGACGATCCCGGCGTTCGAACCGATCGGCCTCTACGCGATCGCGATCGCCGGCGCATTCTTCACGTCGATGTTCCTCGTGATGGGTGCCAACTTCCGCACGCCCGAGCAGCAGGCGGAGTTCGAGGCGGTACGGGATGCCGCCGAGGCCGCCGCCGTAGCGGAACACGTTGCGCCGGCGGCCGTGGAGGCGGGCGAGGCCCGCGCGATCGACGCATCGGAGCCTTCGGCCGCTGCAGCGACGGCCGCAACGGCCACCGCGCTGCTCGAGCGCGTCGCGATCGAGGTCGCCGCACCCCTCGACGGCGAGGTCGTACCTCTCTCGGAGGTGCCCGACCCCGTGTTCGCTGGAGGGACGATGGGCCCGGGTGTGGCCATCATCCCGGCCGGCGACACCGTGTACGCGCCAGCGCCGGGAGTCATCGCGGCTGCGCAGCCGACGGGTCACGCGTTCGGTCTCGTCCTCGACGGCGGGGTGGAACTGCTGATCCACGTCGGCATCGACACCGTCAACCTGAAGGGCGAGGGTTTCGACGTGAAGGTGAAGAACGGCGACCGCGTCGAGCTCGGTACGCCGCTCGTGACCTTCGATCGGAAAGTGATCGAGGCGGCCGGGTACCCGCTGATCACCCCCGTAGTCGTGCTCAACGCCGATGACTTCGGGGACATCACCCCCGTCCTTGAAGGCACGGTGACGGCCGGGACGCCGGTGATCACGGTGCTTCCCAAGCGGCCGGCGACGGACGCGCCACCATGACGGGTACTGCGTGCCGGGCGCTCAGTTCCTGTCGTCCACATCGCTGGCGCGGTACCGGTCCGGCTCCAGCGCTCGCGCGAAGCGTCGACCGCTGACGGTATGCGCGGAGATGCGCACCCAGCGGTATTTCAGGGTCGGCGCCCATGAAACGAGGCCGAGTGCATCGGCGGCGTCGATCTCACTCTGAGTCTCGAGGCGCCTCGCGGTCCCCTTGATCACCACGCTCGCGGCTTGTGCGTCGTCGTACTCGTCGACCTCGAAGGCGACCTGTCGGTTGGCGGAGATCTCAGCGAGTTTGGACCCCGGAGCCGTGCGGAAGAGCACAGACGGTCCGTCGACGACGTAGTTGACGGGAAAGATGTCGGGTACATCGTCGACACTGGTGGCGAGGCGTCCGAGTTCGCGCCGCGCGAGCAGATTCCAGCATTCATCGGTGGTCATTGCCAAGACGGCGGAGTCCTGATTCGAGTCCATGAGGATGAGCCTCCCGTGCGGAGCAGATGTCGGCGGGCGTCTGCTCTGCACAGTCAATCGCGGATGCAACGGATCCGCCACCGCGGGCGGCAGGCAGGTCGTGTTCGCTTTACGCCGGCGCCGTCACGGGAGGCGCAGACGATGTGTCATGGGCGCGCCAGAGTCCGGCGCCGGGCGCGAGCGTTGTCCGGACCACTCGAGGGGTCGTCTTCGGCGACGGGCGGCTCGTCGGTCTCCGGGTGCCACACGCCCTTGTCCTGATCGAGATCGCCGGATGCCGTGAGCGTGTGCTCCAGGTCGGTGTCGAAGTGGTCGGCGATGAGCATGATCCCGCCCGAGGAGTTCGCCGACTTGGCGAGCTCCTCGATCCATGCCCGGGACAGTTCCGCCGGCTTCGAGTCGTCGAAGACGAACCGCAGGGGGATCGACGGCCCTAGCCAGATGGTGGTGCGGCCGCGGGGCTGGTCCTCCGGATGCCGCCAGGACACCGTGAAGCTCTCGTTGCGCCGGAGCTTCGTGGCGATCACCACTTTGAGGTGCGCGAGCGCGCGGTCCTCGATGTGAATCGGGGTCGCAGACCCGCCGTAATAGATCGTCCCCATGGGACGAATCCTCGTTCGTCTGTCCCCGCACGCATAGGCCGAAGGTCCCGTCCTCGCGGGCGTCCGGTCAGCCCTGGTGGTGCTTGCGCTCAGCACCGTACACGGCGGCTTGAGTGCGGCGTTCCATCCCTAGCTTGGCAAGCAGTCCACTCACGTAGTTCTTCACCGTCTTCTCCGCCAGGCCGAGGCGTTCACCGATCTCGCGATTCGTGAGTCCTTCTGCGATCAGTGAGAGGATCTGGTTCTCTCGGAGCGACAGGGCGGGGCGCGGGGATTCGCGAGCGGTCTGCGACTCCGGGTGCAGGGCCTTCGCGGCATGCAGCAGGACATCCGTTGCCTGGACGGTCGCTCCGCTGGCGGCCCGGCGGATGGCCTCGACCAGGAACCGACTTCGAACGTCCTTCAGCACGTAGCCGCTCGCGCCGGCGAGCACGGCGGAACGGAGTGCTTCGTCGTCGTCGTATGCGGTCAAGATGAGGCAGAACACGTCCGGGTTCGCAGAACGGATGTCGCGGCACAAGTCGATACCGCTCCCGTCGGGAAGACGCGCATCCAGCACCGCGACATCCGGCCGCGTGGCCGCAATCCTGCGCATGGCCTCGTGTACCGTCGCGGCTTCGCCGACGACGTCCAGATCGACCTCGGCATCGACCAGTTGAGCTATCCCGCGCCGCACGATCTCGTGGTCGTCGACGAGGAACACGCGGATCATGCGCGCTCCGCATGAGCGGGACCAACCGGGACGCTCCACTCGATCCGAGTGCCGCGCTCCGCGCGGGAGGCGACCCGGCAATAGCCCGTTCGCAGCGACGCGCGTTCGGCGACGTTGGCGAGTCCGCTTCGCGGCGCGGAGTCGGAGATCCCCTGTCCGTCGTCGGCCACAACCAGCGTCACGTCCTCCCCGGCGATCGCCACTTCGATCTCGAGGGTCTGCGCCTGGGCATGCTTGAAGACGTTCGTGAGCAGTTCTCTGAGCACCGCCACCAAGTCATCTGCGAGCTCAGCGGAGACAAGGCTGTCGAGCGGGCCCGCGAACGAGATCCGCGGCTGGGACGTCCACGTTGCCGCGACTTCCGCCACGACGTCCAGGAGCCGGTCTCGCACTCGTTTCGATCCACGCCGTTCGCCGCTGCTGAGAGCGAAGATGACCGTGCGGATGTCCCGGATGGCCGCATCGATCGCGTCGATCTGGGCGTCGATGTCAGAGGAGCTCTCGGGGTCGACGGTGGCCGAGACAGCTTGGAGCGCAAGTCCGGCGCCGAACAGGCGCTGGATGACATGGTCATGCAGGTCGCGTGCGATGCGCTCTCGGTCTTGCGCAGTAGTCAGCCGCTGGCGGTCTTCGCGTGCGCGCACCACTTCGAGGGCGATGCTGGCTTGAGCGGCGAATGCGAATGCCATATCCACGTCTGCGTCGGTGAACGCCTCTCCGCCTTTCGGTCGTGAGACGCTCAGCACGCCGAGCGGTTCGTCGTTCGCGAACAGAGGGATCGCCAACGTCGGTCCGACCTGTGGCCACCAGTCCAGCGTGGTCCATTGTGACCGGCCGTCGCTGCTCACTGCGCGCCGGGTGGCGAGGACGCGAGCAGAGAGCGTCCCGGCCGCTGGGTATGCGCGGCCGCGGAGCTGATCCGAGTCGGAGCCGTAGACGGTCGTCAAGGCCAGCTCGCCATCGCCGCGCGGGACCGCGACCGCTACGCGGTCAGCGTCGATCAGCGCCGCGACGCGTTCCGCGATGACGTCGAGCACGTTCTCGCCGCTGACATCCAACATGGCAGCCATCACCTCCGCGATGGTGGCGTTCCAGTTCTCTCGGGTGCGGGCGACGTCGTACAGGCGGGCGTTCTCGATGGCGATGCCGGCGGTGGCCGCAAGCGCGACGATGAGTTCTTCATCCTCTGCGCTGAAAGATCCGTTCTCGCTCTCCGTCAGGTAGAGATTGCCGTAGACCTGCTCGCCGACCCGCAAGGGTACGCCGAGGAACGACTCCATCTCAGGATGCTGGGCGGGGAACCCCGCAGAACGCGGGTCTTCGTGCAGATGGTCCAGTCGGATCGGCTCGCGGTCAGCGATGACGGCACCCAGAACACCGCGCCCCGACGGGAGAGGACCGATGCGCTCCACCGTCGGCGTGTCGATTCCGACATGGATGAAGCGCTCGAGGCCGCCCTCTGCGCTGATCACCCCCAACGCACCGTACCGCGCACCGACGAGGCTCATGCCGGCCTCCACGAGACGGCGAAGCACGACCTCGAGATCGAGCCTCTCTACGACAGAGGTCGTCGCCCGCAGCAGGTCCCGGAGTCGGTCTTGCGAGCGCTTGGCATCAGCCCCGGCTCCCCGATCACCGCCCCGGTGGGCTGTTGATGCCGCGTCCTCGGTCATAGCCGGCTCCCGTCGACGCGATTCTAGCGAGGCCGCACGCGCGTCGGTGGGCCGCTGTCACCGCTTTGGGTGGGGGCAGGGCGTTGCGGAGCAGCTTCGCGCGGCAGGGTCAGCCGCCCGGTCCGACGGGATCGATGGGCGCTCCGTCGCCGTTCTCGGGCAGGTCGCCACGCTCGACCGGCTCAGGGGAGACCTCCGGAAGGTCGGAGAAGAGGAGTTGGAGTTCGGCATCCGACGGCACGTGCACCGCCTTCGCGGCTGCCAGAAGCTCTTCGGGCGAGGCGTCGCTCATCCCCGTGACTCGGATCAACGCGCCGTCCCGGACCGCGATGTACTCGTGGACGCTGCCGCTCGATCGGTGCCAGACGCCTTCCTCATCGGTGCACGTCACCGCTTCGTCCGGCGCATCCCACAGCGGCGTCTCGGCGCAGGACGCCGCCGTCAGTTCACCTCGGTCCGTTCGAATGGTCAGCATGGCCCCGGTGGTCTCCTTGACCCAGGTGGCCGACATCCCGTCAGCGGCACCCGGCCCGACGGACTGCGGCGCCAGGTCGTAGCCGTCCACCCGGGTGGTGTACACGAGTTCGGGCGCGATCCCGACGACGCTGGCGCGCTCGGCGATCGAGCTCGGATCGGCTGCATCCGTTGCAGGCGCCTCCGATGCGCATCCACCGAGCGCAAGGACGAGGAGGACGACGACGCTCACGCTCACCGTGGCCCCTGCGCGGAGTCGACGTATCCCAGGCATGAAAGCATCCTTCCGCACACTCGGGCTGCCGCACCACGACACGGCCCTGTTCTCTTCCGGTCGTCACATCCGCGGGTTTCGTCCGGTCTTGTCTTGCGTGGGTGGCCGACTGACAACGGCCGGGACCGACTCGCACCTCGACATCGGAAGGACCTGTGATGACTGACCATGGCGAACCGGGCGACGGGCGCCGACACGGCCGCGATCGTGAGGAGCGCATGATGGCGGATGCCGACTCCAACGCCTCCGCGTTCAACAGTGCTGTGGGCACAGAGCTCTTCGTGCTCCAATCTGTCGCGAGCTCGACGATCAGTGAGGCCGGGACGCGCAGCACGATCTACTTGTCGACACTGTCCAGTGGGCTCGTGGCGATCGGGTTCGCGGGCGGATCGCCGGCGTTGCTGGCCAGTCTCGCCTTCACTGTCTTCCCGACGATCTTCATGCTGGGGTGGTTCACCGTCGTGCGGCTGGTCGACACCAGCGTCGAGAACATCACCGTGCGCCGGCGCATGGAGCGGATCAGGGAACATTTCGTCGGTTTGCATCCCTCGGGGCCGGATCTGATCTCGCTCGACAGCCCGCGCACCGGCGAGTTGGGTGTGCGTTACTCCCGCTCCTCGTTTCTCTTCACCATGGCGAGCATGGTCGGAGCCGTGAACGCCGTCCTCGGGGGAGCGCTCGTAGCCCTCCTTCTGATCTTCGCAAGGGAGGTGGAGCCTCTTCCGGCCCAGATCGCGGGGGTGGCCGTCGGGTTGCTGCTCCTCGCGGCGACGCTGACTTACGAACGCCGCCGCATCCGGGTAGCGTCCGCGGGGTGACTGGGGAGGGAGATCCGGGCACTCGCGCACCCGGCCATCGCACGGGCGTGCGAGCGAGAACCGGTGTCAGCGGACCTGATCGGTGGGGCGGATGAGGATCTGATTCACCGCGACATGGTCGGGCTGGCTCAGGGCGTAGACGACCGCCTGCGCGATATCCTCCGGCACCAGCGTCCGCATGGACTGTCCGATCTCCGCCGCGGTTGCCCGCATGGCCGGATCCGTGATGTGGCTGGTGAGCTCGGTGGCGACGAACCCGGGTTCGATCAGGATGACGCGCACCCCGCGGGCGGTCACCTCTTGACGCAGCGCCTCGGAGAATGCCGAGATGCCGAACTTGGTCGCCGAGTACACGCCGCTCCCGAGCGAGGCGATGCGTCCGGAGGTCGAAGACACCTGGACGATCGCCCCCCGCGTTTCGATCAGATGAGGCAGTGCCGCGTGGACCGCATACATGGAACCCAGGAGATTGGTCTCGACCATCTGGACCCACTCGCGCGTATCCGCACCCAGGATCATCCCGCTCTGCATGAGCCCCGCATTGTTCACGAGGGCGTCGAGACGCCCGAACCTCTCGACGGTCGCGGCGATCGCCCGTTGGACCGACCCGGAGTCGGTGACGTCCAGTTCCAGTGGGAACAGCTCACCGGGCGCTTCGTCGGCGAGAGTCCGCAGCCGGTCTCGTCGGCGCGCACCTGCGGCGACCTTCGCTCCGCCGCGTGCAAGCGCCAGGGCGGTGGCGCGTCCGATTCCTGAAGATGCGCCGGTCACGAGCACGACCCGATCGTCGAGGCTGTCGCTCATCTGTTCCTCCGATACCCGTATGTCGGGGACCCGCGGGATGGGGGTTCAGGGGAGCCGCGATCTTCGGGATCTCCTGGCCTTCCGCGTGTCCAGGGCGCACGGTTGTGCACCCGCAGCTATGACAAGGGAGGAGCAGCAGTTGTGACGGATGCAGCGTGCTGTCCGGGAAGCCGTCGAGCTGCGCCTGCCGTCAGGCTCGGGCGATCGCGACGTGATGCGGCTGCTGAGGGCTCATGGCCCAGGGTGACGCTCGTCGGCTGCCGGCGTCTTGGCGGCGTTCGCGACGATCGACTGGAGCACGTCGAGCGCGGCATCCGCCTTCTCCGGGGTGAACCCGAACGTGTCTGTGATGACCTGGTAGATCCGCGGTGCGTGGACCCTGAGCGCATCGCCCTCGGGTGTGAGTGCCACGGTGACGGATCGCTCGTCCTTCGGGTTACGGGTGCGGGTGACGAGCCCTTGCGTCTCCATGCGCTTTACGAGGGGGGTGATGGTCCCGTAGTCCGACCGCAGTCGTGAGACCAGCTCGCCGACCGGGAGGTCGCCGTGCTCCCAGAGCATCGCGAGGACCAGGTACTGCGGGTACGAGAGCCCGAGGGGTTCCAACAGCGGCCGATACACCGCGGTGACGGCGCGGAACGCGGCGTGCAGGTTGAAGCACACCATGTCGTCGAGCGCCACGACGGGGGCAGCGGAGGCTTCCTCGGTCACGCATCGACGCTACCACGTGCTCCAGTCAATAGCAGGCGAGGTAATTACAGATACACATCCGAGAGCTCCGCGCCCAGGGGTCCCTGCCGAGCCGCCTCTGCGGGCGCGATGGCGCCGAGTTTCGCAGGATTCATGACCCACATGATCTGACTGACGGCGCCAGCCTCGAGGGTGATCGTCAGCAGGGCGAAGACGCGTCCTTCGCGCGACAGGAGGGCGGCTTCTTGTCCGTTCGCTCTGACCGGCTGCAATGTGACATCGCCCCAGAACCACTTCGAGATCCCGAGGAGGAACCGGACGAGTTTGTCGCGGCTGCGGATCGGGCGGCGGGCGGTGCGGTGGACGGCGCCCCCGCCATCGGTGTAGCTCACCGCATCGGTCGCGAGCATGCGCTCGAGGACGGCGGTATCGCCGCTGCGGGCTGCATCGAGGAACGCCTGGAAGAAGAGGCGCTGGGCTTCCAGGCTCACCCCGCGCCGGGCGTCGCCGGCGAGATGCTTGCGGGCTCGGCTGACGAGCTGGCGCGCGGCAGCCTCGGTCGTCTCGACGACCTCCGCGATGCGGGCGTACGGGTATACGAATGCTTCGCGCAGGACGTAGGCCGCCCGCTCGGTCGGTGTGAGCCGCTCCATGAGGAGCAATGTCGCCAACGCCAGGGCTTCGGCCCGCTCGGCGCCGAGCGTGGGGTCGCTGCTGGTGTCCACGGGGGTTGGAAGCCACGGCCCGATGTAGGTCTCGCGGCGCGTGTGCGCGCTGGTGAGCACGTTGATGGCAAGGCGGGTCGTGGTCGTTGCCAGGAACGCGGCCGGCTCTCGGACAGCGCCGCGATCACAGAGCTGCCACCGCACCCAGGTCTCCTGGAGGACGTCTTCAGCGTCAGCCGCGTTGCCGAGGATGCGGTACGCGATGCCGAACAGCATCCGTCTCGACCGCGTGTAGGCCTCCACGTCCGGGTCGTCATCAGCCAGTGCAGTGCGTGGGTCGATGGTCACTTCTCGCTCCATTCCTCAGCTCGCGAGAATGAAGATACCTTGTGTGCTAGTAAATAGGAAGCGTTAACATCTGGTCCGGGTAAATAGGACCAGATCTCATCTTCTTCGACGTCGGTGTCACAACGGCGGGCGATCCGCGGTCTTCTTTGCAGGCTCGGCACGAACTGGTCGAGCTTTCGCACCGCCCACCCGTCACCAGACAGAAGGAACCGACATGTTCGACCACACTCTGCAGCCGGAGGCCCAGGCGTTCGCCGACCTCACCTCGGCCCCACCGTTCCTCGCCGATCTCGGCGTCGAAGGTGCGCGCAAACTCCTCGACGATGTGCAGGCCGCACCCGTCGACAAACCCGACATCGAGGAGGAGTGGCTCACCGTGCCGGCGGCCGTCGGCGACGTCCGGGTTCGCATCGCGAAGCCGATCGGTGCGAGCGGCCCGCTCCCGGCCGTGCTCTTCGTCCACGGGGGAGGCTGGGTCCTCGGCAACGCGGGCACCCACGACCGGCTCGTTCGCGAGATCGCGACGGGCGCGGACGCTGCGGTGGTGTTCGTCGAGTACGACCGGTCGCCCGAGGCGCGGCATCCCGTCGCCATCGAGCAGGCCTACGCCGTCGCGCAGTGGATCACGCGGGAAGGTGCCGCGAAGGGGCTGGATGCCGCCCGCCTCGCCATCGCCGGAGATTCCGTCGGCGGCAACATGGCGGCCGTCGTCGCGATCCTCGCCAAGCGGCGCGGGGATGTCACGTTCATCCACCAGTCGCTGTACTACCCCGTCACCGATTCCGGCATGGACACCGGCAGCTACCGCGAGTTCGCCGAAGGCTTCCACCTGCGCGCCGACGCGATGGCCTGGTTCTGGGACTGCTACCTTCCCGACGCCGAGGCGCGCAAGGACGTCACCGCCTCACCACTGCAGGGTTCGGTCGACGACCTCGCCGGACTGCCCGAGACCTTCCTCATCGTGGACGAGAACGACGTCCTCCGCGATGAGGGCGAAGCGTACGGACGGAAGCTCATCGAGGCAGGGGTGCGCACCACCCTTGTCCGCTACGACGCCACCATCCACGACTTCATGATGCTCAACCCGCTGCGCCCGTCGGCGGCAACCACCGCCGCGGTGGAGCAGGCCGTCTTCATCCTGCGCAAGGCCTTCGATCCCGAGCGGGCCGTCCTCACCCCGGCCAAGGCCACCGCTCTCGCCTGATCCAGCCACACCGACAACACACGAGAAGGAAGCAGATCATGTCAAACCAGAAGCCCACCATCGTCCTCGTTCACGGCGCCTTCGCCGAGTCCGCGTCCTGGAACGGCGTCATCGCCCGCCTGCAGGAGCACGGAGTCCGCGCGATCGCGGCGGCCAACCCGCTGCGCAGCCTCTCGAGCGACGCCGCGTACGTCCGCGATGTCATCGCCTCGGTGGACGGGCCTGTCGTCCTCGTCGGCCACTCCTACGCCGGGATGATCATCACGCAGGCCGCCGCGGACAGCAGCAACGTCGTCGGCCTCGTGTACGTCAACGCCTTCGTGCCCGAGACCGGGCAGAGCGCGTTCGACCTCTCCACGAGCGCGCCCGGGAGCACCCTCGGCGACGCTCTCGCGGCGTACCCCGTCGCGACCGGTGGCAACGAGTTCGTGATCCGTCCGGAGCTGTTCCACGACCAGTTCGCGGCGGATGTCCCTGAGGATGTCACCGACATCATGGCGGCGACGCAGCGTCCGGTGACCCAGGCCGCGCTTTCGGAAGGGCTCGCCACCGACCGGCCGGCGTGGAAAGACATCCCGTCCTGGCATGTGTTCGGCGATCAGGACCGCAACATCCCGGTCGCCGTCCTGCGCGCCGGCGCAGCGCGGGCCTCATCCCGCGGCACCACCGAGATCGCCGGGGCTTCGCACGCGACATCGGTTTCGAACCCCGAAGCCGTGGCCGCGACCATCGCCGAAGCCGGCAAGGCCTACGTCGCCGCATCGGAGGAGGCCGCAGCATAGGCCCACAGGGTCTGCTGATGCCCCGGAGCCCGGTCCGGTCCCGGGGCGTCAGCACCCATCTACGGCATCCGTGCGCGCAGGTGCCCAGTCGTGCCGGGGTCTACGACACCTGGGTCCAATGACGCACGACGTCGTCGCGTTCGACCAGGAACCGGTCGTCCTCGGGGTAGTAGACGGCGGTGTCGATGTCGGCGCCGGCGAAGCGTGTGATGGCCTCCAAGCTCCCCCAGCGCGAGACCGTCAGGATCTCGGTCGTGCCGTCGCCGAGGTCGCGCGTCAGCATCCACGCGTCGAGGTTGCCGGGCGTCTCGCGGTATTCCGCCATGCCGGTGCGCTCGATGTAGGCGACGTACTCGTCGACATCCTCGCTCCGCACAGTGCCGCGCCACATCCGGAAGATGCTCCCCTGCCCTGTCATGCCGCCATTGTGCGCGGAACCCGGATGCCGCGCACCTGGGTGATCCGACAGATGCCACGCGATTCCCGCCAGCGCCGGGCGGACTTCCGCGCCGCGCTGACGATCGCTAGCGGTATTTCCGCAGCAGCTCGAGGTCGTGAATGTCCGCGGCGCGAAGCTCGTACCCCTCCCGAAAGCGCAGCTGCTGGGCGACGGCGAGGCAGGGAATCACGGAGCCGTCGATCGTGCCTATGGCGAATCCGTCCGAGGCGTAGTGGAAGCTGTCGCCACCCAGGCCCGCCTGCTCTCCGCTGCCGTCTTCGGCGAATGCCACGGGATGCACGTCGACGGCTTGACCGTCGGGGGCCGTGAGTTCCAGCCGGGAAGGCGCCCAGTCCGTGGTCACGACGAAACACCGCTCGCCGAGCAGTTCGAGGAGCCTGCGCAGGTCCCGCGTGTCCACCGCCACGTCCATGTCGCCGTGTGCTCGCGTCTGACGCCCCACGATCGCGTCCACGGCCCAGCCGCCGGCCAGCCACACTCTCAGTTCCGCGGCCGCGAACACGCGAAACAGATCGACGACCTGGCTGCTCTCCACGGCTCTACCTTCGCTCACCATCCGCCCCTGCGTGTCGGCGCTGTTCGCATGCCGGCTGCAGCGGTCACCGGATTATGGTCGGCCCCAGGTGCAGCTGCATATCCACAGGCCCCGCCTTCGGTCGGTGGCCGGTTCGCGCGGCGTGCAACGATGTCCTGGTTCGGGTGGGGCGGAGAGCGCGATGCTCGTCGGGGGCACCGCAACGGTTAAAGCGGATCGGTGGAAGCGCGGAATTGACATGACCTTCCTTCGCTGGCTGGTTCCGACGCCCTATCCCTACGTCTCGCTGGGCATCCCCCTGATCGTGTTGGTGATGGGGTACGGGTGGCTGAACGTCGTCGTTGCGCTGACCATGAGCCTCGGCATCTTCCTCTCTGCGGGTTGGGTCGACTATCGCCGGCACGCGCGCGGGAATCCGTCGCCGTCCGGCACGAGCGCCTCGCCCGCCCACGTCGTGGATGCGCTGCACATCGCGGACCCGCTCACACCCGGCGGCCCGCGCTTCGCAGAGTTCGATCGCCGCATCCCCACGCGCGCGGAAGCGGATCGGATCCTCTCCGAGGGGCTCGGGCTCGCGTTGCGGCGTGTGCCCCGTGAGCACAGTGAGCTGGAGTTCCTCCAGTGGTTCCCGCACCTCCGCGGGCTCTGGATATACGGTCCCGTGCACGCCGCCCGCATCGGCGACCTGACCGCCTTGTCCCACCTTTCGCTGATCGCGGCAGGCGGCGACGACATCGACTTGTCGAAGCTGAGAGGCCTGACGTTCTATGAGGGCGAATTGCGGGGGCGTGAGTCGGTGACAGCGCTGCCCGCCGTGCGAGAGCTGTATCTCGGAGAGGTCGACGCGGGCCGTCTGGAGCGCGTGCCTCCTGAGCTCAAGAGCCTCGCACTCCACGGTGCCACCGGCCTCACCGCCCTCGACGTGGTCGGCGCAGCCCCGGGTCTGCGTGAGCTCGACGTGCAGGGCCCGCGACACCTCGACATCGCTGCTCTCTCAGACCTCAAGCACCTGCGGAACGTGAGCTTGGCCGACATCGGCCGGCTGACGGGGTGTGCGGCACTCTCGTCTCTCGCAGCTCTCCGTGAGCTCCGCCTTGACAACGTGGAGGACGTCGACGATCCCGGTGCGCTCCGCTCCCTTCGCGGCGTCGAGGTCGTCATGACGGGCCTCGGACCCCGTGTCTAGCGTTCGTTCGGTCGGAGCGGTCGTTTGAGGCGCCGCCTGGGTAGGTTCCTCTCGTCGAGCGCCGGTCTCATAGCTGTCGTCTGTGTGGTGATCTGCGCCGTCCAGCCGTTCGAATGGTGGCAGCGGTTGATCCTCGCGGTCGTGATCACGCCCGTGGTCGTCCTGAGCACGAGTCGATTCTTCGGCGTCGAGCAGCTGTGGGAATGGAAGTGCTCCCGCAGGGAGCGGGGCGATGACGCGTGAGCTCTGACAGGCTCTCGGTCAACCCCACACCCGATACGTGAGATCCATGCCCGGGCGGTAGGCGAAGTGCGAGACGGACGGCGCATCGATCGCGTGCAGGTGCGCCCGGTAGCCGGGGATGATCGCGCCGATGCTGTCTGACCGGCGCAGCGCCGCGGCGCCGCCGGCGGTGGCCGCCCACACCGCCTCCTCCACGGTCAGACGCATCTGCAGCACGGCGGTGGCGACGCAGAACGCCATGGAGGTCGTGTTCGACGTGCCGGGGTTGCCGTTGCTCGCGAGCGCGATCGTCGCACCCGCATCCAGCAGCGCGCGTGCCGGGGGGAACGGTTCGCGGGTGCTGAGGTCGCACGCCGGCAGCAGGGTCGCGACGGTGCCCGACGATCCCAGCGCCTCGATGTCGCGCGCGCTGAGGTGGTTGCAATGATCGACGGATGCCGCATCCAGCTCCACCGCGAGCTGCACGCCGTCGCCCTCGCCCAGCTGATTTCCGTGCACGCGGAGCCCGAGCCCGGCGGCCCGACCGGCCTCCAGGACGACTCGTGACTGGTCGGGATCGAACGCGCCGCGCTCGCAGAAGACGTCGATCCACGTGCAATACGGCCGCACCGCGTCGAGCATCTCGCCGGCGACCAGCGCCACGTAGTCGTCGGCGTCCACGTCCGGCGGAACGACGTGCGCGCCCAGGAACGTCACGTCGGTGGTCACCTCGGCGGCGAGGCGCGCCAGCCGCGTCTCCGCGGCGACGCTGAGCCCGTACCCGGTCTTGATCTCCATCCACGTCGTGCCGCTTCGCCGCGCGACCGCTCGTCGCAGCGAGAGCTCGGTGCGGAGACGCTCGTCAGATGCCTCGGTCGTCGCGCGAACCGTGGTGCGGATGCCCCCCGCCTGGTACGCGTGGCCGGCCATCCGATGCTCGAACTCCTCCGACCGATCGCCGGCGAAGACGAGGTGGGTGTGCGAGTCGACCCAGCCCGGCAGCACGGCGCGTCCGCCGAGGTCGCTGCGCCGGTCGGCAGCGGGCGCATCCACCGCGTGCCCGACCCACGCGATCGTGCCGCCGTCGACGACGACCGCGGCATCCGTGATCCGGCCCAGCAGGCCGCCGCGCTCGGGGTCGTTCGTCGTCAGCTCGCTGATCCCGGTCACAAGCTCGCTGGTCATCTGTCCTCCTCGAACAACGTGTCCTCCTCGAACAACGTGGTGATGCACCGACGCAGGCGCTCGGCCACCGCGACCTCGTCGTGCACGACGACGCGGCCGCCCACGATCGTTTGCGTGACGTCCGCCGCCGTCGCCGTGAGAGGAAGTTGCTCGATCCTGCTGCCGGCGGTGCGGATCGAGACCGGATCGAGCTCGACGAGGTCGAGCGGTCCGCCGAGCCGGGCGGGCTCCGCGAGCCCGAGTGCGCCGTAGCCGCCGGCGGAGCCGATGCGCCACAGCCATTCGGGCGCGATGCGCCCGCGGCGGAGCGAGCGCAGCCGTTCGCCGGCTTCGAGACCTCTGAGCTCGAGCAGCGGGTCGACCACGGCGTTCTGATCGGACCCGACGGCGAGTGTCGCCCCGGCCTCCATCAATTCGACGGCAGGACCGATGCCGTCTCCGAGGTCGGCCTCGGTCGTCGGGCAGAACACCGCGTGAACCCCCGCCTGCCCGAGAAGACGGATGTCGCCCTCGGTCAGGTGGGTCGCATGCACGACCGAGAGCCGCCTCGAGAGCACGCCCTCCTCGGCGAGGAGCTCGGTGGGGGTGAGTCCGTAAGCGGCGACGCAGTCCTCGTTCTCGGCAGGCTGCTCCGACAGATGGATGTGCAGCGGCACGTCGTCGGGCAGTTCCCGGGCGACGTGGCCGAGCGCGTCGCGCGGAACACCCCGCACCGAGTGCAGCGCGGCGCCGAGCGTGACGAGCTCAGACCTGCCGTCGAGGGCCGCGCGCAGCGAGCGCCACCGGTCCAGCCACGCGCCCGCATCGGCGTCGCCGAAGCGCGCCTGCTCCGCGGCGAGCGGTCGACCGACGCCCCCCGCGAGATAGCAGGTGTCGAGCAGCACGAGACGGATACTCGCCTCGGCTGCGGCATCCGCCAGCGCGATCTCCATCGCATGGTCGTCATAGGGGGTGCCGTCCGGACGGTGATGGACGTAGTGGAACTCGCCGACGCTGGTCCACCCGACCGCGACCATCTCCGAGAACACCGCCGCCGCGAAGTCCCGGTACATCGTGGGGTCCAGCCGGGCGGCGGCGCGGTACATGAGCTCGCGCCACGTCCAGAACGATCCCGACTCGTGCGTGCGCCCCCGGAGCGCCCGGTGGAAGGCATGCGAGTGCGCGTTGGCGAAGCCGGGAACCGCGAAGTCGAGCACCGTCGCATCGGCGGGGGCCGCGG
>NZ_MWLQ01000046.1 GCF_010634855.1 Microbacterium sp. B35-30 | reverse complement strand
CGGGGAGAAACCATGGAGGCCCCCCCCGATCGCGTATTGGCCGCGGTTCCCGCCGGCGGCGGGCCCCCCCCCCCCCGGGGGAGGGGACGCCCGCCCCGGCGACTCAGACCGGCTCGATCTCGCCGGGTCGCCAGCTCTTGTCGAAGAAGGACTGCAGCGGGTTGTAGAGGCGCAGAATGGTCCACCATCCCTTGCCGGGTACGGTCTGAAGCCAGTTGTCTTCTTTGCCCTCCGGGGCGGTCGGACCGAAGTACAGGTCGGTTGATCCGTCGGGGTTGGTGTGGACCGTTCCTGATTGGCTGCCGAGCCGAGGCAGATGCTGGTCCGTCTGGAGCATCGATCTGGTCTGGTTGTCGTAGAGCAGCACTGACCAGAAGCGTGACTCGGGGACGTCAGGGGGAAGGGTGAGGCGGTAGTTGCGGGCACCGTCGAGGTACTCGCCGTCGCTGCCACGCATCGCGAAGATGTACTGCGACCCGATCCCGGTGAGGCGCATGCACATCGCCGGAGTGATGCCGGTCGCCATGTAGAAGAAGTTCGTCGCCGAGTTGATCTTCCGGGCGCCGTCGCTCTGCGCCGCGATCACACCCCGAGCGGTGATCTGAGGAGGCGGATCGAGGAATTGGTAGCCGCCGAGGAAGAGTGCGCTCTGCCACTGCGAGTCCGGGTAGAACCCGAAGCCCTCCTCTGGCCGTGCCGCGAAAGTCAACGTCCGAGCGGTCGCGTTCCCGACGACGACAGCCTCCTCGAGGATCTTCCGCATCCGGGCGTCCGGCTCGAACGGCTTCCCGTGCACGATGCCGACCGAGGCCAGCAGGCCTAGCAGTTCCGGGTCACCGGAACCTGGGGGTTCCTGCTGCACCAGCTCGTTGACCAGTTCCCAGAAGCCGAAGTCGTTCGGGAAGATCGTATTGACGGGCATCCCGGATGCCTCGACGAAGCGCGTCTCACCAACCGACCGAGCCGCGCCGAGCGGGGACCTGCCGGCGAGGAAGCTCGAGACGGCAGTGCCGTGGGCACCAGGGATATAGGGATGCACTCGGACGCCCTCCCGGATCGCGGCGACCGGGATCGTCGGATCGTTTTCGACCATGAACGCGCGGCCGATCAACGTCGCTCGCGTGGTCCGCGAGTGGAAGACGTGGTACCCACTCTCGGGGAGCGGGCCATCGTAGCCCGGCCCGACGATCAGGTAGCGACCCCCTTCGCCGCGGTCGGGGCCGGGCAAGCCGACGTCGGTGATCCACCGGAACCACATGTCGTCGATCGTTCCCAAGATCCCCGACGGCGCATCGACGCTCGGCACATCGATGACCATCGGATGGTCGGAGACATCGATGAATCCCCAGAAGTACACCGTGTCGCAGTTCGCGGTCAGGAACAGCGAGGTCGAGTCCATCAGGTCGGAGAACAGCAGGAACGCGTTGTCCTCGACGCCCACGGACAGGTGGCCACGGCGGACGGCTGCGATCGACGCGCCGCGCAATGAACCGAGGAATGCCTCGACAGCATGGGTGAAGTCGAGATGGTCGTACAGCAGGGAGGCGGTCGCGTCGGATGGGGTGCCGTCGCTGAACTCCAATGTGCCGAGTCGGGACTCGACGCGGTCGGGTGTAGAGATCGATGCCAGCGTCTCGGCGGAGATACCGGGGTGCGTGGTGGTCATGGTCTTGCTCCTTGTTCAAGTGCGGTCGGCGGGCTGGGCGTGGGCCGCCTTGAGCTCGCGCCCATGGACGGTGAGTGCGTAGATGATGAGGATGTCGACGGCCAGCAGGATCAGCGACAACCAGGGCTGGGCGGACAGCAGCGACAGCTGACCCAGCGCGTTGAGGGCTACGAGGATGATTGCGATGACCCGAGCCCACGTGGCCCCGCCAATCAGCGAGATGCCGATGAAGATCAGGAGGGCACCGGAGATCAGGTGCCACCAGCCCCAGCCGGCAACGTCGACCATGAGCAGGCCCGACGTGGTCGCGAAGTATGAGGTGTCCGGGCCGATGACGGCGGCGAGGCCGAAGATGAGGTCGATGGCGCCGCCGATGATCAGCAGGACGCCAGCGAAGACCCCCCAGCCGGTCCACCCAGTCACAGTCACGTTGTCGGTCATGATGGTTTCCTTTCTGATGAGAGATCTGTTCCGTCCAGGGGTCAGACTTTGAGGTTCTGCTTCGGTATGACCACTTGCCGGATGATGAGCAGCAACGACGCGATGACCGGGAGTGCGAGCAAAACCCCGATAACGCCGAGCATCGCGGCGCCCGCCATCGCCCCGATGAGAACGAGCGCTGGCGGGATCGAGATCGCCTTGGTCATCACGCGGGGGCTGACCACGTACGACTCCACCTGGATATAGATGAAGTAGGCGACCAGGAAGATCAGCGCCTGAGTGGGGCTGGAGAAGAGCGCGACGACAGACCCCAGGACGAGGAAGATCAGCGACCCGAACAGCGGGATGAAGGTGATGATGAATGCGATCAGCGCCATCAGCGCCGCATACGGCAGGCCGGCGAGGTAGTAGATGAAGAATACGACGACGCCGTTGAGCGCGGAGAGGGTGAGCGAGCCCAGCAATGAGGCGCCCACCGAGGCTGTGACCTGTTCGGTGAGTCCGGCGACCTGGCCGCGATCGTGAGCCGGAACGAGGGAGTACAGCCCCTGCTTCATCCCATCGAGCGAGGCCAGGAAATAGAGGGTCAGCGCGACGATGATGAAGCCGGCGGAAATGGCGTTGAACAGTCCGGCTGCGGCGGCGAGCACACCCCCGCCGATCGCGGCGAGCGTCTCCGGCTGATGAAGGGTGTCCGCGACGGTGTGCACACCGCCGGCAAAGGCGACCTGCAGGTCGAGCGGCAGCGCTCTGAACCAGTCGGATGTGACCATCTCGTCCACTGCCTGCGGCAGATGCTCGACGAACTCCGCGATCTGGGTGACCACCGGCGGCAGGATGAAGAACAGGAACGCGGCGGCGACCAGCGCGTAACCTCCGAACACGATGCCGATGCCGGCGCCCCGCTTCATGCCACGGCGCTCGAGCGACCGCACGATCGGGTCGAGCCCCAGTGCGATGAACAGGGCGAGCGCGATCTGCAGCAGCAGCGTTGTGATGGATCCGAGCGCCACCCCGATGATCAGGGCACCGAGAACACCCAGGGTGGCGACGAACCCGAGCGTGAGGGGACGCTCCAGCAGCGCCAGGATGCCGCGACGCGGCGCGGGTTCCGGAGCATCTAGGCCGGACTGCCCGGTCTCTGGGACGGCGGCGACTGTCGTGACACGTCGGTTGCGGAGGCCGCGTCGTCTGGGGCGGGGCCCGTCGGATTCGCTCATGCCCGACACTCTGGTCGTGAACGATCTTGGCCGCGTCATGCAGATTGCACGAAAGTGTTCCAACCGCTTTCCGGAACCGACCCCACCCTGCGACGCCGTCCGGGATGTCGCAGGCGGCGCGCAGTTCATGCGATCTCCATGATGCGATGACTGGCTCCCGAGCGATGCAATGGGCGAGAACCGTCGCGCTCTACCGTGCGACGTCGACCCAACGGAGAGGTTCACCATGTCTGACACCACCACCCCCGACGACCGGCCCGTGCTCGAGCTTCTCGCCCGGATGACCGCCGACTCTTTGGAGTCGTCGACCCTGGACCCGGAGACCCTCGTCCTCGTGCGCGTCGCCGCACTCGTCGCCGTGGACGCGGCCCCCGTTTCGTACGCCCTCAACCTCACGGCCGGCAGTGTCGTCGGTCTCGACGTCGAGAGCCTCCGTGGCGTCCTGATCGCGATCGCCCCGATCGTGGGCACCGCTCGGGTCGCCGCGGCGCTCGGGAACATCGTGAAGGCACTCGCCGCGGAGATCGCGCTCGAGGATCTCGAGGTTGCCGAATTGGATGACGAGGAGGATGAAGACGACGACCAGTCGTAGTCTGCTCGGCGGGTAACGCAGGGGTTGAACCGCGGGGTGCGCGTCAATATGCTTCGAAAGTGCGAGAGAACGCACCGGCGCTCGCCCCGCCGGAGGTCGAGCTCAACACTCAATTACTCGACGCCAAGCTCTCCCCGCCGCGACATGAGCCGCGAGGGGCCGTCAGTCGAACCACCCTGATCGGGTCGGCCCGGTCGAGTGGACGGCGAGTGGTCAGCATCACCGCGCCGGCAGGCTACGGGAAATCGACGCTCCTCACGCAGTGGGCGGACACCGAGGAGCGGCCCGTTGCATGGGTGTCACTCGACCGGTTCGACGACGATCCCATCGCCCTGCTCACGCTCCTCGCGACCGCGTTCGCCCAAATCGCGCCGTCCGCTTCGCGACTCGGTTCTGACGTTCGACGACTGGGCGGCTCGCCGCTGGGTCGGGCGGCGCCCGCCGTTGCCGCGGCGCTCAAGACGAGCCGTACGCCATTCGTCATCATCCTCGATGATCTTCACGAACTCCGAAATCCTGACTGTCACGACGCCCTCAGTGTCGTCATCGCCGGTGTGCCGCCAGGATCACAGTTCGTCGCAGCGAGCCGAGGCGAGCAGCCGCACCTCGCACAAGCCCGCGCCCAGGACGACTCGATGGAGATCACCCCGGTCGACCTGGCGTTGGACGAGGCAGGTGCGCGCAGAGTGTTCGCCGGGGCGGAGCTACCACTCTCACCCGAGGACGCTGCGCAAGTCATCCAGCGCACTGAGGGATGGCCCGTCGGCGTCTTCCTCGCCGCAGCGATCACACGCGATGGCGGCGAGATGGCCGTCAGCGGCGACGACCGATATGTCGCCGACTATCTCTACCGGGAAGCGCTCGTCAAACTTCCGGAGCACCATCAGCAGTTCCTGCGGCGGACTGCCGTGCTCGATCGAATGTCTGGCCCGCTCTGCGACGCCGTGCTCGGGACGGATGACGCGCAGAGCGTTCTCCGCGAGCTGGAGGCTTCGGATGCATTCCTCATCGCGCTTGATCGCCGGCGAGGGTGGTTCCGGTATCACGAGCTCTTTCGCGAGTTTTTACTCGGCGAGCTCCGCCGGGTGGAACCGAAGCTGATCCTCGGGCTGCACCGGAGGGCCGCCGGCTGGTTCGAGCAGAACGGTTCGCCGGCGATGGCGATCGAGCATTTGCTTGACCTGCCGAGCGAGCGGCTCCGAGTCACGCACCTCGTTTCCGAGGCCACGCTCGCCACCTACCAAGCGGGTCTGCTCACCACGGTGCAGCGATGGCTCAGGGAGCTCGGGGACAAGGAGGTTGAAGGGTATCCACCCCTCGCGGTCATCGCGGGCTGGATTGCTCTGCTTACGGGGCGTGCTGCGGAGGCGGACCGGTGGGCAGAGATCCTAGAACGCTTGTCGTACGACGGCGTGCCGGATAATGGTTCGGCCTCTTTCGAGTCGGGCCGGGCGATGTTGAGGTCGTTCATGTGCGCTCAGGGGCCGGCTCGTGCGCTCGAGGATGCCAAGTTCGCGGTCGCGGCCGAGGCTATTGCCAGCCCGTGGCGTGACCAGGCGCTCTACCTTCTCGGTGAGGCACAGCTTCTCGCCGGAGACTCAGCGGCCGCGGAGGTCGCGTTTGATCAGGGTTCGACCGAGGCCGAGCTGCAAGCAAACTCCGATATCCGGATCGAATGCGAAACGCACCTCGGCATGCTTCTGATGGACGACGGACGATGGGTCGAAGCGGCGGAGCATATCGGGGCAGCCTTGGAAGTGATCGAGCAGCGGACCATGCAGGACTACGCCATCTCTGTCCCTGCCTTCGCGCAAGCAGCCCGACTCGCCCTGCATCGCGGCGATCTCGAAGATGTCCACCGGCAGCTCACGCGCGCAATGCGCGCACGCCCGGCGTCCACCTTCGCGATGCCATACCTCGCGGTGCGGGGACGGCTGGAGCTCGCCAAGGTCTTCTGGGCGCTGAGCAACCAGACCACTGCCCACCATCTGGTGCGCGAGATCGAGGACATCCTTGTTCACCGGCCGGCGCTCGGCGCGCTTATCGACCAGGTGGCCGACTTCCGGACGATGATGTCGTCCAGCAGGCAATCGGGTCGGAGTGGGGGACCGCCGCTCACGACCGCCGAGCTGAGGCTGCTGCCTTACCTGCAGACCCACCTCACCATGCGTGAAATCGGGGACCGTCTTTACCTCTCCCGGAATACCGTCAGCACCGAGGTGGGAGCCGTCTACCGCAAACTCGGAGTCTCCACTCGAAGTGAGGCCGTCCAACAGGCCACCGAGATGGGACTGCTGGGCGCTTAGGCCTGTCCGGTGGCCGCGATCCTGCCGGTGTCTTCGTCATAGACATCGTGGCCGAGGGCCAGCGCGACCTTCGGCGCGGCGGCGACGGCCCGCGGAACCCCGACGACAGCGATCACCCCGACGAGCGTGTCCACGATCTCGCTCGAGGTGGCGCCGGCACTGATCGCGGCATCGACCTGCGAGCCGAATGATGGCTCCGATGCCCCCATCGCCACGAGCGCGGCGACTCTGGCCAGGGCGAGGGTCTTGGCGTCGAGGCTGAGCTGTCCCAGTACCGACTCGTGCAGGTCGTCCGTCGTCAGAACGTCGTCATTGATCGCGAGACGGCGTAGCCGTTCGGGGTAGTCCACGAGGCCCTCATTCCCGGAGTTGTGCGCGCACGATCTAGTGGACGACAGGTGTCCCCGAACTGCATCACGCAGATCATGTGAAGCGGCAGCGCGCCAATCCGCGAACGGTTCATGCGATACGCATGATGCCTCCCGGCGGTTAGCACGGCATCGTGGGCGTCACGCCAGTCAATGGAGGTACGCACATGTCGAACATCGCTGAGACCACCACGGAGCCGCCCGTCTCGCCGCCGGCTCCCTCGGACTTCGCCGGTCGTGCCGAGTTCGGTCGCGAGGCCAGGCGGCGCACACCCCGATCGTCACACGAGGGTTGGGCACCGGCATCCGATCGGATGGACCCGATCTCGCTGCTCGAGGAACAGGCGACCACGCGTGTGCAGGATCTGGTGCCGATCCGCCACGCGCGGATGCTCGTCTCGCCCTTCACCTTCTATCGCGGTGCGGCGCTGCTGATGGCCGCCGACCTGGCCGGGTCGCCGACATCCGGAATCACCACGCAGATCTGCGGCGACGCCCACCTGTCCAACTTCGGAGTGTTCGGCTCACCCGAGCGGACGCTGATCTTCGACATCAACGACTTCGACGAGACGCTCCCCGGACCCTGGGAATGGGACCTCAAGCGACTGGCGGCGAGCTTCGAGGTCGCGGGACGCGATCGCGGGTTCGACGCAGCGCAGCGGCAGGAGATCAACCTCACGGTCGGGCGCAGCTATCGCGAGCAGATGCATCGGGCCGCCGAGGCACGAGTGCTGGATGCCTGGTACGACCGACTCGACGCCGACCGCCTGAGCGACTACATCGCCACAGAGGCTGACGCCAAGCACGCCGAGAAGTTCGTCAAGCGGACTGATGCCGCACTCGCCAAAGCGCGCACGAAAGACAGCACCCGGGCGCTGGCAAAGCTGGTGGAAGTCGTTGACGGAGAGCTGCGGATCGCCGCCGACCCGCCGCTCATCGTGCCACTCGAGCACCTTGTGGCTGAGGGGCAGACGCGAGCCCAGCAGGAGGAGTGGATGAGGGACGTACTGGCTTCCTACCAGACCACGCTTCAGCAGCAGAACCATCCCATCAGCGACTTCACCTATGTGCATATGGCGCGCAAGGTTGTCGGGGTGGGCAGCGTCGGCACTCGAGCGTGGATCGTGCTGCTGAGGGGGAAGGATGACTCCGACCCACTCCTGCTGCAGGCCAAGCAGGCCGAGGCATCCGTGCTCGAACGGTTCCTGCCCGAGAGCGTCTACGACCACCATGGCGAACGGGTTGTCCGGGGTCAGCGATTGATGCAGGCGGCAAGCGATATCTTCCTCGGCTGGCGAAGAGAACCCGGAGTCGACGGGGTCGAGCGGGACTTCTATCTGCGGCAGCTTCACGACTGGAAGGGCTCGGCGGACGTCGACACGATGAATGCCTCCAGGGCCAGGATCTACGCCCGGCTGTGCGGGGAGACGCTCGCGCGAGGGCACGCACGATCAGGCGACCGCGTCGCCATCGCCTCGTACCTTGGCCACAGCGACCGGTTCGACCATGCCATCGCGCAGTTCGCGTCGGCCTACGCAGACCAGAACGACCGCGACTACGCGACCTTCGCCGAGGCGGTAGCGTCGGGCCGCCTTCCCGGTGTCGGGGTAGCAGTCTGACGAGTCATCCGGATGGCTGAGTCACCGACCCGAGAACTGACGCGCAGCGAACGCCGGCGATTCGTCCTGCGCGGCCTTGGGCGAGCCATGCTCATGACGGGGGCACTCGTGGCGGCCTACTTCGTCCTACCGATCGAATGGATAGCGGCGGTGCCGGTCCCGGTGGTGCTGATCGTTGCGCCGCTCATTCTGCTGGTCGTGTCGGTGTGGCAGATCCGTGCGATCATGCGGTCCGACCAGCCGGGGCTCCGCGGTATCGAAGCTCTCGGCATCATCGCACCGCTTTATCTGCTGCTGTTCGCGGCGACGTACTTCCTGATGGCGCTCGATAAACCTGCGAGCTTCACCGCCGACCCGATCACCCGCATGGACTCGCTGTACCTGACCGTGACCATCTTTTCCACCGTCGGATTCGGAGACATCAGCGCCGCAAGCCAGACCGCCCGCGCCGTGGTGACGATCCAGATGATCCTCAACCTGGTCGTCCTCGGCGCCGGAGTGAAGCTCCTCACCGGTGCCGTGAAACGGGGTCGCGCGACGAAGGAATCGGCTGCGGAGCCCAAGGGGGTCCAAGCGTGACCGTCGGGGACGAGACGAGCACCCTGTCGGCCGGGGCGGGAGGGCGGGCCACGGTCGAAGAATCGACGGCGCCAGCACGTGGCGCGCATCCGAGCGAAGCTCACGAGCTCGTCGCCGTCATCCTGCTCTCACTTGTGGCGATGCTGACAGCATGGTGCGGCTTCCAGGCCTCCAAGTGGGGCGGGGATTCTTCAGTCGCGTTCAGTGAGGCATCGGCTTCGAGGATCGAGGCATCCGGCTTCGAGAGTGAAGCGCGGGACGCGCGCGGGCTCGACCTCGCCGTCTACGCCCAGTGGGTGGAGGCCGAAGTCAACAGCAACGAGACGCTCGCGGACTACATCGAGGCCCGCTTCACGCCGGAGTTCGCCGCAGCATTCTCGGCATGGGAAGCAGACGGACGCCTCGAGAACGGACCGTTCACTCGGGAGGAGTACATCCCTGCCGGCACTGAGGAATCGGCGGCGGCGCTCGCCGACGCCGAAGCGAGCTTCCAGCGCGCCCTCGACTTCAACGAGAAAGGCGACAACTACTCACTGATCACGGTGCTGTTCGCGCTCGTCCTCTTTCTTGCCGCAATCGCGCAGCGTGGGATCTCGGTGCTTGGTTCACGGATCGTGCTGATCGTCGCGGGCGTACTTGCGCTAGGCGGAGTTGTCCTGCTGCTGACATTCCCGATCAGATTCTGATGAACACCGACGGACGGAGCCACCGATGACCGAACCGACGAACGCGCTGAGCCCGGGCCGGCGAATGAACTCTCCCCGAGCAGCCGCGGTGGCGGGCGTCCTGTTCGCCGTTCTGTTCGCCGCTGCGCTCGTACTCATGCGGACATCCCTCCCGGACCAGGCTTCGATCCCCGCGGACTGGCCGGATGACGCGGCTGCTACTCGCCTCACGCTCGGACTGTCGCTCGTACCCTTCTCGGGCATCGCGTTCCTTTGGTTCATGGGCGTCGTTCGCGATCGCTTCAAAGAGACCGAAGACCAGCTGTTCTCGTCCGTCTTCATCGGCAGCGGGCTCCTCTTCCTCGCCATGGTGTTCGTGTCCGCCGCGATCGCCGGCGGGATCGTGGCGATCGCGCAGGTCGTCACCGACGAGGAGAGTCGCGCCGGAGTGTCGAACTTCGGGCGTGCCGTGATGCTGCAGGTCAGCAACATCTACGCCCTGCGCATGGCCGGAGTGCTGCTGATCTCACTGGGCACGATGTGGCTTCGCACCGGCGTCATGCCACGATGGCTGTCGTTCGTCACCTACGCGGTCGCGATCGTCCTGCTCTTCGTGACGACCCTCAGCCTGTGGGTGACCCTCATCTTCCCGGCATGGGTCTTCGCGGTCAGCATCCTGATACTCGTCCAGAACTTTCGACGGCGAACGACAGCAAACGAATGAAGGTGCTCGCCTATGAAGGAGCCGCCCGTCCCCACGGCAAGTGAGCGGGCAGGGGCCGGTTACCGCGCCAGCACGTAAGTTGTCGATCGCCGCGACCCATTTCCCTCGCACGACTGCGGTCCGCGGCTTGCGATGCAATGATGGCCGGAGCACCGTCCTCAGCGAGATCGCGAGAGGGCTAGTCCGATGACCTCGTCCGCTCGTTCGAGTCATCCCGAGGAAAGGTGAACCATGGCACCTCTAGGTCGTCGAGACGAGCGTCAAGAGCGGCGCGAGGAGCGGCACGGTGGCGACGACATCGAGGTCTTCCAGATGCGGGAGAAGCTGGTGTCGTTCGGGGATGACTTCTGGATCGAGACCACCGGCGGGCGACGCGCGTTCAAGGTGGACGGAAAGGTCGCTCGCATTCGCGACACGCTCGTGATCCGCGACGTTGCCGGCAACGAAGTCGCCAAAGTCCAGGAACGCAAGATCGCGATCAGGGACACCATGTCCATCGAGCGTCCCGGGCAGCCCGACGCCACGATCAAGAAGGCCCTCATCAATCCGCTGCGCGAGCGCTTCACACTTCAGGCTGACGACATCGGCGAGATCGACGTCCAGGGCAATATCGTCGATCACGAGTACAAATTCGAACGCGACGGCGCAAAGATCGCGGAGGTGTCCAAGCGATGGCTGCGCCTTCGCGACACCTACGGTGTCGAGATCGCCTCAGGTCAGGACATCGCGCTGATCCTCGCCGCCACCGTGGCTCTCGACCAACTGTCCCACTGACCCCCTCGCTCTCTCTGCATGACATCGCGGCGAGCCTAGAACGAGAGAGTAGAACGACAGATCTGGCCGCCCGCGCGTGAGTAAACGCGTGAGCAAGAACGAATCACAATTGGCGTGGTGATCTCACTGAGTATGGGTTCAGATCCCTCCGTCACCGCCATCTGAAACCCCCGTGGATCCCTTGGCTACCGTGTGGGGTGCGTCAATAGATGTGTCGCGCCCAGAACTCGTCTTCGGACCAGTTCGCCGGGATCCCCATGCCTGCGAGGTTCATCGGCGGTCGGGTGCTGAGCAGCCCGTGGAGCCGTCGCGCCCAGGTGCTGCGAGGTGAAACCACGTCGAGCACAGACTGCAGCGACACCAGCACCGGATAGAGACGCTTCTCCGAACGCGCCGGTAGTGCAGCCTGACCCTTCAACCATGAGATCGCAGGTGACCAACGTGAACACGAACCGCGCCGAATCGATGCGGATGCGCCCGAGCGCCGCGCGCTGTGACCTGACAAGCGGGGTTCGAACCCCTGCGTTCTGGACGACCGAGGCGAGACTCATGCGCTCGTGTGTTGTTGCCTTCAGACGAGGTGCGGTGAGACGCTAAGCGGAC
>NZ_MWLQ01000045.1 GCF_010634855.1 Microbacterium sp. B35-30 | reverse complement strand
CGATCACGACGGATGCCGGCGCGGCGACCGGCGTCGAGCTCGCCGACGGACGCCGCGTGAGCGCCGATCTCGTCGTGTCGGGCGCGGACCTGCACCACACCGAGACGCAGCTCGTCCCGCGCGCCGAGCAGAGCTACCCCGAGGACTGGTGGCGTTCGCGCACGCCGAGCCCGGGCGCGCTGCTGGTGATGCTCGGTGTCGAGGGGGCGCTGCCCCAGCTCGCCCATCACACGCTGCTGTTCGCGCGCGACTGGCGCGCCGGCTTCGACGACATCTTCGGCTCGCGTCCCCGCATCCCCGATCCCGCCTCGCTCTACGTCTGCCGTCCCAGCGCCACGGACCCCACCGTGGCGCCTCCGGAGCACGAGAATCTGTTCGTGCTCGTCCCCGTGCCCGCGGACCCCAGCCTCGGGCACGGGGGCCTCGGCGGTCAAGGAGACCCGCAGATCGAGGCCGCCGCCGACCGCGTCATCGCGCAGATCGCCGACTGGTGCGGCATCCCGGATCTGGCGAGCCGCATCGTCGTGCGCCGTACAGTCGCCCCGGGCGATTTCGCGGACGATCTCGGCGCCTGGCGCGGCAACGCGCTCGGCCTCGCGCACACCCTCGGGCAGAGCGCGGTCTTCCGGCCGCGCAATGCATCGCGGCGCGTCGACGGCCTCTCGTACGTCGGCGCGTCCACGCTGCCGGGGATCGGCCTGCCGATGTGCCTCATCTCCGCCGAACTCGTCGTCAAGCGGCTCCGCGGCGACCGGTCGCCCGGTCCTCTTGCCGAACCTGCGAGAGTGTAGGCATGCCGGGTGTGTACCTCACCGCGATCCTCGCCTCCGCCGTCGGCGTGCTGCTGATCGATCGGCGGTGGCGGCTCGCCGCGTGGGCTGCGCCCGGTCGGACGCTCGCCGCGGTGGGCATCGGCATGGTGTTCTTCCTCGCGTGGGACGCGGTCGGCATCGCCACGGGCGTGTTCGTCAAGGGAGACAGCCCGCTGCTGCTGGGGATCGACCTCGCGCCGCACCTCCCCCTCGAGGAGCCGGTCTTCCTGGCCTTCCTGAGCTACCTTGCGCTGGTCGCCTGGGCGGGGGTGCAGCGCGTGCTCGACCGTCGATGGACGGATGCCGCGACCTCGTCGGAGGCGTCCCGATGACGTACCCGCTCATCGTCGTCCCGTTCGTGGTGATCACCGTCGTCCTCGTGCTGCTCACCGCGCGACGCCCGCGCTTCTCCCAGCGGATGACGGCCTCCGCCCTTGCCGCCGGCATCCTGGTGATCCTCACCGCCGTGTTCGACAACCTGATGATCGCCGCCGGCCTCTTCACCTATCCGGAGTCGCTCATCTCCGGAGTGCGGATCGGCCTGGCCCCGATCGAGGACTTCGCGTACCCGCTGTGTGCGGCGTTCCTCGTTCCCGCGGTGTTCACGCTGCTCCGCGCTCGCCCTCGGCGAGCAGAGGTGCGCTCATGACCGCCGCGCCGCCGCTGGGCGCCGGCGCAATCGTGCGACAGCTGTTCATCTCCTCGCGGCCGGTGAGCTGGATCAACACCGCATACCCCTTCGCCGCCGCGTATCTGCTGACCACACGCCAGGTCGACGCGACCCTCGTCATCGGCACCCTGTTCTTCCTCGTGCCCTACAACCTCGCGATGTACGGCATCAACGACGTGTTCGACTACGAGTCCGACCTGCGCAACCCCCGCAAGGGCGGCGCGCACGGCGCGGTGCTCGACCGGCGCCTGCACCGGGCGACGCTGTGGACCGCGGGGCTGCTGTGCCTGCCGTTTGTGGCCTACCTCGTCGTCGTCGGCTCCCCCGCGTCGTGGCTCGTGCTCGCGGCGAGCCTGTTCTTCGTGGTCTTCTACAGCGCGCCGCCGCTGCGCCTCAAGGAGCGGCCGTTCGCAGACTCGGTGACCAGCAGCATCCACTTCTTCTCCCCTGCCGTCTACGCGCTGGTGCTCGCCGAGGCGACGTGGACGCTGCCGCTCGTCGCGCTCATCGTCGCGTTCGCGCTGTGGGGTGTCGCGTCCCACGCGTTCGGAGCGGTGCAGGATGTCGTGGCCGACCGGGAAGCCGGCATCGCGTCGATCGCGACGGCGCAAGGAGCGCGATGGACCGTCCGCTTCGCGCTCGGCTGCTACGCCGCGGCGGGCGTCGCCATGCTCGCGACGAGCTGGCCAGGCCCGCTGGCCGCGGTCCTGGTCGTGCCCTATCTCGTGACGGTCTGGCCCTACCGCTCGGTCCTCGATGCCGACGCGGCGACAGCCACGAGGGGATGGCGGCGCTTCCTGTGGCTCAACCAGCTGTCGGGGTTCGTGGTGACGCTGCTGCTCATCTGGTACGCGATCCTCACCGCGTAGGACGTCGACGGCGAAGGGCCGCCCATCTCTTCCGATGGACGGCCCTTCGCTGTTTCCGGTCTACTGCTCGCCGAGCTCGATGAGCCGCTCGATGGCGGTGGTGAGCCGGGCATCGGCCTCGCCGTACGCGGCCCAGTCCCCCTGCTCGAGCGCGGTCTGCCGGTCGACCAGCGCCTGCTGCGCCTCCTGGAGCGCGGCCTGGTACTCGTCGGTGGGCTCGGCCGGCTCGGTCGGCTCGGTCGGCTCCGCCGACTCGGTCGGCCCGGGCGTCGGCTGCGGCGCCGCGGTCGTGCCCGGCGTGGGCTCGACGTCGGTGTCACCGGCATCGGCACCCGAGTCGCCGCCGAACAGCGTGTCGAGCGCTTCGGTCAGCGTGTCCTCGAAGGCGATGTCCGTGCCGAACGACACCAGCACCTTCTGCAGTTTGGGCAGCTTCGTCGCACCCGAGGACTGTACGAACACGGGCTGCACGTAGAGCAGGCCGCCGCCGACGGGAAGCGTCAGCAGGTTGCCCTTCAGCACGTCCGAGTCGCCCTGCTTCAGGATGTTGACGAACGACGACACCTCGGGTTGCGAGTCGAAGTCGTTCTGCACCTGACCGGGCCCCGAGACCGGGGTATCGGCGTCGATCACCAGCATGCGGAGCTTGCCGTAGTCCTCGTTCTTCACACCGGCTTCGGCCCCGGCGTTCGAGTTGACGGCGAGGTAGCCCATCAGCACGTTGCGCGCGTTGCCGCCCGTCGAGGACGGGATGAACGACGTGAACATCGAGTAGGTCGGCGCCTCTTCACCGGGCATCTGCATCGTGAGGTAGTAGGGAGGCTGCAATGCGCTGTCGTCCTGCGGGTCGTTCGGCGTCTGCCAGCGGTTGTCGCTCTGGTAGAACGACCGTGCGTCGTCGACGTGGTACACGCCCAGGATCGTGCGCTGCACCTTGAAGAGGTCCGTCGGGTACCGCACGTGGCTCATCAGGTCCGCCGACATCTCGCTGATCGGCTCGATCGTCGAGGGGTACACCTTCTGCCACGCCTGCAGGAGCGGGTCCTCCTCATCCCATGCGTACAGCGTCACCGAGCCGTCATACGCGTCGACGGTCGCCTTCACCGAGTTGCGGATGTAGTTGATGTCGTCGAGCGCGAAGCGCGGCGCGGGGTTGCTGGAGTCCGAGATCGCCGAGGTGAGGCTGACCGTCGACGAGTAGGGGTAGTTCGCGCTGAGGGTGTAGCCGTCGATGATCCACACGATCCGGCCGTCGACGACGCTCGGGTACGCGTCGTTGTCGAGCGTCAGGTACGGGGCGACCTTCTGCACGCGCTCGCGCGGGTTGCGGTCGTAGAGGATCTGCGATTCGGAGTTGACGTAGTCCGAGAAGAGGATCTGCTCGGCCTGGAACTTGAGTGCGTACACCAGGCGGTTGAAGACGTTGCCGAGGCTCGGACCGCCGTCACCTTCGAAGGTGGTCTTCTGCTCGCCCGAGGCGGCGTCGCCGCCCTCGGGATAGTCCAGCTCCGCCGGCGGGGTGTCTGCGGGCGCGCCGACGATCGAGTACGGCGGCGAGGACTCGCCGAAGTAGACGCGCGGCTGGAAGTCGTCCTGGTCCGTGAGGAAGCCGCTGGCAGGGATGCCGCGTTCCAAGAAGACCGGATCGCCGTCGCCGGTGCGGTCGTTGCCCTTCGCCACCACGATCCCGTAGCCGTGCGTGTAGACGACGGCGGAGTTCTGCCAGTCCGCCGCGTTGCCGAGCTGGGCGAGGTTGAGCTCGCGGACCGACACCACGGTGTCCTGTGAGACGCCGTCCCGCTCGTAGCGGTCGACGTCGAGCGGGTCGGCGAACTGGTAGTACGACCGGTACTGCTCGAGCTGGCGCACGTTGGGCGAGATGATCGCCGGGTCCATGATGCGCACCTGCGCGGTCGTGGCGGCGTCGTCGCGCAGCTGGCCGGGCTCGGCATCCGTCACCGCGGCGAAGTCCTCCTGTGCGAGGCCGGAGACGCCGTATGCCTGGTGCGTCATATCGACGTTGCGCTGGTAGAACTCCTCTTCGAGCGAGAAGCGGTTCGGCTGCACCTGGAAGGTGTTGACGACCCACGGATAGCCGACGCCGACGACGATCGCCGACACCACCAGCAGCGCGGTGGCGATGAGCGGGTAGCGCCAGCGGCCGATGATGGCGGTGACGAAGAACAGGATCGCGACGATGACCGCCACGATGGCCAGGATCGTCTGGCCGGGGATGATCGCGTTGACTCCGGTGTAGCCGGGGCCGGTGATGCGGTCGTCCGCGCCGGACTCGACGAGCGTCTTGTAGCGGTCGAGCCAGAGGCTCGCCGCCTGCACCAGCAGGTAGAGGCCGGCGATCACCGCGAGCTGGATGCGCGCGGACTTCGAGATGCGCAGCTCGCGCTGGCCGACGCGCACCGAGCCGTACAGGTACGACACGAGCGCGGTCACGAGCAGGCAGATCAGCAGCACCGCCGACGCGAATCCGATCAGGGAGCTCCAGAACGGCATCGCGAACATGTAGAAGCCGGTGTCGAGGTGGAACTCGGGGTCGGTGGTGTCGGTGGCGACGCCGTTGAACCACAGCCACGTCGTCTCCCACTGCGCCGAGGCGGCGAAGCCGGCGAAGAAGCCGAAGAAGACCGGGATGCCCCACATCGCCAGCCGTCGGAGCGGCTCGACGACCTCCTGGTAGCGGTCGAGCTGAGAGCTCAGCCGCGCGTACACCGGCCGCAGGCGGTAGGCGAGCTGGATCGACAGCCACACGGGCACGGCCATGCCGAGGAAGCCGACCACGAACATGACCACACGGGCGATCCACTGGGTCAGCAGCACCTCGGTGAACCCGAGCTGGTCGAACCAGAGCCAGTCGGCGTACAGGCTCGCGAAGACGAAGAACGCCACCACGAGGGCGGCGATGATCGCGAGCGTGATGGCGATGACGCGTCGAGTGCGGGAGGGTGTGGCCGGGGGCGGCGACGAGGTCGTGGTCACCGTCCCATCCTAGGCGGCGGATTCAGGGCGGCCGCCTTGTCCTCCCTGGGCGAACTCTCGGAATCGCGCAACGTTTGGGGCACGATCCCCGCGTCACCCCGCCGTGCAGGTGGGCAGCGCGTCGAGGTCGCCGCCCTCGCGCACCCCGTCCAGCACGGCGAGCGCGTCGTCGAGGTCCTCGACCGAGAAGACCCGCAGATCGCCGGGGATGTGGCCGACCACTTCGTCGCAGTTCGCCTCGGGCGCGAGGAACCATTCGGCTCCGGCATCCACCGCTCCCCACATCTTCTGACGGATGCCGCCGATCGGGCCGACCTCGCCGTCCGCGGTGATGGTGCCCGTGCCCGCGACCTGCTCGCCGCCGTTGAGCTCGTCCGGACTGAGCGTGTCGATGATCCCGAGTGCGAACATCATCCCCGCGCTCGGACCGCCCACATTGTTGAGCTGGATCGTGACGTCGATCGGGAACTCGTAGTCGGTGGTGAGGTTGACGCCGATGAGCCAGACCGTCTCGCCCTCTTCGTCGGTGCCCTCCTTCGGCGTCACCTCGACCGTCTGCTGCTCGCCGTCGCGCTCGATCAGCAGCTCGACCGGGTCGCCCTCGCCCTCGTTGATGACGGCGCGCAGTGCCGACACATCCGCAACCGCCTCGCCGTTCGCCTCGAGGATGAGGTCGCCCTCCTGCAGCACACCCTCGGCGGCGGCGCCGTCGAGGAGCGAGTGAACCGCGAGCGTCGCACCCACGTCATAGCCGAGCTCGGTGAGCGCGGCGGCGGTGGCCTCGTGCTGCGAGTCCACCATCATCGTGGCGCTGTCTTCATTGCGCTGCTCGGTGGTCTGCCCGGGGGGGAAGATCGCGTCGATCGGGAGCACCGCCTTGCTCGGATCGAACCAGGCCATCGCGAGCTCGAACCACGAGGGCGTGCGCTCGCGGTTGCCCTGCACCTGCACGGTGAGGAGGTCCAGCGAACCCTCGGTCGGGTAGGTCTCCGCACCGTCGACGGAGATGAGCGGCACCTCCTCGCCGTCCGCGTTCTCGGCGCTGCCGAGGGTGTTGTACACCGGGCCCGGACGCTGGATGACGTACGACGTCGGCAGGAACGTGATGATCAACAGCACCACCATCGCAACGGCGAGCGCCCACACGCCGGCGAGCGTGCGCCGCTGCATCCGCGGTCGGGGGGCGGGCTCGATCGTCGTGTTCTCGTCGAACAGGGCCACGCGGGACCTCTCTTCCGTGCCTTCTCGATGGGTGCCGGGTCGTTCGCGACCGGCGTAAGGCGTTCGGGGTCCCTGCCGGGGAGTGCGTCGGATGCTGCGACTAGCGTAGAGCGCAACGTCATCGACCGGCTGAAAGGCGGCTGAAGTGGCAGACGACGACACTCCTGGCGACGGGCCCAGCCCCGAGGACGACTTCCAGGAGCTCATCCGCCGGCTGTTCGGGGGTTCCGCGGGCGACTTCGACCCCGAACAGCTCTCGCGGCTGTCGGGCATGAACATCGACCCGGCCATGATGCAGGCGGTCATGCGGCAGCTCCAGGGCGCGTTCGAGAACGCCGACGAGAGCGGCATCTCGTGGGAGATGGCGCAGCGACAGGCGCTCCACATCGCCAACCAGGAGGGGCTCGGCGTCACGGCCGGCCAGCGCACCGATCTGGATCAGGCGTTCGCGCTGGCGACGCTATGGCTGAGCGAGGCGACCACGATCTCGGAGCTGCCCTCTCCCCCGGTGACCCTCACGCGCGGTGCCTGGGTCGAGGCCACCCTCCCCGTGTGGGAGGAGCTCGCCGCGCCCGTCGCGACCAGCATCGCCGACGCATTGACGACGGCGCTGAGCGAGCAGGCCCCCGAGGACATGCAGGGTCTCGTGCAGGGAGCCGGGCGTCTCATGCGCACGGTCGGCGGCTCGCTGTTCGCGTCGCAGCTCGGCCAGGTCGTCGGCAACCTCTCCAAAGAGGTCGTGAGCGGCGGCGACGTCGGCATCCCGCTGATGCCCGACGGCGAAGCTGCGATCCTCCCCCAGAACTTCGCCGACTTCGGACGCGACCTCGAGGTCCCCGACGATCAGCTCGCCCTCTACGCGGCCACTCGCGAGCTCGCGCACGCCCGGCTGTTCCGCCACGCGCGATGGCTGCGCCTGCACGTCATCTCGCAGGTCACGGACTTCGCGCGCGGCGTGCACGTCGACACCGATGCGCTTGAAGACCTCGCCACGCGCTTCGATCCGTCCGAGCCCGAAGAGCTGCGCCGGGCGATCGAGAGCGGCGCGCTGCTTCCGGCGCGCTCCGAGGCGCAGGATGCCGCGCTCGCGAGACTCGAGAACCTGCTCGCGACGGTGGAGGGCTGGGTCGAAGTCGTCACGGAGGACGCGACCTCGCGCCTTCCCTCGGCGCAGCGGATCGCCGAGGCGGTGCGTCGCCGTCGGGCGGTCGGCGGCCCGGCGGAGCGCGCGCTGGGCTCGCTGGTGGGTCTCGAGATCCGCCCCCGCCGCATGCGCGAAGCCGCCGCGATGTGGCGTGCCGTGACGGACGCCGTGGGCCCGGCCGCACGCGATTCACTGTGGGACTACCCCGACCTCATGCCCGCCGCCTCCGACATCGACGACCCTGCGGGACTCGTGGCCCGACTCGAGGCCCGGGCACGCGGCGAAGAGCCGGTGCGCGACGAGATGGACGACGCGCTCGCCCGGCTGCTCGCGGGTGAGGATTCGCCCACGCCGAAGGACGAGAGCGGGGCAGAGGACCAGACGCCGGAGGAGGACGACGGGAGCGGCGCTCCCGGCGATCATCGACCGGTCTGACGCGGCCGGCCGAAGCGCCCCTCCTCCCCAGATCGGGATTCCATCCGATCGGCCCTCTTGCCTGTGGATACCGCCGGAAGGCGAGCTCTCGTACGACAGGATCGGGCGCATGCTGCGACTCGACCCTTCGTATCCTCCGGTGTGGCGGACTGACACCGCGCTCCAGTTCGGCTCGGAGCCGGTCGCCATCCTCGAGGATCCGCAGCCGTGGCAGCAGCGCGTCCTCCGCGAGCTCGAGCGTGGCATCCCTGACGGCGCGTTCGTTCCCTTCGCGCAGGCCCTCGGCGCTCCTGACGACGCCGCGGCCAACCGGTTCCTCGCGCGCATCCGCCGTGCGCTGACGACGGATGCCGCGACGACCCGCCGCGTCGTGCTGCACTGCGCGTCCGACGTGCCCGAGAATCATCGCGATGCGGTCGGCACGGGGCTTTCCGCGGCGGGCTTCGACGTCGACGCCGCGCACCGCTTCGATCCCGTCGGCAGTGCGGACCAGGATGCCGCTGCCGTGGTGTTCGTCGTGCACCGACTGGCCGCGCCCAGCGCCGTCGCCGGGCTCATGGGGGCGGACATCCCGCACGTGCCGGTGACGCTGACCGGCTCGGGAGCCGAGATCGGACCGTTCGTGGTGCCGGGACGCACCGCGTGCCTCGCCTGCATCGCCGCACAGCGTCGCGACGAGGACCCCTCGTGGCCGACCGTTGCGGCTCAGCTGCTCGGGCGGCCGGTCGACAGCGAGCCTGCGGTGCTGTGGGAGGCCGGCATCGTCGCCGGACGACTCATCGCGGAGCGCGTACGGAACCCCTCGGCGACCCGGACGCGGTCGGTGGCTCTGCGCGCCGGCTCCCTGCACCGGAACGTGCGATCGCACCGCCCGCACGCAGAGTGCCGCTGCCGATCTCTCGGAGGAACCGTGACGGCTGCCGCTCCCGTACGCCTCGAGACCACGTCAGCGACAGCGTTCGCCCGGCCCGCGTGATGCCGACGTACGCCAGGCGCCGTTCCTCGTCCACCTGCTCGAACGTGGTCGCGTACGAGATCGGCAGAAGGCCCTCGGCCACGCCGATGAGGTGCACGTGGTCCCACTCCAGCCCCTTGGCCGCGTGCAGCGTCGCCAGGGTCACCGTGCGCATCGCCGGCTCGTCGTGCACCTTCGCCCTCGCCGTGAGCTCGTCGGTGAACGCACGCAGCGTGGTGCCGGCCGGCGCCTCGTGGGCGAGTCGCAGGATTGCGGCGCGGGCCTCCCACGCGTCGCGCAGGGCTCCGCCGGCTTCGGGGGGCTCGTCCGTGAGGCCCCGTGAGCGCAGGATGTCGCGCACCGTATCGACGAATCCGCTTTCGATCGGAGCGACGGATGCCGCCCGCAGCTCCATGACTGCCTGGCGCACCTCGGGCATATCGAAGAAGCGTCGACCGCCGAGCACCGTCGTCGCGATGCCCGCGTCGGCGAGCGCAGCGACCAGTTCGGCGGACTGGGCGTGCGCCCGATAGAGCACCGCAATGTGGCGAGGGTCGGCGCCGGCGGCGATCTGCGCGCCGATCCGCACCGCGACGGCGCGCGCCTCGGCGCGGTCATCCTCGAACGCCGTCACCGTGGGCAAGGATGCTGCGGGGATGGACGCTGCGGGGACGGACGGTGCCGGAGTCGCCGTTGCGGGGATCGGCCCGTCGCCGGTCGTCTCGGTGGCCCGTGACGCGGCGGCCGTGAGGTGCAGCGCGCCCGGGCGCCCGCGCATCAGCTCGTTCGCGACCGCCAGGACCGGGGCATCCGATCGATAGTTCGTCTCGAGCCTGACGACGCGCGCTCCTTCGAAGCGCGTCGGGAAGTCGAGGAGGAAGGATGCGTCGGCGCCCGCGAACGAATAGATCGTCTGGCTGGCATCGCCCACGACGCAGATATCGCGCCGGTCACCCAGCCAGAGCTCGAGCAGGCGGTTCTGCAAGGGCGAGACGTCCTGGAACTCGTCCACGGTGAAATGCCGGTACTGCTCGCGCACCGCCTTGGCCACCTGCGGCTCGGCCTCGAGCATGCCGGCGCAGGCGAGCAGCACGTCCTCGAAGTCGAGCTGGCGCCGCTCATCCTTGAGCTTCTCGTAGGCGTGCTGCAGTGCGACCACCCGGTCGACGCCGAGTCGCCCGACGCCGTTGGGCCGAGCCGCCACGTAGCCGTCGACGCTCAGCATCGACACCTTCCGCCACTCGATCTCGGACGCCACATCGCGCAGCGTCGCCGTATCGGGCGAGAGCCCGATGGAGTCGGCTGCGTGAGCGAGCAGCCGCACCTTGTTGTCGATGATGCCCGGCGCACTGTCGCCGGCGAGCGTCGGCCAGAAGAAGTTGAGTTGCGCCAGCGCGGCGGCGTGGAAGGTGCGCGCCGCAACGCCGGCGACCCCCATCGCCCGCAACCGGCCGCGCATCTCGCCGGCTGCCTTGGTCGTGAAGGTGACGGCCATCACACGCCCCGGCGAATACGCACCCGTGTCGACACCGTGTGCGATGCGGTGTGTGATGACGCGGGTCTTGCCGGTGCCGGCACCGGCCAGCACCACGACCGGGCCGCGCAGCGCCGTCGCCGCTTCCCGCTGGTTCTCGTCGAGCCCATCGAGGACGTCGGAGCTCATGCCTGCTCCGCGTGCCAGTCGGCGATGAGGCGATGCGCGATGGAAGCAGGACCGGGCAGGGTGACCTCGCCTCGGCCGGCCAGCGCCCGGCCGATCTCGTCCCGCGTGAACCAGCGGACCGCCGCGATCTCGTCGCCGTCGGCCTCCGCCGCCGCGTCGTCGAGCGCCGTGGCGAGAAAGCCGACCATGAGCGAACGGGGATAGGGCCATGCCTGAGAGCCGCGGTAGGAGACGACGCCGACAGTCACACCCGACTCCTCGGTGACCTCCCGGCGCACGGCCGCCTCGAGCGACTCCCCGGCCTCGACGAATCCCGCGAAGCACGAGAAGCGGTCGGCGCCCCACAGCGCGTTGGACCCCAGCAGCAGGAGGTCGGGGTCCTGGGCGCTGGTGATGGCCACGATCACCGCGGGATCCGTGCGGGGGAAGTGCTGCCGTCCGCAGTGCGGGCAGCGGCGCGACCACCCACTGTCGCCGAGGATCGTGAGCGTGCCGCATGCGGGGCAGAACCGGGCGTCCAGCAGCCATCGCCCGAGGCTCAGCGCCGCGACGAAGGCGCCGGCATCCACCGCCGACAGTGCCGCCCCGGCCGAGCGCAGACCCGCCCAGCCCGCCGGCGCCGAGAACAGCTCGTCGTCCGAGGACGGGAACACCGCGGCGAGCAGCGCGCCGCCGTCATCGTGTCGCCCGAGGAAGGCCCATTCGGCACCCGCGGGCACGTCGGCGGGAGCCCGCCACAGCAGCGAGTCCGGTGCGGCCAGCGGGGCGGAGTCGCCCGCGATCACCAGCACCCGGGTCGCGGCATCCGCTTTCAGCGCATCGACGAGACCCGGAGCGAGGCGCTCCCCGGCGGCGCGGTCCAAGCCTGGACGTGCCAGCGGCGGAGGGCTCATGCTGTCGGGCGCCGTCATCGAACATGCTCCGCTTCGTCGTTCAGGGCCGGGCGTGGCGCGGGGACGGACGAGCGCGACCGACCTACCCTGGGCACATGGCACGCTCACCCCTCACTCTAGCCGCGTCGGTCACGTCGGCTCTGCCTCGGGTCGGGGTCGTCGGCGTCGGGGCCCTCACCGAGGGGTCGACCGGCCGTTACGACGCCGCGGTCGCCGACCTCGATGACGGGCGGCGCGTCGTCGTGCGTGTTCCCGCCGATGCCTCCGCCGCGCCGGAGCTCGCCGCCGAAGCACGCGCCCTCCGCGCACTCACCCCGGGCGTTCGCGGTCTCCTCCCCTTCCGCGCGCCGGAGCTGCTCGGCGAGGCCGGCCTCGGCGACTCGCGTGTCGTCGTCGTCGATTTCCTTCCCGGCTACCGGGTCGACGCCGCGCACCTGCCGGCGGGGCGCGGCGCAGCGACCTCGCTGGGCGCGGCGCTCGCCGCCCTGCACGCCCTCCCCCACTCGATCGTCAAGGGGGAAGGGCTTCCGGCCCGGACGCCGCCGCAGGTGCGCGCCGACGTCACGCGGCTGATCGATCGCGCCGTCGCGACCCGCCGGCTCCCGGTGAGTCTCGCGCACCGCTGGCATCGCGCGGTGGATTCCGACGACCTGTGGCGCTTCGAATCGGCCGTCGTGCTCGGCGGCGCGGGGGCGGCCTCCTTCCTGTTCGAAGATCTCGACGGCGTGCCGACCGTCACCGGCCTGCTCGAATGGCATGGGCTGTCGATCGGCGACCCGGCCACGGATCTGCAATGGCTCGCGTCGGCGCCCGACGCAGCCGACGACGTCTACACCGCCTACGTGGCGGGCAGCGGCCGTGCCCCCGACGCCCGCACGCGCGAGCGCGCCCGCCTGTACGCCGAGCTCGAGTTCGCGAAGTGGCTGGTGCACGGGCACGACGCCGACCGCGACGACATCGTCGCGGACGCGGTCGAGCTGCTGGAATCCCTGGCGAACGGTGTCGCCGGTGACGACATCGTGTCGGACGCCGCCCTCGGCGTCGACGACGCCATCGCCCTGCTGGAACGCACCCCGGGTCCGGTGGCGCAGATCGTCGACACCTCGATGCACACGGACGCGTACGACCCCGAAGAGCTCGCGCAGTGGGTCGCGGATGACCAGTCCGACACGCGCGATACCGCCGATGTGGTGCCCGACGCCGCGCCGCACCCGTCGGATGACGTCTCCACCGCGCCGATCGCGCTCCCCGTCCGGTCTGCCGCGCCGTTCGGCTCGCCGACGACGACCGACGGCGAGTCCGGCAGGGATGCGGCAGCCGAAGCGGAGCGCGCGTCCGAGGCGGCACTGCGTCGCTGGCGGGCCGACTGATCTCGACGTTTCCGACTGACCCCGCCGTGCTCTGATCTCGGGCGGGTCGGGCGCGGTCAGCCGCGGAGGATGACGTCCTCGGCGACGTAATAGAGCGTGACGTCGATCTCCTCCAGCGGCACGCCGTGCTTGACGTGGTAGGCCTGGCGATAGAGCTCGAGCTGCAGCATCCGCTCGTCCTTCTCCGCAGGAGTCCGCGGCGCGACGCCGGTCTTCCAGTCGACGATCTCGATCCGCCCGCCGCGGTCCTCGCGTCGATACACGGCGTCGAGCTTGCAGATGACGATGTGCGGCAGCCCGTCGGGACCGATCGTCGTGAAGTCGATCTCGGTCTCGACCTCGATCGGCCGGCGCGACGCCCACTCCGACGCGAGGAACCGCTCACGCAGCGCCGCGAGCGCCGTGGCGTCCTCCACGGATGCATCGCTGCCCGATGTCACGCCACCGGACACGTCCTCGTCAGTCTCCCACAGCGCATCGTCGAGCGAGCCGCCGAGACCCGACCGGCCGGAGCGCTGCTCGACCCACGCATGGAAGAGGGTGCCGAGGCGCGTCTGGCGGAACGGCCGCTCGGGCATCGGTCGCGCGATGCCGGCCAGCGTGCCTTCGAGGTCGGCGACGTACTCCTTGTAACGGGATGCCGCGATCCGCGTCGGCGCGGTGTGCACCGGACGGGCGCGACGCGCGTCGCGTTCGGCGAGCAGCAGCGCCGCCTGCGGGTCGAGCTTGCCGCGGGGCGCCGCAGCGGCCTCGTTCACCGCGGCGGCCGCTCGCTCGACGGCCTCGCGGCGGCCGCCGAGGGGGTCGATCGGCCATTGCAGCACGCGCCGGGCCCCCTGGTAGGGATCGTCGCCCGCCTCGTCGTCGGGCAGCGCCACGCCGAGCGCCTCGGCGATCTCGGTGAAGAACACGCTGCGGGTGCGGGGCCGTTTGGTGCCCGACCAGGTGGCGCCGGTGAGGAGCAGATGGTCACGGGCCCGCGTCACCGCGACGTAGGCCAGCCGACGATCCTCCTCGAGCTGCCGGCTACGGTTGGCCTCGACGAAGGCGTCGATCGCATCCTTCAGCTCCTGTTGCGTCTGTGCGGACTGCCAGCCCAGTGCGGGCAGCCAGGCCGAATCGCCGCGGAATGCGTAGGGCAGCACACCGAAGCCGAGCCACGCCTTGGTGTCGCGCGGGGCGCTCGGCAGCTCGTCCTTGACGAGGCGCACGACGGCGACCGCATCCCACTCGAGACCCTTCGACCCGTGGATCGTGAGCAGCTGCACGACGTCGTCCTCGGGCGGCTCGGTGCGCGGCGCGAACTCATCGAGCTGCTCGGCATGGTCGAGCCAGGCGAGCAGGCTCGAGAGCGAGCCGGTCTCGTCCGCCGCGAGGAAGGCGTGCACTTCGTCGACGAACGCCCGCAGCTGTGCCGACGCGATCCGCGCCGGGCCCCGTGACTCGTTCGCCGCCAGCTCGATGTCGAGCCGCAGCTCCAGCTCGATCAGCCGCACCAGCTCCGGGATCGGCATCCCGCTCGCCTGGCGGAGTCCCCCGAAGACGGATGCCGCGTCACGCAGCCGCGCACGCGCCTCGGGCGTGAAACCCGCCAGCCACCCGTGGTCGGGCTTCTGGCGCAGCACGAAGTCGAGTGCGTCGACGAGCGAGCCGTCGTCGTCCCCGGCACTCCCCCGGATGCGCTCGACCACTTCCGGCGCCAGCGGCTGGAGCGCGGCGTCGTGCCGCGCGAGACGCCGGGACAGTGCCGCGAGCTCGCGCAGATCCGGCAGTCCGATCGACCAGCGCGGGCCGGACAGCAGGCGGATGAGCGCCGAGCCCGCCGACGGATCGCAGATGACTCGCAGCGCACAGACCACGTCGACCACTTCGGGGGTGGAGAGCAGGCCGCCGAGGCCGAGGATGCGGTGCGGGATGCCGCGACGCCCGAGCGCATCGCCGAAGCGGACCATGTGCTTCTTGCTGCGGAAGAGGATGGCCCCCGTCGTCGGGCGCCCCTCCTGCGCGCGCTGTGCCCGCACCCGGGCGAACCACTCGGCCACACGATCGGCCTCGGTATCGAGGTCGGAATCGAACCCGAGCTCGACGACACCCCCCGGCGCCCCGGGGCGCGCGCGCAGCTCCTGCACGGACACCGCCCCCGCGGATGCCGCCAGCGGCGCGAGCACGGCGTTCGCCGCCGTCAGCACCGAGGCGCTGTTGCGCCAGCTCGTGAGGAGCGCGTACTGCGCGCAGTGCGCGCCGGGGGCGAAGGCGTCGGCGAACCCGCCGAGGTTGCCGGCGCTCGCGCCGCGCCAGCCGTAGATCGCCTGATGCGGATCGCCGACGGCCATCACGCCGGTGCCCGCGAAGAGCGCGGCGAGCAGGTCGGTCTGAGCCACAGAGGTGTCCTGGTACTCGTCGAGCAGCACCACGCGGTACCGATCGCGCAGCTCGTCGGCCACCGCGGGGTGACTCGCGACCACCTGAAGGGCGCCGGCGACCTGGTCGGAGAAGTCGATGACCCCGAGCCGCAGCTTCTCGGCGGCGTACTCGCGGGCGAGGTCCGCCAGGAGGGCGAGCGCGTCGACCCGGTCGACCGCGTCGGCGACGTCCGCGTAGACGGTCGTCCTCCGGTTGGTCGACGGCAGCTCACGGACGTCGCGGAAGCGCTCCGGGAACGCCGCGAGGGCGTCGAAGTCGACGAGGTTGTCGACGCCGTCGCGGGCGATGCGCAGCGCCGCATCGACGATCGAGCGCACGGCCTCGCCGCGCTCCTCGAGGCGCGGATCGTCGGAGGCGAAGACGACGCGGCGCATGAGGAGCCAAGCCGCGGACTCCGAGAGCACGGCGGCCTCGGCATCCCGTCCGATGCGGAGCGCGTGCTCGCGTACGATCTGGTCGGCGAAGCTGTTGTAGGTGGACACCGTCGGCCGATGCAGCAGGCCGTCATCGGACGAGTCCTGAGGGATCGCGTCCACCCCGCGCGCCAGCGACTCGAGCAGTCGATGGCGCTCGGCGGTCGCGCGCGCGCCATCGGTGCCGGAGCGCTCGAGGTCGCCGAAGGCGTCGAGGACTCCGGCCTCCGCGAGCCCGGCCAGCGCCGGGAGCAGACCATGACGTTCGAACTCGGCCAGGCGCGCGAGGCGCTTCTGGATGCGCTCCGCCAGTTCGCCGGCGGCCTTGCGGGTGAACGTGAGCCCGAGGACCTCGTCGCGGCGGACGATGCCGTTCGCCACCAGCCAGACGACGCGCGCGGCCATCGTCTCCGTCTTGCCGCTGCCGGCACCCGCGACCACGAGCGCCGGGGCCAGCGGCGCCTCGATCACCGAGGTCTGCTCGTCGGTCGGCGGGAACTGGCCCAGTGCAGCCGCGATGACGCGAGCCGACAGGAGGGGGCCTGGCGTGGCGACGCCGCGGGTCGGCTGCTCCACCGAGAGGCCCTGCACGACGGTCACGAGGCGCTCACCGCGCCCACCGTGTGGATACGGCACAGTCCGTAGGCGTGCTCGTCGCGGCAGTGCTCCTCGTAGGGGGCGGTGAACGTCTCGCCGCGCATGACCGTCACGGCGGTGCGGATGCGGCCGAGGAACGCGTCCCGGCGTTCGTCGTCGAAGGGAGGCTGCCACGGCGTCACGTAGTCGGACTTCGTCGCGGTCGGGCGCAGAACGAGGAGCTTCGCCCCGCCGGAGGCGTGTCCGTCGACTTCGGGGATCGCGCCCGACTCGAACGCCAGTTGATACGCGCCCAGCTGTGGGTTGTCGAGCACCTTGGCATCGGTCTGCGGTTCGCGCTTGCCGGTCTTGAGATCCAGGATGACGACGGTTCCCTCCGGGGTGAGCTCGACGCGGTCGATGTATCCGGACAGGATCACGCGGTGCTCCTCGGCGGTGGCAGGGCGTCCGTCTTCGCGCGGAACGTCGTCGAGCGGGATGTCCACCTCGAAATGCGGCTCGGCGCCGATCAGCGTGCCGCCGGCGTCGTCGAAGCGACGCAGATAGAGGTGCAGGCGCCGCACGAGGTCCCGCGCCCGGGTCTGCTCGGCGCGATCGCGCCACGCGGCCTCGAACGTCAACTCGCCCCACCGGGACCGAACCTCCGCCCAGAGGGCAGCTTCGTCGTGCCCGGCGGCGTGCTCCAGAGCGGCGTGGATGATCGTGCCCAGGCCCGCCGTCGTGCCGCCGGGGTCGCCGCCGAGATCCGCGATGACCCAGTTGAGCTCGCACTCCTCGAGTGCGTGCAGGCGCGACGGCGAGACACGGATGTCCTCTCGCGCCAGATCGCGCAGAGGGCCGGTCGAGGTGGGACCCGAGACGCCGTACCACTCGCGCGGCGCCGCGCCGGGGACCCCGGCATGCGCCAGGAGTGCCAGCTGCTCGGCCGCGCGTTCCGCGGAGCTCGCCGTCGGCCCCACGGTCACCGCCCCCGGGCGGCCGGCGACGGAGGGTGCGCGCACGACCTGATGGGTCAGCGTCCGCCGGTGTCGTGCGACGAGACCCCGCAGCGACACCGGGTGATCCAGCTCGAACGGCTCAGGGTCGGGCAGCAGCTCGAAGAAGACGCTGGGGCCGGTGTCGTCGTCGTCCACGGCCGTCACGATCAGCCGGTCGGTGGCGCGGGACAGCGCCCGCGCGAGCAGCCGCAGCTCGTCGTGCATCGCCGCGCGACGGCGGTCGAAGGCGCCCATCGTCTCGCCGTCGGCGCGGGTGGCGGCATCCGCCAGTCGCCAGGTGTCGAGGAGGCTCCCTCGCAGCCGGGTGTTGGGCCACACGCCGTCCTGCACACCCGCGACGACGACGGTGTCGAACTCCAGGCCGAGGGCGCCCGCGGGCGTCATGATCCGCACGCTGTCATCCCGCGTCGGAGCCTCCAGCCGGTCCTCGGCGACGCCGCTGTCGAGGATCGACCGCACGAAGACCCGCGGATCGGCGTCGAGCGATCGCTCCACGAAGCGCTTGGCCGCCTGGAACAGCGCCACCAGGGCGTCCAGGTCGCGATGAGCCTGCTCGGCGAGAGGGCCGTTGCCTCGTGCGAGGTCCGCCCACGTCCGCGCGAGGCCGCTGCGGTCCCACGCGGCCCACAGCAGCTCATGCGCGGTGGCACCGCGGTCGAGATCCTCGCGGAGCGCCTGGAGGGTGCGCGCGAGCGACCCCGCCCGTCGCGCCTCGCGTGTGTCGAGGAGGTCGAACTCCAGCGGCTGCCGCATGGCCGACAGCACCAGGTCGCGGCCGGAGCGCTCGACCGTCTCCGTGTTCTCCGTGTTCTCCGCGCTCTCGGCGTTGGCCTCGAGCAGGCGGCGCAGCTCGCCGTGGCGCAGTGCCGAACGGAGCCGGCGCAGCTCGATCACGTCGAGCCGCCCGTACGTGCCCACGAGGGCCGCCGACACGTCCTCGAAGCTCCAGTCGTCGCGGGAGGCGAGTTCGACGAGCCGCAGCAGGTCTGCCACCGGCCGCACGGCGCCGAGTGCCCGGCCAGGCCCGGCCGAGCGTGCCGGCACCTCCCTGGCCGACAGCTCCGCCTCGAGCGCCGCCACCTGCCGGGTGTCGTGCGCGATCACGGCGCAGTCCCGCCAGGGCACGCCGTCGCGGACGTGTCGCTCGCGCAGCACACGCGCGACGGCGTCGTACTCCTCCGCCGTCGACCGCAGACTGAGCACACGCACCGACTCGTCGGGTTCGGCTCCGAAGGCGGCACCGCGGTGCGCGACGACGCCGACCGCGCCGATCCGCTGGGTCACGCGTCCGACGAGGTCGCGCTGCCACGGTGTGCCGCGGTGCCCGCCCGCGAGGACCTGCACCGCGCCGAGCGACGCCGCCAGCCGCGCGAAGTTCTCGGGTGTCGCCCCGCGGAACGAGCCGGAGCCGACATCGGGGTCACCGAATGCGAGCACGGCCGAGCCACGGGCGCGAACGGCTTCGAGCAGCTCCACACCGCCGAGGGTCAGCTCCTGCGCGTCATCGACGAGCACCACCCGCACCCGGTCGACGGCCGGACTCCCAGCAGGTGCCGTGCGCAGCAGCCCGACGGCCTCGCGGACCAGTCCCGCGGCATCCCGGTGCGCGCCGCGCATGCCGTCGCGCACCTGCAGGTACTCCGCCAAAAAGGAGGACAGCGCGACCCAGGCGGGCAGCTCGTGCCGCTCGCCCAGCTCACGCAGGCGGGTGGGCCCGATGCCGAGCGTCGTGCACTCGGCCAGGAACGTGCGCACTTCGGTGCGGAAGCCGGCGGTGCTGCGGATCGCTGCGCCGAGCCAGTCCGGCCAGCGCGGAGCCCCGGCGGCCTCGTCCTCTTGGTCACCCTCGAGGAGGTCGCGGAGGATCTGGTCCTCGTCGCCGCCGGTGAGCAGCTGCGGCGGGTCGGCGTCGGCGGCGACCGCGTGCGCCCGCACGATCTGGAACGCGTACGACGCGACCGACCGCGCGAGCGGACCGGTGGTCGCCACCCGCACGGCGAGCCCGAGGCGATCGCGCAGCGCCGTCGCCGTCTGTCGCGACGGCGTGAGCACGAGCACGGTGTCTGGATCGACGCCGGCCTCGACGAGCGCCGCCACGCGCGCGACGAGCGTCTCGGTCTTGCCTGTTCCGGGGGCCCCGACGACGACCCCCGAAGCGTCTACGGGCAGCGCCAGCACCGCCTGCTGCGACGCGTCCGGCACGTATGTCGCATGTTCATGGCTCCCCGAGGTCACCCTTCGACGCTAGCGCGGCCGGCCGACATCGGCCGTTCGCCCAGAGCGTTCCGGCCGCGGGCGGATGCCCCTCCGCCGTGTCGTAGAGTTGCCATGCGTCCGGGGACCCTCAGCCTTTCGGCAAGAACACCGTCGCCCCGCGCAGGAGGTCAGTCACGTGGAGATCCGCATCGGCATCGCGAACACCGGCCGCGAGCTCAACTTCGACACGAACGAGCCGGCGGCCGACGTGAAGAAGTCCGTCGCCGCAGCGCTCGACGCCGGCGCCACGCACGTGACGTTCGCCGACGCCAAGGGCAACTCGTACATCGTCCCCACCGCGGCGCTGGCCTACATCGAGCTCGGCTCCGAGGAATCCCGCCGCGTCGGCTTCGTGGCCTGAACGGACTCGTGACGTGCAGATCCTCATCGCCTTCATCCTCGGCGCGGTCATCGGCATCGGCATCCACTTCCAGCTGCACCAGCGCCTCACGCGCGGTGTCGTGCTCGCTCCCATGATCGGCGCCGTCTCGGCGGGCCTCGCGTGGGCTATCCTCACCTGGCTGGGCGTCGGCATCGACACCCCCTGGCCGTGGCTGGCGGCGCTGGTCGTGCCGATCGTCGTCACCTACCCGGCGGTTCTCCTGATCTCGCGCAGCCGCGTCGCGCACGACACCCGCGAGAAGACCCGCCTCGGAATCGGCTGATCACGCCGACGCTGCGATTCAGGCAGCGAGGCCCATCGCGTCCATGCGACGCGAGTGCGCGGCCATCAGCTCGGTGAAGACGGGCTCGACCTTCTGCTCCTCGGCGCGTCCCAGTGACACCGGTCGCAGCGCTGCGCGGGCGATCAGCAGCGTGTCTCCCACCAGCCGGCGCCCCCACAGCGCGAGCAGCGACTTCCACTCGGGGTCGCTCGCGATGGTCTCGGCGATCAGCTCGACGATGGCCTGCCGGTCGTCGTCGGCCTGAAGGATCCGGGCCACGCGGTCACCGGTGTCGCCGTAGCTCGCAGACAGGGCGAGGTAGAAGTCGTCGAGCATCCCCGCGGTGATGTGCACGGACAGCATGGTCTCCTGCGAGCGGACGCCGTGCGTGGCCGCACGGAAGCCGTCGAGCGGCTCCCGGAACGGCCGCATGATCTCGGTCGGGTCGTCACCGCGCTCGCGGATCAGCGCGACCAGCGCCTCGTGCTTGGTGAGCGCAGCACCCGCGGCACGCGACACCGCCTCCTTCTCGCCGAGCTCGGGAGTCGTCTGGATCAGCTCGGTCAGCGTCTCGAAGAATCCGAGCTGCAGATAGGCGGCCTGACCGAGGAACGTATCGATGTCGGGAGCGAGCTCTTCGAAGTCGACACGATCGCTGCCGCTCAGCTCGTCACGCGAGCGCAGCTGCAGCTTGCGGCCCGTTTCGCGCCGCTGCCAGAACCACTTCACCATGCACGAAAGCCTACGAGGCCCCGCCCTCTACGTGTTCGCGCCGGATCCCTCGGGTATCGTGGGTAGGGTCCCCGGCGTCGGATCGGGGCGCCCGCGCCTGTGGGAGAAAAGGGCGTGGACCGCACTTCCGCCCGCGCGGCGGCCTCGACGAGGCTGAACCGCGCCCGGGCAAGAACCCAGGCAGCATCTCACTGCCGGACAGGCACACATCGTGACGACCTTCGCCGAACTCGGCGTTGATCAGGACATCGTCGAGGCTCTCGCCGTAAAAGGCATCGTCGACGCGTTCCCCATCCAGGAGCAGACCATCCCCCTCGGCCTCCCCGGCCAGGACATCATCGGCCAGGCCAAGACCGGCACCGGCAAGACCTTCGGCTTCGGCATCCCCGTCGTCCAGCGTCTCGGACCGACCCCGGCGCCCGGCGTCAAGGCGCTCATCGTGGTGCCGACCCGCGAGCTGTGCGTCCAGGTGTACGAAGACATGGACATGCTCACGTCGGGGCGCCCGACGAGCGTCGTCGCCATCTACGGCGGCAAGGCCTACGAGGGCCAGATCGACCAGCTGAAGGCCGGCGCGCAGATCGTCGTCGGCACCCCGGGGCGCCTCATCGATCTCAACAACCAGCGGCTCCTCGACCTCTCCCACGCGACCGAGGTCGTGCTCGACGAGGCCGACAAGATGCTGGACCTCGGCTTCCTCCCCGACATCGAGAAGATCTTCTCCAAGGTGCCGGCCATCCGTCACACGCAGCTCTTCTCCGCCACGATGCCCGGCCCGATCGTCGCCCTCGCGCGCCGGTTCATGTCGAACCCCATCCACATCCGCGCGACGGATCCCGACGAGGGCCTCACGCAGGCGAACATCAAGCACCTCGTCTACCGCGCGCACTCGCTCGACAAGGACGAGGTGATCGCCCGCATCCTGCAGGCCGACGGTCGCGGCAAGTCCGTCATCTTCACCCGCACCAAGCGCGCGGCCCAGAAGCTCGTCGACGAGCTGAACGATCGCGGCTTCAACGCCGGCGCCGTGCACGGCGACATGAGCCAGGAGGCGCGCGAGCGCTCGATGGCGGGCTTCAAAGCGGGCAAGAAGGACGTGCTCATCGCCACCGACGTCGCGGCGCGCGGCATCGATGTCGACGACGTCACGCACGTCATCAACCACACCATCCCCGACGACGAGAAGGCATACCTGCACCGCGCCGGTCGCACCGGCCGTGCCGGCAAGACCGGCATCGCGGTCACGTTCGTGGACTGGGACGACCTGCACAAGTGGGCCCTCATCAACCGTGCGCTCGAGTTCGGGCAGCCGGAGCCCGTCGAGACGTACTCCTCGAGCCCGCACCTGTTCAGCGATCTCGACATCCCGGCCGGCACGAAGGGGCGCATCGTGACCGCCCCGAAGACCCAGGCCGTACGGGTCCAGCCCGAGAGGGCGACGGATGCCGCAGCCGAGGTCGAGACCAACGGACAGGCCCCCGCGCGCCGGCGTCGTCGGCGCCGCGGCGGTGACGCCGAGCGGGTCGGCTCGACATTCGAGCCGGTCGACGGCACCGATTCGGTCGCATCGGAGCACGGCGCGACGTCCACGGACGGCGACCGCTCCACCGAGGGCGGCGGCACCCACGACGGCGGCGGCAAGGAGCACCACGACGGAAAGCCCGCGCCCCGCCGGCGCCGGCGCCG
>NZ_MWLQ01000044.1 GCF_010634855.1 Microbacterium sp. B35-30 | reverse complement strand
CGTCGCCGGCGACGGCCGGGTGACCGTGCCCGAGATCGCCCGACGCCTCGGCAAACCGGTCGTCACCGTGCCTGCCGGGCTTCTCGGATTCGCGCTGCGGGTCGGACGGATGCTGCGCCTGACGGTCCACGGTCCCGAGCAGGTGGGCTTCCTCCGCTACCGCCCGGTGCTCGCGAACGACGCACTCAAGCGCGACTTCGGCTACACGCCCGCGAGGACCTCGGCCGAGGCATTCGAGGCCTACCTCGACACCCACCCCGGCGTCGCTCGCCGCTGACCCGGGACCCGCTGAGCCTCCGTCGCCCCAGCTTCCGCTAGCGGGGCACCGCCGCGGTCCGGACATCGCTGGCCACCAGCACCCCGGAACCCGCGATGTCCGGACCGCAAACCCGCCGCTGACCACCACCGCCGCCGCGGTCCAGGAAACGCCGGCCAACAGCACCCCGGGACCTGCGATGTCCGGACCGCGGTTGGGGAGAGCGAAAGACGGGGCGGCTGGCGTGATTCACGGACGCCAACCTGCACGGAGGAGCGCGTTGCGCACCATGTCGACGGCCGCGGTCGGGTCAGGCTCGAGGTGGTGCTTCAGGATCCTCACAAGGCGCCATCCGGTCTCATCGATCTCACGCCAGCGGTCGGCGTCACGGGCGAACTGATGTACGTCTGCGGCATGCTGGCGGCCGTCGTACTCGACACCGACTCGAAACTCCGGGTACGCCTGGTCGAGCCGCGCGACGAACCGCCCGTCGTCGGCGTAGAGATTGAACCCGAGCTCGGGCTCGGGGAGTCCCGCACCGACGATCTGCAGACGCAGATCGGTCTCGTACGGTGACTCCGATCCCTCTCGCACCAGGTCGAGAAGCAGTTCGAGTCGAGGCTTGCGGCGCGAGCAGGCCTCCGCACGGAGCTCGTCAATCGTTGCGAGCCTCCGACGCCGCGCCACAAGATGATCGGCCGCGATGATCAGCTCGACATCGGTCAGATGGGCGGATGCTTGCACCCACGCCCGCGCTGGATCCTCGACGCGAAGGCCACCGACCTCCCGGTACGCGGGCGCTCTGACTGCAAGACGGTGCGAGATCACCCCCGTCGTCCGCGCGGGATTTCGCGGGCGGATGCTCGACACGTGGATCATCCTGTCCCAGGCGGCCGGCGTCGGGGATCCGCGCAGGATCAGGGCGGTGCCATGGCTGAAGAAGTCCCCCTCCCCCATTCGGGTGGCGAACGCGCGGCAGTTGCGTTTGAACAGGCGCAGCGCGACCTCCCGCGACGAGAGTCCGTCGGATGCCGCGCGCTCCGCGTGAGCGTACTTCGGCTCACGCACTCCGTAGAAGGGTCGCTCGAACCCCGGACCGTCCAGTTCGGCGCGACTGAATCCGGCGCAGAGGCCGTCCGAGACTCTGAACGGGGCTGTACCGAACGAAGAGGCGTGTCGCACCATTCCCCGAGTCCATCGTGTCAGGACTCCGGGGGCCCGCCCGTGTTCGCGATCGGTGGATGACTCCGCATCTGCGGCAACGAAACGGGGGTGTGGAGGAGCGTCGGTCCGCGCGCGTTCACGCCCCCTCCGGTCCAGGAATCGCCTGCCGCCAGCACCCCGAAACCGGCGATGTCCGGACCGCACCAGAGAACCGGACCACAACCACCCCTCCGGTCCAGGAATCGCCGGCCACCAGCACCCCGAAACCGGCGATGTCCGGACCGCACCAGTTGGCGGGGGCTCGGAACGCGGAGCTGCCTGACGCCGGCGGCGAGGACGAGCGGATCACACACCGCCATCCACACCGCACCGGGCGCACCGGAGGAAGAGCGGATGCCTCGAACCGAGGCATCCGTCCGGAACCGGCCGCCGCGCGGCTAGGCCTCGAAGCCCTCGGCGATGAGGTCGATGAGCTCCTCGCGCTCCTCCACGGGGAGGAAGGCGCCGGCCGCGGCGTTGAGCTGGAAGGTCTCGAGGTCGTCGAGGCCGTACTCGAAGGTCTCGGCGAGCAGCGCCAGCTCGCGCGTCAGCGACGTGCGGCTCATCGTGCGGTTGTCGACGTTCACGGTCACCGAGAAGCCGAGCTGGTACAGCAGGTCGAAGGGGTGGTCCTCCATCGTGGTGCCCCAGCGCTCGATCGCCCCCGTCTGCAGGTTCGACGACGGCGACAGCTCCAGCGGGATCTCACGGTCGCGCACCCAGCGGGCGAGATCGCCGAACTGCACCAGCACCTCCTCGCCCGCGCGCGACACCACCTCGAGGTCTTCGGCGAGGCGCACGCCGTGACCGAGACGCAGCGCGCGGCCGTCGATGAGCGCCGAGCGGATCGACTCGAGCCCGGCCGCCTCACCCGCGTGCACGGTCGCGGGGAAGAACTCGGACGCCAGGTAGTCGAAGGCGTCGCGGTGGTTCGAGGCCGGGAAGCCGTCCTCGGGCCCGGCGATGTCGAAGCCGACCGCCCCACGGTTGCGCCACTCGACGGCGAGCCGGGCGATCTCGAGCGATCGGTCGGTGTGGCGCATCGCGGTGATGAGCTGCCCGACGCGGATGTCGTGCCCGCGACGCTCCGCGGCATCCTCGCCCTCCTCGATGCCCTGCTGGACCGCGGCGACGACCTCGTCGAGCGACAGCCCGCGGGCCAGGTGCTGCTCGGGCGCCCATCGCACCTCGCCGTAGATCACGCCGTCGGCGGCCAGATCCTCGACGAACTCGCGCGCGACGCGCGTGAGACCCTCGCGGGTCTGCATCACGCCGGTCGTGAGGTCGAAGGTCTTCAGGTACTCGACGAGCGAACCCGAGTCGCTCTTCTCTGCGAACCAGTCCGCCAGATCGTCCGGCTCGGACTCCGGCACGTCGAGCCCGATCGCGTCCGCCAACTCGATGATCGTCGCCGGCCGCACACCGCCGTCGAGGTGATCGTGGAGCGACACCTTGGGAAGGCTGCGGAGCGACACGCCATCGAGAATGGCGTCGCCGTGCTGGTCGATGGGCATGGATTTCTCCTCGTTTGCGATCGCGAGTGGGGATGTGGGACGGATGCCGCGACCCGGCGCCGCACCGGATCCCCGGCGCGGGACTGACCCAGCCTAGGCGGTGATGCGTTCCAGGACGAGAGGCGCGGCAGCCGGCGCCTCGGCGCCGATCCGCCACGCGCCCTCGACGGCTTCGAGGGCACGCTCGAAGCGCGAGTCATCCTCGCCGAGCAGGGTGAACAGCGGCTGTCCGACCGCGACCTCGTCGCCCGGCTTGACGTGGAGATCGATGCCGGCAGCGTGCAGCACCGGGTCCTGCGCACGCGCGCGGCCGGCACCCAGACGCCATGCGGCGATGCCGAACGGCAGCGCCTCCATGCCGGTGACGTATCCCGCCTGAGTCGACGTGACCGTGTGGGTCTCGTTCGGGGCCGGGAGGGCGGCATCCGGGTCGCCGTCCTGGGCGCGGATCATGGCGCGCCAGGCGTCCATCGCACGGCCGTCCTGCAGTGCCGCCTCGACGTCCGCGTCGGGCTGCCCGGCGAGCGCGAGCATCTCGCGCGCGAGCGCGATCGTCAGTTCCACCACGTCGGCGGGGCCGCCGCCGGCGAGCACCTCGACAGACTCGCGCACCTCGTTGGCATTGCCGATGGCGAGACCGAGAGGCGTGTTCATGTCGGTCAGGAGCGCGGTCGTCGCCACGCCCGAGTCCGTGCCGAGCGCCACCATGGTGCGCGCCAGCTCGCGCGCCTTGTCGACGTCGCGCATGAACGCGCCGGAGCCGAACTTCACGTCGAGGACGAGCGAGTCGGTGCCCTCGGCGATCTTCTTCGACATGATGCTCGACGCGATCAGCGGGATGGCCTCGACGGTGCCGGTGACATCGCGCAGCGCGTAGAGCTTCTTGTCGGCGGGCGCGAGCCCCGAGCCGGCGGCGCAGATGACCGCGCCGACGTCGCGCAGCTGCGCGAACATCTCGTCGTTCGACAGCGCCGCGCGCCACCCGGGGATAGACTCGAGCTTGTCGAGCGTGCCGCCGGTGTGACCGAGCCCGCGGCCCGAGAGCTGCGGCACTGCGACGCCGAACGAGGCGACCAGCGGGGCCAGCGGCAGCGTGATCTTGTCGCCGACGCCGCCCGTGGAATGCTTGTCGACCGTCGGCTTGCCGAGCCCGGAGAAGCTCATCCGCTCCCCCGACGCGATCATCGCGTCGGTCATGACGCGGATCTCGTCGCGTGCCATGCCGTTGAGCAGCACCGCCATCGCGAACGCCGCCATCTGGGAGTCCGCGACGTAGCCGCGGGTATACGCGTCCACCATCCAGCGCAGCGCGCTCTCGGACACCGCGCCGCCGTCACGCTTCGCACGGATGACGTCGACCGCGTCGAACGGCTCCACCGCGGCATCCGTCATCGCGCCGCCTCCTCGAGGTCGCGGGGCCCGAACGCGTCGGGGAGCACTTCGTCGATCGTGCGGATGCCCGACACGGTCTCGAGCAGCATGCCCGGGATCGCGAACTCGTTGAGCAGCTGCCGGCAGCGGCCGCACGGCATGATCGTGTCGCCGTGGCCGTTGACGCACACGAAGGCCACGAGGCCTCCCCCGCCCGACATCTGCAGTTCGCTGACCAGACCGCATTCGGCGCAGAGCCCCACGCCGTACGACGCGTTCTCGACGTTGCAGCCCGTGACGATGCGGCCGTCGGTCACGAGCGCGGCCGCTCCCACCTTGTAGCGCGAGTAGGGCGCGTAGGCGCGCTGCATGGCGTCGGTCGCGGCGGCGCGCAGCTCGTCCCAGTCGATATCGGTCACTTCAGGGCTCCGTTCACGGTGAGGGAAAGCGTCACAGGGGTCCGCCGCCGTTCCGTCGTGCCCGTCGGAGCATCCGCCCGACCGGCCCGGTATCCGGAGGGTCGGCGGCGGTGGGTGCGGATGCCGCGGCGCGGCATCCGTCCCTCGTCAGGGTCGCGGCGGACACTTCAGCCTTTTATGTAGGGCTTGCCGGCCGCCGCGGGACCGCGGATCTGACCTGCGAAACCGGCGACGGCGAGGATCGTGACGATGTACGGGAGCATCGCCATGAACTCCACCGGAATGGGCGTCTCGAGCACGGACAGGAGGTTGCGCAGGTTCGTGGTGAAGCCGAACAGGAGGGCGGCGAACGTCGCGCGGATCGGGTCCCACCGGCCGAAGATGACGGCGGCGAGAGCGATGAAGCCGAGACCGGCGGTCATGTCCTTCGTGAACTGCGGCACCGAGACGAGCGTGAAGTACGCCCCGCCGATGCCGGCGATCGCGCCGGCGAGGGAGACGTTCCAGAAGCGGGTGGGGTTGACCCGGATGCCGACGGTGTCCGCGGCCTGCGGGTGCTCGCCGACCGCGCGCAGCCGCAGCCCCCAACGCGTGCGGTAGAGACCCCACGCGACGAGGGCGACGGTGACGTACATCAGGTAGCCGATGAAGGTCTGGTTGAACAGCACCGGGCCCAGGATCGGGATGTCACCGAGCAGCGGGATCTTCCAGCGCTCGAACACGACGGCGCTGTTGAGTGCCTGCTCGTTGGGGACCAGCAGCGCGCCGTAGAGGAAGCCGGTGAGGCCTGCGACGAGCACGTTGAGCACGACGCCGACGATCACCTGGTCGACGAGGTACTTGATCGAGAACGCGGCCAGCACGAAGGCGACCAGCACGCCGCCGATCATCGCGCCGACGAGACCGACGAACGGGTTGCGCGTGATGCTCGACAGCAGGGCGGCGACGAACGCGCCGAACAGGAACTGGCCCTCGATCGCGACGTTGACGACGCCCGCGCGCTCGCCGATGACCCCGCCGAGCGCCCCGAAGATGAGCGGGATCGACAGCGACACGGCACCGAAGAGCAGACCGGTCACCGGGACGAGTCCGTCGGCGGCGGCCCACACGAGGAACGCGAAGATGCCGAGGAGGCCGTACACGATCGGAAGCCACGCACCCGGTCGGCGGTACGAGTACGCGGCCCACAGTGCGTACAGGGTCAGGAGGAGCAGGACGACCCAGACCGCCCAGCTCGTGACCGCCGTGGGCACCGACACGGTCGGCAGGTCGAGCACGGATCGGGCGTCGCCCAGCCGGAAGCGGCTCTCACCCGTGCGCGGAGCGAGCAGGAACAGCAGCCCGAGCAGCGCCGTCACGATCGAGAGGGAGATCGCGAGCTTGAAGTGGCGGATCTTCACCGGCGCCGCGATGGAGGCGGCGGGCGTGGTCACGAGGTTCGTGCTCATGATGCCGACACCGCCTTCTCGTTCTTCTCCGTCGCGGGTCGGGGCGGCTCGGAGGGAGGGCTCGGGCGCTTGGCCGCCTTGGCGCGGGCCTTGGCCGCCTTCTCGGCGTCCGTCTTGGGGAGGAAGAAGATCGTGCGCACGAGCGGCGGTGCCGCGATGAACAGCACGATCAGCGACTGCACGACGAGCACGATGTCGACCGGGATGCCCTGCGACGCCTGCATCGTGAAGCTGCCCGCTTTGAGAGCCCCGAACAGGATGCCGGCGGCGAAGGTCCCCCATGCCCGGCTGCGGCCGAGGAGCGCAACGGTGATCGCGTCGAAGCCGATGCCGGCATCGATGTGCGAGTCGAAGCCGGTCACGACTGAGCCCTGGATCTGGTTCATAGCGGCGAGGCCCGACAGGCCGCCGGCGAACAGCATCGCGTAGATGTACATGCGCGACACCGAGATTCCGGCTGCTCGCGCGGCGTGCGGGTTCTCGCCGACGGCACGGAGGCGGAAGCCGAGGCTGGAACGCTCGATGAGCCACCAGACGAACACGGTCGCCGCGATCACGATCACGAAGCCCCAGTCCAGCAGGGGGAACCGGGGTCCGAGCAGCTCGGGGAACCGCGCGCTCGCTGGTGTCGGATCCGAGATCGGCTGGTTGCCGCTGCCCTGCTGCAGCAGACCCGGCGTGCGCACGAGCCACATCACGAAGTACAGCGCGACGTAGTTGAGCATGATCGTCAGGATCACCTCGTGAGCGCCGGTGCGCGCCTTGAGGAGCCCCACAATGCCGCCCCAGACGGCACCGCCCGCGATGCCGGCGGCGAGCGTGAGCGGCAGCTGGATGAACATCGGCAGGTCGAGCTGGAAGGTCACCAGCGCCGCCGTCGCCGCGGCGATCAGCATCTGACCGCGACCGCCGATGTTGAACAGGCCGACGCGGAACGCGAGCGCGACGCCGAGGCCAGCCGCGATCAGCGGTGCCGCGAAGCCCAGCGTGTTGGTGAGCGGGCGGATCTGCGTGGCGAAGTCGTTGGCGCGCGCGTTGAAGATCGAGCCACGGAAGAGCGCCTCGTAGCCGCCGTACACGGAGTTCCAGATCGCGACGAAGGTGTCGCCGGGCCGCGCGAAGAAGTAGACGGATGCCTCACGCACATCCTCGTCCGTGAACGCCATCAGGATGCCGCCGACGATCATCGCGGCCACGATCGCGAGGATGGTCGTCACGGCGCTCCCGCGCAGCAGCTCCTTGATGAAGACGTTCTGGCGCGGAGGCGGCGGCACCTCGCCGTCAACCGCCCCCGGGGCCTGGGGCGTGGGTGCAGGCAGTCCGGGTGATCCGGTGAGCGGACCCGAGACGGAGGGCAGCTGCTCCGGCGGCAGCCCGCGGGTCGGCTCGGAGGCTCCGGGAGCCTGTGCCGAGGACTCGTCGTTCACGCGGCCGCTCCACTCTCGGGCGTCTCGCCCGCCATCATGAGGCCCAGGACGTCTCTCGGGGTGTCGCTGGGAACGATGCCGACGATCCCGCCACGGTACATGACCGCGATGCGGTCGGCGAGTGCCACGACCTCGTCGAGCTCGGTGGACACGACGAGCACCGGAACGCCGGCATCCCGTGTCTCTACGATGCGATGGTGGATGAACTCGATCGAGCCGACGTCGACGCCGCGGGTCGGCTGTGACGCGACCAGGAGCTTCAGGTCGCGGCTCATCTCGCGGGCGATGACGACCTTCTGCTGGTTGCCGCCCGACAGCGTGCCGGCGGGCACATCGGGGCCCTGGGTGCGGATGTCGTACTCGGTGATCCGTGCCTTCGCGAAGTCGTCGAGCTGCCCCCGGCGAATGGTGCCGCCGCGGTTGAAGTCGGGGTCGCCGGAGCGGTCGAGGATGAGATTCTCGGCGACGGTGAACGTGCCGACCAGGCCGTCCTCGGTGCGGTCCTCCGGCACGAACCCGACGCCTTCGTCGAGGATGGCCCGGATGCTCTTGCCGACGAGTTCGACGCCGTCGAGCGAGACGGAGCCGCTGACACGGTCCCCGAGTCCGACGATCGCCTCGATAAGCTCGGTCTGGCCGTTGCCCTGGACGCCCGCGACGGCGAGCACCTCACCGGGGCGGACCGTGAAGTTCACGTTGTCGACGACGACGGCGCCTTCGGCGGTGATGACGCGGAGACCGTCCACCTCGAGGCCCCCGGCACCGATCTTGGGCGGGCCCTTGTGGACGGTCAGCTCGACCGAGCGACCCACCATGAGCGACGCCAGCTCGGCGTTGGACGCGGTGGGCGCTGCCTCTCCGACCACCTTTCCGAGGCGGATGACGGTGATGCGGTCGGCGACAGCACGTACCTCGCGCAGCTTGTGGGTGATGAAGACGATGGAGGTGCCCTCGTCGCGCAGCTGGCTCATGATCGCCATGAGCTCGTCGGTCTCCTGCGGCGTGAGCACCGCGGTCGGCTCGTCGAACACGAGCACCTTCGCATCGCGCGCGAGCGCCTTGATGATCTCCACGCGCTGCTGCACGCCGACGGGGAGATCGCCGACGAGCGCATCGGGGTCGACCTCGAACCCGAAGCGGGCGGCGACGTCGCGCACGTGCTGGCGCGCGGCGGCGAGATCCAGCGCGCCGAGGGCCTTCGTGCTCTCGTGGCCGAGCATCACGTTCTCGGCGACGGTGAAGACGGGGATGAGCATGAAGTGCTGGTGCACCATGCCGATGCCGGCGGCCATGGCGTCGCCAGGGCCGCGGAAGTGCTGGATCGCGTCGTCCAGCAGGATTTCGCCGTCGTCCGCCTGGTACAGGCCGTAGAGCACGTTCATCAGGGTCGATTTGCCAGCGCCGTTCTCCCCCAGGAGAGCGTGGATCTCACCAGGCCGGACCACCAGGTCGATGTGGTCGTTGGCGACGAGAGACCCGAACCGCTTCGTGATTCCACGGAGCTCGAGCTTCATACTGTGCACCTTAGCGATTGAGGGAGCAGGCCAGGAAGGACCGCGGCCGGGCGGATATGGCATCCACCCGGCCGCGGCATGTCCGTGCTCGGATTACGGCGAGCTGGGCGAGGTCACCTCGAGCTCACCCGAGATGATCTGCTCCTTCAGAGCGTCGAGCTCGTCGAGCAGGCCCTCCGGCAGCTGCGACTCGAACGTGCCGAAGCCCGAGAGGCCGACACCCTCGTTCTCGAGCGTGCCGACGTACGGTGCGACGTCGAACTCGTCGGCGGCCGCGCTGGTCGTCGCGTCGTAGACCGCGGTGTCGATGCGCTTCATGATCGAGACCAGCACCAGATCGGCGACCGACGTGTCGGCCACGGCGAGGTCGGAGTCGACGCCCAGCATCACGGCGCCGTTGTCGGTGTCGCGGATGGCCTGCGCGGCGCTCTGGTAGATCGGGCCGCCGACGGGCAGGAGCACGTCGACACCCTGGTCGAGCGCGGTCTGCATCGTCTGCTTCGCGACGTCGTTCGCGGCGAAGTCGTTGGTGAACTGGCCCGTCTGGCCTGCGACATCCCAGCCGTAGGTGGCGACCGCGGCACCCTTGTCTTCGTTGTACTTCTCGACGCCGTCCACGAAGCCGTCCATGAAGATGGTCACGGGCGGGATCGGGATGCCGCCGACCGTGCCGACGCTGTTCACGCCCGACTGCGCCGACCATGCCGCCGCGGCATAGCCGCCGAGGTACGCGGCCTGCACGGTGTCGAACATGAGGGGCTTGATGTTGGGCGCGTCGGTCTCGCCGTCGCCCGTGTCCTTGCCGTCGTCGCCGGTCGCGCCGGTGTTGTCGGCCCAGTCGTCGATGATCGCGTACTCGATGTCGGGGTTGGCCAGAGCCGAGGTCACCGTGTCGGCTGACAGCTTGAAGCCGACCGAGACGATGAACGTGCAGCCTTCCGAGACGAGGTTCTCGAGGTTGGGCGCGTAATCGTTCTGCGACGCGGACTCGACTTCGATGACGTCGACGCCCAGTTCGTCAGCGGCCTTCTGCATGCCCTCGAGCGCCGACTGGTTGAACGACTTGTCGTTGAAGCCGCCGTCGTCGGAGACGATGCACGGGGTGAAGCCCTCGACCGCGGGTCCGGCGTCGCCGCCGTCGGTCGGGCTCGTCTCGGGTGCGGAGCCGCAGCCCGCCAGGGCCAGCAGAATGCCCGCGGCGGCTGTGACGCCGACGAGCTTCTTGGTGCGTGAGATGGTCAACTCAGCCTCCACTACGTTCTCCCGCGTCCTTCACGGGGACTGGACAAAGTTACCCACTGTGACGCCGCGGTTGCATGCTTCGCGGCCCCCCGTTCGCGAAAGGTTACAAAGACGCAATCTGCGGTGCGATGAGAAGTCGATGAGGAATACGGATGCCGGCATCCGCCCCCCGGCCGCGCGGCCCGGCTGCGCTCAGGGCGAGGCGATGCGCGCAGCGGCGCAGGGGCCGTCCGCTCCCGGCGCCGACGGGGTGGCGCGAGGTCAGAGCACCTCGCCGCGCCCGCTCAGCTTGAGCGCATCGACGACGCCCTTCACCCGCTGGGCGTGTTCGCTGGTGGTCACGAGGAGCGCATCCTCGGTGTCGACCACGACGATGTCTCGCACGCCGATCAGGCTGATGACGCGCCGCGTCTGGCTGACCACGATGCCGCTGGCGGCATCCGACAGGATGCGGGCGTTCTCGCCGAGGATCGCCAGATCGTTCTTGCGGCCGTGCGAGTTGAGCTTGGCGAGACTCGCGAAGTCGCCCACGTCGTCCCAGTCGAAGTGCCCGGGGATGACGGCGAGGCGACCCTTCGCGGCCGCGGGCTCGGCGACGGAGTAGTCGATCGCGATCTTCTTGAGCGTCGGCCACACCTGGTCCACGACCGGCCCGCGCTCCTCGCGGTCGTCCCACGCCCCGGCGAGCTCCATGAGCCCGGCGTGGAGCTCCGGCTCGTTCTCGGCGATCTCGGCGAGCAGCACGTCGGCGCGGGAGATGAACATGCCCGCGTTCCACAGGTAGTTGCGGTCGGCGAAGTACTCCTTCGCGGTCTCGAGATCCGGCTTCTCCACGAAGTTCTGGACGAGGGCCGCCTCGGGCGCTCCGTCGACGGACAGCGCATCGCCCTTCTTGATGTAGCCGAACCCGACGGACGGCTCGGACGGCTGGATGCCGATGGTGCAGATGTACCCCTCTCGCGCGGTGGCGACGGCCTGGTTCACCGCCCACTCGAACAGCTGCGGGACGCGGATGACGTGGTCTGCGGCGAACGAGCCGATGATGACGTCGGGCTCGCGGCGCGAGAGGATCGCGGCGGCCAGGCCGATCGCCGCCGTCGAGTCGCGCGGCTCGGACTCGAGGAAGACGTTCTTGTCGGCGATGCCGGGAAGCTCCCGCTCGACCGCTCCGCGGTGCGCGCGACCGGTGACCACGGCGATGCGGTCGTCACCGGCGAGCGGTGCCAGGCGGTCCCAGGTGTCGCGGAGCAGCGTCTGCCCCGACCCGGTGAGGTCGTGGAGGAACTTCGGCGCGTCGGCACGGGACAGCGGCCACAGCCGGCTGCCGATGCCCCCGGCGGGGATCACGGCGTAGAAGTCGTCGATGGGTCCTGACATGTTGACGAGGCTACTCGTCGATCCTCCATGCGACAGCGGCGGGGCGCATCGCGCCCCGCCGTCGTCGCGCCCGGCTCAGCCGCGCCGCGGGGAGGTGCCCGGTGTGGCGTCGGTCAGCGACTGGAGCATCGCGTCGAAGGCGGGCTTCGGCGTGAAGTCATCCTCGAAGATCGTCGCCCAGCCCTCGCCCGGGAAGACGTCGGGAACCCAGGAGTTCGCGTCCGGGAAGCCCCACACCGTGAAGGACGAGCACGCCGCTACGTTCAGGCACGCCTCGAGCATGGCGTCGTAGCGCTCGGCCTGCACCGCCACCTGCTCGGGCGTCGGGCCCGTCTCACCGGCCTGCACCGGGATGCGCACGTCCGCCTCGGTCACGGCGACCTTCAGCCCGAGTGCCGCGAAGCGCTCGAAGTTCGCCTGGATGGAGGTGTCGAAGCCGTACAGGAGGCTGAGGTGGCCCTGGGCGCCGAAGCCGCCCAACGGAACGCCGTCGGCCAGCATCCGCTGCGCGAGCGCGTAGTAGGCGTCCGTCTTCTCGTTGATGCCCTCCGCGTTGTAGTCGTTGAGGAACAGCACGGCGTCGGGGTCGGCTTCGTGCGCCCAGCGGAAGGCGTCTTCGATGAGCGAGATCGGGTCGTCGGCGCACGCCCGGAGGAACGGATTGGCCTCGGTGCGCAGACGCACGCCGCCGTTGTCCCACGTGTCCTGGAAGATCTCGTTCGCCACGTCCCACTCATAGATCTCGCCCTTGAAGTGACCGACCACGGTGCGGATGTGGTCTTCGAGGACGGCACGTGCCTGGTCGCACGTCCATGTCTGGCTCGCAGCGGTGACCCACGCCGGATTCTGGCTGTGCCAGAGCAGCGTGTGGCCGCGCACCTGCTGGTGGTTCGCCTCGGCGAAGGCGACGAGGGCGTCGGCGGACGAGAAGTCGTACATGTCCGGAGCGGGGTGCACGGCATCCCATTTCATGTCGTTCTCGGGCGTCAGGGACGAGAACTGCGCGCTCAGGACCTGCTGATACTCGGTGGGCGCGGAGCGGTCGTACTCGACGAGGTCGCGCTGGCCCCAGACGGCGCTGCCGATGGCGAGGTCGCGCGGCGCCTGGTTGCGGAGGGCGTCCTTGTCGGAGTTGCTGATTCCGGGCGGGGCGGCACCGGCCGCCGTCGCACCCCACAGGGGCAGCACGAGGGCAGCGGCGGCGGTGGCCACCAGAAGTGATCGGATCGATCGGCGCATGGGAACTCCTGACATCGTTGTCGGTACATACGCACCGCCTCGCGGCACATATGTTCTTGCGTGCAACAAACGCTAGGCGGCGCTCCGAGGGAGGGCAAAAGGTTTCGGAACGTTTTCCACCACGGCCGCCGAAGCCCCCGAAATCTCTCGACGTCGAGAGAAGTTAGGTCGGCCTAATCACCCACGCCCGCGCGACGGGAATAGGATGGTCCCAGCGCCCGCGTGACGCCGACGGCTCGAAGCGCACTGTTCCGGGCCACTTCGGGGGACGTCCTCACAGTCCGAGGCCAGCCCCACCGTGTTTCGATCCAAGGAGGACGGCCGTGTCTGCACCAGCACGCGTCACACCGTCGGTATCCGAGACCACCTCCCGAGTTCCCCGCGGCACCCTGTACCGCGGAAACGAAGGCATGTGGTCGTGGGTGCTGCACCGCATCACCGGCGTCGCGATCTTCTTCTTCCTGCTGGTCCACATCCTCGACACCGCCCTCATCCGCGTCTCCCCCGAGGCGTACGACGCGGTGATCGGCACCTACAAGAACTGGGTGATGGCCCTCGGCGAGGTCGCCCTCGTCGGCGCCATCGCGTACCACGCCTACAACGGGCTGCGCATCATCCTGGTCGACTTCTGGTCGTGGGCCACCCGCCACCAGCGCCAGCTGTGGTGGGGAGTCCTGGGCCTGTGGGTCGTGACGATGCTGGGCTTCGCGCCGCGCCACCTCATGCTCGCGTTCGCTCCGGGAGGAGGCCACTGATGACCGCCATCGCCGACCCCCGCGCCCCGCACGCCCCCGCCCGGCGCAAGGGCCCCAACCTCGAGAAGTGGGGCTGGATCTACATGCGCGCCTCCGGCGTGCTGCTCGTCGTCCTGATCTTCGGCCACCTCTTCGTGAACCTCATGCTCGGCGAGGGCATCCACGGCATCGACTTCGCCTTCGTCGTCGGAAAGTTCGCCTCGCCGTTCTGGCAGTGGTGGGACGTGCTGATGCTGTGGCTCGCACTGATCCACGGCGCCAACGGCATGCGCACGATCGTCAACGACTACGTCACGCACCCGACGACGCGCCGCGTGCTGGTGTGGGCCCTGTGGCTCGCCGCGGGATTCCTCATCGTGCTCGGCACGCTGGTCGTCTTCACCTTCGACCCCTGCCTCGGCTTCGACGCCGAGACCGCGTCCGACCTCATCGTCAGCATCTGCGCCTAGCGTTCGGGCGCGTCCCCCCGAGCATCGACCACCGAAAGCATCCAGCGTGAGCACTGAGACCCCTGCCGGCACCGAGAGCATTGCAAGCTACGTCAAGGATGGCGTCCACTACCACCAGTTCGACATCGTCATCGTGGGCGCCGGCGGCGCCGGCATGCGGGCGGCCATCGAGGCCGGTCCCGGAGCTCGGACGGCGGTCATCTCGAAGCTGTACCCCACCCGCTCGCACACGGGTGCGGCGCAGGGCGGGATGGCGGCGGCGCTGGCCAACGTCGAAGAGGACTCGTGGGAGTGGCACACCTTCGACACCGTCAAGGGCGGCGACTACCTCGTCGACCAGGACGCCGCCGAGATCCTCGCAAGAGAGGCCATCGACGCGGTCATCGACCTCGAGAACATGGGCCTGCCGTTCAACCGCACGCCCGAGGGAAAGATCGACCAGCGCCGCTTCGGCGGCCACACCGCCGATCACGGCAAGACCCCCGTGCGCCGCGCGTGCTACGCCGCCGACCGCACCGGTCACATGATCCTGCAGACGCTGTTCCAGAACTGCGTGAAGCTCGGCATCAACTTCTTCAACGAGTTCTACGTGCTCGACCTCATCACGGTGGGCGAAGGCAAGGACCAGCAGATCGCGGGCGTCGTCGCCTACGAGCTCGCCACCGGTGAGCTGCACGTCTTCCAGTCCAAGGCCGTGATCTTCGCGACCGGGGGCTTCGGCAAGATCTTCAAGACCACCTCCAACGCGCACACCCTCACGGGTGACGGCGTGGGCATCATCTGGCGAAAGGGCCTGCCGCTGGAGGACATGGAGTTCTTCCAGTTCCACCCGACCGGTCTCGCCGGGCTCGGCATCCTTCTCACCGAAGGCGCCCGCGGCGAAGGCGCGATCCTGCGCAACGCCTCGGGCGAGCGCTTCATGGAGCGCTACGCGCCGACCATCAAGGACCTCGCGCCACGTGACATCGTCAGCCGCTGCATGGTCCAGGAGGTCGCCGAAGGGCGCGGCGCCGGCCCGCACCGCGACTACGTGCTGCTGGACTGCACGCACCTGGGGGCCGAGGTGCTCGAGACCAAGCTCCCCGACATCACCGAGTTCGCGCGCACCTACCTCGGCGTCGACCCGGTCGTCGAGCCCGTGCCCGTCATGCCGACCGCGCACTACGCGATGGGCGGCATCCCGACCAACAACGACGCGCAGGTGCTGAGCGACAACACCACCGTCGTGCCGGGCCTGTACGCCGCCGGCGAGTGCGCATGCGTCTCGGTGCACGGCTCGAACCGCCTCGGCACCAACTCGCTGCTCGACATCAACGTGTTCGGCAAGCGCGCCGGGCGCAACGCCGTCGAGTACGTCAAGACCGCCGACTTCGTCGCGCTGCCCGATGACCCGGCCGCCGAGGTGCGCACCCTCATCGAGGGACTGCGCAACAACCAGGGCACCGAGCGCATCGCCGTGCTGCGCAAGACGCTGCAGGACGAGATGGACCGCAAGGCCCAGGTGTTCCGCACCGACGAGTCGCTCAGCGAGGTGCTCGAGGTCATCTCCGAGCTTCGCGAGCGCTTCAAGAACGTGCACGTCGACGACAAGGGCAAGCGGTTCAACACCGATCTGCTCGAGGCCGTCGAGCTCGGGTTCCTCCTCGACATCGCCGAGGTCGTGGTCGTGACCGCGAAGAACCGCAAGGAGAGCCGTGGCGGTCACATGCGCGACGACTACTCCACGCGCGACGACGAGAACTACATGAAGCACACCATGGCGTACCTGTCGGGCGATGCCGCGTCCTCGCATTCGGAGGACCACATCCGCCTCGACTGGAAACCCGTCGTCTTCACGAAGAACGAGGCGGGCGAATTGCGCTACCCACCGTTGGAGAGGAAGTACTGATGTCGACCTCGGTCACCGACGTCATCGAGCGCACCGACGCCGACGCACCCGTCCGCGCGGAGGAGTCCGCGAACGACACCGGCATCCAGTCGTTCCTGGTCACCTTCATCATCCGGCGGTTCAACCCTGAGGTCGACGAAGAGCCGCGCTGGGTCGACTACGACGTCGAGCTGTACTCGACCGACCGCGTGCTGGACGCCCTGCACAAGATCAAATGGGAGGTCGACGGCTCGCTGACGTTCCGCCGATCCTGCGCCCACGGCATCTGCGGGTCCGACGCGATGCGCATCAACGGCCGCAACCGGCTCGCCTGCAAGACCCTCATCAAGGATCTCGACATCTCGCAGCCGATCTACGTCGAGGCGATCAAGGGCCTGCCGCTCGAGAAGGACCTCGTCGTCGACATGGAGCCGTTCTTCGCGTCGTACCGCGAGGTGCAGCCGTTCCTCATCGCGAGCTCGAAGCCCGAGCCCGGCAAGGAGCGCATCCAGTCGATCGTGGACCGCGAGGTCTTCGACGACACCACGAAGTGCATCCTCTGCGCCGCGTGCACGTCGTCGTGCCCGGTGTTCTGGACCGACGGGCAGTACTTCGGGCCCGCCGCGATCGTCAACGCGCACCGCTTCATCTTCGACTCGCGCGACGACGCGGGCGACGTGCGTCTCGACATCCTCAACGACAAGGAGGGCGTGTGGCGCTGCCGCACCACCTTCAACTGCACCGAGGCGTGCCCCCGCGGCATCGAGGTGACCAAGGCGATCGCCGAGGTCAAGCAGGCGGTCCTGCGCGGACGCGCCTAAGCACCTCGACAGCTTTCACAGACGGATGCCGCATCG
>NZ_MWLQ01000043.1 GCF_010634855.1 Microbacterium sp. B35-30 | reverse complement strand
GCCCGACAGTGCCGTGTCGACGATCCACTCGACAACCGGCCCGAGCGACTCGACCGCGTGCGTCGCGGCGTGCAGTGCGTTGTACGGGCCCTCCCAAAACGTCTCCGCCAGATTTGCGATCACCAGATGGCCACCGACCCAGAGCATCGCCACTGTGCCGATGACACTGATGATGCGGAACACCGTGGGCATCGATCGCACGATCCGTTCCCCGGTGCTGCGAACACGGGGCGCGGAGCTCTTCGCCATTCCCAGGCCGATGTCGTCGATCTTGACCAACAGCGCGACGGCACCGTAGACGAGCAGCGTCATGGCGAGAGCGATCACGGCAAGGGCACCGAACGTCATCCAGAGACCGAAGCCTGCGTCGAGGCTGGCCAAGGAGATCAGCATGATCTCGGTGCTCAGGATCAGGTCTGTGCGAATCGCCCCGAATACGAGCTTGCGCTCGTTCCGGGGTTCATCCTGACCAGGACCATGCTCGGCGCCGAACCACTCCATGACCTTCTCGGCGCCTTCGAAGCAGAGGTAGGAGCCTCCCACGATCAGCAGCCAGGGCAGCACCCACGGCGCGAAAGCGGTCAGCAGCAGGGCGACGGGGATGATGATGACGAACTTGTTGACGAGACTGCCGAGCGCGATCTTGCCGACGATCGGCAACTCGCGCGCGGGAAGAACGCCTTGCACGTACTGCGGCGTGACTGCCGCGTCATCGATCACCACGCCAGCCGTCTTCGCGCTCGCTTTGACAGCGGCGGTCAGGATGTCGTCCACGACCGCGAGCAAACCAACCGACATGCTCACACCTCCGCCCTGGACCTCCGACGCGCGGGCGCGCGCCCATCGACTTCATGCACGCTAGTGCAGCCTTCCCGCGTCGACAAACGGGTTGCGTTCATTCATCTCAGCGGGCACGGGATGCGTTGCCCACCGCGGCACGATGAACGCCCGGCTGCCGCACCGGCCATACCGCCACTACCACCGGGAGTGCTCGGAGATAAAGCACGGAACCGAGAGTGCTGAGTATTCGGATCCGATCCGTGATGGACTCGAA
>NZ_MWLQ01000042.1 GCF_010634855.1 Microbacterium sp. B35-30 | reverse complement strand
CGACCGGGGGTGGAGTTCCGGTCGTTGAGCGAGGGAGCGCCAGCGACCGAGACGAAACGCGCCGAACCGAACGGATACCCCGGGTGCAGGCGTTTCGTCTCGCTCGTTCCTCGCTCGCTCAACGACCGGGGGTGGAGTCCGTGTGCTCGGGTCAGCTCGCGGTGACCTCCAGATCGGCGCGGACGGGGAGATCCCACGCTGACGGGCCCGCCGCGATGACGTACGACCCCGGCTGGACGCGGAGGGCGCCGGCGTGGAGCCAATCGTCGACCGCGCCGGGAAGGCGCACGTCGTCGTCCCACACCGCGAGGCGGCCGGGCGAGAACGAGAGCTCCACGTCCGCGACCTCGCCCGGTGCGAGCCGCACGCGGCGGTACGCCACCAGCACGCGGCGCGGGGTCGGGATGGCGAAATCGCCCACCGGCAGCGCGTACAGCTGCACGAGCTCCTCGGCATCGCGGGCACCGGTGTTGCGCACGCGCACCACCGCGTGCACGACCTGCTCCTCGGCTCCGGGTGCGAATCCGGCGTGCCGGTGCGTCGCGGCGGGCGCGGGGACCGCCACATCCGGGATCGTCACCGACTCGTACGCGACGGTCGTGTAGGTGAGGCCGTGACCGAAGGCGAACGTGGGTCCATCGGCCTGGTGGCGGTACGTCGCGCCCTGGCGGAGCGTGTCGGAGTCGAAGAGGTCGCCCGCCTGCTCCTCGGTGGCGGGCCAGCTCTGCGACAGGCGTCCCGACGGCTCGCGGTCGCCCGCGAGCACGTCGATGACGCCGTGCCCGAGCTCCTGGCCGCCGTGGCTCGACCACACGACGGTGGCGGCATCCGTGTCGTCCAGCACGTACGGGTAGCTCGACACGATCGTGAGCACCGCACGCGGGTTGGCCTCGCGCGCGACGCGCCACACGTCGGCGGCCGCCGCGGGCAGGCGCAGGTGCGGCCGGTCCTCGGTCTCGCGGCCGGCGAGATGCGGATCGTTGCCGACCGCCACGATGACGGCGTCGGCGCGCGCGGCGGCTTCTGCCACCGCCGACGCCCCCGAACGCACGACGCGCACGCCGAACCGCTCGGCCTGGTCGAGGGTGACGGCTTCAGCGGCGAGCAGCCCCGAGTCGCGAAAGGTCCGCACCCAGCGGCCCGAGCCGAGGTGCAGGAGCGACCACGTGCCGTCGGCGTGCAGGTGCCTGCGGAAGCTCTCCTGCACGACCCAGCCGCCGACGCGCGCGGCGTCGGCGCGCATCGGCCAGGCGCCTCCGGTGAGCAGCAGTCCGCTCGCGTGGGAACGCAGGGTCAGGATGCCGTCGCCCCAGTCCGTGACGTCGAACAGGGCATCCGCTCCGGCGCCGGTAGCTGACGCCTCGACGCTCGCACCGTCTGCGGCGGCGACGACGAAGCGGCCGTTCGACGCCGCACGGAGCGCCACCGTATCGGCCCCCGTCACGACCTCCGCGTCGCCGAAGCGCTCCGCGGCCGCCGCGCCGATCCCGACCGCGTACGGCGGCGTGCCGGCGTACCAGTCGGTCAGCACCGCGTCGGCGAGCGGTCCGACGACCGCGACCCGCCCCGCGTCCGAGAGTGGCAGCACTCCGTCGTCGTTCCGCAGCACGACGACGGAGCGCGCCACCGTCTCGCGGGCGAGCTGACGCGCCTCCGGCGCGTCGATCGCCTCGACGCCGATGCCCGCGTAGGGGTCGTCCGCGCCGTCGAACTCACCGGTGCGGATGCGCAGCTCGAGCAGCCGCACCACCGCCCGGTCGATATCGTCGGTCGTGAGGAGCCCGGCCTCGAGCGCCTCGCGGAGGTAGCCGATGGTGGGCTCCGCGTTCGCCTCGTTGTCGGTGAACGAGTCGAGTCCCGAGCGCACCAGGGCCGCCGCCGCGTGCACGTGGTCGGGCTGGGCGCGCTGGGTGGTCACCAGGAAGGTCGGGGCACCGGCATCCGATACCACCGCGATCGACTCTTCCGACCAAGACCGGGCCTCGGCGACGAGCTCGGGCTGCGTGTGGGCGGGGATGCCGTTGACCTGGTTGTAGGCGAGCATGATGCCGCCCGCAGCGCCCGACTCGAGGGCGCCGCGGAAGGCGGGGAGCTCCTCTTCGTGGAGGGTGCGCAGCGACATCTCGGACGAGGTCGTGGAGCGATCGGTCTCGTTGTTGTACGCGAGGAAGTGCTTGAGGGCGGGCACCGTGCGCCACACCCGCGGATGGTCGCCGCGCAGTCCGTGTGAGTAGGCCGTGCCGAACTCCGCGGTGACGTGCGGGTCTTCGGAGTAGCCCTCTTCGTTGCGCCCCCACGCGGGGTGGCGCAGCGTGTTGACGACCGGCGCCCACACATTGAGGCTCACCATCGGGTTCTCGGCGCGCTTGGCGCGCACCTCGACCGCAGCGACCTCGCCGACCTGGCGTACGAGCTCGGTGTCCCACGTCGCGGCCAGCCCGACGGGCTGCGGGAACACCGTCGCGCGACCGAGCCACGCGACGCCGTGCAGCGCCTCGCAGCCCGTGTGCCACGCGGCGACGCCCAGCCGCTCGATCGCGGGGGCCGCCTGGTGCAGCATCGCGATACGCTCGTCCGGCGTCAGCCGGTCGAGCAGGTCGCGCGCTCGCACGGCGAGGGGCTGGTCGACCTGCCGGAACACCGGCGTGTGCTCGGTCGGGCGCTCCGCGGTCGGCCGGGTCCCGGCTGGGCCCCCGCCACCGGAGGCTCCGTGCAGCGCGCCAGCGCTGTGCGGAGGGGTCGCGGGGACCGTCAACGTCTCATTCATCGCTCGTCCTCGATCTCGATGCGGATCTCTCCGGATGCTTCGGCCCGAGCGGTCTGCTCGCCCACCTGCAGTGCCCATGGGGCGTGCGCGTCGTCCGACGACGCGATGATCGCGGTGCCCTCGCGGCGTACGCGGAACGTCGTCGCGCCGACCCCGTCGATCGACCCCTTGGTGTCGTGGCCCGGCACACGCGTGACGGCGTCGTAGCCGTCGGGCAGCTCGAAGCAGCGCAGCGTGACACCATCGGACCAGTCGTAGTCGGGCCGGCTGTCGTCGGCGCCGAAGGGCAGCACCGTGCCCGGGCGCACGCGGAGCGGCACCGAGTCGTACGCGTGGGTCTCGCCGACCCAGCGCCTGCCGTCCACGACGGAGCCGTCGACCAGCGAGGTCCACCGCCCCTCGGGCACGTAGTACTCCACCGTCCCGTCGGCGGTGAACACCGGCGCGACCAGCAGCGCGTCGCCCAGCATGTACTGGGTGTCGGCGTCGAAGCCCGAGCGGTCGCCCGGGAACTCGAGCGCCATCGGGCGCATCATCGGCGTTCCCTCGTGATACGCCTGCTCGGCGGCTCCCGCCAGGTAGGGCATGAGCCGCATCTTGAGCTTCGTGAAGGTGCGCGCGATGTCGACGGCCTCGTCGTCGAAGGCCCACGGCACGCGCACGGACGATGAGCCGTGCAGGCGCGAGTGCGACGAGAGCAGGCCGAAGGCGAGCCAGCGCTTGAACAGCCCGGGATCGGGCGTGCCCTCGAATCCGCCGATGTCGTGGCTCCAGTAGCCAAAGCCCGACATCGCGAGCGAGAGCCCGCCACGCAGCGACTCGGCCATCGACAGGAACGTCGAGTCGTTGTCGCCGCCCCAGTGCACCGGGAACTGCTGCGAGCCGGCGGTGGCCGAGCGGGCGAAGACGACCGCGTCGCCGACGCCGTGGTGGCGCTCGAGCGCACGGAACACGACCTCGTTGTAGAGCTTCGCGTAGTAGTTGTGCATGCGGTGCGGGTCGGAGCCGTCGTGCCACACGACGCCCTCGACCGGGATCCGCTCGCCGAAGTCGGTCTTGAACGCATCGACGCCCTGGTCGAGCAGGCTCTGCAGCTTCGCGACGTACCAGTCGGCGGCATCCGGGTTCGTGAAGTCCACCAGGCCCATGCCCGCCTGCCACATGTCCCACTGCCATACGCTGCCGTCGGTGCGCAGGAGCAGGTAGCCGTTCTCGGCCGCCTCGCGGAACAGCGCCGACCGCTGCGCGATGTAGGGGTTGATCCACACCGACACGTGCACGTCGCGCTCGTGCATGCGCGCGATCTGGCCGACCGGGTCGTGGAAGGCGCGGGCGTCCCACTCGAAGTCGGTCCACTGGTACTCGCGCATCCAGAAGCAGTCGTAGTGGAACACCGACAGCGGGATGTCGCGCTCGGCCATGCCGTCCACGAACGCGGTCACGGTGTCTTCGTCGTAGCTGGCGGTGAAGGATGTCGTCAGCCACAGCCCGAACGACCACGCCGGCACGCGGGCCGGTCGCCCGGTGAGGGCGGTGTAGCGACGCAGCACGTCCTTCGGCTCGGGACCGGCGATCACGTAGTACTCGAGCGATTCGCCGTCGACCGAGAACTGCACGCGCGAGTTCACCTCGCTGCCCACCTCGAACGAGACGTTCGCGGGGTTGTCGACGAACACGCCGTAGCCCCGGCTCGTGAGGTAGAACGGCACGTTCTTGTACGCCTGCTCGCTCGAGGTGCCGCCGTCGGCGTTCCACGTGTCGACGGTCTGGCCGTTCTTCACGAACGCGCCGAACCGCTCGCCGAGGCCGTAGACGCGCTCGCCCGGCTCGATGCTCAGCTGCTGGTGCACCCAGGTCGGCTGCGTGCCCCCGGCGGCGGTGCCGGCTGTGCCGGCGGTGCCCGGGGTGCCGGTGGTGCCGTTCTTGCCGCTCGTGCCGGTGAAGTGGCCGATGGATCGGGGCAGCGAGCTGGTGAGCGTGCGCCCGTCGCTCTCGAAGTCGACGCGCCACTGACCCGCCGTCCGGACGACCCGCGCGCTCAGCGGGCCGGACCGCAGGACACCGGCCTCGTCGTCGATCGCGATCTCGGGGCGGAACCCCTCTTCGCCGAACACCTCGAAGTCCGGCCCCCGGTGCACCGCACCCTGGTGCCGCTCGACCCGCACCTTGACGACGCCGGGCGCCGGCGCCGAGAAGGTCACCGTGAGCATCGCGCGGTTGAGGGTGTCGCCCCGGTCACGGATGACCGCCGTCGGCGCGTAGACCGTCATGGTGCCCGCCGCCTCGTCGTGGCGGATGTCGTCGACCTCGACTGCGTACAGCGGGGCGAGCCCCGGCCGGGTGAGCCAGTAGCCATCGGTGAACTTCACTCTGCGTGCCTTTCGATGAGCACCATGGCGGCGCCGGGGGCCAGAGTGGCCTGGCCGTCGACATCCGCGTCCGACAAGAGATCCCGATGCGGGCCGGGCACCGTGACGTGCCGCGTCCCCTCACCGTGGTTGAGCAGAAAGAGGGCGTCGCCGCGACGGATCCCCTCGACGTCTTCGGGCAGCACGCGGTCCGGCACGACGCCGGTCACGCCCGCCGCGTCGAGGGCGTCGTCGAGGACGGCGGCGAGAGCGGCATCCGACAGCACGGCGCCGAGGTACCAGGCCGTGCCCTCCCCCACGCGGTGACGCGTGATCGCGGGCGCCCCGGCGAGGTGTCCATCCTCGAAGCGGGCGAGCACCTCGGCGCCGTCCGCGCGCAGGCGTTCTCCCAGCACGGATGCCTCGGCCACCGCGGGCGCGGTCGTCCAGGCGGATTCCGCCGCGACGCGCGTGGGTGCGTCCGGCAGGCCCACCCACTCCTCGCCGCTCACGCCGACGAGATCGCGCAGCAGCACCGGCGAGCGTCCGGTGAGGATGCCGGCGTGAGCGTCTGCGACGCCCGAGAACGGACCGACAACGAGGCTCGCACCCCGCTGGACCGCCGCGCGGAGGGCGGCCGCGGCATCCGTCTCGACGATGTACGAGTGCGGCACCAGCACCGCCGCGTAGGCCGACAGGTCGGCGCCGGGCTTCACGAGGTCGACGGCGATGCCCCGGCGCCACAGCGCGCGGTGCCAGCGCTGCACCTGCTCGAGGGTGCGCAGGCGCTCGGTCGGCCGCCCGGGCTCCTCCGCGGCCCACCAGGACGGCCAGTCGAAGAGGACGCCGACGGATGCCGCCACCCGCCCGCCGACGACCGGCCGCAGCTTCTGCAGATCGGCGCCGAGGGCGCAGGCGCTGGCGAACACCTCGGTGTCGGCGCCGGCATGCGGCAGCAGCGCGGAGTGGAAGCGCTCGGCCCCCGTGCGCGCCTGACGCCACTGGAAGAAGCAGATCGCGTCAGCGCCGCGCGCGACGGCCTGGAGTGAGTCGAGGCGGGCGCGGTCGGCGGACTTGGGCAGGTTGTGCGGTCGCCACGAGGTCGCACTCACGGCCTGCTCCATCAGGGCCCACGGGCGCCCGCCGCCGAGCGAGCGCATGAGGTCCTGCACGAGGGCGATGTCGGACGACGCGGTGGCCGAGCCGTGATCGGGGTACTGGTCGTCGGCGATGACGTCGACGTCGGCAGCCCATTCCCAGAGGTCGGTGAGGGGTTCGAAGCCCATGAAGTTCGTCGTGATGGGCTGCGTCGCCCCGGCCTCGCGGATCGCGTCGCGCTGCTCGGTGAACACGCGCTGCAGCGCCCACGAGGTGTACCGGCGGAAGTCGAGGGACTGGGCCGGGTTCACCAGATACGGCATGCGGCGCGGCGGCAGGACCTCGTCGAAGTCGCGGTAGCGCTGGGCCCACACGAGCGTGCCCCACGCGTTGTTGAGAGCCTCGATCGTGCCGTAGCGCTCACGCAGCCACAGCCGGAACTCGCGCGCCGCCTCGTCGCCGAAGTCGATCTGGCCGAACTCGTTGCCGACGTGCCACATGCGCACCGCGGGGTGGTCCACGTAGCGCTCGGCCATCGCCGTCGCGATGGACACCGCGTGCTCGCGGTACACGCGCGACGCGGGCGTGAACTGGTTGCGCGATCCCGCGACGAGGCGCACGCCGTCGGGGTTCACCGGCAGCGTCTCGGGGTGGAGGATGCCGAGCCACGGGGGCGGTGAGGCCGTCGGCGTCGCGAGGTCCACGGCGATGCCGTGCGCATGCAGCAGATCGAGCACCTCGTCGAGCCACCCGAAGTCGCGCTCCCCCGGCGACGGCTCGAGGCGCGCCCAGCTGAAGACGCCGACGGTCACGAGGTTGACGCCGGCGCGGACCATGAGCTCGGCATCCTCGCGCCAGATCTCACGCGGCCACTGCTCGGGGTTGTAGTCGCCGCCGAAGCAGAGGCCGAGCTCGCCGGCGAGTTCGCCAAAGGCGTCGACGCGGCGCGGGTGCAGGGTGGCGGCCATGGAGCGGGGAACCTCTTCGCTGAGTTTCGTCGTGGGCGATTGTCGTCGGATCGAGAAGTGGGAGCGGACTTTCGAAGCGCTTCAACACCGAGACCATATACTAGCGCTGTGACGATGTCCACGCGCCGCGATGACGCGGCCCCGCCGGCCCGCCCGGAGGCTCTGCACGTGCTCCGCGCGTCGGCGCCGGCCTCGCGCTGGCTCGAGGCGTACCCGGTCGGCAACGGCCTGCGCGGCGCGATGTGCGCGGGACTCGCCGGCGGCGACCGGCTGTGGCTGAACGACATCACCGCGTGGTCGGGGCATGCCGAAGCGGATCCGCTCGAAGGGGTCACCGCGCGCGGCGCCGAGGCCCTCGCAGCCGTTCGAGCAGCGATCGACGCCGGCGAACTCGACGCCGCCGAGGGACTTCTGCAGCAGATGCAGACGCCCTGGGTGCAGGCCTACCTGCCGCTCGGCTGGATCGACGTCGAGGTGCTCGGCCCCACGGTCGCCGCCGGCTCGGGGCGCGGTCACCCGGTCGTTGAGCGAGCGAGGAACGAGCGAGACGAAACGCCCCGGACCCTCCAGCGACGCCTGGACCTCGCGACCGGTGTCGCGACGCACTCTTACGACGGGGTGACGCACCGGACGTGGGCAGACCTGGTGACCGGGCTGATCATGCACGAGATCTCCGCCGAAGAGCCGATCTCGGTGCGGCTCCAGGTCGGTTCGCTGCTGCGGGCGGAGTCCGCTCCGGGCGATGTGGACGGCGACCTCGTGACGCAGTGGCAGCTTCCGGTCGACGTCGCGCCCGGGCACGAGCAGCCCGCCGAGCCGATCCGCTACGACGACACGGCCGGACGCCACGGCGCGATCGTCGTGCGCTCGCTCGGCGCCGCCGACGTGACCGACGGCGTGCTCACCACCGCCGACGGCACGACGCACCTGTTCGCCGTCGCCACGGCCACGGCGCCCTCGTTGCCCGGCGAACCCGCCGATGACCGCGATGCGCTGCAGCGGGCACGGGGCCTGCTCCGCGGCATCCCGGCATCCGTCGACGTCGCCACATCCCTCGACGTCGCCACCACGGCGAACGAGCTCCTCGCCGCCCACAGCGCCGCCCACGGCGCGCTCTACGACCGGTGCGCGCTCGAGCTTCCGGCTGCTCCCGGCGCGCGCAGCGTCGATACGGTGGAACGCGTGCGGCGCGCGCAGGACCACGACGACCCCTCGCTCGCGGCGCTCGCCTTCCACTACGGGCGGTACCTGCTGATCGCGTCCTCGCAGCCGGGAGGACTCCCGATCACGCTGCAGGGCCTGTGGAACGCCGAGCTTCCGGGCCCGTGGTCGAGCGCGTACACGCTCAACATCAACACCCAGATGGCGTACTGGCCGGCCGAGACGACCGGCCTCGCCGAGTGCCACGAGCCGTTGCTGCGGTTCACGCGGCGCCTCTCCGAGACGACCGGCCCCGCCGTCGCGCGCGAGCTCTACGGCGCCGACGGCTGGGTGGCCCATCACAACTCGGATGCCTGGGCGCACGCCGCGCCCGTCGGCGCGGGGCGCGGCGACCCCGCCTGGGCGAACTGGTCGCTGGGTGGTGCGTGGCTGGCGCTGCACCTGTGGGAGCACTACGCGTTCAGCCGCGACCGGGACTTCCTCCGGGCGGAGGCGTGGCCCGTCCTCGCGTCGGCTGCGGCGTTCGCACTGTCGTGGATCCAGACCGACGGCGAGCGCGCCTGGACGAGCCCGTCGACCTCGCCGGAGAACCACTACGTCGACGCCGACGGCCGCGAGCGCGGTGTCGCCGTCTCGGCGACGATGGATGTCGCCCTCCTGCGGGAGCTGGCGGCCGTCTGCCGCGCCGGTGCCGATGCGCTCGGCGCCGAGGTGGGCAACGACGAGCCGTGGATCGCGCTGCTGAGCGAGCGCGCCGGCATGCTGCCGACGCCACGGGTGTCAGCGCGCGGAGACCTGCTCGAGTGGGATCAGGAGCGCACCGAGGCCGAGCCCGAGCACCGGCATCTCTCCCACCTCATCGGGCTGTTCCCGCTGGCGCAGATCACGCCGGACGCCACGCCGGAACTCGCGTGTGCGGCATCCGAGTCCATCCGGCTGCGGGGTGCCGAGTCGACGGGCTGGGCGCTCGCGTGGCGCGCCGCCATGCAGGCGCGTCTGGGCGACGGCGCGGCCGTGCACGCTCAGCTTCGGCTGGCGCTCCGCCCCGCGGACGAAGGCGCCGCCCGCGGAGGGCAAGACCCTGAGAGCACTGTTGCCCACCGCGGCGGGCTCTACCCGAACCTCTTCAGCGCCCACCCGCCGTATCAGATCGACGGCAACCTGGGCGTGACCGCGGCGATCGCGGAAGCCCTCGTGCAGTCCTCCGACGAGCCGGCCCGGGACGCCGAATCCGGGCTCCGGTCAGGCGGGGACCCGACTGACCCCGCCCGCGTGCGGCTGCGGCTGTTGCCCGCTCTCCCGCCGGAGTGGCCCGACGGCGCCGTGCGCGGCATCCGTTCCCGCGGCGACGTGTCGGTCGACGTCGAATGGGCCGGCGGACGCCTCGTGCGGGCGTTGCTTCGGGCGGGGGCGCAACCGACGACAATGATGGTGCACGGACCGGACGGTCCGCTCGGCACGTACGAGCTCACCCCCGGAATCACGCGGGTGATCGAAGCAGGAGAACGGGGAACCTCATGGTGACGATCGCGGACGTCGCACAGGCGGCGGGCGTGTCGATCTCGACGGTGTCGTACGTCATGAGCGGCAAGCGGGCCATCTCGCAGGAGACGCGCGACCGCGTCGAGAAGGCCATCGACAGCCTCGGCTTCAGCCCGCACGCGGGTGCGCGGTCACTGGCGTCGCGCTCGACGAACGTCATCGGACTCCAGGCGCCGCTGCGCACCGGCGTCGACGTGCACGTCGTGATGCAGATCGTCACCGGCGTGGTCACGCAGGCGCGCAAGCACGGCTACGACATCCTGCTGCTCGCGAGCGACGACGCCAAGGCGCTGCAGCGGGCGGCCAAGGGGTCGATGGTGGACGCGCTGCTGGTGATGGATGTCGAGTCCGACGACCCCCGCATCGACACGCTGTCGCAGCTCGGGCATCCGAGCGTCCTGATCGGCCTGCCGGAGGGCCGTCGCGCGATCCCCTGCGTCGACTTCGACTTCGAAGCCGCCGGCTGGCTGGCGGTGGACCGTCTCGTCGCGCTGGGGCACCGGCGCGTCGCGCTCATCGGCTCGCCGCCCGAAGTCATGTCGCGCCACACGTCTTACGCCGACCGCCTGGCGCGGGGCTTCCTCGCGGCCTGCGAGGCCAACGGCGTGACCGGCACCGTGCACGCATGCCCGAGCAGCGCCGAGTCGGTCGCCACCGTCGACGCCGTGATGACCGAGAGCCCCGACATCACGGGCTTCTTCGTGCACAACGAGGGCGCGCTGCCGCACGTCGCGACGACCATCGCGCAGCGCGGTCACGCGCGCGGCGACGATCTGGCCGTGGTCGCCCTGTGTCCCGACGACGTCGCACGCTCGGTGTCAGGGCTCGCCGACAGCATCGCCGTTCCCGCGGAGGCCATCGGCGCGGCGGCGACCGACATGATCTGCGAGATCCTCGCGAACGGCGCGAAGCCGGCGGTGCGGCTGCTGCCGCCCGCCCTCACCGGAAGTACCACGGCCCCGTGACCGCGAACCGGGCCCGGTGACACGCATGCAGATCGACCCCGACAGCCGCACGCTCGGCGGCTTCTCGACGTTCCTGACGTTCGTCGCGCTCAACCTCCTCTACATCGTGCTCTGCCTGCCGATCGTGACGATCGGCGCCGCCACCAGCGCCCTCTACGAGGTGACGATCCGCTACTCCGACGACGAGAGCGGCCGGCCCCTGAAGGACTTCTTCCCCGCGTTCCGTGCGAACTTCGCACGCGCGACCGTCCTCATGCTCTGCCTGCTCGTGCCGGCGGCGCTGCTCGGCTTCTCGAGCGTGTTCTGGTTCGCGCACCCCGCGCTCTTCGCCGGCGTGGCCGGCGTCGTCGCGGTCATCGGCGCCGTGTACCTCTTCGCGGCGTTCCTCTACGCGATGGCGCAGGTCGCCTACTTCAGCAACACGGTGCGTCAGACGCTCAAGAACGCGCTGCTGCTGCCCGCGGCGGAACCCGTCCGCACGCTCGGGGTGCTCATCATCCCGGTGACCGCGGTCGCGCTCATGATCCTGTTCCCGCCGGCTGCGATCCTCGTCGGCACGATCGGCTTCTCGGTCGGCGCCTACGCGACCGCGTTCCTCTTCCGCAGCGTCTTCACCCGCCACGACGCCTGACCTCGCCTCCTTCGGCCCTGCGCCGACGGTGCGGGCGCCGCAGCCGGGCGCCGGGCGCCGGGCGCCGGGCGCCCGGGCGCGCTGCCGGGTCCGGGGGCACGGGCTCGCCGTCAGCGTCACCACCATTGACTTGTCACAGATGTACGCCGCACGCGGCGTGTCGCGCACATGTGAGGCAAGTCAACGAGGGAACGGCGAAAGAGGAGCGACTCGGGATGCCGTGTCCCAACCCTCTCGGACACGCATCCCCTGTCTCGGCATCCCTCCTCCCCGCCGTTGACTTGTCACAGATGCACGCCACACGCGGCGTGGCGCGTGCATGTGAGGCAAGTCAACGAGGAGGTCGCGGGAGCGGGGCACGACGAAGGGCTCGGGATGCAGCATCCCGAGCCCTTCGCGTCACGCAGGTGTCAGCCGGCGAACTCCTCCGTCACGGCGACGCGCGCGTCGTTCTGCGACTTCGCATTGTCCATGTCGAACTCGAGCACCTGCTCGTAGCCGAGACCGTTCGCGGTCTCGATGAGCTCGTCGCGGAGCGACTCGAACTGCGCCTCGCTGTCGGCGAAGACCATCTGCCACGAGAGCTGCTTGATGATCTCCTTGACCTGGTTGCGGAGCGTCTCGACCTCGGAGCTGTCGGCCGGCGCGGTGAAGCTCGCACCCGGGGCGACGAGCACCTGGTCGTTCGTCTGCAGGTACTCCATGGTCGAGGTGGCGCCGCCCATCTTCCCCGACCAGTCCTCGGTGAGGGGGTTGGCGATCGATGCCTGGTACGTCGGCCAGAACGTGTAGCTGTACGGCAGTCCGGTCTCGGAGTCGACCTCGATCGGGAGGACCGCGCTCAGGTTGAGAGCCGAGACGCCGTCGGCGTAGTCGCCGCCGCCCCACTCCTCGGGAACCGTCCCACCGCCCTCGAGGAAGACCTCGTTGCCGAAGTCGGTCAGCTCGGGCTCGCCGGCGTCGTTGACGTCCCACGTGAGGCCCTGCGGGCCGGCCGATGCGCCGGTCTGGCTGCTGTTGGCGTACGCGCCCTCGGCGGAGTACAGCCAGTCGATGAACGCCGCGATGCGCTCGGGGTCCTCCGCCTTGGAGCCGATGGCGAACACCTGCTTGCCGCCGTACGCCTCGGCGCCGTACGAGAAGATGCTCTGGTCTTCGAGCGGCACCATCTGGAAGCCCTTGCCCGCGGCCATGTTCTCTTCGGTGTTGTACGCCGACTGGCCGAGCCACGGCCACCACGAGAACAGCACCTGCCCGTTCTGGAACTTCGAGAACAGGGTGTCGTAGTTCTGCGTCGTCGACTCGGGGTCGACGAGGCCCAGCTGGTTGGCGTCGAAGTACAGCTTCAGGTTGCGCATGTACTCGCTGTCGGGGTCGAGGATGCTCTGGTAGTCCGAGCCGTCGGCCTTGGCCAGCACGAAGCCGATCTCGTCGTAGCCGTAGAAGCAGGCGGGCTGCTTGGCCGTGACCATCATGTTGCCGTCCCAGTCCTTGAACAGCGAGAAGGCGTAGGTGGGCTGACCGTTGTCGGCGGTGGGGTGGGCCGCCTGCATGTCGGCGAGCACCGGGAGGAGGTCTTCCAGTGTGCTGATCTGGGGGTAGCCGGCCTCCTTGTAGTAGTCCCAGCGTACGTACGGGCCGAACGTGGGGTTCAGGCCCTCCGACGGCTCGGTCGGCTTGAGCGACGAGACCGCCGACGGGAAGCCGTAGACGCCGTCCTTCCCGTCGTTGAGCTTCTCGACGGCCGCGTCGAACTCGGCGGCGTTGTCCATCGCGCCGTAGTAGTTCGACGAGTCCTGCACCAGACCGCCCTCGATGAGCTCGTCGAGCTTCTCGCCCTTGTCGGTGATGATCAGGTCGCCCAGGTCACCGGCCGCGACGCGGGTGTTGTAGAGGGTGTCACCGCCGCCCGCGACGTTCGGGGCGATGATGTTCAGCTTCATGTTGAACTTGTCTTCGACGATCTTGGCGAACCAGCCCTGCTGGATGCCCATGTAATTCGCGAGACCGTCGAACACGTCGATCGTGATCTCCTCGTCCCACTTCTCGGGGAACTCGTCGATCGCGCCCTGCTCGGCACCGCCCGCACTGCAGGAGGCGAGCGACCCCGCGGCGAGCAGCGCCACGAGTGCCAGGGACACCTTCTTTCGAAGCTTCATTGCTTTCCTTTCTTGGTGGTGCGTGGCCGCCGTCAACCCTTGACGGCGCCCAGCATGATGCCCTTCACGAAGAAGCGCTGGAACAGGGGGTAGATGAAGATGATGGGCAGCACGACCAGCACCGAGACGGTCATGCGTATCGAGGTCGGCGTCTGCTGGGTCGCCACCCCGGCTATCTGCCCGAGATTGCCGCCGGCGTTCTGTGCGGCCTGGGCGAGGCTCGACGCCTGATTGATGAACATGTAGAGCAGGTACTGCAGCGTGTACAGACTCTGGTCGGTGATGTAGATCAGCGTGTCCTGGAAGCTGTTCCACTGCGTGACCGCGCTGAAGATCGCGATGGTCGCCAGGATCGGCGTCATGTTCGGCAGGTACACGCGGAAGAACACCTGCAGGATGTTGGCGCCGTCGACCTCGGCGGCCTCCTGCAGCTCCCGCGGCATCGACTCGACGTAGGTCTTCGCGAGGATGACGTTGAACGGCTGCACCACGAACGGCAACACGTACACCCAGAAGTTGTTGGTCAGCCCCAGCGTCTTCATGATGATGAACACCGGGATCAGACCCGCGCTGAAGTACATCGTGATGATGAGGAAGCGGTACCAGAACTTGCGGCCCCACATGCGGGTCTGCGTGAACATGAACCCGAGGAACGCGGAGGCCAGCACGGTCAGCACTGTGCCGATCACGGTGCGCCCGACGCTGACCACAGCGGCCATCGGCAGCCCGGGCAGCTGGAACACCTGACCGTAGTTCGACAGGTGGAACCCGACCGGCCACAGGCGCACGTCGCCCAGCGCCGAGACGTCGTTGGCGCTGACCGAGTTGATGATCAGGTAGTAGAAGGGGTAGGCGCAGATGAGCGCGAACAGCAGGAACAGCGTGTAGTTCCCGATGCGGAACAGGATGTCGCCGGCCGAGGCGCGATAGCGCGC
>NZ_MWLQ01000004.1 GCF_010634855.1 Microbacterium sp. B35-30 | reverse complement strand
GAGTTCACGAGGTGCACCGGGTAGTTGTCGGCGAGCTCGCGCGCGATCTCGAGGCAGTCGTCGAAGTTGCCGCGGATCTGGATGAGGCGGCCGTTGTGCGCGACGGCCTGGCTGAGCTTGCCCATCGCGATCTTGCCCTCGGGAACGAGGACCGCCGCCGTAATGCCGGCGTGCGCCGCGTAGGCGGCGGCCGAGGCCGACGTGTTGCCGGTCGACGCGCAGATCACCGCCTTGGCGCCGTGGTCGATCGCACGCGACACCGCGACGGTCATGCCGCGGTCCTTGAACGAGCCGGTGGGGTTCATGCCCTCGAACTTCACCCACACGTCCGTGCCGGTGCGACGCGACAGCGCCGGGGCGGGCAGGAGCGGCGTACCGCCCTCACCCAGAGTGACCACGGTCGAGGCATCCGTCACGCCCAGACGATCTGCGTACTCGCGGAGGACTCCGCGCCAAACATGTGCCATGTCAGTCTCCTTCAGATCCCGATGAATTCCATCGACTCAGTTGCCTTCGACCCGCAGGACCGAGACGACGCGCTCCACGACGCCGCTGGCGGCCAGTCGGTCCACCGTCTCGCTGAGGTCCTGCTCCAACGCCTTGTGCGTGCCGATCACCAGTCGCGCGACGCCGCCCTCGCTGTCGCCCGCGTCCCCGACCGCCTGCTCCACCGTCTGCTCGACGGTCTGCTCGACGGTGGCGATCGAGACGCGACCGTCGCTGAGGATGCCGGCGACCGTCGCGAGCACGCCCGGCTGGTCGTCGACCTCGAGCGTGATCTGGTAGCGCGTCGTGACACGGCCTACGGGCACGATGGGGAGGTTGGCCAGCGTCGACTCGCCGACGCCGACACCGCCCGCGATATGGCGGCGGGCCGCCGACACGACGTCACCGAGCACCGCGGATGCGGTCTGCACGCCGCCGGCGCCCGCGCCGTAGAACATCAGGTTGCCGGCGGCCTCGGCCTGCACGAACACCGCGTTGTTGGCGCCGTGCACGCTGGCGAGCGGATGCGCCCGGTCGATGAGCGCCGGATAGACCCGCACCGAGATGGACTCGCCGGATTCCTCGGTCAGTCGCTCGCAGACGGCCAGCAGCTTGATGACGTAGCCGGCGTGGCGCGCGGCATCCATCATCGACGCGTCGATCGCGGTGATGCCCTCCCGGTGCACCGCCTCGAGGGGCACCGTCGTGTGGAACGCGAGGCTCGCGAGGATCGCGGCCTTCTGGGCGGCGTCGTAGCCCTCGACGTCCGCCGTGGGGTCGGCTTCGGCGTACCCCAGGCGCTGCGCGTCGGCGAGCACGTCCGAGAACTCGGCGCCCTCGGTGTCCATGCGGTCGAGGATGTAGTTGGTGGTGCCGTTGACGATGCCCATGATGCGCTGCACGCGGTCGCCGGCGAGCGAGTCGCGCAGCGGGCGGATGATCGGGATGGCGCCTGCCGCGGCGGCCTCGTAGTAGACCTCGGCGCCCACCTGGTCGGCCGCGTCGAAGATCTCGGGGCCGTGCGTCGCCAGGAGCGCCTTGTTGGCGGTCACGACGTCGGCGCCCGAGTTGATCGCGTGCAGGAGGTAGGTGCGTGCCGGCTCGATGCCGCCCATCAGCTCGATGACGATGTCGGAGCCGACGATGAGCGCGTCGGCGTCGGTCGTGAAGAGCTCCTGAGGCAGTTCGACGTCGCGCTTGGCGTCGACGTCGCGCACCGCGATGCCGACCAGCTCCAGTCGCGCTCCCGCCCGGTCGGCGAGCTCGTCGGCGTGCTGGCGCAGCAGCGCCGCGACCTGCGAGCCCACGGCTCCGGCTCCCAGCAGCGCGACGCGGAGGCGGCGGTAGTCGGTCATACGGTCCCTTCCATCGGTGCGCCCCCGGAGGAGCGCCCAGCTTCGAACACAGCGGTATCGAGGCCGGCATCGCGGGCGAGCAGATCGTGGATCGTCTCGCCGCGCACGATGACGCGCGCCTCTCCCCCACGCAGCGCCACGACGGGCGGGCGGGGGACGTAGTTGTAGTTGCTCGCGAGCGAGAAGCAGTAGGCGCCCGTCGCCGGGACGGCGAGCAGATCGCCGGGCGACACATCGCCCGGCAGGTACTCGGCGTCGACCACGATGTCACCCGACTCGCAGTGCTTGCCGACGACTCGCGCGAGCGTCGGCTCGGCGTCGCTCGTGCGCGACGCGATCCGCGCCGAGAACTGCGCCCCGTACAGGGCGGGCCGGGCGTTGTCGCTCATGCCGCCGTCCACGCTGACGTACAGGCGGGTGTCGCCTGTGGTGTCGTCGGCGCTGCCGAGCGCGACCGGCTTGGTCGTTCCGACCTCGTACAGGGTCACGCCCGCACGGCCGACGATGGCTCGGCCGGGCTCGAAGGCGAGATTCGGGACCGGGATGCCGCGCACCTCGCATTGGCGCGCCACGGCCTCGGCGATGCCCTGTGCCAACTCCTCGATGGGGGTGGGGTCGTCGACCGACGTGTAGGCGATGCCGAATCCGCCGCCGAGGTTCAGCACCGGCAGCTCGCCGCCCCGGCGGAGCTCTGCATGCAGCTCGACGATCCGCGCCGCGGACTCCTCGAAGCCGGCGGTGCCGAAGATCTGCGAGCCGATGTGGCAGTGCAGACCCACGAGCTCGAGGCCCTCGAGCTCGCGGATGCGGGCGACCGCGGCGGAGGCATCCGTGAGGGTGAAGCCGAACTTCTGGTCTTCGTGGGCCGTCGCGAGGAAGTCGTGCGTCTCGGCGTGCACGCCGCTGTTGACCCGCAGCAGCACCGCCTGCGACACCCCACGGCGCCCGACGATGGCCGCGAGCCGCTCGATCTCGATGAGACTGTCGATGACGATGGACCCGACGCCCGCGTCGACGGCGCGTTCGAGCTCGGGCACCGACTTGTTGTTTCCGTGGAAGCCGAGCCGTGCGGGATCCGCGCCCGCCGCGAGCGCGACGGCCAGCTCGCCGCCGGTGCAGACGTCGACCGCGAGACCCTCCTCGGTCACCCAGCGCACGATCTCGGTGGTCAGCAGGGCCTTGCCGGCGTAATACACCCGCGCCTGCACACCGTGCAGCGCGGCAGCCGCACGGAAGGCGTCGAGCGTGCGCCGTGCCGTGGCGCGCACCTCGTCCTCGTCGACCACATAGAGCGGCGTGCCGAACCGGCTGCGCAGCGCGGTCGCCGGGATGCCGCCGAGCGTGAGCACCCCGGCGTCGTCACGGCTCGCCGAGATCGGCCAGACCGCAGGAGCGAGCCCGTTCGCGTCGGCGGGTCGTTCGAGCCACGCGGGAGCGACGGAACGGAGATGCGGGTCGGCGGACACGGTGGACCAATCGGTGGGAGCTGCGACGCTTGGCCGTCCGGGAAGGCTGGTACGGCTCTGCCTGGCCGGAGGGGTCACGCGCCAGGCGGTGCTAGAAGTCTAGGGCACGCCGCTCGCGGCCCCTGTGCCGTGTGACGCCCTGTGCCGTGTGACGCTCTGTGCCGCGCGACGCCCTGTGCCATGGGACGCCCATCGCCGTGTGACACAGCACCGGCTCAGGCGCAGCTGCCGTTCTGCTGGAGGGCAGGATCCGTGGCGATCGCGCCGTCGACGTCGAAGTCGGCCACGAGGACGTCGCCTTCGACCTCGACGCCGGTGAGCGCGACCCCGGCCGGGAGGTACTGCGCGACGCAGACATTCCAGTCGCGCAGCACGGCGTCGGCGAGGCGCCCGAACTGATCCCGCAGCGCATCGGCGGTGACCTCCGTCCCGCCCAGCTGCAGCGACGCGGGCGAGAGGACGATCTGCCCCTCCGACGCCGTGGGCGTGAGCGCGACGCCGACGGGGATCGCGACGCCGAAGAGCTGCAGATCCATCGACATCGTGACGTTCGGCGCGGCGAGCCCGACGGTGTCGGAGGGAAAGCCCTCGACCGTCGCCAGCAGCGTCTGCAGCTGGGACTGGTCGAGCGACACCGTCGCCGTCGCGCCGCTCATCTCTCCGGTCCCCCGCACCGCCACGTCCTGGGCGGTCACGCTGACGTCGCCGGTGACGCCGCTGAACGTCACGTCATCGGACGCGATGGTGAGCTCGTCGAGGCTGCCGCCGATGAGCTGCGGGATCACGGCACCGGCGACCTCGACGTCGATCTGCTGGTCGGCGGGCAGAGCGAGCTGAGTGCGCACCTGGTCGCGCACCACGCCGGTCACCACCTGACGGGCGATCGCGTCCGCGGCGAACCACGCGGCGACCGCCAGCACCGCGACGATCGCGAAGGACACGATCCACGGCCACGCGCGGCGACGCGGCGGTGGCGACGCCGCAGGCAGCATGTCGTCGGGGAGCGGCTCGGTCGCCTGCGTGTCGCCGTAAGCCATGTCTACATCCGTTCCGGTGCGGTGACGCCGAGCAGATCGAGGCCGTTGCGCAGCACCTGCCCGGTGGCGTCATTCAGCCACAGGCGGGTGCGATGAACGGGCTCGACGGGCTCGTCGCCGAGCGGGATGACGCGGCAGTTGTCGTACCAGCGGTGGTAGAGCCCGGCGAGTTCCTCGAGGTAGCGGGCGACGCGGTGCGGCTCGCGCACCTCGGCGGCGAAGCCGACGATGCGCGGGAACTCCTGGAGCGCGCCGAGGAGCGCCGACTCCGTCTCGTGCGTGAGCAGCTCGGGGGCGAACGCGGAACGGTCGACGCCGGATGCCGCGGCGTTCCGCCCGACGTTGTGCGTGCGCGCGTGCGCGTACTGCACGTAGAAGACGGGGTTGTCGTTCGTGCGCTTGCGGAGGATCTCGGGGTCGAGCGTCAGCGGCGAGTCGGCGGGATACCGCGCGAGCGAGTACCGCAGCGCATCGGTGCCGATCCACTCGCGGAGGTCATCGAGCTCGATGATGTTGCCCGCGCGCTTCGACAGGCGCGCGCCGTTGACCGAGACGAGCTGCCCGATGAGCACCTCGATGTCCTTGTCGGGGTCGTCCCCGGCCGCGCCGGCGAGCGCCTTGAGGCGGTGCACGTAGCCGTGGTGGTCGGCGCCGAGCAGATAGATCTTGTGCGCGAAGCCGCGGTCGCCCTTGTTCAGGTAGTACGCGGCGTCGGCGGCGAAGTAGGTGTACTCGCCGTTGGAACGACGGATGACGCGATCCTTGTCGTCGCCGAAGTCGGTCGTGCGCACCCAGACGGCGCCGTCCTCGTCGAAGACGTGGCCCTGCTCGCGCAGGCGGTCGACCGCCTCGTCGACGAGGCTCGGCTCGCCGTCCGATCCCTTCGCGTGGAGCGTCCGCTCGCTGAAGAAGACGTCGAAGTGGACGTTGAACTTCTCCAGCGACGCTTGCAGGTCACCCAGCTGCAACTCGTAGGCCCGGTCACGCGCGACGACGAGCTGCTCGTCCGCCGGAAGCGACAGCAGGTCCGGCACCGCGGAGAGGACGCGCTGAGCGAGGTCGTCGATGTAGGAGCCCGGGTAGCCGTCCTCGGGGGTGGGCTCGCCCTTGGCGGCGGCCAGCACGGAAAGGCCGAACCGATCCATCTGCGCGCCGGCATCGTTGACGTAGAACTCGCGGACGAGCGTCGCACCGCTGGCCAGCAGCAGGCGCGCCATGGAGTCGCCGAGCGCGGCCCACCGAGTGTGGCCGATGTGCATCGGACCTGTGGGGTTCGCGCTGACGAACTCCAGGTTGATCGTGTTGCCGCGCTGCGACTCGTTGGTGCCGAATGCGGCGCCGGCGTCGACGATGGTCTTGGCCAGCACACCCGCGGCGGCGGCATCCAGTCGGATGTTGATGAAGCCGGGACCGGCCACCTCGACACCCGCGACACCGTCCACCTCGGCGAGCCCGGCGGCGATCTCGGCGGCGAACTCGCGCGGGTTCGCACCGACGGCCTTCGCGAGCTTGAGCGCCGCATTCGATGCCCAGTCGCCGTGATCGCGGTTCTTGGGCCGCTCGAGCGGCAGGTCCGCGGGGCTGAGCCCGTCCGTCGCACCTGGGCGTCGCGCCTCGGCGAGGGGGGCGACGACGGCGAGCAGGGCGGCGGAGAGGGCTTCGGGATTCATAACCGCCTCATTCTAGACGGCCGGGTCGCACGCCCGCGGCGGCGGCCTGCGCTCAGGTCGCGGAGCTCGCGAGCTGGGCCAGCACGAACTCCCACCCCTGCCGGTACGCCTCCACGGGCGCGTCGTCCTCCCACGGACCGGTGTGGCGCACCGAGACGACGGTGCCGGCATCGGCTGCGGTGAACCGCACCTCGACGGCTTCGTCACGTGTCTGACCTTCGTCGTCCGTCCACGTCCAGGTGAACGCGAGCCGGCGCTCGGGCTCGACGACGAGGTACTCCCCCGCCACAGCGACCCCGTGCCCCGGCGCCTCGATGCGGTAGGCGCCGCCGACGCGGACATCGGCCTCGACGGCGACGTCGCCCCAGTGCGCCCACCACCAGGACGACAGCGCATCCGCACTCGACCAGGCCCGCCACACCCGCTCCACCGGCGCGTCGATCGCCAGCCGGACATCGAGCGGACGACCGCCGAGCAGCTCCCACCGACCGACGCGCACGTCGCCGTCGCCGTCGTCGTCCCCGGCCTCGCTCTCGCCCGCCGCCCCGAGCACGCCGGCGAGGGCGACCAGGTTCTGCTCCCACCCGCCGCCGTACTGGGTCATGCGGTGCGGTCGCAGTCGGTCGTGCTGGACCGTCAGGCGGGTCTCGTCGTCGGCGATCGCGTCGAGCCGGATGGTCACGAGACCCGGATCGCCGTCGCCCGACCACCATGTGTACGAGAGCCGGGACGGCGCCGCGCAGCTCTCGAGGAGCGCCTTCCGGACCATCCCCTCGCCGATCTCGACCTCGAACTCGTCGCCGACCACGCGCGGGGGCGAGCCGACGATCGTGCCGTACCACCTCGCGATCCGCTCCGGGGTGGTCAGCGCGTTCCAGACCTCGGCGGCGGCAGCGGGGTAGCTGCGCACCAGGGAGACGGTCTGCTCGCTCTCGTCGCCGGTCAGTGCTCGGATGAAGGGGTCTGCGGTGTTCATCGTTCCTCCGTGCGGTTGCGGCGCAGCTCGGTGCCGAGCGCGTCGAGTCGATTCGTCCAGAAGCCCAGGTGCTCCGCGACCCAGTCCTGCACTTCGGTCATCCGCTCCCCGTCGAGGGAGTAGATGCGGCGCGATCCCTCGGCGCTGCTGTGCGCGAAGCCCGCTTCCCTGAGCACCCTCAGATGGTTCGACACCGCCGGCTGGCTGATGCCGAACTCGGCGCGGATCACCTCGGTGAGGTCCCCCGACGCGCGATCGCCCCGGGCGAGCAGCTCGACGAGACGTCGCCGGACCGGGTCTCCCAGGACATCGAGTGCATGCATGCCTTGTTTATATCAGCCTCTGCTGATATAAACAAGGCCTGATACGTTCGCCGGAAACGTCAGGCGAGCTGCACCAGTGCCGTGAAGTCATCGAGCGACGGGTCGAAGGGATCCTGACGCGGAAACGGGCCGTCCGCGGCCGCTTCGAGCCCCTCGCCGGTGGCGGCATCCGGAACCACCCAGGCGTCCACGCGCAGCCGGTTCAGCCCGACGTAGCCGCCGTGGTAGCTGAGGAACGCGCAGTCGGCGGCATCCCGTCCGGTCGCGATGCGCACCAGCGAGCGGCGGTGCGCCAGACGCGTCGCGTCGATGACGTACCACGAGCCGTCGAGGTAGGCCTCCGCGACCGCGTGGAAGTCCATCGGCTGCAGCCCCGGCGCGAAGCACGCGGCGTACCGGGCCGGCATGTCCATCGCGCGCAGCAGCGCGATCACGACGTGCGCGTAATCGCGGCAGACGCCCTGGCCGGTCATGAGGGTGGTGACGGCACTGTCCGTGCCCTGGCTGAGCCCCGGTGTGTACGTCGTGCTCGTCGAGACGAACTCCGAAACCGCGGCGATGAGGTCGTGACCTGACAGCCCCTTGAACTGGCGGCGCGCCTGCTGGAACACCTCGTCGGACTGCGCGTACCTGCTCGGGCGGAGGTACGTGATCGCCTCCAGGTCGCTCGTACGGCTGGTGGCGGCCTGGCCGTCCACCGTCGCCTCGTACCGGATCTCGAGCGGCCCGGGCTCGCCCGTCAGGCGGTGCAGCCGGCTTCCCGCCTGGTCGACGATCTCGGTCGGGGTGTACACGCGATCGCCCTGCGTGAACGTCAGCTGCTCGTTCGAGATCGGCACCGCCTGAGCGGCCGCGATCTGGAAGATGAGGTCGACGGAAGCCCCGAGCTCGAGGTCCATCTCAGCGGTCACGATGCGTTGCACCGAAGTATCCTCGCATGCCGCGATGACTGCGCCGTGTGGACGTCCACAGCGTCGCCCGCGGGCACCGCGAAGCGGGTCCGAACCTCGGGATCCGCCGCGCATATTGCCCAGTTCAGGACCCGTGTTCGGTGTTCGCCGATCGATGACTTACCCTCTTCTCATGCACGCGCCCGGCCGCTTCCGCGCACGGCGGCTGGGGCCAGACGCCCTGCCGCCCCGCTCGCCGCGCCAGCGGCGGGTGGCAGGGTGGGGATGGTTCTCCCTCCTGGGTGCAGCGCTCGCCGTGGCCGCGGTGTGCGCTGTGGCCGTCCTCCGCCCCTGGGGCGCACCCGAACCGGTGGTCCCGGTCGCCGTCGCGGAAGGCGATGCGGCGGTGGCGGCATCCGTTCCACCCGCGCCCCTGGTCCTCGAGGAGGGCGCGCGCGTGCTGGTGTTCGGCGACTCGTGGGTCTACGGCTCCGCCGCGACCGTGCCGACGCTCGGCTTCGCGTACCGGCTCGCCGACGAGCTCGGCGTCGAGACCGTCGTGGCGGGGGTTCGCGGCAGCGGCTATCTCAAGCCCGGGCTCGACGGCCCGGCATACGGCGAGCGCATCGCCGCCCTCGACCCGGCGCTCGACCCGGACCTCGTCATCGTCGAGGGGTCCATCAACGACCGCAGGCTGTACCCGGCGGGATACCGGGATGCCGTCACCGCCGCGTGGGACGCGCTCGAAGCCCGCTACCCCGACGCCGCGATCGTCATCCTCGGTCCTTCGCCGCAGGTGCTGCCGGTCGAGGATCCGACCAGCAGCATCGACAGGGACCTGAGCGAGCTGGCCGCCGCGCGCGGCTGGTGGTACATCTCACCGATCGCCGACGAGTGGATCACCACGGCCAACTACCTCGACGTCATCGACACCGGCCCGATCGGTCGCGACCACCCCTCGACGGACGGCCACGCCTACCTCGCTGCCCGGGTCGCCGATGCGGTCGAGGCGATGGAGCTCCAGCCCGCCATCGTGGCGGATGCCCCGCGCGACGAGGACGCCGTCGCGCCCTGACCCGCACCGCTCGGGCTCTGGACCGGAAACGAAGAATCCCAGGCGAACCTGGGATTCTTTTTCGTGCCCCCGACAGGAATCGAACCTGCGACCTTTGGTACCGGAAACCAACGCTCTATCCCCTGAGCTACGGAGGCGTGCCGATCGAGACTATCATCCCGGCGGCGCACTCCTTCACGGCTGTCTCCGCCGCGCACAGCGTCCCCACCCGGTCGAGCGCCCCATCGCCGGCGCATCCGCAGGGGGCCCCCATGGTGCATCCGGCGACGGCTGTCAAGGCCTGGCCCGCGACGCCGATCACACGCGAGGATCGAAGCTGTTCCTGATCGGCGTCCGCCCCAGAGCACCCCAGAAATACGTTCGCCGGCATTCCCAGAGCGGAGGCGCACGATGGGCAAACTCACTTACGAGGGGACGGTGAAGGTCGATTTCGACGATCGCACCCTCGCACACCTGCAGTTGGTGATCGGCACCAAGCTCCGACGCGGGGAACCCTTCCACTTCACGTGGCGCGACGACGTCAGCATCGGCGACGGCCGCACCACCATCTGGGTGCACCCCCGCTGCGCCCTCGTCTACAAGTTCTATGGGAGCCGCACGCCCCAGCTCAACCCCGCCTGGATCGACGCGCTCGCCCACACGGCGAACTCGCCGTCCGGACTGTACCTGGTGCCCGAACCCGCGCAGCCGGCGCCTGTAGCCGAGCCGGAGCAGGAACTGCTCGGCTGACCGGATACGCCGACCCGGAGGCGGTGTCAAGGCATTGGCCGTCGCGCCGAACGCCGTGCGACGGTGGACGCCGCGGACAGGAGCGATCATGAAACGGATCGACATCTATTACGGCGGGGAGCACTACAGCGTCGGCGGGCGCCGCCTCGAAGACCTCCGCGCGGAGGTCGAGGCGGGGCTCCAGGCGGGTACGTACTGGCTCGAGGTGAACGACGGCGAGGGCGAGATGCGCAGGGCTCTCCTGCTGCTGTCGCCCGGCGTCGCGCTGGCGGTCGTTCCGGTCCCTGACGAGGATCCCGCACCTCCGCCGGACGGAGAGTGGTCGGACGGCCTTCCCCAGGTGACCGGGTGAACGATGAGCCGGATGCCGCCGCCCCGGTGACGCCGGGCTCAGGCGTCGCTGTGCGATTCCTGTCGCGTGGCCGGCTCGGCTTCGTCCGGCACGCCGGCGGTCACGATGACCACGACGTCCTGCACCTTCCAGTCGAGCTGCGCCACCGCCTCGCGCACGTCCTCGATCTCCTCGAGGCGGACTTCGTCGCGAGTCGGCACCACGAAGACCTCGACGTGGAACACCTGACCCATGTCGCGCATGCGCACGCCGCTCTCACGCACCCATCCGAACTCCTGCACACGGTTCCCGATGCGCGCGATGAGGGGATGCGGTCGGGCGTCGTCCTCGGTGCGCGCGCGCTGGTCGATCAGATCGCGCACGGCCGCGCGCGAGTTGCGCCAGCCGTCCCACACGATTCCGAGCGAGATGAACAGCGCGGCGGCGCCGTCGAGCCACCACAGGCCGATGCCGACACCGAGCACGCCGACGATCGAGGCGACAGTGGAGGTCCAGTCGGCCTTGGCCATGTCGGCATCCGCGTACAGCACCTTGTTGTGCAGCTTCGGGGCAAGTCTCGCCTTCGCGTGCCCGTAGAAGAACGGGCCGATGACGATGACGCTCATCACGCCCACCATGAACCAGCCGAGCCAGATCGTCTGGCCGAACAGGAACACCGTGCCGATCGAGGGATGCTCGGCTCGGATGAGACCGCTGATCGCCTCGTAGGCGAGGTTGCCGCCGACCGCGAGCAGCGCGACGCCGGCGACCAGATGCCCGACGCCCATCATGCGGTGGAAGCCGAACGGGAACGCACGGCTCGGGCGGCGACGGATGAAGATCAGCGCGATCAGAAACGAGATCTGCGGGATCAGCGACAGCATGTCTTCGATCCACGCGGTCTTCATGGCCTGCGACCCGCCCACGACGAGGGCGATGACGCCGATCGTCACCACCGTGTAGCCGATCGTGAACCACTCCCAGCGGATGGCGCTGCGCAGCGCCTTGTGCTGTTCCGGCGGCAGATCCGTCCGTCCCATCGACTTCACCGGGCCACCTCCCGGTCGAGATAGCCCTCGAGCTGCGCCTGCCAGGCGTTCTCGCCCAGCGGCACGAGCAGCACGACGGGTCCGCGGGAACCCGGGACGGTGTCATAGGCACGCGTCACCGCCACGCGGTCCGACCACGGGGTGGCGTCGGTCATCCCACCGATCGCCACATCGAGGTCTCCGCTCTCGAGCCCGTCGACGAGGTCCTCCTCACTGCCGACCGTCCACTCGACCCTCGCATCGACGGACTCGGCGAACTCCTCGACGATCTCGGCGAGCGTGCCGCCCACCTCCGACCCGTCGATGGTGACGAGTTCGCCCGACGCCGAGGCCCCCGCGTGGAGCACTCCTTCCCTGACGCGCTCGAGAGTGCCCTGGGGGTCGGTCGGCACCGTGACGCCGCATCCCGCGACGCCCAATGCGATCACCAGCAGGGGCACGCCGCACACGCGTCGCCACCGGTTCATGCTCCGATTCTTGCGGGTGGCGCGGGAGGCGGGGAGCGCCTTGACCCTCTCCCGCCGGCCTGGTACCACGGCGGGATGGGCGGAAAGCTCCCGCCGCCGCAGACGCCGATCGCCGGCATCGCGGTGGCGATGCCGGCGATCGGAGGCCGGGTTATGGAAGGACGATCTCGAACGCGGGATCGCCCTGGTCGAGGACGCCCAGGAGCTGCTCCAGCACCCCGATGTCGCCGCGCACCTCGATGCCCTCGGACTCGGTGTCGCCGCCCGCGAGCCGGATCAGGCGGAGCTTGGTCAGCGTGAGTCCGAGCGGCGTCGACGCATCGGGCTCCCGCTCGACGTAGATCAGCACGCCGTTGTCCAGCGACAGGTGGAAACTGCGCCCGAGGTCGGAGACGGTGACGTCGATCGCGAGCGACAGGTCCCATGCCTTGGGTCCGTCGACGCGGATCGCGACCGCGTCGAACAACTGCTCGGGCGTGAGCTGCGCGACGATCAGCGGCGCGTTCGTCGCCGTCGGCGTGCCGAAGTTGCCCTCTCGCAGCTCCGTGGCGCCTGACAGGTAGAAGTTGCGCCACGTGCCGTTCTCGGCGCCGTAGGCGAGCTGCTCGAGCGTGTCGGCATACAGCGCACGGGCCGCGGCGTGGTCGGCATCGGTGAACACCGCGTGATCGAGCAGGGTCGCCGCCCAGCGGAAGTCACCGCCGTCGAACGCCTCCTGCGCGATCTCCACGACACGGTCCAGTCCGCCGATCGCGGCGACGTAGCGCTCAGCGAGCGGCTTCGGCGGGTGCGGCCACAGGCGAGCCGGGTTGCCGTCGAACCAGCCCATGTAGCGCTGATAGATCGCCTTGACGTCGTGGCTCACCGACCCGTAATAGCCGTGCGTGCTCCACGACGCCTCCAGGGCCGGCGGCAGCTGGATCATCTCGGCGATCTCCGCGCCGTTGTAACCCTGGTTCAGCAGGCGCAGCGTCTGATCGTGCAGGTAGCCGTACAGATCGCGCTGGATGCGGAGGAACCGGTTGATCTCGGCGTTTCCCCACGTCGGCCAGTGGTGGGACGCGAAGACGACCTCGGCCTCACCGCCGAAGCGCTCGATCGCCTCGGTCAGGTACTGCGACCACACGTGCGGGTCGCGGACGACGGCGCCGCGCAAGGTCAGCAGGTTGTGCAGCGTGTGCGTCGCGTTCTCCGCCATGCACAGTGCACGGTAGCGCGGGATGTAGAAGTGCATCTCGGACGGCGCCTCTGTGCCCGGGGCCATCTGGAACTCGAACTCGACGCCGTCGATGGTGTGCTTCTCGCCGGTCGTCGTCACGTCCAGCGACGGCGTCAGGATCGTCGCCTCACCGGTGGACGTCGTCTGGCCGAGGCCGGCGCCGACCGCCCCCCGAGGGCCCCGCGCGAGCGCAGCGCCGAACATGTAGCCGGCGCGGCGGCCCATGGCGACACCCGCATACACGTTCTCGGCCACCGAGTGCTCGAGGAAGCCCTCGGGCGCGAGGATCTGCACCCGCCCCGAGGTCACGTCGTCTTCGCTCACGAAACCGAGCACACCGCCGAAGTGATCGATGTGGCTGTGGGTGAAGATGACCGCGGTCACCGGCCGGTCGCCGCGGTGCCGGCGGTACAGCTCGAGCGCGGCGGCCCCGGTCTCTTTCGAGATCAAGGGGTCGACGATGACCACGCCGGTGTCGCCCTCGATGAACGACATCACCGACAGGTCGAGTCCCCGCACCTGGTAGAGCCCCTCGACGACCTCGAAGAGGCCGTGCTTGGCGACCAGGGTGGACTGACGCCAGAGGCTCGGGTGGACGGTGTCGGGCGCATCGCCCTGGATGAAGTCGTAGGTGGAGGCATCCCACACCACATCGCCCTCGGCGTTGCGGATCTTCGGGTCGTCGAGGGTTCCGAGATACCCGCGCTCCGCCGCGGCGAAATCGTCGACGTCGTCGAACGGCAGAGATGCCAGGGCCTGGGCCTGAGCCTCCCTGATCGACGCTTCCGGTTCGCGCTGCTGCATGTGCTTTCTCCCTTTCGTGCCGGCCGGACGGCCGGATCCTCAGTCTTACGGAGCACCGTCGCGACCGGCAAGCGCCGCGACCGCCGCGCGATTGGTGGCGAAGAACGCCTGACCCGACACCAGTCCGAGCTCCTCGAGGCGGGCCCTGGTAGGCGGCCGGACACGGCTGAATGCGAGCGTCACGTCGTTGTCGCGGAGCCAGTGCTCGAGGGATTCGAATGCCTCGGCGCCGGTGACGTCGATGTCGGTGACCGCCTCCATGTCGATGACCACGTGGCGAACCGGCTGGTCCGCGCCGGTGACCGCGCGCTTGACCGCCTCGGTGAAGACGGCGCCGTTGGCGAAGAAGAGCGGGGCGGCCATGCGCACGACGACCAGGCCGGGCGCGGTCGTCGCCCCGGTGGGGGCATCCTCCAGCAGGGACTGCTTGGCATCGTCGTTCGCCTCGAGCACGTCGATCGTCGGATTCGCCGCGCGCTGGGCGAGGTTGATGAGCGCGAGCACGAACGCGACCAGGATGCCGGGAATCGCGCCGACGAAGAGGGTGACGAGGAAGCATGTCGCCGCGACGGCGAACTCGAAGCGGTCCTGACGCCACAGCTGACGGAACTCGCGGATGCCCAGCAGCGGCAGGATCGCGACCCCGACCACGGCGCCGATGGCGGGCGACGGGATGTCCGCGAGCAGCGCCGTCCCGAACATCAGCAGCAGCAGCGTCCCCACCGCGAGCACGAGCGACGGCAGCTGGGTGCGGGAGCCGGCCTGGTCCATCGCGGCGGTGCGCGATGTCGAGGCGCCCATCGCGAAACTGCCCTGCGCGCCCGCGGCCACGTTGCCGAGGCCGAGCGCGAGCAGGTCGCGGTTCGCGTGGAACGGATAGCCGCGCTTCTCGGCATACGAGCGCGACACCAGAAGGCCCTCGGCGGTGGTCACCAGGGTGAGCGCGATCGCGGACGGCACGAGGGCGAACCACATGGTCCAGTCGAGGACGGGCCACGTGAGCGCGGGAGGGCCCGCGGGCACCGCGCCGAGCACGTCCACGCCCCGGTCGTCGAGATCCGCCACGACGACCAAGATCGTCGACGCGATCAGCACGACCAGCGCCCACGGGATCCGCGGCAGGAAGCGTCGACCGAGCAGCAGCACCGCGACCGAGGCGGCGGCGACGCCGAGCGACCACGCGTTGAACGTGTTCAGCCCCAGGATGAGCCCCGACACCTTCTCGACGAACTCGCCGCCGGAATCGATCTTCACGCCGAGCATCTTTGCGATCTGGCTCACCATGATGTCGAGCGCGAGACCGCCGACGAACCCGACGAGGATCGGCTTGGAGAGGAAGCTGGCGAGGAACCCGAGCTTGAACACGGCCATGAGCAGGAACAGGATGCCGCTGATGATGGCCTGCGCCAGGGCGAGGGTCGCGTAGTCCGCGCTGCCCGCGGCCGCCAGCCCGCCGATCGACGAGGCGACGAGCGCCGCGGCCGCGGCATCCGGCGACACCACCAGCTGCCGCGACGACACCATGAGCGCATAGATGAGCGTCGGCACGATGAGCGCGTAAAGGCCCGCCGTCGGCGGGAGCCCCGCGATCTGGGCGTATCCGATGTTCAGGGGGATCGCGATCGCGAGCAGGGTGACGCCGGCCGTCAGCTCCGTGACGAGATTGTGCCTGGTCAACCCCGCAAGAGGTCGTTGCATGCCGGCTCCTGAGGGGCGTGGGGAGGAAACGAACTCGTCCACCTTGGCACGGCCGGGCAGCATCACACCCGATCGCCCGGCACGAGCGGCGGACCGACGGCCTCGCTCGTGACGGTCGCCGCCCACCCCCGCTCCGCGAGGCCCGCGGTCAGCGCCGCCACCACCGCCGACGTCACGCCGAGCCCGGTCGACGAAGTATGCCAGAACTGGACCCGCGCGGTGACGCGCGCGTCGGAGACGGCCGACACGAGCACGCCGACCGCGGGCTCGGGGTGCACGCCGTCGACGGCGGCTGTGGCATCCGTCATCGCCACGGTGATGTCGGCGATGCTCGCGTCGGCACGTTCGACGCGCACCTGCACCTCGCTGCGCCGGCCACCGTGCCGGGAGTTGTTGACGAGCGTCTCGGCGAGCAGCTTCGCGTTCGGCACGTGGGCGGTGCGTCCGTCGGGCGTCGTGAAGACCACGGCGCGAGAGTTCAGCTCGATGACGGTGCCGGTCAGGGGCTCGCCGTCCGGTCCTTCGACGGTGATCTCCTCGCCCAGAGTGACGGGCTTGCGGGTGGCGATGAGCACGCTCGCGGCGAAGTTGTCGGCCACGCCCCGCAGCACGAGCGCCGCGACGACCGCCAGCACCAGCACGACGGCCAGCACCGGCTGCACGTTGGCGCCGAGGAACGCCAGAGCGACGCCGACGCCCAGCAGCAGCAGCGTGTACTGCGCGAGGCGCGCGGCGAACCGTGTGGCCGCAGGCGTCGCCGTCGGCACATGGCCCATCAGATCGACGACGCCGCGCTTGGCGAACCGCGAGGCGACCCAGCCCGCCACCAGGGACAGCACCGCCCAGAGCACCTGCCACCACGTGATCGGCGTGCTCAGGAAGGTGCTGAAATCCACCTCGTCAGGATAGGGGCGCGGGGCGCGCCGCCGAGCGAGCCTCGCCGGGGCTCCGGCTTCGTGCACGAGCCCCGGCGATGCCCGGCGCACAGCGATGATCCCCTCGATGCCTAAGCGCCGGGGGGATCGTCTGCACGAAGTATGGTTTCCGTATCCGGCTCCCTTTCGGGTTCCTCGTCTCTGTGTTCACTTCGCACTATCGAATGTCCTCCCCCGCACGGGCGTCGTCAAGGGTTCACCCGGAAGTCATCTCGACGTCAGGTTGAAAGTGAGAGAAGCCGAGGGGCGGATGCCGCGGCATCCGCCCCTCCGCCTCACTCGTGTCCCACGAGCTTGAGGCCGACGACGCAGCCCACCAGCCCGAGGATCAGCAGCATCTTGACGATGGAGAACGCCTCGTCGCCCGTGATCATGGCGTACGCGACGGTGAGCGACGCGCCGATCCCCACCCATACCGCGTAGGCGGTGCCGGTGGAGATGTCGCGCATCGCCCAGGCGAGACCGCCCATGCTCAGCAGCAGAGAGACGCCGAAGACGACGGTCGGCCAGAGCTTGGTGAAGCCCTCGCTCTTGCCGAGCGCGGTGGCCCAGACGGCCTCGAGGACTCCGGACACAATGAGAACGACCCACGACATGACTGTGCTCCTGGCCAGTCTTGTCGCTCACCGGGTACTGATCCGTCGTCCGGGGATCCGGTCGAGGATCCACGGCCCACCCTAGCCACTCCCCCTGGGCACGCCCTGGGCAGTGGAATCGCGAAAGGGTATACATGCGCCGGCGCATGTATACCCTTCGCGATTCCGGTCACACGAGGAAGAGCCCGTCGAGCATCCCCGGGTTGTGCGCGTGCACGAGCACGAGGAACACGACGGCGTCGAAAAGCAGGTGCACGGTCACGACGTAGGCGAGCGAGCGCGTCTTCATGAAGATGAAGCCCTGCAGCAGGGCGAACGGGATCGTGAGCAGCGGGCCCCACGCCTGGTACCCGAGCTCCCACAGGAACGAGACGAACACCACCGACTGCAGCACGTTGGCCTGCCAGAACGGGAAATGGCGCCGCAGCAGCGCGAAGCAGGTGCAGATGAAGAACAGCTCGTCCCAGATGCCCACCGCGCCCACGCCGACGAAGAGCCGCGCGATGAGCTCGGGGGTGTTCACGACGGGCCAGTTGAGGTACACCCCGGAGGTGATGAAGTAGAACGGCAGGATCAGCCACCCGAGGAGCAGGACCGCGACCAGCCAGGTCCACTGGAACCGGGTCCACCGCCCGCCGCCGCGCCAGGGGAAGCGGATCGCCCCCCGCTGCCCGGCTCCGTCGCGATACACCCACCGCGAGATCACGTAAGGGACTGCCACGGCGCCGCCCAGAGCGAGCGCGAACCGCAGGATCGCGAGGTTGTCGAGCTCGGCCTTCAGCGGGATGGCGCTCACGATGAGCAGCCCCACGGCGATGAGCGAGAGGTCGCGCAGCAGCGACGGCGGACGGATGCCGGTGGCCGTCGCCGTCTCGATGCTCGAGCCCGCACGCACGGCGTCGCCCGGCGCGGCGGCTGCGGGCGGGCCCCGGCGCTCAGAGGCTCCGCGCGGTGCCACGGCGTCGCCCGGAGAGCTCGTGGGGAGCGTCCGCTCGACCAGCAGGGCGGTCGCGAGCCCGGCTGCCAGCAGCAGCCAGCCGAGCCAGGGCACCCGCGCGACGAAGAAGGCCGGGGCGGCCAGGCACACGAGGAGGGCGGGCACCAGCCGCCATGACCACGCGGCCACGACCGGCGCGGGCGGGGCGTCGGGGTGTGCAGGCATGCGGGGCGGCTCCGGGGGTCGGTGGGCGTCAGCGGTCGAGCGGGTGCGCGATCTCATCCTCGGGCATCCGGGCCACGAGGTACGCCAGCACGCCGAGCGCGAGCGGGATCACGCCCGCGGCGATGAAGATCGCCTCGATGGGCACCACCTCGGCGAGCGGGCCGGCGAGCGCCATCGACAGGGGCATCAGCGCGAGCGACACGAAGAAGTCGAGGCTCGAGATGCGTCCGAGCATGCGGCGGGGCACGCGCCGCTGCAGCAGCGTGCCCCAGATCACGTTGCCGTAGCTGAACCCGAACCCCACGAGGAACAGGCACAGCGCCATCACCCAGTACTCGTGCGTGACGCCCACGACGGCGAAGGGCAGCGTGCTGACCGACCAGACGCCGATCATCACCGTCAGGTAGCGCCGAGGCAGCCGCATCGACGACACCACGATCGAGCCGAGCACGCCGCCGATGCCGTAGATCGCGAGGAGGAACCCGAACAGCCGCGGATCCTCGCCGATCCGCTCGCGGGTGAGGAACGGCAGCAGCACCTCCTCCGGTCCGAGGAAAACGAGCACCCAGCCGGTCGCGAACAGCAGGGTCCAGAGCAGCCAGGGCGTCCGCACGGTGAACGCGACGGCCTCGCGCAGGTCGTGCAGCACTCCCCGCACGCCGGCTGCCGGCTCGTGCTCCTCGCCCTCCGCGACGGGCGGCTCCGGCCGCACGAACAGCAGCAGCACCAGCGCGAGCGCGTGCGCGGCGACCACGCCCCACGCCGCGTGGGCAGGTGCGAGGACGGCGGCGACGATCATGCCCGCCGCTGCGGGGCCGGCGGCCTGCTGCAGCGCCGGGCGGATCGCACCCTCGAGTCCGTTCGCCGCGAGCAGCTGGGCAGGCGGCAGGATGCGAGGCAGGATCGCGCTGTAGGCGGGGAAGAAGAAGCCGGCGCCCGCTCCGAGCACGAAGGCGACGATCGCGAGGTGCGGGATCGACACGGCCCCCAGCACGCCGGCCACCGCGACGGATGTGATCGCGACGAGGTTCAGCAGCTCGACGACGCGCAGCAGCAGACGTCGCGGTACGCGATCGGCGGCGATGCCGCCCGGGATCGCGCACACCAGCAGCCCGACGGCGTTCGCAGCGGCGACCAGCGAGAGGTCCACCGGACCGCCTCCCGCGCCGATCACGGTGTAGACCATGACGACGGCCCACATGCCGGCGCCGAAGATCGAGAGCACGACCGCGCCGAACAGCATGCGGAAGTCGCGGTGAGCGAGCGGGCGCACGAATCGCCAGTGGTCGCGGCGTGTGGCCGGGGCGACGCCGGGAATCGGATCTGGCCCTGGGACCGGCCCCGGGCTCGCGCTCATGACCTCGCGGCGCGGCGGTACGACAGATCGCGGATGTCGCGTCCCACGCGCGCGCCCTTGCGCTCGAACGCCGTGAGCACCCGGCCCTCGAAGCGCGGCGCCCAGTCCCCCTCGAAGGTCGGCTCGAACTCCGGCGCCGCGGCCAGGACGGCGCGCATCTGCAGGGCGTAGTCCTCCCAGTCGGTGGCCAGGCGCAGGATGCCGCCGTCCCGCAGGGCGGTCGCCGCGATCTCGGCGAAACCCTCGGCCACGAGGCGTCGCTTGGTGTGCTTCTTCTTGTGCCACGGGTCGGGGAAGAAGACCCACAGTTCGTCGACGGATGCCGCCGGCAGCAGGTGCTGCAGCACCTCGGGCGCGTTCGCCTCGACCAGCCGCAGGTTGCGCGCGCCGGCGCGGTCGGCATCGAGCATGGTGCGGGCGAGCCCCGCCCGGAAGACCTCGATCGCGAGGAAGTCGTCGTGGGGCCGCGAGGTCGCGGCGTGCACGATCGCGTGCCCTTGACCCGATCCGATCTCGACGATGAGCGGCGCCTCGCGCCCCCACACCGCGGCCGGGTCGATCGACGATCCGGGCAGGATGCTGGTCGCCGCGAGATCGCGCGGCACGTCGATCACGTAATGCGGGGCGAGCTCGCTCCAGGCGCGATCCTGCGCCTCCGACATCCGTCCGCTCCGGCGCACGAACGACACCGGCTTCTCGCGGAAGGTACGGGGCTCGGGCGCGGCAGGGTTCGTCACCCCACCAGGCTACCCAGCCCGCCCGACGCCGCCGCTCCGGCGAGGGCGGCAGTCCCCGGCGAGCGCGGCTACCCGACGCAGCGGCCGCAGGAAACGAAAGCGGTCACGGACGGGAAGCCCGCGCCGCCTCAATGCGCGACGGTGACGAAGTCGATGAGCTCCTCGACGCGGCCCAGGAAAGCCGGCTCGAGGTCGCGGTAGGTCTTCACCGAGGCCAGGATGCGCTGCCAGGCGCGCGCGATGTCGGCCTGGTCGCGCGCGGGCCAGCCGAGCGCGCGGCACACCCCCACCTTGAACTCGGTGCCGCGAGGCACCTCGGGCCAGCGCTCGATGCCCATGGCGCGGGGTGTGACGCACTGCCACACGTCGACCCACGGGTGCCCCACGATCAGCACGTGCGCACCGTGGCGGCCGCGGGCGATGGTGTCGGCGATGCGCGATTCCTTCGAGCCCGGCACCAGGTGGTCGACGAGCACGCCGTAGCGGCGCTGCGCAGAGGGCGGCTCCTCGTCGAGTGCGGCATCGAGCAGATCGATGCCCTGGAGGTACTCCACGACGACGCCCTCGGCGCGCAGGTCGTCGCCCCACACCCGCTCCACGAGCTCGGCGTCGTGCCGGCCCTCCACCAGGATGCGGCTGGCGCGCGCCGTGCGCGCTCGGGCGTCGGCGGCGGCGAACGACCCCGACGCCGTCCGCTGCGGGCCGGTGCGCGCCGGTGCGGCGACGGGCGGCCCGAGCACGACGTCCCTGCCCTCGATGAGGAACCCGGGGCCCAGCGGAAACAGGCGCCGGCGACCGGTGCGGTCCTCGAGCTCGACCAGCCCGCCCGAGACGCCGACGACGGCCCCGCAGAATCCGTCGTCCGCCACCTCGACGACGAGATCGCGGGATGCCGGCACCCGCGGCACTTCGCGCACCCCGTGGCCCTTCCAGCCCGTGGCCAGCACATCCCCGCCGTAGCGATCGTCCATGGTGCTCCTTCCGAATCGGCAAGATTACCGGCCGGCCGCTGCACCGCCCTTCAGCGACCCGCACCGCTGCGCCGTGTGGCGCCGGGAGCACGGGTACGTTCACGGCGAACACACATGCGGGAAGGGAGCCGTGGGCTATCGTCGTATCCCCGCGGCTGAATAGACTCGCCGGAGGGGAACCCGAGTCCCAGAGGGGGGATCGATGCGACTGCGATGGGCTGCAGCGCTGGCGTCCGTTGCGGTGGTCGCGATCACGGCGATCGGCGGCGGGATCGCGCAGGCGACTCCCCCGGTGTCGCTCCCCTCGGTCTTCGTGGTCGATGACGTGGACGTGCTGTCGGCGACAGAGGAGGCCGAGGCGCAGAGCCGCCTCGAGCAGCTGAAGTCCGACACCGGACTCGACCTCTGGGTCGTCTACGTCGACGACTTCACCGACCCCGCCGACGCTGCGGACTGGGCGAACCAGACCGCCGACGACAACGGACTCGGGGTCACGCAGTACCTTCTCGCGGTCGCCACCGAGGGGCGCCAGTACTACCTCTCGGCCGACCCGGCCGGCCCGCTCACCCAGGACCAGGTCGCCGCGATCGAGCAGCAGCGGATCCAGCCCGCGCTCGCGCAGGACGACTGGCTCGGCGCCGTCGATGCCGCGGCCGACGGCCTCACCGACGCTGCCGGCGGCGGTTCGGGCGGGGTCGACTCCGGCGCCTCCGGCGGCGGATCGTGGCTCACCTGGCTCCTCCTGATCGGGGTCGTCGGAGTCGGCATCGTGCTGCTCGTGATGTTCCTGCGGCGCCGGCGCACACGCGGCGCGGTGCCGGGTGCACCGAGCGGCCCGCCGCAGCCGAGTATCGAAGAGCTCGAAAGGCGCGCGGCGACGCTCCTCGTCGAGACCGACGACGCGCTCAAGACCAGCGGCCAGGAGCTCGGCTTCGCCAAGGCGCAGTTCGGCGATGCCGCCACCGAGGAGTTCGAGGCGGCGCTCGCGACCGCGCAGCAGAACCTCGACGAGGCGTTCGGGCTCAAGCAGAAGCTCGACGACGTCGATCCCGATTCCGAGGCCGACGCCCGCGCGTGGAACGAGCGCATCATCGCCCTCTGCGAGGCGTCCAACACCCTGCTCGACGAGAAGGCGGCCGCCTTCGACGAGCTGCGCAAGCTCGAGCAGAACGCTCCCGAGGCGCTCGCACGTGTGCAGGAGGAGCGGGCGAAGGCCGCGGCATCCCTCGATCAGGCCGCCGCGCAGCTGCAGCAGCTGCAGTCGACCTATGCGCCGGAGGCGCTCGCCACCGTCGTCGACAACCCCGCGCAGGCACGTCAGCGCCTGGCGTTCGCCGACGAGCAGCTCGCCGCCGCGCAGACCGCCATCGGCGCCGGCGACGGCGGGGAGGCGGCAGTCGGCATCCGAGCCGCCGAAGAGGCTGTGGGTCAGGCCACGCTCCTCGAGGACGCCATCGAGAAACTGGCGGCCGATCTCTCCGCCGGTGAGCGCAACGCGACGGCCCTGGTCGCCGAACTCGAAAGCGACATCGCCGCGGCGGCGGCCCTCCCCGACACCGACGGGCGCATCGCGAGCGTCATCGCCGGCACGCGGCAGCAGCTCGACGCCGCACGCACGCAGCTCACCGGCACCGCACGGCGACCGCTCGCCGCGCTGCAGAGCCTCGAGGCGGCCAACGCGCAGATCGACTCGCTCGTGCAGGGCGTGCGGGATGCCGCCGCCCAGGCCGAGCGCGCGCGCCAGATGGTCGGCCAGGTCATGATGCAGGCGCAGGCTCAGGTGTCGGCCGCCGAGGACTACATCACCGCGCGCCGCGGTGCGGTCGGAGCACAGGCTCGCACGCGCCTCGCCGAGGCCGGCGCCTCGCTCGCCCGGGCGCACGCGCTGCAGGCGGGCGACCCGCAGCAGGCGCTGCTGCAGGCGCAACGCGCCGATCAGCTCGCAGGGCAGGCGATCCAGCTCGCACAGAACGACGTCGGCGCGTTCGACGGCGGAGGAATGGGCGGCATGTTCGGCGGCCCGCAGGGCGGCGGTCAGTCCGGCGGCGGCATGCTCGGCGCGGTACTGGGCGGCATCGTGCTCAACTCCGTGCTGAGCGGCGGCCGCTCCTCCGGCGGCGGGCTCGGCGGCCTGGGCGGCATGCTGGGCGGCGGCGGCCGATCCTCCGGCGGCGGTATGCGACCCGGTAGCTTCGGAGGCGGCGGCACACGCGCCCGTCGAGGAGGTGGCCGCTTCTGACCCCTCCGCGCGGAGCCGACCGCACGCGTGGCGCGCGGCATCCATCTCCAGACCAGACTCACCGCAGTCAGACTGACCACTGTCCGACTCACCACACTCAGACTCACCACACTCAGATTCACCACACCCAGACTCACCACACCCGGAACTGAAGTCCGATAGGAAGGAAATCCGATGGCGAAGCAGTCCATCTTCGGTCGCATCTCGACCCTCATGAAGGCGAACATCAACGCGCTCCTCGACTCTGCCGAGGACCCGCAGAAGATGCTCGATCAGCTCGTGCGCGACTACACGAACTCGATCGCCGACGCCGAGTCGGCCATCGCCGAGACGATCGGCAACCTGCGCCTGCTCGAGCGCGACCACCAGGAGGACGTCCAGGCGGCCGCCGAGTGGGGCAACAAGGCCCTCGCCGCCAGCCGCAAGGCCGACGAACTGCGCAAGGCGGGCAACACCACCGACGCCGACAAGTTCGACAACCTCGCCAAGATCGCGCTGCAGCGCCAGATCAGCGAGGAGAACGAGGCGCGGGCGATCGCGCCCACCATCGCGACGCAGAACGAGGTCGTCGAGAAGCTCAAAGAGGGCCTCAACGGCATGAAGCAGAAGCTCGAGCAGCTGAGGTCCAAGCGCTCCGAGCTGCTCGCGCGTGCCAAGACCGCCGAGGCGCAGAACAAGGTGCACGACGCGGTCAAGTCGATCGACGTGCTCGACCCGACGAGCGAGCTCGGCCGGTTCGAAGACAAGGTGCGTCGCCAGGAGGCCCTGGCCGCCGGCAAGCAGGAGCTGGCCGCGTCGAGCCTCGACCAGCAGTTCAACGCCCTCGAGGACGTCGGCGAGCTGACCGAGGTCGAGGCACGCCTCGCGGCGCTCAAGACCGGCGGTGCGCCGGTGCAGGCTGCCATCGAGAACTGACTCCCATTTCGACGAGAAGGGCGCCGGGTCCGCACGGATCCGGCGCCCTTCTCCGTGCGCGGGGCCGGCGCCCGTTCGCCGGCAGCGTGCGGCCACTGCGCGGCACGAATGCCGCGGGCCGGCGCGGTGCGCGAAGATGAGGGGATGACGCGATATCTCGTGGTTCCGCAGTGGCAGGGAAGCCCGTCCTCCCGTGCGATGCAGCTCATCGACGGCGCCCACGCGATCGCAGGAGACCTGCCCCGATCCTCGACCACCGTGCTGGATGTGCCCATGGAGGCCGGAGAGGCTCTGGGCACCGGCATCCACCGCCTCAGCGCCCTGCAGCGCGTGCGGGGGCTGGTGGCCGACGCGCTGGAGGCGCATGACGTCGACGCGCCCGAAGAGCACGTCCTCACGATCGGCGGCGACTGCGGCATCGCCCTCGCGCCGATCGCGCACGCGGCACGCCGGTCCCCCGGCCTCGCGGTGGTGTGGATCGACGCGCACCCCGATCTCAACTCGCCCGACACGTCGGCGTCCGGCGCGTTCGCGGGCATGGTGCTGCGCGCCGTGATCGGCGATGGTGTGCCGGAGCTCTCACTGGACGGGGCGGTCCGAGGCGACCGGGTCGTCGTCGGCGGGGCGCGCTCGTACGACGACCCCGAACTGGCCGCCGTCGAGGAGTTCGGCATCACGGCACTGACCGTGGAGGCGCTGCGCGATCCCGACGCCCTCGCGGACGCGGTGCTCGCCACCGGCGCCGACGCGGTCTACATCCACGTCGACATCGACGCCCTGGATCCGGCCGAGATCGCCGGCAACGCCCACCCCGAGCCGTTCGGCGTCACCGTCGTCGAGCTGACCTCGGCGATCGCACGCCTGCGCGCCCGGGTGCCCATGGTGGGGGCATCCCTGGCCGGCTACTCCCCCGCGTCCGCCGCGGCGGCCACCGACGACCTCGGCGCGATCCTCCGCGTGATCGGAGCGCTCGCGTGAGTCCGATCCCCACGCCGCCGCCGGGCTGGCACGCTGCCGCCGAGCGCGCCGTGCTCCGCGGCCGGCGCCTGGACGAGCTCATCCCCTCGTTCCTGCTGGACTCGCCCATCAGCCGCGTCGGCTACTGGTACGGGTGTGCGGTCGGGTGGATCTGGGGGACGCTCTGGAGCACCGGCCCCATCGAGAAGCGCGAGGGGCTGTGGGTGTTCCGTGGGATGCCACGGTGGACGTTCCCGCGGGGCGGCTCATGCGTCGGCGGATGCTTCCTCACCGGCGACGGCCGCCCCAGCGATGCACTGCTGCGCCACGAGGCCGTGCACAAGCGTCAATGGCAGCGCTACGGGCTGCTGATGCCGCTGCTGTACCTGCTGGCGGGCCGCAACCCGCTCCGCAACCGGTTCGAGATCGAGGCCGGGCTGGCCGACGGCAACTACGTGCCCCGCGGCGCCGCCTGACGAAATCGTCCAGCGACGTCGCCCGGATGAAGATCACGTCGCGACGGCGCGCGCCGGGGGCCGGCGGCACATCGCCGGGGCGCTGCGGTCAGCGGGCGGTCGTCAGACCGTACTGCTCGGGCGCGTGGATCGAGTCCGCACGGATGCCGAGATCGACGAGGTGGTCGACGATGTCGGCTGTGCCCAGGTAGCCGCCGAGCAGGTGGATGCGGGTCTGGTCGTCCTCGGCGCAGAGCATCTCGTCGGCCCAGGCGGTGACGGCGCGCGCGAGCGCCTCGCCCGATCCGCACCCACGACCCGTGCCGGGGGCGCCGGAGCGCTGCGAGCGATCGAGCCACGTCACGACCATGCGGCTCGGCGCGGTGATATCCGCTTGCCACGAGTCATCCGGGATCTCGATGAAGACCCGGCCCGTCGAGCAGATCGGCAGGGTCGCCAGCACGGCTTCGAGCTCGGCCAGCGAGGACTCGTCAGCGGTGATCAGGTGCTGCACGCGCGTATGACGCGACGCGCGGCACGCCGACGCGTTGTGCGCGACGGCCTGAGTCTGAGTGGTGTGGGGCATGGCTCCTCCAGTATACCCACTATGAAGGGTTGCCTTACCTCACTGATACACCGTTCCTGATACACCGCGACACACGGCGACGGATGCCGCAGCTCAGGCGCCGGGCTTCAGCAGCACGCGGCGGAGCTCCACGATCTCGTCGTCGGCCAGGCCGTGGGCGCGCAGGTACTCCTCGGCCGAGCCGTAGCGGTGGGTCACATCGTCGAGCAGCGCGCGCATGACCGGTGCCGGGGAACGCGTCGCGAGGTCCTCGAGGTGCACCGCCTCGGGATGCATCGTTCGCAGCATCTCGACGATGCGGCGATTGCGCCGCGGCGGGAGCAGCCCCTCGGTGCGCGCGTAGTCCCCGACGACGGCCTCGGCGTCGACGCCGGCCGCGGCGAGCGTCAGCGCGATCGTCACGCCGGTGCGGTCCTTGCCGACGGTGCAGTGCACGAGCACCGGCTGATCGGCGAGGATGCCGCGCACGACCGCGACCACACCCGCCGACGAGTCGTCGACGAGGCGCCGGTACATCTCATCGAGGCTGAGGTCGTCGCGGAAGAACGACTCGACCGAGCCGAGGAAGAGGGGCACGCGCTGGGTGACGACGTCGAGCCCGGAGATGCGGCTGGGCTCGCGCGCGACCTCGTCGTCGGCCCGGAGGTCGATGATGCGGCGCAGCCGCAGCTCCGCGAGCGCACGGGTGCCGTCGGCATCCAGCCGAGCGAGGTTGCCCGACCGGAACAGCACACCGTGACGCGTCGACCCGGACCCCGCGCGCAGGCCACCCACGTCGCGGAGGTTCATCGCGCCGGAGACGAACGGATCCGGCGGCAGAGCGTCGCCCGGCGCCGGTGCGGGCTCTGTCACCACGCGGCGCCCGCGGCGGCGTCCTTGTCTTCGCCGACGAGGTCGTCGCGCGGCGGAGTGCTGTAGCGGCCCGCGATCGCGATGCGGTTGAACGCGTTGATCGACACGAGGATCCAGCTGAGCGCGACGTACTCCTTCTCGCTCAGCACGCCGCCGACGCTGTCGTAGACCTCGTCGGGGATGCCCTCCTCGTGGATGTACACGTAGGCCTCGGCGAGCTCCAGCCCCGCCCGCTCCCGGTCGGAGAACACACCGGACTCGCGCCACACCGGGAGCTGCGCGATGTCGTCTGCCGTGATCCCGGCGGCGCCGGCACGCTCGACGTGCACGCGCACGCAGTAGGCGCAGCCGTTGAGCTGCGAGGCGTGGATCTGCACGAGCTCCTTGAGCCGGTCGTCGATGCCGTTCTCGGCGGCGATGCCGCCCACGGTCTTCGAGAACGCGGAGAGCGCCTGGTAGGCGGGTCGCGCCGCTCGCGAGAGGTGCACGCGGTGTTCTGCCGTCATGACGCCAGACTACCGACGGGCAGGCGGCACCGGGTCGAACACCTTCCCGGTGCGGCATGATGAGCGGGTGAGCGACCCCATCGACGAGTTCTCGTTCCTTTCCGAGCAGGCGGCCGAGGCCGGCATCGACGCTCCCCCTCCCCGCGGCGAGCGCCTCACCCTCCCCCTCGCGAGCGGCCGCCGGCTCAGCGCCCTGCGCTACTCCCCCGCCGACGCACCGGACGCCGCACCCGTCGTGACCTTCCTCCACGGCGCCGGCCTCAACGCGCACACCTGGGACACGACGATCCTCGCGCTCGGGCTGCCCGCGCTCGCGATCGACCTGCCTGGTCACGGCGACTCGTCGTGGCGCGACGACGCCGCCTATGTCGCGCGCGTGCTCGCCCCGGATGTGGCCGACGGCATCGCGGCGTGGACCGACGCGCCGCAGCTGCTCGTCGGTCAGTCGCTCGGAGGGCTGACCGCCGCCGCGGTGGCGGCATCCCGTCCGGATCTCGTCCGCGAGCTGGTCGTCATCGACATCACGCCGGGCGTCGACCCGAACGCGGGCCCGACCCAGATCCGCGACTTCTTCGCCGGACCGGTCGACTGGGCGTCGCGCGACGAGCTCGTCGACCGCGCGCTGTCGTTCGGACTCGGCGGCGGCACCCGACGCAAGGCCGAGCGCGGTGTGTACTTCAACTCCCGTGTACGCCCCGACGGGCGCGTCGAGTGGAAGCACCACTTCGCGCACCTCGCGAATGCCGCATCGGCCTCTCCCGTGCCTCGGCAGGATGCCGTCGCGTCGGTGCTCGGCGAGGCCGGCTGGGAGGATCTCGCCACCGTCGCGGCGCGGACGACGCTCATCCGCGGCGACCGCGGCTACGTGACGGAAGTGGATGCCGCGGAGTTCCTGCGACGCGTGCCCGAGGCATCCGTCGTCACCGTCCCGTCGGGCCACAACGTGCAGGAGGAGATCCCCCTCGAGCTCGGCGGGCGCCTGCGGACGCTGGCCGGCGTGAACTGACCGGGGCCGTCTCTCTCCGGTCGTTGAGCGAGGGAGCGCCGGCGACCGAGACGAAACGCCCCGAACGACTGACGGTCTGCGCCGGGTGCAGGCGTTTCGTCTCGGTCGTTCCTCGCTCGCTCAACGACCGGGGACGCAGGAGCCGCTGCACGGCCTGCGGGAAGCTCTAACGCTTCTGTTGCGTTGCGGGAAGCGGGTTGCCGCCTCACCCTGCGATATCCCTAGGCTGTTACCCGCACGTTGCCGCCCCGATCGGCGCCGTCACCGCACACCAGCAGTCGCCGCACAGCACCGGGACCCTCCCGAAAGGACCTCATGCTCCGCCGCACCACTCTCGCCACCGCCGCGTTCCTGGCCGCCGGCCTCCTCGCCCTCACCGCCTGCGCCGGCGGCGGCGGCGAGACCGCGCCCACGTCGACGGGCGAGCCCGACCCCGATGCGTCGGTCGCGATCCGGCTGGTGCTGGAGCCCGGAAACCTCGACATCCGCGAGACGGCGGGCTCGGCGCTGGATCAGATCCTGGTCGACAACATCTACCAGGGACTCGTCGCCCGCACCCCCGAGCAGGACATCGTGCCCGCGCTCGCGAGTGACTGGACCGTCTCGCCCGACGGCCTGACCTACACTTTCACGCTGCGTGAGGGCGTCACCTTCCACGACGGGCAGCCGCTGACGCCGCAGGATGTCGTCTGGTCGCTCACCACCCGCCGCGACACCCCCGGATGGCGCGACTCGGCGCGGCTCGCGAACGTGACCTCGATCGCGGCCGAAGGGCAGGACGTCAGCCTCACGCTGAGCGCACCGGACTCGACACTGCTGTGGAACCTCACCGGTCGCGCCGGCATCGTCCTCAAGGAGGGCGACACCGTCGACTACAAGACCAAGGCAAACGGCACCGGCCCGTTCGTCCTCGCGAACTGGCGCCAGGGCGACAGCATCACGTTCACCCGCAACGACGCCTACTGGGGCGACGCGGCGGCCGCCGCCGAGGTGGTGTTCGACTACATCCCCGACAACCAGGCGGCCCTCAACGCGGCGCTGGGGGGCGAGATCGACGTGCTCACCGGATTCGACGCGAACCTGCAGGAGCAGGTCGAGGCGAACGGCGACTTCGCGCTCGAACTCGGCCAGTCCACCGACAAGGGCACGCTGGCGTTCAACCAGACCTCCGGCCCACTCGCCGACAAGCGCGTGCGACAGGCCATCCGCCAGGCGATCGACCACGACGCCATCATCGAGGCGCTGGCGTCGGGACAGACCCAGTACGGGCCGATCCCCGAGCTGGACCCCGGCTACGAGGACCTGTCGGATGTCGCCCCCTACGATCCCGAGGCCGCCAGGGAGCTGCTCGCCGAGGCGGACGTCGAGGACCTCGAGCTCACGCTCACGATCCCGAGCTTCTACTCGACGACCATTCCGCAGATCCTGGTGTCGGACCTCGACGAGGTCGGCATCACGCTCGACGTGAACTCCGTCGACTTCACGACCTGGCTCACCGACGTCTACACGAACAAGGACTACGAGCTGAGCTTCGTGCTCCACACCGAGGCCCGCGACTTCGAGAACTGGGCCGACCCGGACTACTACTTCACCTACGACAACCCCGAGGTGCAGGAGCTGTACGCCCAGTCGCTCGCGGCCACCGACGAGGCGGAGGCCGCCGACCTGCTGCAGCAGGCGGGCCGCCTCGTCGCCGAGGACCACGCCGCCGACTGGCTGTACAACGGCGCGTCCGTGATCGCCGTCGGCACTAACATCACCGGTATGCCCTCGATCAACGTGAACGAGCGCCTCAACATCGTCGAGATCGCCAAGAGCAACGGGTGATCCGGTACACGCTGACCCGACTCGCCCTGCTCCTGCTCGGGCTTCTCGTCGCCAGCGTGCTGATCTTCGTCACCCTCCGCGTGCTCCCCGGTGACATCGCGTCGCTCATCGCGGGCGTCGGCTCCAGCGCCGAGCAGCAGGACGCGATCCGGGAGCGGCTGGGCCTTGACCGGCCGCTTCCGGCGCAGTACCTGGACTGGATCGGCGGCCTGTTCCGGGGAGACCTCGGAACGTCGCTCCTCACCGGCACCAGCGTCGTCGACGAGCTCGCCCAGAAGGCGGAGGTGACGGTGCCCCTCGGCATCCTGTCGCTCCTGATCGCTGTCGTGATCAGCGTGCCGCTCGGGGTGCTCTCGGCGATGCGCCGCGGACGCGCCGACGGCACGGCGCTCAGCGTCGGCGCGCAGGCGCTGGCCGCCGTCCCCGTCGTCTGGGCCGGCATGATGCTGGTCGTGGTGTTCGCCGTCTGGCTCGGGTGGCTGCCCGCACAGGGCTTTCCCCGCGCCGGCTGGAACGATCCGTGGGCGGCGCTGCGCTCCCTGATCCTGCCGGCGCTCACGATCGGCATCGTCGAGGGTGCGATGCTGCTGCGGTTCGTGCGCAGCGCGACGCTGCAGGCGGTCGGGCAGGACTTCGTGCGCACCGCCGCGGCGAAGGGGCTCACCCGCGACCGGGCCCTCATCCGCCACGGCCTGCCCGTGGTCGGCCTCTCGGTGATCACCGTGCTCGGGCTGCAGGTCGCCGGGATCATCGTGGGCGCCGTCGTCATCGAGCAGCTGTTCTCGCTCCCCGGCATCGGCCGCATGCTGGTCGCCGACGTCGCCGCCCGCGACCTGCCGAAGGTGCAGGGCGAGCTGCTCGCGCTCACCGGGTTCGTGCTGATCGTCGGCTTCGTCGTCGACCTGCTGCACCGCGTGATCGACCCGCGTCAGCGGGAGGCGTCGTGAGCCCTTCGACAAGCTCAGGGACCGGTGATCACGAGGACCATGTCCCAGTTTCGGTCGCTCCCGGTGATGCGGAACGATCGATTTCGGGACATGCAGTGAGGGATTCGGGACAGGGAGGGAGCACGGATGCCGCGGCCCCGGCGCCGCCCCCATCGCGGCGTCGGTCGCGCTGGGCGTGGCTCGGGCGCCTCTGGGCGCTCTCGACGGGCCGGTTCGGCCTCATCGTCGTCGCGGTGGTCGTCCTCACCGCCGTGGTCGCCCGGTTCTGGACGCCGTTCGATCCGCAGCAGGTGGAGATCTCGAACCGCTGGGAACCGCCGGGCTGGCCGCACCTCCTCGGCACCGACGGATCGGGCCGCGACATCCTGAGCCTGCTGATGGCCGGTGCCCGCACCACGGTGCTGGTCGCGGTCGGCGCCGGCATCGTCGCGACGGCGATCGGCATCTCCCTCGCCGCGCTCGGCGCCCTGACCGTGCGGTGGGTGCGCGAGTCGGTGGCGGTGTTCGTCGACATCCTCATCGCCTTCCCGGTGCTCATCATCGCGATGATGATCTCGGCGGTGTGGGGCGGGTCGCTCTGGGTGGTGATCTGGGCGGTGGGCATCGGCTTCGGCGTGAACATCGCGCGGGTGACCCGGCCGGAGCTTCGACGGGTGCTTCAGAGCGACTTCGTGCTCGCGGGCCGGGCATCGGGTCTCACCCCGACGCAGAATCTCTGGCGGCACCTTCTCCCCAACGTCGCCCCCGTGTTCATCGTCCAGCTGTCGTGGGGCATGGCGGTCGCCGTGCTCGCCGAGGCGGGGCTGTCGTACCTGGGCTTCGGCGCGCCGGTGACCGAGCCGTCCTGGGGACTGCTGCTGGCGCAGCTGCAGCAGTTCATCGCGGTGCACCCGCTGTCGGTGGTCTGGCCAGGTCTCGCCATCACGCTCACCGTCCTCGGCCTCAACCTGCTCGGCGACGGGCTCCGCGAGGCGACCGACCCGACGCTCTCGCGCAGCCCCTTCGCCACGCGCCGCGCACGCCTGCACATCCCCGAGGTGGTGTCATGAGCCTCGAGGTGCACGACCTCACGATCGACATCGGCGGGCGCCGTGTCGTCGACGGCGTCTCCTTCGAGGTGCCCGACGGCGCGAGGGTCGGCCTCATCGGCGAGTCGGGGTCGGGCAAGTCGCTGACAGCTCTGGCCGTCTTGGGACTGCTCCCCGACGGGGCCACGGCCGGAGGCAGCGTGCGCTGGAACGGCCGCGAGATCCTCGGCCTCGCCGATGCCGAGCTCGCACAGCTCCGCGGCGACGAGATCGGCATCGTCTTTCAGGAGCCGCGCACGGCGCTCAACCCCATCCGCACCGTCGGCCGTCAGATCGCCGAGTCGATCCGCATCCACCAGGGCCTGTCGAAACGGGATGCCGCCGCCCGCGCCGTCGCCGAGGCATCCCGTGTCTCCCTGCCCGACCCCGACCGCCTCGTGGCCCGCTACCCGCATCAGCTGTCGGGCGGCCAGCGGCAGCGCGTCGCGATCGCGATGGCCCTCGCCTGCCGCCCCCGGCTGCTCATCGCCGACGAGCCGACGACGGCGCTCGACGTCACCATCCAGGCCGAGATCCTCGACCTCCTGCTGTCGCTCGCACGCGACGACGGCATGTCCCTCGTCTTCATCACGCACGACCTCGCCGTGCTGTCGCAGATCGCCACGCACGGCGTGGTGCTCGAGCACGGACGCGTGGTCGAGCAGGCGCCGGTGGCGCAGCTGCTCTCGGCACCGGCATCCGTCGTCACGCAGGAGCTGCTGCGCGACGCGACCGCCACGCTGTGGCGCCCGGATGGCCGCGCCGACGAGCCGGTGGCCCGGGGCGAGACCACGGAGGGCACAGCATGACGGTGCTGATCCGCGGCCGCGCGCTGACGCGCCGCTACCCCGCCCCCAAGACGCAGCTGTTCGGCAGACGCGCCTTCACGACGGGGCTGGAGGATGCCGACATCGACGTCCGGGAGGGCTCGTCGGTGGGGCTGATCGGCGAATCGGGCTCGGGCAAGTCCACCCTTGTGCGCCTGCTGCTCGGTCTCGACACGCCCTCGGCCGGGACGGTCGAGTTCGACGGACGCCCGGTGGACGCGAGCGCCTCGGCGCGGTCGCTGCACTGGCTGCGCCGGCAGACGGGGATCGTGTTCCAGGATCCCTACGCCTCACTCGACCCCCGCATGAACGTCGGGCGCATCGTCGGCGAGCCGCTGTGGGCCCTGGGGATCGAGGGCGACCGGCGCGCCCGCGTGCGCGAAGTGCTGGAGGACGTCGGACTCGAGGCGGGGATGGCCGACCGCTTCCCCCACGAGTTCTCGGGCGGTCAGCGGCAGCGCGTCGCGCTCGCGCGCGCGATCGTGCACCGCCCCCGCCTGCTCGTGGGCGACGAGCCGCTGTCGGCGCTCGACGTCACGGTGCGCGCGCAGATCCTCGACCTGCTGGGCGAACTGCGCCGGCGCGACGGGCTCACACTGCTCCTGGTCTCGCACGACATCGGCGTCGTGCAGAACCTGTGCGACGAGGTCGTCGTCATGAAGGACGGCCGCATCGTCGAGGAGGGACCGACCGAGAAGGTGCTGCTGCAGCCCCAGGTGGCGTACACCCGCCGGCTGCTGGCATCCATCCCCGTCATCGACGCCGGAACCGCGAAAGGGTAGCTTTCCGCACGCGGCGGCACGCGGAGACCTCCCCTTCACGGTGTGCGTCGGCGGTCGCCGATAGGTTCGGAGCATGGCCCCCGGAATCGTTCCGCCGTACCTGCTCGCCCGTATCGCCGCCGCGCAGGAAGAGGGCTGGGCGCGCGCCGCCGAGGCGGCGCGCACGACCCTCGCCGCTCCCCGCGACTACCGCCCGGTGCGGTCGCGGCTGCGCCTGTCGATCCAGGAGCCGGGCACGCTCGTCGCCGAGACCACGCCTGCTCCCGACCGTGAGATCTCCGACGCGCAGCAGCGCGAGGTCGTGCCCGGCGTGCGGGTGCGCGGCGAAGACGATCCGGCGACCGGCGACGCTGCCGTCGACCAGGCGTTCGACGGGCTCGGAGCCACCTACGACCTCTGGTGGGACGCTTTCGCCCGCGACAGCATCGACGGGTCGGGCAGCTCGCTCCTGGCCACCGTGCACTACGGCCGCGACTACGACAACGCGTTCTGGAACGGCGAGCGCATGGTGTTCGGCGACGGCGACGGCGAGGTGTTCCGGGGTTTCACCGGGTCGCTCAGTGTCATCGCCCACGAGCTCGCCCACGGCGTCGTCGAGGACGAGGGCGGGCTGCTGTACCGCGGGCAGTCGGGCGCTCTCAACGAGTCGATCGCCGACGTGTTCGGCGCCCTCGCCGAGCAGCACCGCGATGGGCAGACCGCAGACGCGGCGAGCTGGCTCATCGGCGAGGGCATCTTCACGGATGCCGTGCAGGGGCGCGCGCTGCGATCCCTCGCCGCGCCCGGCACGGCGTACGACGACGACGTGCTCGGCAAGGATCCGCAGCCGGCGCACATGCGCGACTTCGTCCAGACGCGCGACGACAACGGCGGCGTGCACATCAACTCCGGCATCCCGAACCACGCGTTCTACCTCACGGCCACCGCGCTGGGCGGCCGCGCGTGGGAGCGTGCCGGCCTGGTCTGGTACCGCACGCTGACGGCCGGCACGCTGCCGTCCACGGCGGACTTCACGACGTTCGCCCGCGCCACCCTGACGGCGGCGGCCGCGGAGTACGGTGAGAACTCGGAGGAGGTCGACGCCGTCCGCGCCGGGTGGGCGTGCGTCGGCGTGATCCCGGATGACACAGTTACCCAGCCCTGACCCGCCCCGCGCGACCGACCCGACGCCCGCCGTCGAGGTCGATGTCGCGCGGACCGGGGGCATCGCCGGCATCACACGCCGGTGGTCGGCGCAGCCGCCGGAGTCCGAGGCATCCGAGTGGATCTCGCTCATCGACCGCTGCCCCTGGAGCGAGGCGCCCTCCCCCGTCGGCGCCGAGGCGGACGGCGCCGCCGCGGAGGATCAGGCCGCGCCGGCGACGGATCCACCTCGGAGCACAGCCGACGCACCGGCCTCCTCCGAGGGCACGCCGTCAGCGCCGCCCGCGCCGCCGCGCGCGCCGATGCCCGACGGCTTCGTGTGGTTCATCCGCGCGACGTGGTCGGGGGCGGATCCCCACGAGGCGGAACTGCCCGACGACGCAGTCGTCGGCGCGTGGCGCGAGCTGGTCGACGCGGTGCGCGACTGGAACCGCCAGGGCGGGTCCTCTGGATCCGGACGCGCCGGTCGCTGACTCTCAGCGGGTGAAGACGCCCTTCTTCTTGACCGGTTTGAGAGCCTTCTGCATGTAGATCGTTCCGAGCCACCGCCCGAACTTGAACCCGACACGACCCATCCGCCCGACCTCGACGAACCCGAGCTTCTCGTGGAGTGCAATGGAGCCCTCGGCGCCTTTGTCGCTGATCACCGCGACCATCTGACGGATGCCGACCGCCTCGCTCGCCTCGATGAGCGCCTCCAGCAGGGCTTTGCCGAGGCCTTTGCCGGTGGCCGCCTGCCCCAGGTAGATCGAGTTCTCGACCGAGAACCGGTAGGCCGACTTGCTCGACATCGGCTGCACCAGCGCATACCCGAGGATCTGACCGGACGGCGACTCTGCCACGAGGAACGGCAGTCCCTGCGCGGCAAGGCCGTCCCGCTTCTTGCGCCACTGGCCGACCGACCAGATCTCTTCGTCGAACGTCACCACCGAGTTGGTGACGTAGTAGTTGTAGATCTCACGGATGTCGGGCATGTCACGGTCTTCGACGGGCCGGATCGTGAACGTGAAGGGGCGCTCGGGCTCGGGCTGCCGCTGCAGATGGCGCGGAAGCCGGCGCCGATCCTTCTCGTATTCCTCCTCGAGCATGCACTCCTCCTGGGTTGTGTGCGTCGCACCCTAGTCGGGCAGCCGCCAGTCGACGGGCGGGGCGCCCTGCTCCGCGAGCAGCTCGTTGGCGCGCGAGAACGGCCGTGATCCGAAGAATCCCCGGCTGGCCGACAGCGGCGACGGGTGCGCCGACTCGATGATCGGCGTCGTGCCGAGGAGCGGCCGCAGATTTGCGGCATCCCGCCCCCACAGGATCGCCACGAGCGGCCGGCCACGCGCAACGAGCGTGCGGATGGCGTGCTCGGTCACCTTCTCCCACCCCCACCCACGATGAGACGCCGGCACCCCGGGCGCCACGGTCAGCACGCGGTTCAGCAGCATGACGCCCTGGTCGCTCCACACCGACAGGTCGCCGTGGGCCGCGCGCGGGATGCCCAGGTCGGTCTCGAGCTCCCGGTAGATGTTGGCGAGGCTCCGCGGCAGCGGCCGCACGTCGGCGTCGACGGCGAACGAGAGTCCGATGGGATGCCCCGGGGTCGGGTACGGGTCCTGTCCGACGATGAGGACCTTGACCTCCGGCAGCGGGCGCTGGAACGCCCGCAGCACCCGGTCGCCGGCCGGCAGGTACGGGCGCCCCTCGGCGACCTCGGCACGCAGCCGGTCGCCGAGGGCGGCGATGTCAGGACCGACGGGTTCGAGTGCCGTCGACCAGTCCGGGTCGATCAGGCCGGCATCGGCGAGCTCGGGCAGCGTCAGGGCCATCACACCCGAGCCCGGGTCGCCGTCATCGTGCCGAGCCCGGTGCTGCGGACGCGCGCCGTGCCGGTGGGCATCAGAGCTCCTCCGTGCTGCGCGAACGGAGCGGACCGCGCGCCAGCAGGAACTGGGCCGACTGCGCGACGGGCCGCATCGTGACGAGGTCGAGGTTGACGTGGCCGGGCGCGTTCAGCGCGAAGGCGATGACGTCGGCCACGTCGCCCGCCGTCAGGGGATTCTCCACGCCGTCGTACACGCGCTCCGCGGCCGCACTGTCGCCGCCGAGCCGGTTCAGCGTGAACTCCGGCGTGTGCACCATGCCGGGCGCGACCTCCATGACGCGGATCGGCTCGCCGTTGAGCTCGAGGCGCAGTGCGTGCGCGAGCATCGCCTCCCCCGCCTTCGCCGCGTTGTAGCCGGCGCCGCCGGCGTACGCCGTCTGCGCGGCGGTCGAGGTCACGAAGAGGGTGTCGGCGTGGCCGTCGGATGCCGCGGCCCGCCGCAGCTGCGGCAGCAGCGCCGAGACGAGACGCTGGGCAGAGAGGACGTTCACCTCGAACATCCACTGCCAGTCCTCGACGCGGCCGTCCTCGACGCGATCCGTACCGCGTGCGCCGCCCGCGATGTGGACGAGCGCGTGGACCGGGCCGGTCTCGGCGAGGAAGCCGGTGAGCGCCTCGACGTCGGCGTCCGCCGTGAGATCGGCCGCGAAGGCCACGGCGCCGGTCTCGGCCTCGAGCGCGGCGAGCCGGTCGGCGCGTCGCGCGACCCCGACCACGTCCCACCCGGTGTCGCGCAGCGCGCGCACCGCCGCCTCGCCGATCCCCGAGCTCGCCCCGGTCACCACTGCGCGTCTGTTCGCCATGCCTCCACGCTACCCACCCGCGTGCCGGTCACCCACTCGCTCACTTGTCACAGATGCGCACGACACGCCGGGCGGGGCGTACATCTGAGACAAGTCAACGAAGGGGCGACGGGCGGGGGCGCGCTGCGCGACGTGCGAGGGCGCGTTACGTCACATTTCCCGGGTGTTGTTGACAACGCGGCACGGTCCGTACTGTCGAACGCGGCTGGGGGCGTCTGCTCCCGGCATCCGAACCCGCAGGAGCAAGCCATGTCCGCACCCGAGAACTGGCGTTTCGAGACCAAGCAGATCCACTCGGGCGCCCAGCCCGACCCGGTGACGAAGGCTCGCGCGACCCCGATCTACCAGACGACGTCGTACGTCTTCGACAACGCCGATCACGCGGCGAACCTCTTCGCGCTCGCGGAGTTCGGCAACATCTACACGCGCATCCAGAACCCGACGCAGGCCGTCGTCGAGGAGCGCCTCGCCGCACTCGAAGGCGGCACCGGTGCGCTGCTCCTTGCGAGCGGCCAGGCCGCCGCCACCTCCGCCGTCCTCAACATCGCGGAGTCCGGCGATCACATCGTGTCGTCGAGCTCGATCTACGGCGGCACGTACAACCTCTTCAAGTACACGCTGGCGAAGCTCGGCATCGAGACGACATTCGTCGAGAACCAGGACGACCCCGAGGAGTGGAGCCGCGCCGTCCGGCCGAACACCAAGCTCTTCTTCGCCGAGACCATCGGCAACCCGAAGATCAACGTGCTCGACATCCGCGCCGTCGCCGACGTCGCGCACGTGAACGGCGTGCCGCTCATCGTCGACAACACGATCGCCACCCCGTACCTCATCAAGCCGTTCGAGCACGGCGCCGACATCATCGTCCACTCCGCGACGAAGTTCCTCGGCGGCCACGGCACCACCATCGGCGGCGTGATCGTCGACGGCGGCACGTTCGAGTGGTCGAAGAACGTCGAGAAGTTCCCCGGCCTCACGGTTCCCGACCCGTCGTACCACGGCGCGTCGTACACTGCGGCGGTCGGCGACGGCCTCGCCTACATCATCAAGGCGCGCGTCCAGCTGCTGCGCGACCTCGGTGCCGCGATCTCGCCGAACAGCGCGTGGCTGCTCATCCAGGGCATCGAGACGCTGTCGCTGCGCGTCGAGCGCCACGTGCAGAACGCGCAGGAGATCGCGGAGTGGCTCGAGAACCACTCGGATGTCGCGTCGGTCAACTACTCCGGCCTGCCGACCTCGCCGTGGTACGCCGCCGCGAACAACTACGCGCCCAAGGGCGTCGGCGCGGTGCTGTCGTTCGAGCTCAAGGGCGGTGTCGAGGCGGGACGCGAGTTCGTCAACTCGCTGTCGCTCTTCAGCCACCTGGCCAACATCGGCGATGTCCGCTCGCTCGTGATCCACCCCGCGTCGACGACGCACTCGCAGCTCACGCCCGAGCAGCAGCTCACGACCGGTGTCACGCCGGGCCTCGTGCGCCTCTCGGTCGGCCTCGAGAACATCGACGACCTCAAGGCCGACCTCGCGCAGGCGCTCGCGGCGGCCCGGCGCGTGTCGGAGGCCGCTCGCGCCTGACAGCCCTCCTCCTCGGGTGAGCGGATGCCGTGTCCCGACGCCGTGCGTCGGGACACGGCATTCGTCATTCCGTCTGGTCGGACGCGAAGTCGGCGGCCAGCTGCTCGGCGGTGAGGTGCTCGCCCGGCACCGGACGGGGCAGCGGCGGCGCCGCGGCGTCGGTGTGCCACGGCTGCGCCGGCTCGCCGCCACCGGCCCCAGGCTCAGCCGGATCGAAGACGACGTCGACGTCGTGGTCGATGTCGTGCTCCTGCGGGGGAAGCGGCGCCCGAGGCTCGTGGGCGGGCATGAAGGGCTCAGCGCTGGACATGCGCGCATTCTGGCATGCTCGGGTGCACGGTCGATGTCCACACTGCGCGCACCCGTAACAGACCGCGTGCCGCCACACCGGCAGGCGAGAATGGACGAATGGACTGGCAGACCTCCGAAGACACGGTGCCGAGCGCACCCGTGACGGAGGCCGATGCCCGGCTGCTGCTCGGCCGGCCGCCGGCTACCGGCGCCTGGCGCGACGGCGATCCGGTCGGCGAGCGGCATTTCGCCGCGTTCGGCTCGTTCCGCACCGAGGGCGGTCGCGAGCTTCCCGCATATCGACTCGCGTACGAGACGTGGGGCGAGCTCAACGCCGCGCGTGACAACGCCGTGCTCGTGCTCCACGCACTCACCGGCGACAGCCACCTTCGCGGGCCGGCGGGAGCGGGGCATCCGACGTCGGGCTGGTGGGACGACATCGTCGGCCCGGGCGCCCCCATCGACACGGATCGCTGGTTCGTCGTCGCCCCGAACATGCTCGGCGGATGCCAGGGATCGACGGGTCCGGCATCCATCGGTCCCGACGGGTACGAGTGGGCCTCGCGTTTCCCCTATCTCACGATCCGCGACCAGGTCTCGGCCCAGCGGCGTCTGGCCGACGCGCTCGGCATCGACGTCTGGGCTGCCGTCGTGGGCGGGTCCATGGGCGGCATGCACGCGCTCGAGTGGGGGGTCTCGGATCCGGATCGCGTGGCGCGTGTCGGCATCCTGTCGTCGCCTCCGGTCAACACCGCCGACCAGGTCGCGCTCAACTCGGTGCAGCTCGAGGCCATCCGGATCGACCCCCGCTTCCAGAACGGCGAGTACTACGACGCGGGCGACGGCGACGGCCCGAACCGCGGTCTGGCACTCGCCCGCCGCATGGCTCTGCTGAACTACCGCTCCCCCACAGAGCTCAACCAGCGGTTCCAGCGCAGCTGGCAGTCCGGCGTGAGCCCGCTCGGCCACGGCGGTCGCTTCGCCGTGGAGTCGTACTTGGACTTCCACGGCAACAAGTTCACGCGCCGCTTCGACGCGAACTCGTACATCACGCTCGTCGAAGCGATGAACTCGCACGACGTCGGCCGCGACCGTGGCGGCGTCGAAGACGCCCTCGCCCGCGTGACGGCGACGACGCTCGTGCTCGGCATCGACAGCGACCGGCTGTTCCCCATCGACGGGCAGCACCGGATCGCGCGGGGCATCCGTCACACGCTCGACGGCGATCGCGCCGTCGTGCTCTCCAGCGACTTCGGCCACGACGGCTTCCTGATCGAGACGCACGCCGTGGGCGCGCACCTGCGGCGCCTGCTCGAGTCCTGAATTCCGCAGCGGCGGTATCAGCATCCGGGGCGCGATCCTCCCACTGGGCAATGTCCCAAGGAGGGAATCATGAGCACTGATACCAGATCGGGTGCCGAGACACCCGAAGACGCGTTCGCCGCGCAGCCCTTCCTGCGAGAGCAGCTGGGCCTGAACCGAACCCGCGAGAGGTCGCCGGGAGAGAAACGGCAGGCGCCGCGACTTCCCGTCGACATTCGCTCCTCGCTGGAGGCGGTACGACCGGAGCATGGGAGGTTCCACGGCGCGAAGTTCTCGCTCGGGTACTTCCCCGCGCACGAGGTGTTCTCGTCGGCGGCCGACAAGTTCGGGTACATGACGAAGGCGAAGGTGCGCGCCGCCAGCCGGCTGCCACTGGACGACGCGACGCGCGCCCTGCTCGCTCAGCTCGGCGACCTCATGGCGAACAGCGGTCGCGAGACCGCGGCCGACTCGGCCACGCCGTCGGGCTACACCTACGTCGGGCAGTTCGTCGATCACGACATCACCCTCGACGTGTCATCGGCGCTGGACGCGCCGGCGCTCGTCGACGCGACCGTCATCAACAACATGCGCTCGCCGATGCTCGATCTCGACAGCGTGTACGGCAGAGGCCCCGCGGTCGACGCGTTCCTCTACGCCGCGCCCGCGCCGGGAGAACCGGCATCCGCGTTCCGGATGCTGCTCGGCACGAATCTGCCCAGCGGCCCGGGCGGCGCAGGCGGCGCGTCGGGTGGCAACGGCATCATCGCGCACACCGACTTCGACGTGCCGCGCACCTCGGCGCTCACGGCGATCATCGGCGACCCGCGCAACAACGAGAACCTCATCGTGTCGCAGCTGCACCACGCGATGCTGCGCTTCCACAACGCGATCGTCGACGCGCTGATCGCTGACGGGTTCACCGGCGACATCTTCGTAGAGGCGAAGCGGGAGGCGACGCTGCACTATCAGTGGGCCGTGCTGCACGACTTCCTGCCGCGCATCTGCGGTCAGGCGGCCGTCGACGACGCCCTGGCGAACGTCAAGGCGAAGGCGAACAGCGGGTTCCAGATGCCCGTGGAGTTCTCGGTCGCCGCGTACCGGTTCGGGCACAGCATGATCCGCGACGAGTACTGGCTGAACTTCGAGCTGCGCAACAAGCCGATGTCGGACGTCTTCGCGTTCATCCACGAACCGCACCTGCCGGTCCGCTCGAACTGGGTCGTCGACTTCAACGCGTTCTTCGAGACCGGGTTCAGCGTTCCCGTGTTCAACAGCGCGCGCAAGATCGACAGTGTGCTCGCCAGCGCGCTCGAGGACCTCGACGGCAGCGGCACCAACGCGCTCATGAGCATCCTCGCGACGCGCAACCTGCTGCGCGGCCTCGTGCTGGGTCTGCCCAGCGGACAGGCCACGGCGGCGGCTCTCGGGGTGCCGGTGCTCACCACGGCCCAGCTCACCGACGGGCTTCCTGCCGACGAGATCGCGGTACTGCAGCAGCAGAACGGCCTTCTCCTCGAGAAGACGCCGCTCTGGTACTACGTGCTGCGCGAGGCGATGGTCACCACGGGTGGCGAGCATCTGGGACCGCTCGGGGCGAAGATCGTTGCCGACACGTTCGTCACCCTGCTGCGCCGCGACGCGCTCTCGATGCTGAACGTCTCGTTCATCCCGACCCGGGGCGCCGCGCCCGGAGCGTTCACGTTCGCCGACCTCGTCCGGGTCGCGGACATCATCGGCGCGTGAGGCCGGCTCCGTCCGTGCGCTCGTAGCGCCACGGAAGGGCGCCGATCTCGAGGCGATGACGGGATCCGGATGCCGCGGCTGCGGCATCCGGATCCCATTCGTCGTCGCCCTGCCACAGCAGCACGGGTCCGTCGCCGCCGCGGTGCGCGACCGTCTCGAAGCGCTGGACGCCGCCCAGCCGCGCGGCACCGAGCACGGAAGCCGTGTCGGCGTGACCGGCCAGGCCGTGCAGCGTCACCCACGTCGGCGGGTACAGCGTGAACTCACCGCGGCCGTGCCGTGCGAGAGCGTCGGTCGGCCGCACCCACTCGGAAGCGACCGCCTCGTGAGGCGACAGCGCGAGCACGCCTGTCGCGACCGGGGCGACGAAGAACCAGGTGCGGATCCGCAGCGCCAGTCCCGGCGGCGGGTCCCAGCACGACAGCGTCACGAGCGCTTCCGGGTCGACGGCGAGGCCGGTCTCTTCGTGCGTCTCGCGCACAGCCGCCGCTCGCGCGGTCGACTCTTCCGGTTCTTCGGCGGCGCCGCGGTCGTCGACCTCGAGCTTGCCGCCCGGAAACACCCACGCTCCGGCGAAAGACCCGCGGTCGGGCCGCTCGATCATGAGCACCTCGAGACCGTGGCTGCTGTCGCGGAGCAGGACCACCGTCGCGGCGACGGGGATCGCGGGGTCGGTCGCGTCCTCGGGACGACGCGTGCGGGCGCCGCCGATCGAGTCGTTCAGCGCCTGCAGCGCGCGGTCGGCGGGCGTCGGCTGCGGCATCCGCTCACTCTACCCAGCACTCTCGCCGCGCTGGCGTCCGGCCGGCGCGCGGCGATCAGACCGCGACGAGGGCGCGACGCCGCTCGGCTGCGATGCTCGCCACGGCGAGCACGAGACCGGCGCCGGCGAGCGCCACACCGACCCACGCGGGCGCGATGAAGCCCCAGCCCGCCGCGATCACGACGCCGCCGAGGAACGCGCCCAGGCTGTTGCCGATGTTGAGCGCGGAGTGGTTGAGCGCCGCCGCGATCGACTGGTTGTCCTGCGCGACGTCCATCAGACGGGTCTGGATCGTGGGGCTGAGCGCCGACGCGACGAAACCGGTGGCGAAGACGAAGAACGCGAGGGCCCAGATCCACTGCGCCGTCAGGGCCAGGAGGGCCAGCACGACGGCGAGCCCGATCAGGCCGCCGACGAGGGTGCGCTTGAGGTCGACGTCGGCCAGGTGTCCGCCGACGAGGTTTCCGACGGTCATCCCGAGGCCCATGACCACCAGCACGATGGGCACCACCCATTCGGGCGAGCCCGCGACCTCGGTCACCAGCGGGGCGACGTAGCTGTAGACCGCGAAGAAGCCTCCGAAGCCGATCGCTCCGACACCCAGCGCGAGCCACACCTGCCCGATCCGGAAGACCTTGAGCTCGGCGCGCATGGTGCGGCTCGGGTCGCCGGGGTGCTCCGGCACGAAGAACGCGATGAGGATCGTCGCCGCGGCGAAGATCGCCGCGACCACCATGAACGCGGCGCGCCAGCCGACCTGCTGTCCGAGGTAGGTGCCGAGCGGGACCCCCACCACGTTGGCGACGGTGAGGCCGGTCAGCACGAACGCCACGCCCTTCGCCCGCATGCCGGGGCCGAGCACCTCCGCGGCGACGAGCGCGCCGATGCCGAAGTACGCGCCGTGCGGCAGTCCGGCGAGGAACCGGGACGCCGCGACCCATTCGAACGTCGGGGCGAGGAAGGTCAGCGCGTTGAACACCGTGAGCGCCAGCGCGAGCCCGATCATGACGCGATGACGCGGATACTTCGCCACCGCACCGGCGATCGTCGGCGCACCGACCACGACCCCGAGCGCGTACAGCGAGATGAGCCAGCCGGCCTGCGCGATCGCGTCTTCGGAGCGCGTCGCCCACAGCGACGGCAGCAGGTCCTCCGCGATGTTCGGCAGCAGCCCCATGACGACGAACTCCGTCATTCCGATGCCGAAGCTGCCGACGGCGAGGGAGAGGAGCGCCCACATCGCCGCCTTCTTCGACAGCGAGGGAGTCGTCAGATTCGAGGAGGGCACCCCGTCACGTTAGCGGCGGCATCGCCCACTGTCGAATCGATTCGGAACGGGACGTCACCGGTATTGCGTGGCGCTGCCGGCGGTCAGCCGAGCCCGCCTTCGGCCTTCTGCCGGTCCACGGCCGCCTCGAGACGCTCGATCTTGCCGTCGAGCTCGCCGGAGTACCCGAGACGGATGTCGGCCTTGAGCACGAGCGACACCCGCGAGCCGTAGGGCGCCACCGCGTCGGTGGCGCGCTTGACGACGTCGAAGACCTCGTCCCACTCCCCCTCGATCTCGGTGAACATCGACGTCGTGCGGTGCGGCAGACCGCTGTCGCGGACCACCCGCACCGCGGCGGCCACGGCGTCGTGCACCGAGCCGTCGGCGTTGCCGGTCCCACCCTGTGGTTGTCCGCTGGGTGCGACGGAGAAGGCGACGAGCATGGCGAACCTCCGGTTCGAGGAGCTTTCAGGGCGCCGACGGATGCCGCCACCGACGTCTACTCTGGCACGCGCGATCGCGCCGCCCGGTGCACGCCGACGCGCGCGAGACGCACCACGACCCAGACGAACAGCCCGACGAGGAGCAGGTTGCGGACGACGAGGAGGGCGACCGCACCGGGCAGCAGCACGAGGATGGCGTCGTACCAGAACGGGAAGATCAGCTGCGTGAGCGCGAGGATCACGACCGTGAGGACCGCCGGGCGCAGCCAGCGCCGCCGATCGAGGACGAGACCCACCACGACGGGGGCGATCAGCCAGGTCATGTACTGGGGCGAGCCGACCTTGTTGAGCACGATGAAGCCGAGCACGAGCGCGGCGGCGAGCGGGGGGAACAGCGCGACGAACGTGGCTCCGAGCCAGGCCTTGACGGCTCCGACGGCGGCGATCGCCAGCATCCCGGCGATGAGCAGCGGTGTCATCACCGCGATCACCGCTTCCGTGCCGGGGCCGGCCACCTGGAACGTGATCAGATCCTCGTCGTACACGACCGCCGCGCCCGGCAGTCCGGCGGCTGCCAGCAGCATGTACACCGTGCTGACGGGCGCCTCGATCTGAAGTCCGCGGGAGGTCTGGTCGCCGACGAAGCTGAGCAGGTGGGCGCCGCCGCCGGCGATGACGACCGCGACAGCGACGACGGCTGACACGATCGCCGCGCCGCCGACGATCACGAGCCGCCGGCGTACGGCGATCACCGCAGCCACCAGGAGGGCCGCCGGCCATACTTTGATCCAGGTCGCCACCGCCAGCAGCGCCGATCCGAGCCACGGACGACCCACAAGCCAGAGCGAGCCCGCAACGGCGAGCGGCACGGTCACGGCGTCGAGGCGGAACATGCCCACACCGCCGAGTGCCAGGATCGCGGCGAGCCAGAACCACGCGGCGAGCACCCGTCCGCGAGAGCGCCCCCGACCGACGAGCACCGCGAACGCGGCGGCGTCTATGGCGGCGACGAGCAGGCCCCAGCCGAGCGTGTAGTCGAGCAGGGGGTACAGCGCGCCGACCGTGACGATCGGCACGAGCGCGAGTGCCGGGTAGATCCAGTCCTCGGTGATGCCGAGAACCGCCTCGCCCGTGAGCGCGCGTCCCGCCCACCACCGGTACAGCTGGCCGACGTCCCACGAGGCGGCGTGCTCGCCCGCGAAGCCGAGCCAGATCACCACGGCGTGCACGAGGGCGAACGCGATCCACACCACCGCCCGCCGAGACACCCCACCATCCTAGGGACGCGACCCCATTCCGCCCGTCACTCCCACGGCACACCGACTCTGATGGGACGCGGCACGCGATTCCGGATGCCGCGACCCGGGCGCGTGGCGCAGACCCTGGGATTCCGCGCTGTGGCCGGGCGGCTCAGTGCGCGAGCGTCTCGGCGACGGCGCGCGGCAATGCCTCGGCGACGTCCAGCGCCGTGATGGGGCCGTCGCCGAACGGCGGCGAGCTCGGCGCGCGCGCGATGCTCGCGCCCGTGGCGGCGACGGCCCCCGCTCGGCCGTGCAGCCAGGCACCGGAGGCGGCGAGCGCGGCGAGAGACGCGGCATCCGTCGATTCTCCGCGCGCGACAGCCCCGGCGACCAGCGCGCCGATGACCCCGGCGAGGACGTCGCCCGTGCCCGCCGTTGCGAGCCAGGGCGTGCCCGACTCGATGGTCGCCGTCCAGCCGTCGGGGGCGACCACGACCGTCACCGCGCCCTTGAGCAGCACGACCGCACCCGTGGCTTCGGCCGTCTCGCGCGCCGCAGCGGCGCGATCCGCGGGCGCGTGCCCGAGCCCGAGGGCCGATCGCAGCCGTGCGTGCTCGCGGTCGTGCGGCGTGAGGATGCGCGGCGCGGTCGCCTCGGCGGCAAGATCCAGCGCGCCCGCGTCGACCACGACGGGGTCGGTGTCGGACAGCAGGGACCGCAGCGCATCCGCTTCGCCGGGGGGCCGGGCCGCGGCATCTGTTCCCGAACCGATCACCCACGCCTGCACACGGCCGTCCGCCGTCACGGTCTCGGGCCGGCGGGCGAGCACCAGATCGCGCGGACGATCGGGGCCGAGATACCGCACCATGCCGATTCCGGTGCGCCACGCGGCCTCGACGCCGAGCACCGCTGCGCCCGGATACGACTGAGAGCCCGTTCGCATCCCCAGCACGCCTCGGGAATACTTGTCGTCGTCGGCCGTAGGCCTGCGCAGGGCGTGAGAGCTATCCGCCCGCGTCCACGTCCTGACCATGTGGTCACAGTACCGCGCACCCGATTCCAGCTGGAGACCCCCCATGAGCCGCCTGTTCACCCCCCTCAGCCTGCGCGACGTGACGGTGCGCAACCGTCTGTGGGTCTCGCCGATGTGCCAGTACAGCGCGATCGAGGGCGTGCCGCAGGAGTGGCACCACACCCATCTCGCGCAGTTCGCGTCGGGCGGCGCAGGGCTGATCGTGGCCGAGGCGACGGCGGTGTCGCCGGAGGGCCGGATCTCCCCCGACGACACCGGACTGTGGAACGACGAGCAGCGCGACGCGTGGGCGCCGATCGTCGCCGCGATCCGCCGGCGCGGCGCCGTGGCCGGCGTGCAGCTCGCCCACGCCGGCCGCAAGGCGTCGACCTGGCCGCCATTTTCGGACCGGCGCGGGACTGTCGCTGCCGCGGACGGCGGTTGGAACACCGTGGCTCCGTCAGCGATCGCCTTCGACGGCTTCGCCGAGCCGGTCGCCCTCGACCTCGCGGGCATCGACCGCGTGGTCGCCGCCTTCGCGGCGGCCGCTCTGCGAGCTGTGGCCGCGGGTTTCCAGGTGCTCGAACTGCACGCCGCACACGGCTACCTGCTGCACCAGTTCCTCTCGCCCCTGTCGAACCTCCGCGACGACGAGTACGGCGGCTCGCTCGAGAACCGCGCGCGGCTCGTGCTGCGGGTGCTGGATGCGGTGACGGATGCCGCTCCCGGCGTTCCGGTGATCGTGCGGTTCTCCGCCACCGACTGGGCAGACGGCGGGTGGGGTGCCGACGAGACCGCCACCGTCGCGGGCTGGGCCGCCGAGCGGGGCGCCGACTTCTTCGACATCTCCAGCGGCGGCCTCGTCGCCCACCAGCAGCTCACCACCGGCCCGGGCTACCAGGTCGACCTCGCCGCCCGGGTGCGACGCGAAGCCGGCGTGCCGGTGAACGCCGTCGGCATGATCGACGACGCCGCCCACGCCGAGCGCGTGCTCGCCGAGGACGCCGCCGACGCCGTCATGGCCGGCCGCGAATGGCTGCGCGACCCGCACTATGCGCTGCGCGCCGCCACGGAACTCGGCGCCGACATCGACTACTGGCCGAAGCAGTACCTCCGCGCCCGGCGCTGACCGCGTCCGCCGCCGACCAGGACCTCGGTCGTTGAGCGAGCGAGGGACGAGCGAGACGA
>NZ_MWLQ01000041.1 GCF_010634855.1 Microbacterium sp. B35-30 | reverse complement strand
CCCGCGGGGCGCCGTTCTGAGAGTCTCAGCTCGCGAGGACCTCGTCGAGAAGGACGCTCGCCTTCTCCTCGTCGGTCTTCTCCGCGAGGGCGAGCTCGGAGATCAGGATCTGCTTCGCCTTGGCGAGCATCCGCTTCTCTCCGGCCGACAGGCCGCGGTCCTGGTCACGACGCCAGAGGTCGCGCACGACCTCACTGACCTTGATGACATCACCGGAGGCGAGCTTCTCGAGGTTGGCCTTGTAGCGGCGCGACCAGTTGGTCGGCTCCTCCGTGAACGGAGCGCGCAGCACCTCGAAGACCTTGTCGAGACCCTCCTTGCCGATGACATCTCGGACGCCGACCAAATCGACGTTCTCTGCGGGGACTTCGATGATGAGATCACCCTGCGTGACGTTGAGCTTCAGATACTTCTTCGTCTCGCCCTTGATGATCCGGTCTTTGACCTCGATGATCGTTGCCGCCCCGTGATGGGGGTAGACGACCGTCTCGCCAACCTCAAAAAGCATGGAGTTATGTCCTTTCGGCAACCTCCAGGATACCACAGGAGAAATACGCTAAGGTTCTCCGCCCCACCGGTCGGGCGGCGACACATCCCCCACCGGGCATCGGCCACCGAGGTGCTCCGCGTGCTCGACAGCGAGCCCCTAGAATGCTGGAGAACCGTCATCCGTCTAGGAGGATCCGTGATCTCGATACACCGCCGCAACGGTCTGACGCGCGGCCGATCCGCCGCGGCACTCGGTCCCCGCAACCGCCGGCTGATCGCGTCGCTGTCCATCGGCGGCGCTCTCGTCCTCACCGCCACCGGATGCAGCATGATCTCGCCTCAGGCGACCACCATCGCCTACTCGGCCGCGGAGGGCACGAACGTCTACGACTCCGGCCCCCTCGAGGTGCGCAACGCCCTGATCGTGGCGAACGAGGACGGCTCGGAGGGCAACTTCGTCGCCGCGATCGTCAACCGCACCGAGGACTCGCAGACGCTCAACATCGAGATCGGCGAGGACGGCGCCTCGCTGACCGTGCGCGTGCCCGCCAACACGACCGTGAGCCTCGGCTCCGATGAGGACGAGCCGCTGCTGGTCGAAGAGCTCGACGCCCTGCCCGGCACCGACGTCACCGCGTTCTTCCAGTCGGGCGACGCCGAGGGCGCGCTGGCCTCCGTGCCGGTGCTCGACGGATCGCTCGACTACCTCTCCGCGCTCGCTCCCTGAACGGCCGGATCACACGCACGACGAAGAGGGCGCCCCAGCAGGGGCGCCCTCTTCGTTCGTACGCGGCCGCTCAGCCCTCGAAGCGGTAGCCGAGCCCGCGCACCGTGACCAGCATCTCGGGCGACCCCGGGTTCCGCTCGATGCGGGAGCGGATCCGCTTGATGTGCACGTCGAGCGTCTTCGTGTCGCCGAAGTAGTCGCTGCCCCACACCCGGTCGATGAGCTGGCCGCGCGTGAGCACCCGGCCCGCGTTGCGCATCAGCACCTCGAGCAGTTCGAATTCCTTGAGCGGCATGTTGATCTCGCCGCCCTCGACCGCAACGGTGTGGCGGTCGATGTCGAGCACGACCCGCCCACCCTCGAGCACCCGGTCTTCGAGGTCGGCGTCGATCTGGGAGAAGCGCCGCAGCACGGCCCGCATGCGCGCCAGCAGTTCACGCGCGGAGTAAGGCTTGGTGACGTAGTCGTCGGCCCCCAGCTCGAGTCCGACTACGATGTCGACCTCGGAGTCCTTGGCTGTCAGCATGATGATCGGCACCGCCGAGGTGGTCCTGATCTGCCGGCACACCTCGGTGCCCGGCATCCCGGGGAGCATGAGGTCGAGCAGCACGATGTCGGCGCCGCGCTCCCGGAACGACGTGAGTGCGGCGGGGCCGTCCTCGGCGATCTCCACGTCGTAGCCCTCGCGGCGGAGGAGGTAGGCGAGCGGGTCGGCCAGGTCGGGCTCGTCCTCGACGATCAAGACGCGGGTCATGCGGGATCTCCATTCCTGCCGGAGGCGAGGTTCTTGCCGGCGGCCGGGCCGACGGGGGTTCGGGGGTCAGTGGGCGCGCTCGGGTCAGCGGCCGCGGCCGGGGCCGCAGGCCGTCCTGCTGCCGATGCCGCGGACGCGCTCGGGTCGGCGGGCGGGGGCATGCTCGCGGCGGCGGGCGGGGGCCCGCTCGCGGCGGCGAGGGCCGCAGCGGTAGACGGCGCAGCCGCCCGCGGTGCGGCGGTGGTCGGCTCGACGGCGGGCCGCTTCTTCCTGCGCGGGCGCTTGGGCTCGGGCTGGATGTCGGGCGCGTCGATCTGCGGCAGCCGGATGGTGAAGGTCGACCCGCGTCCGGGTCGCGACCACAGCCGCACCTCGCCGCCGTGACGCTGGACCGCATGCTTGACGATGGAGAGCCCCAGCCCGCTGCCACCGGTGCGGCGGGCGCGGGCCGGATCGGCGCGGTAGAAACGCTCGAAGACGCGGTCCTGCTCGCCTTCGGCGATGCCGATGCCGCGGTCCGTCACGGCGATCTCCACGACGCGGTCGACGGCCTTGACGCCGATCCCCACGCTGGAGCCGCGCGGCGAGTACGCGATGGCGTTGGCGATGAGGTTGCCGACCGCCTCGCTGAGGATCTGCGCGTCACCGTGGACGTACAGCCCTCGCGCGCCGCCGCGCACCACCTCGACCCCGGCGGAGTCCGCCTGGATCGCGTGCGCATCGAGCGCCGAGGCGACGACCTCGTCGACCGAGACGTCCCGCTGCGGCAGCTCGTCGGATGCCTGCAGGCGCGAGAGGTTCATGATGCGCGATGTCAACAGCGCCAGGCGGTTCGCCTCGGCCTGCAGCCGCGTCGCGAAGATGCGCACCTGCGGCGGGTCGTCAGAGGCGGACTCGATGGCCTCGGCGAGCAGGCTCACGGCGCCCACCGGCGTCTTGAGCTCATGGCTGGTGTTCGCCACGAAGTCGCGGCGCATCTCTTCGACCCGCTCGCGCTCGGTGATGTCGCGCAGTACGAAGAGCGTCAGCCGCGGCGAGATGCGCGACGCCCGCACGACCACGAGGCGCGGTTCCGCCGGTGGCGCCCCTCGGCGCAGCCGCATCGTCTCGGTCGCGCTGGATTCGGTCGCGACCGAATCGCTCGTCCGCACGCGCCGCACGAGGGCGCGCAGCTCGTCGTTCGGCAGCGTGCCGCCCTCGACGAGGTCGAAGGCGGCGGCGGCGGCGGAGGCGGCCAGCACCGTGAACGACGCGTCCACGACGAGCGCCGCGTCATCCATCCCGTGGAGCACGCCGCGAACGCCGTCGGGGATCTCGACGGACCTCTCCGCCTGCGCGCGGTCCCGCGCCCGCATCGCCGCGACGACGACGGCGGAGATCGAACCGCCGATGATGATCCCCGCGAGGAGGGCGAGCAGCGCGAGCTGCGTCGTGTCCATGCGACCAGCGTAGAGGCACCCGCGACGCGGCATCGGACCGGAGAGGGAAGGCCTGCAGAGGATCCGGGTACTGTTCACCACGGGGGCACCATCCGTTAACCTTCCCTGGCGACAATCGGCGGGGCGCGGGACGAGCCTCTCCCCCGAAAACCATGAAAGGTGCGTCGGAATGCGCGAAGTCTTCCACCAGTCCCTCGAGGACGTGCAGGGGCGTCTCGTCGAGATCGCCGAACTCGTCACGGTCGCCATCGACAAGGCGACGCGCGCGTTCGGCACCAGCGACGTCGCTCTGGCGGAGGAGGTCATCGAAGCAGACGCGGTCATCGATGAGAAGGCCATCGAGCTCGATGAGCTCGCCATCGAGATCCTGGCGCGTCAGCAGCCGGTGGCCCGCGACCTGCGCATCGTCGTCAGCGCGCTGCGCATGAGCGCCTCGCTCGAGCGCATGGGCGACATCGCCGAGCACATCGCGCAGCTCACGCGCATGCGATTCCCCGAGCGGGCCATCCCCAAGGGCCTCAAGTCGACGTTCCTCAAGATGGGCGAGCTCGACGTCGAGGCAGCGCGCCAGCTCACCGAGCTGCTGCGGTCGCAGGACGGCGACCTCATCGACGAGATCCGCAACGCCGACGACAAGCTCGACGAGCTGCACGTCTCGGTGTTCGAGAAGGTGCTCAGCGACAGCTGGCAGGGCGACCCGTCGGCCACCGTCGACGCGACGCTCGCCAGCCGATACCACGAGCGCTTCGGCGACCACGCGGTGTCGGTGGCGAAGAAGGTCGCCTACCTGTCGACGGGCGACTGGACCACGAGCACCGACACCATCGACATCATCACGCCGCAGTAGAAATCGGCGTCGTACGTCTCGGTCGTTCAGCGAGCGAAGCGAGACGAAACGCCTCGAACCTGCGTCGCACGTCGGTTCGAGGCGTTTCGTCTGCGTCGCTTCGCTCCTCGCTCAACGACCGGACAGATGGGGCAGTCGTCAGGCCTTGCCCTGGTTCGCGACAGCGGCAGCCCCCGCGGCGGCAGCCTCGGGGTCCAGGTACTCCCCCGGGCTGAGCGGCTCGAGGTTCCCGTCGAGGCGGTACACGAGCGGGATGCCGGTGGGGATGTTGAGCTCGGAGATGTCGGCGTCGCTGATGCCGTCGAGGTGCTTGACCAGGCCGCGCAGCGAGTTGCCGTGAGCCGTCACGAGCACCGTCTTGCCGGCCTTCAGGTCGGGCACGATGTCGCTGTGCCAGTAGGGCAGCATGCGGTCGATCACGATCTTCAGCGACTCGGTGTCGGGCACCTCGCCGTCGATGCCCACGTAGCGCGGGTCGCCGACCTGGCTGTACTGGTCGTCGGCCGCCAGCGGCGGCGGAGGCACGTCGAAGGAGCGACGCCACAGCATGAACTGCTCGTTGCCGAACTCCTCGAGGGTCTGCGCCTTGTCCTTGCCCTGGAGGGCGCCGTAGTGGCGCTCGTTCAGGCGCCACGAGCGCTTCACCGGAATCCAGAGACGGTCGGCCGCGTCGAGCGCGATGTCGGCGGTCTGGATGGCGCGGCTCAGCACAGAGGTGTGCAGGATGTCGGGCAGGATGCCGGACTCGGCGAGCAGCTCGCCGCCGCGAGCGGCCTCGGCCTTGCCCTGTTCGGTGAGGCGGACGTCGACCCACCCCGTGAACTGGTTGGTCTTGTTCCACTCGCTCTGGCCGTGACGGAGGAGGATCAGCGTATGGGGCGCGGTCATGCGCCCCATGATATCCGGGCGATGACGCCCGTCCCGGCGCTGTGTCGGCGGGCGAGAACCATCGGCTCGACGATGGCGACGGCCTGGCATCATGGGGGGATGGCGCGGGGACCGGTCGGGCAGATCACGCGCGGCACGACCGGGACAAACCGGCTGCGGCGCGTGGATCGCTGGATCGCGCGGCAGCCCGCACTCCGCCGGGCCTCGGACCCGCTGGTGGTCGACCTCGGATACGGCGCGAGCGGCGTCACCGCGCTGGAGATGCACTCGCGCCTCGTCCGCGTGCGCCCGGACGTCGAGGTGCTCGGTCTCGAGATCGACCCGGCACGGGTGGAACGCGCCCGTGCACAGCTCGATCAGGTGCGAAGCGGCGTCACCTCGTTCGCGCCCGACTCGCGCGTGTCGTTCGCCCGGGGTGGATTCGAGGTCCCGGTCGCGGGCGGACGCCGGCCGGCCGTCGTGCGGGCCTTCAACGTGCTGCGGCAGTACGACGAGGACGAGGTCGCCGAGGCCTGGGCGACGATGGCCGGCCGCATCGCGCCCGACGGGCTGCTGGTGGAGGGCACCTGCGACGAGATCGGGCGCATCGCGACGTGGGCGGCGATCGGGCCCGACGCGGCACCCCGGACGCTGACCGTGTCGCTGCGGCTGGCCGGGCTGCAGCATCCGTCCGTCGCCGCGGAGCGGCTTCCCAAAGCGCTCATCCACCGCAACGTCCCCGGGGAGCGGGTGCACGCGTATCTGGCCGCGCTCGACGCCGAGTGGGAGCGCGCGGCGAGCGTCTCGCCCTTCGGCCCGGTGCATCGGTGGCGCACGGCGCTGTCGGCGCTCGTCGCCGGCGGGTGGCCGATCCTCGAGCGGTCGCGGTGGCGCCTGGGCGAGGTCACCGTCCCCTGGGAGGCGGTCGCCCCGCGCTGATGCCCGGCGCCGTCACACCCGGGGCAGCACGGCACGCGCCTCGGCCGACGGCATGCCGGTCGCGGTCAGCAGATCGACCGCGAGCGGGCGCAGCGCGGTCAGCAGGTTCTGCTCGCCCTGCGTGCCGTCCGGCAGGATCTGCGCGGGATCCAGACGCACGGCCACCGCGCGCACCGCCTCGCGCGCCGCGGGCTGCAGCGAGATGTCGTCGAGGCTCTCGCCCACCAGGGCGGCCGCCCGCATCAGCTCCGCCAGCAGCTCGGCGGGCACAGGTCGGCGCTGGCCGTCGTCGCACAGGTACACCGCTCGCCGCGCCACCACGCGGAGGTTGCGCGTGGCGAAGTCCATGGCCTGCAGCACCGTCTGATGGCGCCGCAGCTCGGCGCGCTGCGGCCGCAGCCACGGCGAGAAGCCGGCCACCGCGAGCCCCGACTCCAGCGATGCGCGCCACTCGTCGATCTGCGGCGCGATCGCCCGCGCCTTCTCGAGGCCACGCGTCGCCCGCATCGCGTCGCCGCGGCGGAGCGCCTGCACGATGGTGCGCGCGGCGGCATCGGCCGCCGCGAACACGGCGTGGCCGTCGCGGGCCTCTTCGCTGCGGGGATTGCGCGGAATCAACGCTGTCACCAGGAGGGCGGCCACACCGCCCACGATCCCGTCGATGAGCCGAGAGAAAGGCTGCGACGCCGGCAGCGACATCACGATGGACGCCTGGATGCCGGCCATGATCGCGAAGGGCGGATACGGGGACAGGAACCGCGCGACGACGAGCGTGACGCCGAGCGCGAGCGCCAGCTGCCACCACCCCGGCCCGACGACCACGACGAACCCCTCGGCGACCAGGATGCCCACCAGCATCCCGACGACCGTCTCGAGCACGCGGCGAGGGCGGGCGTCGCGCACGAGGCCGAGGCTCGAGATCGTGACGGTCGCCGCGAGGAGGGGCGCCGGATGCCCCACCACATAGTGCGCGAAGGCCCACGCCGCGGTCGCCGCCAGCGTGATCTGCACGATCGCGATCGCCGACCCGCGGACGCGGGCGAGGTGCGGCCGAAGGTCGAGCCGGGCCCGCCAGCCCGTCGGGACGGTCTGCGTGATCGCGGCGGTGTCGCCGTCGCCGCTCACCGCTGGTGCTCCTACTGCGCCGCCGCGCGCCGCGACAGCCGGGTGATCCGCGGCACGTTGGCCGTGGCGCCGGCGTCGGGCGGCACCACCGTCTCCTGCGCGGCGGCGACGGGGCCGTCGGCGGTGTCGACCGTCAGCGGCGCGTCGACCGGCGTCGTGCGACGCACCACCGCGAGGGCGATGGGCCCCTCCTCGTAGTGCAGCGCCGCCGACGTGACCGTGCCCACTTCGGTGCCCACCTCGGCGCTGTTCACGCTCCCGAGCCGCACTGCCGCGCCGTGCTCGGGCAGCACGCTGCCCGACCCATCGAGCTGCAGCGCCACGATCCGCCGCGGCGGGTGGCCGAGGTTGTGCACCTTCGCGATCGTCTCCTGGCCGCGGTAGCAGCCCTTCTCGAGATGGACGGCGGTGCGCAGCCAGTCCAGTTCGTGCGGCAGCGCGCGTTCGTCGACGTCGGTGCTCCAACGCGGACGCCACGCGGCGACGCGCAGCGCCTCAGCCGCCGCGATGCCGGCGAGCTCGAGCTCACCGCGGGTCGCGGCATCCGCGATGCGCAGCTCCTCCTCACGCGTCACGATCGCCTCGGCCCAGTCGCGGTCGGCGCCGGGGTGCGGATCGACCGGAGCGTAGGCATGACCGCCGGGCGCGACCGAGGGCCACGGGTCGCGCCACACGAGCGGGACCCCCGACGGCGAGGCGGGCGAGATGCGCTCGAGTGCCGCGGCCGTGCCGCCGACGACCGCGTACTCGTCATCGGCGATGCGGGGATCGACGCGCAGCCGGAAGCGCATCTTGCGGAGCCAGCCGAAGAGGCCCTCGACGTCGGCGCGATCGGCGATGAGCCACGTGGTCTCGCCGTCGTCGACGACGGATGCCGCGTGCTCGACGTGTCCCTGCGGGTCGAGGATGAGCAGCTCGGTGCTCACGCCGGGCGCCAGGCGCGCGAGCGCCTGCGAGGACAGCGAGTCCAGCCAGGTCAGGCGGTCCTCCCCGGGCACGGCGATGACCGCGCGATCGCGGCGCGGCGCGAGCGCCGCACCGGCGGCGAGGCGGCGCTGCTCCACGAGAGGACTGCCGACGTGCTGCAGGCCCGCGTCGTCGACGACGGCCCCGGGAACGGCCGCGAACGGGTCAGTCATCGATCTGGTCATCGGAAGTCCTGCCCATCAGTACGTGCTCGTTCCCGCGCTCATTCGACCCGGGCAAGGCGTGCCGACGCGTGCGCGCCGAGTTCGAAGCCGAGGGCCGCGATGTCCCATGCCCACAGCAGGTGGCCGTCGACGAGGCCGTACATGCGGGTCCCTGCAGCGTAGTTCTTCGCGCTCGCCGGACGCACGACGGCGTCGGTCGCGATGTCGATGCGAGGGCCCTTGATCTGACCGAGGTACAGCTCGCTCACGGCGTCGGCGTGGACGAGGGCCACCTCGATGTCGAAGCCGCCGTCGCCGTTGCGCAGCCGCTCGATGTCATCGGCCGTGCGCGCGACGGCGGGCGCGAGCGCCGGCAGCAGGCCCGGGCCGGCATCGGCTTCGGTCGCCGGGAGCACGAGACGCCAGTACCCCAGCTCGGCCACGAGGCGCGTGCGCGCCTCGGGGTCGTCGGCGCTGTGGAACCAGGCTTCGGCGGAGTAGTTGAGGTAATCGCCGCCGTCATGGCTGAAGCTCACGCGGTGCGTGAACTCGCCGGTGTACGCGTGGTCACCGTAATCGATGACGCCGGTGCCCTCCCACACGCCGATGAGCCACGACAGCGGCACGAGCTCCGCAGGAAGGTCGGTCGGGATGTCGAGCACGACGCGACCCGTCAGCGCTGGCCGCGGTAGAGGTTCCAGACGACGACGCCCGATACGAAGACGATCGCGAGCGACGCGAGGCCGAGCAGGCCCACGAAGAACAGTTCGAGCGCGACGAGATCCATGACGATGAGTCTAGCCGGGAACGAGGGCGGCCAGCCCGAAGCCCAGGCTGACGACACCCATCACCAGCGCCGCGCCCAGGACGCTCGCCGCCACACGCTCGGTGAATCCCTGCGAGCGCCCCGACCAGAGCTGCGTCGCGAACGCCGCGATGAGGCATCCGCCCAATCCGACGCCCAGCCAGGCGGCACGCCAGTCCGGCGTCGCGAAGATCCCGATCAGGATCGCGATGACCGCCGCCAGCACCCACACGGCGACGACGCCGCCCAAGGTGCGACGAGGAGCGAGTTCAGGCAGGGCCACGTCTCCATCATCGCCCATCACGTCGCCGGCCGCACCTGCCGCCGCCGGGCCCACGACGGTCGCGGCGCTCCGAGGACGGTCACGTAGACGGGTGGCCGCCGCCCACGCTCTACACTGGGGTTCGCGGCGCGCGCCCCCACGCGCCGGGAAGGCGTCCCATTGGCACAGCTCCTGGTTCTCAGTTCCACGCACGGAGGCGGCCCCGTGCTGCCCTCGCTCGAACTGCTGAGCCACCGCGTGCGCCTGATCCCCGCGGAACCCGCCCAGCTGGTCAACGCCCCGAGTGCCGACATCATCTTCGTCGACGCCCGCGTAGACCTCGTCGGCGCGAAGTCGCTGTGCAAGATCCTCAACACGACAGGCCTCGACGCCCCCCTGCTGCTCATCGTGACGGAGGGCGGTCTCACCGCCGTCTCCCCCGATTGGGGCGTCGACGACGTGATCCTCTACACGGCCGGCCCCGCCGAGGTGGATGCGCGCATCCGGCTCGCAGTCGGGCGTCAGTCGGCCGAGCAGGTGTCGACCCGCATCCAGACCTCGGGCATCACCATCGACGAGTCCTCGTACTCGGCCAAGGTGCACGGGCGACCGCTCGACCTGACCTACAAGGAGTTCCAGCTCCTCCACTTCTTCGCCACCCATCCCTCGCGTGTGTTCACGCGCGAGCAGCTGCTGAGCGAGGTCTGGGGCTACGACTACTTCGGCGGGACGCGCACTGTCGACGTGCACGTCCGGCGCCTGCGCGCCAAGCTCGGCGACATGGAGCAGCTCATCGGCACGGTGCGCAACGTCGGCTACCGGTTCAACGTCTACGAGGACGAGCCCGAACCCGCCCCCCGCGAGCGCACCGGCGCGTAGACCGCCTCTGAACGCGGCATCCGTCCCGTTCACACTCTCGTCACGCGACCCTGCAATGATGAGGGGATGATCGAACCCGAGGTGCTCGACGCCGGCCTGGGCGATGCGGACGACGACGACTTCGACCTGTCGGAGGTCTTCGATTCGCAGCTTCCCGACCACCGCTATCTGGATCGCGAGCTCAGCTGGCTCGCCTTCAACCTGCGTGTGCTCGAACTCGCCGAAGACCCGAACATGCCCACCCTGGAACGGGCGAACTTCCTGGCGATCTTCGCGAGCAACCTCGACGAGTTCTTCATGGTCCGCGTCGCGGGCCTCAAGCGCCGCATCGCGACGGGCCTCGCGCTGCCGACCAACGTCGGGCGCTCCCCCGCCGACGTGCTCGCCGACATCTCGGCCGAGGCGCATCGCCTGCAGATGCGGCATGCGCAGGCGTGGACGTCGCTGGTGATGCCCGCGATGGCGGATGCCGGCATCCGCGTCGTCTCGTACGACACGCTCGACGAGGGCGAGCGCGCCGCGCTGTACGAGTACTTCCAGGCGCAGGTCTTCCCCGTCCTGATGCCGCTCGCGGTGGACCCCGCCCACCCGTTCCCGTACATCTCGGGGCTGTCGCTGAACCTCGCGATCCGCATCCGCAACGCCCGCACCGGCCGCCAGGAGTTCGCCCGGCTCAAGGTGCCGCCGATGCTCCCCCGGTTCGTCGAGTTGCCGCCGGCCGCCGGCGCGGTGAGGTACCTGCCGCTCGAGGACCTCATCTCCAACCACCTCGACGACCTCTTCCCCGGCATGGAGGTGCTCGACCACCACGCCTTCCGCCTGACCCGCAACGAGGACATGGTCATCGAGGAGGACGAGACCGAGAACCTCATCCAGGCGCTCGAGGCGGAGCTGCTGCGTCGCCGGTTCGGGCCGCCGATCCGCCTCGAGATCACCGACGACATGGATGACGTGACGCTCGACCTCCTCGTGAAGGAGCTCGACATCACTGCGCAGGAGGTCTACCGCCTGCCCGGGCCGCTGGATCTGCGCGGACTGTTCGACCTCTCGCGGATCGATCGCCCGGACCTGCATTTCACGCCGCACCTGCCCACGACCGCGCTGGCGTTCCAACCGGGCGACAACAACGAGCGCGCCGACATCTTCGCCGCCATCCGCAAGGGCGACGTGCTCGTACACCACCCCTACGAGTCCTTCGCGACGAGCGTGCAGTCCTTCCTCGAGCAGGCGGCGAAGGACCCGCATGTGCTCGCCATCAAGCAGACCCTCTATCGCACGTCGGGCGACAGCCCCATCGTCGAGGCGCTCATCGACGCCGCCGAGGCCGGCAAGCAGGTGCTGGCGCTCGTCGAGATCAAGGCGCGCTTCGACGAAGCCAACAACATCGTGTGGGCTCGCAAGCTCGAGAAGGCGGGTGTCCACGTCGTCTACGGCCTGGTGGGCCTCAAGACCCACTGCAAGCTCGCGCTCGTGATCCGCGAAGAGAGCGGCGTGCTGCGCAGCTACAGCCACGTCGGCACCGGCAATTACAACCCCAAGACCAGCCGCATCTACGAGGACTTCGGGCTCTTCACCGCCGACGACCAGGTCGGTCGCGACCTGACCCGCCTGTTCAACGAGCTGAGCGGCTACGCGATCGAGAAGAAGTTCAAGCGGATCCTCGTCGCGCCGCTCCACCTGCGCAAGGGCCTGCTGCGGCTGATCGAGAAGGAGCGGCGCAACGCCCTCGGCGGCAAGCCGGCGAGCGTGCGCATCAAGGTCAACTCGATGGTCGACGAGCAGATCATCGACGCGCTGTACCGCGCCAGCCAGGCGGGCGTGAAGGTCGAGGTGTGCGTGCGCGGCATCTGCTCGCTCAAGCCCGGCGTCGAGGGGATGAGCGAGAACATCACGGTCCGCTCGATCCTCGGCCGCTACCTCGAGCACTCGCGCATCTTCGCCTTCCACAACGACGGCGAGCCGGTGGTGTACATCGGCAGCGCCGACATCATGCACCGCAACCTCGACCGCCGGGTCGAGGCTCTCGTGCGGGTGTCGACGCCCGCCCACGTCAAGGAGCTGAACGACCTCTTCACACTCTCGATGAGCGACAACACGAGCTCGTGGCACCTGAGGCCGGACGGCGAATGGGTGCGGCACAACATCGGCGAGGACGGCAAGCCGCTCCTGGACCTCCAGGACAGGACCATGACCAACGTGCAGCGCCGTCGGCGGGCACGGGCGGTGCGATGACCGAGACGGCCGTCTACGCGGCCGGGGGCGTCGTCTGGCGGGTCGTCGACGGCAAGCTGCGTGTGCTCCTGATCCACCGCACGAAGTACCGCGATGTCACCCTGCCCAAGGGCAAGGTCGACCCCGGCGAGATGCTGGCAGAGACGGCGGTGCGCGAGATCCACGAAGAGACCGGCATCCGTGTCGCCCTCGGCGTGCCGGTCGGCGTCTCGCGCTACCGGCTGCCCAGCAAGCGCATCAAGATCGTGCACTACTGGGCGGCCGAGGCGACCGAGGCGGCGATCCGCGCCTCGGCGTTCCTGCCGAACAAAGAGATCGCCGCGCTGGAGTGGGTGTCGCCGAAGAAGGCCCTACGGCGTCTCAGCTACCCCGTCGACACCGAGATCCTGGAGACCTTCGTCCGGCTGGTCGACGAGGGCGTGCTGCGGACGTTTCCGATCGTCGCACTGCGGCATGCCAAGGCGCTCTCCCGCGAGGAATGGAAGGGGAAGGATGTCGCGCGCGCGCTGTCACCGCGCGGCCGCAGGCAGGCGGCCTCGATCGTCGGCCCGCTCCTCGCCTTCGGCGTCCGCAGGATCGTGTCGAGCCCTGCGGTGCGGTGCCTGGAGACGGTCAAGCCGCTGTCGGACGCTATCGGGCGCAAGATCGACACCACCGGTCTGATCGGCCAGGACGCCTGGGAAGAGGGGAAGTCCGACGCCCGCACCGTGGTCGGCGATCGGGTTCGTGCCCGAAAGCCCTCCGTGCTGTGCAGCCACGGGCCGGTGCTTCCCGACATCCTCAGCGAGCTCGCGCTCGCGACGGGCACACTGCGCGGATCGTATCTCGGCAGCGCCTCGGCGCTCGATCCCGCCGCCTTCTCGGTCGTGCACATGTCGGTGGACAATCCCGGCTCGGGCATCGTGGCGATCGAGACGCACATCCCCAAGGACTGAAGCGGGGGCGACTCAGCACCTCGAGTGAACAGCTTGCCTCGAGAGCCGCGGAATTCCGCGGCCTGACGGCGCGGCGACCTCGATGCGGACGCATGGATGTCGGCATCCCGTTCACCTTCCGTTCACCCGCGCAGCGCAAGCTCTTAAGAGTCCGAGCCTACGTTTCAGAGCGAACCCCGCACCGGGTTCGAACCCGAAGGCCTTCTCGGGCCTGTTTCCCTGACACGTGAAGGATTCACACAGTGAAGATCTCTCGCATCGCCCAGGTGGGCGCTGTCGCCGCAATCGCGGCCCTCGCCCTCGCCGGCTGCGCTTCGAACGAGACCCCGTCCGGTGGCACCACCGACGCCCCCACCTCAGACCTGTCCGGCGAGATCGCCGGCGGTGGCGCTTCGTCGCAGGAGGTCGCCGTCCAGGCATGGACCGCCGGCTTCCAGGAGGCCAACCCCGACGTCACGATCAACTACGACCCGGCGGGCTCGGGTGCAGGCCGCGAGTCCTTCCAGGCCGGCGCCTTCCCGTTCGCCGGCTCGGACCGCGCATTCAAGATCGAAGAGATCGAGGCCGGTGGCTTCGAGGCGTGCGCCGAGGGCTCGGGCATCGTCGAGCTCCCGACCTACATCTCGCCGATCGCGGTCATCTTCAACCTCGAGGGCGTGGACTCGCTCAACCTGGACGCCGCGACCATCGCGGGCCTGTTCGCCGGCACCATCACCACCTGGAACGACCCGGCGATCGCCGCCCTCAACCCGGGCGTGACGCTTCCGGACGCGGCCGTGACGCCGGTGCACCGCGCCGACGACTCGGGCACCACCGAGAACTTCACCGACTACCTCTTCCAGGCAGCCGGAGACGTGTGGACGAGCGAGCCCGACGGCGTCTGGCCGCTCACGACCGGTGAGGCCGCGCAGGGCACCTCGGGTGTCGTCTCCGCCGTCGCCGGGGGCAACGGCACCGTCGGCTACGCCGACGCGTCGCGCGCCGCCGAAGAGGGCCTCTCGACCGCCGCCGTCAAGGTCGGCGACGAGTTCGTCGAGTACTCGCCCGAGGCAGCCGCGGCGATCGTCGACGCGTCGCCGTTCGAGGAGGGCCGCTCCGAGGGCGACCTCGCGATCGAGCTCGACCGCACCTCGCAGGAGGCCGGCGTCTACCCGATCGTCCTCGTCAGCTACATGATCACGTGCCAGGAGTTCGCGGACGCGGAGGTCGCCCCGATCGTCAAGGGCTACCTCGAGTACGTCGCCAGCGCCGAGGGCCAGGAGGCCGCTGCCGCGGCTGCGGGCAACGCGCCGATCTCGGACAGCCTGCGCGAGAAGGTCAACGCGGCGATCGAGACGATCGTCGCAGAGTAAGACCACGGTACCCGGCTCGGTCGCTCGGCGACCGGGCCGGGTATCACCCTGAGAAGACCCGAATCAGAAGGACACCATGACCACGACGACCGCCCCGGCAGCGGGCAAGGTCAAGCAGCGGCCGGGCGACCGCTGGTTCTCGGGAACCGCCCTCGCCGCCGGCGTGATGATCCTCGTCACGCTCGCCGCCGTCGCGCTCTTCCTGATCATCCAGTCCATCCCCGGTCTGACCGCCACCAGCGAGACGGCGAGCATCCTCACCGGGAACTTCTGGCAGTACGTCTGGCCGCTCGCGTTCGGCACGGTCTGGGCGTCGTTCCTGGCGCTGCTGATGGCCGTCCCCCTGGCCGTCTCGGTCGCCCTCTTCATCTCGCACTACGCACCGCGCCGCCTCGCGCAGGGTCTCGGCTACATCGTCGACCTGCTGGCCGCGGTGCCTTCGGTCGTCTTCGGCCTGTGGGGCATCCTCGTGCTGGCCCCCGCCGTGCAGCCGGTGTACGCGTGGCTCAACGCCAACATGGGCTGGTTCCCGCTGTTCGGCGGCACCGTCTCCAGCACCGGCCGCACGATCTTCACCGCAGCCATCGTGCTGGCGGTCATGGTGGTCCCCATCATCACCGCGATCTGCCGCGAGATCTTCCTGCAGACCCCGGTGCTCCACGAGGAGGCCGCCCTCGCGCTCGGCGCGACACGGTGGGAGATGGTCCGCATGGCCGTCTTCCCCTTCGGCCGCAGCGGCATCGTGTCCGCCTCAATGCTGGGGCTCGGTCGCGCCCTCGGCGAGACGATGGCGGTCGCCATGGTGCTGTCCGCGACGGGCGTCGTCACCTTCCAGCTCTTCACCTCGGAGAACCCGAGCACAATCCCGGCGAACATCGCCCTGACGTTCCCCGAGGCGTACGGCACCAACGTCAACGTCCTGATCGCGACGGGTCTCATCCTCTTCATCGTCACCTTCGCGGTCAACGCCATCGCACGATGGATCGTGAGCCGCCGCGAGGCATTCTCGGGAGCGAACTGACATGACCGTGACAACCGCTCCCCCGACGGCGCCGCAGCAGGTGCCCGTGCGCGAGACCCCGCGACTGACCAGCGGCCGCCTGCCGGTGTGGGCCCCGTGGGCCATCCTGATCGGCAGTCTCGCGGTCAGCGCCGTGGTCTTCGCGATCCTCGCCATGGGCTCGGGCGAGGACTTCAGCATCGCAGGGTGCGCCGTCGTCGCCGCCCTCGTGTACCTGGCCTTGATCGCCACGATCTCCTCGCTGGTGGAGGGCCGCCGCAAGGGCGTCGACCGGCTCGTGACCGGCGTCGTGACGCTCGCGTTCCTCGTCGCGATGGTGCCGCTCGTGTCGCTGGCGATCACCGTGATCGTCAACGGCGTCGCGGGCCTCTCGGCCGAGTTCTTCTCCTCGTCCATGCGCAACGTCGTCGGCGAAGGCGGCGGTGCGCTGCACGCCATCGTCGGCACGCTCCTCATCACGCTCGCCGCAGCCATCATCTCGATCCCGATCGGCATCTTCACAGCCATCTACCTCGTCGAGTACGGCGCACGGAACCGGCTGGCGCGCGGCATCACGTTCCTCGTCGACGTGATGACGGGCATCCCCTCGATCGTGGCCGGTCTGTTCGCCTACGCCGTGTTCGCGCTGCTCTTCGAACCCGGCATCCGCATGGGCATCATGGGATCGATCGCGCTGTCGGTGCTCATGATCCCCGTGGTCGTGCGCTCGACCGAAGAGATGCTGCGCCTGGTGCCGAACGAGCTCCGTGAGGCGGCGTATGCCCTCGGCGTGCCGAAGTGGCGCACGATCTCGAAGGTCGTCCTGCCCACCTCGATCGCGGGCATCACGACGGGCGTCATGCTGTCGATCTCGCGCGTCATCGGCGAGACGGCCCCGCTGCTGCTCACCGCCGGCGTCGCGACCTCCATGAACTACAACCTCTTCGAGGGCCGCATGATGACGCTGCCGGTGTTCGTGTACACGCAGTACATGAACGCGGGCATCCCCGTCGCGGCGTACCACGACCGGGCCTGGGCCGCCGCGCTCGTCCTCATCGTCATCGTGATGCTCCTGAACCTCATCGCGCGGCTCGTCGCGAAGGTCTTCTCGCCGAAGCTCGGCCGCTGAGCATCCCCACCCGAAAGAATCGACAGGAATCATGTCCAAGAGCATCGAAGTCAACGACCTCAACGTCTACTACAGCGACTTCCTGGCCGTCGAAGGCGTCTCGCTCAACATCGAGCCGCGCAGCGTGACCGCCTTCATCGGCCCGTCGGGTTGCGGCAAGTCGACGTTCCTGCGCACCCTCAACCGCATGCACGAAGTCATCCCCGGCGCCCGCGTGGAGGGCGAGGTGCTGCTGGACGGCGACAACCTCTACGGTGCCAACGTCGACCCGGTGCTCGTGCGCCGCCAGGTCGGCATGGTGTTCCAGCGGCCCAATCCGTTCCCCACGATGTCGATCAAGGAGAACGTGCTCGCGGGCGTCAAGCTCAACAACAAGAAGATGTCGAAGTCGGACTCCGACGCCCTCGTCGAGAAGTCCCTCATGGGCGCCAACCTGTGGAACGAGGTCAAGGACCGTCTCGACAAGCCGGGCTCGGGCCTCTCGGGCGGCCAGCAGCAGCGACTCTGCATCGCCCGCGCGATCGCCGTCTCTCCCGAGGTGATCCTCATGGACGAGCCCTGCTCGGCCCTCGACCCGATCTCGACCTACGCGATCGAGGAGCTGATCGGCGAGCTGAAGAACGACTACACGGTCGTCATCGTCACGCACAACATGCAGCAGGCCTCGCGCGTGAGCGACAAGACGGCGTTCTTCAACATCGCGGGCACCGGCAAGCCGGGCAAGCTCATCGAGTACAACGACACCACCGCGATCTTCACGACGCCGTCGGTGCAGGCCACGGAGGACTACGTCTCGGGCCGATTCGGCTGAGCCGACGACATCCCGTTGACGAAGCCCCCGCCGCTCGGCGGGGGCTTCGTCGTTGCTCCGGTAGGGCGCGGGTCGGGCGGGCGGCTCAGTCGCGCGGGCTGAGCAGATAGCGATTGAAGGATGCCGTGAGGTCGGCGTCGACCGGGACCGCGGCGCCGTCGATCGCTGTGATGGGCGCCGCGAGACGCACGCTCGACACCAGCCACGCGGCATCCGCCTGCCCCAGCGCGCTGATCGGAATCGTCGCGTAGCCGGTCTCGAGACCCTGCTCCTCGAGATGGGCGAACAGGCTCAGCTGCGTCGTGCCGTGGAGGATGCCGCCGTTGGGCGCGGGAGTGACGAACCGGCCGTCGAGCCGCAGGATGAGGGACGCGGTCGGTGCTTCGAGGACGAAGCCGTCCGAGCTCACGAACACGGCGTCGTCGGCTCCACGGCGCTTGGCCTCGCGGATCGCGGCCATATTCACCGCGTACGACAGCGTCTTGGCGCCGAGCAGCAGCCAGGGAGCCTTCGCGGGCGTGTCGATGCCATACCCGCGGTCGAGGGTCACGACGCGGATCCCCCGAGCGCGCACGGCGGTGTTGTCGGCGGCGGCCGCCACGGTCACCCAGGCCGTCGGTGCGGGGCCATGCTCGACACCGCGGCTCAGGATGAGCTTGATCACGCCCTCGCCGTGGCGCGGCGCGTGCTGTGCGGCGACGTCCACGGCCTGCCGCCACTGCTCGAGGTTCGGGGGCGCCAGGTCGCAGATCCGGGCCGAGTGCGCGAGCCGCTCGAGATGCGCCTCCGTCTCCTGCGCGTGCCCATCGACGACCCCGATCGACTCGAAGATGCCGTCGCCACGCTGCGTGCTCAGCTCGCCGACGCTCAGTGCCGGTGCGGAGGGATCGATGACGCGGAACGTGTCGGCGAAGTCCGACCGGGTATCCGCGAAGGCCGAGGGGTCGATGACGAGTGCGAAGAGCAGGGCCATGCCCCGAGCTTAGAGCGCGGGGAATGCCACGCCGGTCTCCTCCGTTACACTGGATCAGCCGGGCCGCAGTAACCCCGGGCTCCATCTTCTGCCGCTCCGAGCGGCCTCGCGCCGAGAGGCGTTCTGCGGCCCGGCACTTCCATACCCAGGGCGATGCGCAGCGCCGAGCGATGCGGAACGCCTCTCCCGCGCAGCGGCATCAGCACCGAGGCGTCCTGCGGCCCGGCACTTCCATACCCAGGGCGATGCGCAGCGCCGAGCGATGCGGAACGCCTCTCCCGCGCAGCGGCATCAGCACCGAGGCGTTCTGCGGCCCGGCACTTCCATACCCAGGGCGATGCGCAGCGCCGAGCGATGCGGAACGCCTCTCCCGCGCAGCGGCATCAGCACCGAGGCGTTCTGTACCGCGTCAGGTGAGCGCTGCGCGGCGCCACAGCGCGGCGCAGGCTGTCAGGTCGGCGGCGTAGTCCGACAGCCGCAGGGCGCGCGTGGTGAACGCCGATGCGCGATCAGGCTCGGTCGCCTCGTAGTCGTCGGCGACATGCGTCGCGCCCGACGCCTGCACGCGGCAGAACGCGGCGGCGCGGTCGAGCGCGACGGCGAAGTCGCCCTCGAACAGACCGCGCAGGATCGTGTCGACCAGGGCGACGAGCTCGTCGGGGCCGGCGGGTGAGGGCGCGCCGGCGACGACGTCGTCGGCGGACGCGAGCTCGGCACGGCCGCGCTCGTACAGGAGCGCGGCCGTGCGCGGGTCGTCGTGGATCATGAGCTGCACGAGGTACAGCCGCCACAGCGCTCCGGGGAGCGTCTTCGCCGGCGAGCGCGACCACAGTTCGGCGAGGTCGTCGATGCCGTGCTCGTCGGTGAACGCGACGAGCCGGTCGACGACGTCGCCGTCGGGGTCGGCGCGCACCCGCGCCAGCAGGGCGTGCGCAGTCGTGTGCGCGACGCGCGAGACCTCCGCCGGATCCTCGGCCGCGAACACACGGTCGAAGAGCTCCGCCGGTCGTCGGACGGGCTTGTGGAACTCCCTGGACGAATCGCTCATCCCGTCCAGGCTACTCGCCGCCACGAGCACGGGCTCCCGCTCGCGCGCAGCCGCCCAGGGCAGGCACATAATGCCCGTCCGCTCAGACCTGGTTGATGCGGATGTGGTTGCCGGCAGGGTCGCGGAATGCGCAGTCGCGCGGTCCCCAGTCCTGCCCCTTGGGCTCCTGCAGCACCTCGGCGCCGAAGGCGCGCAGCTGCTCGAAGGTGGCGTCGAGGTCGCCGGTGGTGAACACGTAGGGCCCAGGGCCCGATCCCTTCACGATGAGGCGATTCAGCGTCTCGCCGTCGTCGGGAGACCGGCCCGCGGTCGGGTCCGAGACGACGAGCGACAGACCGGGCTGACCGGGAAAGCCGAAGCTCACCCAGCGGTGACCGTCGTAGGAGACGTCGTTGACGACCTCGAGACCGAGGCCGTCGCGGTAGAACGGGATGGCGGCGTCGACATCGTCGACGGTGATGGGGCTGTATGCCAGCGCGATGTTCGTCATGCCTGCCACGCTAGGGTCCCGCCTGGGCGCGCGCTTCTCCGATCCTGCTCAGTTGGCACGACCGTCGAACAGCGGTCAGGCGTACCGGGTCGGGCGCGTGAGGATCTTCGCGACGCACAGCGGCATCGCCTCGGCCGCGTCATGCGGCCGGGACCGGTACGAGCTCGGGGTCTCCCCCACGATCTCGGTGAACGTCGAGCTGAATGAGCCGAGCGAGGTCGCGCCGACGGCGGTGCAGGCATCCGTCACCGACGTGCCCTCGCGCAGCAGCGCCATGGCGCGCTCGATGCGCCGGGTCATGAGATACGCGTACGGGGTCTCGCCGTAGGCGGCCTTGAACTCCCGCGAGAAATGCGCCGGCGACATCAGCGCCTTCGTCGCCATCGTCGGCACGTCGAGGGGCTGCGCGTACTCACGGTCGATGAGATCGCGCGCACGCCGGAGGTGAGCGAGCGTCTGGGTCGTCTGCACGGCGGAAACCACGGGTTTCACGCTACCCGGATCGCCCTGTCGCACCAGTCCGTCGGCAGGATTCAGGCGGTGGGGATGATCACGATGGGTTCGGACGACGGCTCCCCGGTGGGCGAGCCGCCCTGCGGCTCGATCGTCACCGCGATCACGTCGCCCGGTTCCACCTCACCGTCGAGCAACGCCGTCGCCTGGCCGTCCGCGGACTCGAAGGTGCCTGCCGAGACCGCATCGTCGCCACGCACGAACCACAGCTCGAAGCTCTCGTCGTCGGCGATCCGCGGAAGCCCCTGGGACACCAGCACGACCTTGCCGACGGACTCCGACCAGTGCGCCGTCGCCGTGCCGCCGTCGGTGACCTCGACCGTGGCCGACTGGGCGTCGGGGGCATCCTCGATCTGCTCGAGCGCGACGACCTCTGCCGAGCGGTTCAGGTAGTCGTTGAGCGTGGCGGCGCCGAGCCCAAGGGCGACGAGCAGCACCAGCGATGCGGCCAGCCCGAGGATTCCGCGGGTCCAGCGCTGCCGAGACACCGCCTGGATGACGGCCGTCGCGGGCGGCGGCTCGGCCGCCGGCTGCTCGTCGCTGTCCGACCACGCTTCGACCGGTTCGGCGGCCGCCGCTGCGGACGCGTCCATCGTCGGCAACTGCGGGGTCGCCGCGACACGCGCGAGCAGGGTCGAGCGCAGGGTCAGCGGGGGCAGCGCGTCCGAGACGGTGTCCGCGAGGGCGGCGGCGGTCGCGGCATCCGCGTCCACCAGGTGCTGCCACTCGGGGTGCCGGCGCCGGGCGGCCTCGAACGCCTCCCGGTCGGCGGGTGACAGCGCGTTCAGCGCAGCGCCGGCGGCGAGCTCGGCGAACTCCTCCTCGTCCATCACGCGGTCACCCCCATCTCCGCTCTCAGGCGGGACAGTCCGTCCCGCATCCTCGTCTTGATCGTCCCCAACGGCGCTCCCACCAGGGCCGCGATCTCGCTCTGACTGTAACCCCCGTAATACGCGAGGGTCAGCGCTTCCTTCTGGGCGTCGGGCAGTGCCGACAGCGCCGTCGCCACCCGCTCCCCCTCGATGCGCAGCTCGACCTGCTCCGCCACCTCGTCGTGGGCCACCCCGAGATCGCGGAATCCGGCTCGCACGTCTCGATCCGCGCTCGACTGCGAGGCCCGCACACGGTCCACCGCCCGGCGGTGCGCGATCGTGAGGACCCACGATCTCCCCTGACCTCTGTTCGGAGCGAACCGCGATGCGGATTGCCACACCTCGAGGAACACCTCCTGCAGCACCTCTTCGCTCTGCGCCCGGTTGACGAGCACTCGCAGGATGAGGCCGAAGACGCGCGGCGACAGGAGGTCATAGACCCGCGCGAACGCCGCCTGGTCTCCGACGGCGACGCGCTGCAGCAGCTCTCCGATGCGATCAACGGGCTCCGTGCCGTCCTCCGGCACGTCGATCCCATCGATCACCATGTCCACCAGCATGCCCTACCCGCCCTCCTTCACCCCGGCGTCGCCTCACCCGAAGGTGAACGAGTACACTTCGACGCCCGGCGACACGATCACGTCGAGCACCTGGGCGGACCCGACCGCGCCTTCCGCGACGGCGTACGACCGAGGCGTTCCCGACACCGCCAGCGTCTGCTCTGGGCCGCCGTCGAGCCGTACGCGCACCTCGCCTTCGCCGGCCAGCACCATCCGCACCTCATCCGCATGGAACTGCAGACGGATGCCGCCACCCGCGGCTGTGGTGGGCGTGGCGTACTGCGTCTCGACGCGCCAGGAGCCATCGAGGGCGAACGAATCCGCGGGCTGCTCGGCAGGCAGCCGGTACTCGGCCTCGCCTGCGCGGTACGGCGAGTCACCGCCGTGGTTGACGTCCTTCGCCGACCCGAGGAACGTCTCTCGCGTGCGGGTGCCGGCATCCGGCGTGTCATCGGCGATGTCGGTCGGACCCGGCAGCGCCACGTCGGGCTCGGCATCCTGCAGCAGCTCTCGGATCAGCTTCTCGGTCGCGGCGTAGCTGCCCTCGCCGAGCGAAATGTGCCGCACGGTGCCGGTGGCGTCGATCAGGTAGTGGGCGGGCCAGTAGCGGTTCCGGTAGTTCGTCCACGTCGACAGGCTGTTGTCGAGAGCCACCGGATACGTGATGCCGAAGTCGCGCGCCCCTGCGGCGACATTGGCGGCGTCTTTCTCGAAGGCGTACTCGGGAGAGTGGATGCCGATCACCTGCAGTCCCGCCTCTCGATAGGCCGCGTCCCACGCCACGACGTGCGGGATGCTGCGCTGGCAGTTGATGCACGAGTACGCCCAGAAGTCGATGAGCACGACCTCGCCCTGCAGGTCGTCGAGGGCGATCGGCGCGCCGTCCGGCGTGTTCAGCCACGCGTCGATGCCCCGGATGCTCGGCGCCGTCCCGCAGGACTCCAGTTCGGCCGCGCCGTTGGTGCACTGGTCGAGCTCGCGGTTCTCATCCGTCACCAGCCCGCCGAGATCGAGCGCCCGGCGCGCATCGGGGTTGTCGGTGAGCTGCCGCTGGATGTCAGCCGTGTAGTCCGGCACGAGCCGTTGGAGCAGCTGCGGCACGTTGAAGACGAGCCCGACCGCGAGCGCGAGCATCGCCACGCCGGCGGCGATCCGCAGGCCCCGCTCGTGCGTGCGGAACGCGCGGATGCGCTCGACCAGGCCACGACCCGCCAGCGCGAAGAACAGCAGCGGGATCGCGACGCCGACAGCGAAGGAGAGCGTCAGCACCACTGTGCCGACGTCGATGCGGCCGGTCGAGCCGGCCACGATGATCGCCGCCAGCACCGGTCCCGCGCACGGCACGAAGACCGTGCCGAGGGCCAGCCCGACACCGTACCCGCTCCCGGAGTTCTGCACTTCGGAGCGACGGGCGAGCCGCTGGAAGGGCTTCTCGAGCACCCGCTCGAATCCCGGCACGAGCAGGCCGATGCCGATCAGGACGAGCACCGCGATCCCCGCCCAGCGCAGCACGTCCTGCGGCAGGCCGAGCGCACCCAGCAGAAGCGAGCCCAGCAGAGTGACCAGCGTGAAACTGGTGACGAGCCCCGCGATGACGAGGTACGGCCGCCAGCGCGACGCCGGGGCCGGCCCGTCGCCCGCCTCGGAGGCGAAACGGGCGGACTGCGCGCCGCCGGTCAGGAAGATGACCGGCAGCACCGGCAGGATGCACGGCGAGATCCCCGTGATGAGCCCGCCGAGCAGACCGATGATGACGAGCTCCATGAATCCCCCTTGGTGTCGACGGTTGTTCGCTCCACAGGCCGCTTCGGATTGGACGGACTGACAACGGGTGCCGTGAGCCCAGGCAGCGGCATCCGCATGTCGTCCAATCCGTTCCGGGGAGCCCTCCGAACAGTCCGTGTAGCCGCTCCTGCGGCACGCTCCCCGCACCGGGGGCCACCAGACCGCGGTCGCACGACCGCATGGAGGAGGAAGACAATGTCTCGCATCACCCGGAAGCGCCTTTCGGCCGGGCTCGCTCTCGCCGTCGCCGCGTCCTTCGCACTGTCGGCATGCTCGATGGGCGGCTCGGCCGCCGAGCCGTCGGCAGAACCCTCCACACCGGCCATGGAGGCGAGCGAGGAGCCGATGGCCGCCGACCCCGCCGCGAACCTCGTCGGCCCCGGCTGCGCCGCCTATGCGGAGGCCGTTCCGGACGGCGACGGCTCGATCGAGGGCATGTCGGCCGATCCGGTCGCGGTCGCGGCATCCAACAATCCGATGCTGACCACGCTCACCGCCGCCGTGAGCGGCCAGCTCAACCCTGAGGTCGACCTCGTCGACACCCTCAACGGCGACGAGTTCACCGTCTTCGCCCCGGTGGACGAGGCGTTCGCGGCCCTCGACCCGGCGACCATCGAGGCGCTGAAGACCGACACGGCGACGCTGACGTCGATCCTGACGTACCACGTGGTTCCCGGCCAGATCGAGCCTGCCGACATCGCCGGCATGCACACCACCGTGCAGGGCTCCGATCTCGAGGTGACCGGAAGCGGAGACGAGTGGATGGTCAACGACGCCAGCGTGATCTGCGGCGGCGTGCAGACCGCCAACGCCACCGTGTATCTCATCGACTCGGTCCTGATGCCTCCGGCACAGTGACCGCCGCCGGCTTCGGCCGGCAGGGGGGCGGTGAGGCCGTCGACGTCTGGGGATGACGTCGGCGGCCTCGTCGTGCATTGCACGCGCTCGCGCAAGAGTCAAGGGTGTGGGGACAATCAGGCGCGCTGTCTAACGTGATTCTGGGCCTGGGGTTGCGCCGGAGGGGTGCGGACGCCAGGTGGGAGGAGACGTGACAGACCTGCGCGCGTCGGCGGAGTTGTCCACCGGCGAGATCTTGGACGATCGCTACGTCCTGCATGAGCGTATCGGCGAGGGCGGGATGGCGCGCGTCTATCGCGCCGAAGACACCCACCTCCAGCGCTCGGTGGCAGTGAAGGTGTTCCGCGAACCCACCGACGGCATCGACTCCGTCGAACGTGCACTGTCAGAGACGACCCTCCTCGCTTCTCTGAGTCACCACTCCCTCGTCACCGTGTTCGATGCGCGCGTCGGCACGGGCGAGACCAGCTACCTCGTCATGGAGCACGTCGACGGCATCACGCTGCGGGATCTCATCGCGCGGGGGCCCGTCGATCCGAAGATCGTCGCATCGATCGCGATCGACATCGCGGAGGGCCTGCACGTCGCGCACGAGCACGGGGTCGTGCATCGCGATATCAAACCCTCGAATGTGCTCCTGTGGTCGTCGCCGCGGCCCGGATGGGAGTGGCGCGCGAAGCTCGGGGACTTCGGCATCGCCTACTTGATGGACTCGGCCCGTGTGACCACCCCGGGAGTCATCGTCGGCACGATGGCGTACGTCGCTCCGGAACAGGCGCGCGGGGTGCCGCCGGCGCCGGCCGCCGACATCTACGCGTTCGGTCTCCTGCTCATCGAGGCGCTGACCGGCGAACGACCGTTCGGCGATGCCGAAGGCATCGGCACGGTGGTGGCACGGCTGTCGTCGGCGCCCGAGATCCCGGAGTCGCTCCACCCGTCGTGGCAGGGCCTGCTGCGCGGGATGACGGCGATCCGCCCGGACGACCGACCCGCCGCGCTCGACGTCGTGACGGCGGCCTCCCGCCTGGCTGCCATGGAGAACACCATCGCCCGTCAAGCAGCCGACCCCTCGACGGCGCCTGTCGCGATATCCGTCGCCGATCCCACCCAGGTCTTTCCCCAGCGCGCGCTGGCCGCAGGTTCTGCGGGCACCCTCGAGCGCGGAGCGCTCCGCCGCGATGCGCGCGTGGCCGCCCGCGCGTCGGGAGCTTCGGCCGGGACGGATGAGGCGGCAGCGGTCGCCCCTGCCGTGCCCGACGAGCGTGGGCGAGCCTCGCGCCGTGCCCTGATGATCGGGGTGGTCGTCGCGGCGCTGCTGGCGCTCGCACTCGCGCTCGGCTCGGTGCTGGTGGCGAACAGCTGGTCCGCAGATGCCGACCCCGCATCGACCCCGCCCGCGGAGGAGCAAGCTCCGCCCGTACCGACGGAGGAGGCTCCGCCGGCGCCGACGGAGGAGGCTCCGGTCGAGGAGGTGCCGGCCAGCGTGCCCGCTGAGCGGGCCCCGGCCGGCGACCCGCCGCCGGCCGACACCGGAGGCGGCGGGGACGTCAACGACAACAGCGGCCCGGGCAACAACAACGGCGGCGGCGGCGGCAGCGGCGGGCGCGGGAACGGCAACGGCAACGGCGGCGGCAACGGGGGCGGCAACGGCTGAGCGCCGCGGTCAGGCGCCACGGAGGTCGCGCATCGCTCTCGACCGCCAGTTGTCTCCGGCGCGCTCGAGGGTCACGATCGCATGACAGTTGCGGCAACGCACGTCGCACTTATCGATCTCTTCCGACAGTCTGGCGATGCTGAACCCCTCCTTCACCATCGCCATGACGTCCTTGCGCTTGTCAGCCCCTGGTCGGTGGTCGAAGTCGAGGACCCGCAGATCGGTCACGCCGCAGTCGACGCACGGATGGTCGCGCAGATAGGTCACGAGGAACGTTTTGGCCTCGGCGCGCCGCTTCGCAGTGCGTTCGACGATGACCCGCACATGACGTTCACGATTGCGCGCGTAGTAGTCGCGCGACGACCGCCGGTTGCACTCGCGACATACTTCTTGGAGCCCGTCGGCGCGGGATGACTTGCGGTTGAACTCGGTGAGCGGCTGTTCCTGCCCGCACGAACCGCAGTGCTTCCTCATCGCCTCCTGGTCCTTTCCTGCGACGTCTCCAGACGGGCGAACCCACAGCCTAGAGATGGGCTCCGACGCTCCGACCATCCGCGTGGCCTTGCTAGGGTGGAGGCGCCCCTATAGCTCAGTTGGTTAGAGCAACGGACTTCAACACAACAAAATGGAGCGCCAGCGCCGAAATGCGCTGGATGACCGCCGCTATATGCTGGAACACCCTGAGAGCCCGAGGTACTCGCCAAGCGTCTGAACGACACCTGGCAGTGAAAATCCGAGGGATTGGGCAATCAGCAGGTAACCGCAAGGGAACCTCAGAGACTACACGCGGCGCACCTGACCGGTCCGGCCGAAGGTGAAGATATAGTCCAGACTGCAAGCCGGAGACGGTGGCTGGGGAAACTCAGTGCAGCAGGTTAATCCGTGGGTCCAGGGTTCGAGCCCCTGTGGGGGCACCACACCGTTCGAGCCGCCGGAGCACTTGGCCGGCCCCGTTGTCAGCGCGCGATCGCGGCGGCGATGAGCCAGGCCACGATGCTCAGCACCAGCGCGATGAGCGGGTACCAGAACGCGGTGCGCTTGCGGGACAGCGCGAGGATGCCCGCGACGCCGCCGATCACCGCGAAGGCGAGCGGCAGATATCCGCCGAGCACGATGGCGAGCGTGTTGTCGTAGGTGCCGACCGCCCAGAGCAGCGAGACGAAGAACAGCACCACCGCGCCCCCGACCGAGAAGCCGATGAGCAGCAGCGTGGCGACGAGGTCGCCGGTGCTGCGCTCGGCGGGAGCCGCTCCGCCCGTCATGACGCCAGTCCGATCTCGTAGTGCACGAAGCCGGTCGAGGTCGCGACACGGTCGTACAGGCCGCGTGCCGTGGCGTTGGACTCCTGCGTGAGCCAGTACACCTTCGCGGCGCCCTGTTCACGGGCCCAGTCGGTGACGTGGGCGATGAGCGCGCGTCCCGCGCCCGTGCCCCGGGTGTCGGGGTGGACGAACAGATCCTCGAGGTAGCAGTACGGGCCCGCCGACCAGGTGGCCGCGTGGGTCAGCCAGTGCACGAACCCCACCGCCTCCCCCGTGTCGCCGGTGGCGAGCGCGCCGTGGATCGGGAACTGCGGATCGAGGAGGCGGTGCCACGTCAGCTCGGTCTGCTCATCCGAGAGCTCCGATTCGTAGAACGCGAGGTAGCCGCGCCAGAGCGGCAGCCAGGCCTCGCGGTCGGCAGGGGCGAGTGGGCGGATCGCAGTCACAAGACCCGAGGCTAACGTGTGGTGCGCATCATGTCAGGGCGGAGCGCGCGGTTCGCCGCGCATGAGCACTCAGATCGTCGCCGCGACGCGCGAGGAACTCCTCGAGCCGCACGCGGTCGACCCGCCCGATCTCGCGCAGCGCCACCCCCACGTTCGTCTGCACCAGGTGCTCGGGATCCGCAGCCAGCACGTCGCAGAGCGCCAGCGGATCGTCGAGGTCGCCGGCGCGGATGATCCAGAACGCCGCGGTGATCGCCGTGCGGCGGTGCCACCGATCCTCCGACCGCGCGAGGTCGAACAGCACGTCGCGGGGCTTGTCGAGCAGATATCCGCCGATCACGCGCGGAGCCGCACGGTCGATGTAGTCCCACGTGTCGATGCGGTCCAGGCGCCGCATCCAGAGGTCGTACAGCGCGGCGCGGTCGGCATCCTTCGTTCGGGCCTGGAAGTCGAGGATCGACACCGCCGCCACGCGCAGCTCGTAGACATCCGAGTCGAGCAGCCGGTCGACCTCGGCCAGCGGCATCCGTGCATTCGTCCTGGCGATGTCGAAGACGGTGCCCATGCGCACGCCGAGGATCTCGGTGCGCTGATCGGTCATGCGCCGCTGGATCTTGGCCCGTTCGTCAGCGGATGCCGCGGCCTCGAGCGCCGCGCGGACGCCCACGGCCGTCGGCGACCCACCGGCGGGCTCAGTCACCGCCGGAGAGACCGGAGTGGCTCAACTCCGCCCCCGCGTGCGCGAGCTCGGCGAGCGCGGCGTCGCTCGATTCCGGAGCCACCCCGGCGACGAGGTCGGTGAGGACCCGCACGTGCCGCCCGTGCTCGATGGCGTCGAGGGCCGACGCACGCACGCAGTAGTCCGTCGCAAGGCCCACCACGTCGACGTCCACGACGCCGTGCTCCTCGAGCAGGTGGGTCACCGTCACCCCGTCGTCGGTCGTGCCCTCGAACAGCGAGTACGCCGGCCTGCCCTGACCCTTCTTGACGTGATGCGTCACCGCGGAGGTGTCGAGGCCGGGGTCGTACTCGGCACCCTCCGTGCCGCTCACGCAGTGAACGGGCCACGTGTCGACGAAGTCGGGCTCGGGACTGAAGTGCCCGCCGTTGTCGCCCTCGCCGTGGTGCCAGTCGCGCGAGGCGACGATGACGGCGTACTCCTCGCCGTGCGTGACCAGGTACTCCGAGATGCGCTGCGCGACGGCATCCCCACCCTCTACACCGAGGGCACCGCCCTCGGTGAAGTCGTTCTGGACATCGACGATGAACAGCGCCTTGCTCATGGTTCGAGCGTACGCCTGTACTCCTCCCGGGTGAGAGGGTGCCCGTCGTCGGCCACGAGCTCGGCATCCGTGTCGGCCGGCAGCGGGGCATCCACCGGCAGTTGCGCTTCGACAGGCTCGGCGACCGGTGAGGCAGGCTGATCTGACCTGGTCCCTGAGCTTGTCGAAGGGCCGGCTTCCGGTTGCCGTCGCGCGAGCTTCGACGGCCACCAGATCGCTCGTCCGATGTCGTAGGACAGGGCGGGCACGAGGAGCGACCGCACCACGAAGGTGTCGAGCAGCACACCGAACGCGACGATGAAGGCGAGCTGCACCAGGAACAGGATCGGGATGACGCCCAGCGCCGCGAAGGTCGCCGCGAGCACGAGACCGGCCGAGGTGATGACGCCGCCGGTCGCGACGAGACCCCGCAGGATGCCCGATCTCGTCCCGTGGACGAGGGACTCCTCCCGCACGCGCGACATGAGGAAGATGTTGTAGTCCACACCCAGGGCGACGAGGAAGACGAACCCGTACAGCGGCACCGCGGGGTCGGCGCCGGGGAATCCGAAGACCGTGTTGAAGACGAGCGCACTGACCCCGAGCGCGGTGGCGAACGACAGGATCACCGTCGCGATGAGCAGCACGGGAGCCAGGACCGACCGCAGCAGCAGCATCAGGATCAGGAGGATCACCAGCAGGATGACCGGGATGATGACCGTCCGGTCGCGCGTCGACGTGTCATTGGTGTCGATGTCGGTCGCCGTCTCGCCGCCGACGATCGCCGTTCCCGCACCGAGCGCGTCATCGAGGTCGGCGCGCAGCTCGCGCACCGTGTCCTCAGCGGCGACAGAGTCTGCGGCATCCGTCAGCGTCCCGATCACCAGCACGTCGCCGTCCGAGACCGTCGCCTCCGGAGCAGGCGTGCCGGGCGGGCCGACCGCCGTGAGCACCGGCTCGCCGCCTTCGACCTCGACGCCTGCCTGGCCGGTCGGGGAGTCGTCGGAGGCGACCGCCACGGAATCGATGCCTTCCGACGCCGCCAGCACCTCGACGGCGCCGGCGAGGTCTTCCTCGGGGAGGATCACGTAGACGGGAGACCCCGAGCCGGCCGGGAAGTGCTCGGCGAGCACCTCCTGGCCGTCGCGCGCCTCAGACGACCCCAGTACGAGATCGCTCGTGGGCACGCCGTCCGCCTTGAGCTGGGTGATGCCGATCGCGCCGGCGAGCAGCACGATCGTGCACGCGATCCACACGACGCGCGCGTTCCGCGCGACGAACCGCGCCTGCCGCGGCCAGAGTCCCTTGACCGGCTCGGTCAGATCGTCGGGGATCATGGCGAGCGGCTGCTTCGGGATGAAGGGCCAGAAGGCGGCGCGGCCGCAGAGGGCCAGCAGCGCCGGCAGGAACGTCAGCGCCGAGAGCACCGAGAAGGCGATCCCGATCGAGGCGATCGGCCCGAGAGCGCGGTTGGTCGCCAGATCCGAGAGCAGCAGGCACAGCAAGCCGGCGATCACCGTGCCGCCCGACGCGAGGATCGGCTCGAACGCTCCGCGCCACGCCGAGAGCGTCGCATCCCACTTCGACGCGCCCGTCGCGATGGACTCGCGGAAGCGGGCGACGTACAGCAGCGCGTAGTCCGTCGCGGCGCCGATGACGAGGATGAACAGAATGCCCTGCACCTGCCCGTTGAGCACCACGATGCCGGCGTACGCGAGCCACCACACGGTGAGGAGCGCTGCGCACAGGGCGAACATCGACGTGAGGAGCACCAGGACCGGCAGCAGGGGTGAGCGGTAGACGATCACGAGGATCAGGAAGACGGCGAGCAGGGCCACACCGAGGAGCAGCCCGTCGATGCCGAGGAAGCCCTCCACCAGATCCGCCGTGAACCCCGCCGGTCCGGTGACCCACCCGTCCAGCCCCTCAGGCAGTTCGTCGGCGACGAGCGTCCGGATCTCGTCGACGATCTCGCCCACCTCGCCAGCGGCATCGATGGGGACGAAGATCTGCACGGCCTCACCGTCGTCCGACAGGATCGGCGGCGACACGCCTTCCTGCACGCCGTCGATCGCCGCGATGTCGTCGGCCAGCGCCTGTGCGTCGGCGACGTCATCCTCCGAGAGCTCACCGTCGCCGGTGACGACCACGACGGCGGGGATGCTGTCTTCGCCGAGGAAGTCCGTCAGCCTCTCGTTCACCTGTGTGGCATCCGCGTTCTCGGGCAGGAAGCTCGAACGGTCGTTGGTCGACACCTCGTCGACCTTCCCGAAGTACGGCCCTCCGATCGATCCCGCGGCCAGCCAGATCAGCACGAGAAGGGCCGGGATGCCGATGCGCAGCCAGCCGGAAGGTCGGCGGTTCGCGTGGTGAGGCGAAGACATATCGCTAGCTTATCTAGCGAAATCGCTTTGCGGAAACGAAGTTGGTGCAACGACCCCGTGGCCCGCACGGCTCCTATGCTGAGTCGCGATGCTCTCCGCTGCCCTCGCCCTGATAGGCGCCGTGGTCTACGGCTCCGCGGACTTCCTCGGCGGCCTGGCGGCACGGCGGCTGCGCGCGATCGTCGTCACCGCCGTGGCGGCTCTTTCGGGGTTCCTCGCGCTGCTGCTCGTGCAGCCTCTCGTAGGCGGCGTGTGGACGGTCGCGGATGTCGCATGGGGCGTTCTCGCCGGCATGGTCGGAGTGGTCGCGGTCGCCCTGCTGTACGCCTGCCTCGCGATCGGGCCGATGAGCATCCTTTCGCCGCTGACGGCGGTCGTCTCGGCGATCGCGCCGATGCTGTGGGGTCTGCTCGTCAAGGGCGATGCGCTGGCGCCGATCGGGTACGCCGGGCTCGCCGTCGCCCTGGTCGCGGTCGTCCTCGTCGGGTTCATCCCCGGCGAGAGGATCGTGCGGCCGAATGCGCGCGGGCTCGCGATGGCGGCCGGCGCAGGTCTCGCGATCGGCGCCTTCCTCATCATCGTCGACCAGACCTCCGCCGGCGGCGGCCTGGTGCCCCTGCTCACCGGCCGCGCCACCAGCGCGGTCGTCACGGTAGGTGTTATCGGCATCCTCGCCGTCGCGGCGGTCCGGCGGGGCGCACCCGCGCGGTCGGTTCTGCACGTCGCCGGCGCACAGCTCGGCGTTGTCCCGAGCGGACACGCCGATCCCGAGCATGCGACGACCGATCCCCGCCCCACGGTCGCGACGGCGCGTCAGGCGTGGTCGCTCGCGATCGCGTGCGGAATCGCGGATGCCGCCGCCAACGCCCTCATGCTCCTGGCGCTGCGGACCGGCGACCTGGCGGTGGTCTCGGCGCTGACTGCGCTCTACCCCGCCGGCACGATCCTGCTCGCGGCCGTCGTCCTGCGGGAGCGCGTCGCCGTCGTCCAGTGGGTGGGCCTCGGTCTCGCCCTCGCCGCCGGAGGCATGCTCGCCGTCGCCTGAGCTGCGCCGTGCACGCCAGATGCATCGCGCAAGGAACGAATCGCGAGAGGGTGTATTTCCGCCGGCGGAAATACACCCGCTCGTGGTTCCTGGGCGCGGGCGTTCCCGGTCAGCCGCGCGCGAACAGCATGACGAGCGAGGTCACCAGGGCGACGACGCCGAGCCCGAGCATCCCGACGGCGAGGAGTGCCACCGCGCGGACAGCCGGCGACCCCTGCGTCAGCCGCATCCGGTTGAGGGACCCTCGGCGGATGAAGATGTCGGTCATGTCGGCGTCGCCGATGTGGTGCTGCTGCTCGTGGGTCAGATGCGCCTCGCCCACGCCGCCGTCCTCGTCGAACCAGCGCACCAGCCGACCGTGCTCGGACGCCTCGACGACGGCCCGCACCGGCACCCAGGTGCCGTCGAACAGGTACATGATGAGCGCGACTCCGGCGAGCAGCGCGCCCATGCCGAACCCGATCCACGAGAAGATCTCGGCGAGGGCGTCGATCGCCTGGGGCACCGCACCACCGTCCTTCGCATACGGAAAACGGCCGCTCCCGCGGCCGTTCCGGTTCTGAGCCACCTAAGGGAATCGAACCCTTGACCTATTCATTACGAGTGAATCGCTCTGCCGACTGAGCTAAGGTGGCGCGCCTCGCTTGCGCGATGCACAAGCAACGATCTTACAGGGTCTCGGGAGTGCTCGCGAACACCGCGGGGTGCACCGCGGCGGGCGCACCGCTGCCGCGCCGGCAGCCGCTCGGTGTCGACGTGTTACGGCCGGGTTCGGACGAGAGGCGGACGCCACGTAGGTTCGAACGCGGTCCGCGACGAAGCGTGCGCGGTCCGGTGGATCGAGCACGCGGCCACCCGCCGACACGGGCCTCGATCCACAGGAGCACGCACATGTCCACGCCCAAGAAGCTCACCGCAGCAGCAGCACTCGCACTCCCCCTCGCCCTCCTCCTCGCCGGCTGTGCCGGTAGCGGGACGGATGCCGCGGCCGACGCCCCCGCCGGGGACGAGGTCGTGCGCATCGGCGTCGTCGGCGCCGGGGAACCGTACTGGGAAACCTACAAGGAGGCCGCCGCCGAAGAGGGCATCGAGGTGGAGCTCGTCGACTTCACGGAGTACTCGCAGCCCAACCCCGCTCTGTCTGCGGGCGAGCTGGACCTCAACCAGTTTCAGCACATCATCTACCTCGCCACCTACAACGTGCAGAGCGGCGACGACCTGCAGCCGATCGGCGCCACGGCGATCTACCCGCTCGGCCTCTACTCGACCCAGTACGACTCCGTCGACGACATCCCCGAGGGCTCGACGGTCGCCATTCCCAACGACGAGTCGAACGGCGCGCGCGCCCTGCTGGTGCTGCAGTCCGCGGGCCTCATCGAACTCGAGGACGGCGGCTCACCCTTCTCGACTCCTGCCGAGGTCATCGAGGCGGAGTCGAAGGTGCGCGTCGAAGCTGTCGCCGCGGACTTCACCGCGTCGTCGCTTCCCGACTTCGCCGGCGCGATCGTGAACAACGACTTCGTCACGAAGTCCGGTCTGACGGAGGACGAGCTGCTCGCGCAGGACGACCCCGCCGACCCGTCGGCCTTCCCGTACATCAACATCTTCGCCGCGAAGGCGGAGGACGCCGACAACCCGACCTACCTCAAGCTCGTGGAGATCTATCAGAACACCAAGGCCGTGCAGGACGGCGTCCTGGAGGCGTCGGGCGGCACCGCCGTCCTCGTCAAGACGCCCGTCGACGAGCTCCTCACGTCGCTCACCGACGTCGAGGACGACATCCGCGCCAACTCGTAAGCCCGCCACACCGCGGCACTCGCCTGTGCGGCCCGCCGGCGCCTCGAGCGCCCGGGCCGCATACGCGCGTTCCGCCGAGGAGCACCCATGACCCTCATCCGCCTGACCGGCGTGACCAAGACCTTTCCGGCATCCGCCAAGGACGGCGCAGACGTCGTCGCCGTCGACGACGTCTCGCTCGACGTGGCAGCAGGCGAGGTGTGCGGCATCATCGGCTACTCGGGCGCCGGCAAGAGCACCGTGCTGCGCCTGGTGAACGCGCTGGAGACCCCCACCGCCGGCACCGTCGAGATCGACGGCCGCGACATCACGCGCCTTCGCGAGCGCGAGCTGCGTGAGCTGCGCGGCGACATCGGCATGATCTTCCAGCAGTTCAACCTCTTCGAATCGCGCACTGTGGCGAAGAACGTCGCCTACCCCCTTGAGGTCGCCGGGCGCCCGCGGGCCGAGATCGCGGCGCGCGTCGATGAGCTGCTGCGCTTCGTCGGGCTCGCCGACAAGGCCCGCAGCTACCCCGAGCAGCTCTCGGGCGGGCAGAAGCAGCGCGTCGGCATCGCCCGCGCTCTTGCGACGAGCCCGCGGATCCTGCTCGCGGACGAGGCGACCAGCGCGCTCGACCCCGACACGACGCAAGAGGTGCTCGCGCTCCTCGCACGCATCAACGCGGAGCTCGGCGTCACCATCCTCGTCATCACGCACGAGATGGACGTCATCCGCACGCTCGCCGACCGGGTCGTCGTGATGGAGAACGGCCGCGTCATCGAGAGCGGCGCGGTCTTCGACGTGCTCTCGGCGCCCCGGCACGCGGCGACACGCAGGTTCGTCGCCAGCATCATCGAGGACGTGCCCGCCGGCGACCAGCTGCGCACGCTGCAGGATCGCCACCCCGGGCGGATCGTCACGTTCACCGTGCGCGAGGGGGATGTCACCCAGGCCGACGTGTTCGCCGCGCTCTCGTCGCACGGCGTGCGGTTCGAGCTCATCCACGGCGGGATCAACGACATCGCCGGGCGCGTTTTCGGGCATCTCACCCTGGCACTGACCGGAGAGCCGGATGCCGTGCAGCAGGCGATCGACGCCGCTTCGGCGTTCGCGCCGCTCATCGAGGAGGACGCCCGTGGATAGGCTCGTCGATCTGCTTCCCGAGCTCTGGGCCGCAACGGCCGAGACCCTGTACGTGGTGTCGCTGAGCCTCGTGTTCGGCGGCATCGCGGGCCTGTTCGTCGGGCTGGCGCTCTACGCGACGCGACCCGGGAGTCTCTTCCCGAACCGGTTCCTCTTCGGGACCATCAACGTGATCGTCAACTTCTTCCGCCCGATCCCGTTCGTGATCCTGCTCGCCGCGGTGCAGCCGATCGCCCGGAGCCTCGGCATCCCGGGCATCGGGCCGGAGTTCGGCATCTTCGCGATCACCATCGCGTCGCTGTTCGCGATCAGCCGCATCGTCGAGCAGAATCTGCTCACGGTCCGCCCCGGTGTCATCGAGGCCGCCCGCGCCACCGGCGCCAGCCGCTCACGGATTCTCCTGCGCCTGCTCCCCCGCGAGGCCCTCGGCCCCCTGATCCTCGGCTACACGTTCATCGTCGTGGCCCTCGTCGACATGACAGCCATCGCCGGCGCGGTGGCCGCCGGAGGCCTCGGCGAGTTCGCGATCGTCTACGGCTTCAAGCAGTTCAACCCGTGGGTCACGTGGGCGGCGGTGCTCGTCATCATCGTGATCGTCCAGGCCGTGCAGTTCATCGGCAACGCACTCGCACGTCGCGTGCTGCGCCGCTGACCGCTGGGGCGACCCCGCCACCGATGAGAGAAGCGGATGCTGCGGCTGCGGCATCCTCCCCACGCCCTCTCCACGCATCGCTTCGCGCTGCGCGGAGCCTCGGGGCGCGTGGGCCCACCTCGGGGATAGGCGGTCGCCACGCTTCCGGCTCCTATTCGCAGCGCAGGCCGTCCTCGGGCGGGGTGCCGTCGAGCAGGTAGGTCTCGACGGCCGAGTCCACGCACGCGTTGCCCTTGTTGTAGCCGGTGTGTCCCTCGCCGACGCGGGTCACCAGGACGCCGGACGACAGCTGCTCGGCCAGTGACACCGACCACTCGTACGGAGTCGCGGGATCGTTCGTGGTGCCCACCACGACGATCGGAGCGGCGCCCTCGGCGGTGATGCGCTCCCGGACGCCCGTCGCCGGGTACGGCCAGACCTCGCAGGGATCCGGGCCGCTCCAGTACGGTGCGACCGTCGGTGCCTCGGCCGCCAGCAGCGCCTGGGCATCGGCCTGCTGCTGCTCGGTCGCGTCCACGGGATAGTCCATGCAGTTGTACGCGCGGAAGGCCTCGGTCGAGTTGTCGAGGTAGGCGCCGTCCTGCCGGTTGTAGTAAAAGTCCGCCAGCTGGAAGGCCAGGTCGGCGTTGCCCTGGAGGACCTCGGTGAGCGCCATGGTGAGGTAGCTCCAGCTGTCCTGCGAATACAGTGCCGAGACGATCGTGGTCATGAGCGAGTCGGCGCCGAGCATGCGGCCGTCCGCGTTGGGGATGGGGTTGCCGTCCACCTCCGCGAGGAGCGTGCCGAGATCGGTCATCGCCTGATCGACGCTTCCGCGGAACGGGCACTCATCGTCGTTCAGGCAGTCCGCCATGTATGCCCGCAGCGCCGACTCGAAGCCGATCCCCTGCGTGATGCCGACATCCAGCCCCGGAATCGACGGATCGATGGCACCGTCGAGCACGAGGCGTCCGACCTTCTCGGGGAACAGCTTGGCGTAGGTCGCACCCAGGAACGTGCCGTACGAGTAGCCGAGGTAGTTCAACTGCTCGTCGCCCAGCACGGCGCGCATCATGTCCATGTCGCGAGCGGAGTTGTCGGTCGTGATGTACGGGAGGATGCTGTCGCTGCTCGCCTCGCACGCCTCGCCGAAGGCCGCGTGGCGTGCGAGCAGCTCGTCGGTCCAGGCATCCGTCCCGCGCTCGTTCTCGGGGATGTCGAACAGGTAGGCGTCCATGTCCGCCGCGTCGTAGCACGTCACGGCGGTCGACTCGCCGACGCCGCGGGGATCGAAGCCGATGACATCGAACTGCTGGCGCACCGGGTCGCTCACCGCGAACGACACCGAGTCGCGGATCAGCGCCACTCCGCTGGACCCGGGCCCGCCGGGATTCGTCAGAAGGGATCCGATCGGCTCGCCGCCGCCCTCGGCGCGACTGCGGATCAGCGAGAGCTCGATGTCGCCCTTCGACGGATCGGCCCAGTCCAGCGGTGCGGTGACGGTGGCGCAGTCGAAGTCACCGCTGCAGGAGCTCCAGTCGAGCGTCTGCTCGTAGTACGGCAGCAGCTCGGCCGGCACCCCGTCGGTGTCGGCCGTCTTGCTCGTGGTGGGGCGAGGCGCCGCATCGGGGATCATGCTGGAGAGGCAGCCGCTCAGGGCGACGGATGCCGCGACGAGGCCGGCCACGACCGCCACGGCCTTCGTCCTGATGCCGAGCCTGCCGGACTGCGAGGAGCCGGGTCGGCGGGGGCGGGTCGTGTTCACGGGATCCTTCCGCTCGCAACGGTGACGAGCATGCTCTCGAGGGCGAGTGCGGGGGCGGCGTTGAGTTCGAGGTTCTCACGGGTCACGCCGATGCGGTCGACGACCGTCAGGGTGCGCTCGGGCGTCCACGCCGCGGCGAGGGCGCGCAGGTCGGACTCGAGTTCCCGGTTGATGAGCACGGCGTCCCGGCCGAACTGCAGCATCAGCACGTCGCGGAACATCGACTCCAGGTCGGTCAGCACGCGATCGATGCCGTCGCGCAGGCTGCGGGTGGCGCGGCGCCTCTGCTCGTCCTCGAGCGCCGAGAGCTGCGAGCGCACCGCCGGTGGGATCGCTCCGCCCTCGGCGATGCCGAGCGTGCGCAGGAGCGACGAGCGCTCGGCCTCGTCCCGCTCCGCCGTGAGCGCCTTGGCGTCATCGGTCGCGGCAGAGACGATCGCGCCGGCCACCTCGACCGCGTCGCCGACCCCTCGCACGGCCAGCACCCCTCGCAGGGTGGCGTCGCGACGCGCGCGGGCTGCGGCATCCGTCGCCAGCCGCTGGGCCATGCCGATGTGACGCTGCGCGTGCCGGGCGGACTGCTCGGCGATCGCCGGATCGACTCCGCTGCGCCGCACGATCAGGTCGGCCACGTCGGCGATGTCGGGCTCGCGCAGGCGCAGCGTGCGCACACGGGAGCGGATCGTGGGTAGGAGGTCGGCATCGCTCGGCGCGCAGAGCACCCACACGGTGCGCTCGGGAGGCTCTTCGAGGGCTTTCAGCAACACGTTAGAGGTGCGCTCGGCCATGCGGTCGGCGTCTTCCATGACGATGACGCGGTACCGGCCGAGCGAGGGCGAGAAGTACGAGCGCTCCACCAGCGCGCGGGCGTCCTTGATCGAGATGATGACGCCCTCGGTGCGCAGCGCCGTGAGATCGGGGTGGGTGCCGGCCAGCACCTGCTGCATCGCTCGCTCGTCGCCTGGCTCGGCGATGAGCGCCGCGGCGAACGCGTGCGCCAGCGTCGAACGGCCCGAGCCGGGAGGTCCGGTGATGAGCCACGCGTGGGTCATCGACGCGGGGTCGGATGCCGCCTCCCGCAGTGCGGCGACCGCCTCCGGCTGCCCCCACACATCACCCCACGGCACGGCCGCTCCGCCACCCGCGGCGTCGCGCGCGTCGCGCTCGTTCGCGTCGGCGGGCAGGGTCGCGGCATCCATCCCGCCCAGCCTAACCGCGGGGGCTGACAGCGCGCGCTTCGGTCGATGCCCTGCGCGACCACGTCTCGAGGTCAGGAGATGTGGCGAAGGCAGGACGATCTGCGGCCAAACGTCCTACCCCGGTGAAATCACCTGATCTCGCAACAGACACAAGCGCGGGAACCACCCCGCCTCGGGGAAGTCCGTCCGCACGGGACATCCGTCAGGGCATCCCTCCCGGAGCATCCCTCCGCACGGGGGCATCCGCGCGTCAACAGATCAGGAGATGTGGCGAAGGCAGGACGATCTGCGGGCAACTCTCCTACCCCGGCGTAATCACCTGAACTCGGAACGGACGCCGGCGGCCCGGCGTACGGTCAGCCCAGCAGGGTCTGCACGCGCTCGCGCACAGCGGCAGCGAGCTCGTCGGCCGGCCGGGACGCGTCCAGCACGAGGAAGCGGTCGGGCTCCGCGTCGGCGAGGGAGAGGAACTCGGCCCGCACGCGCGCGTGGAAGTGCTCCTTCTCGGCCTCGAGCCGGTCGAAGGGCTTGTCGTCGGCGTCGAGCCGCGCGCGGGCGGCCGCCGGGTCGAGGTCCAGGAGCACGGTGACGTCGGGAAGCAGGCCTTCGGTCGCCCACAGCGAGAGGTCGCGCACCTCGTCGCGGCCGAGCACACGCCCGGCGCCCTGGTAGGCGACCGACGAGTCGAGGTAGCGGTCCTGGATCACGACCTCGCCCCGGGAGAGGGCCGGGCGCACGAGGGTCTCGATGTGGTGGGCCCGGTCGGCGGCGTACAGCAGCGCTTCGGCGCGCGGCGCGACCTCGCCCCGGTGATGCAGGACGATGTCGCGGATCAGCACGCCCACCTCGGTGCCGCCCGGCTCGCGGGTGCGCACGACCGTGCGGCCGGCATCCGTCAGCCATTCCTCGAGAAGCGCCGCCTGGGTGGTCTTGCCGACGCCGTCACCGCCCTCGAACGTGACGAACAGCCCGGTGGCCGCCTGTGGGCCCTCGGCGGGCGCGGATCGCGGGGCCGGGTCCGCCGTCACTTCTTCGCCGCGGGCTTGCGGGTGGTGGTCGTGCGCCGCGCGGGGCGCTTCGCCGGACCCTTCGCCCGCTTGTCGGCCAGGAGCTGCACGGCACGCTCGAACGTGACCTCCATCGCGTCCTCGCCGCGCGGGATCGTCGCGTTCGTCTCGCCGTCGGTGACGTACGGCCCGAAGCGACCGTCCTTGAGCTTGATCGCCTTGCCGCTGGTCGGGTCGGCCTCGAACTCCTTGAGGGCCGAGCTCGCGCCGCGCGCGCCGTACTTCGGCTGGGCGTAGACCGCGAGCGCCTCTTCGAGCGTGATGTCGAAGATCTGCTGCTCGCTCTGCAGCGTGCGCGAATCGGTGCCCTTCTTGAGGTACGGACCGTAGCGGCCGTTCTGCGCGGTGATCGGCGTCTGGGTCTCGGGGTCGATACCCACGGAGCGGGGCAGGTCGAGCAGCTGCAGCGCGGTGTCGAGGTCGATGGTGTCGACCGACATCGACTTGAAGAGCGACGCCGTGCGCGGCTTGGGCGCCGCTTCCTTCTTGGCGCCGCGCTTCTTCGGCGCCGGCTCGGGCTCGGCGACCGCGACGACCTCGCCTGTCGCCTCGTCGACCTCTTCCGCCACGGGCGGGTCGGTCTCCTGCACATACGGGCCGAAGCGGCCGTCCTTCACGACCACGAGCTTGCCGTTGGCGGGGTTCTCCCCCAGCACGCGGTCGCCCGCGACCGGGGCGTCGATGAGCTCCTGCGCGCGTGCCGGGGTCAGCTCGTCGGGGGCGAGGTCCTCGGGGATGTTGACGCGCCGGGGCTCGGCATCCGGATTCTCCTTGTCGGCCACCTCGAGGTAGGGGCCGTACTTGCCGAACCGGAGCGTGGCGACATCGCCGATGGGCGTCGAGTTGAGCGCGCGGGCGTCGATCTCGCCGAGGTTGTCGACGATGTTGCGAAGGCCCACCTGGTCGTCGGAGCCGAAGTAGAAGTCCTTCAGCCAGTCCTGGCGCTTCTGCTCGCCACGCGCGATCGCGTCGAGGTCGTCCTCGAGCGCCGCGGTGAAGTCGTAGTCGACGAGGTCGGCGAAGTGCTGCTCGAGCAGGCGCACCACGCTGAACGCGAGCCAGCTCGGGATCAGCGCCTGACCGCGCTTGGTGACGTAGCCGCGGTTCAGGATCACGTCGATGATGCTGGCGAAGGTCGAAGGGCGGCCGATGCCCTTCTCCTCGAGCGCCTTGACCAGGCTCGCCTCGGTGTAGCGCGGCTTGGGGCTCGTGGAGTGCCCCTTCGGCTCGACGTCGCGCAGGCGCAGCACGTCGCCCACCGCCATCGCCGGAAGCGCCTGGTCGTCGGACTTGTCGACGTCGCTGCGCTTCTCGTCGCGGCCTTCTTCGTACGCCTCGAGGAAGCCCTTGAACGTGTAGACGGTTCCGGATGCCGTGAACTCGGCGCGGCGGGCGCCTGCCGCGACCTCGAGGGTCACGGTGGTGGTCTCGTACTTCGCGTCGGACATCTGGCTGGCCATCGTGCGCTTCCAGATGAGGTCGTACAGGCGCAGCTCGTCGCGATCGAGCTGCCCCGAGACGTCGGAGGGGGTCCGGAACGTCTCGCCCGACGGGCGGATCGCCTCGTGCGCCTCTTGCGCGTTCTTGCTGTTGTTGCGGTAGGTGCGCGGGTTGAGCGGCACCGACGCGGCGCCGTACATCGCGACCGCCTGCTCGCGCGCGGCCTGGATGGCCTGCGTCGACAGCGCGGTCGAGTCGGTGCGCATATAAGTGATGTACCCCTTCTCGTAGAGCCGCTGTGCGACGCCCATGGCGTGCTTTGCGCTCATCGAGAGCTTGCGACCGGCCTCCTGCTGGAGCGTCGAGGTCGTGAAAGGGGGCTTGGGGCTGCGGGTTCCGGGCTTGGACTCGAGCGCGGTGACGGATGCCTCGGCCGCCGCTTCGATCGCCGCGGCGAGCTCGCGCACCTGCGCCTCGTCGAGCACGACCACGGCCTTCTTCAGCTGGCCCTTGTCGTCGAAGTCGGTGCCGCGGGCGAGCACGGCGCCGTCGACGCGCGCCAGACGCGTCGAGAACGACTCGTCGATGCCCTGCGGGCGGTTGGGCGCGGCGAGCGCCTCGATGTCCCAGTAGGACGCCGACACGAACGCCATCCGCTCGCGTTCCCGGTCGACCACGAGCCGCGTCGCGGCGGACTGGACGCGCCCGGCCGACGTGCCCTGCTGCACTTTGAACCAGAGCACGGGGCTGACGTCCCAGCCGTACAGGCGGTCGAGGATGCGGCGGGTCTCCTGGGCGTCGACGAGCGCGAGGTCGAGCTCGCGCGTGTTCCGGACAGCAGCCTGGATGGCGTCCTTGGTGATCTCGTGGAACACCATGCGCTTGACCGGCACCTTGGGCTTCAGCGTCTGCAGCAGATGCCATGCGATGGCTTCGCCTTCGCGATCTTCATCGGTGGCGAGCAGGAGCTCGTCCGCCCCCTTCAGCGCGCGCTTGAGCTCGGCGACGGTCTTCTTGCCGCGCTCGCTCTCGACGTAATAAGGGTCGAAGCCGTTGTCGACATCGATCGAGTACTTCCCGTACGCCTGCTTCTTGTCTGCCGGGATGTCGCGCTTGTCCGCGAGGTCGCGGATATGGCCGACCGAGCTCAGCACCTCGTAGCCGTCGCCGAGATACCCCTGGATCGACTTCATCTTCGTCGGTGACTCGACGATGACGAGCTTCTTGCCTTCTGCCAACGGGGGCGTCCTTTCTTCGACGCAAACCATACACGCCAGTTCTCGGTACGGGCGCTGTGAGCCCGGATCAGGGTGGGGGGCCCGCACGGGCGGAGGTCCGCGCGGTGACCGGTCCGAGCTGCAGCGAGACGGTGATCGTCGCGACCAGTTCGTCGAGATCGCAGGCGTCCACGACCGCTCCGAACGTGCCCGCGACCTCTGCCGCACGGGCGCACGGGATGCCGGGGACCGCGCCGGACGCGGCATCCGCGGCCGCCAGCGCGCCGGCGTCCGCTGCCGACGCGAGACGCTGCCCCGCGACGGCCGCAGCCCCCGCCATCGCGAGCCCGGACGTGAGGAGTGCTGCGGCGGCCACGATACCGGTGACGGCCATGGTTCCCGGCATCAGGCGCCGCCGCCGTCTGTGTGGGCTCCTGCGCGGGCCGAACGCGCGCCGCCGCGCCGCGCGGCATCGCGCTCGGTCCCGATGGCGCGGCAACCGCCGACGCAGGGCCCTGGGCGGGTGAGCCGGGCGCGCTCGCACCCGCTCACAGTCCGCCGCTCACAGTCCACCGCCGAGGGCGCAGCCGGTGGCCTCGATCCGGAAGCCGAACAGTGCAGATGCCGATGCGCTCACGCACACCAGGTCGCCGCGTGGGGCGATCTCCACGGACGCCCCCGCCACCGCCGCCGACACGGCGTCACGTGCTCGCTGATCGGGCTCGCCGCGGGCGCTGAGGCGTGCGGCATCGGCGACGGCGTCCTGCAGCCGCACCTGGCGTGCCGCTCCGGCGAGCGCCCCGACGCCGAGGACGAGCACCAGCACGATGGCGGGCAGCGCGACCGCGAACTCGGCGACGACCGCACCACCGTCGGCACTGGGCCGCAGG
>NZ_MWLQ01000040.1 GCF_010634855.1 Microbacterium sp. B35-30 | reverse complement strand
CGGCCATCGTGATCGGCGAGGTCGCCGCCGACCTCATCCTCGGCCGCCGCGTCTGACCCGGCTTCGGTAGGCGCCCGCCCCGGACCCGGGCAGAACGTCGGCTCGGCGCGTTTCGTCTCGGTCGCTGGCGCTCCCTCGCTCAACGACCGGGGTTCAATAGACCCGGTCGTTGAGCGAGCGAAGCGAGTCGAAACGCGCATCAGAACAGGCCCTTCGGGGCAGGGGCGGCCGCGAGCACGCCGAAGTCGGCGACGATCGTGAGCTGCTGCACCTCTTCGGGGGTGAGCTCGGGCAGGCGCTGGGCGAGGTCGAGGAAGCGCTCGATCTCGTCGGCCGTGAGCACGGGCTCTGCCAGCAGGCGGAACTTGCGCACGTAGTCCTCGCGGGCGAACGGACGGGCGCCGAGCGGGTGGGCGTCGGCGACGGCGATCTCGTCGACGATGGTCTCGCCGTTCGTGAGGCGGATCTCGACGCGGCCGCCGAACGCCTTCTCGTTCGGGTCCTCCGAGTGGTAGCGGCGCGTCCACTCCGGGTCTTCGGCCGTCGTGATCTTGTGCCACAGCTCGACGGTGTCGGCGCGGCCCGCGCGCTCGGGCGCGTAGGAGTCGACGTGGTGCCAGCCGCCGTCCTGCAGGGCGACCGCGAAGATGTACGGGATCGAGTGGTCGAGCGTCTCGCGCGACGCGTGCGGGTCGTACTTCTGCGGGTCGTTGGCGCCGGAGCCGATGACGTTGTGCGTGTGGTGCGAGGTGTGCAGCACGATCGCCTCGACGTTCACCTCGGCACCCGGTTGCTGAGCCTGTCGAAGCACGGGGTGCTCGCCGTGGAGCTTGCGGGCCAGGTCGATCCAGGCCTGCGCCTGGTACTCGGCCGAGTGCTCCTTCGTGTACGAATCCAGGATGCCGCGCTTGGGCTCGCCCTCACCCGGCAGCGGCACCTCGTACGAGGCATCCGGTCCGTCGAGCAGCCACGCGATCACGCCGTCTTCGCCTTCGTAGATCGGCGAGGGCGACGTCTCGCCGCGCATCGCGCGGTCGACGGCTTCGACCGCCATCTTTCCGGCGAACGCGGGCGCGTGCGCCTTCCACGTCGAGATCTCGCCCTTGCGGGACTGGCGCGTCGCGGTGGTCGTGTGGAGCGCCTGACCGACGGCCTGGTAGATCGTCTCGACGTCGAGGCCGAGCAGCGTGCCGATGCCGGCAGCGGCCGACGGGCCGAGGTGCGCGACGTGGTCGATCTTGTGCTTGTGCAGGCTGATCGCGCGCACCAGGTCGATCTGGATCTCGTAGCCCGTCGCGAGTCCGCGCACGAGCGCGGCGCCGTCGGCGCCGACGTGCTGGGCGACGGCCACGATCGGCGGGATGTTGTCGCCCGGGTGCGAGTACTCGGCAGCGAGGAAGGTGTCGTGGTAGTCGAGCTCCCGCACGGCGACGCCGTTCGCCCACGCCGCCCACTCGGGGCTCGTCTTGCGGTCGAGCGCGCAGCCGAACACGGTCGCGCCCGAGCCTCCGACCGACACGGCATGGTCGAGAGCCTGCTGGCGTGCGGCGCTCACAGGAGCGCGGGTGAGGGATGCCGCGGCCACCGCGGCGTTGTCGATCACGCGGTTGACGATCATGTCGACAACGTCGGCGTCGACCTCCACCGGGTCGGCGGCGACTTCGGCGATGTGCCACGCGAGCTGCCCCTCGCGGGCGAGGTTCTCGTCGCTGCGGTGGACGCGGAGGTGATGGATGACGGTCATGACCGGCCTTTCAGTGGTGCGGCCCTTCGACGGGCTCAGGGACGGAACGAGTCGCGGGGACCGCACCGGGCGCGGAGACCGCACCGGGAGCGTGGACCGAACGAGGCGCGGGGACCGCACCGGTCGCTGAGCCTGTCGAAGCGCCGAGGGACTCGAGGATGCTGTGGAGCGCGTTGTGCAGGTGCACGTGCGTGGCGTGCGCGGCGAGATCCGCGTCGCGTGCGCCGATCGCGGAGGCGATCAGACGGTGCTCGGCGACGGATGCCGCGAGCCGGGCGGGATTGTCGCGCGCCAGTCGCCGCACCCGGACGAGGTGTGTACGCACGGTGCGCAGCGCTGCGGTGAGGTAATCGTTTGCGACGGCCGAATCGAGCGCGAGGTCGAACCGCTCGATGAGCGCGTAGTAGGCGTCGGTGCCACTCACCTCGGCGGGGCCGTCGAGCCCGTCACCCCGCTCGGAGCGGGCGGCGACGTCAGCGCGGGCAGCGCGGGCAGCCACGTCAACGCCGTCGGCGCCGTCAGCGCCACCGGGGCCGGCACCGTCGAGGTCGACCCGTGCGAAGGCGTGTGCGAGGTCGGCGAAGGCCGCGGCATCCCCCCGTTCGGCGGCGAGGCGGGCGGCCGACTCTTCGAGCGCGCGGCGCACTTCGAAGATCTCACGGATGTCGTCGGCATCGATCGCGGTCACGACGGTCACCCGCGGCGACTGCTGGGCGACGAGCCCGTCGGCCGCGAGGCGACCGAGCGCCTCGCGCAGCGGCGTGCGGCTGACGCCGAGTCGGGCGGCCTGCTCGACCTCGCCGAGCACCGCGCCGGGACGCAGGACACCGGACTGGATCTCATCGAGGAGAGTCGCGTACGCGCGGTCACTGGCCCGCATCCGCATCACCTCCTCATTCCACACCTCGGCCAGTGTATACATAAACGGACGCACGCGCACGGATCTACCCCCCTCCGGCACTGAAGGTATACAACGCGATCTGCAACGTGAGGAGATCGTGAGGAGTATTCACGAATTTGTGAATTCGGCGTAGCGTCAGCGACATGTCCACAGTCATCCGCACCAGCGGCCTCACCAAGCACTACGGTCGCGTCCACGCCCTCGACGGGCTCGACCTCACCGTCGACGAGGGTCAGATCCACGGCTTCCTCGGGCCCAACGGCGCCGGCAAGTCCACGACGATCCGGGTGCTGCTGGGGCTTGCCCGCAAGACGGCGGGCGAGGTATCCGTCTTCGGTCAGGATCCGTGGCGCGACGCCGTCGCCCTGCACCGGCGCATCGCCTACGTGCCGGGCGACGTCAGCGTGTGGCCCAACCTCTCGGGCGGCGAGGCGATCGACCTCATGGCGAGGCTGCGGGGCGCCGCGCGCCACGACAAGGCGTACGTGGCTCAGAAGGAGCGTCTGTCCGAGGCGTTCCAGTTCGATCCGCGCAAGAAGGGCCGCGCGTACTCGAAGGGCAATCGGCAGAAGGTCGCCCTCATCGCCGCCTTCGCCGTGCCGGCCGACCTGTACATCCTCGACGAGCCGACGAGCGGCCTCGACCCCCTCATGGAGGTGATGTTCCGCCACGAGATCGCGCGGGTGCGTGCAGCGGGCGCCACCGTGCTGCTGTCGAGCCACATCCTCTCGGAGGTCGAGCAGCTGTGCGACCGCGTCTCGATCATCCGCGCCGGCCGCATCGCCGAGACCGGCACGCTCGCGGAGCTCCGCCACCTCACCCGCACCGAGGTGTCGTTCCACGGGACGGATGCCGCAGCCGCTACGGGCATCCCGGGCGCCCACGATGTCGTGGTCGACGACGGCCGCGTCGCCTTCACCATCGACAGCGACGCGGTGGCATCCGCCCTTCCCGCGCTCGCCGCCCGCGGCGCCGCGGGCCTGCGCATCGCTCCCGCCTCGCTCGAGGAGCTGTTCCTGCGCCACTACGGCGACGAGCTGGCAGACATGAACGGCGACGGACGATGACCCGGTTCCTCGCCCTGCTCGGCCAGCGCATCCGGCGGGACTGGGTGCAGGTGCTGCTGTGGGCCGTCGGCACGGGGCTGCTCGCCTACGCGTCGTACGTCGGTGTGGCCGACGCCTACGGCACCGAACAGGACCGCACGTCGCTGCTCGCCGCCGCCCTCGCGAACCCCGTGATCCTGCTGTTCCGCGGGCTGCCGTCCGGCACCGGCCAGGGCGCGTTCATGGTGTTCCTGATCTTCCCCTGGCTCGCGATGCTCGCCGCGTTCATGAGCACGTTCCTCGCGGTGCGCCACACGCGCGGCGACGAGGAGTCCGGCCGCGCCGAGCTCATCGCGGCCACCCCCGCCTCGCGCACGCTGCCGTTCGTCGCGACGGCGACGCACGGCGTGCTGGCGAACCTGCTGCTCGGCGCTCTGACAGCCGGGGCCTTCCTCGCCGTCGGCCTCGATGTCGAGGGCGCCGTCCTGGCTGGTGCGGCCGTCGGCGCGGTCGGCGTGACATTCCTGGGTGTGGGCCTCCTCGCGGCACAGCTGATGCGCACCTCGCGCGGAGCCAACGCCCTGGCCGTCTGGACGCTGGTCATCACGTTCGTGCTCTCGGGGATCGGCAACGCGATCGGCACGCCGAGCGACGACCTCACCCGCATGGAGAGCTCCTGGCTCACCTGGCTCTCGCCCTTCGGATGGGGCGAGAACACGCGCGCGTTCGACGAGAACCTGTGGTGGCCCGCTGCGCTCGCGCTGGGGGTCGGTGTCGTCCTCATCGCGGTGTCGGCGGCGCTCGTCTCGGCGCGCGATCTCGGCGGCAGCTTCATCGCCGAACGACAGGCGCGAGCGGATGCCTCCGCCGCCCTCTCCACCCCCTCCGGCCTGGTCTGGCGCCTCACGCGGGGCGCCGTCGTCGGCTGGGTGGTCGGCGGGCTCATCGTCGGCATCCTCTCGACCTCGCTCGCCTCGATCGTGCAGGAGGTCGGTGCCTCCAACCCCGCGGTCGAGAACATCCTGCGCCAGATCTCGGGCGAGGGCAGCATCGAACAGGGCACCGTGACGACGTTCTTCACGATGCTCGGGGTGCTGGCCGCTTGTGCCGCCGTGCAGGTCGTGTGCCGCGCCCGGCAGGAGGAGGCTCATGGCACCGCCGAGCCGCTGCTCGCCGCGCCCGTCGGCCGGGTGCGGTGGCTGGCGGACTACCTCGTCATCGCGCTGCTCGCGATCGTGCTGGTGGTCGCCGCGGCCGTCGGGGGTGCCGCGATCGGCATCGCCTCGCAGGACGGCGACATGGACCTCATGCGCACGGTCGTCGTGGTCGGCGCAGGGCAGGTCGCCGGGGCATCCGTGTTTTTGGTGGTGACGGCGCTGGCCTTCGTGCTCGTCCCGCGGCTGACCATCCCGCTCGGGTGGACTCTGGTGCTGCTCGGGATGATGCTCGGCCTGTTCGGCCCGCTGTTCCTGTTCCCGGACTGGTTGGTGCAGCTCTCGCCCATCGCCGTCACACCGACGATGGTCGGCGACGAGGTCGACCTTCGCGGGCTGTGGTGGCTGCTGCTCGCCACGGGCGTCGGTGCCGCCGCATCGCTCGCGCTGATGCGCCGCCGGGAACTGGAAGCGGGAGGATAGTCAGGAAGGGGGCCAGGTGACCAGCGAGCATCCGGGTGTCGACGCGGCCGAGCAGGCCGCCGCGATGCTGACGACGGCGGGCATGGCCCGCATGCCCGCGCGCGTGATGATGGCCCTCGTCGGCTCGCCCGACGAGGGCTACACCGCGGCCGAGCTCGCCGACCGTCTCGGCGTCTCGGCGGCCGCGGTGTCGGGCGCCGTGCGGTACCTGGTGTCGGTGCGGCTCATCCAGCGGTTGTCGCGAGCGGGAGACCGGCGCGACCGCTACGACCTCACCGACGACGCCTGGTCGGGCATGATCACCGCGAACGCCCCGCTGTACTCCGCGCTCGCGAGCCACATCGACCGCATCGCGGACGACAACGACGAAGCGCCGATCTCCGTTGTGAGAGCGCGCGAGGTCGCCGACTTCCTGAGGTACCTGGCCGAGCGGCTGCCGCACCTCGCTGAGGAATGGCGCGCCGAGCGCTCCTCGGCCGCACGGTAACCTTGCCCGAGTGACCGACGCGCCCCGCTACATCGTTGCCACCGACGGAGCCTGCAAGGGCAACCCCGGGCCGACCGGCTGGGCATGGGTCGGCGAGGACGGCCACTGGGCCGCCGGCGCGATCCCGCTCGGCACGAACAACGTCGGTGAGCTGATGGGCCTGCTGAAGGCGATCGAGGACCACGCCGACGTGGAGAACCTCGTGGTGCAGGCCGACTCGAAGTACGCGATCGACACCTACACGAAGTGGATGGACGGGCACCGCCGCCGCGGCTGGAAGACCTCGACCGGCTCGCCGGCGAAGAACGTCGACATCCTCGAGCAGCTCATCGTCGCCCGCGATGCCCGCCGCGCCGCCGGCCTGCCCGACGTCGTGCTCGAGCACGTGCGCGGCCACTCCGGCCACGTCCTCAACGCCTGGGCGGACGAGCGGGCGGTGCGAGCCTCGGAGCACGCGGCGAAGGGCACCGCGAGCGCCTGGTCGTCGCTCGGCGCGCAGGACCCGATTGACGTCTCGACCCGCCCCAAGAACGGCCGCTGAGCCTCAGACCGCGCCCCGTCGCACGCGTTCGCGGACGCTGCCGTTTCCTGCGAGCGCGCCGTATTGTCATGGGGCGCTCGCCGGCACGTGGAGCGTTCGGTCGCCCGCGTGCGAACGGGCGGCTCAGGCGTCCGTCGTGCCCTCGTAGAGGCCGATCGCGTTGCCATCGGGGTCGGCGATCACGGCCCACCAGCTCGTGGGAGAGATCTGGTCCTTCTCCATGAGCACCGTGGCACCGGCATCCTTCGCCGCCGCGACCGTCTCGTCGATGGAGTCGACCTCGACGTACGAGCGGGGCTGAGTGAAACCCTCCCCGCGCGGTGCGAGGCCGCCGCCCGAGATCTTGTTCGGCGCCTGCCACATGGGGTAGCCCTCGAACCCGGGCACCTCCGCGATCTGCCAGCCGAACAGGTCGGAGTAGAACTCGGCCGCCTTGCCGAGATCGGTGACGGGGATGTCGATGTGCGTGATGTCGCCGTGAGCCATGGTGTTCCTCTCGTGCGGATCGGACCCGGACAGTCTCCGCCGCCGTCACGGCCCCCGCAAGGCCCGCCGCTGCCGCGCCGGGCGGAACAGTGCCGTCGGACCATGCGCCGGCCGACCGGGTCGCGCCCGAGCGGGCTCAGCGACCGGAGGAGGAAGCCTCCGCGAGGTGCTGCTCCAGCGCATCGATCGCCGGACGCTGACCCTTCACGAGGCGCTCGCGTGCGGCATCCGTATCGGTCCAGTCGACGCGGTCGACCTCGGGGAATGACGCCGTCCGCCCCGAGCGCGGCGGCCATTCCAGCTCGAACTCGCCGAACTGGAGTCCGTCGAGCGAGAATCCGCCGCCGTCGGCGACGAACACCGTCACCCGCTTGCCCGACGAGTACGCGAACGTGCCGAGCTCGGCGTACGGCGGCTCGGGCGGGTCGATGCCGAGCTCCTCGCGGAACTCACGGCGCGCGGCATCCAGCGCGCTCTCCTCACCCTCGGCGAACTCGCCCTTCGGGATCGACCAGGCGCCGGCATCCTTGCTCGCCCAGAACGGCCCGCCCATGTGCGCGATGAGCACTTCGAGGGAGGGTTCGAGCCGATAGAGCAGGATGCCGGCGCTGGTGATCACGGTCGTGAGCTGCCGAGGCCTCAGACCACGCGGGTCGTCGGCGAGACGGTGTAGGTGTCTTCGGGGTCGTCGTAGACGACGCCCGCGAGGGCCGTGTCGATCGCGGCCATGGTGTCGGCGTCGAGCGCGACGCCGGAGGCCTTGACCGTGTCGGCGAGCTGCTCGGGACGGGATGCCCCCACCAGCGCCGACGCGACGTTCTTGTTCTGCAGCACCCACGCGATCGCGAGCTGCGGCAGCGTCAGGCCCGCTTCCTCGGCGACGGGCTTCAGACGCTGGACGGCCTCGAGCACCTCGTCGCGGAGGAACCGCTGGATGAACTGCGCGCCGCTCTTCTCGTCGGTCGCGCGCGAGCCCTCGGGCAGCGGCTGACCGGGCAGGTACTTGCCCGAGAGCACCCCCTGCGCCATCGGCGACCACACGATCTGCGAGATGCCGAGCTCCTCGGAGGCCGGCACCACCTTGCCCTCGATCACACGCCAGAGCGCCGAGTACTGCGGCTGGTTCGAGATGAGCTGGATGCCGTAGCTCTTGGCGAGCGTGTGCCCCTCGCGGAGCTGCTCGGCCGTCCATTCCGAGACGCCGATGTAGAGCGCCTTGCCCTGACGCACGACGTCGGCGAACGCCTGGAACGTCTCTTCGAGGGGCGTCTCGTAGTCGTAGCGGTGCGCCTGGTAGAGGTCGACGTAATCGGTGCCGAGGCGGCGGAGCGAACCGTTGATGGATTCGAAGATGTGCTTGCGGCTCAGGCCGGTGTCGTTCGGCCCCTTGGGGCCGGTCGGCCAGTACACCTTGGTGAAGATCTCGAGCGACTCCCGGCGCTGGCCGGTCAGCGCCTTGCCGAGCACCTCCTCGGCGAGCGTGTTGGCGTAGACGTCGGCCGTGTCGAACGTCGAGATGCCGGCGTCGAGCGCCGCGTGGACGGTGGCGATGGCGGCCGAGTCGTCGACCTGCGAGCCGTGCGTGACCCAGTTGCCGTAGGTGATCTCACTGACTTTGAGACCGCTGTTTCCGAGGTACCGGTAATTGACCATGGGAAAACGCTACCTGCCCGCACGGGGTCGCCGGCGCGATCCCGCTCCTCGCCCGCCCTCAATCGCCGGCCGGCGGCACGTCGCGACAGGCGAGCGCCCCCCCAGCAGGGGGGCGGCGGCCGGCCGCGGTGGCAGACGGCAGACAGAGACGACGGATGCCGCGACCCGGCGCGTGCGCGGGGGTGCGGCATCCGTCGTCAGGGTCGGTCAGACGACCGGGGCCGACTCGTCCTCGAGGGCGTCGCCCGAGGACTCGGCGAGCGGCTCGCCACGCTCGGCTTCTGCGAGCGCGCGGGACTCCTCGTCGAGATCGGTCGCCGCCTGCTCGAACTGCGAGTTGTAGAGCCGGAAGTACGCACCCTGGGCGACGATGAGGTCGTCGTGCGTGCCCTTCTCGACGATCCCGCCGTTCTCCATCACGAGGATGAGGTCGGCGTCGCGGATGGTCGACAGGCGGTGCGCGATCACGAACGACGTCCGGCCTTCGCGCAGCGCCGCCATGGCGTGCTGCAGCAGCAGCTCGGTGCGGGTGTCGACCGAGCTCGTCGCCTCGTCGAGGATCAGCACCGACGGCTGCGCCACGAAGGCACGGGCGATCGTGATGAGCTGCTTCTCGCCTGCCGAGATGTTCGACGCATCCTCGTCGAGGAGGGTGTCGTAGCCGTCCGGCAGCGAGTGCACGAACCGGTCGACGTACGTCGCGCGGGCCGCGGCGAGGATCTCGGCGTCGGTGGCGTCGGCGCGGCCGTAGCGGATGTTCTCGCGGATCGTGCCGGCGAACAGCCACGGGTCCTGCAGCACCATGCCCGTCTTGGCGCGGATGTCGCGCCGCGTGAGCTGCGCGATGTCCTGCCCGTTGAGGAGGATGCGGCCGCCGTCGAGCTCGTAGAAGCGCATCAGGAGGTTCACGAGCGTCGTCTTGCCGGCACCGGTCGGGCCCACGATAGCGACCGTCTGCCCCGGCTCCACCCGGAAGGACAGATCGTGGATGAGGGGGCGGTCGGGCGAGTACGAGAACGCCACGTCCTGGAACTCGATGGTGCCGTCGCCGTCGACAGGGGCCGGTGCGTCCTGCGCGTCGGGCTCCTGCTCCTCCTCGTCGAGCAGCTCGAACACGCGCTCGGCAGAGGCGGTGCCGGACTGGACGACCGCGGCCATGCCGCCCAGCTCCGACAGTGGCTGCGTGAACTGCTGCGAGTACTGGATGAACGCCTGCACGTCGCCGAGGCGCAACTGGCCGCCCGCGACCATCAGCGCACCGAAGACGGCGATGCCGACATAGGTCAGGTTCCCGATGAACATCATCGCGGGCATCATGATGTTCGACAGGAACTGCGCCTTGAAGGATGCCGCGTAGAGCTCCTCGTTCTCGGCGCGGAACGCCTCGCGGGACGCCTGCTCACGACCGAAGACCTTGACGAGCGCGTGGCCCGAGAACGACTCCTCGACGCGTGCGTTGAGACGGCCGACCTTGCGCCACTGGATGCCGAACGCCTTCTGCGACCGCGGTCCGATGACGCCGAACAGCACCGCCATGAGCGGGAAGCTGACCAGCACCACGAGGGTCAGCTGCCACGAGATCGTCAGCATCATGATGAGCACGCCGATCACGGTGAGCACGCTCGTGAGCGCCTGCGACAGCGACTGCTGCATCATCTGGGTGATGTTGTCGATGTCGTTCGTGACGCGCGAGATCAGCTCGCCGCGCTGCACCCGGTCGAAGTAGCGCAGCGGCAGCCGGTTGATCTTCGCCTCGACGTCTTCGCGCAGGCGCCACATGACGCGCACCATGATCACGTTGATGACGTAGCCCTGCACCCACATCAGCAGGGACGACGCGAAGTACAGCGCGAGCACGATGAGCAGCACGCGGCTGAGCGCCAGGAAGTCGACGCCGGCGCCGGGCACGAAGTGCTCCATGGCCGCGACCATGTTGGCGAGGTCCTGCTCGCCGGAGGCTTCGAGCCCCTGGACGACCTGCTCTTTGGTGGCGCCCGACGGCGCCATCGACGACACGACGCCCTCGAAGAGGATGTTGGTCGCCTCGCCCAGAACCTTGGGCGAGAGCACGGCGAAGACGACGCCGATCGAGCCGAGGATCGACACGAAGATGAAGCCGACCGCGTTGGGACGCAGCAGTCCGATGAGGCGGCGGAAGGACGGGCCGAAGCGCGCGGCCTTGCCCGGGGCGACGGCGCCGCTCCAGTCGTCGGCCGAGATGCGGGCCTGCTCGCCGAGCTCGATCTCGAGCTTCTCCTCTGGGCTGAGCTCGGCGACGGCGTCGCGGGCGCGGCGCCGGGTGGCGGGCTTGTCGGCGCGGGACTGCTGTTCGGGGTTCGAGGGGTGTTCGGGGTTCGAGGGGTGTTCGGCGCTCATCGGGCGACCTCCGCTCCAAGCTGGGACTGGACGATCTCGCGGTAGGTCTGGCTGGTCTCGAGCAGCTCATCGTGCGTGCCGAGACCCACGATGCCGCCGTCGTCGAGCACGATGATGCGGTCGGCATCGGTGATCGTCGAGACCCGCTGCGCGACGACGATCTTCGTGACGTCGGGCAGCTCCCGCCACAGCGCCTGTCTCAGCCGTGCGTCGGTGGTGAGATCCAGCGCCGAGAACGAGTCGTCGAACACCAGCACGCGCGGCTGGTGCACGATCGCCCGGGCGATGGCGAGACGCTGACGCTGGCCGCCCGACACGTTCGTGCCGCCCTGGGAGATCGGCGCGTCGAGCCCGCCGTTCATCTGGCTCACGAAGTCACTCGCCTGCGCGATCTCGAGGGCGTGCCAGAGCTCGGCATCCGTCGCCTCTTCGCGGCCGAACCGCAAGTTCGACGCGATCGTGCCCGAGAACAGGAAGGGACGCTGAGGCACCAGCCCGATCGTCGCCCACAGGGCTTCGAGGTCGGCGTGACGGACATCGAGGCCGCCCACCTCCACGACGCCGTCCGTGACGTCGAACAGCCGCGGGATCAGCGAGATCAGCGTGGTCTTGCCGGCGCCGGTCGAACCCACGACCGCGACGGTCTCACCTGGTGCGGCGCGGAAGGTGATTCCCGAGAGGATCGGGTGCTCGGCACCCGGGTAGGTGAAGGTCACGTCCTTGAACTCGACCGTGCCCGGTGCGGGGAAGTCCGCCGCAGCGTTCGCCGCGCGCTCCAGCGACGACGCGGTGTCGAGCACCTCGCCGATGCGCTCGGCCGACACCGCCGCGCGCGGGATCATCAGCGTCATGAAGCTCGCCATCATGACGCCCGAGAGGATGATCATGGCGTACTGCATGAAGGCGAACAGCGTGCCGATCTGGATCTCGCCCGAATCGACCTGCATGCCGCCGAACCAGATCACGCCGATCACGGTCACGTTGAGGATCAGCATGACGGCGGGGAAGAGCACCACGAACAGCGAGCCGACCTTGCGGCCGACGACCATGATCTCGGTGTTGGCCTCGCGGAAGCGCTCCTCTTCGATCGGCTCCCGCACGAACGCGCGGATGACCCGGATGCCGGTGAGCTGCTCGCGCATGATGCGGTTCACGCCGTCGAGCCGTGACTGGAAGCTGCGGAACAGCGGAACCATGCGCGCGATGACGAGGCCGGCGACGAGGAGCAGCACCGGAACTGCGACGGCGATGATCCAGGCGAGGCTCGCCGCCTGCTCGATCGCGAGGATGATTCCACCGATCGCGAGCAGAGGCGCCGTGACCAGGAAGGTGGCCGCCATCATCGCCAGCATCTGCACCTGCTGCACGTCGTTGGTGTTGCGGGTGATGAGCGATCCGGCGCCGAAGCCTGTGACCTCGCGCTCGGAGAACCCTGAGACACGCTCGAAGACGTCGTCACGGATGTCGCGCCCGAGCTTCATCGCCGCGCGCGCGGCGAAGTAGGTGGCGATGATCGAGGCGACGATCTGGGCGAGCGACACGGTGAGCATCACGGTGCCGGTGCGCCAGATGTACTCGGTGTCTCCCTTGGAGACGCCGTTGTCGATGATGTCGGCGTTGAGGCTGGGCAGGTAGAGCGAGGCCACGGCGGAGGCGGACTGGAACAGCAGCACACCGAGCAGCAGCCAGCCGGATGGTTTGAGGTAGCGGACGAGGAGTTTGGCGAGCACGGACTTCTCCCGGAAGTGACGAGGCCATGACGAAACACCGCCTGATGCGGTGTCCATGGGTGCCGACCCACCTTTGCACGGGCTCCCGACATCGCGGCAGTCCCGTTCACGGAGGACGAACGAGGTACGCGGGCGGCTGTTCCCGCGTTCCGCGGTCACTCTAACACGATATATCGCGAGCCTCGGCCTCAAGCATCCCGCCGTCGGGAATCGTGGATGCCTCGGCTCAGGCCGGCCCGCCCTGCGCGATGTCGGCGCGTTCCCGCCAGCTGCGCGCGGTCACCCGATCCAGCGCCACCTGGCGGCGGAGCCCGTCGGCCTGCTCGTAGAGAGAAGGCTGGCCGTAGCTCGTCAGCACCTTCACGAGCACCGGGAGCAGCTCGATCATGAAGAAGAGTCCGGCGATGAGCCAGTGCGCCCACGCCAGCGTGGGCTCGCGCTGCGACAGACGCTCGAGTCCGCTGATCTGGCTCAGGAGGCCCACGGCGCCGGCGTTGCCGCCGGCGACCTCCGCGGCCCGTGCGTCATACGCCTCGAGCGCCGCCTCGTACTGGGCACGTGCCGCGGGCAGCTCGTCCTCTGCCTGCTGCTTGTTCTGTGCCTCCGAGGCCCCGGCGCTGGCGGTCCCGGCCGACTGGGCGGCCGCGAGATCCGCCTCGGCGGTGCGCAGCTTCGCGGCGAGGTCGTCGTACGAGGCCTGCGCCTGGGCGAGCTGCGCCTGGGCGGCGCCCGAACTCGCTCCTTCGCCGGCGACGCCGCTGCAGCCCGGCACCTCACCGGCGCCCTGGCCGGTCAGCTCGCACTGGTAGATCGCGCGCGCCTGATCGATCACCTGCTGCTGGGCGGCGAGCTTGGCGGTCAGGTCGTCCGCGGTCTGCTGCGCCGAGGCGGTCGCCGCCGACGTGGTGTCCGCGCCCTCGACGACGCCGCTGGCCGCCTGGCTCTCGAGCGCGGCGACACGCTCGCTCGCGGCATCCAGCGCCTGCTTCTCGGGGCCGTCGGTGACGGCGTCCTGATCCGACTGCGCCTGCACGATGTTCGTCGCCGTCACCTCGCGTGCGATGTCGTTGTGGAAGATCTGCAGCACGAGCGGCTCGGCCACGACGATGCCGATGACCGCCGCCATGATGACCCGAGGGATGGCGAGCCCGATCAGCCGGCCAACGCTGTGCGTGGACCGCATGGTCGAGGTGAGGAAGCGGTCGAGGTTGAAGATGATGAGCGCCCAGATGATGGCCAGCGGCAGCGCGCCCCAGGCGACGATCCGGACGCCGGTGGTCAGGGCGAAGAACATCGAGATCGCCGAGATCAGGGCGGTGCCGGCGATCACGAAGAACATCTGCACGAAGCGGGGCGTCTCGATGGGCACCTGGTCGAGCACCGATGCGTCGGCGCCGCCCAGAACGGCGAGCCTGCGCCAGCCCGAGCCGCGCTCCCGGCGGCGCTTGACGCGCTTCGAGCGAGCCGGACGCGTGGGAGCGGCCGCCGCCGCGGGCTCCTCCTCCTCGAGCGGCGCGGTGGTCGCCGCCGCCTCGTCCACGGCTCCCCACTCACCGATCCGAGCGGTCTCCGCCACGGCCGGCGCTGCCGCCTCCGGCGCCGCGACCTGCGGCTCTGCCGCCACCACCTTGTCTGCCACCACCTGGACCGGCTGCGTCGGGTTCATCGCAAGCGCGTCCTCGAGCAGATCGCGCGTCACCGGGTACGGATCCTCGGGGCCGTCGGCATCCACCCGCTCGTCGCCCGGCTCGCCGGCGGCCTGCTGGGCCCGCACGTCGTCGAGGTACAGATCCTCGGTCCGCTCGCCGTCCGTCTCGAACTCGATGCGGCCGTCGGAGCCGAATCGACCCGGCCGGTGTGCGGAGAAAGACATCCCGACACCCTAGACAGGCCAACCTGTGCGGCAGGTGTGTCTCGCGCTGCGGAGGCTGTGGGCTCAGTCCTCGAGCGGGGTGACAGCGGCGACCGCCTCGTCCTCTTCGGTGGCGACGAGCTGCCCGCAGGCGCCGTCGATCTCCTTGCCGCGGGTGTCGCGGAGGGTGGTGGGGATGCCGGCGTCGTTGAGGCGCCGCACGAACTCGTTCTGCACCGGCACGTCGGACGCGGTCCAGATCGACCCGGGGGTCGGGTTGAGCGGGATGGGGTTCACGTGCACCCAGCCGCGACCGCGGGCGTTGAGCTTCTCGGCCAGGAGGTCGGCGCGCCAGCCGTGGTCGTTCATGTCCTTGATGAGCGCGTACTCGATGGACACGCGGCGCCCGGTCTTCTCGAAGTAGGCGCGCGCGGCGTCGAGCGCCTCGTCGACCTTCCAGCGCGAGTTCACCGGGATGAGCTCGTCGCGCAGCTTGTCGTCGGGGGCGTGCAGCGAGAGCGCGAAGGTCACCGGGATGTCCTCGTTCGCGAGCTTCGTGATCGCGGGCACGAGCCCAACCGTCGAGACGGTGATGCCGCGGGCGCTCATGCCGAGGCCGTGCTGCTTGTCGGTCATGACCCGGACCGCCTGCATCACCCGCGAGTAGTTCGCGAGCGGCTCGCCCATGCCCATGAACACGATGTTCGACACCCGCTCGGCGGAGTGATCGGTCTTCTTCTTGCCGCCGAGGCCGCCTTCGGCGATGAGGCGGTTGGCGCGCACGATCTGCTCGATGATCTCGGCGGCCGACATGTTGCGGGTGAGTCCGGCCTGCCCGGTGGCGCAGAACGGGCAGTTCATGCCGCAGCCCGCCTGGCTCGACACACACAGCGTGATGCGGCCGGGGTAGCGCATCAGCACCGACTCGACGAGGGCGCCGTCGTGCAGCTTCCACAGGAACTTGATCGTGTCGCCGCGGTCGGTCTCGAGGCGCCGCACCTCGGTGAGAAGGGGCGGGAGCATGCCGTGGACGAGTTCCTCGCGACCCTCGGCGGGCAGATCCGTCATGTCGGCGGGGTTGTGGGTCCAGTGCTGGAAGTAGTGCTTCTCGAGCTGCTTCGCCCGGAAGCCGGGAAGCCCCAGCTCCTTGACCTTCTCGACGCGCTGCTCGGGAGTGAGGTCGGCCAGGTGCAGCGGGGGCTTGCCCCGCTTGGGACTCGCGAACTGCAGAAGCGGCCGGCCCTCGGCATCCTTCTTCTGGGTCCATCCCTCAGTCGCCGGACGCACCTGCCGGGGCTTGGTCGTGCGCACGGGCGAATCGGTCATGAAATCCAGGGTAGGGGACGCGCCTGGACGGATGCCGATGCCGGCGCATCCCGTCCCGCCCCGGCGGACACCACCACCTGTGCGAAAACACGGGCCGGTGACGTGGCGCGCCGGGTCGCGGCATCCGTCCCCGGCGCGTCGCCGTCACCGGCCCGTGTTCTGGCACACCGTCAAGCCCCATCGGGCACGCGGGCGGCGCGGTTAGCCTGACCGGGTGAGCGATGACAACGACCTGACGATCCGGGCGATCGAGCCCAGCGATGCCGGCGAGGTGCTGACACTGCAGCGCGCGGCATTCGTGCAGGAGGCGCTCATCTACGGCACCCCGGACATGCCGCCCCTCACGCAGACGCTCGAGGCGCTCGAGGCGGAGCTGACCGAGAACCTGGGCGTCGTCGCGCTCGACGGCACGCGCATGGTCGGAGCGCTGCGCGCACGCCTCGACGGCGACCTGCTGCTCGTCGGACGCATCGCGATCGCGCCGGACCGCGCGGGCGAGGGCATCGGCAGCGCCCTGCTGGAGGCGGTCGAGCGCCGCGGTGCCGGCAAGGGCGCCACCGAGGCGGAACTGTTCACCGGGTCGCTGAGCGAGGCGAACATCCGCCTCTACCAACGCGTCGGCTATGCCGAGACGCAGCGGGTGTCGGGTGACGACGGCACCGAACAGGTCTTCCTGCGCAAACGGCTCGACGCGAGGCGCCGCGGCTAGGCTCGCCGTGTGGTCCCCCTCGAGAACCTCCTCGCCTTCACGCTCGCGGCGCTCGTGCTGATCGTCATCCCGGGCCCGAGCGTGCTCTTCACGATCGGGCGCGCGCTCGCGCTCGGTCCCGTCGGGGGCCTCCTCAGCGTGCTCGGCAACGCGTTGGGCCTGCTGCCGGTCATCGGCCTCGTCGCCATCGGCGTCGGCGGCGTCGTCGCGCAGTCGGCCGTGCTGTTCACGATCGTCAAGGTCGCCGGCGCCGTGTACCTGATGTACCTCGGCGTGCAGGCGATCCGCCACCGCCACCGCGCGGCCGCCGAGGCGAGCGGAGGCGCCCTGCCCCGCTCGGCCTGGCGTCAGCTGGGCGAGGGGTTCGTCGTCGGGGTGACCAACCCGAAGACGATCGCGTTCTTCGTCGCGGTGCTGCCCCAGTTCGTCGACCTGAGCGCGGGCTCGGTGCCCCTGCAGATGATCGAGCTCGGCCTCGTGTTCTTCGTGATCGCGCTCATCTCGGACGGCATCTGGGCACTGGTCGCCGCGGGCGCCCGCACGTGGTTCGGCCGCTCGCCGAAGCGCATCTCCACCCTGTCCGCCACCGGAGGCGGCCTCATGATCGGCCTCGGCGGCATCCTCCTCTTCACCGGGAACAAGCACTGATGACACCTTCGACAGGCTCACGGACCGAGGCCGGCACTGGGACCGAGGCCGGGAGACGACGCATCGTCTTCCTCGACGTCGACGGCACGATCCTCGAGCACGGCTCGCACATCTCCCCCTCGACGCCGGACGCGGTCCGCGCCGCCCGCGCGGCCGGACATCTCGTGTACCTCAGCACGGGGCGGTCGGCTGCCGACATCCATCCGGTCGTCGCGGACATCGGGTTCGACGGCGCCGTCACCAACTCCGGCGCCCTCGTGACCTCGGACGGTGAGGTGGTCGTCGAACGCCCCCTCTCGCCGGAGGCGACGGACCGGATGCTGACGGCGCTGCGCAGCCGCGGCATCCGCTATTTCCTGCAGGCTCGTGACGGCGTCTACGCGAGCGACGACATGGCCGAGCTGATGCGCGACTACGCGGTCGCCCTCGAGGCCAGGGAGCGGGCCGGCGAGGAGGTGCGTCCCGAGGACTCCCTCGTCGGGCTCGCCCAGCGCACGTTCCCCCGCGTGGAGGAGGCCGACCTCAGCCGCATCGACAAGGCCGTGTTCGTGAGCGACCACGAGGAGGGCATCGACGAGCTGCGGGCCGACCTCGGCGACGAGTTCCTCATCGTGCCGGGGAGCATGCCGCTGCCCGGCGGCTCGAACGGCGAGATCAGCGAGCGCGACACGACGAAGGGCTCGGCGATCGAGCTGCTGCTGGCCCACTTGGGCATGGATGCCGCCGACGCCGTCGCGGTCGGCGACAGCTGGAACGACATCGAGATGTTCCAGGTGTGCGGCGTCGCGGTCGCGATGGGCAATGCACGACCCGAGCTCAAAGAGCTCGCCGACCTCGTGACGACCGACGTGCTCGACGACGGCATCGCCAACGCCTTCCGCCGGCTCGGCCTCATCTGAGCCGAGCGCCGACTCAGCCGGCGCGCGGCGGCGCTGTGGAGTCCCGCGGCACGAGTCCGGTCGGCAGCCGCACGTGCTCAGGGGGCGCGCCGCGCTCCATCTCCAGCGCCACGCGCAGGGATTGGCGGCCGAGTAGGCCCCAGTCCTGGCGCACCGTCGTCAGCGGGGGTGCGAACATCTCGGCCTCGTCGATGTCGTCGAAGCCGACGAGCGACACGTCCTCGGGAATGCGCAGGCCCGCCTCGATGATCGCCCGGTAGGCCCCGAGCGCCATCTGGTCGTTCGCGGCGAAGAGGGCGGTGGGCCGCTCCTCGCGCAGCAGCCGCTTCGTGGCCTCGTAGCCGGAGCCCGGGCTCCAGTCGCCGGACCGGGTCGACGGGATGCGGCGGCCCCGCTCCGTCAGCACCTGCATCCAGGCGCGGCACCGGGCTTCCGCCGAGAACGACACCGACGGCCCGGTGATGTGATGGACCGTCTCGTGACCGAGGTCGAGCAGGTGCCCGACGGCCTCACGCGCCCCGACCTCCTGATCGAAGTCGACGGATGCCACGCCCTCCACGAGCGGCGGACCGAGCACGACCGTCGGCACGCCCTCGGGCAGCTGCAGCGTCTCGTCGACCCCGAAGGGTGCGGGGAGGATCACGATGAGCACGTCGACGGCCATCTCCCCCAGCCGTGTGAAGGCGCCGTTGGCCGCGCGCCCGGAGGTCGCGGCCAACGGCATCAGGGTGGTCGCGTAGCCCCGCTCGGCGGCTCGCTCCGAGATCTCCTCGAGCGAGCGATGCGTGCCGACCGAGTGGAGGTTGTAGTAGACGACGCCCACCGTGCGGAACGACCCGCGGCGGATGGCGCGCGCGGCGGCGTTCGGCCGGTAGCCGAGCTCGCGCATCGTGGTGAGGATCAGCTCGCGCTTCTCGGGCGCCACGTTCGGCTCGCCGTTCGCGACACGCGACACGGTCTGCACCGATACGCCGACGGCCTGCGCGACATCCCGCAACGATGTCCGGCGGTCAGCCATTCACACCCCTCGGAACGCGAAGCGGAACTCGAGGTCGCCGCGCGTGGGGAGGTGGTACTGCGCCAGCGTGCGCGCGCCCCACGAGTCGTCGCCGCCGACGCCCCGGCGCATGAGCGCCGGGCGCAGCACCGTGCGGTGGATCGGCGGCAGCTCGGTGTGATGCAGCGCGTTCTCCACTTCGTCGGGTGTCCACGGCAGCGCCGAGAACTCCATGCCGTCGGGCGACTCGACCCGCAGGCCCACGCCGCGGCCGTCGGTCACTTCGGCCCAGCGCACGCCGGTGCGGCTCCCCGCCTCCTGCGGCCGCAGGTAGGGCGTCAGCTCCGTCGTCACGTCGCGATCGTATACGCCCAGCCGGGCGCCGCCGCGACGATCGACGTAGCACTCCTCCGGTCCGTCGCCATACCACCGCAGCCGGCGGAACTCCGGCAGGGTCGTCAGGAGCATGCCGAACTCGGGCAGGCTCGGCAGACCTTCGACGAGATGCAGCGTCTGGGTCACTTCGACGCGTCCCGCACCGTCGACGCGGTAGGCGACCTCGCAGGTCGTCGCCGGTCGCGTGGGCAGCTCGTACGAGAGCGTCACGGTCACGGCGGACTCGTCCGTCTCGACCCGCGTGCTGGTGAGCGGATCGCGCACCCGCCCGTACCGGCTCGCGAGCAGCCACTGCCCGTCCTCGAAGGGCGCCTCCCATCCCCGCTCGTTCGCGGTCGGCGCGTGCCAGAAGTGCGGGCGCGGCATGGAGGTGAGAAGCTCCCGCCCGCCGTCCGACGTCATGCCGAAGCGGTACGAGGCGAGCCCGCCGTACAGCGTCGAGAACAGCACGCTGAATCCCGGTCCGCGCACGCCGATGTTGTGCGCACCGCGGATGAGCTCGGGAGCGGGGCCCGCGACGACGGCCGCCGGCGAGCCGACCCGCACCACCCGCTGCTCATGGGCGACCTCGTGCCCTTCCGCCGCCCACGCGGTCGCCGACCGCAGCCGGAACGAGACGTCGATCGTGTACTCCCCGGGCGCGGCGGGCACCGCGAGCGGAAGGGGGATGGCCCTCGTCTCGCCGGGCGGGATGTCGGTCTCGACCTCCGCCCGGCGCAGCACGGTGCCCTCGCGGCCGAGCGTCACGACGCACCGGTACGCCGCACTCGAGGTCGCCAGCAGACGGTTGTGCACCGTCATCGCGTCGTCGCCGATGCGGATGCGCAGCCCCTGATAGAGGTACGTGACCTCCTGGAGCTTGGGGGTCGGGGTGTGGTCGGTGAAGAAGATGCCGTTGCCGCAGAACTCGCCGTCGTTCGGCGCGTCGCCGAAGTCGCCGCCGTAGCCGAAGTACTCGTTTCCGTAGCGATCGGTCAGGGCGATCGCCTGATCCGCGAAGTCCCAGATGAACCCGCCCTGGAACAGCGGCTCCCGGTAGGCGAGCTCGATGTACTCGTCGACCGCGCCGAAGGAGTTGCCCATCGCGTGCGCGTACTCGCACAGGATGAACGGCTTCTCGCGATGCTCCCGCAGGAACTCCTCGACCTCGGCCGCAGGCGTGTACATCTGGCTGACGACATCCGTCGTCTCTTCATGGCGCGGGTCCCAGTGCACGCCCTCGTAGTGCACGGGGCGGCTGTCCACCTCGCGGAAGTAGGCCGCGACGTCGCGCAGGTTGGTGCCGCCGTACGATTCGTTGCCGCACGACCACATCACCACGCTCGGGTGGTTCTTGTCGCGCTCGTACATGCTCGCGGCGCGGTCCAGGAGGGTGGGCAGCCACTCCGGCCGGTCGCCGGGGACGGCGTCGTCGATGGGCGCGCCGAGCTTGCGGATGCGGTCCCACACGCCGTGGCTCTCGAGGTTCATCTCGTCGATCACCATCAGGCCGTGGCGGTCGGCGAGCTCGTAGAAGGCGGTGCTGTTGGGGTAGTGGCTGGTGCGCACCGCGTTCACGCCGGCGGCCTTGAGCAGGAGGATGTCGGCCTCGATGTCGGCCGCCGTCTGCACGCGTCCGGCCAGACCGAACTCGTGACGGTTCACGCCCAGGAACACCACGCGGCGGCCGTTGAGCGAGAGCAGACCGTCCTCGATCGCGAAGCGTCGCACGCCGACCCGCTGCGCGATCACCTCGATCAGGTCTCCGGCGCCGTCGCGCACCTCGATCTGGACCTCGTAGAGCGCCGGGTCCTCCGGGCTCCACAGCCGGGGACGGTCGAGACGGATGCCGAGCACGCCGTCGCCGCGATCCTGGAGCTCTCCCACACCGTCGATGCGCGCGCGCACCGAGCCCCCACCGCCTGCAGAGCCCTCACGCAAGGTGACGCGCAGTGCCACATCGGCGACGTCGTTGCCGGGCGCGAGATCCACGTCGACGCGGACGTCCTCGACGTGCACCGCCGGCCGCCGGTAAAGCACCACGTCGCGGAACAGCCCCGAGAAGCGGAAGAAGTCCTGGTCCTCGAGCCACGATCCGCTCGAGAACTTGAAGACCTGGGCGGCGAGCTTGTTCTCCCCGTCGACGAGCGCGTCGGTCAGGTCGAACTCCGACGGCGTGAAGCTGTCGGTCGCGTACCCGAGGTACCGGCCGTTCAGCCAGACGGCGATGGCGCTCTCGGCTCCGAGGAAGCTCACGCTCATCGTCTCGCCGGCGGCGAGCGGCCGGTCGAGCACGAAGCTCTTCACGTACGAGGCGACGGGGTTGTAGCGCTCGGGCACCTGTCCGGGCGCGATCTCCTCCACGCCGTCCCACGGGTACTGGACGTTGACGTACTGGGGTCGGTCGTACCCGTGCAGCTGGATGTGCGCGGGCACCGGGATGTCGTCCCAGCTCTCGCAGTCGTAGCCCGGCTCGAAGAAGCCGGCCGGCGCCGCGGCCGGGTTCTTCGCGTAGTGGATCTTCCAGCGGCCGCTCAGCGACTGCTCGTAGCCGCTGACGCCGTCGGCGGCCTCGGCCGCCGAGCGGAACCAGCGGTGGTCCGAGTGCGCGGGGCGGCGGTTCTCCCGCACGAACCGGGGATCGGCGATGCGGGCCGGGTCGAACGCGGCGCGATCGCCGTCCGTGCGTGCGTCTGCCGTCTGGATGGTGTCGAGAGTCACTTGACCGCCCCCGTGATGCCCTGCGCGAACTGCCGCTGCAGGAGGAAGAACACGAGCATCGTCGGCAGCGACGACAGCAGCACGGCGAGCATCAGCACGCCGTAATCGGTGACGTACCCCGCGCTGATGTTCGCCGTGAGCATCGGCATCGTCAGGATGCTGTTGTTGACCAGGATCACCTTGGGCCAGAGGAAGTTGTTCCACGCCATCATGAACGTGATCACCGCGGCCGCCGCGAACGTGGACCGCATCGTCGGCACGTAGATGCGCGCGAAGATCGCGAACTCCTTCAGACCGTCGATACGCGCCGCCTCGATGATGTCGTGCGGGAACGAACGCGAAGCCTGCCGGAACAGCAGGATCAGGAACGGCGTCGAGATCATCGGGATGACGACGGCCCACAGCGAGTTGACCATGCCGACGCGCGCGAACAGCTGGAACAGGGGGATCATCGTCGCGGCGAAGGGGATCATCATCGCGAGCAGGAGGATCGCCATGACGATGTCCTTGCCGCGGGAGTGATACACCTCGAAGCCGTAGCCGGCGACCGAGCACACTGCCAGAGCGAGCACCGTCGTCCCCACCGCGATGAGGAAGGAGTTCGTCATCGCGCCCACGACGTTCTGCGTCGAGAACAGCACGGAGATGTTCTCCAGCAGCGCGGTGCCGGGCAGCATCCGCGAGGCGAGGACGTCCTTGCTGGTGTTGGTGGCCGAGACGACCATGAAGTAGAGCGGGAAGATGGAGAAGAGCGCCCAGAACGCCAGCAGGGCGTATCCGGGAAGGCTGCGGAGCTTAGTCACGCTTGTCACCGACCTTCATCTGGATGAACGAGAGGATGGCGACGAGCATGAGGATCACGTACGAGATCGCCGCGGCGTAGCCGAAGTTGGGGTTCTTCTGGAACGACACCTCGTAGAGGTAGTGCGCCATCGACATCGTCTGGTAGGCCGGCCCCCCTCGGGTCAGCGCCCATGACTCGTCGAACAGCTGAAGCGTGCCGTTGATCGAGAGGATCGCGGTGAGCACGATCATGGGCTTCAGCTGCGGGACGGTGACGTACCAGAACGTCTGGAAGGCGTTCGCGCCGTCCATGCGCGCGGCCTCGATGCTCGAGTGATCGATGTTCTGCAGCGCGGCGAGGTAGAAGACCATGTTGTAGCCGGTCCAGCGCCACAGCAGGCCGAGGATGATCACGAAGCGCGCGGTGTCTGCCTGCCCGAGCCAGTTGATCGGGTTGTCGATCAGGCCGATGCCTTCCAGCATGTCGTTCACGAATCCGTCCCCGGCGAAGAGCGTGCGGAACACGAGCGAGTACGACACCAGCGACACGGCGCACGGCAGGAAGATGGCCGTCCGCCACAGCGCCTTGAACTTCAGCTTGGGGTTGTTCAGCAGGTTGGCCAGCACGAGCGCCAGCGTCAGCATGAGCGGCACCTGGATGATCAGGTAGATGAAGGTGTTGGTGAGCGTGAGCTTGAAGATCTCGTCGCTCAGCAGGCGCTGGTAGTTGTACCAGAGCGGCTCCGCGAACTCGAGTCGGGTGCCGCGTCCCGTCTGCAACGACAGCACGAAGGCTTGCGCCATCGGGATGAAGCTCATGAAGAGGATCAGCAGGGCCGCCGGGAGCAGGAACCCCCAGCCGGTGAGGCTGCGTCGGCGGGTGTTGTTCAGCCAGGGCTTGCGGTTGCCGATGTAGTTCGGCAGCGGCGGCGGATCGTTCCGCCGCGGTGTCTTCGTGCGCGTCTTCGCGTCGGAGGCCACGGGTGTCATCTCTTTCCCTCGAGCGGTCGGGATCACGTGGGTCGTCCGGCCGGGCGGGCGTCACCGCCCGGCCGGACGTTCCGTCGTGGTTACTCCATCGCGAACTCGACGTTGGCCTGCGCCTCGCCCAGAGCCGTCGCGGTGTCGGTGCCGCCCATGATCTGCGTCATGGCCGTGCTCACGGCGTCGCGGGCCTCGTAGTAGTAGGCGCCGGTGTTGTTCGAGGGCACCTCCGGACCGAACGCGACCACATCGGCGAAGATCGGCTGACCGCCGAAGAAGTCGATCGGCTCGTTGTACACGTCGCTGTCGCCCGCGGGGATCCAGTTCGCGACCGCGCCGGCCTTCGGCAGGATCGTGTCGTAGAGCTCAGTCGAGCCGGCGAACGTCGCTGCGAGGAAGTCCGAGGCGAGATCGACGTCGGCGTTGGACGAGATGGCCCACGACGAGCCGCCGTTGGCGGAGTAGTTCGTCGCACCCGAGACCGTGTCGAGCTTGGGGAGGTTCGTGATCCCCCACTTGCCGGCCTGGTCTTCCGCGGTCTGGATCGAGCCCACGATCCAGATGCCGTTGACCGTGCCCCCGACGTTGCTGTTGACGATCGTGCCGATGTACTCGTCCCACGAGTTGACCTCGATGAGCACGCCGGCGTCGACCAGCTGGGTGTAGACGTCGATGGCTGCCTCGAGCGCCTCGTTGTCCACGATCGTCGGGTTGCCCTCGTCGTCGAACAGGCTCGCACCGGCCGACTGGAGCATCATCATGGGGATGTCGGCGGACCCGGCCTGCCCCGACAGCAGCGGCTGCCCGGTCTTGGCGAGGACGTCCTTGCCGATCGTGAGGTACTGGTCCCAGGTGATGTCGGTGAAGTCGTCGACGGTGTAGCCCGCCTGCTCGAGGACGTCGGTGCGCAGAGCTGTGACCGCGGTGCCGGCGTCGAACGGCACGCCGTAGTTGATGTCGTCGATGGTCGAGTATTCGACGACCGACTCCGGGAACTCCGAGAAGTCGATGTCGGAGTCGCTGAAGTCGGAGAACAGGTCGGGATAGTTCAGCCCGTTCTTCTGGAACGCGTTGTTCTGCATCAGGAAGATGTCGGGCAGTTCGCCGAATGCCTGGGACTGGGCGATCGTGGTGAGCTTGGTCTGCAGGTCATCCCACGGCACTTCGACGATCTCGAGTTCGAAGTCGGGGTTGTCCTGCTGGTAGACCTTCTCGGCCTCCTCCATCGCGTAGATGTTGAAGGCGGGGTCCCAGGTCCAGACGGTGAGCTTGTTGTCACCGTCGCCTTCGCCGCCGGAGTCGCCTCCGGAGCCGCAGGCCGTCAGCGTGAGGGCGAGGGGCAGCGTGAGGGTGAGGGCCGCGGCGAGCTTCGCAGAGCTTTTCATGGATTGCAGATCCTTCCGTGGATTCGGTGGTGCCGAGCAGTGCCTCGGCTTCCGACAGGTCCCGCACATGGTGCCGTGCGGGCGTCGGCGGATCAGCCGCCGCGCGTCGGAACGCACGCCGGACAGACGGAGGGCTCCCGGAGATCCATGGGTGGATGCGACATCGCATCCCCTGCGCTCTCCAGTGAGCACACCAGCTTCTGAGTCCGAGGGAACGGTAACACTGGTAACGTCACCACGCCAGTGTTTCAGCGGAATTCATGTTTTCCGCAGACGCACGGGGACGGACGCCCCGCGAGACGATGGGGCGCGCTTCTGCGCGGCATGACGCGCTGCCGCCGGTCGTCAGACGGACGCGACAGCGGGGGCTTCGGCCCCGAGATTGACGAGCGTGCCGCCCGGGTCGCGCACCTGGGCGACGCGCTCGCCCCACGGCATGTCGGCGGGCGGCTGCTCGGCCCGGCCGCCGGCATCCAGCCACGACGCGTACGTCGCATCCACGTCGTCGACGTAGAACCAGAGCGCGACCCGGTCGCCCACCGACGGCGGGAGCGCGTCAGGGTCGCGACCGATGCCCAGCGCAACGTCGCCGATCTGCAGCGAGACGTAGTCGTCCTCGTCGCCGCTGCCGAACCGGTACGCCACCGTCGCGCCGAGCGCGCTCTCGTAGAAGCGCACGAGCTGCGGAAGATCTCGCCCCAGCAGGATCGGGAACAGGCTCCGGACCGCCATGAAGCCCACCCTACGTCGCCCCGGTGGTCGAGACCACGGGGGTCGAGAAGGGGAGTCCTCAGTCGATGACGCAGTCCTCAGCCGAGGACGCAATCCTCAGTCGAGGAAGGAGTCCTCAGCCGATGACGCAATCCTCACCCGAGGAAGAAGTCCTCAGTCGAGGAAGATGTCGGGGAACAGCGCCGAGTCGGGCGTCCCCGGAACCGCCGCATAGCCCGAGAAGTCGCTCACACCGGCCGCCTCGAGGACGTCCTCGACGATGAGCGTCTGCCCCGTGTACTCGCGTGCCGGCCGGGTGACGACCTCGTACGCGGCGTCGGCGTAGATCTCGGGTGTGCGGCTGACCTTCATCATGCGGTCGCCGCCGAGGGCGAACTGCACCGCGGCAGTGGCGATCGTCGTGCGCGGCCACAGCGTGTTGGCGGCGATGCCGGCCTCGGCGAACTCCGCGGCGAGCCCCAGCGTCGCCATCGTCATGCCGTACTTCGCGAGCGTGTAGCCGGTGTGGCCGCCCAGCCACTTCGGCGAGAGGTTGAGAGGCGGCGAGAGGGAGAGGATGTGCGGGTTGGCGGCATCCTTCAGGATCGGGATCGCGGCACGCGAGAGCATGAACGTGCCGCGCACGTTGACGTCCTGCATGAGGTCGTACTTCTTGGCGTCCAGCTCGAGCGAGCGCGACAGGTCGATCACCGAGGCGTTGTTGACGACGATGTCGATGCCGCCGAACTCGCCCTGCGTCTTGAGCACGGCTTCGGTGACGTCGTCGTCGTTGCGCACGTCGCCCACGATGGGGAGGGCATTCCCGCCGGCAGCGCGGATCTGCTCGGCCGCCGAGTGCACCGTGCCCTCGAGCTTCGGGTGTGGTGTGTCGGTCTTCGCCAGCAGCGCGATGTTGGCGCCGTCGCGGGCCGCGCGCAGCGCGATCGCGAGGCCGATGCCGCGGCTGCCGCCCGACATCAGGATCGTCTTGCCGGCCAGGGACTTGTCGCTCGTTGAGGGGTTGGTCACTGTCTTCCTCCGGTGGTGATGCCCCGATTTTCGCCTCAGTGTCCCGGTTTCGGGTCTTCATGTCCCGAATTCCGCTGCCCCGGTCGCCCGGAACGGTGGAAAGTGGGACATGCCGGTGTCGGCGGTAGCGGGCGGGGCGGATGGCTCAGGTGGGCGGGCGGGTCAGGGACGGGATTTGGCGGATGCCGCGGCGAAGGCCGCGACGCGGGCGCGGGCCTCGTCGGTGTCGAAGCGGGCGCCGATCGAGGCGGCTTCGTCGTCGAGGTTCTCCGCGAACGAGCGCCCGGCGCCCGTGCGGACGAGCCGCTTCGCCTGCCCGAAGGCACCGGTGGCGTTGTCGAGCCAGAACCGCGCGACCGCCTCGGCGCGCGCAGCCACATCCGCCGCGGGCACCACTTCGGTGACGAGGCCCCAGTCGAGCGCGGTGGTGGCGTCGATCGTGAGGTCCTGCAGCAGCAGCTGGAGCGCGCGGCGCTGGCCGACCGCGGCCGGCAGCAGGGTCGAGACGCCGAGGTCGGGGGTGAGGCCGATGTTGGCGTACTTGCTGACGAAGCGCGCCTGCTCCGACGCCACGATGTAGTCGGCGGCGAGCATGAGTCCGAGTCCGCCGCCGGCGACCGCGCCCTGCACGGCCGCGACCATCGGCTTGTCGGACTCGACGAACGTGCGGATGCCGTCGTGGATCGTGTGCGCCGCGTCGGTGACCTCGGAGCCGACCGCACCCGACGTCGCCATCTCGAGCACGTCGCCGCCGGCGCAGAAGGCCGGGCCTGCGGCATCCAGGATCACGGCCCCGACCGAGTCGTCGGAGGTGAGCTCGTGCGCGACGTCACGCCAGCGGCGGCCCATCTCGAAGCCCATGGCGTTGAGGAACGCGGGCCGGTTGAAGGTCACGCGGGCGAGGGCGCCGTCGCGCGTGACGAGGATCGAGTCGCTCATGGCTCTCCTTGGGTCGAGGGGCTTGCTTCGGTGCCACCGGGGGTGGGTCCGGGGCTTACTTCGGGGCCATCCGGATGGCACGATGGCAGGTCAGCGGGGAGCCATCCGGATAGCGCGATGGCGGATCAACGAGGAGCCATCCGGATGGCACCGTCGAGACGGATGGTCTCACCGTTGAGGTACCCGTTGTCGACGATCGACATCACCAGGCGCGCGTACTCGTCGGGCCTGCCGAGCCGCTGCGGGTACGGCACCTGCTCGCCGAGGGAGTCCTGCGCGGCCTGCGGCAGGCCCATCAGCATGGGGGTCTCCATGATCCCGGGGGCGATCGTCAGGACGCGGATGCCGTAGCGCGCGAGCTCGCGCGCGATCGGCAGGGTCATGGCGTGGACGCCGCCCTTCGACGCGGCGTATGCGGGCTGGCCGATCTGGCCGTCGAACGCCGCCACGCTCGCGGTGCTGACGATGACCCCCCGCTCCCCCGCCGAGCCGTCGCCGTCTGCCGTGGGCTCGGTCTTGGACATGACTGCCGAGGCCTGCGCGATGACGTTGTAGGTGCCGATGAGGTTGACGCGGACGATGCGCTCGAAGCCCTCGAGCGGCGACGGGTTGCCGTCGCGGTCGAGCACCTTCGCGGGCGGCGCGATGCCGGCGCAGTTCACGACGACACGAAGGGGACCGGATGCCGCAGCCGTGGCGACCGCGGCGGCCACCTGCTCCGGGTCCGTGACGTCGGCGGGTGCGAACGAGCCGCCGAGCTCTGCGGCGATCTCCGCGCCCGCCGAGCTTGCCAGGTCGAGGATCGTGACCGCCGCGCCGGCTGCGGCCAGGCGGCGTGCGGTGGCGAGGCCCAGTCCGCTCGCGCCGCCGGTGACGAGCGCGGACGCGTCGGTGAGGTCCATGGGATTCTCCTTCGAACTCCGTAAACGGCGGAACCGCGTATCAGCATACGCGGGACCCAGTCCCACCGCTGGCCGGGCGGTGCGGCATCCCGACCAGGCTAACCGTGTCGCCCCGCGGTCACTCGGCGATCGGCGGGCGCAGCCGTACCAGCGTGGCGATGCGATCGAGGAGCTCGGCGGGGCGAGCCAGCAGCACGCGTGCTTCGGGCCGATCGATGAGGTACTCGGCCAGCCGTGTGGTCGCACGCGCCTCGGCGCGACGATATCCCGACAGATAGTGCTGAGTGACGCCCCACTCGATGACGTCGTCGTCGGTCGTGACCCGCACCGCGAAGGTCGGCGTCTCCGTTCCCTCGACGAACGAGCCGCCGCCGCTGAGGAGGCCTTCCAGCTGCGGTCCGACGGAGTCGCCGATCATGGGATGGGGCCAGCGCGTCGTCGGCGGCTCCACGACGAGCAGGCGCACGTCGCCCCACGGTATGAAGCCGGCCGGCGATTCGCCCAGCCAGGGCGCCAGCCCGTCCGGAGTCAGCCGGACGTGGCGGGCCGCGGCATCCCCGATCGCGAGCGCCGGCGCCGCTCCCTCGAGAGCCGTGAGCGGTCCTCGGCGGCGGATGACACGCGTGGTGGCGGGCATGACTCCATCCCATCATGCAGCTGGTGCTCGATCGCCCTCGCGGCTTGGATGGAGCGATGGAGCTCCGGCTGAGGCGTGTCTTGGACGATCCGTCGGCGGATGACGGGTTCCGCGTGCTCGTCGACCGGCTCTGGCCGCGCGGCCTTTCGAAGGAACGAGCGGCCCTCGACCTGTGGGCAAAGGACGTCGCCCCCTCGACCGAACTCCGGAAGGCGTTCCACCACACCGACCTCTCGTGGCCCGACTTCGAGGCCGCCTACCGCGCCGAGCTCGACGGGCCGGCCCGCACCGCCGTGGAATCGCTGCGCGCGGAGCTGGCACCCCACCCAATGGTGACGCTGCTGCACGCAGTCGCCGACGAGTCGCACAACCATGCGCTGATCCTCCGCGATGCGCTCGAGGCATGATCTGCGGAACTCCACGGATTCGCCGGCCAGCCGGATCTTCGGCTCCGGAATCTCGGCGCGCTGGGCCCGAGCGGAGCCCGGATCCGTGGAGTTCGGCAGGACCTCGGACGGCAACGGGCAGGATGAGGGGATGAACATCCCGCCGGTCGACGTCGAGGTGCCCGCACGGGTGCGCGCGCTGGCGCGCGGCGCAGTGCTGGTCCCGGTGTGGCGCAACGACTACGGCGGACTGACGTTCCGCACCGACGACGGCCGGTACGTCAAGCACGGGCCGCGCAACGCCGAGTCCTCGTTCGCGGACGAGGTGGAGCGCCTCGGCTGGGCCACCGGGCACACCACGGTGCCGCGCGTCCTAGAGGCGGGAGCCGACGACACCCACGAGTGGATGGTCACGGCCGCGCTGGCGGGCGCATCCGCCGTCGACCCCGCATGGCGCGCGCATCCGGCTATCGCCGTCCGCGCCGTCGGCGAGGGCCTGCGCGCCTTGCACGACGCGCTGCCGGTGGAGGACTGCCCGTTCGACTGGGGGGTGCCGTCGCGCATCGCGAACGCCGAGGGCCGCGGCATCCGTGTCCCCGACGCGCTGCGCGAGCCGCCGCCCATCGACCGCCTCGTCGTGTGCCACGGCGACGCGTGCTGCCCCAACACACTGATCGGCGACGACGGCCGATGGTCGGCGCACGTCGACCTCGGCACGCTCGGCGTCGGCGACCGCTGGGCCGACATCGCCGTGGCGTCGATGTCGACGACGTGGAACTATGGCGAGGGATGGGAGGACGCCCTCATCGAGGCGTACGGGGTCGAACCCGACCGCGAGCGTCTGTCGTACTACCGAGACCTCTGGAACGCGACATGAGCGAGAACAACGGCCCCTCGATCACCGGCACCGTCTGCAAGATCGACGGGCACCCGAACCTCGTGATCCTGCGCCGGTTCCGGGCCGGCGCCGACGAGGTCTGGCGCGAGCTCACCGAGTCGGCGCGGCTCGAACGGTGGATCGGCCGGTGGGAGGGAGATCCGAAGACCGGACACGTCACGTTCTACATGACGTCGGAGGGACAGGATGCCGCACCCGAGGAGTACACGATCCTCGAGTGCGACCCGCCGCGGCGGTTCGCGGGCGACACGTCCCAGGGCAGCGGCTCGTGGCACCTGTGGTTCGAGCTCGCCGAGGACTCCCCCGGCGACACCGTGCTCACGTTCGGCCAGCGGCTGAACCCCGGCGAGGACGTCGGCTCGATCGGTCCGGGGTGGGAGTACTACCTCGACCGGCTCGTCGCTGCTCAGGCCGGTCTCGACGCCGACACCGTGGCGTGGGACGACTACTTCCCCGCGCTGCAGCCCGCCTACGAGCGGCTCGTGGCGGCCGACTGACGCGGTGGCGTCTCGCGCGCCGGGTGCGGGGCGTGTCGTCTCGCTCGCTCAACGACCGCGGGGAGCGGCGAGCGGTCCGGCAAACGCCGGTTCTCGGCATCCGGAGTCCCGCGATGTCCGGACCGCACCTGCCGCCTGGGCACGAGTGCGGCGCGCGGTCCAGGAGAC
>NZ_MWLQ01000039.1 GCF_010634855.1 Microbacterium sp. B35-30 | reverse complement strand
CATCCGTCGTGATCGACGTCTGCAGGTCGAAGTCGACGTGCCGGGTGAGGCCGGCTGCCTCGACGACGCGGCGCAGCTGGGTCTCGCCCCAGACCCCGCGCGTGCTGCCCGATCGCAGGGCGCTCGCCAGCGACTCCGTCGTCGCCCGCAGGGCTTCGTCGGACTCGTGCGCGCGGCGCAGCTGCTCGGCGAGCGTGCCGAACTGGACGTGCCGGTCGCGCTCGAGGTCGTCGACCTTGGTGTGCATCGCGGCGAGCGTCTCTTGCACGGGGGCGAGGGCGCGCAGCACCGACTGCTCGCGCCGCTCCCGCTCCTCGCGCGCCGCCTGGTCATGGCGTGCCTGGCTCGCCAGCTCGCGGTACAGCAGCTGCTGGTGCTCGAGCTGGGCCTGCACGCCCTGACGCGCCGCTTCGGACCCCGCAAGCTGCGCCGTGAGGGCCGCCTGCTCGCGGGCGGCCCGGGCGGCACCGCGCGCGAGCCCTGCCGCCCATCCCGCCACGGCACCCACGACGATGCAGGCGATCACCACCATTCCGATCACTGCTGCGTCCATGCCTTCAGAATGACGGAGGCCTCCGACATGACGGTCGCGCCGCGCTGGGCGTTCAGGCGACGGCGAACGAGACGGCGGGAGCCTGGGCGATCGCGATCTGCGATACGCGCACGCCGACCGCCTCGGTGAGCGCCGCGATGTCCGCGGCGCCCACGCGCCGCGCGGCGTCGATCATGACGTGGGCGCAGGCGAGCGCATCGGCCGTCGCATTGTGGTGCGGGAAGTCCCCGAAGCCCGCCTCGGCCGCGACGAACGGCAGCCGGTACGACTCGAGCCGGTAGACCTTGCGCGCGACCTGCAGGCTGCACGCGTAGCGGTAGGCGGGGCAGTCGTCGCCTGTCGCGTCGCACGCGCGCTTGAGCACGGCCATGTCGAAGCCCGCGTTGTGCGCCACCAGGATGTCGTCGCCGGCGAACGCGACGATGTCGGCGAGCTGCCGGCTCCAGGGGGCGGCGTCGGCGACGTCTTCGGGCTGGATGCCGTGGATGCGCACATTCAGCTCGAAGAACACGTCGTGACCGGCCGGCGGGCGGATGAGCCAGCCCGTCTTATCGACGATCCTGCCGTCGCGTACGCGCACGAGACCGACGGCGCAGGCGGAGGCGTTGCTGGAATTCGCCGTCTCGAAGTCGATCGCGGTGAAGTCCAGTGGCACCTCCCCAGACTCACCCGGCATCGGCCGCACCGACGGAAGGCGCGCCGCACGAGGGTGTCGGCATAGGGTCGGAGCATGGCCAGCCGCGAGGAGATGTCGCTGTCGTTCGGGTCCGCCGCCGGAGCCTACGAGTCGGGAAGGCCCGACTACCCGCGCGAAGCCGTGGACTGGATGCTCGCCCCCGTGCGCGACGAGGGCCGCGGGCTGCGCGTCGCCGACGTGGGCGCCGGCACCGGCAAGCTCACCCGCACGATCGTCGAGGCCGGCGCCGAGGTCGTCGCGATCGATCCCGACGCCGACATGCTCGCCGCGCTGCGTGGCAACGTGCACGGAGTCCCCACGTTCGTGGGCTCGGGAGAGCGGATGCCGCTGCCCGACGCCTCCGTCGACGCCGTGCTGCTCGGGCAGGCGTGGCACTGGGTCGACCCGGTAGCCGCCTCTGCGGAGGCCGGACGCGTGCTCCGCGCGGGCGGCGTGCTGGGCCTGGTCTGGAACATCCGCGACGAGTCAGACCCCTGGGTCGCGCGGCTCACCGCCGCGATGCACGGCAGCCACGCCGAAGAGATGCTCGCCGGCGACGGGCCGCAGGTCGCCGAGCCGTTCGACGGCCTGGAGGCGAAGACGTGGAACTGGACGCGCTCGCTCTCACGTGCCGCGCTTCTCGACATGGTGGCGTCGCGCAGCTACGTCATCACCGCGTCGGACGCCGCCCGCGGCGCCATCCTCGCCGCCGTCGGCCGGCTGTTCGATGAGCGACGCATCACCGAGGCCGGCGGGGCCGAGGTCGTAGACCTCCCGTACGTCACCCACGCGTACCGCGGCATCCGTCGCTGAGGCATCGCACCGGCGCTTGCTCGAAGAGTCGACGCGCGGGCCGCGCGAGGTGCGCACCGCGCCGACGACGTGCCACGGGCCGCTGCGGCCGCGGTACCGCGGTTCGAACCCGCGTCGGCGCAGCACGTCCACCATCGCATCCGGGGCGTGGGCGAAGGCGCGGTACGGATTCCCCGTGAGCGCGTACACGGCGTTGATCGTGCGAGCCGCCATACGGGCGAAGAGGCTGTGCGTCGGGTGGCTGAAAACCACGGCGCGCTTTCCGCGTCCGGCGGCAGCGCCGAGCAGCCGCTCGTAGTCGGGGTAGCAGCAGACGACACGATGCAGCACGACGATGTCTGCCGGCTCGACGGCCTCCGGGGTGCCGGCGAGGTCCACCCCCAGGGTCCTCGTCACGCGAGCGCGCAACCCCGCCTCGTCGAGGAGCCGCGCAGCTTCGGGCTCGTACGCGGACGAGAGCTCGACGTTGGTGGTGTGCGACGCGCCCCGCTTGAGCGCCTCGAGCTGGATGTCGCCGATCCCACCACCGATCTCGAGCAGCGACGCGCCGTCGAGACCCAGCGAGTCGGCGAACTCGAGCACGAGCTGCGCGCTCGGCGTGAGCCCCTCGCGCCGGTATCGCTGCGCGAGGCGGCGCGCGAACCGGGCGTTGAACTCGCGATCGAATCCGTCCGGTGCGTGCGGCGCACAGCACTCGTCCACGGGTTCAGTATCGCGGCGCACCGGTGCTCGGGCAACGGGCCCACGGGGCGGTGCGCGGCTCCGGATCCGCGAGCCCGGCGCTGCGCATAGCGCTCCTCGCGCCGCGAGCCGACCGGCGGTACGGTGGCGCGGTGCGAACCCTCACCGTCTGCAATTTCGTGACCGTCGACGGCCGCTATGAGGACGACGACCACGACATCGGCTCGTTCTTCGAGCACTGGCACCCCGACTACCACGGTGCGGACTCGTTCGACCACTACACCACGGCGCTCCTGCGGGACTCCGACACGCTGCTGCTGGCCGGCCGCCGCTCGGCCCTCGGGAACCTCGGCTACTGGACCAGCGTGCGCGCGGACCCGGACGCAACCGCCATCCGCCGCGAGTTCGCCGAGCTCATCCTCGGTGTCGAGAAGATCGTCGTCTCGGACACGATCACCGACGCCGACGTCGCGCCCTACGAGCACGTGCGCATCGTGCCCGTCGCCGAGGCGCGCGCAGAAGTCGCCGCGCTCAAGGAGCGCGAGGGACGCAGCATCCTCATCCTGCTCGGCCGGATGCTGTGGAACGACCTCATGCGCGCGGGACTCGTCGATGAGCTGCACCTGGTGACGTTCCCGCTGATCGCCGGATCGGGCGTTCCGCTGTTCGACGATCGACCGCCGGTCGCGCTCAAACTGCTCGAGACGCGGGTGTGGGAGGAGAGCGGCAACGTGCTCATGCGCTGGCGCGTCGATCCCGACTGACTCTTCCGAAGCGGGCGGAGCAGGGTGCGGCATCCCTCCCACGTAGACTGGATGCCCGTGGCTCTCACCATCGGAATCGTCGGACTCCCGAACGTCGGCAAGTCGACCCTCTTCAACGCGCTGACCAAGAACCAGGTGCTCGCGGCGAACTACCCGTTCGCCACGATCGAGCCCAACATCGGCGTGGTCAACCTGCCCGACCCGCGGCTCGACAAGCTGGCGACGATCTTCCACTCCGAGCGCATCCTGCCCGCCGCGGTGTCGTTCGTCGACATCGCCGGCATCGTGCGCGGCGCCTCGGAAGGCGAGGGGCTCGGCAACAAGTTCCTCGCGAACATCCGGGAGGCCGACGCGATCGCCCAGGTCGTGCGGGGCTTCGCCGACGACGACGTCGTGCACGTCGAGGGCGCGGTGAACCCGAAGAGCGACATGGAGACGATCAACGCCGAGCTGCAGCTCGCCGACCTCGAGACGCTCGAGAAGGCGATCACGCGGTACGAGAAGGAGGTCAAGGGCCGCAAGCTCGACGCCTCGGTGCTCGCCACGGCCGTCGAGGCGAAGGACGCACTCGAGCGCGGCGTGCTGCTGTCGGCCTCGGGCATCGACCTCGCCCCGATCAAGGAGCTGGGTCTCTTGACCGCGAAGCCGTTCATCTTCGTCTTCAACGTCGACGAGGCGGTGCTGACGGATGCCGCCCGCAAGGCCGAGCTCGAGGCGCTGGTCGCGCCGGCTCATGCGGTGTTCCTCGACGCGAAGATCGAATCCGAGCTGATCGACCTCGACCCGGAGGACGCGGCGGAGCTGCTGGCATCGACCGGCCAGGAGGAATCCGGCCTCGACCAGCTCGCGCGCATCGGGTTCGACACGCTCGGCCTGCAGACGTACCTGACCGCAGGGCCGAAGGAGGCCCGCGCCTGGACGATCGGCAAGGGCTGGAAGGCTCCGCAGGCCGCCGGCGTCATCCACACCGACTTCGAGAAGGGCTTCATCAAGGCAGAAGTCATCTCGTTCGACGACCTCGTGGCAACCGGCTCCGTCGTCGAGGCGCGCGCGAAGGGCAAGGCGCGCCTCGAGGGCAAGGACTACATCATGCAGGACGGCGACGTCGTCGAATTCCGCTTCAACGTCTGAAGCCCGCACCGCGTCCGGCAGGGCGCGGTGAACCCCACGAACGTGCACGCGAGAGGACCCCAGAACCTTGGCTGAAACCCAGATCTTCGAGCCCGACGGCCGCGCGATCCCCTACGTCGACGAGCGGGCCGACGGCCCCGCGATCGTGCTGCTTCCCGGGCGCGGCCTGAACATCAGCTACCTGGGCCCCCTCACGCACGCGCTGGCCGAGGAGGATTTCCACGTCGTCCGCATCGGCCCCCGTCATCCGCGTGCCGCCGCCGACCAGGTGGTCTCGATGCACGACCTGGCCCAGGACGTCGTCGACGTGATGGAGCACCTCGGACTCGCCAGCGCCTGGGTCGGCGGTCACGCGTTCGGCGGCTCGGTCGCGCGGGCGGTGTCGCTCGACCACCCGGGACATGTCAACGGCGTGCTGCTGCTCGGCGTCGAAGGCGCCGTGTCGACGGACGAGCTCGGGTCCGACGTGTCGGAGATCCCTGCGCAGGCGCGCGATGCCGAGGTCGAATCGATGCAGCGGGGTGCGCTGGCAGCGACACCCGAGCTCGAGTGGTCCTCTCTCGCGCCGGCCGTGCCGGTGCTGGTCGTGCAGGGCACCGAGGACCGGATGACGCCGCCGTCGAACGGCGAGGAGCTCCGGGCATCCGCGCCGGACCGCGTGAGCGTCGCGCGCGTCGAGGGCGCCGGGCACCTGTTCCCCGTGACACACGTCGGCGCGACCGCGTGGCCGATCGAGGACTACCTCGACTGGGACTGAGCAGGATCCCCCAGCGCCCTCGCTGACCCCTCGCGCATCCGCCGCGGGAGCTGGCTGCCCGATGGGACCGACCTAGCGGCCCTGGCGCTTCTTGAACGGCTTCGGCTGGCCCTTCACCGCCGGGGCGCGACCCTTGCCCTTCGAGGCTTTGGCCTTGCCGCCGGCCGGCACGGCAGGCTTCGGGGCGGAGGCGGGCGCCTCGGCGATCCGCCGCTTCGCCTCCTCGAGCAGCAGGACCCCCGCCGGCGTCAGCGACCAGCTGGGCTTGCCACGGACGATCAGCGGGTGTCCGACCTCGGCTTCCAGCTTGTCGACCGACGAATACAGCGCGGCGAGCGGGATGCCGAGCACCTGGGCGGCGCGCGGAAAGTGCAGGTCTTCGGCGACGACGGTGACGAACCGTTGCAGCAGGGTGATGTTCACAGAGGGCCTTCCGTCGCCGGCGTCTTCAGGATACGGCGGAAGGAGGACCCTCCGCGTTCGGTTCGCCCTCGGCACCGCTGCGGAGAGTCGGCGACGTTCTGCCAAGGGTGCACGCGATTCCGCCAGCCGCGGCCCATGTGCCGCCCCTTCGACAGCCGACGACCCGCGGTCGGCGACAATCGAAGACGGCGCACGGCGACTGCCGGCCCGACGACGAACGGACACCCATGATCACCATCCACCTGCGCTACGAGATCGACCCCGACAAGCTCGAGGAGTTCACGCAGTACGGCCGGGAGTGGATCCGGCTGGTCAACAGGCTCGGCGGCACCCATCACGGATACTTCATGCCGAGCGAGGGCGACAGCGACGAAGCCTTCGCCTTGTTCACCTTCCCGTCGATGGCGGACTACGAGGCCTACCGCATCGCCTCCCGCACCGACCCGGAATGCGTGGCGGCCTTCCAGTTCGCGCGCGACACGCAGTGCATCCGCCGCTACGAGCGCCGCTTCCAGACGCCGGTCTTCGACTGAGGGGCGCCGCGGCGGCGTCAGCCGAGGTTCGCCAGCGTCGTGAGACGCGCCCGTCCGGCGGCGATGCTCTGCTTCAGCCGATCGCGGGCAGCGAGGACTGACGGGTCGTCGGCGAGCTCGGCGGGGATGCGGGCAGGGTTGAGCGGCGTGGTGTTCGACCATTCCCGCAGGTCGGCCTCCCTCGTCATCGCGAGCGACGCGTCCCCGCCGATCACCTGCATGGTGGTCCAGTCCGAGGGCGTGTTCGCGTAAGGAGACGGCTTGCACACGCGGTTCCTATCGGCATCGTCGTCACGCGTGGCCTCCACGTAGCCCGCCAGCGCCGCCCCGAAGCACGGGAACCCCACCCGGACCGGCTGCGGGGTGATCGCCTCCGGCGTCCAGATCGGCCGGAGCCCCGGGTACTTGAGGCCCTCGGCCGCGCAGTGCACGACGAGCGTGTCGGCAGGAACCTGCACGTCCCCGTCGGCGAAGACCAGGCGTCCGGGAGCGACGGCGCGCAGGTGGCCGCGGCGGATGACATCGTCGATGGTGCGGACGAGGTCGAGCTCCCACGTCGCGAGGGTGGGGGTCTTGGCCATGGTCGGCGTCACCGTCGGGTCGATGCGGAGCATGATCCCGGCATCCTCCATCCGCAGGAAGACATCGTCGGGGCTCGTTGCTTGGGCCGCGGCGGCCATCGTGTCCGCGGCCATGCCGAGGAAGACCCGGGGATCCGGCTGTACGACGGCGCGGTTGAGCAGCCAGGGGTCGCGCGGGCGCACCCAGGTGATGGCGCTCGGTGAGACGCCGTTCTGCAGCAGCCACACGCAGGTGTCGGTCGCGGTCTTGCCCGCCCCCACGATGACGTAGTGCTCGGGGGCGTGCGAGATGCGGACAAGGTCGTTCACGGGAATGACGCGGGCGCCGTCGTCGACGGCGAACGGCGGGGGAGTGAGGGCGGGGATGTCGGGCGACAGGTAGGCGGCATCCACCACCCGCGCACGGGGCGCGCGGTACCGCCGTCCGCTCAGAAGCGACGCGAACCGGCGGTCGCCCAGGTACTCGGAGCGCCCGTGGAACACCACCCGCCCGTTCGCCGTGAGGCGGGTCAGGACTCCCGCGTAGTACTCCGTCACCTCGGCGGCGCGCGCGCGTTCGTGCAGCCCCCGCTCGGGGCCGTCGGACTGCACGCGCCCGCCGCCCAGCAGTGTCGAGGCGACGCCGTAGAACGCCGAGGCCTGGTGCAGCCGCACGAACCCGTAGGCGTCGAGCCAGTGGCCGCCCGCGCCGTGGCGACGGTCGACGATCGCGACCGAGACGTCGGCGTGGGCGGTGAGGGCGTCGGCGAACGCCATTCCCATCGCTCCCGCGCCGACCACCAGGTAATCGACGTCGACGATCCCCTCCATGCGCTCATCAGAGCAGTGGCGATGATCGGCGTCAATGGGCGGCCCGGGCGCTACACCGATGCGCGACCGGGGGCAAGAGCAACGGCGAAGCGGCCCCGCCCACCCACAATGGGCTGGTGACCGACGACGAACGCCAGGGGACAGCGCCGTACGCGGCCGCTCCCCTCGAGCAGCTCCCGCACCCCGAACCGCACCGGGCCGTCGTCCTCGTGGTGGGGGTGGTCGCGACGGTCGCCTTCGTCGTGCTGCGCTTCGTCGTGGCACTCGGCGGGCACGAGCCGCTTCCGATCGACCTGTGGTGGCATGACTTCATGGTGGCGACCGTCAGCGAGGTCGGCATCATCGCGGCATGGGTGCCCGCGATCGTCGGCGGCATGTTCGGCGTGATCGTGATCGGCATCCTGCTCGTCGCGATCTTCGTGTGGCAGAGAAGGCGATGGGATGCCGTGACCCTCGCCGGCGCCATCATCGTGGTCGTCGCGATCGGCGCACCGATGGCCGCCATCATCGCGCGTGTGCGGCCCGCCGACTCTCTCGCCGAGAACGTCGCCACGTCGTTCCCGTCCGGTCATACCGCGGTCGCGACGACGATCGCGGTCACGCTCGGGCTGCTGCTGCGGCGCTGGTACGTCTGGCTCCTCGGCGCGATCTGGGTGCTCTACATGATGTGGAGCCGGACTTATCTGCAAGCACACTGGCTGAGCGACGTCGTCGCCGGAATGCTGGAGGGTGTGGCGGTGGCCACGCTGGTGTGGAGTGCCGTCCAGGCCTACCGGATCCGGCGGGCGACGTCCTCGTCGCGGGCCATCTGATGCCTGGATCGCGCCCGATTGCAACCCCCAAGTTCGGGTGCCTGCACCTCGATACGCTTCGGCCATGACCACTGCCAAGAACGCCGCGCGCACCGCGACGGAATCGCCCGCCTTCCGCACGATGGCCCGCATCGGCTACGTCGTGCTGGGCGTGCTGCACATCGTCATCGGCGTCATCGCGATCTCCGTCGCGACGGGCGGTGGAGGCGAGGCCGACCAGGGCGGCGCGATGGAGATGATCCGGGATTCTCCCGCCGGCGTCGTGCTGCTCTGGGCGATCGTGATCGGACTCGTGGCGCTCGCCGCGTGGCAGATCGCCGAGGCCTTTCTCGCTCGGGACGCAGACCCCAAGAAGAAGTGGGGCCATCGGGTGAAGTTCGTCGGCACCGCGGTCGTCTACCTCGCGATCGCCTTCACCGCGCTCGTGTACGCACTGGGGGGCCAGTCCGACTCCTCCCAGTCGTCGCAGGGCCTCAGCGCGCAGCTGATGGCCAGTACCGGCGGCCTCATCCTGCTCGTCCTCATCGGACTCATCGTGCTCGCCATCGGGATCGCCTTCATCGTCCGCGGATTCACCCGGGCGTTCGAGAAGCACTTGGATCTGCCGGCAGGCACCGTCCGCAAGGGCATCGTGACGTTCGGGGTGGTCGGCTACGTCGCGAAGGGCGTCGCGGTCGCCGTCACCGGCGTGCTCTTCGTCGTGGCGGCCCTCACCCACGACGCTGAGAAGGCCGGAGGACTCGATGGCGCCCTCCATACGCTCGCCGAGCTGCCGTTCGGGCCGGTGATCCTCTGGGTGGTCGCCGCGGGCCTCATCATCTATGGCCTGTTCTGCTTCGCGCGTGCCCGCTACGCGCGGATGTGAGCGGCTCGGACGCCGATCCGGCTCGCGTTCAGCTGGCCGGCTCAGCCGGCCGCCCGTCGTCTGACGCCGCGACGCTCCGCCGGCCCCAGTCCGCGCCGTCCAGCGCGGAGATCGCGGCGCGGCGCCCCTCGGCGATGAGGCGGGGCACGTCGGACATCGTCCACTGCGCCATCCCCTCCATCTCCGGCTGGACGAGCACGACCGACGGATCCTGCACGAGGTCCGCCGTGCGGGTGACGGTGCGCATCATGCGCACGTTCTCCCACTTCGCGTGCAGCCGCACCACGATGACGCGGGACGCGCCGAGCGCGCGGGCAGCCGCGACCGGCACGTTGTCGATCATCCCGCCGTCGGCCAGCAGCTCGCGACCCCGCCTCACGGGCGGAAGCAGGCCGGGGACGGCGACCGTCGCCCGCAGCGCGAAGCTGAGCGGACCGGTGTCGATGATCACGCCTCGTCGCGTGCGCAGATCGGTGGCGAACGCCGCGAATCGTCGCGGCAGGTCCTCGATGAGCGGGTCCTCGCCCAGCGTGCGCGAGACGGCGTCGACGATGGCGGTCGTATCGAGCAGGCCCCATCGCGGAGCCACCGACCAGCGCGCGATCGCGCCCCAGCGGAATCCGCGCGCAGCCCGGTCGAGAGCCTCCTGCTCGACGCCGGCGGCGTAGCCGGCGCCGACGAGAGCGCCCGAGCTGGTTCCCGTGACGATGCCCGGCTGGATGCCGCGCTCCGCCAGGACCTGCAGGACACCCACGTGCGCGGCGCCGAAAGCGCCGCCGCCGCCGAGCACCAGGCCGAGATCAGGGTCGTCGCCCACGTGGTCCTCCGCTCGTCGTGCGCAGCCAAGCTAGCACCGCGCATATGGGTGCCGACTGTGTATGCGCGATCGCCGTGAACCCGCGAGCCGCCGATCAGGCGGGCCGGATGCCGAGCTCCGGGTCGCGCCCGCGCGGCGGCTCCGCCTGCGCGGGGGCCGTGTCGAGCATCGACCGAGCCAGCAGCGCGGCACCCGCCACTGCGGCGGGCATCGTGGCCACGGCGCCGAGCGGCACCAGGAACGTGAGCTGCGTCGCCACGCCGAAGCCCAGCACGCGCCCGCGGTGCCGGCGCATCAGTCGCCGGCGCTCGAGTCGCGCCATGCCTCGCGCGGTGAACGCCCGCGACGTGAGCTCATCCGCCACCAGCCATCCGGTGAGCGTCACGCCGAACACGGCGCTGAGTGCGCCGCCCACCACCGGCACCAGCCCGACGAGCGCGGCGAGCAGTGCGACCCCCAGTCCGCGCCCGATGAGAGACAGCCCGTCGGCGACCGAGCGCCAGAAACCATACCGCGCATCGGGAGGGGCGGCTCCGGCATCCGTCTCCACGGCTCTCCAGATGCGCTCATAGAAGGGGTCGCCGACGAGCAGCGTCACGGCGGTGAACGTGACGACCACCAGTACGAGGGCCGCGCCGAGCAGCGCCGTGCCGACGGCGATGCGGAAGACCGTCGCCCACAGGCTGGGCCAGCCGTCGGCGAACGGCGTCATGGCGTCCGTGAGGCCGGGCAGTGAGGCGCTCAGGGCGATCAGTCCCGCCAGGAAAAGGGCGCCGACGAGCGCGGCCGGCAGCAGGCCCAGCATCATCAGGCCGGGGCGGCGCCGCCAGTAGGCGAAGCCGCGCCCCAGGAGGGCCACTCCTCTGACGATCTCGCGCATCGGCCTCAGCCTACGACGCCGGTCGGCGAGCGCCTGCGGCGCAGTCTCGAGCGCCTGGCACGGCACGCGTGGGCGACAGGCATCGGCGGCCCCGAGATCAGTGCGAGGGTGCGGTCGCGTGGGTGACGCTCGCGAGCACGTCCTCGAGGAATGTCGCCACGATGCGTGCGTCGCCCGACGTGAGTTTGGCGGCGATGGAGCGCAGCCGCATCGTGAGCGGGTCGAGGTGGTCGAGGTCGATGTCGCCGTCGAGCGGCCGCACGAGCTTCTTGCGGCGGTCATGAGGGTGACCGTGCACGACGACGAGTCCCCGTGCCACCAGGCGATCGATGAGAGCCGTGCCCGACGCGGGCGAGAGGTGCAGCGCGCGCGCGATCCTTCCG
>NZ_MWLQ01000038.1 GCF_010634855.1 Microbacterium sp. B35-30 | reverse complement strand
GGGCGTGTCGCACCCCCACACCCCCGGAAACACGCGGAAGACGCGGTCGCCGACACCTCCGCCGCCATCCGAAGATCGGCCGAGAGCCCGGCCACCGCGGCGGCTCGCTCGGACGAATCACGCAGCCGCAGCACGGCGGACGGGTGGATCGTGATGACAACCGTGCTCCGCTCGGCCTCGATCGGACGTCCCCGACGGTCACACGCTCGCGGTCACTCGTGCTCGCATCACCTGCACCGCGATGCAGAGCGACACCGTCACGGCGCCCCAGACCGCACACGCCGGCGGCAGCACGCGGTAGGCGAGATGCGCGGCGGTGAACTCGGCATCCAGGGGACCATGAACGGCGATGCCCCATCCCCATGCCAGTGCGAGCGCGAGAGGGAGCGACGCCCACCAGATCCAGCGGGCCGCATCGGGCAGCACGCACGGAACGGATGCCGCGGCGGTACGCCGACGCAGCCACACGAGCATCCATACGACGATGATCGCGAGGCCGATCACGCTCGAGCCGTGCTGGAGCCACTTGTAGCCGGGAAGCGGTCCCCACTCTGCGGCCAGCACGGGGATCACGGTCGTGCCCCAGCGACCCTCGTGCGTGAAGAGGTCCCACACGATGTGGCTCACGACGCCGAGCAGCAGCGAGGCGACGAGGAGCAGCATCCCCCGCCAGGACACACGCGGCTCGCCCGCCGGAGCTCCTCCCAGCGTCTCGCGCAGCGCGGCGCCGGCACCGGCATCCCACTGCGCCGGCAGTCGTGTCGCGAGCCATCGCGGCGAGAGCTCACGCGCGGCCGGCCGCAGCACGCACCGCCAGACGAGCAGCAGCACCAGCGCCAGGACGACCGTTGCGGGCAGCCACGCGAACGAGTGCGTGACTCCGTAATGCAACGGCAGCCCGCGGACGAACAGCGGCAGGTCGGGGGTCATGGCCCCGATGGCGATCGCCGCCGGCACGAGCGGCGTGCGCACGAACGGCAGCGCGACCACCGCGTGACTCGGGGTGAACGGCATCCGTCATCCCTCTGTCGGCGCGATGGCCGTGGTCACGAGCGTCCCGTCAGCCGACGAACACGCCGGCGAGCGTCTTCTTGCCGCGCCGGAGCACCGAGACCCCGCCGGGCAGTGCGCCCGACACGGTCGCCGCATCGTCCTCGATCTTCGCACCGTCCAGCGAGACCCCGCCCTGGGCGATCGCGCGCCGGCCCTCCGACAGACTCGAGACGAGGCCGGTGTCGATGAGCGCCTGCACGACCGGCGTGCCGGCGGTGACCGTGGCGTTGGGCAGTTCCTCGAGAGCGTGACGGAGCGTCGTCGCGTCGAGCGCCGCGAGGTCGCCCTGACCGAAGAGCGCCTCGGATGCCGCGATCACGGCGGCCGCGGCATCCACCCCGTGCACGAGGCCGGTGACCTCCATCGCCAGGCGCTTCTGCGCGGCGCGACGGAACGGCTCCGTGGCGACGAGTCGTTCGTACTCCTCGATCTCGGCCCGCGTGAGGAACGTGAAGATCTTGAGGCGCTCGATCACGTCGGCGTCGTCGGTGTTGAGCCAGAACTGGTACATCCGGTACGGGCTGCACATCGCGGCGTCGAGCCAGATCGCGTTGCCCTCGCTCTTGCCGAACTTGGTGCCGTCGCTGTTCGTGATCAGCGGCGTGCCGATCGCGTGCACCGAGACGCCCTCGACGCGGTGGATGAGGTCGGTGCCGCTGGTGAGGTTGCCCCACTGGTCGCTGCCGCCGGTCTGCAGCACGCAGCCGTACTGCCGGTACAGCTCGAGGTAGTCCATGCCCTGCAGGATCTGGTAGCTGAACTCGGTGTAGCTGATGCCGGCCTCGGAGTTCAGGCGGGCCGCGACCGCGTCCTTCTTGAGCATCGTGCCGACCCGGTAGTGCTTGCCGATCTCGCGCAGGAAGTCGATGGCGCTCATCGGCGCCGTCCAGTCGAGGTTGTTGACGATGCGCGCGGCGTTGTCGCCCTCGAAGCTCAGGAACCGCTCGACCTGCGACTGCAGGTAGCCGACCCACTCCCCGACCGTCTCTTTGGTGTTCAGCGTGCGCTCGGCCGACGGCCGGGGGTCGCCGATGAGGCCGGTCGATCCGCCGACCAGGCCCAGCGGCCGGTGGCCCGCGAGCTGCAGGCGGCGCATCGTGAGCAGCTGCACGAGGTTGCCGAGGTGCAGACTCGGCGCCGTGGGGTCGAACCCGCAGTAGTACGTGATCGGGTCCCCGGCGAGAAGGGCGCGCAGCGCCTCCTGATCGGTGGACACATGCACGAGCCCCCGCCAGACGATCTCGTCCCACACATTCTCGAACGCGGGGTCGATCGCAGGCGCAGTCGTGCTCACGACGGTTTCAGACACGCGAGCCAGGTTATCAGCGCGGATGGGGCGGCCCTTTCGCCGACGAGCCGCCGTGAGGTCAGCGGCGTGTGCCTGGCAACGCCGGCACTGGGGGGGAACGCCACGTTAACGATCTGGGCTGAAGTCGGCCCACTTCAGCCCAGAGCCTTGCTTCACTGAAGTGCACAGGCTAAAGTAGGTCATAATTAAGTCTCGATGCACAAGGGTGGAGCCATGTACGTGATCACCAGTGATCAGCGCGACAGCCGCACCAGCGCCGATCTCGTGCCCGCCGCCCTCTCAGCCGTGGCGACGCACGCACCGAGGGGCGTCGCACTCGCGCCCGAGCGGACCGCGGGCGACGAGGTGCAGGTGGCGGTCACGGACGCCGCGGCCGTGCTCGCGATCCTCCTCGACCTCACCCGGGCCGGCCGATGGAGTGTCGGCGTGGGCGTCGGCGACGTCGAGACGCCGCTGCCGGACAGCGTCCGCGCGGCCAGGGGCGAGGCGTTCCTCAACGCGCGCGACGCCGTCGACCGGGCCAAGAAGGCCACCACACGGGTGGCGGTCACCGCGCCCGAGGGCGGGGAGGATGCCGAGGCGCTGGTGCGCCTCCTCGTGGAGCTGCGCGATCGCCGGACCGCTGAAGGATGGGAAGTCTACGACCTCCTGGCCGAGGGCATCACACAGCGCGAGGCGGCGGCGCGGCTCGGCATCTCGGAGGCCGCTGTCAGCCTGCGCGTCAGATCCGCCGGGTTGCGGACCGAGGAAGCGGCCGTCCCGGCCCTGATCCGCGTGCTCGCGGGCCTCGATCCGGCCGCCGTGCCAGACTGACGCCATGGTCTCCCCGGACGTGCTCCTCGTCGCCGTGCTCTCGATCTTCCTGTTCGTCGCCTTGTGCGGAGCGCTCGTGCTCGTGGTCCTCAGCCTGCGGAAGCCGACCGACATCCCGCTCATCGTCGCGGGCGTCCTCGTGGTCCTGTGCCTGCTCGCCGTGACGGTGTCGCCGGTGAACGTGCCGCTGCTGCTCGGACTGGGCATCGCGCTGCTGGGAACCGCCCTGGCCGTGCTCGGCGGCAACCCGGTCACCCGCCGGGTGCTCGACATCGCGAGCCACGGTCGCGTGGAAGAGGGCGACAACGGCGGCATCCTCCTCCGTGCGCCGTCCCTGCCGGGAGCGGTCGCCGGCGAAGGAGCCGTGCGCGAGGTGATGCGCGGCGGCACCACGATCGGCTATCTGGAACGCGTGGCGGTGGCGCTCGGGATCATCGCCGGGTTCCCCGAGGCGATCGCCGTGGTGGTCGCTCTCAAGGGCATCGGCCGGTTCTCGGAGCTGGCCAGCGCGGAAGCGCGCGAGAGATTCATCATCGGCACGCTCGCCAGTCTGGTCTGGGCGTGCATCGTCGCCGCGCTGGTGCGCCTGGCGATCTGGTGATCGCCGCCGCCACACCCGCAGCGCAGCGGACTACAGCCCGAGGATGTGTGCGGCCGCCTGCACGCGCTCGATCAGCTCGGCACGCTGCTCGGCGACCCTGACGGGCGCCGTCCCGCCCGCGCCGGTGCGGCTCGCGACGGAGCCCTCGACGGTGAGCACATCCCGCACCTCGGGAGCGAGGTGCGGCGAGACCGACGCGAGCTGCTCATCGGTGACCTCGTGCAGCTCGATCCCGTTCTCTTCGCACACCCGCACGAGGTGTCCGGAGACCTCGTGCGCATCGCGGAACGGCACGCCGCGCTTCACGAGCCACTCCGCGACGTCGGTCGCCAGCGAGAAGCCCTGCGGAGCGAGCGCCGCCATGCGATCGGTGTCGAACCGCAGCGTCGCGACCATGCCGGCGAAGGCCGGCAGCACCGTCTCAAGCGTGCGCACCGAGTCGAACACCGGCTCCTTGTCCTCCTGCAGGTCGCGGTTGTACGCGAGCGGGAGCGCCTTGAGCGTGGCGAGCAGCCCGGTGAGGTTGCCGATGAGCCGCCCGGCCTTGCCTCGGGCGAGTTCGGCGATGTCGGGGTTCTTCTTCTGCGGCATGATGCTCGAGCCGGTCGAATACCCGTCGTCGAGGGTCACGAAGCCGAACTCGCGCGTGTTCCAGAGGATGATCTCCTCCGCGAAGCGCGAGACGTCGATGCCGACCATGGCCGTGATGAACGCGAACTCGGCGACGACGTCGCGCGCCGATGTGCCGTCGAGCGAGTTCTCGGCGGGGCGGTCGAGGCCGAGTTCCCGGGCGACCAGCTGGGGATCCAGCCCGAGCGTCGAGCCGGCGAGCGCGCCTCCGCCGTACGGCGAGACCGCCGCTCGCGCGGACCAGTCGCGCAGGCGCTCCAGGTCGCGCACCAGCGGCCACGCGTGAGCCTGCAGATGGTGGGCCAGCAGCACCGGCTGCGCGTGCTGCAGATGGGTGCGGCCCGGCATGACCGCGTCGGGGTGCGCCTCGGCCTGCGCCACGAGGGCGTCGACCAACCGGAGGATCTCGCGTGCGATGGTGCGCGAGTGGTCGAGCAGATACATGCGCACGAGCGTCGCGATCTGGTCGTTGCGACTGCGTCCGGCGCGCAGCTTGCCGCCCAGCTCGGCGCCGACGACGCCGATCAGCGCCTGTTCGAGAGCGCCGTGGACGTCTTCATCGGATGCCGCGGGCCGAAGTGTGCCGTCGGTCACGCCCCGTGCGAGCACATCGAGCCCGTCGTGCATGGCGTGCTCCTCGTCCGGGGTGAGATACCCCGCGGCGGCGAGCGCCTTGGCGTGCGCGTGCGAGCCGGCGATGTCGTAGAGCGCCAGGTCCCAGTCGAAATGGGTCGATCGGCTGAGCTCGGCCAGCTCCGGGGACGGCCCCGTCGCGAAACGGGCTCCCCACAGTGCGCCTTCGTTGGTGCCGTCAGCCTTCGATTCACTCACCCGACCAGCCTATCCGCCGGCCCGCGGCGCACCCGCTCCGTGTCAGCGGCGCCAGCGGCCCCTGTCACCGCTGTCAGCGTGTGGGCGACGCCGCCGGATGCCTGGGCGGGCGGTCACCTGGGACTGCGAAGCGCGACGCCGCGTCCAGCGCCGTCTCCAGCGGGCCGCGCCCGACCAGAAGCGCCCACGCGGTGCACAGCACGACGGTGCCGATCGTGAGCGGCCAGAACGGCTCGAGCGCGCGGAAGCCGGCGAGGTCGCCGACGCGGTCGAGCGTCGCGGCGGCGATCGCCGCCCACACCACGAGCTGCAGCGTGTAGGCGGTCAGCGGCATCGCACCGACGGCGCGCAGGGGCAGCACGACCCACCGGAGCACGGTGCGGCACAAGAGCAGGCAGGCACCGAGCACGGCGAGCGCGAAGCCGCCGGACCCGATGACCTCTAGCAGCCCCGTGGAGTGGGGCCGAGCCGTCCAGAGCGCCCCGAGGTACGACGCCGTCTCGGCCTCCGGACCGGCGCCGGTCGCGGCATCCGTTCCGTAGCCGACCACGGCCAGGCACGCGCCGGCGACGACCAGCCACACCTGCGTGCGCAGCAGCGTCACGTCGGCGCGGGCGACGCCGAGTCCGGCCACCACGAACGCGATCCAGGTGGTGAACGGGTAATGCCAGCCGAGTCCCGCCGACACCGTGTACCCGGTGGGCGTGCTCCAGACCAGCGGCGCATCGAGGACGATCTGCACGAACGGCATGACGAGGGCCAGGGCGCCCGCGAGCGGCAGCAGGACGCGGACCGGCAGCGACGTCAGCGGCAGCGCCAGCAGGAACATCAGCGCGTACGCCGGGAGGATCACGTACACCGGCACATCGGTGGCGATCAGCAGGATGCCGAGCACCCACAGCAGTCCCGCCCGCACCGCGAGCCGACCGCGTGCCGTCGTCATGCGGTCCGCCGGCAGCGGGACCCGCCCGCCCGTCATGAGGCCGATCGAGACACCGGCGAGGGTCGCGAACAGGATCGACGAGCGGCCCTGGACGACGGTGATCCAGGTGTCGGGCTCTGTCGCGTCGAAAGGTCCGCTGATCCACAGCAGGTGCGCCGCGAACATGCCGAGCACCGCGAGCCCGCGCGCGAGATCGACCCCGGCGATGCGGCCCGGCCCGTTGAGGCGCACCCAGCGCGATGCGAGCCAGCCGTCGTGGCGCGGCTCGGCGCGTTTCGTCTCGCTTCGCTCGCTCAACGACCGGGCTCTTCCGCGCCGCCGCGCTCAGTCCTGACGGAGGAGCCAGACCAGCAGGGCCTTCTGGGCGTGCAGCCGGTTCTCGGCCTCGTCCCAGACCACGCTCTGCGGCCCGTCGATGACTTCCGCGTCGACCTCGTAGCCGCGGTCGGCGGGCAGGCAGTGGATGAAGATCGCGTCGTCCTGCGCGAGCGCCATGAGCTCCTGGGTCACCTTGTACCCGCCCAGGTCGCGCAGCCGCTCGAGCTTCTCCTCCTCCTTGCCCATCGACACCCACGTGTCGGTGACGATCACGTCCGCTCCGGCGGCCGCCTCGTTCGCGTCGGTGTAGAGGGTGACCGATCCGCCGGTCTCCGCCGCCCGTCGATCCGCGTCCGCGATCACGTCGTCGCGCGGCGCGTACGTCTCGGGCGATGCCACGCGCACGTGCATGCCCGCAGTCACGCCCGCCAGCACGTAGGAGTGGGCCATGTTGGACTTGCCGTCGCCGAAGAACGCCAGCGTCAGGCCCCTCAGGTCGCCCTTGTGCTCCTTGATGGTGAGCAGGTCGGCGAGCAGCTGGCAGGGGTGGAAGTCGTCGCTGAGCGCGTTGATGACCGGCACGCGCGTGCCCTCCGCCATCTGCTCGAGCCCTGCCTGCGCGTAGGTGCGCCAGACGATCGCCGCGACCTGGCGCTCGAGCACTCGTGCCGTATCGGCCGGCGTCTCCTTGCCGCCGAGCTGGCTGTTCGCGGTCGAGATGATGAGCGGCGAGCCGCCCAGATCGGCGATGCCGACGGCGAACGAAACGCGCGTCCGGGTCGAGGACTTGTCGAAGATGACCGCGACGGTCTGGGGGCCTTCGAGCGTCTTGAGCTTCCAGCGGTCCTTCTTGAGCGCGATGGCGAGATCGAGGATCTCGTCCTGCTCGGCATGCGTCAGGTCGTCGTCGCGCAGCAGGTGGCGGGTCATGCGGGAACCTCCGTCGGGGTATCGAGCACCAGGGCGTCCTCCACCGTGCGGATCGCAGCCGTGAACAGCTCGATGAACTCGTCGATCTCGACGTCGCCGATCGTGAGGGCGGGAACCAGCCGGATGGTCTCGTCGTTGGGCGCGTTGATCACGAGGCCGTGCTCCTGCGCGGCCGCGACGAGCGCCTTGGCGACGGGATGCCGCAGCCCCACGCCGATCAGCAGCCCCGCGCCGCGGCATCCGGTGATCAGCTCGGAGTCGATGCCCGCGATCGCCTCGCGCAGCTGCGCACCGCGCTCGGCCGCGTTGCGCACGAGGTCGGCACGCTCGATCTCACCGAGCACGGCGCCCGCGACAGCGGTGCCGAGCGCGTTGCCGCCGAACGTCGAGCCGTGCGTGCCCGGGTAGAACAGTTCGCTCGCGCTGCCGAAGGTGATCAGCGCGCCGATGGGGAACCCGCCGCCGATGCCCTTGGCGACCGTGATCGCGTCGGGGGTGATGCCCTCGTGCTGGAAGGCGAACCACTCCCCCGTGCGGCCGGCGCCGGTCTGGATCTCGTCGATGATCAGCAGCGCTCCGTGGCGTTCGGTGATCTCGCGGGCCGCGGCGAGGTAGCCCTCGGGCAGCGGGAGCACACCGGCCTCACCCTTGACGGGCTCGACGAAGAGCGCGGCGACGCGGTCGTCGATCGCCGCCTCGAGCGCCTCGACCGTGGAGTCGATGAACTCGACACCCGGCGTCATCGGCAGGAAGGGCTCCTGCATGTACGGCTTCCCGGTGAGGGCGAGCGTGCCCATCGTGCGGCCGTGGAAGGCGTCCTGCAGCGCGAGGATCCGCGGGCGCTCGGAGCCCCCGTGCAGGCGGGCGAGCTTGAACGCCGCCTCGTTGGCCTCCGCGCCCGAGTTGCCGAAATACACCCGGCCATCGTCGCCCGTGCCCGCGAGACGCTTCAGCGTCGACGCGAGCGCGAGCTGCGGCGGCGTCGCGAAGTAGTTCGACACGTGCGCCAGCGTCGCTGCCTGGGTCGCGATCGCGTCGACGAACACCGGGTGTGCGTGACCGAGCGAGTCCACCGCGATGCCCGCGAGGAAGTCGAGGTACCGCTTGCCGTCGGCGTCCCACAGATACGAGCCCTCGCCTCGCACGAACAGCGCCATCCGCTCGCCGAAGCTGCGGACGAGATCGCGTCCTGCGTCATCGTGCCAACTCATCCGTGCACCACCTCTGTTCCGATTCCCTTGCTGGTGAAGATCTCCACGAGCACCGAGTGCGGCACCCGCCCGTCGATGATGGCCGCGGTCTCGACGCCGCCCTCTACGGCCTCCAGGCACGCCGCCATCTTCGGGATCATGCCCGACTCGAGCGTGGGCAGCATCGCGCGCAGCTCGGTCGAGGTCAGGTGCGACACGAGCGAGTCGCGGTTGGGCCAGTCGGCGTAGAGCCCGGCCACGTCGGTGAGCACGACGAGCTTCGCCGCCCCCAGCGCCACGGCGAGCGCGGATGCCGCGGCATCTGCGTTCACGTTCAGTGAATGCCCGGGGTGGTCGAGGTCGGGCGCGATGCTCGAGACGACGGGGATGCGACCGGCGGTGATCTGGTCGAGCACGGGCTGCGGATCGACCTCGACGACGTCGCCGACCCGGCCGAGGTCGTGCTCGACGCCCTCGATCACGACACCGCGTCGGCGTCCGCCGAACAGGCCCGCGTCCTCCCCGCTGAGACCCGTGGCCACCGGGCCGTGGGCATTGATCTTCGACACGAGCTGGGGGTTGATCTGCCCGGTGAGAACCATGCGCACCACCGAGATCGCCTCGGTGGAGGTGACGCGGTATCCGCCCTTGAACTCGCTCGGAATCTCCAGGCGGTCGAGCATCGACGAGATCTGAGGGCCACCGCCATGGACGACGACCGGCTTCACCCCGACGTAGCGGAGGTAGGCGATGTCGGCGGCGAAGGCATCCTGCAGCTCCTCGCTCACCATCGCATTGCCGCCGTACTTCACGACGACGATCTGGTCGCGGAAGCGCTTGAGCCAGGGCAGCGACTCGATGAGCGTGACCGCCCGCGCGCTGGCCTCGCCGGGATCGGTCTCTTGCAGATCAGTCATGAGGCCTGCTTCTTCATGAGGAGTACGCGCTGTTCTCGTGAACGTAGTCGTGGGTGAGGTCGTTGGTGAGGATGGTCGCCGTCGCGGCGCCCACCTTCAGGTCGATGACGAGGTCGGTGGCGCGGGGCGTCAGGTCGACGGCCTCGCGCGGCGCGTCCGGGCCGCCGGCGCTGCACACACGCACGCCGTTCATCCACACGTCGACGTCGTACGGGTCGAAGGCCGCCTGGGTGGTGCCGATCGCCGCGAGCACGCGGCCCCAGTTGGGGTCGTTGCCGAAGACCGCCGCCTTGAAGAGGTTGTTGCGGGCGACCGAGCGGCCGACCTCCACGGCGTCCTCCTCCGAGGCCGCGTTGACGACCTCGATGGTGATGTCGTGGCTCGAGCCCTCGGCATCCCCCTGCAGCTGCTTGGCGAGGTCCTGGCAGACTTCGGCGAGAGCAGCGGCGAACGCGTCGCCGTCCGGCGTGACACCCGAGGCGCCGCTGACCATGAGCGTGACCTGGTCGTTCGTCGACATGCAGCCGTCCGAGTCGAGCCGGTCGAACGTGCGACCGGTGGCCTGCCGCAGCGCGGCGTCGGCCTGTGCCGCGTCGAGGACGGCGTCGGTCGTGATCACCACGAGCATCGTCGCGAGACCGGGCGCCAGCATCCCGGCGCCCTTCGCCATGCCGCCGATCGACCAGCCGTCCTTCGCTACGGCGGAGCGCTTGGGATGGGAGTCGGTCGTCATGATGGCGAGGGATGCCGCGTCCCCGCCGTCTGCGGAGAGCTCGGCGACACCCTGCTCGGTGCCGGCCAGCACCTTCGCGCGGAACACCTCATCGCCCGTGCCGATGAGACCGGTCGAGCACACCAGGATGTCGCCCGCGCTCACGTCGAGCAGCTCCGCCGCTTTCTCGGCGGTCTGGTGCGTCGTCTGGAAGCCGAACGAGCCCGTGAAGCAGTTGGCACCGCCCGAGTTGAGGACGATCGCCTCGACGACGCCGTCACGGATGACCTCCTGCGACCAGAGGATCGGGTTCGCCTTCGCGCGGTTGCTGGTGAAGACGGCCGCGCCGACCTTGAGCGGGCCGCGGTTGACGACGACGGCCACGTCGGGCTTGCCCGACGACTTGAGTCCGACGGCGACGCCGGCTGCGGCGAATCCCTGGGGCGTGGTGACGCTCACGGGGCGACTCCGTTCACGGTGAGCGCGGTGCCTTCGGCGAGGCCCAGCGCGATGTTCATGGACTGGACGGCCGCTCCGGCGGTGCCCTTGACGAGGTTGTCGACGGCGGTCACGACGACCACGCGATTCGCCGCGCGATCGATCGCGAGACCCATCAGCGCCGTGTTCGCACCCAGCACGTCGGCCGTGCGTGGGAACTGGCCCTCGGGCAGCAGCTGCACGAAGGTCTCGTCGCCGTAGGCGGCCTCCCAGGCCGCGCGGATCTGCGCGTCGGTGGTGCCGGGTGCGATGGGTGCCGTCGAGGTCGCGAGGATGCCGCGCGACATCGGGACCAGAACGGGCGTGAACGAGATGCGGATGCCCTGGTCCGCGGCATCCGACGATGCCGTCTCCGTCGACGGGCGAGCGGCGGCGAGCGCCTGACGGATCTCGGGGATGTGCCGGTGCGTCCCTCCGACGGCGTACGGGTTCGCCGTGCCCAGGATCTCGCTGGCGAGGAGGTTCGTCTTGAGGCTCTTGCCGGCGCCCGAGGGGCCCACCGCCAGCACCGTCACGATGTCGGACGGATCTATGACGCCCGCGGCGACGCCCGGAGCGAGGCTGAGACTCACCGTCGAGGCGTTGCAGCCGGGGGCCGCGATGCGCGTCGCGCCGACGAGCCGGTCACGCTGCTTCGAGCCGGCCACCGGAAGCTCCGGGACGCCGTACACCCACGGCTCGTGGAAGTCGCCGCCGTAGAAGCTGCCCCAGTCCGCGACCGACTCGAGACGGTGGTCGGCGCCGGCGTCGATCACGAGCGGCGTGTCGCCGAGCGCGTCGGTGTACTGCCCGGACTGTCCGTGCGGCAGCGCCAGGAAGACGATGTCGTGGCCGGCGAGCACGTCCGGCGTCGTCTCGGAAAGAGTGAGGTGTGCGAGCGACCGCAGGTGCGGCTGGTGCTGGATGAGCGGCTGTCCCGCGTTGGAGTGCGCGGTCACGGTGCGGATCTCGACGTCGGGATGCGCGGCGAGGATCCGCAGGATCTCGCCGCCCGCATAGCCGGATGCGCCGGAGACGGCGACCGAATATGTCATGGATTCCACCTTAGAGTCTGGGTGCAGGGGCCGGAGACGGCGACGCCCGCAGCTGCCCTCCTCAGAAGGTGCGCAGGGTCGCCTAGAGTCGGCGGTCTCCCAGACGGCGTCGGCGCGCGGGGACGACGCTCGGAACGAGCGTCGCGAATCCCTGGGCAGCCGAAGGCATGCGCCGACGATAGCGGCCCGCCCGCGGCATCCGCAAATCCGACCCGCCCTCCGGAATCGCGAAAGGGTAGATTTCCGCACGTCAGGGTGCGGGAATCTACCCTTTCGCGCCTCCGGGGTCAGCCCTCGAGCTCGGCGAGCAGCGCGAGCTCGTCGGACCGCGTCAGCCCCGAGCGGCGGTCGCGATCCAGGCCGCGGGTGCGCTCGTCGGCGAGCGTGCGCTCGAGCGTCGCGCGCAGCGGACGCAGGCCACCGCCGAGAAGGCGGAAGGCGGCGTGGGATCGCGTCCAGAAGCCGGGGATGCCGGCGGGCAGCCAGAGCGGGAGCGACCGGGCGCCGGCCCAGTACGACACGTCGTGCGCCGCAAGCCACTCGTCGGACGCCGGGACCAGGGCGCCGGTGTGGCCGGCCACCTCGCGAGCGAGCCTCAGCACCTCGGCGAGCTCGATCGGGTCTCCGACGGCGTTCACCACCCCGGTCCACCGCTCTCGGCCGAGCGCCTGGACGAACTCGGCGAGGTCGTCCACGTCGATCACCTGCGCGCCGCGGTCCGTCGTGTCGGGTACCAGCACGCCGCCGTCCGCGGCGAGCGCGAGACGGCCGACCCAGTAGCCGAACCGGTCGGTGGGGTCGCCGGGGCCCACGATGAGACCGGGTCGAACGATGGCGGCGCGGTAGCCGAGCGCTGCACGGACGGATGCCTCGGCCCGCACCTTCGCCTGCCCGTAGTCGTCTTCTTCGTCCGGTCCGGCCGGCGCCAGCAGGTCTGCAGTCTCGTCGGCGCCGGGAACGTCGTTCGCCGCGTACACCGACACGGTAGAGATGTAAGTCCAGTGCTTCGCGCGCTCCCCCAGCGCCGTCACCGCCGCCGCGACGTGCACCGGGTTCGACGAGATGTCCACCACCTCGTCCCAGTCGCGACCGGCGACGGCGTCGTACGCGCCAGGATCGTCGCGGTCGGCGACGACGAGCGTCGTGCCGTAGGGCGCTTCGCGTCCACCCCGGGCCAGGCAGGTGACGGCGGCTCCGGCATCCGCCCATCTCTCGGCGATGCGCCCGCTCAGCCAGCCCGTCCCGCCCAGCACCAGTACGTCGGTCATGTCACCAGCCAACCAGACGCGCCGGGTCGCGGCATCCGTCTCCGCCGACGGCGGATGCGAGTCAGTGGAGCGCGTCCGAGAGCACGGTGAAGTTCACGGCCGTCACCTCGCGGGCGCGACGCGACGAGAGGAGCCGCAGCTCGGCGGGTGCCGGCAATCCGTCGAAGAGGCGGATGCCTCCCCCGAGCAGGACGGGCACGATGTGCAGCAGCAGCTCGTCGACGAGGTTGTCGCGGAGGAACTGCTGGGCGGTGTTCGGGCTGCCCATGATGATCACCTCGGCACTTCCGGCGGCGTCCTGCGCCAGCGCGAGCGCCGCCGCCGGCTCACCGGAGAGGAAGGTGAACACCGTCCCGTTCTTCACCTCGGGCGGGCGCTGCTCGTGGGTCATCACGAAGACCGGGCTCGAGAACACGTCGTCGTCGCCCCACGGCTCCTGGCCGGCGTCCCAGGTGCGGCGCCCGAAGATGATCGCGCCCGCCCTGCGGAATCGGTCGATCAGCTCCACGGCGACGTGGTCCTCGTCCGGCGGCGCGGTGTCGTCGAGCCAGCGGTGGAGCCGCGAGAGGTCGTCGCCCGGCGCTGCGGCGTATCCATCGACCGAGACCGAGACGTACAGCACCGTCGAACCCATGAGCCGCTCCTTTCGGATACCGCCGGTCGGTCCGGCTCTCAGGAGCGTATGGCGAAAGTGGCCCAGTGATATGGTCCAGCGTGATGGCTCAGAATTGGACCACTTCCGATCTGGCGCTCGCACTGGCGCTTCCGCCCGGCCGACGGCCCGGCGAGCAGCTGCAGACCGCGCTGCGGGATGCCGTCCGGCAGGGTGTGCTCGACGACGGCGACGCGCTGCCGTCCACGCGTGAGCTCGCCGCAGCGCTGGGGGTCGCGCGCGGCACCGTCGTTCATGTCTACGAGCAGCTCGGCGCAGAGGGCTACCTCGTCGCACGCCCCGGCGGCCGCACGCGGGTCTCGTCGCGTGCCGTCCCGCCGGGCGGCACGCCGCCCTCGCCGCCGGCCGCGGCTCCGGCAGGCGCGGATCTGCGTCCCGGGATCTCTGATCTCCGCCGCTTTCCCGCCGACGACTGGGCCTGGGCCTATGCACGGGCGGCGCGAGGCGCGGGCTCGCATGATCTGGACTACGGCGACGGGCTCGGGCATCCGGCAGCGCGCGAGGCCATCGCGGGCCATCTGCGTCGGATCCGCGCCGCGTCGACCGACGCCGACCATGTCGTCCTCTGCCAGGGCTTCGCCCAGGGGTTCGCCCTCGTTCTGCCGGCGCTCGCCGCGCGCGGTGCCCGCGTGCTCGCCGTGGAGGATCCGGGCGACCGGGGCGTCGACGCTGCCGCTGCCGCCGCCGGAATGGAGCTCGCGCCCATCCCGGTCGATGCGCACGGCATCCGCACCGACCTGCTCGACAGGGCCGGCGCCCACGCGGTGCTGGTCACGCCGGCGCACCAGTCACCCACCGGGGTCGTGCTCTCGGCGTCCCGGCGGGTGGAGCTGGTGGAGTGGGCCGGCCGCAGCGGCGGATGGATCATCGAGGACGACTACGACTCGGAGTTCCGGTACGACCGTCAGCCCATCGGCGCGGTCCAGGGCCTCGCGCCCGACCGGGTCGTGCTGATCGGCTCGGCGAGCAAGACGCACGCGCCCGGCGTGCGGGTCGCATGGATGGCGATTCCAGGCGAGCTGATCGACGATGTCGCCGCACGGAGGATCGCGGCAGACCGCGGCGGACCGGTCATCGACCAGCTCGCGTTCGCGGCGCTGCTCCAGTCCGGACGCCATGATCGGCACGTGCGCACCATGCGCGGCGTGTACTCGGCCCGCCGAGCCGTGGTCCTCCAGACGCTCGACCGGATCTCTCCCGGGCTGACGTTGACGGGTCTAGTGGCTGGATTCCACGGTGTCTTGCGGCTTCCGTCGGGTGTCCGCGAAGAGGGCGTCGTCGCCGCTGCCACCGATGCCTCCCTCCGCATCGCCGGCCTCGCGGCATTCACCCGGCACCGGCGCGACCTCCCGCCGGCCCTCGTCCTCGGCTTCGGCAACATCGACGACGAGGCCGTCGTCGAGGCGATCCTGCGCCTCGGCGACGTGATCGCCGCGGCCACTCCGCGACGGTAGTTCCCACCCGATCCCTGCGTCGCAGCGGGTGGCGGCATCCTCATCCGAGAACGGTGAGAGCCCGTGCTCCCCACCGGAAGCCCACGTCGTTCTCGGTTCAGAACGTGGGCGTTCAGTGTGAGCACGGGCTCTCGACCAATCTGCGCGGCCTGCGGGCGCCTACTCGCGCAGCGTTGCTCCGAAGCGCTCGGACGCCACGGCGACGCCGGCCAGCCTGGCCTCGCTCGCCTCGGCGGCCGTGAGCGTGCGGTCGGCGGCGCGGAAGCGCAGCGCGAATGTCAGGCTCTTCTGCCCCTCCGATACACCCTGGCCGCGATAGTCGTCGACCAGCCGCACGGACTCCAGCAGCTCCCCCGCGCCCTCGGTGAGCGCCGCCTGCACCTCGGCGGCCGGCACGTCGGCCTGCAGCACGAGCGACACGTCCTGGGTCGCGGCGGGGAAGCCCGACAGCGACGCGGCGACGACCTTCTCGCCCGCCAGGGACAGCACGAGATCGAGATCCAGTTCGGCGACGATCACACGACCGGGAAGATCGGATGCCTCCGCCACACCCGGCAGCAGCTCGCCGACGTAGCCCACCTCGACGCCGGTCGCCGAGGTCGTCGAGGCGACCGACAGCACGCCAGTGCGGCCGGGGTGAAGCGCCGCCCGCTCGCCCTGCACGACGTCGATCGTGACGCCCGCGGCCGCGGCGATGGTGCGGACGGCGTCGAGCGCGTCGCCGAGCCCGGCGGTCACCGGCGCGACCCCGGGCTGCTTCGTCACGAGGTTGCCCGTGAGCAGCACGGCGATGTGCCGGTGCTGCGGCGGGATCGAGGCGTCGAGCTCGGCGAGGGTGGCGGCATCCGGGCGCACCGCGAGCGGCGGCACGTGCGGCGTGCCGTACTGCACCCCTGGCTCGGGAAGGAACACGACACCGGTCTCGAACAGCGAGAGGTCGGTCAGCCCGCGCGCCACGTTGCGGTGCGCGACCTGCAGCAGCCCCGGCACGAGCGAGCGGCGCAGGAACGGCGACTGGCCGTCGAGCGGGTTGGCGAGCTTGACGCTGGGCAGGTGCTCACCCGACGGCGAGCCGTGCAGGTCGTTCTGCTCCTCGGTGGTGAATCCGAAGGACGGCGTCTCGACGTAGCCGGCGGCGGCGAGCGCGTTGGCCACCCGGCTCCGGCCCTGCTGGGCGGCGGTGAGGCCGCGACCCGACGGTGGCAGCGGCAGCACCGACGGGATGCGGTCGTAGCCCTCGATGCGGGCGACCTCCTCGGCGAGCGTCCACTTGTCGGTGAGGTCGGGGCGCCACGACGGCGGGATGACCTGCCAGCCGGCGGCGTCGTCCTCGTTGGGCACGACCTCGCAGCCGATGAGACGCAGCGCCGCCTCGATCTGCCCGGGCGTGTAGTCGACGCCGATGAGGTGCTGGACGAACAGCGGCGGAAGCTCGATGCCCGGCATGAACACTTCGGCGAAGAGCGCGGCGCCGAAGGTGTCGTCGCTCGTGCCCCCGGCGTATTCCTCCATCAGTTCGGCGACGCGGCGGGCGGCGACGAACGGCACGAGCGGGTCGACGCCGCGCTCGAAGCGACGGGACGCCTCGCTCGGCAGCTTGTGCCGACGAGCCGTGCGTGCGATCGACACGGTGTCGAACGTGGCGGCCTCGATGAGCACGTTGCGGGTCGTATCGCTCATCTCGGTGGCGCCGCCGCCCATGACACCGGCCAGACCGATCGGCCCGGACTCGTCCGTGATCAGGAGGTCTTCGGGGTGGAGCGTGCGCACCTTGCCGTCGAGCGTCTCGAGCTTCTCGCCGGCGGTGGCGCGGCGCACCGTGATCCCGCCCTGCAGCTTGTCGAGGTCGTAGCCGTGGATGGGCTGGCCGAGCTCGAGCATCACGTAGTTCGTGATGTCGATCAGGATGCCGAGCGAACGGATGCCCGCGAGCGACAGGCGCGCGATCATCCATGCCGGCGTGGGCTTCGTCGGATCGACGTCGCGCACGACGCGCGCCACGAACTCGGTGACGCCGGCGCGACCGCGGATCGGGGCGAGATCGTCGGCGGTGACGGCGAACCCCTGGCCCGGCGCGACCTCGTCCCACGGTCGCTCCGCAGGGTCGCGGAACGCGGCACCGGTCGAATGCGAGTACTCGCGTGCGACACCGCGGATGGACAGCGCGTAGCCGCGGTCGGGTGTCACGTTGATCTCGACGGCGACGTCGTCGAGGCCCAGCAGTGAGATCGCGTCGGTGCCGACGGGCGCGTCGATGCCGAGCTCGACGAGCCGCAGGATGCCGTTGTGCTCCTCCCCGAGCCCGAGCTCGCGGGCGGAGGCGATCATGCCGTCCGACACATGGCCGTACGTCTTGCGTGCGGCGATCGGGAAGGGTCCCGGAAGCACGGCGCCCGGAAGCGTCACCACGACCTTGTCGCCGGCGAAGAAGTTGCGGGCACCGCACACGATGCCGTGCACCGCCTCGCCGCCGTCGGCCGCGGTCTCGCCGTCTGGCGCGACGCGCACCTGGCACCAGCGGATCGTCTTGCCGTTGGACTGCGGCTCCTCGACGAACTCGAGCACCTCGCCGACGACGATGGGACCCTGCAGCTCGAAGCGGTGGACGTCCTCCTCTTCGAACCCGACGCGCACGAGCGCCGCGAGGACGTCCTCGGGCGAGGCATCCGCCGGAACGTCGACGTACTCACGCAACCATGAGAGCGGGACGCGCATCAGACCACCATTCCGAACTGCTCGCTGAAGCGGACATCGCCCTCGGCCATGTCGCGCATGTCCTGGACATCGCTGCGGAACATGAGCGTCCGCTCGACGCCCATGCCGAACGCGAAGCCCGAGTACTCCTCGGGGTCGATCCCGGCCGCTCGGAGCACGTTCGGGTTGATCATCCCGCACCCGCCCCACTCGATCCATCGGGCGCCGCCCTTGAAGGTGGGGTGCCAGAGGTCGAGCTCGGCCGAAGGCTCGGTGAAGGGGAAGAAGTTCGCGCGGAACCGCGTCTTCGCCTCGGGGCCGAACAGCACCTTGGCGGCGTGGTCGAGAGTGCCCCTGAGATGCGCCATCGTGATGCCCTTGTCGACGACGATGCCCTCGAACTGGGTGAACACCGGCAGGTGCGTCGCGTCGTACTCGTCGGTGCGGTAGACGCGGCCCGGGCACAGCACGTAGAGCGGCAGGTCGCGCTCGAGCATCGAGCGCACCTGGACGGGACTCGTGTGCGTGCGCATGACGAGATGGCGCTCCACCGGGTCGATGAAGAACGTGTCCTGCATCTGACGCGCCGGGTGGTCGACGTCGAAGTTCAGCGCGTCGAAGTTGAACCACTCGTGCTCGAGCTCGGGACCCTCCGCGATCTCCCAGCCCATCCCCACGAAGATGTCGGCGATCTGCTCCTGGAGCAGGGAGATCGGATGCCGCGCCCCGACGCGCGCGCGAGCGGCCAATGCGGTGATGTCCACGCGCTCGGCTTGGAGCTGAGCGGCCGTCTCCGCCGCGGCGAGCTCCGCTTCGCGCGTCGCGAACGCCTGGTTCACCCGGCCGCGAGCCTGGCCGACGAGCTTGCCGAACTCGGCCTTCCTGTCGTTCGGCACGTCGCGCAGGCGCGCGTTGAGCTTCGCCAGCGGCGAACCCTCGGCGGCGTGCGCGGACCGTGCGGCCTTCAACGCCGCGGTGTCTGCCGAGCCGGCGATCGCGGCGAGGGCGGCGTCGACGGCGGCGTTCACCGCCTCGGGCGTGATCTCGGTGTTCTCAGCAGCGTCTGACACGAGAGTCGAGTCTACCGACGGCGGACCGTCGCCTCCGCGCCTATCCTCGGAGCCGCTCAGCGCGGTGGTGGACCTTGGAGGTCGGCCTTGGCCTCGACCTCGAGCAGCGCACCGGGAGCGGTGGGGTCGGTGACCTTCGTGCCCCGCTTGATGCGGGTCCCCCCGCTCGCCGTGCGACGCGCCAGCCACCGCGCGAACCACGACAGGGTCAAGTTGATGGCCAGGTAGATGCACAGCGTCACGACGAACAGCGAGAAAAGATAGCGGTTGCCGTAGAAGCTGCCGAGGATGTTCATGTTCTTGCGGATGATCTCCTCGTAGCCGACGATGTAGCCGAGCGAGGTGTCCTTGAGCAGCACCACGAGCTGCGCGATGATGATCGGCAGCATCTGCCGGAACGCCTGTGGGAACTCCACCAGCATCTTGGACTGGAACTCGCGCATGCCGACGCTCAGCGCCGCTTCGCGCTGTCCGCGCGGCAGGGCCACGAGGCCGGCACGCAGGATCTCGCCGATCAGCGTGCCGTTGTACAGGATCAGCGCGATCACAACCGCCCAGAAAGCGCCGGTCGAGGCCACCAGCAGGATGAACAGCATCATCAGCAGGACTGGCATCCCACGGAAGAACTCGATCACCACTGCGGTCGGCACCCGCACCCACGCGATGCGGGAGCTGCGCATGAGCGACAGCACGATGCCGAGGGCGATGGCCCCTACCGCCGCGATCGCCGCCGCCTGCAAAGTCGCAACGACACCCTCCAGGATGAAGCCCCAGACGACCGGGTCGATGAAGATATCCCAGCGGGTGCCGTCGAACATGCCGGGAAGCGTGATGCCGCCGGAGTCGCGCGGCGCAGCCAGCGTCAGGACCACCCACACGGCTCCCGCGATGAGCAGGACCAGAGCGACGATCGACAGGATCAGCGACAGTCGCCTGGCCTTCGGGCCCGGCGCATCGAAGAGGACGCTCGGTGCGCTCATCGCTGCACCACCCAGCGCCGCTCGAGCCGCCCGGCGAGGAAGCCGAGCGGGACCGTGATGACGAGGTAGAGGACGGCTGCGGTGATGAGGATCTGGATGACGATGTTCCCGTTGTCGTTCGCGAGCTGCCGGGTCGTCCCGAAGAGCTCGAGGACGAAGAAGCCACCGGCCACCGAGGTGTTCTTGGTGAGCGCGATGAAGACGTTGATGAGGGGCGGGATCGTCATGCGGAACGCCTGTGGCAGGACGACCAGCGAGACCGTCTGCCCGAATCCCAGCCCGATGCTGCGGGCCGCCTCGGCCTGCCCGACCGGCACGCCGTTGATGCCGGATCGCAGGGCCTCGGCGACGAACGGCGACGTGTAATAGGTGAGGGCGACGAGCGCCAGGATGATGAACGGCAGTCGGACGCCGAGCATCGGCAGCACATACATCGTGAAGATGAAGACAAGCGTCAGCGGGGTGTTCCTGGCGATCTCGGTCCAGAACGCCGCGAACCCGCGAAGCGCGGCGACGGGTGAGATCCGCATCGCCGCGATGAGCGTGCCGAGGATGAGCGAGAGCACACCCGCGACCGCGAGCAGCAGGAGAGTCACGCGGAAGCCCTCGAAGAACGTCGGCATCAGCGACCAGAGCTGTTCCATGCGCCTCCTCTCGTGAGCATCGAAGTCAGGTCAGGGGATCGGATGCCTCGGGCCGGGGCGCGGCCCGAGGCATCCGGATCAATCAGTACCGATCGGGTGCCGGCGGATCGACGAACGGCAGCACGGTGCCGGCCGTCGCGTTCCAGGCTTCCTCGTAGCGGCCGTCCTCGTACGCCTCCTCGAGCACGTCGTTGATCCACATACGGAACTCGGTGTCTTCGAGCGTGACGCCGATGCCGTACGGCTCTTCGGTGAAGGGCTCTCCGACGACCTTGAACTCGCCCTCGTTCTGCGCGGCGAGACCGGCGAGGATGACGTTGTCGGTCGAGACCGCGACGACGGCGCCGCTGCGCAGCGGCTCAAGGCAGTTCGAGTAGGTGTCGGTGAGCACCGGCTCTGCGCCGATCTCGGCCAGCTTGGCAGCAGGCGTCGAGCCGGTCACCGAGCAGACGGGCTGTCCGACGAGGTCGTCTTCGCTCTCGATGTCCTCGTTGTCGGCGAGCACCAGGATCGACTGTCCGGCCATGTAGTACGGACCGGCGAAGGAGACGACCTCCTTGCGCTTGTCGTTGATCGTGTAGGTCGCGACGACGAGGTCGACCTCACCGTTCTGGATGAACGGCTCGCGGTTGGCCGAGACCGATTCCTTCCACTCGATGCCCTCTTCGGCAATGCCGAGTTCGGACGCGATGATCTTGCCGATCTCGACGTCGAAGCCCTCGGGGTCGCCCGACGGGCCCTTGAGGCCGAACAGCGGCTGGTCGAACTTGGTGCCGATGGTGATCGAGCCGGCCTCGGCGAGCTCGGCCATCGTCGTGCCGGCCTCGAACGTGGGCTCGGGCTCAGGAGTCGTCGTCTCCTCGCCGCCCGGCGTGCCACCGGTGGCGCACGCCGACAGCGCGAGCGCACCGGCGGCTGCCAGCGCGATCAGCGGAAGTCGCATTCGCTTCATGTTTTCGTCCTTTGCTGTGGGGACCGCTCGTGACGGCCTCTCGGATCCCGGCCGCTTTTGGGCGACGACCGGACGTACGGATCAGTGCTCGAGGATCTTGGACAGGAAGTCCTTCGCCCTGTCGCTCTGCGGGTTGGTGAAGAACTCGTCGGGCGTCGCCTCTTCCACGATCGCGCCGTCCGCCATGAACAGCACGCGATCAGCCGCCTTGCGGGCGAACCCCATCTCGTGCGTGACGACGATCATGGTCATGCCGTCGGCGGCGAGGCCGATCATCACGTCGAGGACCTCGTTGATCATCTCCGGGTCGAGGGCGCTCGTCGGCTCATCCATGAGGATCAGCTTCGGATCCATCGCGAGCGACCGGGCGATCGCGACGCGCTGCTGCTGACCGCCGGACAGCTGGCTCGGCATCTTCTTTGCCTGATTAGCCACGCCGACCCGGTCGAGCAATGCCATGGCCTTCTCGTCGGCCGCCTTCTTCTTCATGCCGCGCACGCGGATGGGACCGAGCGTGACGTTCTCGAGAACGGACTTGTGCGCGAAAAGATTGAACGACTGGAACACCATGCCGACGTCCGCACGAAGCGTGGCGAGGGCTCGACCCTCTTCCGGGAGCTTCGCTCCGTCGATGGTGACCGTGCCCGAGTCGATCGTCTCGAGTCGGTTGATCGCGCGGCAGAGCGTCGACTTGCCGGAGCCCGAGGGACCGATGACGACGACGACCTCGCCTCGATTCACCACCGTGTTGATGTCCTTCAGGACATGCAGGTCGCCGAAGTGCTTGTCGACGTGGTCCACGACCACGAGCGGCTCACCTCGTCGCACCGAGATGTTGGAAGTCCGGGGCGCCGGCGCCGGGGCATCAGGTGTCGCCATGTCCCTCACCCTAGGGGCGAGCGGCGACCCACTGCCAGTGGACCCGCGAGCCTTTACCGATCCGTAACAGGGTCGGAACGAGAGCCGCTCAGCCGGCGGCGCGCTGCGCGAACGCGGTCTCGTAGAGGCATACGCTGGCGGCCGTCGCCAGGTTCAGCGACTCGGCGGCACCGTAGATCGGCAGCCGCAGCGAGAGGTCGACGAGCGCCAGCGCCTCGTCGTCGAGCCCGCGGGCCTCGTTGCCGAAGAGCCAGGCGGTCGGCTCGGCGAGCACGTCGCGCGCGGCGAGGAAGTCTCCTCCCCCGACGTCGGCGGCGATGACGCGAACGCCGGCGGCGCGTGCCTTCTCGACAGCCGAGGCGAGATCGGCGCCGACGGCGACCGGCACGTGGAAGAGCGAACCGGTCGTGGCGCGCACCACCTTCGGATTGTACGGGTCGACGGTGCGGCCGGTGAGGATGACCGCGTCTGCTCCTGCGGCGTCGGCCGCGCGGATGATGGTGCCGAGGTTGCCCGGGTCGCGGACCTCCTCGCAGATCGCGACGAGCCGGGGCCTGGCCGCGAAGATGTCGCGCAGCGACGTCGGCGACTGCCGTGCCACCGCGACGATCCCCTGCGGCGTCACCGTGTCGGCCATCGCATCGAGCACGGCTTCGGTGGTGTAGACCACCTCGAGGCCGGCATCCTTCGCGGCATCGCGCACATCCACGTGCCTCTCGAGCGCCGACGGCGTCGCGAACAGCTCCACGAGGGTGTCCGGCCGGTACGCCAGCGCCTCGCGCGCGGCCTGCGGCCCTTCGAGGAGGAAGAGCCCGGTCTCCTGCCGCGCGCTGCGCTTGGTCAGCTTCGCGACGGCGCGGACACGCGGAGAGCGAGGGTTCTCGAGCACGGCATCAGTCTAGGGTCGCGGCTGGGCCCACGCGCCCCGAGGCTCCGGACGACGCGCCAGCGGCGTCGGGAGAGGGCGTGGGGACCGTCCCCCGGCACGCATTCTGCGCGGACGGCGTCCCGTCGAGACGAAAAGAGGCGCCCTCCGTGAGGAGGGCGCCTCTTTCGAGACAGCGTATGCCGAGGGTCAGGCGCTCTTCGGAGCGTTGACGTTCTCGGGCAGTGCCTTCTTGGCGGTCTGGACGAGCGACGCGAACGTCTTGGGCTCGTTCACCGCGAGCTCGGCGAGCATGCGACGGTCGACCTGCACACCCGCGAGGCCGAGGCCCTGGATGAAGCGGTTGTACGTGATGCCGTTCTGACGGGCAGCGGCGTTGATGCGCTGGATCCACAGACGGCGGAAGTCGCCCTTGCGCTTGCGACGGTCGCGGTACGCGTAGACGAGCGAGTGGGTGACCTGCTCCTTCGCCTTGCGGTACAGACGCGAGCGCTGGCCCCGGTAACCGGAGGCGCGCTCAAGGATGACGCGACGCTTCTTGTGGGCGTTGACGGCCCGCTTGACTCTAGCCATTTCGATTGATTCCTATTCCTGCGTCGGCGCTCAGATACCGAGGAGCTTCTTGGCGACCTTGGCGTCGCCCTTCGCGAGGACCTGCTCCTGCGACAGGCGACGGGTGCGGCGGCTGGACTTGCCCTCGAAGTTGTGGCGAAGGTTCGCCTGCTGCTTCATGAGCTTCCCGCTGCCTGTGACCTTGAAGCGCTTCTTGGCGCCCGAGTGGGTCTTCTGCTTCGGCATCTCTTCTTCCTTCGTTTCACTTCCCGCCCAGGCGGGAGTCGGTATCCCGCGGTGCGGGAGTCTGTGGGGCCTATTCGGCCGTGGCGGTCTCGGACTCGGCGGCCGGGGCTGTCTCGGCCGCGGTGTCGGAGCTGTCCGAGTCGGCGTCGCCCTGAGGGCCACTGCCGTTGCGGGCGGAACGCGCTGCCTCCTTGTTGGCGGCACGCTGCGCGTTCTGCTCGGTCTTCACCTCGGACTTGTTCTTGTGCGGGGCGACCACCATCACCATGTTGCGACCGTCGATCGTCGGGTTCGACTCGACCGTGCCGAACTCGGCGACGTCTTCCGCGAACTTGCGGAGGAGACGGACACCCTGCTCCGGGCGCGACTGCTCGCGGCCACGGAACAGGATCATCGCCTTGACCTTGTCGCCCGCCTGGAGGAAGCCCTCGGCGCGCTTGAGCTTGGTGATGTAGTCGTGGGCCTCGATCTTCAGACGGAACCGGACCTCCTTGAGGACGGTGTTCGCCTGATTGCGACGCGCTTCCTTGGCCTTCTGCGCAGCCTCGTACTTGAACTTGCCGTAGTCCATGATCTTGACCACGGGGGGCTTCGAGTTCGGGGCCACCTCGACGAGATCGAGGTCGGCCTCCTGGGCCAGGCGCAGTGCCACCTCGATGCGGACGACGCCGACCTGCTCACCCGCGGGTCCGACGAGGCGGACCTCGGGGACGCGGATGCGGTCGTTGGTGCGGGGATCGCTGATGCGGAACTCCTTGGGTTTATGGGCTGGACCACCGCGACACATGTTCATGTCGCGGGCGGAGGAAGATCCATTCCACCCGTCAGACGCTTCGAGCGCCGACTTCCTGCACCCTCTCCGGTGACGGAGCTCCCGCGCGGTTGCCCTGGCGGCTACCCCTCCCGTTTCTGCGTGGCCGCAGGACGGTCGGGGCGGAGTGCATGACCCGGTAGCCTGGAACGGCAAGCGCGGGTGGGATGTGATCCACTTTCCGATCCGGTACAGAACGTACCGGAGACCGCAGCAGTCTATCAGAGAGTACGGCGTGGACACGATTCGAGACCAGGACGGCGAAACGACGAGCACGACGGCGGTGGATGCCGAGCGTCAAGCCCGCTGGGAGGAGCAGGAGCGCGCGGCCGCATCGGCCTCGCGCGACATCGCCGAGGTGCCGGCCGTCGAGGTCATCACGACCGCCGCCGTGCACCTGCTGAGCGCCGCCGCCGTCAAGGTCGGGCTCGCCGACGATCCCGCGACGCAGACCGACCTGGACGAGGCCCGCAAGCTCATCAACGCCCTGGCCGGCCTCATCACGGCAGGCGCCCCCGAGATCAGCGACATGCACGCCCGCTCGCTGCGCGATGGCCTGCGCTCGGTGCAGCTCGCCTTCCGCGAGGCATCCGTGATCCCCGACCCGATCGGCAAGGGTCCGGGCGAGAAGTGGACCGGCCCGGTCACCTGACCACACCCGCGATCGTGTCCCGCTTTCCAGCCTTCATGTCCCGGATTCGGCCGCGACCGGGTGTCCAAATGGCGGATTTCGGGACACGGACCACATGATCAGCGCCCGCTAGCTGTACCCGGAGGACGGGCGATGCCGGCTCGCCCGCCGATGCCCAGCGCGACCACCCCGCGCGCCCCAGCGTCGACCGTCCGACGCAGCCTCGGCGTCGGTGCCGTCGCAGGGAGGGCGGCGAAGCGTGCCGTGAGATACGTCGCGTCTCAGGCGCGGACGAGCTTCACGGTGAGCGAGTCCACGAGCACCGCGATGCGGTCGTCGGCAGCCCAACGCGCGGCGAGCCGCGCGAGCACCGCATCGAGCTCGGCCTTCTCGAGGCCGTCCATGAGGTGCAGGCGCACCACGAGCTCGGGCCCGCGGAGGCGGGCGTCGGGGTCGCCGGGCTCCACGGCGAGGTCGATGACCGCGAGCTCTCCCCCGATGCTCTCGTGCAAGCCGGTGAACACCTCCGGCGAGAGGAAGCTCGGCTCCCAGGGCTGTCCTCGGCCGATCGCCCAGACCGCCGGACGACGGATGACGAACTCGGTGTCCGATCCCGGGTCGAGCACGATCAGGTCGGTGTCGTCGGCGGCGGCCGACAGCGCGGTGCGGACGCCGTCGGCGGGAACCGGCCGCGCCGCGGCATCCCATCGTCCCATCGCATCGACCGACGAGAAGACCGGCAGCACGCGACGCCCGTCGGGCGCGGCGACGGTGACGATCGACAGCTCCTGCGTCTTGTCGACCTCGAGGCCATGTGCGCCGATGCCGTGCTCGCCCTTCTCGGCGACGAGCGGGATCAGCAGCCGCGCGGAGCGGTAGGCGTCGATCACCTCGCGCTGGCTGCCCGAGCCTGCGCGGAACGCCATGAGCGCGGTGAGGAGTGCGGGATCGGCCGAGCCGTCGTCCGAGGCGTGCGGGTTGGCCTGGAAGCTGCGTCCCTCCCAGGGCACGCCCGCGGAGTCGCCGCCGTGTCCATGACCGTGACCCTGCCCCTGACCGTGGCCGGCGGCGTGAGGGTCAGTATCCGGCGACATCCAGCGCCTCGGCGAGCGTGAACGCGCCGGCGTACAGCGCCTTGCCCACGATCGCACCTTCGACACCGAGGGGCACGAGGTCCCGGAGCGCGGCGATGTCGTCGAGACTCGACACACCGCCGGACGCCACGATCGGCTTCGGCGTGCGCGAGGTCAGCTCCCGCAGCAGATCGAGGTTCGGACCCTGGAGGGTGCCGTCCTTGGTGACGTCGGTGACCACGTAACGGCTGCAGCCCGCCGACTCCAGCCGGTCGAGGACCGTCCACAGGTCGCCGCCCTCACGGGTCCACCCGCGGGCGGCCAGCGTGGTGCCCCGCACGTCGAGGCCCACGGCGATCGCGTCGCCGTAACGGCCGATGACGTCGGCGGCCCATTCGGGGTTCTCGAGCGCCGCGGTGCCGAGGTTGATGCGGGAGGCACCGCTCTCGAGCGCCGCCTCGAGGGTGCGGTCGTCGCGGATTCCGCCCGACAGCTCGACCTGCACGCCCTTGGCCTGCTTGATGACCTTGCGGAGCACCCCGGCGTTGCTGCCGCGGCCGAAGGCGGCGTCCAGGTCGACGAGGTGGATCCACTCGGCGCCCTGCCGCGCGAAGTCCAGCGCAGCGTCGACGGGATCGCCGTAGCTCGTCTCGGTGCCCGCCTCGCCCTGCGTCAGGCGGACGGCCTTGCCGTCGGCGACGTCGACGGCGGGCAGGAGGACGAGTTTGGGTGTGGACGCGAAATCGTTCATGGCTCCTGGCTCAGGCATCGAAAGCTGTGGGTGGCGGATCCGGGAAGCACGCGCTCCCGCAGATGGCACGGTCTCAGAGGGTAGCCCTGCGAAGCCCGTCGATCCAATTCGTCAGCAGGCGGATGCCGGCATCTCCCGATTTCTCGGGATGGAACTGGGTGGCGGACAGCGGTCCGTTCTCGACGGCGGCGAGGAACGGCGTGCCGTAATCGCACCATGTCAGGACCGGCTCGGGGAACGGCGGCTGCACGTCGAGCAGCCACTTCTGCGCGGCGAAGGAGTGGACGAAGTAGAACCGCTCGTGCTCGATGCCGCGGAAGAGGCGACTGCCCTCACCCGGCTCGACGGTGTTCCACCCCATGTGGGGCAGAACGGGAGCGTCGAGCTCGGTCACGACCCCCGGCCATTCGCCGAGCCCCTCGGTGTCGACGCCGCGCTCCACGCCGCGCTCGAAGAAGATCTGCATGCCGACGCAGACGCCCAGCACCGGACGTCCGCCGGCGAGACGGCGTTCGATGAGCTCGTCGCCGCGGCTGGCCCGCAGCGCCTCGGCGACGGCGCGGAACGCGCCCACACCGGGCACGAAGAGCCCGTCGGCGTCGCCGACGAGGCCGCGGTCGGCGGTCAGCCGCGCGTCGGCGCCGGCGGCGATGAGCGCCTTCACGGCCGAGTGCACGTTCCCGGAACCGTAATCGAGGACCGCGACGACCGGCCGGTCGCCTTCCATGGGCACGCCTTCGCTCACAGGGCGCCCTTCGTGCTGGGAATGCCCTCGACCAGCGGGTCGAGCGCCTTCGCCTGACGGAAGGCCCGCGCGAAGGCCTTGTACTCGGCCTCCGCGATGTGGTGGGGGTCGCGCCCCGAGAGCACGCGCACGTGCACCGTGAGGGCGGCGTTGTACGCGATCGCCTCGAACGTGTGCCGCACCAGCGAACCCGTGAAGTGACCGCCGATGAGGTGGTGCTCGAAGCCCGCGGGCTCGCCCTCATGGACGAGGTAGGGGCGGCCGCTGATGTCGACGACGGACTGGGCCAGCGCCTCGTCGAGCGGAACCAGCGCGTCGCCGTAGCGCGCGATGCCAGACTTGTCGCCGAGCGCCTGGCGGATCGCCTGGCCGAGCACGATCGAGATGTCTTCGACCGTGTGGTGGGCGTCGATGTCGGTGTCGCCCGATGCGCGCACCGTCAGATCGGTCAGCGAGTGCTTCGCGAACGCCGTCAGCAGGTGGTCGAAGAACGGCACGGTCGTGTCGATCCGGCTGCGGCCGGTGCCGTCCAGATCGAGTTCGAGCTCGACGGTCGACTCGCTCGTCGCCCGTCGCAGCTCGGCGGTGCGTGGTGCGGCGCTCATGCCGCCGATCCTACCGAGGCCAGCGCGTCGAGGAAGGCCGTGGTCTCATCGGCCGTCCCCGCCGTCACCCGCAGATGCGCGGGGATGCCGACGTCGCGGATGAGCACGCCCTGGTCGTAGAGCGCCTGCCAGACGGCAGCGGGATCGGTCACTCCCCCGAACAGGACGAAGTTCGTCCACGTCTCGTGCGGCGTGTAGCCCAGCGCCTCGACCGTCGCCGAGATGCGGTCGCGCTGCGCGACGATCTCGTCGACCATGCCGAGCATGATGGGCGCGTGGCGCAGCGCGGCCGTCGCGGCGGCCTGTGTGAGCGCACTCAGGTGGTAGGGCAGGCGCACCAGCCGGAGTGCGTCGATGAGCGCGGGGTCGGCGGCCATGTATCCGACGCGCGCGCCAGCGAAGGCGAAGGCCTTGCTCATCGTGCGCGAGACCACGAGCCGCTCACGGCCCGGCAGCAGGGTCAGCGCCGACCGCTCGTCGTGCGGGGCGAACTCGAAATAGGCCTCGTCCACGATCACGATCCCGTCGGTCGCCTCATAGGCGGCCTCGACGACGTCGAGCCCGAGCGGGGTGCCGGTGGGGTTGTTGGGCGAACACAGGAACACGACGTCGGGCGCGGCATCCGCGATCTGGGATGCCGCATCGTCCGCCGTGATCCAATACTCCGCCGATCGGGTGCCCGAGATCCACTCGGCGCCCGTGCCACGGGTGAGCAGCGGGTACATCGAGTACGTGGGTGCAAACCCGAATGCCGTCCGACCCGGTCCCGCGAAGGCCTGCAGGATGTGCTGCAGAACCTCGTTCGAGCCGTTGGCGGCCCAGATCTCGTCGCGCGTCAGACCGTGACCCAGATAGTCGGCGAAGCCCTCGCGCAGTGCGGTGAACTCGCGGTCGGGGTAGCGGTTCACGTCGCTCAGCGCCCGGGCGATCGAGTCGAGGATGTCGTCCGCGACCTCCGCCGGAACCGGATGCGTGTTCTCGTTCACGTTCAGGGCTACCGGCAACGGCGCCTGCGGGGCACCGTACGGCTTCTGACCGCGGAGATCGGTGCGCAAGGGGAGGTCTTCGAGACGTGCACTCACCTCTCCCATGCTAGGCCCGTGGCCGGCTGTGCCGGCGCCGCGTGACGTCAGGAGATCGGGAGATCGGGCTGGCTCGCGAACCGCGCGGGGCGGCCCCCGCGAGCGTCGTGTGAGCGGCCGCCAGTGCCGGCTCGACCGAACGCGACCGCCTCAGCGGCCGTCGCCGTACGCCGCAGGGATCGCGATGCTCTGGCCGGCCTGAACCACCACGGTGTCGAGAGCGTTCAGCCGCACGATCTCATCGACCACATCGCGCGGATCGTGCTCGGGCGCGACCTCTTCGGCGATGCTCCACAGCGAGTCGCCGGCAGCCACCGTCATCGTGCTGAAGGAGCCCGCCGGGGCGCCCGCGTCACGGGAGGCGAGTGCCGCTCCCCCGCCGATCACGGCAGCGCTCAGCGCGATCACGGCCGGCAGCGCCGCGAGGACGGCCAGCACCCGACGCCCGCGCAGGGTGAGGCGGAGCCGTGTGGACCGCCCGGACGAGGCCTGCGCAGCCGCGCCGGCGGCGAACTGTCGTGCCGAGCTGTTCACGCGCTGCGCCGCGACACGCGCGGCGCGGGACGGCGACGGGACGGAGGTCGTGAAGTCGATCGCGGTCATGCTGGGCTCCTCGTGATGGGGAGAGATTCGCATTCACCACTCAGCCGGGAGCGGCGAATGCGAATCTCTCTTCCGAAGCTATCTTCGAGTCTGTACGATGTCAATACCGGTTCAGGACGGCGATCTCTCGAACGCGACACGCGGCTGAGATGTTCCCCAGAAGCCCGCTATCCGGATACGGTTTCGATACGAGAACCCCACCACGGGCCTCCGACATTCGAAGAAACAGCGCTCCTCGCCGGGCGCAGGACGGAGCCGGAAGATGAGCGACGCGGCCGGGCGCGAGAAGCCCCAGACTCGTCGGCGCAAGAGCCTGAGCGACAAGCAGCTGGCGATCCTCGAGGTGATCCAGCGCTCCATCGCGCGCCACGGCTACCCGCCCAGCATGCGGGAGATCGGCGACGCCGTCGGCCTGAAGTCGCTCTCCAGCGTCACGCACCAGCTCAACCAGCTGGAACTGAGCGGCTATCTGCGGCGCGATGCGGGCAAGACGCGCGCGATGGAAGTGCTGATCGACCTGCCCGGCACGGCGACCGAGAGCCCGGCGGACGCCTCGCCCTCCGTGGGCGATGCGGCCCTCGTCCCTCTCGTCGGGCGCATCGCCGCCGGCGTTCCGATCACGGCCGAGCAGCAGGTCGAGGAGATCTTCCCGCTCCCCCGGCAGCTCGTGGGCAAGGGCGACCTCTTCATGCTGAAGGTCTCGGGCGAGTCGATGATCGACGCCGCGATCTGCGACGGCGATTGGGTCGTCGTCCGCTCGCAGGCGACGGCCGACAACGGTGAGATCGTGGCCGCGATGCTGGACGGCGAGGCCACCGTCAAGACGTTCCGCCAGCGCGACGGCCACACCTGGCTGCTCCCGCGCAACTCCGCGTTCGAGCCGATCCTCGGCGATGAGGCCACGGTGCTCGGCAAGGTCGTGGCGGTGCTGCGCGCCGTCTGAACGGCGTCGGACGAATTCATTCGGAATGGGTGATGCCGGACGTGGCATCTACGACACAATGAGTGCATCCGGCTAGAGGAGGCCTCATGAGCGAGCCAGTCACCGTCGACCTGCAGGCCGAACTCGCCGCGTTGCGGGCCGAGAACGAAGCACTCCGGCGGGGCGTGGTCGCTCCGGACGAGGTCGCACCCCCCTCACGCACTCGCAGTGGATGGTGGCGTTCGCTGCTCTCGGCCCTGTGCATCACCATCGCGGCCATCCTCGTCCCGGTGTCGATCGTCGGCGCGTGGGCCCGTGTACAGCTGACCGACGAGGACGCCTTCGTCGCCACGCTGGCACCGTTGGTGGACGATCCCGCGGTGCAGTCGATGATCATCGACGAGTCCATGGAGGCGGTCAACGCCCAGGTCGACTTCGACCAGATCACTGCGGACGTCTTCGACGGCATCGCCGGCCTCGGACTGCCGCCCCGCGCCGCCGACGCCCTCCAGCTCCTGGAGGCGCCGGCTGCCAACGGCCTCGAGAGCCTCGTGACGACGACGGTCACGCGAGTGGTCGAGTCCGATGCCTTCGCTGAAGTGTGGGCCACCGCGACGCGCGCCGCCCATCGCGCCCTGGTGGGCGTGTCCACTTCCGACGGCGGCGGACTCATCGTCCGCACCGACGAGGGCGTGGGGATCCAGTTGGGCGCGGTCGTCGAGCGTGTGAAGCAGAACCTCATCGATCGGGGCCTGGGTGCCGCTGAGCTGATCCCCGCCGTCGATCGCGTCATCATCCTCGGCGAAGGCGACAACCTCGCGACGATCCGCACCGGTTACGCCGCCGCGAACACGCTCGGACTCTGGCTGCCGATCATCGCGATCGCGCTGTTCGGCTTCGGCATCCTGATCGCCCGCCGCCGCAGCGCCGCCGTCCTCGGGACGGGCATCGGATTCGCCCTCGGCGGCGTGGCCCTGGCCATCATGCTCGCGATCGGCGATTCCGCCATGGGCGTCACGGCGGGGGTGCTCGGCCTCTCACCCGATGCGCTGAACGTCATCTACGAGCAGCTGGTCGGCAACATGCAGCAGACCGCGCTCGTCGCCGCGTTCCTCGGTGTCTTCATCGCGATTCTGGGCTGGGTGACCGGCAGGTCGGCTCCGGCACGCGGCTTGCGCAGCGCCATCGACAGCATGAATGCGTCGGGGCGGCGCGAACTGGCCGCGCGAGGACTCGACACCGATTCGTTCGGGCTGTGGCTCGGCCGGCAGCGCGTCCTGGTGCGGACCCTCATCGCCGTGCTCGCGGTGATCTGGCTCTTCTTGTTGCGGCCGCTGTCGGTCGGCGACATCGTGCTCGTGGCCGTCGTCGCATTCGGCGTCGCCTGGGTCCTCGAACTGCTGCAGCGCCGCCCCGAGGAGGCGGCCGCAGTCGGCGACGCGGACCTGCTCTACAGCGGCGTACCCATCGGGGACGACGACGCGAATCCCACGGTGGAGATCCTGCTCGCCGACGAGTCCCCGACGACCGACCCCGACGCCGACACCCTCGTGATCGATCCGGATGCCGCGACCGATGCGGCCGCGGCACCCGGATCGAAGAAGGGCTCCTAGGCCGGAACGGCCGCGCGCACCGCCTGCGTCGCCGCCACGAGGTTCTTGAGCGACGCGACGGTCTCGTCGTACCCGCGCGTCTTCAGCCCGCAGTCCGGGTTGACCCAGACGCGGCGCAGCGGCAGCTCAGCGACCGTGCGGTCGAGGAGCTCGGCGATCTCATCCACCGACGGCACACGCGGCGAGTGGATGTCGTAGACACCGGGTCCGATGCCGGCGGCGAAGCCGGACGTGGCGATGTCTCCGATCACCTCGCCGCGGCTGCGCGCGGCCTCGATCGAGGTCACGTCGGCGTCCAGCGCCGCGATCGCGTCGATCACGGCGTCGAACTCCGAGTAGCAGAGGTGGGTGTGCACCTGCGTAGCCGGGGCCGCGCCGGCGGTCGCGAGGCGGAACGAGCCGACCGACCACTCCAGGTAGGCGGGCTGGTCGGCGCGCTTGAGCGGCAGGAGTTCGCGCAGCGCCGGTTCGTCGACCTGGATGACGCGGATGCCGGCCCCCTCGAGGTCGGCGATCTCGTCGCGGAGGGCGAGGGCGACCTGGTTCGCGGTCTCCCCCAGCGGCTGGTCGTCGCGGACGAACGACCACGCCAGGATCGTCACCGGGCCGGTCAGCATGCCCTTCATCGGCTTGTCGGTGAGGGACTGCGCGAACGCCGACCACGCGACGGTGATCGCCGCGGGGCGTGCGACATCGCCCCAGAGGATCGACGGGCGGGTGGCCCGCGAGCCGTACGACTGCACCCAGCCGTTCTCGGTGACGGCGAAGCCTTCGAGGTTCTCGGCGAAGTACTGCACCATGTCGTTGCGCTCGGCCTCGCCGTGCACCAGGACGTCGAGGCCGATGTCCTCCTGCAGCGTCACCACCTGCGCGATCTCGTCGCGCAGGAAGCTCTCGTACTCGTCGGCGCTGAGCTCGCCGCGGCCGTGCCGCGCACGCGCGCGGCGGATGTCGCCGGTCTGCGGGAACGATCCGATCGTGGTCGTCGGCAGAACGGGGAGGGCGAGCTCGGCCTCTTGCGCGGCGACTCGATCGTCGTAGCTCCCGCGGGCGAAGTCGTCCGCGGCGAGCACCGACGCCCGCTCCCGCACCGCACCGTCGCGTACGCCCGGCGCATTGCGACGGTCGGCGAGGGCGGCGGATGCCTCGGCCAGAGCCTCCGCGATGGCGAGGCGGCCGTCGACCAGGCCTCGCGCGAGCGTCACCACCTGCCCGACCTTCTGGTCGGCGAACGCCAGCCACGTCGCGAGGCGCGGATCGAGCGTCGTCTCGTCCTCGACGTCGTGCGGCACATGCTGCAGCGAGGTGGAGGTGCCCACGCTGATCTCCGACGCTCCGAGTGCGTGCAGCGCCTGCAGCCGCTCCCACGCGCCGTCGAGATCGCCTCGCCACACGTTGCGTCCGTCGACGACCCCGCCCACGAGCGTCTTGCGGTCCAGGCCGGGCACAGCCTCGGGCACCGCACCGCGGGTCAGATCGATGGCGACCGCCTCGATGGGAGCGGCCGCGAGCGCGGGCCACGCCTCGGTCGACAGCTGCGCGTAGCCGGCCGCGACGAGGATCGCGGGCCGGTCGCCACGCACACCCAGCGCCGCATATGCGCGGGCCGCGGCATCCGCCAGTGCGGCCGCGTCGGCCGGCAGACTCTCGCTGACGAGCGCAGGCTCGTCCAGCTGCACCCACTCAGCGCCCGAGGCCCGCAGACTCGCCAGCAGCTCCGCGTACACCGGCAGCAGGTCGTCGAGCCGGCTGAGTGGGTCGAAGCCCTGGGGCGCGGCATCCGTCGCCTTCGCGAGCGCGAGGAGCGTCACCGGGCCCACGATCACCGGGCGAACGGTGAATCCGTCAGCCTTCGCCTCTGCCACCTGGCGCGCGAAGCGGTCGCTCGAGAGGGTGAAGACCGTCTCGGGGCCGACCTCGGGCACGAGGTAGTGGTAGTTCGTGTCGAACCACTTGGTCATCTCGAGGGGGGCGTCCTCGCCCGCACCGCGCGCGGCCGTGAAGTACGCGTCGAGGCCGATGCCGCCGTCGGCATCGCGGAGCGCGGCGAACCGGTAGGGCAGCGCGCCGACCGTGACGGCCGCGTCGTGCACCTGGTCGTAGAACGAGAATGACTCCGGGATCGACGAGTCGTCGCGGCCGAGGCCGAGTTCGGCGAGGCGCTCGCGCGTCGCGCGGCGCAGTCCGGCCGCCGTCTGCTCGAGGGTCTCGGCGTCGGTCTCTCCGGACCAGTACGCCTCGACCGCGCGCTTCAGCTCGCGGCGGCGCCCGATCCGGGGATAGCCCAGGATCGTGCCGTGGGGGAAGGTGCTACGGGGTTCGGTCATCGTGCTCTCTCTTTCGCTTCGTTCATCTCGGAGTGGGGTTTTCGGGGTCGCCGAAGAGACCATCGGGGCATCCGACGGATTGCGGCGTCCGGGTCAGTGGACGGCGTCGGGCATTCGCGTCGCCGAGGCGAGCACGCCGGCTTCACGCAGCACGTCGAGGACCGTGTCGTGGTTGTTGAACGCGTACAGGTGGATGCCGGGGGCACCGCCGTCGACGACCTCGCGGGCGAGACGAGCGGCATGGGCGATGCCGATGTCGCGCTGCCCCTCGACCGTGGGCTCGACGTCGAGCGCGATCGCGAGGTCGGCCGGAAGCGCCTCGCCGCTGAGCTCGAGCACGCGCCGCAGCCGGGTGCTCGAGGTGATCGGCATGATGCCGGGCAGGATCGGGATGCTGACGCCGGCGTCGCGCGAACGCGCCACGAACGCGAGGTAGTCGTCGGCGTGGAAGAACAGCTGAGTGATCGCGAGGGTGGCGCCCGCCGCCTGCTTCGCGAGGAGCGCGTCGATGTCCTCGAACGCGTGCCGGGAGCGGGGGTGACCGTTGGGGAACGCGGCGACCGCGATGTCGACCCGGGGCCGCTTCTCGACCCGCACCGCACCGGGCACGCCCGAGATGGGCGCCTCGGTGTACGGCTCGCGCTCCGCCTGCACCCGGTCGATCAGCTGCACGAGCTCGCCGGCGCTGCGGAGGTCGCCCAGGAACACGTCGTCCTCGGATGCCCCCGCCGGCGGGTCGCCGCGCAGGGCGAGGAAGCTCGTGATGCCGGCATCCAGGAACTCCCGGATCAGCGTGTTGGCGCCCGCGTAGGTGTTTCCCACGCACGTCAGGTGGGCGAGCGGCTCGACGTGGGTCTCGCGGAGGATGTGGGTCAGGAGCTCCAGGGACCGACCGCCGGTGGATCCGCCCGCGCCGTACGTGACGGAGATGAACCTGGGGTCCACCGACGCCAGATGGCGGATGGTCTCATGCAGCGCGGCGACACCGGCCTCGGATCGGGGCGGGTACACCTCGAACGAGATCGGCACGGGAGGAGTGCTCAGGTCGATGGACATGGGCCTGCTTCTCAGGATCGGAATCGGGCTCAGCCGAACGGGAGGACCCGGGCGGCCGCGGCACCTCGCCTCCGCCGCGCTGTTCAGGACATGCGAGGCAGAAGGGGTGTCATCGCGGGCGGGTGCCGGGCTCGGCTGTCGCTCCTGCCCGGCAACCCCGAGGTTCGGGGGGCGTCCTCGCGGACGACCGGGCGTCGATGCGTCCACGGTAGCGGAGCAAGTCCGTGCGGAACCGCCTGTGACGTACTGTTTCGATCGCATCGCGCACACGTTGGTCGTAGCGTGGGGGGCGTGACGACCCGCGATGTTCTTCCCTATGGCAGCTGGCCATCCCCCATCTCCGCCGCGCAGGTGTCGGCTGGGTCGTCGCGCATCGAAGGCGCCCGCTTCGTCGGCGCCGGTGAGGTGCTGGCCGGGGAGACCGGCGGCGCGGCGGCCCGGGTGCGGCGGGGCGACGTGTGGAGCGGCGACGTGTGGTGGGGCGAGTCGGTGCCCGAGGAGGGCGGCCGTTCCGCCGTGCGCCGGCGGGAGGCATCCGGAGCCGTCGTGGATGTCCTTCCCGCCCCGTGGAGTGCGCGATCGCGGGTGCACGAGTACGGTGGCGGATCCTGGACCGCCGACGACGATGGTGTGCTGCTCTTCGTGGAGAAGGCCGACCAGCGCATCTGGAGTCTCGCCCCGGGTGAGGAGCCGCGCCCGCTCACGCCCGACGCCGGCGATGTCCGCTACGGCGGGCTGACGCTGCAGCACGGCCGCCTGCTGGCCGTGCGCGAAGACCACACGGCGGGAGGCGCGCCGGTGCGCGACATCGTCGACGTTCCGCTCGACGGCTCGGCAGCAGAGCATCCCTCACGACTGACCTCGCTGGCCGGCGGCAGCGACTTCGTCGCCCATCCCGCGCTCTCGCCCGACGGCACCCGCTTGGCGTGGATCGCCTGGGATCATCCGCACATGGCATGGGACCGCGCCGAGCTTCGGATCGGCCGGCTCGAGGACGGCGAGGTCGTGGAATGGACCACCGTGGCCGGCGGCGAGTCGTCCGACGGCGATTTCCATTCCCCGTTGCAGCCGGTGTGGGTCGGCGACGACGACCTGCTCTACGCCGACGACCCGACCGGGAGATGGAACCTCTGGCACCTGCGCCTCACGGCCGATCTGCACCACGAGCCGTTCGCCCCCGCCGACGCCGACACCGGCGGCCCGCTGTGGGTGCTCGGCACCCGCTGGTTCGTCGCGCTGCACGACGGGCGTGTCGTCGCCGCCCGCACAAATGGCGCCGACCACCTCGTGGTGATCGCACCCAGCGGGTCCACGCGCATCCTGCCGCTCGACGCCGTCACGCGGCTCTCGATCGAGGACGCCCGCGGACAGCGCGTGCTGGTCTCCGGCGCGGGCTCCGGCGGCGCCGGACTGTGGGAGCTGGACGTCGACGACCCGGCCGCGACGCGGCTGATAGCCGGCGGCAGCTCACCCTGGGGCGCGGGCTGGATGCCGCAGGCCCGCGCGGTCACCATGCCCGGGCCGCACGGCCCGGTGCACGCCTTCGACTACCCGCCCACGAACCCCGACGTGGTGGGACCTGAGGACGAGCTGCCCCCCTACGTCGTGTTCGTCCATGGCGGGCCGACCGACCATGTCGGCGGCGCGGCATCCGGAAAGATCGCCTATCTGACGAGTCGTGGCATCGGCGTGCTCGACGTCAACTACGGCGGCTCGAGCGGGTACGGCCGCGCCTACCGCGAGCGTCTGCGCGGGCAGTGGGGCGTCGTGGACGTCGACGACGTCGTGGCCGCGGCGCAGGGGCTCGCCGCATCAGGTGCGGCCGACGCCCGTCGGCTCGCGATCGCCGGCGGCTCGGCCGGTGGCTGGACGGTGCTGTGCGCACTCGCGAACTCCGACGTCTTCGCCGCGGGCATCAGTCGCTACGGCGTCGCGGATCTCCGGCGCCTCGCCGCAGACACCCACGACTTCGAGTCCCGCTACCTCGACGGCATGGTGGGGCCGCTCCCGTCCGCCGAGGCGCTGTACGTCGAGCGGTCGCCGCTGACGCACCTCGACCGGATGCGGACGCCGCTGCTGATCGAGCAGGGCCTCGAGGACCTGGTCGTGCCGCCCTCGCAGTCGGAGGCGGTGCGCGACGCCCTCGCGAAGAACGGCGTCGCCCACGCATATCTGGCCTTCGAGGGCGAAGGACACGGGTTCCGCGGCGCCGACACCCTCGTGCGCACGATGGAGGCCGAGCTCGCGTTCCTCGGCCAAGTGCTCGGCTTCGAGACGCCGGGGGTGCCGCCGCTCGAGCTGGAGTGAGACGCCCGCCGCGCTCCGGCGTGTCGTCGCCGGGCGCTGTCGGAGCCTCGCTCGCTCGTCGATCGGACTCCGAGTCCGGTCGACGAGCGAGCGAGGAACGCGCAAGACGGAACGCCCTCGCCCTCGCGTCCCGGTCGTTGAGCGAGCGAGGAACGAGCGAGACGGAACGCCCTCGCCCTCGCGTCCCGGTCGTTGAGCGAGCGAGGAACGAGCGAGACGAAACGCCCTCGCCCTCGCGTCCCGGTCGTTGAGCGAGCGAGGAACGAGCGAGACGAAACGCCCTGCACCGACGGGGAACGCGGGCTCTAGACCTCGAAAGGCGCGAGGCGCGCGGCGAGATGCTGCCCCACGCGGGCGTGCACCGCCGTGCCGCCCTCCTCGTGCTCCTGCGAGAGGATCATGCCCTGCTCGTGGATGGCCGACACGAGATCGCCCCGGTCGTACGGCACGAGAGCGCGCACTTCCACCGCCGGCAGCGGCAGCGCCTCCTCGATCGCGGTCCTCAGCTCGTCGATGCCCTCGCCGGTGCGCGACGACGCGAAGATCGCCTTCGGCTCGAGACCGCGCAGCAGCAGACGAGTGTCGTCGTCGACGAGATCGGCCTTGTTGAACACGATCAGCTCGGGGACGTCGCGCGCTCCGACGTCGCCGATCACATCGCGAACCGTCGCGAGCTGGGCGGCGGGATCCGGGTGCGACCCGTCGACGACGTGGACGATGACGTCGGCGTCGCCGACCTCCTCGAGCGTCGAGCGGAATGCCTCGACCAGCTGGTGAGGGAGATTTCGCACGAACCCGACGGTGTCGGTGAGCGTGTAGACGCGGCCGTCGCTCGTCTCGCTCCGCCGGACGGTGGCATCCAGCGTCGCGAACAGCGCGTTCTCCACCAGCACGCCGGCGCTCGTCAGCCGGTTCAGCAGCGACGACTTGCCGGCGTTCGTGTACCCGGCGATCGCGACCGACGGGATGGTGTTCCGCTTGCGCTCGGCGCGCTTGGCGTCGCGAGCGGGGGTGAACTCGCGGATCTGCCGCCGCAGCATCGCCATCCGCGTGCGGATGCGGCGACGGTCGAGCTCGATCTTCGTCTCACCGGGTCCGCGCGAGCCCATGCCCGCACCGCCCGCACCCACCTGGCCACCGGCCTGGCGGCTCATCGAGTCACCCCAGCCGCGCAGGCGCGGGAGCAGGTACTCGAGCTGGGCGAGTTCGACCTGCGCCTTGCCCTCCCGGCTCTTGGCGTGCTGGCTGAAGATGTCGAGGATCACCGTGGTGCGATCGATCACCTTGACCTTGACGACGTCCTCGAGCGCGCGTCGCTGGCTGGGCGCGAGCTCGGTGTCGGCGATCACGGTGTCCGCGCCCACCGCGGCGACGATGTCGCGCAGCTCCTCGGCCTTGCCGCGGCCGACGTAGGTCGCGGGGTCCGGGTGCGGACGCCGCTGCAGCACGCCGTCGAGCACGACGGCGCCGGCGGTCTCGGCGAGCGCCGAGAGCTCGCGCAGCGAGTTCTCGGCATCCTCCGTCTCGCCCTGCGCGTGAACGCCGACCAGCACGACGTTCTCGAGTCGCAGCTGCCGGTACTCGACCTCTGTGACGTCTTCGAGCTCGGTGGACAGGCCAGGAACGCGCCGCAGCGCCGCGCGCTCCTCGCGGTCCCACTGCTCGCCGTCGCTGTCTGCGCGCCCGATCGTGGTCTCGTCTTGGAGCGCCTGGGCTGCTCCGAAGACGTGCACCCCCGAGCGCGCTTCGGCGCGCGCCAGCACGCGATCCACCGGGTCGACCGGCGTCTCGTCGGTGCTCTGGGGTGTCGTCGTATCCGTCATGTGTTCCTTTCGGGATGCCGTTTTCCGGCGCTCATCGGCCGGTTCGCGGCATCCGTGAATTCTACGCTCCCCTCCCGGGGAGCACCTCCGCTAGGCTCGTCAGCCATGGGGAGCGACCACTACTTCAGTGCGACGCCCGCCAGCCCCGAGAACCTGCGCCGCATCCGCGTCTCGCTCGCCGGACGCGATCTCGAAGTCACGACCGCCGGAGGCGTCTTCAGCCCCGACCACGTGGACGCGGGAACCGCGGTGCTGCTGTCGAACACTCCCCCGCCACCGGCCGGCGGGAACTTCCTCGACCTCGGCTGCGGGTGGGGACCGATCGCACTCAGCCTGGCACTCGACGCCCCGCACGCGACCGTGTGGGCCGTCGACGTGAACGAGCGAGCGCTGGACCTCGTGCGGCGAAATGCGGCCGACCTCGGGCTCGACAATGTCAACGCCGCGCTGCCCGACGATGTTCCCGACGACATCGTGTTCCGCACGATCCGCTCGAATCCGCCCATCCGCGTCGGCAAGAACGAACTGCACGGCCTGCTCGAGCGGTGGATTCCCCGCCTGGACGAGCAGGCGGACGCCTGGCTCGTCGTGCAGCGCAATCTCGGCTCGGACTCCCTGCAGCGATGGCTCGCATCGACGCTCGATCGCCGCTTCAGCGTCTACCGTGCCGCCACCGCCCGCGGCTTCCGCGTGCTGAAGGTCCGGCGCCACGGCTCGCCCCAGAGCGAGCCCATCTCACTGCCGGAGATCTGAGAGCCGTCAGGCCAGCGTGACTTCGCCGGTGTAGACCAGGGTCGCGGGCCCGGAGAGCAGCACGTGCCGCTCGCCTGCGACCTCCGGCATCCGCACGCCGAGGGTGCCGCCGGGAACGTCCACGACCCAGTGGTCGGGGGCCGCGGGGCCTGC
>NZ_MWLQ01000037.1 GCF_010634855.1 Microbacterium sp. B35-30 | reverse complement strand
CGAGACGAAACGCACGCACCCCGCGCAGCAGCGAGGCTCGGGGCGTTTCGTCTCGTCGCTGGCGCTCCTCCCTCAACGACCGCGAACCTGGGTACCGGTCGTTGAGCGAGCGAGGAACGAGCGAGACGAAACGCCGCGCGCACCTCAATGGCAGAGTGGGCGCATGGCCAACTCGCCCTCCGGCGACTCGATGACCGACCGCATCGTCCGCGTGCTCGAGACGTTCACGGCCGAGCGCTCGATGCAGTCAGCCGCCGAGATCGGCCGCCGCGCGGGGCTGCCCTCGTCGACGGCGCACCGCATCGTCGACGAGCTCGTCGACGCGGGGCTCCTGGAGCGCGACGAGGACCGCCGCGTCCACCTGGGTCTGCGCCTGTGGGAGCTCGCCCTGCGCGGTTCGACCGCGCTGCGCCTTCGCCAGGCGGCGCTCCCCCACATGGAGCAGGTGCAGGCCCGCATCCGCGAGCACACGCAGCTCGCGGTGCTCGAGCAGGACGAGGCGCTGTTCCTCGAGCGCCTCTCCCACCCCGACGCCGGGGCCAACATCACGCGCATCGCCGGCCGTCTGCCGCTGCACGCGTCGTCGTCGGGCCTCGTGCTGCTCGCGCATGCCCCGTCGCCCCTCCGCGAGCGGGTGCTGACCGGCCCGCTGCGGGCATTGGCTCCCGAGACCGTGACGGATGCCGCACGCCTCCGCCGCCTGCTCGCCGAGGTGCGCCGCACCGGTGTGGTGGTCGCCTCGGGCTCGATCGAAGCCGTCTCGACCGGTGTCGCCGTGCCGATCCGCGACGCCGGCGAGGTGGTCGCCGCGCTGTCGGTCGTGCTCCCTCGGGAGACCGACCCGGATGCCGCCATCGCGGCCCTGCGCGAAGCCGCGGCCGGCATCGAGGCAGTGCTCCGCGCCGACCGCCGTTGACCCCGGACGCTCGCGTGCAGGCGCGGCATCGCTTCCCGATGAACGGGAATCCCGCGCAACGCCGGCCCGACAGCGGCACACTGGGCCGCAGCATCCCACACCCTGTGCTCGTCGAAGGAGACGTCATGTCCATGATCCGCACCCGCGTCGCCATCGTCGGCGCCGGGCCCGCCGGCCTCCTGCTCTCGCACCTGCTGGGGATCGCCGGCATCGAGTCCGTGGTGATCGACCAGCGCTCGCGCGACGAGATCGAGACCACGATCCGTGCCGGCATCCTCGAGCAGGGCACGGTCGAGATCCTCGACCAGTCCGGCGCTTCCAACCGCGTGCGCACCGTCGGCAATCGCCACGACGGCATCGAGCTGCGCTTCGCCGGCGCGGGCCACCGCATCGACTTCGCCGAGCTCGTCGGCCGGGGAGTGTGGCTGTACCCGCAGCACGAGGTGCTCAAAGATCTCATCGCCGTGCGCCTCGGCAAGGGCCAGGACCTCCGCTTCGGCGTGACCGCGGTACGGGTCGAGGATGCGGCATCCGATCGCCCCCGCCTCATCGCGACCGACGCCGACGGCTCGCCGCTCGAGATCGAGGCCGACTTCGTCGTCGGCGCCGACGGCTCGCGCAGCGTCGTGCGCGAGGCGGTCACCGGCTCGCACACCGGCGGCTACTTCCGCGAGTACCCGTTCGCGTGGTTCGGCATCCTGTGCGAGGCGCCGCCGAGCGCCGACGAGCTGATCTACAGCAACTCGCCGAACGGCTTCGCGCTCATCAGTCAGCGGAGCGCGACGGTGCAGCGCATGTACTTCCAGTGCGACCCGGATGCCGATCCCGGCGCCTTCAGCGAGGAGCAGCTGTGGGACGAGCTGCAGTCGCGCGTGCCCGGCACCACGCTGAAGGAGGGGCCGATCTTCCAGCGCGATGTGCTGCGCTTCCGCAGCTTCGTCGCCCACGAGCTGCTCCGCGGTCGCGTCGCGCTCATCGGGGACGCCGCTCACACCGTGCCGCCCACCGGCGCCAAGGGGATGAATCTGGCCGTCGCCGACGTGCTGGTGCTCGAGCGGGCGCTGCGGGCGCTGCTGCTCGAGAACGACGACCGGCTCATCGAGGCGTTCCCCGAGACGGCGCTGCACCGCATCTGGAAGGCTCAGCACTTCTCGTGGTGGATGACCAACATGCTTCATGTGGCCCCCGACGCGTCGGACTTCGACCGCCTCCGTCAGCTCGGCGAGCTGCGCTCGGTCGTCGAGTCCGAGGCCGGCCGCCGCTTCCTCGCCGAGGCCTACACCGGGTGGCCGCTCGAGGGCCTGGCTTGACCGCGAGAATCGCTCCGGCCATCTCTTGGGCGCCGTCCCGCACGTCGCCAGTGTGCGAAAAGGCGGGTCGGTCACGGCGACACGCCGATGACTCAGGCTGCAACTCGGCGTGTCCCCTCACCGACCAGGGTTTCTGCACGCCGCCCGCCATCGGAGTCGACCGGGCTGCGACTGCCGCTCATCGGGAATCGACGGATGCCGCAGCCGCCGCTCGGCTATAGTCCGAGCCCTATGGCCTCATCGTCGCGGACCGCACCGCCCGAGCCGTCGCGCGCGGCGTCGGTCGCGATGCTGCTCGTGGCCGTATGCCTGGTCGCGGCGAACATGCGGCCGGCCATCACGGGCCTCGGCCCGCTGCTCGACCAGATCGGCGCCGACACCGGCATGTCGGTGTCGGCGCTCGGTGTGCTCGCCGCCGTGCCGCTCGTCGCCTGGGCGCTGTTCTCGCCGCTCGCGCACGACCTGAGCCGGCGGTTCGGGCAGCCGCGCGTGCTGATGTGGTCGCTCCTGGTGCTGCTGGCCGGCACCCTCGTCCGCTCGATTCCCGGACCGGTGGTCAGCCTGTGGGTCGGCACGGCGATCATCGGCATCGGCATCGCGATCATCAACGTGCTGATGCCCGCCGTGGTCAAGCGCGACTTCCCCGCGCACGTCGCTGCGGTGACCGCGGCCTACACGGCGCTGCTCGCGGGACTCGGCGCGGTCTCATCGGGCGTGGTGGTTCCGATCTCCCGGATCCCCCTCGCCGGAGACCCCGCCGGCTGGAGGTTCGCCCTCCTCGTGACGGGCGCCGCCCTGCTGCCCTTCGCGATCGCCGGATGGTGGTGGGCCCACCGTGGTGCGGCGCACGTGCATGTCCGCGCCGGCGCGCCGCGCGGCCGCACCGGCATCTGGGCCGACCCGGTCGCCTGGCTCGTGGCGGTGTACATGGGGCTGCAGGCATCCATGTTCTACATGTTCGTGACGTGGCTCGCCCCGCTGTCGATGTCGATCGGCCGCAGTGAGGTGGTCGCCGGTATCGACGTCATGGTCTACCAGCTGTTCTCGCTCGCCGGCTGCCTGCTGCTGCCGCTGATCCTCCGCGGGGGCCTGGAGCGGTGGGCGCCGGCGCTCATCCCGTCGCTCGCGATCGTGGGTGTCGCGGGGCTCATGATCGCGCCCGACGCAGTGCTGCTCTGGGCGTCGCTCATCGGGCTGACCGGCGGCGCGACGCTGGCGATGTCGCTGACGCTGATGGCCCAGCGGGCGCGCGACCACGACGCCTCGACGGCCCTGTCGGGCATGTCGCAGTCGGTCGGCTACGTGATCGCCGCGCTCGGGCCGGTCGCCTTCGGCACCCTCCACAGCGTCACCGGCGACTGGACCGCCTCGCTCGCCCTGGTGCTCATCGTGCTCGCCGCGCTCACCGTGGTGGGCCTGTTCGCGGGCCGCGACCGCTCCGTGCTCGACCGCTCCTGACCCCCGCGTCGGTCAGCGGGTCACGACACGCGGCAACGCCGGCCGCGTTCCCACACTTCGCGACCCCCCGACGTCCGGGCTACTCGTCGGGGAAGGCCAGCGCCCGCAGAAGCGCGCCCAGGGTCTCGCGATCTTCGGCGCTCAGCTGACCGTGGACGCGCTCCTCGGCGGCGCGCGCGGACTCGCGCGCGGTCGCGACCAGTGAGCGTCCGGCATCCGTCGCAACGACGACGTTGGCGCGACGGTCGGATGGATCTGGTCGGCGCTCTACGAGCCCACGGGACTGCAGTTCATCGACGAGGCTGACGACCTGACTCGGGTCGAGGCGGAGGAACTCCGCGAGCTCGCGCTGCGACGGTCGGGCGTCGCCCGAGGCGAGGACGAGCACCGAATACGACCGTGCTTTGAGGCCGTGCTCGGCGAGCGCGGCATTGCCGGCGGCGAGAGCGATCGCGTTCGCGCGCGCCAGCAGGAAGCTCACGTCGTCGGTCAGCGCCGACGACCGGAGCCCTGAAAGCGCGACGGCATCGACGGGTTTCGGCATGGCCACGATGCTAGTCCACTTCATGGAGGAACGGAATGATTGACTTTCTCAACGGTTAGGACTTCAATAGATCCGACACGAAGGAGTTCACCCATGTCTTCGCACGCCCCGCTCGACGGCAAGGTCGCCATCGTCACCGGCTCGGGCCGTGGCCTCGGCCTCGCCTACGCCCAGGAACTCGCCCGCCAGGGCGCCGCCGTCGTCATCAACGACGTCGACGAGGCCACCGCCGCCGAGGCCGTCGCCACGATCGAGGCCGAGGGCGGCCGGGCGGTCGCCGTCGCCCTGCCGGTCGGTCCCACCGAGACCGCGAAGCAGCTGGTGCAGACCGCCGTCGACACGTTCGGGCGGCTCGACATCCTCGTCACCAACGCGGGCGTGCTGCGCGACACGGTGCTGTGGAAGATGAGCGACGACGACTTCGACACCGTCATCAACGTCCACCTGCGCGGCACCTTCACGTGCGTGCGCGAGGCAGCGACCTACATGCGTGCGAACGAGATCCCCGGCCGCATTATCTGCATCGGCTCGCCGACGGGCCAGCGCGGCAACTTCGGCCAGACCAACTACGCCGCCGCGAAGGCCGGCATCGTCGGCATGGTGCGCACGTGGGCGCTCGAGCTGAAGAAGGCCGGCATCACCGCCAACGCCGTGATCCCCGTCGCCGCGACCGCGATGACCGCGACCGTGCCGTATTTCGCCGCCGCCGTCGAGGCAGATGAGAAGGGCGAGCCGATGCCGGCGTTCTTCCGCCACGACCTCGGCTTCGGCACGTCGGATGACGTCGCGGGGCTCATCGCCTATCTCGCGTCGGATGCCGCCGCCGGCGTCACCGGGCAGGCCATCGGCATCGGCGGCGACCGCCTGCAGGTGTGGTCGCACCCCGAGGCCGTCGCGACCGCGTACCACGAGGGCGGCTGGTCGTACGACGACCTGGCGACCGGCTTCGCCGACGCCGCCGGCGACCTGCAGTCGGTCGGCGAGAAGTTCCCGCCGCTCCCGGAGGAGCTGCAGCGCCCATGACGCCTCGCCCCCGAGCACGCCGGATTCGGTCGCTGAGCTTGTCGAAGCGCCCTTCGACAAGCTCAGGGACCGGCTCCTGATCGACTGAAGGACCCCCATGACCCGCTACGAACCCGCGATCGACGTCGACGCGCTCACAGCGATCGACGTGCACGTGCACATCGAGGTCGACCATCACGGTCACTCGTCGCTGCCCGACGACCTCCGGGACGCAGCGGCCAAGTACTTCAGCACCGACGGGCCGAACCCCGACCTCGACGCCGTCGCCGCGTACTACCGGGAGCGGCACATGGCGGCCGTCGTGTTCACGGTCGATGCCGAGACGAATCTCGGCCAGTCGCCGCTCTCGAGCGCCGACATCGCCGAAGGAGCCGCCCGCAACAACGACGTGCTGATCCCCTTCGGCTCGGTCGATCCCCTGAAGCCGACCGTCGTCGACGACGCGCGGCGCCTGATCGAAGACCACGGCGTGCGGGGCTTCAAGTTCCACCCGACGGTGCAAGGTTTCGACCCCTCCGACGCGGCACACTCGCGCCTCTACGAGACGCTGCAGGATGCGGGGGTCGTCGCCCTGTTCCACACCGGCCAGACCGGGATCGGCGCGGGCCTTCCCGGCGGGCGCGGCCTGCTGCTCGGCCTGTCCAACCCGATGCTCCTCGACCCGGTCGCCGCGCGATTCCCGGAGCTGCAGATCATCATGGCGCATCCGTCGGTGCCCTGGCAGGACGAGGCCCTGTCGGTCGCGACCCACAAGCACAACACGTGGATCGACCTGTCGGGGTGGAGCCCGAAGTACTTCCCCGAGCAGCTGGTGCGCGCCGCCAACTCGTACCTCAAGAACCGCGTGCTGTTCGGCTCGGACTTCCCACTGCTCACCCCCGACCGCTGGCTGCGGGATGCCGAGCTGCCGACCGCTTCGGGCGCCGCGCGCTTCAAGGCCGAGGCGATGCCCGGCATCCTCAAGGACAACGCGGTGCGCCTCCTCGGGCTCGGCGGCTGACATGCCGGTGCTCGAGGCGGATGCGACGTTCGGGTTCGACCCGTACGCGATCGCTGCCGCCCGGCTGAGCCCCGCCGCCCGCGCGACGCTCGGGCGGCTGCAGACCGCGCTGGACCGCGACATCCGCCCGCTCCTCGCCGACGCGTGGGAGACGGCGACCATGCCCCCCGAGGTGCTCGACGCGCTCATCCCGCTCGATCTCATGCAGCCGGAGGGGATGGATGCCGCCGAGGCGGCGTCGAGCGTCTACTCGGGGTTCCGCAACTATGTGCTCGCCCGCACCGACGTGTCGGTCGCCACGCTCTACAACGCCCAGTCCGGACTGTTCCGGGCGGCGATCGCCCTCGGCGGCTCGCCCGCACAGGCGGCCGAGCTCGACCCGCGCGTCCGGAGCTTCGAGCTCAAGGGGGTGTTCGCGCTCACCGAGCCCGAGCACGGCTCCGACATCGCCGGTGGACTCGCCACCAGCGCCCGGCGCGTGGGTGACGGCTGGGTGATCGACGGCCGCAAGAAGTGGATCGGCGGGGCTGCGGCATCCGATGTGCTGGTCGTCTTCGCGCGCGACGTCGACGACCGCGCCGTCAAGGCGTTCCTCGTCCCCACCGGTGCCGAGGGGGTTCTCCTCGAGACGATCCGCGGCAAGGTCTCACTGCGACCGATGCAGAACGCCCTCATCACGCTCGATGGCGTGCAGGTCTCCGAAGAGTCACGGCTGCAGAACGTGAACGGGTGGGCGGATGTGGCGCGCATCCTGCGGGCCATGCGCGCCGACGTCGCCTGGATCGCCGCCGGGCTCCAGGCAGGCGTCCTCGACGCCGTCGTGCGCTATGTGCGCGAGCGGCACCAGTTCGGCCGGCCGATCGGCGGCTTCCAGCTCGTGCAGGAGAAGCTCGCCCGCATGCTCGGCAACAGCGTGGCGTCGCTCGCCCTCGTCGTGCAGCTGTCGCTGCAGCAGGACGGCTCCGCCGAGGTCGGCGGCGCGTTCGCCGACGAGAACTCGGCGCTCGCGAAGATGCAGACAGCCCGCCTCGCCCGCGAGACGGTCGCCCTCGGGCGCGAGGTGCTCGGCGGCAACGGCATCCTGCTCGAGCACGACGTCGCCCGCTTCTTCGCCGATGCCGAGGCCGTGTACTCGTACGAGGGCACGCACGAGATCAACGCCCTCATCGTCGGCCGCGCGCTCACCGGCGCGTCGGCCTTCACCTGACCCACCCGCCGCCCGAGCCGCCCACCCCGTTGCGGAACCGCCCCACCGGTTGCTGCACCGCCCACCGGTTGCTGAGCTTGTCGAAGCACCACCCCACTGAAGGAGAACCCATGACCACCACCGTCGACTACGCCGACGTCGCCGGGCTCGCCGGCACCGACCTCGGCTGGACCGAGTGGCTCGAGGTCACGCAGGACCGCGTGAACCTCTTCGCCGACGCGACCGACGACCACCAGTGGATCCACGTCGACCCCGAGCGCGCGGTCGACGGCCCCTTCGGCGGGCCCATCGCCCACGGGTTCCTGACGCTGTCGCTCACCGTGAAGTTCTGGTCGGAGCTGTTCGACGTCACCGGCGTGACGACGCGCGTGAACTACGGCCTCGACAAGGTGCGCTTCATCTCGCCCGTCGCCGTCGGCGCCCGCGTGCGCATGAACGCCGTCATCGACGAGGTGACCGAGGTGCGCGGGGGTTACCAGTTCGCCGTCGACCAGACGATCGAGATCGAAGGCGGCGAGAAGCCCGCCGTCGTCGCGCGAGGGCTGTACCGCTTCTACGCCTGACCCCGGTCGCTGAGCTAGTCGAAGCGCCCTTCGACAAGCTCAGGGACCGGACAAGCTCAGGGACCCGACAAGGCTCAGGGGCCGCGTGGCCCGAACGACCACCTTCCTCGAGGGAGAGGACTCCGCAACGATGCACGAGGGAATCGGGTTCTGGCTCGCCAAGCGGCGGCTGAAGGACCCCGACAAGACGGCCGTCGTCTTCGGCGACGAAGAGCTGAGCTATCGCATGCTCGCGGCTGCCGCCGACCACGTCGCCGCAGTGCTGTGGCGTCGCGGCATCCGTCATGGCGACGCCGTCGCCTACATCGGCGAGAACAGCCCGCAGTTCCTGCAGGTCATGTTCGGCGCGGCACAGCTGGGCGCCGTCTTCGTGCCGCTGAACACGCGGCTCGCCGGCCCTGAGATGCGGCACGTCCTCGTCGACTCCGCTGCACGCGCCGTCGTGCTCGACCCGGAGTTCCTGGAGCGGGCGATGCCCGGCATCGAGGCGGGGCGCATCGCCCACGTCATCGTGACCGGCGAGGGGCTGCCGGAGCACCCCGGCCTCGCCCGCCTCGTGGCCGACGCCCCGGGCGGCCACACGGTCGCGGAGGTGGGCCTCGACGACCCCGCCGCCATCATCTACACGTCGGGCACGACGGGGCGTCCGAAGGGCGCCGTGCTGAGCCACGGCAACCTCACATGGGTCGCCGTCAACTGCATCGTCGACTACGACGTCGTCTCGACCGACGTCTCGCTCATGATCTCGCCGCTGTTCCACGTCGCCTCGCTCGGCATGGGCGCGCTGCCCGTGATCCTGAAAGGCGCGACGCTGGTCCTCGAGAAGGGCTTCGAGCCCGGGCGCGCGCTCGCGCAGATCCAACGCCATGGCATCACCATGCTGAGCGGTGTGCCGACCACGTACCAGATGCTGGCCGACCACCCCGACTGGGCGGCGACCGACATCTCGACGCTGGAGAAGCTCACATGCGGAGGATCGGCCGTGCCCACCCGGATCCTCAATGCGTACGAGGAGCGCGGGCTGTCGTTCTCGCAGGGCTACGGCATGACCGAGACCTCCCCGGGCGCGACGTCGCTGGCACCCTCGATGACCCGCCAGAAACAGGGCAGCGTCGGCCTCCCGCACTTCTTCACCGAGGTGCGCATCACCGACGAGCACGGCGACGTCGTGCCGCGCGGCACCGTCGGCGAGATCGAGATCTCGGGGCCCAACGTCTTCCTCGGCTATCACGGCCAGCCCGAGGCTACGGCGGCCGCCTTCACCGAAGACCACTGGTTCCGCTCAGGCGACCTCGGCTACCTCGATGCCGACGGCTACCTCTTCATCGCCGACCGGCTGAAGGACATGATCATCTCCGGCGGCGAGAACATCTATCCCGCCGAGGTCGAAAACCTCATCTCCGACATCGAGGGCATCTCGGGCGTGGCCGTCGTCGGCGTGCCCGATGACCGCTGGGGCGAGGTGCCGTGGGCCGTCGTGACGCTCAAGGAGGGCGCCGAGGTCGACACCGAGATCGTGCGCTCGCACCTCGACGGCGTGCTCGCCCGCTACAAACTGCCGAAGAACGTCGTGGTGGTGGAAGAGCTGCCGCGCACCGCGTCCGGCAAGGTGCGCAAGGCCGACCTGCGGGCACGGTTCGGCGAGAGCCGATGACGCGCGTACCGCCGGTGCCCTCCCTCGTGCCGGCCTTCGAGGTCGTCGCCGAGCTCGGTCCGCTCGAGGACCACGGCCTGACGCGCGCCGGCCATCGGCGCATCATCCCGGTGGTCGGCGGCACGGTCACCGGCGATTTCACCGGCACGATCCTCGCCGGCGGCGCCGACTGGCAGACCGTGCGGGCGGACGGCTCCATCGAGATCGACGGCCGCTACAGCGCCCGGGGCGACGACGGATCGCTGCTCTATGTCCGCGCCCGCGGCGTGCGCAGCGGCGACCCAGAGGTACTCGAGGCGCTGCTGCGGGGCGACGACGTCGACCCGGACGCCTACTACTTCCGTGCCGCGCTCACGCTGGAGTCCGCCACGCGCCCCGAGTTCGAGCGCGCGGTGTACGTCGCGTCGTACATCCGTGAGGCGAGCCGCGTCCGGTACGTCGCCTACCGCGTCACCTGACGGCTCTGTCCCGGCAGGAATCGCGAAAGGGTAGATGTCCGCACGGTTCCGTGCGGAGATCTACCCTTTCGCGGTTCCGAGACCTCAGCCGACGAGCGCGGCGAAGTCCCGCACCGCGGGAAATGCGAACTCGCGGTGGCGCTGCGTGAACAGCTCGAAGGGGCCACAGGCCCCGGCATCCGGATGACGGATGCCGGGGCCCCGCGCATGCGGTCCGGGGCCCGTTATCCGGTGTACGAGCCCCAGTCGTCGGCATCCCACATCCGAGCCGGGATGCCGCCATGGCGCGGGCCATCGAAGCGGGCCTCACCCAGCACGAGGCCGCTCTGCTCGTCGATGGCCGCCGCCCGTTCGACCAGTGCGTCCGGCGACGTGGAGGGCCAGCGGCCCTCGGCGATCCTCGTGAAGATCGTCTCGAACGCCGCGGCCTCCTCCGCCGCGTTGAAGGTGCAATGCCCCTCCGCCTGGACGAACGCCTGACGCAGATGCGCTCGCTCCCCCGCCTCGCGCACCGTTGTGGCATAGGCCTCGTCATCCTGCGTCGAGCCGGCACCGTCGCCGGACGTACTCAGCGACAGCACGGGCACGGTGAGGTCGCCCGTGAACGACGCCGTGCGCTCGACGAACCCGACCGCTGCGGGGTCCGCCTCCAGCCTGTCGGCTCGAGCGAGCGTGCGCAGATCATCGTCGAGGGAGAGACCGGCGTCCTGGTAGGCGGCCGAGACCTCGCTCCACCTTCCGGAGTCGCGCAGCGCGCGCTCGTAGTCGACATCGGTGTTCCACGAGAACGTGCCGCTGACGGTGGCTTCGTATCCTGCGCGCACGTGAGAGCCGACCGCGAACGGCAGGTAGACGAGGTAGCGGTCGATCCGTGCGTCGCGGTCCGTGATCTCCGCACCTGTCGCCGGGTCGACGGCGGGGATCTTGCTCAGCGCCGCCGCGAAAGTCGCGCGCGCTCGTCCTTCCGCGCTCCCCCCCGCCTTCGCCACGAGCCCGTTCAGCTCTGCGATCTCCGCCTCGAGATCCGCGATCCCGGTGATCCGCATCGCGGACGCCGGGTCGACCAGCTCACGCAGGACGAAGGCCGTGTCGAGCTTGTAGTTCCATGTGCTCACCGCTCCGGCGCCTCCGCCGCACATCGGCACCGCGCCGTCGAGCCATGCGGGCGCGGAATCGGCGACGATCCGAGTGACGAGTCCACCCTGCGAGCGTCCGGCGAGCACGACATCGTCGGGTGCGCCGACGAGTTCGGTGAACCGGGCGACGGCGGCACTGGCGTTGTCGCGATCGCGCACCAGGTCCCAACCGTCCGAGAGGTCGTATCCGATCACCGCCGTGCCGCGCTGCAGCAGCCATTCCGCCGATGCGAACTCCGCGGTGGAACGCCCCGGCACGACGACGAGCGATCCGTTCCAGTCGCCGGGGGCGATGGCGGTGTAGGCAGCACCGTTCGGAAGTGCACCCGTCCGCGTCACGGGGTCCTCAGGGCGTGGCGCGAAGACGTCCGGTTCGCGCTCGGGTCGCAGCAGCGAGCCCGGCTGATGGCGGGCGAAGGTGCCCCCTCGCTCCAGGCCTCCGCTCTCGGCGATGGCATCGGCGCGGTCGTTGAGGGCGCGGGGGGTCGCCAGGTTCTGCCATCGGCCGGAATCGAGCCGGTCCTGCAGGGCGGTGACCAGCGCCGCCACCTCCGCATCGGCATAGGCACAGTGGCCCGGGCGGTCGACGAAAGCCTGCTCGACGAGCGCTGCCTGCCCGTGGGCCCGCACGCGATCCGCGTACGTTCCCGCTTGGGCGACGACCGGTGCGGCGTCACCGGTCTCGTGAAGAGACAGGACAGGACCGTGGATGTCGCCGGTCGGTGTGGCGTTCTGCTGCATGTACGCGACGGCCTGCTCATCTGCGGCGACCCGGTCCCCGGCGTTCAGCGCCGTGAGATCCTCGTCGAGCGAGAGCCCGGCTTCGCGATAGAGCTGACGGACGAGCTGGAGGTTGCCCGACTCGCGGAGAGCGTCGGCGTAGTCCACTCCGGTGTTCCACGAGAAGTTTCCGCCCGCCCGCTGTTCCAGCGGCTGCCGGGGCGAGACCGTGCCCCACATGAAGATGCGGTAGAGCTGCTCCTGCTGCGCGTCGACGTCATGCCTGTCCGGCTGCTCGGTGCCTGTCTGCGACCACGTCGGCATCTGGGCAAGGCTTGCAGCGAGGGCTATCCGCGCCCGCCCCTCGGTCGTCTGCTGAGCGGCATCGAGCACCTCCTTGAACGCAGCCTGCCGCGCCGGCTCGTTCGTCACATTGACGAGCTCCAGCCGCGCATCCTCGGGGGCGACAAGGGTCTTCAGCGCGTACGTGCCGTCGAGCGAACCGTTGAGCATCGGAATGGCGCCTGCGATCGACCCGCACAGCGGAAGCGCGGCGTCGAATACGCCGGGCTGCTGCTCCAGGAGCGCGACCGATACCTGCCCTCCCATCGAAGACCCCCACGCGACGACGTGCTCGGGCTCACCGAGCTCTGCTGTTGCGGCGTCGACGACCTGCGGCTGCGCGACGAGGAGATCCTCGACCGCCCATCCCGTTCCCGCCGCCGCGCCGGCGAGCGCGTAGCCCTGACCTGTGAGCCACGACACGACCTCGTTCGAGGGGCCGGCGGATGCTGTTCCTCCTCCGCCGCCATACCCCGGGCTCCACGTCAGCAGAGTGCCGTTCCATTGCGCCGGCTCGTGCAGGACGTACTGGCCGCCGCTGGGCAACGAGCCGCGGAGCTCCGTCGGCTGCGATGGCGGCGCAGCCGCTGCCGGAACGGCAGCGAATGCGAGAGCGGCGGATGCGGCAAGACCGACTCCGACGCGGATCAAGCGTGATGACATGGTTCCCTTCCCGCGACGCACGAGCGGGGCTCGCCGTCGAGCGTCGCACCATCAGGTCTTCGTTGACCGAGCGCACGACACTTGCGGTGACGTGCGCAGCGGGATGTGTAGCGGTTTGACCTTGACACGATCGATTGATGATGTCAACGGTTGCCAAACCGATCCGTTGACAATCGCAACGATGCGTGATTCTGTTTATAGACCACACCTCCAACGACGGACGTTGTTCAATGTGTTTCTCACCAGTGTCGGTGCGAAGCTTCGCGGCCGTCTTCCCGAAGTCGAAAGGTGCCGACATGAAGAAGACAATGGTTCTGGCCGCGAGCGTCATGGCAGCCGGGCTGCTCCTGGCGGGATGCGGCGCAAGCCCGAACGCGCGACCGGACGACGGCGGGGCCGCGTCGGATGCGCCCGCCGAACTCGTCTTCGCGGTCGTTCCCACCGATGACAGCGAGGAGCTCGAGAACAGCTTCCTCCCCGTCGTCGCTGCCATCGAGGAGACCACGGGGATCCCGACGCGCATCGAAGCGGTCAGCAGCAACGCGGGAGTCATCGAAGCGCAGGTGGCCGAGCGTGTCGACATCGCGACGTACGGCGCCTTCTCCTACTACCTGGCTGCAGACGTCGCGGACGTGGCACCCATCGCGAAGGACCAGCGCACACCCGAAGCCGGTTCCGGCGCGGTGAACTCCGTGGGCGTCGTCGCACCTGGTTCCGCCATCTCGTCGATCGAGGATGTCGCCGGAAAGAACGTCTGCTTCACCGACCCGGCCTCCACGACCGGCTACCTCACGGCGGCAGCGGCGATGACCGAGGCGGGTATCGACCCCGAGGCCGACATCAGCCCGCTGTTCGTCGGATCGCACGACGTCGCCGTGACGCAGATGCTTGCCGGGGACTGCGACATCGCCTTCGTGGCGGAGACTTTCGTGACGACGATCCTGCCCGATCGAGGCGTCATCGCCGAGGGGGACACCGAGACGGTGTGGACCTCGGATCCGATCCCCGGCACCCCGATCGTGGTCGGCAACTGGCTGAGCGAGGAACTCCGCGACCAGATCGTCGAGGCCGTGACGGAATACAACGCCGTCACCGCATTCGAAGCCGGCCTGTGTGAAGAGCAGAACCGCGAAGCACCCGCCGAATGGGGTGAGGAGTACACCGGGGAGACGGCGTGCAAGTGGGGCGGAACGGGAGCCTTCGCGTTCGAGCCGGCGACCTCATCCGACTACGACGTGATCAACGCCATCTGCCAGACGCTCAAGACCGACGTCTGCCGCGGCGAGGAATGACCCGATGACCGTCCCGGTGATGCAGAAGGCGGCTGGTATGCCCGACAAGAAGACCGCTCCGATCGACGCCGGGACCGTCAGTGTCGCCCTCACCGATGTCAGCATGCGTTTCGGCGACAAGACGGTCCTGAAGGGCGTCGATCTCGAAGTCACCACCGGCCAGTTCGTCGCCCTCGTCGGGCCATCCGGCGCGGGGAAGTCGACGCTGCTGCGTCTCATCAACGGCAGCCATCGGCCGAACGGTGGGGCCTTGTCGGTGCTCGGAGTGAACCCGGCGACATGCGGCCGAGGCGCTCTCCAGCGACTTCGCACCCGCGTGGGATTCGTGTTCCAGCAGTTCGGGCTCGTCGGGCGACTGAGCGCGATGGAGAACGTGCTGATGGGTGCGCTCGGCTCGCTGCGCATGCCGCGCTACGGCATCTCGAGCTACCCCAGGGAACTGCGCGAGCGCGCGGTGGCGAATCTCGACCGTGTAGGACTCCTCGACGAGCGCTACCAGCGTTGCGACACGCTCTCCGGCGGCCAGCAGCAGCGGGTGGCCATCGCACGCACGCTCATGCAGGAGGCCGAGCTCGTGCTCGCGGACGAACCGGTCGCGTCGCTGGATCCCAACGCGAGCGTCTCGGTGCTGCAGACGCTCAAGAAGCTGAGCGCCGAGGACGGCTTCACCGTCATCTGCTCCCTGCACCAGGTCGAGCTCGCCCTGGCCGTGTCGGATCGCGTGGTTGCAGTGAGGAACGGCGCGTTCGTCCACGATGCCCTGACGGCGGACACCACCGAGGAGCAGATCCGCGCCGTGTACCAGCAGGCGAAGCGGGCCTGACATGTCGCTGACCGTCGACCGCCCCCCAGTGAACGCTCCTGCGCATCCGGAGCCCCGCCGTCCCCGCGCGTCGGCCGCGACCGTGGGTATCCCCCTCGCGTACCTCGCCATCACGCTCTTCGGCATGTGGTGGCTCGACATCCGTCCGGCTGCCCTCATCGACGGGCTGGAAGACATCGCAGCTCTGCTGCAGCGCATGGTGCCGCCTACCGTCGGCGATCCCGCGAACCTCGTCACGCTCGCTCTCGAGACGCTGTGGATCGCCATCGCGGGAACCGGCCTCGCCACCATCGCCTCGGTCTTCCTGGGCGCGGTCGCCTCCCGGAACTTCACCGGACCGCGGGTCCTCGGCTGGCTGGCGCGCGGCATCATCATCGTGACTCGCGCTGTCCCCTCGCTGGTATTCGCCCTGATCCTGGTGCGGATCGTCGGGCTGGGCCCATTAGCCGGCGGGCTGGCCATCGCATTCCACTCGGTCGGAATGATCGGCAAGATGTTCGCCGATGTCTTCGAAGAGCAGGATCCCACCCCGCGCGAGGCGGTGGCGGCCGTGGGAGCGAGCCGGTCGCAGAACTTCGTCGCGACGACGCTCAGCCGAGCATTGCCGAGCATCACATCGATCGTGCTGTACCGCCTCGACATCAACATCCGCGCCTCCGCAGTGCTCGGCCTCGTCGGCGCAGGAGGCATCGGGGTGGCGCTGCAGACCGCCATCGGATCGCTCGATTACCAGCGTGCGCTCGGGATCATCCTCGTCATCGTCGTGATGCTGCTCCTGCTCGAGTCCGTGGCCTACCTCGCCCAGCGCGCCCTGGCGGAGCACGCCGAAGAGCACACCACTGCCGAGCTGTACGGAGCCGGACGCACGCCGGCAACGCCGGGATGGAACCGCTCGCGCATCCTGCGCGTGGGCTCCGGTGTCGCAGCGCTCGCCCTTTTCCTCTTCTCACTCGCCCAGCTGTTCGCCGACGCCCCTCGACTGGCGCGGATCTGGGAGAATGCGCTCGCGGTGATCTCGGGGTTCTTTCCGCCCGTCTTCACGCTCGACATCGCCTACGGGATCTTCGAGAGCGTCATCATGGCGATCTCGGCGACCACCTTCGGCGTGATCTTCGGCCTCGTGATCGCCGTCCTGTCGACTCGTCATCTGATCCGCTTCGAGCCGTTGTCCCTCGCACTGCGCGGGCTTATGGTGCTCGTTCGCGGCGTCCCCGACATCATCTACGCCCTCCTGTTCGTCGCCGCACTCGGCCTCGGACCGTTCGCGGGCTTCCTCGCCCTCGCGATCTCGTGCACCGCGCTCGCGGCGAAGTTCTTCACGGACTCGCTCGTCAAGGTCGATCCCGCGCCTCTGCGAAGCCTCGAGGCGACGGGCGCCAACCGCGTGCAGGTGTTCGTCAGCGGTGTGTGGCCTCAGTTCGTGCCGAGCCTCATCGGGAACAGCCTGTTCACCTCCGATCTCGCGCTGCGCGAGTCCGCGGTGCTCGGCATCGTCGGTGCGGGTGGCATCGGCTTCCTCCTCGAGGAGTCGGTGGCCACTCTTCACTACCAGACGACCGCCGGCATCCTCATCGGGCTCGTCGCGGTCGTCGTGAGCCTCGAATCGGTTGCGCGCTGGGCGCGCAGGAAGGTGATCTGATGGCCACGTGCCCCTTCGGCTTCACGTCGCAGGACGAGAGCGCCGTGCCGTCCGCCGCTGCCGACACGCGCACGCGCTCCGAGCGCTCGAGCGAGTGGTCGCCCGCGCTGGACGAGACGTTCGGCAGCGCACACCGCGACTACGCCGAGCTGCGGCGGAGGGATCCATTTCCCTGGAGCGAGGATTTCGGTGGCTTCTGGGCAGCGACGACGTACGACGACGTCGTCGCCATCGCGCAGGACGAGCGGTTCATCACATCGGTGCAGAACGTCGTGCCTCATGTCCCGCGATCCGCGCGCCGCCCACCGTTGCACTTCGACCCTCCTGAGCACACCGCCTATCGTGAGGCGATCGATCCGGTGATGCGCCGCGCGGTCGTGGCGACCCACGAGACGAAGTTCCGCGCGAGCGCCGACGAGCTGGTGAGCGACATGCTCGCTCGTGGGAATGCCGACGGCGTCGCCGACTTCGCCGCACCTTTCGTCGTCGACTGCTTCGCGGCGTTCCTCGGCGTCCCGGTCGAGCTCACGCGGCACGTGCGGGCGATCGGGGTGCGCTACGGATTCGCCATCCAGGACATGGACGACGACATCATCGCCGAGTGCAGCGCCCAGCTCTACGACATCGCCGAACGCGTCTATCACGGGCGTCTCGCCGTGGATCCTGACCCTTCGCGCGACCTCGTCGGCAGCCTGCACGCCGCCGCCATGGATCCCGCGAACCACATCACCGAGCGGACGGCGATCGCGACGATCCGTCAGATGATCGTCGCAGGCATGGGGGCGCCGCAGGCTGTGCTCGGCAGCTGCGTCGTCCACCTCGCGCAGGACCGTGACCTGCAAGAGCACCTGCGACGCCACCCGGAGGATCTCCCCGCGGCCATCGAGGAGTTCCTGCGCCTCCACGCCCCCTACCGGGTCTTCGCGCGCACGCCCAGGGAAGACACGGTGGTGCACGGACGTATGGTGCGCAGGAGCGAACCGGTGGCCCTCGTGTTCCCTTCAGCGAACCGGGATGCTGCGGCCTTCGACCGGCCGGACGAATTCGTCCTGCATCGGAAGAACAATTCGCACCTCGCCTTCGGCCGCGGCGCACACAGATGCCCCGCCGCCACGCTGGGCAGGCTCGAGCTGCTCATCGCACTTCAGGCCCTGCTGGAGCGAACGACGTCGTTCGAGCTGGCCGGCGAAGTCCGGATGATGAACTGGCTCGAGTACGGTCCGCGCGCCGTTCCGCTCGCTCTCGTGCCGGCGAACGTCACGTGACCGGCTGACTGGCACAATCGCTCCATGAGGCCCGCCGACGATCTGCTTCCACGCGACCAGCAGGGCGCCCGTTCGCAGCAGCTTCTCATCGTGCTCCTGGGCGACTATTGGCACCTGCGCGCGGAGCCGATCCCCTCCGCGGCGCTGGTCTCGTTGCTGGAGCTCTTCGACGTGACGCCCGCCGGCGCCCGTGCGGCGATCCAACGCCTCGCGAAGCGCGGATTCCTGGTCAGCGTCAAGAGCGGGAGGACGACCTCCTACTCCGTCTCCCCCATGAGCCAGGAGTCGGTCGACGCCCATGTGGAGCTGCTCTTCCGCAGCCACATTCCTCGCCCGTGGGACAGCACATGGACCGTCGTCGGGTACTCCCTGAGGGAGGACCAGCGAGGCACGCGCAACACCCTGCGAGAGCGGCTGCGGCAGACCGGGTTCGGCAACGTCCACGACGGTCTCTGGATACGGCCCGGAGATCGTCGATCGGAGGTGGACTCGATCGTCGGAGAACTCGCGGTCCAACCGTCAGCGGGGCAGTTGACGGTCTTCGTGGGTGCACATCTGGCCGACGAAAGCGTGACGGCGGTCGCACGCGACGCATTCGGCCTTGACGACATCGCCGCGGCGTATCGGGACTTCACCGACCGGTGGGAGCCGATCGCGGCGGAGATCCGGGAGAGCGGACGTCCACGCCGTCGAGACCCGCACGACGAGCGCGCGCCTCACGACGGTGATGCGCTCCGACTGCGAACGTCGATCATGCGCGAGTGGCGCGAGCTTCGCCACGCAGATCCGATGCTGCCTGAGCCGCTCGTCGGCGACGACTTCCCCTTCGAACGGGCCCTGTCCGTCTGCTCGATGATCTACGACTCGACCGGTCCGGCCGCCGAGGCGGAATTCCGCCGCCTCCTCGAGCCGCACTCCGCGGAGCTGGCCGAGCTGGTGTCGCACCACACGTTCGCCGCCTATGCGGACGTCCCCGCGCCGCGGAATACCTGACGGCGCGCGGCGGCTCGCCCGACGAGCGCTGCGAGACCTCAGCCGACGAGCGCGGCGAAGTCCCGCACCGCGGGGAAGGCGAACTCGCGGTGGCGCTGCGTGAACAGCTCCGCCGAGCGGTCGGCCGGCCAGTCGTCGCCCATGTAGGGCCGCGGCAGGCGCGGGTCGGCGCGCAGCAGGGCGAGCCAGTCGGCGACCAGCAGCGTGCGCGCGGTGAGCGGAGGGAGGTCGGATGCCGCGTCCTCACGCTCCCAGTGCGAGATGAACTCGTCGTGCGCCTCGCGGATGCGCTCGACGTCCCACGCGACCCGCACGGCCTCGACCATGGGGAACCCGTCGAGCTCCGCGGCCGAGAAGGCGTTGACCGATCCCGGCGGCAGGTCGGGGATGATCGCTCCCAGTGCCGCGGCGAGGTCGACCGCACCGGGTGCGATCCACAGCCCGTCGCGGAGCACGGCGAACCCGGACCACGTCAGCGCCGCACGGAGGCGATGGCGAAGGTCCCGCAAGTGCTCGGGAACCGTGTAGGTGACAAGAGTCCAGCCGTCGCCCTGGGGTTCGAACGGCGCGGGGCCGTTGACACGACCGGATGCCTCGCGCAGCACCTCGCTGCCGTGCCCGGTGAGCACGAACCCGATCTCACGACCCAGGCGCCGGCGCTCCAGCAGCCCGCTGTGCACCATGCGGTCGAGGTTGGTCCGCACCGCGGACGCGGCGACCCCGGCGCTCTCCAGCGCGCCGATCAGCACGCTGGCGCGGAGCGGCTCGAAGTACCGGTCGCACACGTACTCGCCGAAGAACGCCAGGAGCAGCTGCCGCGGCTTGCGCGTGAGCACCGACGTCTCAACGGCCGCGACACCCGGCATCGCGACGGCCGCCTTGGCGGTCGCGATGCTCATGCGGCCTCCGGGCGCACGGCCTCGCCGCGCTTCGCGCGCTGGATCTGCTCGTACACGTGGGTGCGCAGCTCGGTGAAGCGGGGCAGCGCGCGCGTCGTGATCTGGTCGCGCTCGGGCGCGAGGTCGATGGCGAGGTCTTCCTGCACCCAGGTCGGCGACTTCGACAGCACGATCACGCGCTCGCCCAGGTACACCGACTCGTCGATGTCGTGCGTCACGAACAGGATCGACATGCCGCGCTCGCGATGCAGCGTGCGCACCAGGTCTTCGAGGTCGGCGCGCGTCTGCGCGTCGACCGCGGCGAAGGGCTCGTCCATGATGAGCACCTCGGGCTGATACGCGACGGCGCGGGCGATGGCGACGCGCTGCTGCATGCCGCCGGAGAGCTGCCACGGGTAGCTCTTGGTAGCGTGCTCGAGCCCGACGGCGGTGAGCGCGTCGTCGACGAGCCGGTCCCGGTCGGTGCGGCTGAGCTTCTTGTGCTTCAGCGGCAGCTCGACGTTCCCGCGGACGGTGAGCCACGGGTAGAGGCTGCGGCCGTACTCCTGGAAGACCAGCGCCATGTTGGGCGGGGGGCCGGTCACCTTCCGGCCGCCGAGCTCGATGACCCCCGACGTGGGCTTCAGCAGTCCGGCGATGCACTTCAGCAGCGTCGTCTTGCCGCACCCCGACGGGCCGACGATGCACACCAGCTCACCGGCATCCATCCGGAATCCGATGTCGCCGATCGCCTCGACGTTCCCGGTCGACGACTCGTACACCTTGCGCAGCTTCTCGACGTTCAGCAGCGGCTCACTCTTGCGCAGCGCGTCAGGCACGCTCCACCTCCTTGATTCCGTGGTACCAGCGAAGCACGCGCCGCTCGACGAACCCGAAGATCACGGCGAGCAGGATGCCGATGAGGCCGAGCAGCACGATGCCGCTCCACATCTCGGCGATGAGGTAGTTGCGCTGGAAGAAGACGATCCGATAGCCGAGGCCCGAGGACGAGAAGAACATCTCGGAGATCACCATGAGGATGAGCGCGATCGAGAGGCACTGCCGCACACCCGTCATGATCCGCGGGCTCGCCGCCGGAAGCACGAGGTACCGCAGCCGCTCACCCGAGGTCACCGCGAACGACCTCGCGGTCTCGGTCATCACCGAGTCCGTCGAACGCACGCCCTCGATGGTGTTCAGCAGCACGGGCCAGATCGCACCGGCGACGATCACGACGACCTTCATGAGGTCGTTCGCGCCGACGAGCACGGCCACGATCGGGATGAGCACCGGCGGCGGCACCGCGCGGAAGAACTCGAACACCGGCTCGAGCAGCTCCCGCAGCCACTGCACCAGGCCGATGACGATGCCCGCCGCGATGCCGAGGCCGACCGCCAGCACGATGCCGATTGCGAGCCGGCCGAGGCTCGGCAGCACGTCGTCGAAGAACGCCGGCCCCACCCAGGTCTCGATGAACGCCTCGGCGATGACGAGCGGGCTCGGGAAGAACGGGGCGGGCGAGACCGACGACCAGATGCCCCACACCACAAGCAGGAGGATGGGCAGCCCGAGCGCGTAGGCGGTGTTCTCGCCGAACTTCGCCCATACCCGGGACGGGCGGCGCGGCGTGACGACGGTGCTCGTGTAGAGGGTCACAGGACCTCCTCCCCTCGGATGGACTGGTGCCAGGACAGCGACCGGCGCTCGATCGCGCGGAAGATGAGGTTGACGAGGAGGCCCAGCATGCCGGTCACGATGACGAGGGCATACACCGTCGTCCACTGCCCCGACTCTCGAGCCAGCATGATCGCGCGCCCGAGGCCGGGGATGCTGATGAACATCTCGGCGGTGATGGCCAGGATCAGCGCGACGGTCGCGGCGAGCCGGAGGCCCGTCATGAGGTACGGCAGCGCGGTGGGGAAGACCAGGTTCACGATCCGCGATCCCCGCGACAGCCCGAAGCTGCGAGCCGTGTCGCGGGCGACGGCGTCGACGTCGGCGACGCCGTAGAGCACCTGGATGAACACCTGCCAGAAGCTCGCGTACACGATGATGAGGAGCGCCGCCTGCAGCTGATAGCCGAACATGAGGATCGCGAGCGGAATGAGCGCGACCGACGGGATCGGCCGCAGGAACTCCACCGTGGTGTGGGTGGCGCGACGGAGGAACGGCACCAGGCCGATGACCGTGCCGAGCACGACGGCGAGCACCGTCGCGATCACGAGGCCCAGCGCCCAGGACGTCAGCGTGCGGCCGACGTTGCGCCAGAACTCCAGATCGCCGAAGAGCACGAACAGCTGCGCGATCGTCTCGGTCGCGGTGGGGAAGTACGCCGGGTTCACGATCCCGAGCGTCGGCAGCAGCTGCCACGTCGCCAGGAACCCGATGATGCCGGCCACGCCGAGCACGAGCTTGCGCAGGGTGCGGTGCTGCCGGGCGTGGGGCGTCGTGGCGACGGTCGCGGGTGCGTCAGCGGTGGCGGTCACGGTACCTCCGATCGGTGCGGTCGGGTCGTGCGGGCGTCGGTGCGACGCTCCACGAGGTGAGGGAGGGAGGGAGGGGGCGAGCGGATGCTGCGCCGCGAGGGGGGGCTCACGCGCCCGACGCTTCGCGCGACGATGCGTGGCGGGTGAGCGGATGCCGCGAGGTGCGGCATCCGATCACCCTTACGTCCGTGCTATTGCTGCTGGAGCAGCCGGTCGAAGTCGGGCTCGGCCTCGATGTAGGCGTACTCGACCGCCAGTGTGCCGAGGTCCTCGATGCCGGCGTCGGCGAGGTCCCACGTGAACGTGGGGAGCGTGATGCCGGCAGCGGCCTCCTCGGGGATCTCGAGGTTGGTCGCGATCGCGGCGCGGACTGCATCCTCGTTCTCGCTCGCCCACTCCAGGGCCTCCGACATCGCGGCCGAGTAGTCGGCGACGAGCTCGGGGTCCTCGTCGAGGAGCGCCTGCGTCGTGATGTTGGTGAGCACCGAGAGCCCGGGGATCGTCGCCTGGTACGGCGCGACCACCGAGACTCCGCCGTCGCCGAGCACCATGCCGCGGAACGGGTCGGGCGCCCACGCGGCGTCCATGGTGCCGGCGGCGAGCTGCGCGGGCACGTCGGGGAATGCGACCTCGACGAACTCGATCGTCGAGGGGTCGCCGCCGTCATCCTCGACGGCCTTGCGGATCGTGAGGTCTCCGGCGGCGCCGATGGTGTTCACCGAGACCTTCTTGCCGGCGAGGTCGGCCGGTCGCATGATGCCGGAGTCACCCAGCGCGACCACCGCGTTGACGTCGTCGCCCTCGGCGAGGCTGTTGGCGTAGTTGCCGACGATCACGACTCCGAGATCCTGCACGTCGGCCCGGATGGGGCCGAACGGCTGGCCGATGGCGAACTGGATGTCGCCGCTCAGGAGCGCCGGGATGGCGTTGGCGCCGCCCTGCGCGGGGACGACCTCGATCTCGAGACCGTGGTCTTCGAAGATGCCCTCGTCGATGGCGGCCCAGAGTGCGCCGCTCTCGGCGATCGGCAGCGCGGCGACGCGGACAGGCGTGAGCTCCCCGCCGCCGGCGTCATCGGTGGCGGTGGTGGACGGGTCGGCTGCGGAATCGGTGCAGCCGCTCAGCGCGAGCGCGGCGGCGGCGAGAACGCCGAGGGTGGCAAGACTCTTCTTCATTGACGGGCCTCTCAGGAGCGGGTGCTGTGGGCACCGGCGGCCGCGTCCGTCCGACGGGAGTCGGCGTCGGCACCGCGGCGTGCCGGACACAGTCATCGTGCGCCACTCCGGATCGATTGTCAATGCTTTTGTGACGCCCGTCACAGATTGCATGAACTAGGCGCGGACCTCGGGCGTCGGCATCCGCTCAATGGAAACCGCCGACTGCGCGGAGGTCCGCGCCGCGCAGGATGGGTGCGCACGCACAGCGTGCCTATTGCCATTACCTATGGTGATAGGTATTCTCTGGATACCGCGATGCAGTGACGCACGCGGAAGAGGAAAGGACCTCCCTCATGGCCCATGCGACCCCCGCATCGCCCTCCGCGGCGGCTCTCGTCGACGGCTTCTCCCTGGAGATGACCGGCAAGGACCTCGCCGGTCTCGAAGAGGCACGCGACACGATCCCGCAGGGGACGAAGGTCAACGTGACGTTCCTCGGCAACGAGGACCTCGAGATGCGCGTCGCGGCCGCGAAGGCCGTCAAGGAGATGGGTTTCGTCCCCGTCCCCCACATCTCGGCACGGCGGCTGAAGTCGCAGGATGAGCTCGAGGAGTTCCTCGGGCGCCTGCAGGAGGTCGGCGCGACCGAGCACGTGTTCGCCGTCGGCGGCGACCCCGCCGAGCCCGAGGGCCCGTACCCCGACGCGCTGACCGTGATCCGCTCGGGCGTGCTCCAGCAGTTCGGGGTGCGCGAGGTGTCGATCGCCGGCTACCCCGAGGGCCACCCCGACATCCCGGCCGACGTGCTGTGGCGCCACCTCGACGAGAAGGCGCTCACGCTGGCGCAGCAGGGAATGGATGCCGTCATCCTGACCCAGTTCGCCTTCGACACCGATCCCGTGATGACGTGGATCGGGCAGGTCCGCGACCGCGGCATCGACGCGCCGATCCGCATCGGCACGCCCGGACCGGCCGGCATCAAGCGGCTGATCGGCTTCGCGCGCCGGTTCGGCGTGGGCGCCAACGCGATGATCGTGAAGAAGTACGGGTTCTCGCTCACCAACCTCATGGGCACCGCCGGCCCCGACCGCTTCGTGTCCGACCTCGCGGCGCTGCTCACGGACCCTTCGACAGGCTCAGGGACCGGGGGTGGCTCCGGCGACGTGAAGCTGCACTTCTACACGTTCGGCGGCCTGCTCGCGACGTCGCAGTGGGCGCGGGAGTTCGTCGCCTCACAGTCCTCCGGAGCGCGCCGATGACGGCCCACCTCGACGCGCACCGCGACCACGCCTGCTTGACCGTGCACGGTCCCGACCAGCCGGGGATCGTCGCCGCCGTGACCGCCCTGGTCACGCGCGTCGGCGGGAACATCGTCACACTCGACCAGTACTCCGACAACCCCGAGGGCGGCGAGTTCTTCCAGCGCGTGGTGTTCCATCGCCCCGACCTGCAGGCGGCACTGCCCGACATCGAGGCCGACCTCGACAAGACCCTCGGGCCGCTGAAGCTCGAGTGGCGCGTCACCGACCAGTCCATCCCGAAGCGGATGGCGATCCTCGCCTCCACATCCGACCACTGCCTGCTCGAACTGCTCTGGCGGCACCGTCGCGGCGAGCTGCCGGTGACGATCCCGATGGTCATCTCCAACCACACCAACACCGCGGAGGATGTCCGGGCCTTCGGCATGCCGTTCTTCCACGTGCCCTCGCAGGGCGCCGACAAGTCCGCCGCCGAGGCCAAGATCGTCGAGCTGCTGAAGGGCAACGTCGACTTCGTCGTGCTGGCCCGGTACATGCAGATCCTCTCCGACTCGTTCCTGGACGAGGTCGGGGTGCCGGTGATCAACATCCACCACTCGTTCCTGCCGGCGTTCATCGGCGCCGCTCCCTACCGCAAGGCCAAGGAGCGGGGCGTCAAGCTCATCGGCGCGACCAGCCACTACGTCACCGCCGACCTCGACGAGGGCCCGATCATCGAGCAGGACGTCGCACGCGTCACCCACGCGATGACGGCCGGAGACCTGCAGGCCCGCGGCGCGTACGTCGAGCGCGCCGTGCTGTCACGGGCGGTGCAATGGCACGCCGAGGACCGCGTGATCCGCCACGGCAACAGCACCATCGTGTTCACCTAGCCCCCGGTCGTCGAGCGAGCGAAGCGAGACGAAACGCTCGGCCCGAGGCATCCGTCCCATAACCACACCCCACGAACAGAGAGGTTCATCATGGCGAAGAATCTGCAGGAGCTGCTCGACGGCCACAACGCCGTCGAGATGCTGCGCAACTCGCAGATCGGCTCGTACATCTATCCGGTCGTCCCCGCGGACTTCCAGAACTGGATCAAGGAGCAGAAGGCGTGGCGCGACACCGCCGTGCTCTACGACCAGTCGCACCACATGGACAATGTGTTCCTCAAGGGCTCGGATGCCATCCGGCTGATCTCCGACACGGCCATCAACTCCGTGGCGACCTTCCCCGTGAACCGCGCGAAGCAGTACGTGCCGACGACCGCGTCGGGCCACGTCATCGGCGACGGCATCCTCTTCCACGAGGCCGAGGACGAGTACGTGTACGTCGGCCGCGCGCCCGCGTCGAACTGGCTGCTCTACCACGGTGAGACCGGGGGCTATTCGAACCTCGACGTCACCGTCGACCGCCGCTCCCCCTCGCGCCCGTACGGCGACGCCGTGAGCCGGCGCTACTACCGGTTCCAGATCCAGGGGCCGGCCGCGTGGCAGGTGATCGAGAAGCTCAACGGCGGGCCGCTCGAGCAGCTGAAGTTCTTCAGCATGTCGGAGATGCAGATCGGCGGCGCGAACGTCCGCACCCTGCGCCACGGCATGGCAGGTGCCCCCGGCCTCGAGGTCTGGGGCCCTTACGAGGACCACCACCGCGTCCGCGACATCATCGTCGAGGCCGGCGCCGAGTTCGGGCTGGTGCCCGTCGGGTCGCGCGCCTACCCGTCGAACACGCTGGAGTCGGGCTGGATCCCCTCGCCGCTGCCCGCGATCTACTCCGGCGAGGAGGAGCGCGGCTACCGCGAGTGGCTCGGCGTCGACAGCTACGAGGCCACGGGCACGCTCGCGGGCTCGTTCGTCTCGGACGACATCGAGGACTACTACCTCACGCCGTGGGAGCTCGGCTACGGCTCGTTCGTGAAGTTCGACCACGACTTCATCGGCCGCGACGCCCTCGAGAAGATCGACCCGGCGACGCAGCGCCGCAAGGTCACGCTCGCGTGGAACGCCGAGGACGTCACGAAGATCTTCGCGTCGCTCTTCGACGTCGAGGGCGACAGCTACAAGTTCTTCGACCTGCCGCTGGCCAACTACGGGTCTGCGAACTACGACTCGGTGACGGATGCCGGAGGCGACGTCGTCGGCTTCTCGATGTTCACCGGGTACAGCGCCAACGAGAAGCGCGCGCTCTCGCTCGCCACGGTCAACCCCGACGTGCCCGAGGGCGCCGAGGTGACGGTGGTGTGGGGCGAGCCCGACGGCGGCACGAAGAAGGCCTCCGTCGAGCCGCACAAGCAGCTCGAGGTGCGCGCGGTGGTCTCCCCGGTGCCGTACTCGACGGTCGTCCGTCAGAGCTACCAAGGCGGCTGGCGCACCGGGTATCAAGAGTCCGCCTGAGATCGAACGCCAACGACCCGTCCGGTCGTTGAGCGAGCGAGCGACGTGGTCGTTGAGCGAGCTTGCGAGTCGAAACGCAGAGACGAGACGCGCCTGCCCATCTCGGAGGCTGAGAACGTTTCGTCTCGCTTCGCTCGCTCAACGACCGGGACCGCCCCGCTAACCTCGGGAAGGCGAAGGGAGTCGCATGAGTCTGCGGTACGCGCTGTTGGCGATCCTGCGGGTGGGCCCGCTGTCGGGGTACGACCTGCAGAAGCAGTTCCACCAGTCCGTCGGCCACGTGTGGCACGCGCCCGACTCTCAGATCTACCCCGAGCTGCGCAAGATGGAGGAGCTCGGCCTCATCGAGGGCGAAGAGCAGGCGCGCGGCGAGCGCGGCACGCGCCGCATGTACCACGTGACGGATGCCGGAAACCGCGCCTTCTTCGACTGGATGGCCTCTCCCCTCGACTACCAGCGCGTGCGCGACCCCGCGCACCTGCGGGCGGCCTACCTCGAGGCGACCACGCCCGAGGCGGCCCGCACCTTCCTGGAGCGCCACATCGCGCAGTGGGAGAGCGAGCTGGCGCAGTGGGAGGGCGAGCTGGAGCGCATCGACGCGATCGCCAACCCCATGCTCGTTCGCCGGCTCGCCGTGACGGCGGATGCCGATCGCGAGCGCACCATCGCCTACAAGCGCTTCGCGTACGAGGGCCTCGTCGAACGCGCGCAGGCCGAGATCGCCTGGGCCCGCCGCGGCCTGGAGCTGATCGACCGCCTGGAAGGCGCCGAGGCCCAGTCGGCGACCGGTACCTGATTCCCGGTCGTTGAGCCGAGGGCGCTCTCGCGCCCGTAGGCGAAGCGCCACGGCCCGACGACTGCGCCGGGTGCAGGCGTTTCGTCTCGCTCGTTCCTCGCTCGCTCAACAACCGAGAGAAACGGTCCCGGTCGTTGAACGACCGAGAGAAAGGGTTCCGGTAGTTGAGCGAGGGCGCTCTCGCGCCCGTAGGCGAAGCGCCACGGCCCGACGACTGCGCCGGGTGCAGGCGTTTCGTCTCGCTCGTTCCTCGCTCGCTCAACGACCGAGAGAAGGGTTCCGGTCGTTGAGCGAGGGAGCGCCAGCGACCGAGACGAAACGCCTCGGACGCGGTCGCAACCCCTGGCATCGCGAAGGCTCGCGCCCGCGGCCGCTCACTCGGGCGGACCCGGGAGCGCACCGAGCCGGGCGGGAAGCCCGTCCCGGCTAGGCTGGGAGTGTGTCGATGGAAAGCCCAGATCCGCGCGGAACGCCCGCCACCGACCGGCTCAACTACACGGCATACCGTCTGGCCCGCGCCCTCAACCGCGCCGCCGAGAACACCGCCCTCGCGCACGGCGTGACTCTCGCACAGCTCCTCATCCTGCAGGTGCTCGGCGAAGGCGTGCCGTTGTCGAACGCGCAGGTCGCCCGTCGCACGTTCGTCAGCTCTCAGGCGGCGCATGTGGTGTCGGCTGAACTACTCGAGTCAGGTCTCATCGAGCGCGTCGAGCATCCCACGAACCGACGTGTGCGGCTGGTGCGGCTGAGCGAAACCGGCTGGGACACGCTCGCCAAGTGCGAGGGCGAGATCCGCGAGCGCGAGGATCGGCTTGCCGACATCATCGGCCCCGACCTCGGGCGGTCCCTCGCCGAGGTGCTCGATCGCGCCGCCGATACCCTCGCCGGCGGCTACTTCGGAGATGCGGATGCCGAGGCCGAGGCGGTCGCCAAGCGCCGACGCCCCAGCAAAGGATCGGGTCTGACTCCGTCCTGAAGCGGCGGCCCGGGCCGCCGGCATCCGTCATCGCTTCCGGAGCCGGACGGCGACGAAGGCCGCGCACGCGAAACCGGTGAGACCGCCGATCGCCAGCGCCACCCTCCCGCCCTGAGCGTCGATCACCCATCCCATGAGCAGGGCGCCGAACGGGACCATGCCGTAGGCGCCGAGCGTCACGAGCGACATCGTCCGGCCGATCTGGTCGGGAGCGACGCTGACCTGAGCGGCCGCGTTGAGGATGCCGTGGTAGTACCCGACGCCGAGGCCGAGCAGCGGCCCGAGCGCGAGCAGGATGGCCAGCGTGGGCGCCGCGGCGTTCATCAGCAGGGCCGCTCCGAGTCCCCCGCACGCGACGATGAGCGAGCGCACCGTGACGCGATCGCGGCCGGCGGCGAGGACGCCGCCCACGATGGCGCCCAGGGCGTTCAGCGTGTGGGTCGCCCCGACCGCCGTCGCGTCGCCGCCGAAGGTGAGGCTCACGGTCGCTGTCAGCACGAGCATGAGGTTGAGCGCCAGCAGGGCCACGAGCGCGTTGACGATGAGCAGCGTCACCAGTTCGCGGCTGAAGAATGAGGAACGGATGCCGCGTCCTGGCCGCTCCGCCCGCCGAGGACGCGGAAACAGCCGCGCCGGGCGGATGGCCGCGATCGATGCGAAAACCAGCAGGAACGACGCCGAGTTGATCAGCATGCAGGCCGTCGCCCCCAGTCCCTGGAAGGCGATGCCGGCAAGTCCTGGGCCGATGGAACGCGCCGAGGCGAGCGCGATGGTGCTGAGCGAGACCGCGCGGCCGAGGGTCTCCGGTCCGACGATCTCGAAGATGATCGACTGCGCCGCGACCCTCTCGAACGCGTGCACCGTGCCGAGCGCGGCCACCAGTGCGTAGATCGCCACGATCGGCGGCTCGGAGGCGAGGGTCACGAACGCGAGGCCCGCCACAACGAGCGCCGATGCGAGTGAGGTCACGAGCAGAATCGTGCGCGGTCGCACCCGATCTGCGAGGCGGCCGGCCGGAATACTCAGCACGAGCAGCGGCAGGAACTGCGCGACGGTCACACCGCTGAGCGCCTGGGCGCTGCCGGTCGCCTCGAGCACGACGAGCGACAGCGCGAGGTTCTGAAACCACGTGCCGGTGTTCGAGATCACCTGGCCGCTGAAGTACAGCGAGAAGCGTCGGTTGCCGAACGGCTCGAAGACGCGCATGCGCGGCGTCCGGCTCATCGGTTGGCCGGAACGCGCTCCCGCACGAAGTCCGCGATCCGCTCTCGCACGTCGCCTGTCGCACGTGGGTCGGCGTTGCTGGCGCGGATCTCGAGAACCGGGATGCCGCGCTCCTCGAGCGCCGCAGTGATGACGCCGGGCGCCGGGGTGTCGTCGGCGACGAGGTGAACCACACCGTCGACGCCGTGGGCGAGCGCCTCTTTCACGTACCACGAGGACGACATCGGCGGCACGTAGAGCAGGTCGGTCAGCCCCACGAAGCGCGCGGCGAGCGTCCTCACTGGATCGTCACCGTACCGGGCATAGCCGTCCGCGGCGATCGCGAGATACATCGACCACACGAAGACCGCGCCGAACTGGTCCTGGAACGAGCGGTACATCTCCAGGTCGGACCACAGGCCGCGGCCGATCCACATCAGGCGACGCCGTTCACCCGGGAAGACGGCGTGGCCCTGGTCGATGCGGCGTGCGACTTCGTCATGAAGGCGCCTCGCTGCGGCCGCCGCCCACGGGGTGCCGCGATGCCACTGCGGCACCATGACCGCCGGGATGATGTCGGTCACGGCGACCGGAAGCGGCCGGGCAGTCGCCAGCAGGTCGCGCGTGCGACGATTCCACTCGGCCTGCTCGTTGGCGAGCGCCATGATGCCGGTGAGCTCTTCGAGGTCGAGGGTGCGACCGACGCGCTGCTCGAGCGTGGCGGCCAGCATCCGGATCTCGCCCTCCAGCAGATCGATGCGGGCCGCCCCGAAGACCTCCTCCCAGTCATGCGCCACGCGGTCCCACCAGCCCGCAGGCGCCGGCACGGCGGCGGTGCGCGAGAGCAGGAAGGTCTCGGTGCCCGGGCGGCGACCCCACTGCTCGAAGATCTTGTGCGTGACGTCGCCGCTGCGCTCGGCGATCGCGAAGCGCGGCTCGGGCAGCCCGCCCCACGGCGCGTGGCCGGCGGCGAGCTCCTGCGCGCCGAGGGGCAGCACGTCGTACTGGCGGCTGTCATCGGGCAGGCCCCGCGTGGCGACGGCGGCGAGGCTGGCGGCTCCCGCGCGCTTGGCGGAGATGATCGACGACCACCACTGATTCACGACATACGGGATGCCGAGAGCGCGCAGCAGCTCGTGCGGGGCATCTGCGTTCGCCAGCGCGATCGGCTCGCCCTCGCGCGAGCGGTCGGCGAGGCCCAGGAACCACTCCTTCTGGAACGCCGTCGCGGCGGCGGCACTCTCGAGGCGCGGCGAGCCCACGGGACGAGGATCGCTCATGCCGGCACCGCCTTCTCGACGATCTCGCGCACGAGCTCTCGGGCCGCTCCGACCTCGTCGCCGGGCGCCACGCGGACGCTGACGAAGGCGGTGCCCTCGAGCGCGGCGCGTTGATCGGCGAGGTCCCAGAGAGGGGCTTCGTCGAGCTCGCGGATGATCGCGGCCACCGCGTGCGCGCCCGCCGCGCGTGCGACGTCGCGAGTGAACGCGGCGCGCACCGCGCCGGACGTGGTGGCCGAGGTGGTGACACGCGCGAAGTGGGCGTCGATCAGTCCTTCGAGCACGTGTTCCGTGGTCTCGCCGCGCACCGAATCGCCCAGCCACGCGGCATCCCCGGTGTCGTGGTCCTCGCTGACGATCACGCAGCGTGCGTCGCTCTCCAACTCGCTGTAGACGGCCGCGTCGGGGTGGGACGAGCCGGTCACGTGCACCCTGATCGCACCCGACGGCACCGTCGCCGCCTGCCCCCCCGTGGCGTCGAGACGCGTCACGGCGTCCTCGGGCGTCAGACGTGCAGCGTCCTGCATCGCGTCGAGCGCATCAGCGCCCGCACACTGCGAGGGGTGGGCCCGGCGCCGGGCGCGCAGCCGTCGCAGCGCGTCGCCGAGGGCCGCCTCAGCGTCGGCCGCAGCGGCGAGGGATGCCGCATCCAGCGTGCGTCCCGTCACGGCGGCGCAGAACGCGGCGAGCTCCTCGAGCTGGAACCGCGCGAAGCGGCGCGCGGGCTCGGAGGCCTCTCGTGGCATGTCGAGCAGGTGCACCGGCAGCCCAGCCGCGGTGGCACGCAGCACATAGAAGAGGCGCAGGTGCGCCTGGGAGTCATTGCACACGATGAGCGCGTCCGGCGAGTGCGCGTCGCCGCGCAGCTCGGTGAGCAGGCGCGCCACGGCGGCATCCGTCGCGCCGAGAAGCTGCTGGGCGTCGGGGTCGATGACCCCGGTCCACGAACCGGTCAGCCGCTGGGGGCGCGCTCCGAGCGCGAGGAGCAGCTGACGCGGCACATCGTTGCCCACGACGCCGATCACGGGTGCGCTCGCCGTCACAGCACCCCGTCCTGCCGCAGCTGCGCCACACGCTCGGCGTCGTAGCCGAGGAGGTCCCCGAGCACGTCGTCGGTGTGCTGGCCCAGACCGGGCGCGGGCTTGGAGAGGTCGGCGCGGCTGCGCGAGAACACCATCGGAAGCCCGGTGCCGTACAGGCCCTCGAAGTGACCGAACTGCGGGTGCACGAGGGGGACGACCTCTCCGCGGCCGGTGACGATGTCGTCGCGCACGGCGGTCGCGGTGTCGCGCACCGGAGCGGCCGGGACGCCGTTGTGCTCGAACGCCGACAGCACCTCGGCCGACGATCGGTTGCGGGCCCACTCGCTCACGAGGGCATGCAGTTCGTCGGCGTTGTCGACGCGCGCGTCGCGCGACGAGAACCGCGGATCCTCGATCAGCTCGGCCTGCCCGATCGCGGTGAGGGTCCCCTCGGCGAAGGCGTCGGTGGGGGCGCAGATCGCAAACCAGCCGTCGACCGACTGGAACGTGCCGAACGGTGCGAGGCGGGGCACGACCGCGCCCGTCCGCAGCGGGAAGCCGACCGACTCCAGGGCATCGAACGGCTCGCACGCGACGAGCGACGTGAGGCTGCCGAGCATAGAGACGTCGACGTGCTGACCTTCGCCGGTGCGCTCGGCGTCCATCACGGCGGCGAGGGTCCCGATCACCGCGAACAGCGGCGCGACCAGATCGCCGATCGGCAGACCGAACCGCACCGGCGCGTCACCCGGCTCGCCGGCGGTCATCATGACGCCGCTCAGCGCCTGGATGATCGTGTCCATCGCCTTGCCCTCGCCCGGCACGCCCTGCGCGCCGAAGCCGCTGATCGAGGTGTAGACGATGCGCGGGTTGATCTGCTGCACGGCGGCGAAGTCGATGCCGAGGCGCCGTGTCACGCCGGCGCTGTAGTTCTCGACGACGATGTCGGCATGGCGGACGAGGTCGAAGAACACCTCCCGGCTGGCGGCGTGCTTGAGGTTGAGCGTGATGCTCTCCTTGCCGCGACCGCGCGCCATCATCGACACCGACATGTCGTCAGGACCGGTGCGCCGCAGCTGCAGTCCGTCGGCGGTCACGTACGGCGAGTTGTTGCGCGACGAATCGCCGCCGCGCTCAGGGTTCTCGACCTTGATGACGCGCGCACCCAGGCTCGCCAGCAGCAGCGTCGCGTAGGGTCCCGCGAGCGCGGTGGTCAGGTCGATCACGGTCTTGCCCGCAAGCGGGGCGTCAGGATGGCTCATCGTGTGCTCTCCCCCGCGCGGACGACGAGTCGATCGCCGTCCCACGCGAGCTCAGTGGTGAAACCGGCTTGTGCCGTGATCGTGCGCAGGTACTGGGCGACCTGCTCGCCGCGGTCGGAGCGCCCGACGGGCACGGGGCGCGCCTCGTCGTCGATCCAGCACGGCAGAAGCGCGGCGCTCACCTCGCCGTCCTCGACGACCAGTTCGGCGATCGCGGTGTGCCGGCTCTCGGGGTGGAACGGATAGTCGGGCATCGCGGCATCCGGTTCGAAACCGAACAGGCGCCGGCGTTGCCGCGCCCATGCCACGCGCTCGGGCGACCCCTCCGCCGACACCGAGAGCGCGCGCGTCACTGTGGCGAAGTTGCCCAGGCCGTGGAAGATCGGTCGGTCGCGGTAGACCTCCACGCCCTTCGCGATGTGCGCATGGTGTCCGACCACCGCGTGGGCTCCGGCATCCACCACGGCATGGGAGATCTCGATCTCGTAGTCGGCGATGTCGACGGGAACGTGGACGAGGCCCTTGTGCAGCGCGACGACGACGACGTCGGCGTGCGCGGCCGCGACATCGACTGCTTCGCGCAGGCGGCCCAGACTCGTGGACTCTGCATAGGTTCGCACGCGGGGCGGTCCGCCCGGGTTCGCGCCCCGCACCTCGTAGTGCGTGATCACCTCGACGTATGCGGCGCCCGGCTTCAGGCTCGAGGCCCACGTTTCGCGGGGACCGACGCAGTTGACGCTCAGCACCGCGATGCGGGTGCCGTCCACGTCGGTGATCGCCGGCGTGAGCGCCTCGTCGAGGCTGTCACCGACTCCCACCGTGCGGAGCCCCCGCTCGGCGCAGTGGCGCACGGTGCCGCGGATGCCCTCCGGACCGAAGTCGTAGACGTGGTTGCCGGCGAGGGTCAGGATGCCGAACCCGGCGTCGGCGAGGGCGTCCAGGGCCGACGGCGGCCCGGGCAGTGCCGGGACATCCGTCGTCTGCACCACAGCCCCATCGACGTCGGCATCGAGATGCGGGATCTCGAGCTGCCCGATGAGCAGGTCACTCTCCCGCAGCAGGTCGCGGGCCGGCGCGAGGAGCGGGCGGGCGTCCTTGCGCTCGAGCACGAGGTCGCCGACGGCACGGATCGTGGTCACGCGCCCACCTCGCGCGCCGGCGTCGCCGCCGTGCGCGTCAGGAACGTCCGCAGTCGCGTCGACCGCGGAGCATCGAAGAACTCCGTCGACGGGCGGTCTTCGATCACCTGCCCCTCCGCCATGAACACGCACCGGTCGGCGACGTGACGGGCGAAGTCGAGCTCGTGCGTGACGACGATCATCGTCATGCCCGACTCGGCGAGATCCTTCATCACCTGCAGCACCTCGTCGACCAGCTCCGGATCGAGCGAGCTCGTCGGCTCGTCGAAGAGCAGGATGCGCGGGTTCGTGGCCACCGCGCGCGCGATCGCCACCCGCTGCTGCTGTCCGCCCGACAGCTGACGCGGGTGCGCCTGCGCCTTGTCGGCAAGCCCGACCCGGGCGAGCAGCTCCATCGCGCGGGCCTTCGCCTCGGTGGGAGGCACACCGTGAACCTTGATCGGCGCCTCGGTGATGTTGCGCAGCACCGTCCAGTGCGGGAACAGGTTGAACTGCTGGAACACCATGCCCATGCGACGCTGCTGCCGCTTCACGTCGGCGTCGGTGAGGGGACGGATGCCGTCACGATGGCGTTCGTAGCCGAGCAGCTCGCCGTCGAGATACATCGCTCCACCCTCGATCGACTCGAGCTGGTCGATGCAGCGCACGAGCGTGGACTTGCCCGACCCCGAGGGCCCGAGCACCGCGACGACCTCCTGCGCGTGCACCTCGAAGTCGACGCCGTCGAGGGCGACGTTGTCGCCGTACTCCTTGCGTACACCGACGACCTGCAGCACGGGCGTCACGCTCGTGTTCTCGGCGGTCATGCCACCGCCTCCGTCCGCTCGACGACGCGGCGGGCGACGGCGGCTCGCGACATGCCTCTGCTGAAATGCCGCTCCACCCTGCGCTGCACGAGCGTCAGGGCGGTGACGACCACGAGATACCAGATGACAGCGACCATCAGCATGGGCACCACTTCGTACGTGCGGTTGTAGATGACCTGCACCGAGTGCAGGAGGTCCCCCATCGCGATCACGCTCACGAGCGACGTTCCCTTCATGAGCGCGATCACCTGCGATCCCGTCGGCGGGATGATGACGCGCATCGCCTGCGGCAGCACGACGCGTGTGAACGAGTGCCAGCGGCTGAAGCCCATCGCGGCCGCCGCATCGCGCTGGCCGGAGTCGACCGACAGGATGCCGGCGCGGATGATCTCGGCCATGTACGCCGCCTCGTGGAGCGAAAGGCCGATGATCGCGGCAGTGAGCGGCGTGATGAGGTCGTTCGTCGGCCAGCTGAAGAGGTCCGGACCGAACGGGACCCCGACGGCGAGGCGCGGCAGCAGGTACGCGAGGTTGTACCAGAAGATCAGCTGAACCAGCGGCGGAACCCCGCGGAACACCCCGACGAACACGATGCACGCCCACCGCAGCGGCGCGAACTCGGTGAGCTGCCCCGCCGCCAGGGCGGTGCCCAGGAGCGAGCCGAGCACCATGGCGACGATCGTGAGCATGATCGACATGCCCAGCCCCATGAGCACGCTCGGGTTGAAGAGGTACTCCGCGACGACCGGCCAGTCGAACCGCTCGTTCGTGACGAGGAAGACCACGATCTGCACCGTGACGAGCGCCAGCAGGATGCCGACCACCACCCGCCACGGATGGATCCGACGTCGTGCGCGCGCGGCGTCGATGGATCTGTCGGCCGAGGGGTTGCGCACCGGCTGCGTGGTGAGGTCTGTCATCGTCACTCGCTGGTCATCGGGTTGAGGGTGGGTGCGTCGACAGCGGCGTCCTCGATCCCCCACTCGGTCATGATCCGCTCGTACTCGCCGTTCTCGAAGATCGCCTCGAAGGCGGCGAGCATGGGTTCTGCCAGCCCGTTGCCCTTGGGCATGAACATCGCGAGCTGGTCGACGCCCGCGCCCTGCTCGTCGGACTGGATGATGAACTCGTACGTGTCGGGGTCGGAGGCCTGCAGGTCGATCGCGGCGGACTGCGTCGTGCCGGCGTAGTCGGCGCGGTCGGAGTTGACCGCGAGGAACGTCGCGTTGCTGTCTTCGAGGCCGATGAACTCCGCGGGGTCCAGCCCCTCCTCGGCGCACCATTCGTTGTACCGGGCGAGCTGGCTCTCGGTGACCGACCCGGTGACACCCGCGACCCGCGCGCCGCACAGGGCCTCCGGATCGCTCAGCTCGTCGGCGCGCTCGGCGAGGTACACGTACGACGTGCGCGTGGTCATCCACACCACGGCATCGAACTCCGCCTCGCGCTCGGGCGTGGTGCGGACCGGTCCGTTGAACGCATCGAAACGGCCCGACAGCATGCCGGTGAGCATCGCATCGAGGCCGGAGGCGGTGATGATCTCGAACGGCACGCCGAGCTGCTCCGAGAGCGCGACCTGCAGGTCGGGGTCGATGCCGGTGATCTCGCCACCCTCCTCGATGGTGCGGTACGGAGGGTGCGTGTCGCCGGCGATCTTGATGGCGCCGGCCTCCTTGATCGCGTCGGGCAGCTGGTCGTACAGCGGCGCTTCGGTCGCGGCTTCGGTCTCTGCCGGCTCGGCTTCCGGAGCCGCCGACGAGCAGCCGGCGACGAGGCCGAGAACGAGAAGCGGGGCGAGGGCGATAAGGCTCTTGGTGGTGCGCATGAGGACTCCACATCGTTGTGCAGATCGGGTCGGTGTCAGTCGATCACCGTGGATAACATCATAAAAGTTGATGATTGAAGATTTCAACTATCAATCTCGACATACCTGATTGACGCTCGCGGGACCGTCGGGCTAGCGTGCCGAATATCAACCTGCATGATATTTCTTCGAAGGGGAAGAATCCATGGCCCACCTCTCTCTTCACCCGGAGGCAGGAGCTTCGCCGAAGGCACGGCGCACGCGACTTGCACCCACCTGGCTGATCGGCGCCGTCACCGCGGCCCTCGCGCTGGCGCTGTGTCCCGTCCCTGCGACGGCGGCGACCGCCCAGCCGACCGCGGCTGACGCGACCGATCGGGCATCTGGGCTTCCGCCGGGCATCCCTGCTGCCACCACCGCGCCGGAGCCCACGCTCCCCCGCGCCGAAGGCTGGGCGTTCTCGGAGCAGTTCCCGCGCACGTCGGGAACCGGACGCTACGACGCCGGCGCGTTCCTGTGGACGGACTGGCTGTACGACGACATGGGCCGCGGCGACTTCACCTACGCATCGCCGGACGCGGGAGCCAACGGCGCGGACGTGTTCCGGGCCGCGATCGCGGGCGACGCGACGCACACCTACTGGCGCGTCGACTGGAACACGCTCATCGACCCCGCCGTCCCGGTGGCGACGTGGGCATTCGACACGGACGCCGATGTGGCGACGGGGACCGCCTCGTGGCCCGCCGACGCCGGAGTCGCATCGGCGGGCGTCGAAACAGCCATGATCGTGTCGTCGCGCGGTGCGTGGCTCATCGACGCGGAGACGGGAGCCCGCACCGATCTGACGGCGTCGGGTGCGACCGTGACGGTGGACGACGCCGCTCGATCGTTCGTCGTCGCCGTGCCCCGCACGCTGATGCACGCCGACGACACGTGGACGGTGCGGCTCGCGGCGGGCGTCGCGAACGCGTCCGGCGACGGCTTCGCACCCGCTCCGCAGGCGGCCGACGGCTCGCGCGTGTACAACGCGGCCTTCCGAGACCGCGATGACGAGGCGTTCCTCGCGGGTGGGTGGACCGACTCCTCGACGCGATGGAACAACGGCGCCCAGTCCGATGCCCTGAGCGCCGGTGACGTCAGCGACTTCGCCGCCGAGCTGGATTGGAGCCGCATCGCCCAGCAGGCCTCGACGGCGGAACCCGCTCCCACCGGATACTCGACGCGCTGGTACGTGTCGTCGCTCGACCTCGGGCAGGGACTCGACCCGCAGGCGCGTTTGACCTACGGTCCGGCGCTGCGAGGGCCCTCCTTCTTCGGTCGAGTCCAGCCGTACACGGTGTACGTGCCGACCGGTTACGACGCCGACGAGCCCGCGCCGCTCACCCTGCTGCTGCACTCGGGCGATCGCAACCACAACGGCTTCGGAGGCACGACCCAGGAAGACGTATACGGGCCTATGTGCGAGGACCGTGGCTCGATCTGCGTGACCCCGCTCGGCCGCGGAAACACCACCTGGTACATCAACGAGGGCGAGTTGGACGTCTGGGAGGTCTGGGGCGATCTCGCCCGGACCTACACCCTGGACCCGGATCGCACGGTCATCGGCGGGTGGTCCATGGGCGCGGTGGGCGCGACCCGCATCGCCACCAACCATCCCGACCTGTTCGCGGCGACCGTCATCGTCTCGGGCGCGGGCTACTACGACACGCAGGGCAGGCGCGACCAGGCGGGCGACGAGAGCCGGATGGAGAACCTCCGCAACCTCGTGACCTTCATGGACTCCGGATCCCGCGACGTCGCGCTCAACAACACGCGCCGCTGGGATGCCGCAGCCGACGCCGCCGACGTCCGCTATCGGGCGAACTACTACGAGAACGCGGACCACGGCCAGCTCGGGCAGTGGCTCGGCTGGAGCGATGCCGCGGAGTACGTGGAGCAGCATCCGGAACGTGAGCACTCCCCCGCACAGGTGTCGTTCCGCTGGGAGCCGGGGGACGCCCGGCCCGACCTCGGGATCACGGTCGACCGCGCGTACTGGCTGACCGGCCTCGCCGTTCGCGACGCATCCGCCCGATGGAGCCGCGTCGAGGCGACGTCGCACGCCCTGGCCACGACTTCGACCGAAGCGGTGCTGACGGATCAGATGCAGGTCATCGACGGCCGCAACGTGCAGGTGCGCGACCAGGCCTGGGTGCCCACCGGTGAGCAGGAGCCGCGCAACGCCCTCGATCTGTCGACAGAGAATGTGGCGAAGCTGCGCGTGGAGCTGGATCGCGCGGGCCTCGACCCGGCGGCACCTGGCGAGCTGAGTGTCACGGCGGACGGCGAGGTCACGATCCAGCTCACCCGCGACGGCGCGACCCGCGTCGCGCATGTCTCCGCCGGCACCCATCGCCTGTCGAGTCCCGAAGCTCCGGCAGACGTGACGGCTGTCGTCGCCGGCCGAGCGGTTCGCGTCACCTGGACGACCGCTGCATCCGATCTGCCGCTCGACGGCTACATCGTCCGCGACGCGTCGGGCGAGATGGTGTGCGAGACACGCGCGACGACGTGCCGGCTCGCCGGCGACCGCGACGACTCTCAGGAGTACACCGTGACCGCGGTCAGCATCCTGGGGCCGTCCGAGCCGGCGACGGCATCCTGGCGGTGACGCGGCGGCTACGGCCCGGCGCGTGACGCAGGAGGGCAGGCCTTGGGTTCTGGGACTGCCCTCCTGGTCGCGGTCGTCTACGCGCCCCCGGTCGTTGAGCGAGCGAGGAACGAGCGAGACGAGACGCGGTTCCTGATCCCCGGTCGTTGAGCGAGCGAGGAACGAGCGAGACGAACCGCGCGCACCCGACGCACACGCCCGGTCGTCGTTGAGCGAGCGAGGAACGAGCGAGACGAAACGCGCGCACCCGGCGCACACGCCTCCGGTCGTTGAGCGAGCGAGGAACGAGCGAGACGAAACGCGCGCACCCGGCGCACGCCTCCGGTCGTTGAGCGAGCGAGGAACGAGCGAGACGAAACGCGCGCACCCGGCGCACACGCCTCCGGTCGTTGAGCGAGCGAGGAACGAGCGAGACGAAACGCGCGCACCCGGCGCACACGTCGGTGGGCCGGTTCGGTTCCTCCACAGGCGCCTCTCGCGGGTCGCTTCACCGGGTTATCCACAGCACGGTTTCAGCCTTTGACCTGGGTGTTTGAATGTCGGTGACCCTCGCCAGAATGAGGGTATGACAAACCTCGCCGACGCTCTCACAGAGCTCGGCGACGCGCTCGCGAAAGTATCCGCGGCGGCGTTCGCCGACGGTGGGTTGCGGGACTCCGACGACGCCGAAGTGCTTGGAGCGCTCGCGACGGCGGGCCGGATCCGGCGTGCTGCCGAAGCGGTCATGGTCGAGGCGGTCGCGGTGATCGTGGACCGTGACCGTGGCGTCGGTCACGCCGACCGCATCACGACGCGGTACGGATGCCGCAACATGAGCGAACTCGTGCAGCGCGCGACGCGCGGCTCGGGGCGGACGGCGTCCGACATGATCGCCGCAGCGAACGCGGTGCAGCAGTCTGTCGCGTTGTCCACCGGTGAGGTGCTGCCGGCGGAGTTTCCGGGTCTGCGCGCCGCCCTGAGCGCGGGTCAGATCGGGCTCGACGGGATGATCGCGGTCACCGGCGCGTTCCGCGGCTGTCAGACCGGCCGGGCCGGCATGCTCGCCGCCGACGCTGAGTTGGCCTCCGCCGCGTGCGGCGAGGGGGTGGATGCCGCACCGCCGGCGTCGGCGGATGAGCTGCGCGCCCTGGCGCAGGTGTGGGCGGCGTACCTCGACCAGGACGGTGCCGAACCCGAAGACACCCGCGCGCTCCGCAAGCGTGGCATCACGGTGGGTCGTCGCGGCGACGACGGTCTGGTCCCCCTCCGCGGACGCCTGCTCCCCGAACTGGCCGCGCAGCTGCAGCTCGGGCTCGACAGCGTTCTCAATCCGCGCGTGGACGGCGCACCGGCACCAGGGCCCTGCTTCGTCGAGGATCCGGACCGCGATCCATGGGAGCCCTTGGCGTCGGCTGCTGATCAGCGCAGCCACGCCCAGAGGCAGCACGACGCGTTCGCGGTGCTGCTCACCGCCGCCGCGGCATCCGGCGAACTGCCCACCCTCGGCGGGGCGGCGCCCACCCTGGTCGTGTCGGTGCGGGCGGAAGACTTCGCCGCCGGCCACGGTCGCGCCCACCTCCCCGGCGACGACCAGCCGGTCCCGCTCGCGGTCGCACGTCACATCGCGTGCACCGGCAGCATCCAGCGCGTCGTGCTGGGCGAGAACGGGCGGATCGTGTCGATCACGACCCTGGACCGCATCTTCAACCACCACCAACGCAAAGCGATCACCCTCCGCGACGGCGGCTGCCTCATCCCCGGTTGTCACGTGCCCCCGCAATGGTGCGAGCTCCACCATGTCGAAGAGCACTCCCGCGGCGGCCCCACACACACCGACAACGGGGTCTTGCTCTGCTGGTTCCATCATCGGACGATCGACACCGGCGGATGGCAGATCCGCATGGTCGGCGGCATCCCATATGTGAAGGGCCCGTACTGGTGGGACGCGCAGGTGAAGTGGCGACCCGCCACGAAGTCCCCTACCCGAAGACGCGACCTCATCGCCCTGCGCACGTGAACTTGGAACGCCGAGTTCTGTTGTCCAGAGCGCGCAGGCGGATCGCCCAGCGAGGGCAGCCGTCATCGACAGGACGCCGTTCAGATCACAACGCCGACGGCCTCGCGGTCATCACCGCCGTCGATGACGACCATCATCGATGAGATCTTCACTGATTTGCGGTGTGCGACGTTCAATGAACAAAGCGCCGCGGAGTCGCGGCGCGTGCTTGGAGCAACACGTGACATCGCCGTCCGATCTTTCTGCGGTCCCGATCATCTGCCTCGTGATCGACTCAGCCGTCGTGCACGCGCGATGGTACGCACCATGCCCGCCGTTGACACGATCGGCCGGGCCACAATTTGCGGGCGCTTCATGACCGACCGCCCCTCACTGCAAAGGATCCCCGTATGTGCGATGTGATTGATCACGCTATAGCTCGCCTGCCTGAGACGTCACGGCGCCGATTTCTGCAGACCATGGGAGCGTCGGCGGTCGTCGGCGGCTTGTCTCTGGTAGCCGCCACGCCGGCCGCCGCTGCGACTGGCGGGGGGCAGACGAGCACGTCACGCTTCCGGACGAAGCTGGTGCTTCTGGGGACCGGAGGTGGGCCGACGCTGCTCAGTGAGGGCAGGGCGGGTATCTCTACCGCGGTCGTGTATGACGGAGCCGTCTACCTGGTAGACCTTGGGCACGGTGCCCACATGCAATTGACCAAGGCCGGTCTCGCCGGAGAAGGCTTCGGCGGTCGCTCATTGACGAACGTACGCAGCATCCTCTTCACCCACATGCACTCCGATCACGTGGCAGAGTGGCCGGCGACGTACTCAACTGGAATGACCAACCGCGTGGGGGCCACGAGTGACCCGATCCGCGTCTTCGGACCTGGCGATCGCGAAACGCTGCCGCGGGTGTTTCCACCGAACCGTCCCACGCCGGCGGTCGTCAACCCGGAACGACCATCGCCCGGGATCTCGGGAATGACCGGATACCTCGACCAGGCGTTCGCAGCAGACTTCAACGACCGCATCCGCGACAGCGGCGCCCCTGGGCCGTGGCCGTACTTCAGCATGACCGACATCGACATCTCCGGCATGTGGGCTGTGGATGAAGCCGGGATCCCGCCCAGGGTTTCACCATTCGCGATCTGGCAGGACGGTGAAGTACGCATCACCGCAACCATCGTTGATCATCGGCCCACCGCGCCTGCATTCGCTTTCCGGTTCGACACGCCCGACGGGTCGGTGGTGGTCTCGGGCGACACCGCACCGAGCGCCAATCTGATCGAGCTTGCGCAGGGAGCGGACTACTTAGTCCACGAGGTCATCGACCCTGCATTCGCAGATCAACTCGCCGCAGTGGTCGGAGGTCCTGCAGGACAGGCGCTCAAAGCACACCTGCTCGTGTCGCACACCACCATCGAGCAGGTGGGTCGAGACGTTGCTGAGCCAGCGGGAGTGAAGACGCTCGTTCTGTCGCACATTGCGCCGAGCAATGCCGACGTGAAGCGCCTTCGGGCCGCGAAGCAGGGCTTCAGCGGCGATCTGATCATCGGCGAAGACCTGATGCAGATCGGAGTCGGTGCGCGCTCCTAGCATTCAGCGAGCCGCCGCGCTCATTCAAACCAGAGCTGCCTCCCAGTCAGTTTCGGCCCGCTGAGGGATCCCTCCCTCCGCGGGCCGGAAGATTCTGTTCCTCTGCCCCGTGGAGATTGGCCGGGTCGCGTTGCGGGCTTGGTCCTCTACTCCTCAGTTCGCCGGGATGCCAATGGCAGACTCGTGTCATGGAATGATCCTCGAGTGACGAATGACTTCCGGGCCAGGTTGCGAGCCATCCCGAGCCTGACCGGGTCGGCGCCAGGTCTGGACACCGCAGCGTTACGCGCGGATCCTGCTGCACAGTTCGTCGACTGGCTTGATGACGCGGTCCTCGCGGACGTACCCGAGCCGCTCGCCATGACACTGTCGACGATCGGCGCCGATGGGATGCCAGACGCGAGGACACTGATCCTCAAAGACGTCGACGCCCGCGGGTGGGCCTTCGCCGGCCGGGGATCGAGCCGGAGCGGTGCACAGCTTGCCGCGAACCCGGTGGCGGCTCTCACGTTCTGGTGGCAGCCGATGGTGCGTGCCGTGCGGGTGCGCGGGCGTGTCGTCCGTGCGACGCGAGCAGAGAGCGAGGCAGACCTTCTTTCGCGCAGCGCAGCGGCGCGGGCGGGTGTCCCCTCCGAGGACTGGACCCTGTGGCGCCTCCAGCCCACGCGGGTCGAGTTCTGGCAAGGATCAACCGATCGCCGACACACGCGCATCGTCTACCACCTCAACGGCGACGGATGGTTGATGGATATCGCTCCAGGCGGCGACTCGTCAGAACACTCTTCCTGAGAGTTGTCGACAAAGAAGCCAACTGTCCACAGCGGGTCCGTCAGCGCACTCCCGACAGTTGCGGGTGATGTTCGCTGAGCGGTGGCGTTTCTCGTCCGTCGGCCTGCTACGGTCTGGTTCAGCTGGTTGCGGCACGTGTGGCGCCGTCGGCCTCGGAGTGTGAAACGGCGTGTTCGGCAGCCCGGCTGACGTTCTCCCAGGCAGCCCACGTTGCGATGCGCTGCTCAGCTATCTGCTGTGCGAGGTCATAGACCATGCTTCCGAGCAGCAACCGGAGCGGTGGTGCGTCGCTATCCACCAGGGTGAGCATCGCATCCGCAGCCAGACGAGGCGCGCTGTCGACCGATCCCTCCGCCCACTGCCGCTCGAGTTCGGCCCGCAACGGCGCGTACGGCTCGGACGGACAGGTCGCGGTGATGTTCGAATACAGATCGGTCCAATAGCCGCCAGGCTGCACAATCGTGACCTTCACGCCGAAGGCGGCCGCCTCCGCTGCCAGAGCTTCGCTCATCCCCTCGAGGGCGAACTTGCTCGCGCTGTAGAGCCCCGTGCTCGGGAAGCCGCAGAGGGCCGCGACGCTCGAGATCTGGAGGATGTGGCCCGAGCCCTGCGCGCGCAGGTGCGGCATCACCGCCTGGCTGACCCACAGCGCGCCGAAGAAATTCACTTCGAACTGTGCTCGCGCCTGCTGCTCGGTGAATTCCTCCACCATGCCCATGGACAAGTTGCCTGCGTTGTTGACCACGACATCGAGCCCGCCGAAGCGCTCGACGGCAGCCGCGACGGCGAGGTCGACTGCCCCTTTGTCGGTCACGTCCAGATCCAACGCGTGGACGCGGTCACGGTGATGTGTGGCAAACGTCGCTGCGCTTGCGGTTCGTGCGGTCGCGACGACGCGATCGCCACGGTCGAGGGCCGCCGCCGCGAGAGCATGGCCGATGCCTCGACTCGCGCCGGTGATGAACCACGTGAGCGGTGTCGGGGAAGACTGATTCATGATCACTCCTTGCTGAGACGAGACGGTTCGTCTCGCTAGAGTATGAACCTAACACGGGTTCTCCGTCTTGGCAATACGCAACGTCTCGTCTTGCCATAGACTGCTGACATGCCGAGCCCCGACCCCGCGCGACGTAACGAGAATGCACGCCGAGCCGTTCTCGACGCGACTCTCGATCTGCTGCAGGAAGTGCCGTATCCCCGCATCACGATCGAAGGCATCGCATCGCGCGCCGGCGTCGGGAAGCAGACCATCTACCGGTGGTGGGCGTCGAAGGCGGCCGTCCTGTTCGACGCGTTCCTCCTCCTCAGCGCGCGAGACGGCAGTGACACGCCACAGCTCCCCGATACGGGCGATCTCCAGGCTGATCTCACCCTGGTCCTGCGGGCGACGGTCGTGGAGTTGAATGATCCGCGGCTCTCCGAGCCGATGCGAGCCCTCGCCACGGAGCTTGCCCAGGATGAGAGTCTCGCCGAGGCCTACCATCGACAGCTCGACGCCCCGCTGCGCGAAGCCAAACGACAGCGTCTGCGCGAGGCGCAAGAGGCGGGGCAGCTCGCGGACGACCTCGATCTCGACGTGGCGATCGACATCATCTGGGGGCCGATCCTCAATCGCTGGCTACAGCGGAGCGGCCCCCTGAGCGACGAGTATGTCGACGCACTCCTCCGCACCGCCCTCCGAGGCATGCGGCCCTAGGCGAAATGCGCCAGTCCGGGTGAGTCCACACAGAACCTCCCTATGAGGAAGCCCTAAGCGAGCGTGGCAGGGAGAGCGTTGACAACCTTCTCGCTGCGGGCGCCACGGTTGGTGATGCTCCAGCGGGTCCGCGGGGTCACGCGGTCATAGTGGACCAAAGACGACGGCTGGGTCGGCATCAAGCTCGAGCTGGTCGAGTAGCGGTTCCAACTCTCGTTCCTCGAACCGGAAGTGTGACTCCATGATCGCCGCGAGACCCTCCAAGTGAAGTGCGAGGCTCGCGGGCGATTCGCCGGACCGCGCTGCGCTGTCGAATCCGGTCAGAAGGGAGGCGATCCTTTCGTGGTCTTGCCGGAGCATGCTGACCACGCGTGTTGCTGCGGGGTACTGCTCGACGAGGGCGGGGAACAGCAGCGCGTCTTCTCCTCGGTGATGGCCGTCGAGAGCGAGGCAGAAGCCGTGGCAGTAGAGCAGGAGGTCTCGCGAGGCGTCTGCGACGTCCGCACCATCGCGGGCGGCCAGCTGCGCGGTGCTGAGTGCGAGACGAAGTCGTTCGTGGGCTTGGAGAAGCTGCCGTCGCCATGCGACGAGCCTCGGGATGTCGCTCACGACGATGTCGGTACGAGCTTTCAATGCGACCGCCTTCTACGCGCGCCGAGCTGACCATGGGTCCACCCAGCGCGCTCCCAGCCTAATTGGCCACTCGACTGAGACTTCTACCCCTCGTCCTGTTCGGATCCCCGTGCGAGCACAGGCACGATCAGGGACCGCATTCGTGCAAGGAAACGAATGGGGACGTCTCGTGGCGGATCAGGCCGACGGGCATCTCCAAGCTGGCTGGCAACGGACCGTCGCGCGGTCGGATCTAGGGGCGCGAGCGCGCTCATCCCGGCTGTTCCCGCGTGCGATTCAACAGCGGCTCGGGTTCCTCCCGCCGTATCAGTGGCCGGACAGCGCCCTCTTCCAGTGAGGCAGGCGACTGCTAGCCCACAGGAAAAGGGGACTGTCATGGACGAGTTGGGACACGACATCGATGCGCTCGAAGAGCGGATCAAAGTCGCCATCGAGGATTTGAAGAGCGTGGACTCCGGTCTGCTCGAGGCCGTGCTGGAGGACATCCGTCGTCCGGGCTGGACGACCTCCGCCGAGTACGTCTTCGCCTTCGGCATCACCGAGACGCTGATCGAGCATCTGGGCGTCGTCCGGAGGCTGCAGGGCACGCTGATCGCCGGAGCGCGTCGCGTCTCGACTTCGTAGCGCCGGTACCGGCGAACACGTCTCGTGGCCGTTCGGAGGGAACGATGGAACGCTCTCCACTGAACCTGGTGCCTGTTGTTCGGGCGACGATCACGGTTGTCGTCGCCGGATTCATCTTCTTCGCGATGCTGCAGCTGGAAGCGATCCTCAGTGATCCTGAGTCGACGAGTCGCTCGTTCGCGGTGTGGGCGACTTCGGCGACGGTGGGGCTCGTCGCGTGGGTGTTCGTGTTCATCGGCGGGCTAGGCCAATTGCGCGCGCTTGAGGCTCCCTGGAAGCCTGGGGTGCGCTGGCTCCTCATCGCGATCGTCCTCCTTGTGGTGCTCGGCCTAGCTGCGACCGTCTTCCTCACCCTGCTCACCTCGGCCCTGGGCGGTAGATCGTTCAACCCGGGCGTGACCCTGATCGTGCGTATCCTCATGGTCTGCGGTTGGCTGGCGGCGGCTCCGTGGCTGCTCCTTCTCTGGATCACGGATGAAAGAGTGCAATCACTGCGGATCGGAGTGAAGGCGAACGGCACAGGCAGCTTCCGCCCCGCGATCCGGGAACTCGACGCCGTCTGGAAGGCGATCGAACGATCCAGTCTCGCGCTTGGGCTGCTGTTGTCGACGTTGGTCATCAACACCGCCTTCATGAGGAATGTCGCGATCGAAGCCGGCGTCTCACCGAAATCCTTCTCACAGTGGGAGGTCCTCGGCTACGGCGTCTTCTTCATGGTGATCCTCGCCGCCATCCTCATCCCGGTGCTCGTCGCTTGGCGTGAGGCCGGCTTCGAACTCGTCAGCCGAGCGACACCGGACACCGCCTCCGGAGTCCCAGATGAAGCAAGCGCTGCCGCGCGGGAGCGACTGGTGGTGCGCATCGGGATCGATCGATCGTATGTCCGACGACCCATCGCCATACTCGGAGTGCTTTCCCCGTTTCTGACTTCCTTCATCACGGTGCTGATTCCAACAGGATCGTGAGACACAACCTGATCGCAGCGATGCTCCCGGCCCGTGGGCGCCGGCCCAAGATCCTTCAGCGGGCAGCGTCGCCAGACACCCGGATTACGGTTCCGGTTCGGATCGCCTCGGTCGCTTGGACGAGCATCGACGACCCCGGTGTGGGCGATCTTGCCGGCTCTGGCGCCCATCCTCGGGGACGCGACCGGTGGTTCGGGACATCCAGCGGGGGTAGCGTGTGGCTCAATTCGAACTGTGGAGAGGACTCGCATGCCGGCCGGCGACGATCTCATCCGTCACGCAGAGGAGTGCTGGCTCTCAGGGTTCGCGGCCGGTCCGACCGAGCCGCCGAGCCGACTGCTGGGGCGCGGCGACCCTGCCCCTGACGCCGAGCTGGCCGATGCGACCGGCACCAAGAGCCAGCTTGCGGAGAGCTGGGCGGCCGGCCCCGCGCTGGTGATCTTCTGGCGGCATTTCGGATGCCGGTGCGGGATGGAGCGCGCGCGACGCCTCGAAGCCGAGCTCGGCGATTACCGTGCGGCGGGCCTCGCTGTCGTCATCGTGGGCCAGGGGCAACCCACGCAGGCCGCTCAATACGCCCACGAGCACGGCATCACGGTGCGGGTGCTCGTCGACCCCACCGCCGATGTCTACCGTGCATACGGGGTCGGCCATTGGCAGCCCGAGCAGCTTCTGTTCGATGCCCCGGTCGAGTACCTCGCACACCCCCGCGAACTCGGGCAGAGCCTGGCCGAGTCTCGACGTGCGGAGGGCCGACCGATGGTCGATGACCCGTGGCGTGCCGCCGCCGAGTTCATCGTCGCGCAGAGTGGGGTGATCAGGTTCGGCTACTCGTATCAGTACTGCGAAGACTTCCCCGACCCGCGGGTGCTCACCACCGCCGCTCGGGTGGCAGATCCGGCTTGAGCCTGACGCTTACGCAGCCTTTTGCATCACACGACGGACAGCACGCCGATAGCGGCGAGCACGACCCATGCCAGGTATGCGAGGAGGCAGAACCTGTCCGGCCAACCGATTCGGATCTCAGGCGAGCCGCCCTGCCCGTGGGCGGGAGCAGCGGCGATGAGGAACCACACCAGGCCCGCCCACGGAACAACCGAGGCGATCGCCAGCATCCATCCCAGCGCGGGCGTCACCCCAACCCCCGCGATCAGCGCGGCAGGGGGAAAGCCGGCGAGGAGCACAATGCCCAGTACCGTGTGCGCCCTGCCCACGGGTGTGGCCAGAGCACGCGGAGTCATGATCGGATCGGCGTCGATGAACGCGGCACCGAGCGCGCCCAGTGCGACAGCGGCAAGGCCGATGGTCCACGCGCCGCCGAACGGCCACAAGGCGACGCACGTCGCGGCAGGGCTGATGGCCATCGTGACGAAGGCGAGGCGCATGACCCACCCGTATCGTCCGACGGAGTACTCGCTGATCATCCGCCAGGACGGGTCATACTCGGGCTCGAGGACGTGAAGCATCGCGATCAGCCCCACCGTGATCCCGCCGGCGACAAGCGCCGTCACGGCGGCGATGGCAGCGACACTCAATATCGGACAGCCATACCTGCAGTGACCACGGGCATCCTCCTGCGCGGCACTCTATCGCGGCGGTGGCTCGCCCCCCGCCCGCTCCGCCGCATGGACCTCCGCGTCATCGTGGGTGGGCACACCCGATAGCGCATCGAGTAGCAGATTGGTGCATCCTCGAGCTAGCTGAGCGCCAATTCTCCAGCTCGGCGGTGAGTTGCTTGTGGTTCTCCGATGGGCCCGCCTTCGCGAACCAGAGCCATCATTCGGCAGCATGTATCGCAGTCCACGCTCTGACTTCGGCGTAGTCAGCGCCGTATGCCTCCACCATGGCCTCGAAGGCCCGGTGGTCCGTTCGCGACGCGGTCCACGCGGCGCTGGTCAACTCGCGGAGGGTCTCCCACGTGCGAAGCCTCCTGATCGACGACGCCTGCGATGGCGCCGCCGGATAAGAGCAGGTTGCCGTCCATCCGTGGCAGAACGCTGAGCCGCTGGCAGGCGGAACGATGAGAGGCGACGGCGGACCCCCGGCGGCGCGGTATCGCCGAATGATCTGAGAGTCGTCAGGCGAACTCGGCAGTCCTGGCGGTGTTGGAACTTCGTGCAGACGGCAAGGCCGTGGACGGTGGGTGCCACAAACGCGGCGACGGCTGTGTCGGGTTTCGAGATTGCCGCTCGTATTTCACACTCGCCTGCAGCCTCATTTACTGCGACCAGACGATCGCTGTTCCGAGGATCCGGGTTAGTGGCGAGGGGGTAGCGAGGTGGCCGACGAGTACTGGGCGATCCTGATCGCAGTGGTCGCAGTGTTGCTGTCCGCGGCTCAGTGGTTCCACTCGTGGAGAAACGATCGCGTCAGGTTACTGCTGGGCGAGAAGGAAGCTGTCGCATTCGAGGCCATCCGGCTCAGTCGCAGCAAGCGGCCATTCGCCTCCGACGCAGCAATCAGGGCACTCCTGCTTGCAACTCTCCTCGAGAGTTCCACGAGAGTTCGGCTGCAGCTGTACAACGCCCTCGACAACCTCGAACCTCGATACGGTCGCAAGATCAGAAGCGAGGTGATGCTCCTCATCGATGCCGCGATTCGCTATCAGCGAGGCGCTGACCTTGCCAGCTTCCGCGAGCGCATGAGTCAGCTGGCGACAGCGGTCGCCTGGGTTGATGAGACCAACTACCGGAAGGCGCTGGACGCCAGGACCAACCAAGTCTGAGTGGCGTACGTGCGTTGCGATGATGTGAGGAGGCACTGACTCCCCGGTTGCGAGTCCTATGGCAACGATCGCAACTGATGCCTTTCCGCGCATCGATCGATTGGGGCACCGCTCGCGCGCTTGTACTGATGGTGAGGCGGCTACGCGAAAGCGCCGTCGTCACTTTTCCCCAAGTCGGGAAGGCGGCTGCGCGGGATTGAGTGCGATTCCTCGGGCGTGTGGCAAAGACTGAACGCCGAGTGTGCAGGGAGCCGGCTTGAAACGAACCGGTGGCGATCAACTCGCTTCATCAACTCGCTTCACGCTCGACGCGCGGGCGACCTTTCGTCGCGCTGCCGCTTTGCCGCGGGCAGTGTCCGGGGGCCTCGACCGTCTTCGTCGACGTTACGACGCCGCGAGTATCTCGCACTCTGGATACCAGGTCGTGGAAAGCTCGGTTGCTGATTCTTGTGCTGCGCTCTGCTCGACGACGTGACCGCCGTCAGGATTCGCTCCTAGATGTCGACCGCCTCCTTGCGGCGCTCCGGACGCCGGCGCAGGCGGCGATCTCTTCCCGCATCTCTCGCCGCGGTGGGCACCCGCACGGTGCGATTCGGCGACGAGCAGTTGAAGTTCTGTGGCCCCAACCGACGAGGTGTTCGGTCGGCCAGACGGGCCCCTGCACGAAACCGTCGCGGAAGCGGCGTGGCGGAACCCGAGATGGTGGGGTGCGTGCGTAGGGGGATCGGCGCCGAGCCCACACGCACCCACACGTCCGGCGCGACCAGCATCGATCTCGACGGGATGGTGAGCCGGGAGCCGAACGCGTGGAAGGCACCCAGCCTCGCGTCTCAGCGCTCGTGCTGTCCGGCGACCGGCAGCAGCAGGAAAGAGAATCGCGCCACCTTCGGCGCCCACTCCTGAACTGCCTGCAGGTCGGGCAGCGTGACGAACGCGAGCGTCGGACGAAGCCCCGCGCTGAGTCGGTTCCACTCGGCCGCTGCCTCCGGTCGGATGACGGAGATCCTGTTCGCGGCTGCGCCCGGTGCAACGGCGATGCCGTCGACGACATCTTTCCACGTGCTGGTCTCGGGCCAGTGGAGGATGCCTCCGCGAGGAGGCTCTGGATCATCGCGATCCGTGCCGGGCGGATGGTCGAGCAGCGCTCCCATCAGGTGCGGATGCGCCGTGAGCATCGCCAGCAGCACGATGACGGCCTGGTACTCGCCTGGGCGCGTGTCGTTGCCGAGGAACTCCCGGCTGCGGCTCAGATCGCGGGTGGCGCGCAGCATCCGATAGAGGTTGAGCACCCGCGTGCCCTCGCGGGGTGTCTCAAGAAGTGCTCCGACCGCCGTGAGCAGCGCCCTCTCCTCGTCACTCAGCTTCAACGGCTCGACGACCCGGGTCGTCGCCGTCGCGTCGGATGCGAGCGCGGACTGCGGTTCGATCTCGATGGCGGCCGGCTGGAGTCTGCTTCCTGCCGGGCTGCCGGCCGCCTCGTCCGGCACCATCGACACATCGGTGGTGCGTGACACGTCCTCCGGACGAGTCGTCACGCCCTCCGCGGCCTCCGCTGGTTGCGGTTCCGGTTCCGGCTCGGACTCGGGCTCGGGCTCGGGCTCGACCGCCACGATCGGGTCCCCCGGTGGCGGCGAGTCGACGACGGCCGAAACGAACTGACCGAAGGCCCGCGCGTCCATGCGGGGGAGCACGAAGGGGATGTTGAAGATCTTCTCCAGGTAGTCCTCGGGCGTCACGCCCCCGTCCGACGGACCGTCCGTGCCGCCACTGCCGAGTGTCGCGGGGTAGCGAGCGCGCAGCGAGCGCACCATCCACCGCGGATCGACCCCGACGACCACGGTGAACAGGTCCAGCGCCAGCAGCAGATGGACGGCCTGCAGGACTTCCACGACCTGCTCGGGCTCGCACCGGTCGAGGTCGTCGATGTAGAGGACGATGCGATCGATCGGCGTCCGCCCCTCGACCGGATGGTCGTGCCACTCCTTCATCAGCAGAGAAAGCTGGTCGAGATCGCGGCGAACGATCGAGATCAGTCCCAGCCGGCCCTGGTAGTCCGGGCTCTCCGCTCGTTCGATCAGGAACCGGAACAGCTGAGCGTCCGGCCGTAGCTCTTCGAGATCATGCTCGATCTGCTCCGTGCGCCTGGTCACTGTGGCAAGCTGCGCCTCGGTCCCCCGTTCGCGAGCCTTCGCCTCCCGATAGGCCTCGAGGTCGGGAAGCGAGGCAGCCTCCCGTTCCTGGGCGTCCGCCGCCTGGAGTTCCTCCGCCACGATTCGAAGCTTCTGGAGGCCGGACCGCGCCCATCCGGCCACGGCGACGGCGGTCGCCAGCAGTGAGGAGATCCCGGCGACACCGAGAGCCGCTGCGATCTGCGGCGCGAAGAAGGCCACAATCGCTGCGGCGGCCAGCACCAGCAGCGCCGCCACCACGAACCAGCGGGTGCGCCGGTCGCGCGTCATCGCCGCGAGCCGCTCGATCTCGCCACCTGACTCCCCGAGCGCGTCGGCAAGGGCCCCGGCCTGCTCGATCTCATCGCCCACGCCGAGACGGCGGAACGCATCGTCGAGGTGGCCGCGCAGTGCCGGGGACCCCTTGGCTGCCCGCAGCAGACCGACCCGCTGTTCGGCGCTCCGTCGTCGCGCCGCCGCCAATCGCCTGCGCGCCTCGGCGGTCTCCTTGATCGCCCGTTCTCTCGCCACCAGCAGCTCGGCGCGTGCCGCCCGCTGGGTCTCGAGCTCCTCGGCGAGTCTCTGCCGCTGCTGCTCCAGTTCCCGGCGCTCGTCGGTGCGACCGACGAGTTCCGGCCGCAGGAGCTGCCGGAAGATCTCATCTCCGAGACTCGCCCACAGATCGGTGTCGGAATAGTGCCAGGCGTTGAAGCTGACCTGTGCGATCTGGCCGCAATGGGTGGCGGGACTCTCTTTCGACAGCCGGGCGATCTCGTGCCGGAGCATGCCCATGAAGAAGCTCTTGCCCGATCCCCATGCTCCGAAGAGTCCGACGGAGAGGGGCTGGGGCGTCTGCCGGCCCGCCAGCAGACTGGCGATCATCCGGACGTAGACGGCCATGCCCAGCGTGTCCCGTTCGAGCGGGATTGGGCGGGCCGGGTCCACGAAGTCGGCGCTGGTTCCGCCCTCGAGATCGATCGGCGAGACGGTGGAGGTGAGGAACGTGTCCCACACGGCGGAGTCGTCCTCCGGGGACGTGTCGTCGATGACGTCGCGCAGTGAGCGACGCAGATCGGCTGCAGTGGTGCCGAGCGCGGTGAGGAGGGTCGGGGTAAGTGAGGCGTCGTCGGCCGCGGCCGCCGCGAGCACATGGCGGGCGTGGATTCCGGGACTGCCCAGTTCGATCGCGAGCGCGGCGGCCCGGGTCACGAGCGCGATGAGCGGCGCGCCGAACGACCCCGCGGCGTACTCGGATCGCAGTGTGCGATCGCGCACCTGCAAACCGAGTCGCGCCACGAGCTCGGGCGCTGGGCCGAAGCGGCTGACGAACGTCGAGAGCACCGTCCCGTCGTCTCGCCGCGCTGCCTCGACGGCGGCCCCGCAGAGGACGAGACTCGCCGCGGCCGGCGTCGGGTTCGTGCGCCACGAGTGGAGCGCCACCGCCTCGTCGAGGATCGCTCCCGCACCCGGACTGAACGGGAGCGGAACCGCCGCGCTCTCCGGCATCACGCGCCAGAGCTCTTCCAGGCGAGCGTGCGGTGCGTCCGCGAGGTCCACGCTCGCATTGGTGCCCGTCGAGCCCGCCAGCCCGACGATGCCGCGATCCGTGATCACGGGCGATCCCCTCGCCGTCCGGTTCTCGGAGTACGCGAACCCCGAGACGCGGCGTCGCCCTGAGTCGGCGTCCGCCGTGACGGTGCCGCTACTCACGACGACCGAGGGGAAGAGGTCGTCCACCTGCAGGACGACGCAAGCGGAGGCCCCGTCGATGGTGCGGAGCGGCGGTCGCTGGTCGGGCGTCAGATCGGCAGGCGGCCCGACCGCCCAGCGGCACAGGCCGTCCTCCTCCGAGAGCATCCGCAATCCGTGGACCCGGCCGCCGATACGGATGCTCGAACCGTCGACAGGTCCTTCTGTGATGGCCGTGGTGGGGTTATTGAGCACCGCGAATCCGCATGCCCGGTCACCGTCGGCCAGGACCACGCCGAGGAAAGGCCAGTCGCTCGGGCCGACCGGAAGCCCCACGAGCTCCGGGGCGGCGAGACCGTCCCACGCGGGCGCGTCCGACGAGCCGGGCGGTGACGCGGTCATGGAGTCACGCCCATGTCGCCTCCAACCCGATCGGTGTCAGCTTGGCGCGGTTGGCGGGGGCCGTCAATAGTCGCCGGCAACGGGCCACGCGGGTTCAGCCGGGCGGGAAGTTCTCCCGACCGAGCAGTCGCGCGAGACGGCCTGTATCTCCTGGCGCGGCAACGACGGCGTGGACACCTGGCGCCCGGACACCGCACCCGCGTGAGCGTCTTGGAGGCACCGCCCACGGACAGCGGCGCTCGTCGCCGCAAGCGTCCATTTGTGAAACCCCGTCGGGCGTGAGCCGCGAAAGCTGCGGCCCACATGCGTTGATACCAAACGCCGCTACCTAGGACCGAGGAATCACACGATCGTCGTGGCAGGTATCGCATCGCTCCTTCAGTGCGGAACACCCCAGCCCGTCCACGCGACGGACCTACTCTTGACCGCAGCAGCCAGCAGGCCTACCTTGACAACGGGGTTTTGTTGTTCTTGGGGGGACACAATGGCCAGCGGTTTGTCGTTGCACATTGGGCTCAATCGCGTCGATCCTGCTCACTACGACGGGTGGGACGGCGCGCTCAACGCGTGCGAATTCGACGCCCACGACATGCAGGCGATCGCCGAAAGCTGCGGCTTCGACGCACACCTGCTGCTGACGCAGGACGCGACCGCTGACGCCATGAAGACGGCGATCAGCCGAGCCGCGGATGAGCTGGCTCCGGGGGATTCCTTCTTCTTGTCTTACTCCGGCCACGGGGGGCAAGTCCCCGACCGCAACGGTGAAGGTGAAGAGGATCGCCTGGACGAGACCTGGGTCGCGTACGACCGGCAGCTCGTTGACGACGAGCTCTACGCGCTCTGGGGCAAGTTCGCGCCGCGAGTGCGCATCTTCGTGCTCTCCGACAGCTGCCACAGCGGTACTGCAAATAGGAGAATCGGTGACGACGCCCGAGTGCCTAACGTGGTCAGGACGAGGCAGCAGGCGGCCGCCGAGTCACCGCGGTACAGAGCGATGCCGCAAGACGTACTTGCCGCAACTTACCGTGCGCACGCCGAACTGTACGACGACATCCAGAAGCAGGTGCCCAGCGCCGGGCAAGCCCGACCGGAGGCCACCGTGCTGCTCATCTCCGGCTGCCGCGACGACCAGTTGTCGCTCGATGGTCTTGCCAACGGGCTCTTCACCGAGAACCTGAAGGCGGTGTGGAACGACGGCGCGTGGGAGGGCGGGTACCCGGCGTTCCGTGAGGCCATCCGCGCCCGTATGCCGCAGAACCAGCAACCGAACTACAACCCGGTGGGCGCTGATAATCCAGAGTTCGAGCAGCAGAAGCCTTTCACGATCGGGTGACGCCGTGACCACGTCCTGCGGATAGCTCGGCTCATGCGCTGGGCCATCGTCGTCGGTGCGGACGACTACGGCACTCCCGAGATGGAGCTGTCTGCCGCAGTGTCTGATGCGTGCGACTTTCGCGATTGGGTGACTGTTCGTGGTGGCGTCCCGGCATCCAATGTGCGGTTGCTGCTCTCCCCGGCATCGAAGGATCCACATCCAGCTGAAGATCCAGCCAGGCGCGCGCGGCCGGCGACCAAGGACAATATCGTGTCCGCGATCAACGAGGTGGTGGTGGCCACGGCAGACCAGAAGCCGGAGCGGCTCTACTTCTACTTCGCGGGCCACGGCATCACCGCCCGGGTCTCCAATCGTGACGAGAGCGCGCTCGTCCTGCCCGGGTTCGACGAGGTGCACCCCGACCATTCATTGTCCGTCCGCTCGATCGCCGAGTATTTCGAAACGACCTCCTTCGCGGACCAGTTCCTGTTCATCGACGCCTGCCGCAACGTCCCGTGGGCCAATAGGGAGCTTGAAATCGGACGCTGGCCGGTCCCGCGCAAGCGCGATCCGGGCGCGCCCCCGACTCAGCAGTTCATCCTCTACGCGACCGCGCCAGGTCATACCGCTCAAGAGGTTGGTTGGTTGGGGGAGGCGGACGGCAGGTTCACGGGCGTCCTCCTGGAGGGCCTGACGGGCGTCAAGAATGCCAAGGCCTGGTCGTGGGAACGCAATTGCTATGAAGTGCGCTGGGAGCGCCTCGCCTCGTTCATCAACAGGGGAATGAGGGCGAGGATGCCGGCGGGCATCTCCGAGGCGGACATCCAAGCACAGATCCCTCAGGACACCGGCACGCGCGGGGTGGCCAGCCGCGAGCGCGACCCGGTGGTGGTGTCGTTCCCGAGCGGCCACTTCGACCTTGCGACACTGACCGTCCGGCTCGCGGTCGAAGCGAAGCGCAAGAAAGCTCAGGTCAGCGTACTGGACGCGCTCGGCGCCACGGTTGCGTCCGCGCTCGGGGTGACCGGCGAGGTCCAAGCATTTCAGCTTCCGCCCAAGACATACGCTGTACAGGCAACGACCACTACCCCGAAGGGTCTATCCGGCTCGGCCACCGCCCCGATCGAGCTCTACGAAGACCAGCCCGTGACGGTCGAACTGCTACCGCGAGGCAAGAAGCCCGTGGCGCGGTCGTTCCCCCAGCCCGAGGGGACCCCGGTTACCGAGCCGATCGGATTCGATACGGCCGCTGGGGACGATCACCAGCAATCCGGCGCCACGATCTTGATCGAGTCAGAAGACTCTCTCGCCGTGGCCGAGATCGTGGACGAGGCCGGTCGGGTGCGCGCGGTCAAGCGGGCAGGCGAAACAGCGCAGGTGGAGCCCGGATTTTACTATGTCCGGCACATCGGCCCTGACGCGACGCGCGACGCTGAGTTCGTCCGGCTGACCGCCGGCGAGTCGGAGCGGGTGTCGCTTCAGCCTCGACCACCGGACTCGTTAGTGGAGGAACTGGCCTCGGCGATGGGCGGACGCGTCCGCGACGGCTACCTCACCATGGGGGACGACGCTATTGCTTGGGCGCGCCCCACCACGGTCGTGACGGCCGGACTGGCGAAGTACCTAGCCGGAGACGAGCCGGTGGCCATGGCCCCTGGGACCGCGCGCGCTGAGCTCCGCAATGGCTCCGGCGTCGCGGTGTTCGCCGTCGGTGTCGGCCGCGATGGGCGCGCGGACCTCGACGCAGTACGGCAAGTCAAGGTGGCGATCTGGAGGGCCGGCGAGCCGGTCATCGGGACAGGGCTTGAGCTTCAACCCTCGGCGGCCGGCGTGGCTGGGAGGGTACTGCGCGTGGATGCCGCGCCGCATTGGGTCTCCTTCACGGCCCCCGATGCCGCTCCGATGGTCGTCGCAGTGCCGGTGCTGCCACAGCGGCTGGCCACGCTTGTTGCACAGATCGACATCGATCGCATCCGGCTCTACCAGTACCATCCCAGCATCGCGGACGGCGCATCGTCAGAGGTGAGCCACTTATGGCGTCTCGAGTACCTCCAGAGGATGCTGCTTGCCGGACGCATCGACGTCGCAGACCGCCTCGCACAGGAGTTGGCGGCAACAGCGCCCGAGGATCCCTTCGCAGGAGTCGTCGCCGGATATGTGCTGCTCCGCCTGGGGCTCCATGAAGAACTCGGCGCCCTCGCCTCAGCGATCATCACGGCTGCTCCCACCTTGAGCGACGCGTACATCCTTCGCGCGGAGCATGAAGCTGTGAAGGGAGAGCGCGAACTCGCGGAGCAAGCCTTCATCAACGCGGTCGACTGCGGCATCCCGGCGTTCGGCGAGGGCCTCACGCGACTCCTCGAGGGGCTGCGTCACATTCGACTGCCCATGACGCGTGCCGCGCTCGTCCGGCATGTCTTCCAACGGCACGTGCGCGGTTCGATGTGGGCGGCGTTCACCCCCCGCCGCGGACTGGAGCCCGGGGGTGCCGTGATCAGCGCCGCGGACCTTGGCCTGGAAGCTTGACCCGCTCCGCGAGGATGGAGAGCGCCCGCGCAGGATCTTCATCCGAAAGTGAGGTGAACCATCTTGGTCGGTGCTCACGGCGTGAACCGGAAGAATCGCACACCGTGCCTCTTATCGCGCCGTCCGAACAGACGTGATGCTGTTGGCTGCGGAGGACGGAGCACGTGCCGAGCATGAGCCCACCTGGACGAGTGGGAAGACATCGTCGAAGTCTCGCTGGCAGTTCCTGAGCCCGCCCACCGGTCAGTGGGCCATCGACGCGAGCGCCTCCGGGTCGATGGTCGCGATGGAGCGGGTGTCCTGGAAGGCGCGGACGCCCTCGATGCCCTGCTCGCGACCGAAGCCCGACTGCTTCATGCCGCCGAACGGCGCACGCAGGTCCAGGCGCGTGGCGCCGTGGTCGTTGACCCAGACGTAGCCGCACTCGAGCTGCGAACCCACGCGCTGAGCGGCGTCCGGCGACCCGGTCCATACCGATCCGCAGAGCCCGCCCCAGGTGTCGTTGGCGAGGCGCACCGCCTCGGTCTCGTCGTCGAACGGGATTACCGGGATGACGGGACCGAACTGCTCCTGCGTGACCACACGCAGGTCGAGCTCGGGGTCGACGACGATCGCGGGGCGAACGAAGTTGCCGCCGGCCAGGTCACCTTCCGGCAGGGAGCCGAACTCGCGGACGTCGGCTCCGGCATCCTTCGCCTCCTGGATGATCTCGTCGACGAACGCCTTCTGCGCCGGCTGGTGCAGCGGCCCCATCGTGGTCCCCTCGTCGAGACCGTGGCCGAGCTTGGCCTGCTCGAGCCGTGCGCTCAGCCCCGAGACGAGCTCGTCGAGACGCGAACGGTGCACGTAGACGCGCTTGGCGTTCATGCAGATCTGGCCGGTGGTGTCGTAGATCGCGGCGTAGAGCCGGTCGAGGTGCGCGTCGTCGAGGATCGCGTCGTCGAGGAAGACCGCCGCGTCGTTGCCGCCCAGCTCGAGCGTCACGCGCGTCAGCGTCTTGGACGCCATCTCCATGATCCGCTTGCCGCCGTTCACACTGCCGGTGAAGCAGACCTTGGCGACGTCGGGGTTCTGGATGAGGTCGGCCATGTCCTGGTCGCGTCCGGTGACGACGTTCAGCACGCCCGGCGGCAGCTTCTCGGCGACCCGCTGCACGACCCGCGTGGTCGCCAGCGGCGCCGAGGGCGGCGGCTTCACGATCGCGGTGTTGCCCGCCAGCAGCGCGTGCGGCAGAGAGGCACCCAGGATCGCGATCGGCCAGTTGAACGGCACGATCACCGTCACGACACCCAGCGGCTGGTACGACACCTCGGTCGACACCGGGATCGCGCCGGGTACCGGCGGCAGCGTCTTGGAGGCATCCACCTCGTCGGCGAGCACGAGGGCGAGGTTCCAGCGGATCTCGAACACCAGCCCGTCGATCCACGCCTCCATCCGGACCTTGCCGTTCTCCTGCGACAGGATCGCGGCGTCCTCATCGCGGTCGTCTGCGATGCCCGCGATCGCCTCAGCCATCTTCGCGGCACGCTCCTGCGGCGTGAGCGCCGCCCACGCCGGGAAGGCCTGCTTCGCCGCGGCGACGGCATCCTTCACATCCGAGACGGATGCCGCAGCCGCCTCGCCGACGACCACTCCGGGCCTGCCGGGGTCGGGGATCGTCAGCACGTCGTCCGTGAACCGCTCCTCACCGCCGATGTACAGCCCCGTCCGAACCGATGTCCCCATCGCGGTCTCGCCCATGGAACGCCCACCTCTCTGTGCTTCCTTGCTCCGGCTCTCGCCGGGGCTCGTGCTTCCTTGCTCCGGCTCTCGCCGGGGCACGTCGTTCGGGTTGTCAGCGGGGCGGCACCGGGTGCGCCGTCGACACCTGCTCCCAGCGTGCCTCTCGCATGGGCGTGAATCAAGATTGTCGACGATTTTCGCGCGGATTTCGTATGAAATGCTTCCCGATGGGACGATCGTCGAGAGATAGTGTCAGCACGGACAAAGGCGCCGAAGGGGATGGGCGAGATGACGGATGCCGCAGTGCGCAGTGACGACGACGCGATGGATCGCCCCGATCTGACGCAGGTGATCCGCGAGGCGATCCTCGAGGCGCAGTTCGCCCCGCACCAGCGCCTCATCGAAGCCGACCTGAGCGAACGGTATGGCGCCTCGCGCGCCTCGGTGCGCACCGCGCTTCTCAACCTCGCCGGCGAGGGGCTCGTCGAGCGCCTGCCGAACCGCGGCGCGCGCGTGCGCGCGATCACCGTCGACGAGGCGATCGAGATCGTCGAGGTGCGCATCGGCCTCGAGACGCTCTGCGCGCGCAAGGCCGCCGAGAATCTCACTCCCGCCGACGCCGACGGGCTCCGGGCGCTGCGCGCCGAGATCGAGGCGGCGATCGGCTCGGGCGACCTCGTGGCGTACTCGCGCCTCAACCAGGAGCTCGACCGCCGCATCCGCGACCTCAGCCGCCACGGCACCGCCACGCAGCTGCTCGAGCGGCTGCGTGCCCAGTCGGCGCGCCACCAGTTCCGCCTCGCGTTCCACCCCGGTCGCGCCACGACCTCGGCTCCCGAGCACATCGCGATCATCGACGCGATCCTCGCCAAAGACCCCGACGCCGCCGAGGCCGCGACCCGCGCCCACCTCTCCGGCATCGTCGAGGTGCTCCACGGCATGGAGTGAGCCGCGCTCGGCGCGTTTCGTCTCGCTCGTTCCTCGCTCGCTCAACGACCGGGTGGAGCGCGTTTCGTCTCGCTCGCTCGACGACCGGGGTCGAGCTTCCGGTCGTTGAGCGAGCGAAGCGAGACGAAACGCACCGGCGCACGGCAAAGGGGCGACCGGATGCTCCGGCCGCCCCTCCGCACCCCTCAGGTCACTCGTCCCAGCTCTCGGCGGGGGCGTAGCCCTTGCCGTTGTACTTCTGCACCTGCACCGTCGAGACGGCGGGCAGTCCGTCCTCGGTCGTGTCGACGGTGGAGCCCTCGAGCATGAGCGGCGCCGTGAAGCCTGAGACGTCGCGCAGCGCCTCCATGAAGTTGTCGCGCGTCGGCTCGGTCATGGCGCCGAACACCTCCTCGAGCGTCGCCCCGATCTGGTACGACCAGACGCAGTGCGGGAACGCGGGGACGTCCGGGTAGTTCGCGTACTCCGCGAGCTGCTCGAGGAAGGCGGCGCCCTCCTCGCTCTCGGCGAACGTCGGCGCGGCCGCCGACTGCGCGAACGCCACCGTGTAGACGCCGGGGAACGCCGCGGCGCCGCCCGGCTCGAGGATGGCGGTCGGGCTCGACGTGTTCGACGGCAGGAACCACGACGGCAGCCAGCCGAGCTCCTGCGACTTCTGCAGCGACGAGATCACCAGCGGGGTGATCGACATGGCGTTGAAGAACACGTCGGCGCCCGAGCCGGCCAGCTCGGTCAGCTGCGCGTCGACCGAGGCGTCGGTGGCCTCGTAGGTGAGCTCCTTGACGATCTCGATGTTGTCGGCGCCCTCGATGGCCGTCTTGAAGCCCTCGACGTAGCCCTCGCCGTAGTCGTCGTTCTGCGACAGGATCGCGACCGTGTGGTCTTCGCCCGATCCGGCGAGCAGCTCGCCGAACGCCTCGCCCTCGTTCTGGTAGATCGGCACGAACCCGAGCTGCCAGGGGCTCTCCTCCTGGTTGCTGAAGATCGGGTCGCCCGTCATGATCAGCACCTGCGGCACCTCGTCGGCGATCGCCGCGTCGAGCCACGCCCGGTTGGTGGGCGTGCCGAGGCCTGCGGTCATCGCGAAGACGCTGCTCTTGAGCTGGTCGTAGTTGGCCTTGGCCTTCTGCGGGTCGTACTCGTCGTCCAGCGCCTCGATCTCGACCGTGCGCGTGTTGCCGTCGCCGAACTCCACGCCGCCCTCGGCGTTCCGCGCCCCGAAGTACGCGGTGATGCCGGCGACCGTGCAGGTTCCCGGGCCGGCGGTCGGACCCGACAGCGGGGTGGTGATGCCGAGGGTGATCGAGTCGTCGGTGATCCCCGGACTCGCCTCCGCGCCGCCGCCGTCGTCGGTGTCGTTCGGCGATCCGCCGCCGCGTGCGCAGCCGGCAGCGAGGACGGCGACGATGCCGATCCCCGCGACGACCGAGGCGACGCGCATCCTTCTGCGATTCGTGCTCATGGGTCATGCCTCTCTGTGTGTTACGACTGCGTCGTAGGTGGTGATGGTGGTGATTGCGTCGTAGGTGGTGGTGGTGATTGCTTCGAAGGGGCGCCCAGTGCGTCGCCGACGGTGGAGGTTCCGGCGACGGATGCCGCGGCATCCGCCTGCATGGCACCGCCGACGGGTCCGCCCGGGCGACCGGAGCCGGCGTCGCGCCCGCGTCGCC